>NZ_JBITLV010000001.1:0-1304065 GCF_044465595.1 Spongisporangium articulatum | reverse complement strand
GTGTGCAGTCGGCTGGGTGGATAAAGTGAAGGCGCGCACTGCTGAATTGGCCTCTTAGACATCAAGGGCCGCGCTGCGCGCGGCCTCCCGCCGGGGGCGGGGGGGGGGGGGGGCCCCCCCCCCCCCCCCCCCCCCCCCCCCCCCCCCGCCGTCATGTGGCACGCACGCCCTCAGCCGGCGGCCGGCTCCAGGGCCTTCTCCGCCTCGGCCTTCTCGGCGCTCAGCGCCTGCTCGGTCGGGACGTCCGGCTTCACCGGGGACGGCTCGACCCGCAGGACGGTCGCGAGCCAGCCCGGCAGCCACCAGTTGTAGCGACCGAACAGCGAGACCAGGGCCGGGACGAGCAGGGCCCGGACGATCGTCGCGTCCAGCAGGATGCCCACGCCCAGGGCCGTGGCCAGCACCTTGATGTCGGTACCCGGTGCGGAGGCCAGCGCGGCGAAGGCGAAGAACAGGATCAGCGCCGCGCTGGTGACCAGGCGTCCGGTCCGGCCGAGCCCGCGCTGCACGGCGAGCGCCGTCGAGCCGGTCCGGTCGTACTCCTCGCGCATCCGGGCGAGGATGAACACCTCGTAGTCCATGGACAGGCCGAACAGGAACGCGAAGATCATGATCGGCAGCCAGAAGGTCATGGCGCCGGTCTGGTCGATCGAGAAGATCTGCTCGGACCCGTTGCCCTCCTGCCAGAACCACGTCGCGAGCCCGAAGACCGCGGCCAGCGACACGAGGTTCAACACGATCGCCTTCAGCGGCAGCAGGACCGAGCGGAACGTCCGGACCAGCAGGATGAAGGTGATGAACGCGATGGCCGCCAGCACGTACGGGAAGTTCCCGTACACGGCGTGCTGGTAGTCCTCGACGTCGGCGCCGAGGCTGGCGATGCCCTCGTAACCCGGCAGGCCGGAGACCTTCTCGCGGACGTCGTCGATCACGGCGATGTTGGTGTTGTCGACGGTCTCGCCGTTCGGCACGACGGTGACGTCGGTGAAACCGCCCTTCCCGGGCGGGTTCACGACCGCGGTGCGGATGCCCGGCACCGTCTCGATCGCCGCCTTGAACGCGGCCGGGTCGCCGCCCTTGACCAGCACGTCGGCCGTGGTCAGGACGCCGGTGCCGACGCCGCCCTGCTCGAGCTGGACCAGCGCGTCGTGCGCCTCGCCGTTGCTGGCCAGGGACTTGGAGCTGGCGTAGCCGATCTGCAGGCCGAACACCGGGGCGATCAGGATGCCGAGGATGAGCAGGGCCGCCCCCGTGGCCAGCCAGCGGAACTTCACGACCCCCCGGGCCCAGCCCGACCAGGCCCGAGAGGCGTTGCCCTCGTGGCGGATCCGCGGCCAGTCGATCCGCGGCCCGATCAGCGACAGCGTGGCCGGCAGCAGGGTCAGGACGACGAGCACGCTCATCAGCGGGATGAGCATGCCGCCGTAACCCATGCTGCGCAGCAGCGGCACGTTGACCAGCACCATGGCCAGCAGGCTGATCGCGACCGTGATGCCGGAGGCGAGCACGGCGTGCCCGGCCGTCTTCATCGAGACGACGACGGCCTCGTGGTTCGGGACGCCCCGGGCCCGCTCCTCGCGCCAGCGGGACACCACGAGCAGGGAGTAGTCGATCGCGACCCCGAGCCCGACCAGCGAGATCAGGAACTGGACGACGAAGCTCACCTCGGTCACCTCGGTGAGCAGGGTGACGGCGAGGAAGGTGGACAGGATCGCGAAGGCGGCGATCAGCAGCGGCACGATGGCCAGGAACGATGCGAACACGAAGATGAGCACCACGAGCGCCAGCCCGGCGCCGACGAGGGTCTCGACGAGAACGCTCGGGCCCTCGTTGTTCTCGTCACCGGCGGCCAGCTGGTTGTAGCCGGTCATCTTCAGGTCGAAACCGTTCTGCGCGGCGGCCTGTTTCGCCGTCGCCTGGATCGGTTCGGCCATCGGGTCGACGAAACCCTGCGGCAGCGGTGCGTAGACCAGGACGAAGGTGGACTTGCCGTCCTTCGTCAGGAACGCGTCGTCCCCGGTGTTGGCGTAGTCGAGAACCCGGACGCCGGGCAGCTTCTGGAAGGCCGCGGCGAACTGCGTGAGTTCCGTCTTGTGGTCGGCGATCGAGGCCCCGTCCGTCGCGGTCAGGACCGGGATGTAGCCGGGGTAGTTGCCGGTGCCGTACGCCTGGGTGAGTTTGAGCTGGGTCTCGTAGCCCTCCTGACCCGGCACGGCGAAGTTGAAACTGAGCTTGTCGGCGAGACCGCCGGAGGTCGCGAGGCCACCGGCCAGCATCGCGATCCAGAACAGGAAGACCCACAGTCGATGCCTGAGCACGAACCGGGTGAACTTTTCCACGGTGCTGACTCCCCCTGGAGTTGAGTGCGGAGTAGGCGCCCGGCGTCCACGCCCGGCGCACGGCCAGTATTCCGATCCGGAACCCCTGAAGGCGATCAGGGACGTCCCTGATTCGGACGACGCGGGCCGGGGGCTTGGTGTGACGCGCGCCGCCGCCGAGTGCGACGCTCATGCACCGCACTCGGCGTCCGAGGGCCGTTTCGCGTGCACCGACCCCACACTCGCCGTCCCCAGAGCCCCGCACGTCGCGTCGTCCACAGCAGGCGCGAAGCGGCCGACGCCCACAGGCCGCCGCCGGGATGGCACACCCGCCTTCCGCAGGCCGCCACGCTGCGGCCATGAGCACGAGACTCCCGGCGCACCCCGTGACCGCCGCGCAGGCCCGTCGGCTCGGCGTCGATCCGCGTCGACACCCGCGACGCTGGCAGAAGCTCGGCCACGGCCTGTACCTGTCCACGCACGTCCCGGTCACGCACGAGCAGCGGATCATCGCCGCCCGCCTGTACCTGCCCCGGGGCGTCGCCCTGTCCGGCCCGAGTGCCGCCTGGGCTCACGGCGTCGAATGGGCCACGCCCGACGACGCGGTGGAGATCACCGCCGCCCCGCAGGCGCGACCCGCCCCGCGAGCGGGACTGGTGGTCCGCGGGTGCGTCCTCACCACGGACGAAGTCGGTCCGACCCGGCTGGGGCCTGCCACCTCTCCCGTACGCACGGCGTTCGACCTGATCGCCCGCCCGGGCCCGGTGGGGCACGCTGTCGCCTGGGCGGACGCCGTCCTCAGGGCCACCTCGACCTCCGCCGAGCGGCTGCGCTCGTACGTGGAGACCCGATCCGGAACCCGCGGCGTGCGTCAGGCCCGGGCCGCCGCCGAGTTGGCCGATCCACGGGCCGAGTCACCGCGGGAGTCGCGGCTGCGGGTGGCGCTGATCCTGGCCGGGCTACCGGCCCCGACCCCGCAGGTGGAGGTGTTCGACGACGACGGTCGGTTCGTGGCCCGGCTCGACCTGGCCTGGCCCGAGCTGATGCTGGCGGTCGAGTACGACGGCCAGCACCATCGCGACCGCGACCAGCACAGCCGCGACCTGCGCCGGCACAACCGGTTGCGAGCACTGGGCTGGCACGTCATCCAGGTCGACGCGGACGGCTTGTGGCGCGTCGGCGAGCTGGTCACGCTGATCCGCGCGGCCATGGCCCACCGAGTGTGAGGCCGTGGCACAGCACTCGGCGCAAAACGGCCCATCGCTGCGCATGGACATCACACTCGGCGATCAAACCCGGCGCCCGTCGGTCGTTCGGCCACTTGCTGAGGAATCGACGGCACGGCACCGTGTCACCCTGACAGCATTGTGTGATCGTCCATAGACTGCGCGTGACAGTTGGGGAGAGAAGTCGAATGCCACGAGCAGACCTGCGGCGCGCCCAGAGGGATCAGCGCCGCAGCGCGGACGAGCTACCCGTCGCGGAGTCGGAGGCCCGCCACCGGGCGCTCGTCGACGCGCTGCCCGAACCCGTCGTCCTGCAGGACATCGACGGGGGGATCATCCTGGCCAACCTGGCGGCCCGCGAGGCGCTCGGCATCACCGCCGACGGCCGCCCGCGCTCCGCGACGCTCCCCCGCCAGAGCACCCGCACCGCGGACCGCCCCGCCGACCACCGGGTGACCCTGCGCCCGGCCGTCGAACCGCTCGACGAACTGCGCGCCGGAGCCCTCGAGGCGGTCGCCACCGGGCACGTCACGACGGGGCCGAGCATCACCGTCGGCGACGGCACCCTGGTCGCGACGAGCCTCCCGCTGGTCGGGGACGACGGGCGCGTGGGGGCGGTCGTCACGCGTCTGGGCGCGCTCGGCGCGACGCCCGACCCGCACGACGGCGGCGAGGACCTGTTCCGCCACGCCATGCAGTTCAGCCCGATCGGCTTCGGCGTGGCCGCGCTCAACGGCCGCTTCCTGCGGGTGAACCGCAAGCTGTGCCGGATGCTCGGCTACCGCGCCGACGAACTGCAGGAACGCACCCTCTACGACGTCGTGCACCCGAGCGACCTCGAGGAGACCAGCGTCCAGGTCGGGCACCTCCTGCGCGGCGACGTCGAGGCGATCACGATGGAGCGCCGCTACGTCGGGCACGGCGGCATGCAGTTGTGGGGCACGCTCGCGGTCTGCCTGGTCCGCGACGCGCAGGGCCGGCCGCAGCAGCTCGTCGTCCAGATCGAGGACGTCTCCGAGGTGCACCGGGCCCAGGAACTGCTCACCCACATGACGTTGCACGACCGGCTCTCGGGCCTGCCGAACCGGACGCTCGTCCTCGACCGCATCCGCGACGGGCTCGAACGCAGTCGCCAGACGGGCCGCCGGGTCGCCGTCCTGCAGGTCGACGTCGACCACTTCCGGGTGATCAACGCGCACAGCGGCCAGGAGCAGGGCGACGCCGCGCTGGCCGAGATCGGCCGCCGGGTGCAGCGGGCCCTGCGCCCCGGCGACACGGTGGGCCGGATCGGCGGTGACGAGTTCATCGTCGTCGGCCCCGACGTCGGCGACGAGACCGAGGCGGCGGCGCTGGCCGAGCGGCTGCAGGACGCCGTCGCGCAACCGCTCCCGCTGGCCGACCGCTCGATCTCCCCGACCGTCAGCGTGGGCATCGCCCTGTCGGCGTCGTCCGAGGCCGACCCGCTGAGCCTGGTCCGGGACGCGGAGATCGCGACCTACCGCGCCAAGCAGGGCGGCCGTAACCGCTGGGAGCTGGTCGACTCGCGGCTGCGCCGGGACGCGCTGGAGCGGCTCGACCTCGAGGAGGACCTGCGCACCAGCCTGGCCACCGGCGAGCTGGAGCTGCACTTCCAGCCGATCGTCGACCTGGCCAGCCGCAACGTGGTGGGCCGCGAGGCGCTGCTGCGCTGGAACCACCCCGACCGCGGGCTGCTGGCCCCCGGGCACTTCCTCCAGGTCGCCGAGGAGTCGGGCCTGATGGTGGAGCTCGGCCACTGGGTGCTGCTGGAGGCCGCCCGGGTGGCCGCCGCGACCGGCCCGGACGCCGGGTACGTGTCGATCAACGTGTCGCCGACGCAGGTCACCCGCCCCGGCCTGGCCGCCCAGGTGGAGAAGGCCCTGTCCGACACCGGCCTGCCTCCCGCCCGGTTGATGGTCGAGCTGACCGAGTCGGTGATGCTCAGCTCGGCGGTCGGTGCTCGGCAGGAGATCGAGCAGCTCGACGAGCTCGGGGTGCGCGTCCTGGTCGACGACTTCGGCACCGGCTTCGGCGCGCTCACGTACCTGCGTGACCTGCCCATCTCCGGGATCAAGGTGGACCGCAGCTTCACCGCGGGCCTGGGCACCGACCAGCCGAGCGAGCGGATCGTCGAGGCGCTGACCGGGCTGGGCCGCGGGCTGGGCGTCGACGTGATCGTGGAGGGCGTCGAGACCGAGCAGCAGCGTGAACTGCTGGCCGCGCTCGGGGCCGAGCACGCGCAGGGCTACCTCTTCGGCCGCCCCGAACCCGTCCTGATGCCCGCCTGACTGCCCGCCTAACGGCTCATCTGGTCGAGCAACCAGGACCCTTCGAGCGGACCCCAGTCGGGCTCGGCGCCCTTGGCGATCACGATCACCGCGGCGACGACGATCAGCCCCAGCACCGCCCACACGGCGATGCGACCGTTCGGTACCCCGGTCACGGCCTTCACGCTGAGCCGCGCCCCCTGGCGCACCGACCCGCCGCCGGGCCCGATCCAGACGATCGCGATCAGCGCGAGCATGCCCCCGGCCAGCGCCGTGGGGCTGCTCGGCCGGGTGTTCAGCGGGTCACCGCCGGCCGTCACGTTGGCGATGATGAAGGCCGCCGAGATGCCGACCAGGACGGGCAGGACCATCGCGAACACCGTGGTGGTCGTGGCCGCGATGATCTGCCAGGGCAGCGCCAGTGCGGCCACCACGCCGTCGCCGCCGCGCGCGCCGCGCAGGTCGCGGCGCCGGATCATCGCCGTGCGGGACTTGTCCACGACCCGGGCCAGGAGGGTCAGCAGGCCGACCGTCCACACCGCGCCGACGGGCGCCACCACGCCGATCGCCGCCAGCGCTGCGGCCACCCCGACCAGCACGCCGGCGTCCGGCTCACCCCAGGAGGTGGCCTCCTCGGGCTGGGGCGGCACCGGCGGCTGCGGCTGGGGGCGCGCGGGGACCGGGGCGTTGGGCGGGGGCGCCCACCGCACCTGGTGCGGATGCGGTTGCGGGTGGGGGTACGGGTAGGGCGGCGGGGCCGCCGGGGGCGCGTGGACGACGGGTTGGACGGCGGGTTGGACGGCGGGTTGGACGGCGGGCGCGGGGTTCTCGAAGGCGCGGGTCTTGTTCAGCGGAACCATGTGCGCCGTGACGGGTTCGGCCGGCGTCCGCACCGTGACCGCCTCGCCGTCCTTCGGCAGTTCGATGATCGCCGGGCGGCGCGGGTCGGCGGCCAGCCCGGCGACGAGCGCGGCGGGGTCGGGGCGAGCGGCGGCGTCCACCCCCAGGGCCGCCGAGAGCGTGGCCGCCAGCCCGGCGTCCACGCCCGACAGGTCCGACGCGCCGCGGCGGACCCGGTCCAGGACCACCTCGACCGGCCCGGTGCCGAACGGCGGCCGGCCGGTGGCGGCGAACGCGAGCGTCGCCCCCCAGCCCCACCAGTCGGTGGCGGGCGTGACGTCCTCGCCGCCGATCACCTCGGGCGACAGGTAGCCCGGCGTGCCCATCACGAGCCCGGTGCGGGTGATCCGGGACTCGTCGGCGAGGTGGGCGATGCCGAAGTCGATCAGCACCGGGTCGCCGTCCAGCAGCATCACGTTGGCGGGCTTCACGTCGCGGTGCACGATGCCGGCCGCGTGGATGGCCCGCAGCGCGTCGGCCAGCACCGACCCGATCCGGGCGACGTGCCCGCGGGGCAGCGGACCGTGCTCGCGCACGTGCGCGTCGAGCGGTTTGCCGGGCACGAAGTGGGTGACCAGGTACGGGCGGTCGCCGTCCACATCGGCATCGATCACGGCCGCGACCTGCGGGTGCTGCACGCGGCGCAGGGTGGCGACCTCCCGGGCCAGCCGCTGGCGGGCCTCGGAGTCGTCGGCGATGTGCGGGCGCAACAACTTCACCGCGACCGCACGGCCCTCCTCGTCGAGGCCGAGGTGGACGACGCCCATCCCGCCCTCACCGAGTCTCTGCAGCAGCCGGTAGGGGCCCACCATCTCGGGGGCCCCCACCGGTCGCTGCGAACTCATCCCCCCACGGTAAGCGACGTCCGTGGGTGAGTGGAGGGGAAGAGCGCCGCGCTTCCCCTCCACTCACCCGCTAGCTCGAGATGTAGGCGGTCAGCTGGTCCCGCTCGACCTCGAGATGCTCGATGCGGTGCTTGACCACGTCGCCGATGCTGACGATGCCGACCAGGTGCGAGTCGTCGTCCACCACCGGCAGGTGCCGGAACCGGCGTTCGGTCATCTGCCGCATCAGGTCCTCCAGGTCGGCGTCGGGGCCGACCGTGGCGACCGTGGCGGTCATGATGTCGCTGACCGGTGAGTCCAGCAGCGCGGCGCCGTGCTGCTGGAGGCGGCGGACGACGTCCCGCTCGCTGACGATCCCGTCCACGCTCCGGCCGTCCGACGACACGACCAACGCACCCACGCCGTGCTCGGCGAGCAGGTCGAGGAGGTCGGTGACGCTGTGTTCGGGCCGGACGGTCACCACTAAGTCGCCCTTGTTGCGCAGAACATCGCTGACTCTCATGGTTCCTGCCTCCCTCGGCAGCTGGGCGGGTGCCGAGATCACCCGCCGATGGAAAACGGTAACTGGGTGATGACGTTGTCAGCGAGCCCGGAATTACTCCGTACGTGATGAAGGACGCAGCCCGTTCCCTCTCGACGCGCGCGGTTTCACCGACTTCAATGGGGGCGAGGCCGATGACGCCCGCCGTCCGAGGTCTTCGACGTCCGGATTCGCGCGGGTTCGTGTGGGTTCGGGCGTTGCGCACCAAGCGACGCCGACCAGACCGGCCGGCGACGTCCCTCCACTCGGATCGTCCGGCACGTTCCTGCCGGTGAAGGGAAGTGGCACCGTGGCCACAGTCACGTACGACAAGGCGACCCGCATCTACCCGGGCGCGACCAAGCCCTCCGTGGACAAGCTGGACCTGGACATCGCCGACGGCGAGTTCCTGGTCCTCGTCGGTCCGTCGGGGTGCGGCAAGTCCACCTCGCTGCGCATGCTCGCGGGCCTCGAAGAGGTCAACGAGGGGCGCATCCTGATCGGTGACCGCGACGTCACCCAGATGCCGCCGAAGGACCGGGACATCGCGATGGTGTTCCAGAGCTACGCGCTCTACCCGCACATGACGGTCGGCGAGAACATGGGCTTCGCGCTGAAGATCGCGGGCGTCAACAAGGCCGAGATCCAGCAGCGGGTGGAAGAGGCCGCCAAGATCCTCGACCTGACCCAGTACCTCGACCGGAAGCCGAAGGCGCTCTCGGGCGGCCAGCGGCAGCGGGTCGCGATGGGGCGGGCGATCGTCCGCAAGCCGCAGGTCTTCCTGATGGACGAGCCGCTGTCGAACCTCGACGCCAAGCTGCGGGTGCAGACCCGCACGCAGATCGCGTCGCTGCAGCGCCGGCTCGGCGTCACCACCGTGTACGTGACCCACGACCAGACCGAGGCCATGACCATGGGTGACCGGGTCTGCGTCCTCAAGGACGGCCTGCTGCAGCAGGTCGGCACGCCGCGGGAGCTGTACGACCACCCGGACAACGTCTTCGTGGCCGGCTTCATCGGCTCCCCCGCGATGAACCTGCTCGACCTGCCCGCGACCGACGGTGGCGTGCAGTTCGGCGACGCCGTGCAGCCCATCCCGAGGTCGGCCCTGGCCGACGCGGGCCGCACCCTTACCCTGGGCGTGCGCCCCGAGGACCTGGACCTGTCGGACCACGGCATCCCGGTCAACGTGGAGCTCGTCGAGGTGCTGGGCGCCGACGCCTACGTGCACGGCACCCTGGCGAGCGAGGGCAGCGACCTGCCGATCATCGCCCGCGTCGACGGCCGCCGGCCGCCGGAGAAGGGTGAGACGGTGCACTTCCTGGCCAAGGAGGGCCACGTCCACCTGTTCAACAACGAGACGGGCCTGCGCCTGAAGGACTGACGCACACCGACGGCCGGGCCCGCAGACCAGTTCCGCGGGTCCGGTCGTCGCACGTCCTCCTCCTGCGGTGCGCTCACGGAATCGTCGAGGAAGCCGATGACGGCGCGAACCCTCCAGATCACCTCCGCCACCCCCGACCCGGCTCTGCTCGACCTGCCCTGGCAGGTCCCGCTGGAGCAGTGGCCGGTGAACCGCTTGGCCACCCTGCCGCGCGGCATCTCGCGGCACGTCGTCCGGTTCGTGCAGCTGTCGGGTCACGTGCTGGCGGCCAAGGAGATCACCGAGTCGTTCGCCCGCCGCGAGTACGAGCTGCTGCGGCTGCTGCGCCGGCTCGGGCTGCCCGCCGTCGAACCGCTCGGCGTGGTCACCGGCCGGGTGGACGCCGAAGGCAACGACCTCGACCCGGTGCTGCTCACCCGGCACCTGCAGTTCTCACTGCCCTACCGCGCCGCGTTCTCCCAGAGCTACAGCGCCTCCACCGGCGTCCGGTTGATCGATGCCCTCGCGATTCTTCTTGTGCGCCTTCACCTTTCGGGCTTCTACTGGGGCGACGTGTCGCTGTCGAACGTGCTCTTCCGACGCGATGCGGGGGCCTTCGCCGCCTACCTCGTCGACGCGGAGACCGGCGACCTGCACGACACCCTGTCCGACGGGCAGCGCTCGCACGACCTCGACGTCGCGCACATGAACGTGGCCGGCGAGCTGATGGACCTGCAGGCCGGTGGCCTGCTCGACGAGAGCACCGACCCGCTGGAGATCGCCGGCTCGTTGCTGGAGCGCTACAGCTCGCTGTGGTCGGAACTGACCGCGCCCGAGGCGTTCGAACCGGGCGACCGGTGGCGGGTCGACGCGCGCATCCGGCGGCTGAACGAGCTCGGCTTCGACGTCGGCGAGCTGAACATCGCCACCGACGTCACCGGCACCTCCATCGAGATCCAGCCCAAGGTCGTGGACGCCGGGCACCACCGCCGCCGCCTGCTGCGCCTGACCGGGTTGAACGTCGAGGAGAACCAGGCCCGCCGGCTGCTGAACGACCTCGACACGTACCGGGCCGCGATGGACAAGCAGGGCGTCGACGAGGACGTGGTGGCCCACGAGTGGCTGGCCCGCAACTTCGAGGCGACGGTGCGGGCCGTCCCGCTGGAGTTGCGCGGCAAGCTGGCCCCGGCCGAGCTGTACCACGAGGTCCTCGAGCACCGGTGGTACCTGTCGGAGAACCAGGGCCGCGACGTCGGGCTCGACGAGGCGGTGTCCAGCTACATCGGCGGCGTGCTGGTGCACAAGCCCGACGAGGCCGCCGTCCTGGGCGTCGACACCGAGGAGATCCCGGTGGTCTCGGACATGTTCGACGAGGACGGCCTCGACGCCAGCCCGCAGCCGCTGCCCGGCACGAGCGGTGCGTCCGCGAACTGACGGCTCGACCGACGGCCACCCGGCCCTAGACCTTCGGCCACTGCCGGAGCCCGGGTCCGCCCGGGCACGGTGGGGGCATGCGCCGATTGCTGCCCGTGTCGGGCGTATGGACCCTGCTCGTCCTGGCCCCGTGGATCGGCGAGTACCTGCTCGGCAACATCCCGCTGGAGCTGCTGCCGGCGTTGCCCTTCCTGCTGCCGATGTACGGCGGGGGCGCGCTGCTGATCCGCGAGGTCACCCGCCGCACCGGCCGGGGCTGGCCGACCGTCCTACTGCTCGGCGGGGCGTACGGGCTGATCGAGGCCGGGCTGGTCGACCAGTCGATGTTCAACGCGGACTTCGAGCAGACCCTGTTCCTGGCCCGGCACACGTACGTGGAGGCGCTGGGTCTGGACGTCTCGAACACGCTCAGCTTCGTCTTCGGGCACGCCGTCTACAGCATCGCCACGGCGGTGGCCTTCGCCGAGTACCTGGCTCCGCCGGCGCTCCGGCGTGAACCGTGGCTCGGTCCGGTCGGGCTGGCCGTCACCGTCGTCCTCTACCTGCTCGGCTGCCTGATCATCTACTCCGACCAGGTCGACGAGTACGGGTTCGTGGCCTCGGCCGGGCAGCGGGCCTGGACGGTGGTCGGGGCGCTGGCGCTCGTCGTTCTCGCCTTCGTCCCGCTGCGGGTCCTGGGGGTCCGACGGGAGCAGGCCGGGTGGCTCCCCTCCCCGATCGCGCTGGGCGGGGGCTGCTTCGCGGCCCTGGGCGTCACGTTCGCACGGCCGGAGAGCTGGGCCGGGGTTGCACTGGGCGGGGTGCTGCCGGTGGTCGTCGTCGGTTGGCTGCTGGTCCGCTGGTCGACCCACCCGGGGTGGACCGTGGGGCACGAGCACGCCGTGGCCGTCGCGGCCCTGCTGACCTACGCGTGGGGTGGCTTCGTGCTGACCGGACTGGTCCGGCCGGACGACGTCCTCGCCTGGGTGGGCAACGCCCTGTTCGCCGTGCTCGCCGCGGGCCTGGCGGTGGTCAGCCGTCGGCGTGTCGTCTCGGTCCCGCCGAACTGATATATCAATCCGGTCGCCAGACCGGGCCGCGAGTGGAACGTTCTGCCCCGTAAGACAGCCCCGAGGACACCTTTACGGGGCAGAACGTTCCGCTCGGCGGCGCCGGGGCAGCAGAGCCACCGTCACCCAGCCGAGCGCACCGAGCAGGTACAGCACCGACAGGGCCGACCGCAGCATGACCGACGTCAGCTCGCCCCGGTCGTCCGGCGCGTAGACCTCGCCGTTCGCCTCGAGCAACGCCGGGACCGTGTCGCCGACGTCGACGCGGCCGTTGAACTCGACGTCCTGGCGCCGGGCGGTCCCGCCGTCCGCGGCGAAGTCGCCGGACAGCCGGCAGCCGTACCGGCCGCACTGCTTCGTCGTGGCGGTGAACAGGCCCGGCGTCCCCTCGCCGTGGTACGCGGCCGACGCGGCGCGGTAGGCCGAGGGGGCCCCCGCCAGCACGTAGAGGCACACCGCGGGGATCACCACCAGGAACAGGGCCAGCCGGGCCCAGCCCACCCCGGTCGTCGGGGGCCAGCGGCGGAACCGCCCGCGGACCGAACGCAGCCTCATGCGCCGCGGCGGCGCGCGACCTCGTAGAGCGCGACCCCGGCCGCGACGCCGGCGTTGAGCGATTCGGTGCCCGACAGCATCGGGATCGACACGATGGCGTCGCACTCCTCCCGGACCAGCCGGGACAGCCCCTTGCCCTCGCTGCCCGCGACCAGCACGAGCGGGTCGGTCGCCATCTCGAGGTCCGGCAGGTCGACGTCGCCGCCCGCGTCGAGCCCGACGACGAAGCAGCCGGCCTTCTTCAGCTCCTGCAGCGCGCGGGTGAGGTTCGTGGCCCGCGCCACGGGAACCCGCGCGGCGGCCCCCGCACTCGTCTTCCAGGCCGAGGCGGTCATGCCCGCGGCCCGGCGTTCGGGCACGATCACGCCGTGCCCGCCGAACGCGGCGGCCGAGCGGACGACGGCGCCCAGGTTGCGCGGGTCGGTCACCCCGTCGAGGGCGACCAGCAGCGGCGGGCGGCCCGACTGCGCGGCCACGTCGAGCAGGTCGGCCGGGTGCGCGTACTCGTAGGCCGGGATCTGCAGTGCCAGCCCCTGGTGCACGGCACCGTTGGTCAGCCGGTCGAGGTCGGTCTTGGACGCCTCGAGCAGCGGGACCCCCAGGTCGGCCGCCGTCTTCAGCGCCTCCCGGACCCGCTCGTCGGCGTCGATCCGCGCGGCCACGTAGAGGGCCTTGACCGGGACCCCCGCCCGCAGCGCCTCGACCACCGGGTTGCGGCCGGCGACCATCTCGGTGCTGCCCTTGGTGCCGCGCGACGAACGCGCGGGACCGCGGCCGGACGACGGTCGCCCGCCCGCCCCGGACGTCGCCTGCTTGGCCGCGGCCCGGGCCCGCCGCGCGGCGACGTGCTTCGTCCGGTCCTCCGCCTTGGGGGTAGGCCCCTTGCCCTGCAGCGCCTTCCGGCTCTGACCGCCGGTGCCGACGGTCGGGCCCTTCTTCGAGCCCACGCGCCGGGTGGCGCCCCGGCGCTGCGAATTTCCTGCCACGTCTACGAACTCTCTTCCGGTGCGACCAGGGACCAGCGCGCGCCGTCGGCGGTGTCCTCGACCTGGACGCCGGCCGCGGTGAGCCGGTCCCGGATCGCGTCCGCCGCGGCGAAGTCCCGTTCCTTGCGGGCCGCCGCCCGCGCGTCCAGTTCGGCCCGGACCAGCTGGTCCAGCGCCTCCCGCAACCGGCCCTGCGGCCCGTGCGAGGCCACACCCCCGCCGTCCCAGTGCGCGTCGAGCGGGTCGATGCCCAGCACCTGGGTCATGGCCCGGACGGCGCCCAGCGCCTGCGCGACGGCGGTCGCGTCGCCCTCGGCGAGGGCCCGGTTCCCGCGCGTGACCCAGTCGTGCACGGCGGCGAGGGCCGCAGGGGTGCCGAGGTCGTCGTCCATCGCCGCCCGGAACTCGGCCGGCACCTCGGTGACCTCCCCCGCGCCGGCACCGGCGTCCCCGAGCCGCTCGGCGGCCCGGTGCGCGAAGCCCTCGATCCGCTCGAACGCGGCCCGGGCCTCGGCCAGGGAGTCCTCGCTGATCTCGATGTTCGACCGGTAGTGCGGCGCGGACAGCAGGTACCGGACGACGACGGGCCGGTAGTCCTTCAGCAGCACGTCGAGGCTGAGGGTGTTGCCCAGCGACTTGCTCATCTTCTCGCCGGCCGCGACCACCCAGGCGTTGTGCAGCCAGAACCGCGCGAACCCGTCGCCCGCCGCGCGCGACTGGGCCTGCTCGTTCTCGTGGTGCGGGAAGCGCAGGTCCAGACCACCGCCGTGGATGTCGAACTCGGCCCCGAGGTACCGGGTCGCCATCGCCGAGCACTCGATGTGCCAGCCCGGGCGGCCGCGGCCCCACGGGGTCGGCCAGGCCGCCGTCCCCGGCTCCCCCGGCTTGGCGCCCTTCCAGAGCGCGAAGTCCCGCGGGTCCTTCTTGCGGGCGCTCGGGTCGGCGTCGGCGGCCGGTTCCATCTCGTCGATGCGCTGGTGGGTCAGCTCGCCGTAGCTCGGCCAGGACCGGACGTCGAAGTACACGTCGCCGGAGCCGTCGGCCGCGACGTACGCATGCCCGGCGTCGATCAGCCGCTGGATCAGCTCGACCATCTCGGTCGCGTGCCCGGTGGCCCGCGGCTCGTACGTCGGGCGCAGGATGTTCAGGGCGTCGTAGGCCCGGGTGAACTCCTGCTCGTAGAAGTAGGCGTGCGCCCACCAGGGCCGGCCGGCCTCGTCGGACTTGACCAGGATCTTGTCGTCGATGTCGGTGACGTTGCGGACGTAGGTGACCTCGTAGCCGGAGGCCGACAGCCAGCGGCGCAGGACGTCGAACGCCACCTGGGCGCGGACGTGGCCGAGGTGCGGGCCCGACTGAGGAGTGGCCCCGCAGACGTAGATGCCCACACAGCCGGGCGTGACTGGTTCGAAGTCACGCACCTGCCGGGTCTGGGAATCATGCAGTCGGAGGCTCACCTGTCAAGGTTACCGGCAGACATACTCTGCGAATGCCACGCGCTCGTACGGTCGCCGTCCTGCTGCTGGTGCTCACCGTCGGGCAGCTGGCCGTGGCCACCTTCGTGCCGACCCTGCCCCAGTTCGAGGGCAAGGCGTTCGGGTCCCGGTTGGTGGCCTATCCGGTGCTGATGCTGCTGCTGCCGGCGGTCTTCGCGCTCGCCCGCCGGCGCTCGAGGCCCGGTTCGCCGGACCCGTTGCCGTGGGCGGCGTTCGCGTGGGTGATGGTCCCGTTCCTGGTCGACGTCACCGGCAACACGTTCGACCTGTACGACACCGTGACCTGGTGGGACGACGCGAACCACTTCGTGAACTGGTTCTTCCTGAGCCTGGGCTGCGGGTTGCTGCTGGCCGCCGGCGGGGTGGCGCCACGATGGGCGCTCGGGCTGTGCGTGGCCGGGCTGGGGGCTCTGCTGGCCATCGGCTGGGAGCTCGGCGAGTGGTTCACCTTCATCCGGCACGGCACCGAGCTCGACACCGCGTACACCGACACCCTCGGCGACGAGGTGCTCGGCTGCCTGGGCGCCGCGGTCGCCGCCCTGGTCGTGATCATGCAGAAACGTCCGGTCCCGGCACCCGGCGAGCCGACGGCCGACGTTTCTGCATGATCACGACGAGGAGGGGCGGACCACCAGGGCGGTGGCCAGCGCCGCGACCCCCTCGCCGCGCCCGGTCAGCCCGAGCCCGTCGGTCGTGGTGGCCGAGACGCTGACCGGCGCCCCGCACGCCGCGCTCAGCGCCTCCTGGGCCTCGGCCCGGCGCGGCCCGAGCTTGGGCCGGTTCCCGATCACCTGCACCGCGACGTTGCCGATCTCGAACCCCGCGGCCCGGACGCGGCGCGCGGTCTCGGCGAGCAACGTCGTCCCCGAGGCCCCGGCCCACTCGGGCTGCGCGGTGCCGAACTGGGCCCCCAGGTCGGCCAGCCCGGCCGCGGACAGCAGCGCGTCGCACGCCGCGTGGGCGGCGACGTCGGCGTCGGAGTGCCCGTCGAGCCCCGTCTCACCGGGCCAGTGCAGCCCCGCCAGCCACAGCTCGCGGTCCGCGCCGGGGGCGGCGTAGGCGTGCACGTCGACGCCGATGCCGGTACGGGGCAGGTTCGTCATGGGGGTCATTGTGTCTGCCAGACTCGGCCCTCGTGGCGATGGCGGCATTCGTGGTCCTGGCCGGCGGCAGCGGCAGCCGGTTCGGCGCGGCGTCCAACAAGGTCTACCTGCCCGTGGCCGGAAGACCCGTGATCGCCTGGTCGCTGGCCTGGACGGCGGAGGTGCCCGAGGTCGGTCCGGTGGTACTGGTGATCCGGCCGGGCGAGGAGGACGACGCCGCCGCCGCGGTCTCGGCCGCGGGCCTGCCGTCGGGGTCGGTCGAGGTAGTCCACGGCGGGGACACCCGGCACCGGTCCGAGCAGGCGGCGCTGGACCTGCTGCGGGCGCGGATCGATGCCGGCGAGATCGATGTGGTGGCGATCCACGACGGGGCGCGTCCCCTGGCCGGGGCCGCACTGCTGGCCGAGGTCATCACCGTGGCCCGGGTGCACGGCGGCGCGGTGCCCACCGTGCCGGAACCGCGGGCCTGGCGGTTCGCCCCCGACGGGCGGCTGGTCCCGCCGGTCGAGGCGCTGCACGCCGTCCAGACCCCGCAGGCCTTCCGGGCGGGGCCGCTGCTGACGGCCTACGACGCGGCGACCGCCGCCGGGACCGAGGGCACGGACACGGCCTCCGCGCTCGAGGGCGTGCCCGGCGTCCGGGTGGTGTCGGTGCCCGGCCACGCGGACAACCTGAAGGTCACCTTCGCCCCCGACCTGTCCCGCGCCGAGGACCTGCTGCGCGCTCTTGGTTCGTGATCATGCACTGGGGAGGGGGCGGATCTCGTAGCCGAGGGCGTGCAGCTTCGCCGCCACCTCGTGCGGGACGTCGTCCCAGACCTCCGGGGCGCCCTCCACCGGGCCGACCAGCAGCCGGTGCTGATCGCGGTCCGCGGTGCCCAGCACGGTGCCGTCGGGGGCGACGCGCTTCAGGGTGTCCGTGACGGGGGCGACGCCGATCCGAAGCTGACGACTCATGAGCACCTCGTGGCCCGCGACCCGGCATCTGCGACCGGAATGGTCGCCATGAGCCGGATCGAGCCGACCATGGCGACCGATTCGGTCGCGGATCCTCCGGTGGGGCCGGTTCCGGCCGACGACTGGCTCATGCCGGACGGGCCGGCGACGGGCCGGGGGTAGCAGCGGGGGCAGCAGCGGGGGCAGGAGCGGGGACGCGCGGCTTGGGTGGGACGGCGCCCTCGGCCCGCGTCCCGGCCCGCGGCCCGGCCGGGGTCTCGGCGGGCGCGCGCTTCGCGAACACCAGGCGCCCGTTGGCGGTGGTCATCACGCTGCTCACCACCACCGGGACGCTCGCGCCGAGCAGCTCCCGGGCCCCTTCGACGACCACCATCGTGCCGTCGTCCAGGTAACCGACGGCCTGACCGGCCTCCTTGCCCACCCGGGTGAGCAGCACCGTGACGTCGTCACCGGCGGAGACGGGCGGGCGCAGCGCCAGCGAGAGCGCGTGCAGGTTCATCACCCGGCACCCGGCCAGCCCGGCCGCCTTGGCCAGCCCCGAGTCGAGGGTGAGCAGGGCGATGCCGCGGTCGAGGGCGATGCGCACCAGCTTGGCGTCCACCTCCGGCAGCTCCATCGCTTCGTCCCCGATCACCTCGACGGTGACGCCCTTCTCCCGGCCGAGCGCCTCCAGGGCGTCGAGACCGCGCCTGCCCTTGGCCCGGCGCAGGTCGTCGGCGGAGTCGGCCAGGCCCCGCAGCTCGTCCAGCACCGGCTGGGGGACGACGATCGGGCCGCGCAGGAAGCCCGCCCGCACGACGTCCACGATCCGCGCGTCGATGGCCACGGACGTGTCCAGGAGGCGGGCCGGTTCGTCGACGCCCTTGCCGGCCAGACCGGCCCGCGGCCCGAGGACCGCGATCAGGTCGTCGCGGCGGGCGCTGCCGACCCGGTGGCCGAGCGTCCCGACGGCCACACAGCCGAACACGAAGATGGGCAGCGTGATCAGGGCGGGGCCGAGCAGCAGAACCGGCCACAGCAGACCGGCCGTGAACAGGATGCCGATGACGGCCCCGACCATCCCGGCCAGGATCTGCTCGATCGAGCGCTGGCGGAACAACTGCTCCGCCTCCTGCAGGGTGCGCCCGGTGAGCCGGGCGACCACCCCGCCGAACACGTAGCCCAGCGCGGCGCCGAGCACGATGCCGGCGGTGACGCCGTCCAGCGGGCCCAGCATCTCCCCGTCGGGAGCGATCTGGGTGCCCAGCAGGTAGCCGAGCCCGGCCAAGAACATGACCACGCACAGCCGCAGCAGTTCGACGACCACAGCAGGCATCACGGGCTCGCGCCGGGTTGACCCGGGCACGCGCTCAACACCGTCGCCGACCACCGAACACCTCCGAACGCGGGTGACCCCGCGACCGGGCGGGGTCAGGACGCGAGGACCTCGTTCAGCAGGGCCTCTGCCTTGTCCTCGTTGGTGTGTTCGGCAAGTGCGAGCTCCGACACAAGGATCTGACGCGCCTTCGCCAGCATGCGCTTCTCGCCGGCGGACAGGCCGCGGTCCTGGTCACGACGCCAGAGGTCACGAACCACCTCGGCCACCTTGATGACGTCGCCCGAGGCGAGCTTCTCGAGGTTGGCCTTGTAGCGGCGGGACCAGTTGGTCGGCTCCTCCGCGTAGGGGGCGCGCAGCACCTCGAAGACCTTGTCCAGGCCTTCCTGGCCGACCACGTCGCGGACACCCACCAGGTCGACGTTCTGCGCCGGCACCTCGATGGTCAGATCCCCCTGGGCTACCTTCAGGACGAGGTACTGCTTCTCCTCGCCCTTGATTACGCGGGTCTTGATCTCTTCGATGAGCGCGGCACCGTGATGCGGGTAAACGACAGTCTCGCCGACCGTGAAAGCCATGTGTAAGTTTCCCCTTTCCCGGTAATCAGGTTACCACGCGTGCACGGCCCCCGACCAGTCAAGCGTGAACGTTTGTGCAGGTCAGAGCCATGACGCCCGGTCGCCCAGAGTGCGCCACGGGGGACAGCGTGTGCCGGACACACTGCTCTGCGTGACGATCATGAGGTGACCCGGGCCACGGCGGGGCGCCACGGACGCACCCGGTGACCTGCGGCGACGGGCGTCACGGCCCCGCCGACGGGGGGTCGCACAACCGGCCGACCGGTGCCCGGTAGGCTGCCCCCGCTCACCCGGACGAGTGAGACGGGTGGGGTACCGCTGCACCGGACGTGCACGAGAAAGCAGGAGGCCAGCGCCGTGAAGCGCTCCCGTTCCGCCGCCCGTCTGGCCGGGCCGACCGCAGTCGTCGCCGTAGGCGTACTCGGCCTCGCCGGCTGCGCGTCGCTCAACTCCCCCGCGACGATCCGTACCCCCTACGCGGCCGCCGACGGCACCACCGTGAAGCTGCCCGACACCAGCCTGACCCTGTCGAACTTCCTGGTGGTCGGCACCGCCAAGGACCAGCCCGCCGAGGTCGTCGGCGCGGTCATCAACGGCGGCGACCAGCAGGTCCAGCTGAGCCTCACCGCGGACCCGGGCAGCACCGCCCAGCCGGGCGAGACCGTGGTCGTCGTGCCCGCGCACGGCATCGCCCGGATCGGTCCCGACCAGGACACGTCGATGCCGCTCCCGCAGCTGGCCGAGGTGCCGGGCGCCGAGATGACCCTCAGCGCGGCCACCACCGCCACGGGCGCGACGGACCTCGTCGTCCCGATCGTGCGCCCCACGCTGTACTACGCGGGCCTGACGGCGTCCCCCGAGCCGTCGGTGACGCGCAAGCCGCGGGCGTCGGCGACGACGTCCCCGTCCGGCGCCCCGAGCGCCTCCGCCGAGGCTTCGGCGACGACCGCCCCCTGATCGGTCGTGATCAAGGAATCCACTCGGGCCGGGCGGTGAGCTCACCACCCGCTACTGCGAGTGGATTCCTTGATCACGACCACGCGCGACTCAGACTGCGAGGTCGGCGCGGTCGCTGAACTTGTAGCCCAGACCGCGCACGGTGACCAGGAAGCGCGGGTTGGCCGGGTCGGGCTCCAACTTGCCGCGCAGCCGCTTCACGTGGACGTCGAGGGTCTTGGTGTCGCCGACGTAGTCGGAACCCCAGACCCGGTCGATCAGCTGCATCCGGGTCAGCACGCGACCGGCGTTGCGCAGCAGCATCTCCAGCAGCTCGAACTCCTTGAGCGGCATGGAGACCGGCTCGCCGTCCACGGTCACGACGTGCCGCTCGACGTCCATCCGGACCGGGCCAACCTCGATGGTGTTGATCGACGCCGGCTCGGCCTCCGTGCCGCGGCGCAGCACGGCGCGGACCCGGGCCACCAGTTCGCGCGCCGAGTAGGGCTTGGTCACGTAGTCGTCGGCGCCAAGCTCGAGGCCCACGACCTTGTCGATCTCGCTGTCCTTGGCGGTCAGCATGATGACCGGGACGCTGCTGCGGTTGCGCAGCTGCCGGCACACCTCGGTGCCGGGCAGGTTGGGCAGCATCAGGTCCAGCAGCACCAGGTCGGCCCCGTTGCGGTCGAACTCGACCAGCGCGCTCGGGCCGTCCTCGGCGACGGCAACCTCGTACCCCTCGCGACGCAGCAGGTAGGACAGGGGGTCGCTGAACGACTCCTCGTCCTCCACCACCAGGATCCGGGTCACGGGGTCACTCCTCTCAGTTCGGGTTCGGACGACGGCGCGGGGATGCCGGGTCCGATCGGCTGCACACTCTCCGGCAGCCGAAGCGTGAAGGTCGAGCCCTGGTTGGGCACGCTCCAGACGGTGACCTCACCCCCGTGGTTGGCCGCCACGTGCTTGACGATGCTCAGGCCGAGGCCCGTACCGCCGGTGGCCCGGGACCGGGCCGGGTCGGTCCGGTAGAACCGCTCGAAGATCCGTTCCTGGTCCGCGGCGGCGATACCGATGCCCTGGTCGCTGACCGCGACCTCGACGATCCCGTCGGCGCGGCGCACGACCACGGAGACCCGGGTGTCCTGCTCGGAGTAGGAGATGGCGTTGTCGACCAGGTTGCGCACCGCCGTCACGAGCAGGCTGTGGTCGCCGTAGACGACCGCGTCCCGGTCGGCCGCGACCACCACGTCGATGTTCTTGGCGGCGGCGGCCGTCCGGCAGCGGTCGACGGCCTCGGCGAGCACGTCGTCCAGCTCGACCGGCTCGGGCGACTCCAGGGCCCCGGCCACCTGCAGGCGGGACAGGTCGATGATCTCCTGCACGAGCAGGCCGAGCCGGCTGGACTCGCGCATCATCCGCTTGGCGAAGTGCCGGACGGCGCCGGCGTCGTCCGCGGCGTCGGTCACCGCCTCGGCGAGCAGGCTGAGCGCACCGATCGGCGTCTTGAGCTCGTGGCTGACGTTGGCGACGAAGTCGCGGCGCACGTCCTCCACCCGCTTGGCCTCGGTGCGGTCCTCGACCAGCAGCAGGGTCAGATCGGGGGTCAGCGGGGCCACCCGGACGAACACGACCAGCGTCTCGCGGCCCAGCGGCCCGAGGGGCAGCTCCAGTTCGCGCTCGCGGACCAGGCCGAGGGTCGTGGCCTCGGAGACCATCCGGCGCAGCTCGGCGTGCGCCAGGTCGAGCCCGCGCACCAGGCCGAAGGCGTGCGCGGCCGGGCTGGTCTTGACCAGGTTCCCGTTGCCGTCGAGCACGACGGACGCCGAGCGCAGGACGTTGAGGACGTCGGCCACCCCCGGCGGCAGCGGGTCGACCGGAGCGGGGGCGACCGGTCGGGTCGGCTGCCGCCCGCTGAGCCGGCTGAGGGCGACCCCCACGGCGACACCGGCCAGGAGCCCCACGAGGGCAGCAGCGAGCGCCGTCATCACGTCCACGTGGATCAGCGTAAGCTGCGCGGGCCTCCGGGTCAGACCCCCATGACCAGGAGGAACAAGCCTTTCAGTCGTGTTCACCCGCTGGCCGGACTTCGTTCACAGGGCGCTGCGACGGTTCCCCCGGGCGCGCCTCCTCGCGCCATGTCCGTTCGCCGGGCTCCTCGGCGCGGTATCGACTGCTCGAAGCTCATGAATGGGGACGGAAAGGGTGTCTTTCGGCATGCGTGACCAGTTCGAGACCGACCTGCAGTCGGTCAACGACGATCTCGTGGAGATGACCCGCCTGGTCGGCTCCGCGATGAGCCGCGCCACCACGGCCCTGCTGGACGCCGACCTGGTCCTGGCCGAGAGCGTGATCACCGCCGACGAGCAGGTCGACGACCTGCAGGCCGGCCTGGAGGAACGCGCCCTGGTGCTGCTCGCCCGGCAGGCGCCGGTGGCCACCGACCTGCGCGTCCTCGTCGCCGCCCTGCGGATGAGCGCCGACCTGGAGCGGATGGGCGACCTGGCCCGGCACATCGCCAAGGTGGCCCGCCTGCGCTACCCGAACTCGGCCATCCCGCCCGAGCTGCGCGCCACCATCCTGCAGATGGGCCAGATCGCCGAGACGCTGGTCATGAAGACCGGTTCCGTGATCGCCAGCCGCGACATCGCCCTGGTGGAGGAGCTGGAGACCGACGACGACGAGATGGACCAGCTGCACCGCAGCCTGTTCGCCAAGCTCCTGGCCCCCGACTGGGCGCACGGCGTCGAGGGCGCCATCGACATCACGCTGTGCGGTCGGTACTACGAGCGCTACGCCGACCACGCGGTCGCCGTCGCGCGGCGGGTCGTCTTCCTGGTCACCGGCGAACGGGTGGGTCACGGCGACCCGATCCCGACCCAGCCCGCCCAGGGAAGCTGAAGTCACCCGACTTCCACCCGTGGTCTGACGCGCCGGGCCGCTCCGCAGCGCGACAATCGTCGCCGTGAGTGACCGGCGGGCGCAGCAGCTGGTGGTCGACGCCGGTCTGGCGGTCGTCCTGCTCGGTTGCGTGCTGGTCGGCGGTTTCGGCCTGGGGGCGGACACCTCCTGGCTGTCGGCGCTGCTGGTCCTGCCCCTGGCCGCCCGCCGGGTCTGGCCCACCGGCAGCGCGGTCGCGGTCTTCACGGCCGGGCTGCTGCAGCTGGCCCTCGGCCGGCAGCTGCAGCTGGCGGACGTCGCCGTGCTGGTCGCCCTCTACTCGGTGACCGTCTACGGGCAGCGGACGGCGCACGTGGTCGCCATCGCCGGCGCGCTGGTCGGCAGCGCCGCCTCCGCGGTCCTGATGTGGCGCCAGGACAGCGGCACGGTCGCCGTCACGGTGTACGTGGTGCTGACCACGAGCTCCGTCGCCGCCTGGGCGCTCGGCCTGGTCCGCCGGATCCGGGTGCAGCAGCTCGAGGCCCTGCACGAGCGCGCCGAGCGGCTGGAACGCGAGAACCGGCAGCAGGCGGCCATCGCGACGGCCACCGAGCGGGCCCGGATCGCCCGCGAGATGCACGACGTCGTGGCGCACAGCCTGTCGGTGATCATCGCCCAGGCCGACGGCGGCCGGTACGCGGGCGCGCACGACCCGGCGGCCGCCGTCCGGTCGTTGTCGGTGATCGCCGAGACCGGACGGGCCGCGCTCGCGGACATGCGCGCGATCCTCGGCGTGCTGCGCACCCCCGACAGCACCCGCGACGGCCCCCCGGACGGCGAGCGGGTGCCGCAGGCCGCGCCGGCCGAACTCGCCCCCCAACCCGTGGACGCCGACCTCGACGCCCTGATCAGCAAGACCCGGGACGCCGGGCTGGCCATCTCCCTGGTACGGGTCGGGCAGGCCCGGGCGCTGCCCCCCGGCGTCGGGCTGACCCTGTACCGGATCTGCCAGGAGGCCCTGACCAACGTGCTGAAGCACGCCGGGCCGGGCCCGTCGGTCACCGTGATGCTGCGCTGGAGCCCGGGCGGGGTCGACCTGACGGTCACGGACGACGGGCGCGGCGCGTCGGCGAGCTCCGACGGGGCCGGGCAGGGTGTGCTGGGGATGCGCGAACGGGCCGCGATGTTCGACGGCACCCTGACGGCGGGGCCGCGCGCGGGGGGCGGGTTCGCCGTCCACGCGCACCTGCCGTTGCCCGCACCCCGCGCGACCGAGGAGGACGAGGCGACGTGAGCGAGCCGATCAGGGTCGGGCTGGTCGACGACCAGCAGCTGGTCCGGGCCGGGTTCCGGATGGTGATCGACTCCCAGCCCGACCTGACCGTGGTGGCGGAGGCGGGCGACGGGGACGCCGCGGTCTCGACGTTCACGCAGGTGCCGGCCGACGTCGTCCTGATGGACGTCCGGATGCCCGGCACCGACGGCCTGACGGCCACGAAAGAGCTTGCCCGGCTTGCGGATC
The DNA here is from genome assembly GCF_044465595.1 of Spongisporangium articulatum. Taxonomy (NCBI): domain Bacteria; kingdom Bacillati; phylum Actinomycetota; class Actinomycetes; order Kineosporiales; family Kineosporiaceae; genus Spongisporangium; species Spongisporangium articulatum. The sequence continues at coordinate 1,279,801 of NZ_JBITLV010000001.1, read as the reverse complement.
CGCCCCGGATCATCGTGCTGACGACGTTCGACCTGGACGAGTACGTGCTGCGCGCGATCAAGGCCGGCGCCAGCGGGTTCCTGCTGAAGGACGCCCCGCCGGAGGAGATGCTCTCGGCGATCCGCACCGTGCACGCGGGCGACGCGGTGATCGCGCCGAGCAGCACGCGCCGGTTGATCGAGTTCGTGGCCGGATTGCCGACCGGGCCGCTGGTCGTGGGCGGCGGCCCGCAGAACCAGCAGAACCAGGAGCAGCCGGACGCCGCCGGGCCGGCTCCGGAGGTCGAGGCGGCTCTGGCGTCGCTCACCGAGCGCGAGCGCGAGGTCCTGCTGCTGATGGCGCGCGGCCGCACGAACGGGGAGATCCAGGCCGAGCTGGTCGTCGCGGAGGCGACCGTCAAGACCCACGTGGGCCGGGTGCTGGCCAAGCTGGGCGTGCGCGACCGGGTGCAGGCCGTCGTCCTGGCCTACGAGGCCGGGCTGGTCAGACCTGGGTATGACGGCGACTCCGAGTCGTGACTCACGGATCAGACCCGGCGCCGACGCGCCGAGCCTGTGAACCTCCCTAGCGTCGTACCCGTGACAATCAACGACTTGGGCAACACCGTCACCCCGGCAGTGCGCGCACGGGGGCTGACGAAGACGTACGGGCAGGGGGAGGCCGCGGTCGCGGCCCTGGCCGGGGTGGACATCGACTTCGCGGCGGGCGCCTTCACGGCGCTGATGGGGCCCTCCGGGTCGGGCAAGTCCACCCTCATGCACCTGCTGGCCGGCCTGGACACCGCCTCGCGGGGCCAGGTCTGGCTCGGCGACACCGAACTCACGACGCTCGACGACACCCGGGCCACCCTGTTGCGCCGGGAGCGGATCGGGTTCGTCTTCCAGGCCTTCAACCTGCTGCCGATGTTCACCGCCGAGCAGAACATCACGCTGCCGCTGATGCTGGCCGGCGGGAAGCTCGACCGGGCCTGGTTCGACACCCTGGTCGAGACCCTCGGCCTCGGCGCGCGGCTCGACCACCGGCCCAGCGAGCTGTCCGGCGGGCAGCAGCAGCGGGTCGCGATCGCCCGGGCGCTGATCACCAAGCCCGAGGTCGTGTTCGCCGACGAACCCACCGGCAACCTCGACTCCCGTTCCGGCGCAGAGGTTCTGGAGTTCCTGCGGCGTTCGGTGCGGGAGCTGGGCCGGACCGTCATCATGGTCACGCACGACGCCGTGGCCGCCTCCTACGCCCAGCGGGTGGTGCTGATCGCGGACGGCCGGATCGCCGGCGAGATCGCCGAGCCGACGCCCGAGTCGGTCGCCGCCGGGCTGGACGCGCTGCGGACGGTGGACGCCTGATGTCCAGCCTCACCTTCGAGCGACCCGTCCAGGAGTCGTTCTCCGGCAGCATGTTCCGGTTCGCGGTCGGTCAGATGCGGCTCAGCCTGCCCCGCCTGGTGGCCGGCGGGCTCGCGGTGGCGATCGGGGCCGCGTTCGTGGCGGCGACGCTGCTGTCCGGCACGATCATGCGCGAGACGGCCCGCAACGCCGTCTCCGCGAAGTACGCCCAGGCCGACCTCGCGATCGACGAACAGCTCAGCCCGCGGCAGCTCACGGCGGTGTCCCGGGTCGCCGGGGTCGCCTCGGTCGGCGCGGGTCTGAGCACCTGGGGCGACCTGAAGGGACCGCAAGGCCTGGCCTCGCTGCCCCTTTCCGGGCTGGTGGCCGACCCGGCCCTGCAGCCGCAGAAGCTGGTGACGGGCGCGTGGCCGACCGGAGACCAGATCGCCCTGCCCGAGTCCGCGGCCGAGCGACTGGGGGTGGGCGTCGGCGGGCACGTCGAGAAGACACTCGTGCGGACCGAGTTCTACAAGGACAAGCAGGGTCAGCAGCAGAGCCGCGAGGCGGCACGCAAGGACGTCACCCTCACGGTCTCGGGGCTGACCGCCGATCCGAAGGGCGCCTTCCGCAGCACCGGTGGCCAGGGGCTGGTGCCGCTGGCCACGATGGAGTCCTGGAGCACCTACGAGTTGGGGCCGCCGGTGCAGCTGGTCTACGACTCGGCGCTGGTCCGCACCGCGCCCGGCGCCGACCCGGTGACCGTCCGGGCCGCCGCCCAGCAGGCCATCGACGCCCTGGGCCGCAAGGCCAACCCGTACGGGAACGACACCCCGGTCCCGCAGGTCCGGACGGTGCAGGAGGCCCAGGACGAGGACGTCGCCACGCTCACCGGTGACACCCGCATCGTCACCGTCGTGCTGCTGGCGTTCGCCTCGATCGCGATGATCGTGGCGGCCATGGTCATCGCCAACACGTTCCAGGTCCTGGTCGCCCAGCGCACCCAGACGCTCGCGCTGCTGCGCTGTGTCGGGGCCCTGAAGCGGCAGCTGCGCCGGTCGGTGGTGATCGAGGCGCTCCTGGTGGGCCTCGGATCGTCCGTGGTCGGCGTGCTCGGCGGTATCGCTCTGGCCCAGGTGGCCCTGCAGGTGCTGCGCCGATTCGACGTCGCGCAACAGCTGCCGGGTTCGGTGACTCCGGGCTGGCCGGTGATCGTGCTGCCGATCCTGGTCGGCACGCTCGTCACGCTGCTCGCGTCGCTGGCCCCGGCCCGGGCGGCGACCCGCGTGGCCCCCCTGGCGGCGCTGCGTCCGGACGCCGGTCCGCAGTTGCGGGAGCGGGCCGGCAAGGTGCGCCTGGCCTTCTCGATCCTGCTCATCCTGTCCGGCGGGCTGCTCATGGCGGCCGGCGTCGTGGGCGGCCGGATGGGCGCCCCGGCGGCCGGGCTGCTGGTCGGGATCCTCGGCGGGGCGGTGTCGTTCCTCGGCGTCCTGCTCGGGAGCGTCTTCTGGGTGCCCCGGCTGACCGGCGGCGTCTCCGGGCTGATGGCCCGCAGCGGCGCCCCCGCGGCGCGGCTCGCGGCGGCCAACAGCGTGCGCAACCCCCGGCGGACGGCGGCCACCGCCACCGCGCTGCTCATCGGGGTCACGCTGGTCTCGATGATGGCCACGGGGGCGGCCAGTGCTCGGGCCTCGCTCAGCTCGCAGCTCGACACGAACCTGCTGACCGACATCCTGGTCCAATCGGTCGACCAGGCCGACCCCTCGAAACCCGTCCCGGCGCTGACCGCCGCCCAGGTGAAGGCGGTCGAGGGCGTCTCCGGCGTGACGGCGGCCCGCATCCCGATCAGCGCGCCCGTGAACCTGCGCCGTGACGCGGGTGACGACTCCGAGAGCGGGAACGGGACGACCGCGATCGGCATCTCGGTGGCGGACGCCCGGGTCGCGCTGCGCTCGGCGGCCGTGGCCGACGCGCTCGCCGACGGCAAGGTGGTCGTCGGGGCCGGCGCCACCCTCTCCCCCGACGGCTCAGGCGAGCGGCCGACCACCCTGCAGGTGCAGTCCTCCGACGGCACCTGGCGCCCCATCCGGGTGGCGTACGTCCTGGACGACAACCAGGCGTGGGCGATCATGTCGCCGCAGCTGCTGCGGCAGATCGCACCGCAGGCCGCGGCCTCGATGGCTTTCCTCCGGGTCGACCCGGACGCCGACCCGACCACCGTCTCGGAGGACGTGACCGACGCGGTCTCCAAGGCCACGCCGAGCGGTTCGGTACCGGCGGTCGAGTCCGCCGTCGTGGAGCGCGACGAGTACGACAAGGCGATCAACGGGGTCCTCGCGGTGGTGCTCGGGCTGCTCGGCATCTCGGTGGTGATCGCCGTGGTCGGCGTGGCCAACACGCTGTCCCTGTCGGTGATCGAGCGGCGCCGGGAGTCGGCGACGCTGCGGACCATCGGGCTGACCCGGCGGCAGTTGCGCTGGACCCTGGCCCTGGAGGGGATGGTGCTGGCCGCGGTCGGGGCGGCCTGCGGGATCGTCCTCGGGGTGCTCTACGGCTGGGTCGGCACCACGACCGTGCTGGGTGACGGGGTCGGCGGGTACGCCACGCTGGAGCTCCAGATCCCTTGGTGGCAGCTGGGTCTCGTGCTCCTCGTGGCGCTCCTGGCCGGCCTGCTGGCCTCGGTGCTGCCGAGCCGCAGCGCCGCCAAGGCCTCCCCCGTGGCGGCCCTGGCCACCACCTGACCCGGCGCATCAATGCTGCGTTTGCGCATGATCGACGCGAAAGGCCGCGTTGATCATGCGCAAACGCAGGTTCGGGCTCAGCGCGCGAGGTCGGCCGGGGCGTAGCGGGCCGGGACGGCGTGGTGGCCGACCGGGCGCAGCAGCTCGTCGGTGCTCGGGTCGGTGAAGACGTCCGCCTCCCGGACCAGTTCGCTCAGCACGGGGTTGCCGGTACGGTCCGGCCGGGCCAGCGCCAGGCGGGCGGCGACCCGACACTCCGCCTCGTCGCCGACGCACTCCCACGGCTTGGCGTCGGGGGTCAGCGCGAGCAGGGTGCGGAACTGGGGCAACTGCTCGGGGCGCTCCAACGGCTCGCGGCCACCGAAGATCGCCCGCAGCTGTCCGGCCGGGACGAACGGCGCGAGGATCAGGTCGATGAACGCGCACTTGTCACAGTCGCCGCACCACTGCTGCGCCCGCCGGGCGGGGTCGATCAGGAAGGCCCGGTTGCAGCTGCGGAACGTGCCGAAGTACTGGGACAGCTGCGCGAACCGCTCGGCGATCCACAGCTCGGTGAACGGGCGCAGCAGCGAGAAGTACTGCGGCGCGCCGCCCGTGGCCTCCTGCACCACCTTCTGCAGGCCGGTCTCGAACGCCTCGCTCTTGGAGTACTGGTGGTTGATCTCGCGGTCGCCGACCTTGAGCGTGGCCGACGACGCCGACCACTCGTTCGACATGACGACGGCATCGCGCCCCTCGAGTGCGGCCGCCACCAGCGCGGTCGCCGAGATCACTCCGGTGACCGGCACGTGCCCGTTGAGGAAGCCGAGTTCGCGCGACCGGAGGATCTTGGAGTCCATCAGCCGCTCGGCCCGCACCACCGGGTACCCGGTCACGACGGCCGGTTCCTCGATCGCCGCGAACCGGTCGCCCGGCCGGTTGACCACGAACAGCGCAGGCTCCGTGGCCTGGCCGCGCAGCAGCTCGACACTCACGATCGAGTCGACGCCGCCACCGAACGGGATCAGCGGCCGGCCGGCCACCGGCGCGTAGGGGGCGGGGGTAGCGCGGGTCAGCGGGACGGCCGCGAACGACGTGCCGGACAGGTCGAGCCCGTTCCGGTACGCGAACTCACCCAGGCCGTGCCGGTAGAACTCCTGCACGAAGTCCAGTTCCGTTGCCGTGAGAGCGGTTTCGCCGAAGTCTACGACGGGCGGCGCGGCGGCCTTGTAGTACGAGACGCCGGCCAGCAGGAACAGCAACCGGACCATCTCGGCCACCGCCGGGGCCGACCAGTCGCCGCCCCCGGGGAACCGGAACTCCTCGACGAACTCCAGCTCGTCGAGCGCGTATCGGCAGCGGACCCGGTCGTCGTCGGCGTCGACGTCGAACCCCAGGTAGTGAAAAGCCTCGGCCCGGAACGAATCAGCGTTCATGTCAGCCGAGCCAGCAGGCCGAACCGGCCGGTGGGCGCACCGGGGGCGGCCTCGAACCGGTGGCTGTAGAACGGGGTTCCGGGCCCGGTCTCCAGCCCCGCCACGTCGATGTGGGCGGCCGGCACGCCGCTCGCCTGCAACTGCAACCGGTTGGCGTGCCAGAGGTCGAACAGCCAGCGACCCGGCGCGCCGGGGTCGGCGCGGACCACGCGGTCGACGTCCGAGCCGAACGCGGCCTGCGCGGCGCCGCGCACGTCGGAACCCACCTGGTAGGCGTCGGGAGCGATCGACGGGCCGATCCCGGCCAGCAGGTCCGACGGTCGCGACCCGCCGTCCACCAGGGTCGACACCGCCGCCGCGGCCACTCCGGCGACCGTGCCGCGCCAGCCCGCGTGCACGACCGCGAGCGCCCGGCGCACCGGGTCGAGCAGCACCACCGGAACGCAGTCGGCGACGAGAACCGCCAGCACGAGATCCGTCTCGACCGTCACCAGGGCGTCGGTGGCGGGCAGCGCGTCGGCCTCCGAACGCGCCCCGCGCCCGGCGTCGGCCGCCCCGACGACCGCGACGCGCGCCTCGTGGGACTGGACGCAGAAGACCGCGCGGTCCAGCGTCGTGGAGAGCGCGGCGAGCGCCCGGCGCCGGTTCTCCACCACGGCCGCGGCGTCGTCCCCCACGTGCAACCCGAGGTTCAGCGTCGCGTACCGGCCCGCCGACACCCCGCCGTCCCGGGTGGTGACGGCGACCTGGGCCCCCGCCTCCGCGAACGCCCGGAACGGCTCGACGGCCAGGCCGCCGAATCGCTGCACCGGCACCGAGACCACCGCCGTTCCCCGGGTCGGGCTCACCGGCCCTGGTTGGCCACCGCCGCCGCGGCCTCGGCGGCCGCTGCCGGGTCGAGGTAGCGCCCGCCCGGCGTGGTCGGCTTCAGCTCGTCGTCCAGCTCGTAGACCAGGGGCATGCCGGTGGGGATGTTGAGCCCGGCGATCGCCTCGTCGCTGATCCCGTCCAGATGCTTGACCAGGGCGCGCAGCGAGTTGCCGTGCGCGGCCACGAGGACCGTCTTGCCGGAGCGGAGATCGGGCACGATGGCCGACTCCCAGTACGGCACCATCCGGACGACGACGTCCTTCAGGCACTCCGTCGCCGGCATCGCCGAACCCAGCTCGGCGTAGCGCGGGTCACCGGCCTGCGAGAACTCGTTGTCGTCCGCGATCGGCGGCGGCGGCTGGTCGTAGCTGCGCCGCCAGAGCATGAACTGCTCCTCGCCGTACGTCTCCAGCGTCTGCTTCTTGTCCTTGCCCTGCAGGTCGCCGTAGTGCCGCTCGTTCAACCGCCACGAGCGCTTCACCGGGATCCAGTGCCGGTCGGCGACGTCGAGCGCCAGATGGGCCGTGGTGATGGCCCGGCGCAGCAGCGAGGTGTGGACGATGTCGGGCAACACGTCCGCGTCCAGCAGGAGCTGCCCGCCGGCCGCGGCCTCGGCCCGCCCCTTCTCCGACAGCGGGACGTCGACCCACCCGGTGAAGAGGTTCTTGGCGTTCCACTCGCTCTCGCCGTGGCGGAGCAGCACGAGGGTGTAGGGCATGCGCCCAATCTAGTCGGTGGCAGAGGCACCGTCGGACGCCAGTCGGGTCAGCAGGGCACCGACTGCTTCGCGTAGCGGGATGACGTCGTATCGGACGACGTCGGCAACGACCCCGAAAGTCGTGTCGAAGTAGCGATGGGCCAAGTGGTCGCGCATTCGCGCGATCTCGCCCCACGCGATGCCCGGCTGCTCCGCCAGGAGTTCGGGAGGTAGGGACTTGACGGCCTCGCCGATCTCGATGATGCGCATGCGGACACCGTCGAACACCAGGCCATCGTCGAGACCGCCCCGGTCGAGGTGACTTTGGATCGCCTCGAGGGCGCGCTGAATGTCGCGGAGCCGGTGCTCGTGGCGGTAGCTCACAGGGCGACGAGTTCGTGGACGACACGCTCGCGGACATAGGGCTTGAGCCCGGACTCCGGTACGACGTCGACATCGGCCTCGACGATGCCCTTGAGTGCATCACCGAGCTGTATCAGCTTGATCAGACTGAAGCCCCCCGGTTGATCGACCGGCAGATCGACCAACAGGTCCACATCACTGTCCGGGCGGTCTTCCCCGCGGGCGACGCTGCCGAAGACCCGGAGATTCGTGACGCCCACCTCCGCGGCGGCGGCCTTCAGAGCTTCACGGTTACGCCGCACCCGCCGCCCGACCGGGCCGTTGAGCCGGGCCAGCTCAACGGGGTACGGCCTCAACTCGAAAACGAGGTCGAACCCCGCCGCGTCGACCAGAGCCCGCAACACAGGCACCGAGGGCTGGCGGCGAGCCGACTCGTAGGCACTGACCACGCTCTGGGTCAGGCCGGCCCGCCCAGCTAGCTCCGTCTGAGTGAGACCGCCGAGTAGGCGCGCCCGCAGGAGGGCCTCGGCCGCGCTCTCCTGATCCGTCATACTGCGAATATAGCGGATCGTAGTTATCGCGGATAGTGACTATTCCGTGGTCTCCAGCAGGTGCCGGAAGGCCTCGAGGTTCTTCGTGGACTCCCCGCGCTCGACGCGCCAGGCCCACTCCTTCTTCATCGAGCTGAGGAACCCGAGGGCCAGCAGCTCGTTGAACGAGTCGTCCGACGTGGCCAGCAGCGCCCCGAGCAGGTCGTCGACGGTGTCCACGGTCACCCCGGCCAACGGGACCCGCCCCACCAGGTACACGTCCCCCAGCGCGTCCAGCGAGAACGCGATCCCGGGCAGCTTGGCGTTGCGGTTCAGCATCCAGCGGAAGAACTCGGTCTCGTTCTCCTCCGGCTTGCGGATCAGGAACGTCGACGCGCTCAGGCCGCGATCGCCGACCAGCACCGAGACGACGGTCTTCAGCTTGCGCTCCCCGGGCAGGACGACGACCACCTCACCGCGCCGCTCGCCCGGCTCGCTGGGCACGTCCGACTGCTCGACCCACGCCGTCAGCGCGGCCGAGGCCGCCTCCTTGAGCCCGCTCACGTCGTCCACGTTCACGCCCCCGACGCCCCGGCCGTCAGCGCGGCGGCCAGCGGCCGTACCGCCCGGGGGCGCAGCAGCCGCGGCCGCTGCACCCGCCCGTACAGGTCGAGCGTCGCCGCCACGGTCGCGTCCCAGCTGAACCCCTGGGCGTGGGCGACGGCGGCCGACGCCATCCGGTCGCGGGCCCGCGGCGTCGCCAGCATCGCCTCCAGGGCCCGCGCCCAGTCCCGCGGCTGGTGACCGTCGACGAGCAGCCCGGTGAGGCCGTCCTGCACCGCGGTGCGCAGCCCGCCGACCCGGGCGGCCACGACCGGCGTCCCGCAAGCCTGCGCCTCCAGCGCGACCAGCCCGAACGATTCGTTGTGCGAGGGGACGGCCACCAGGTCGGCCGCCCGGTACCAGTCGGCCAGCGAGGCCTGCCCGACCGGGCCGACGAACCGGACCAGGTCGCCGATGCCCAGCTCACCGGCCAGCTTCTGCAGGTCGTCCGGCCGGTCGAGGCCCGTCCCGGACGGTCCGCCGAGGACGGCCACGACCAACCGCTCCCGCCGGTGCGGGTGCCGCTCGACCAGGTCGGCCGCCGCGCGCAGCAGCACGTCGGGCGCCTTCAGCGGCTGCAGCCGGCCGACGAACAGGACGACGTCGCAGGCCGCCGGCAGCCCCAGGGCGCGCCGCGCCGCGTTGCGGCCGTCGGGCTCGGGATGGAACCGCTGCAGGTCGACGCCGGGCGGGATGACGTCGACGTGCGCCGGCTCGGCCGCGTACAGCCGGACGAGGTCGCGGGCCTCGGCGCGGGTGTTGGCGATCAGGGCGTCGGCGGTGTGGACGACGGACTCCTCACCGTGCACGCGCAGAGCCGGCTCGGGCCGGTCGCCCGCGGCCAGGGCGGCGTTCTTCACCTTGGCCAGCGTGTGCATCGAGTGCACGAGCGGGACGTTCCAGCGCTCGGCGGCCAGCGCCCCGGCCTGGCCCGACAGCCAGTAGTGCGTGTGCACGAGGTCGTAGTAGCCGGCTTCGTGGCGGGCCTCCTCACGCAGCAGCCCCGCCGAGAAGGCGCACAGCTGGCCGGGCAGGTCGTCCTTGGTGAGCCCGGCGTAGGGGCCGGCCACGACGTGCTTCACCGTGACGCCCGGCGCGAGCTCGACCTCGGGCGGCAGGCCGCGGTCGGTGGCCCGGGTGAAGACGTCGACCTCGACGCCGCTGCGGGCCAGCCGGGTGGCGGTCTGCACCACGTAGACGTTCATCCCACCGGCGTCGCCGGTGCCGGGCTCCTCCAGGGGGGACGTGTGCACCGAGACCATCGCCACGCGCCGGGGCGCGCCGTCCCGTGCCTGTGCCATCCCGCTCGTCCCTGCCTCCCTGTACCGGCCTTCAAACCCCTCGGACGTTAACCCACGGGGCGCGCCTATGCTTCCGCGCCCCACCCAAGGGAGCGACTGTCGACTCCCTGCCGTTGCGAGCAGACGCCCCTACGCTTGACCGGTGCGAGCCAGGCCACAGGGGACGATCACCCGTGGCACCACCAACCCCAACCGGTTGCGCCGCGTCGACCGCTGGCTGGCCGGCCCCCCGGCGGCCCGGCTACGCCGCTCGGGTGACCCGCTGGTCGTCGACCTCGGCTACGGCGCGAACGGGCGCACCACGCTGGAGCTGTTCGACCGGCTGCGCCGCGTGCGACCGGACGTCGAGGTGCTGGGCCTGGAGATCGACCCGGCCCGGGTGGACGCCGCCCGCCCGCTCGAGCGGCCCGGGCTGACCTTCGCGCACGGCGGGTTCGAGATCCCGACCGGGCCACGCCGTCCCGTGCTGGTGCGGGCACTGAACGTGCTGCGGCAGTATTCGGAGGCCGAGGTGGCGGGGGCCTGGCGCACGATGCTGGTCCGGCTGGCGCCCGGCGGGCTGCTGGTCGACGGGACGTGCGACGAGGTGGGCCGCCGGGCCTGCTGGTTCGCGGTGTCGCCCGAGGGTTCCTGTTCGCTCACCATCTCTCTGCGCCTGGCCGGGCTCGAGCGTCCGGGGGTGGTGGCCGAACGGCTGCCGAAGGCGCTGATCCACCGGAACGTGCCCGGTGAGCGCGCGCACGACTGGCTGTCGACGCTGGATGACGCCTGGGCGCGCGCGGCCCCGCACGCCGACTTCGGGGTGCGGCAACGCTGGATCGCCACGGCCGAGGCGGTGCGGGACGCCGGGTGGCCGGTGCGGGACGGTCCGTCGCGGTGGCGTCTGGGCGAGATCACCGTCGAATGGCCGCCACCGAGCGGCGTTTTCGACTGATGCCGGGGTTCGAACGCCGCATCTCCTAGGCTCGGCGCGTGCGAGCGGTGGTGCAGCGGGCCAGCAGGGCCCGCGTCGAGGTGGACGGCGAGACCGTCGGCGAGCTGGAACGTCCGGGGCTGGTGGTGCTGCTCGGCGTCACCCACGACGACGGGCCGGCGCAGGTCGAGACGGTGGCGCGCAAGATCGCGCAGCTGCGCATCCTGCGCGACGAGCAGGCGGCGGTCGACGTCGACGCCCCGGTCCTGCTGGTCAGCCAGTTCACGCTGTACGCCGACACCGCGAAGGGGCGGCGCCCGACGTGGAACAGGGCGGCGCCCGGTGCCGTCGCCGAACCGCTCGTCGAGGCCGTCGCCGACGCGCTGCGGGGACACGGGCTGACCGTGCAGACCGGCCGGTTCGGGGCCGACATGGCGGTGCACCTGGTCAACGACGGCCCGGTGACGATCCTGCTGGAGTACTGACTCGCCCAGTGGAACGAAATGCCCCGCAAAGGGCCCTCACCGAGCCGCTTACGGGGCAGAACGTTCCACTCGCGAATGCAGGTCTAGCGGGTGCCGGCCATCTGGTAGCGGCGGGCGATCTCGGCGGTCAGGGTGTCGACCACGTTCTGCACCTGGCGGCGCGAGCGGCTGACGGTCCGCTCGATCGCGGTCAGGCCCTCGACGGCGTCGGTCAGCTGCAGGTCGTCCATGCCGGAGACGTCGGAGCCGCCGACGTCGGCGACGGCCCGCTCGGCCTCCCGGCGGTGCTCACCGACCCGGCTCGGTGTGGCGGTCATGTGCTTGCCGAGTCCGTGGTCGCCGCGCCGGTCGTCGGCCAGGATGCGGGTCAGCGCCTCGACGATCGCCTCGTCGCCCCGTGAGCCGGGTGGCGGGGTCGGGCGGCCGGTGCGACGGTTCTCCTGCTCGGCCTTGAGGATGTCGATGCGGCCCTGCAGCAGGCGGCGCGCGTAGGAGAGGTCGACCTCCTCCTGGTCGGCCTCCATCCGGCGGGCGCGGATGTCGGCGAGTTCCAGGTCGGCCAGACCGGCGAGGAAGTCCGGGGCGAGCACGCGGTCGATGCGGCGGCGCCCTCCGGGCATGTACTCGGTCACAACGCCTCCTGAGGCTGAGCGTGCTGCGGCAGGCCTCTCGCGAGGTCCTGTCCGCACCGTATCACTCAGTCACTGCTCAACAGCGGAGCGCGACGAATGTCACCAGCCACCGTACGGTCCGCCGGAGCTGCCGCCGCCGGAGATCGACCGCACGGCCGGGCGCACGTCGACCATGTACACGGCCGCGGCCACGAAGGCGATGATGTTGACGATGTTGAACACGAACATGTCGGCGCTGCCCAGCTGGGCGATCAGGAAGATCAGCCCGATGACCGTGGCCACCCCGGTGATCAGCAGCCACTTGTTCTTGGTCAGCTTGCCGGTCGCGGTGAACGCATCGACCCGGGTGCGCAGCGCGTCGACGAAGGCGAACACCTCCACGCCGAAGGCCGCCCCCGCGAGGGCCAGCAGCAGGACCCACTGCACGGTAAACGCCGCAACCATGATTCAAACCCTATCCGTTGGGAACGACCGCAGGCCCGGGGCACAACGCCCCGGGCCCGCAGCTGAGTTCCTGACCTGACTCCGACGGGTCAGTCGCCGACCTTCTTGGCGGCATCCTTCGCAGCGGTACCCGCGGCCGACGCCGACTTCTTGGCGCTCGTGCGGGCGCCCTTGGCGGCCGTCGTGGTCGAGGCCGCGCCCTTCTTGGCCGTGGTGGCCGTCTTCTTGGCCGCGGTCGTCGTCTTCTCGGTGGCGGTCTCGGCCTGCTTGCGGCCCACGGTCACGGTGCCGCGCAGCGAGGCCACGGTCTCGTCCGTCGCCTTGCGGGCGGTCGTCACGGCCGCCTTGCCCTTGGCGATGGTGCTGTTGGCCTGGTCGACGAAGGCCTTGGTGCTGGCCTGGCCGCTGATCTTCTCGACGAGCTTCTCACCGCGGGCGGCGAGCGTCTCGTACGTCGTCTCGGCCTGCAGCTGGGCCTTGCTGACGGTCTGCAGGAAGGTCGCGGCGACGGTGTTCGGCACCTCCTGGGCCTGCGTCTGCAGGGCCTTCGGGTCGAACTCGTCGATGCGCTTCTGCACGTCGGCCTGGACCTGCGAGACGCGGGCCTCGAAGGTCGCGCGGGCGGCGGGCAGCTTGTCGAGCGCGGCGCGGACCTGCTCGACGGCGAAGTCGCCGGCGCCGACGACGGCCAGCAGGCCGGCGGGGATCTGGTTGGCGGTCTTGGTAGCCATGTCTACCTCCTGGTGGGGTGGCTGTTTCGGGATGGGTCTGTGGATCCGGCGGAATCAGCGGCGGTGGGTCATCCGGCGGAGGCCTGCTTCGGAGTCGAGCGGGTCGAACCGGTAGCGGCCTTCTTCGCCGTGCTCTTGCGAGCGGCCGCCTTCTTCGTGGCGCGGGGTTTCCGGGCGACGACGAGGTCTTCACCGCGCCCGGAGCCCTGGTCGTCCGAGCCCTGGCCGCCGAGACCCCGGGCGTCGGCTGCCAGGGCATCGACGGCCTCCTCGACCGACTTGAGCTCGTGCTGAAGCCCCTCCGACGACTCGGGCGCCCGCTCGCGGGCGTTCTCGTCGCGGAAGGTGCTGTAGATGTCGAGCAGCACCTTCTTCTGCCGGGCGGTGAGGTGGACGTCGCTGGAGATCGCGACCTCCACCTCGAGCCCGCTGGACTCCTCGAGCAGCCCGGCGCGCATGAACAGGGCCTCGGCCGAGATCTGCAGCCCCTTGGCGATCTGCTGCAGCACCTCGGCCGAGGGCTTGCGCAGGCCGCGCTCGATCTGACTCAGGTAGGGGTTGCTCACCCCGGCCGCGGTGGCGAGCTGCCGCACGGACAGGCGAGCGTTCTCGCGCTGCTCCTTGAGGTAGCCGCCCAGATCGCCCATGCGATCCGTGACCCGTAACGAACTCATGCCCACCACAGTGCTAGCTAGAGCTAGCATTTGCAAGCTCAAATGCTGCTCCGAACGGGTGAACCGGGTCACACCGCCGGTGGCGGAGCGTAGCCGCGACACCCGGTTCAGGCGCCGACGATGGGCTCCTGAGCTGCAGGAACGCCGTCGACGACGAACTCCGCCTCGACCGGGGTGTTGCGCTTCACCACTGCTAGCGCGATCGGCCCCAACTCGTGGTGCCGGGCCGCGCTCGTGACCCGCCCGAGCGCCCGCGAACCCTCCGGCGCCTCGCGCAGCAGGACGTCGGCCCCCGGCTCGGGCAGCGTGTCCACCGACCCGTCGAGGTGCAGCAGCACCAGCCGCCGCGGCGGCCGGCCCAGGTTGTGCACGCGGGCGACCGTCTCCTGCCCGCGGTAACAGCCCTTCTGCAGGTGGACGGCGGTGCGCAGCCAGTCGACCTCGTGCGGGATCGTCCGGTGGTCGGTCTCCGCGCCCAGTCGCGGCCGCCAGGCCGCCACCCGCAGCGCCTCGGCCGCCCACGTCCCGGCCCATTCCCCTTCCGTCGCAAGCTCTTTCAGCGACTCCCGGGGAACGAGCAGTTCCCGCCAGGCCCACCCCGGGTGCTCGGCGTCGTCCGGGCCGTACGCGGTGCCGCCCTCGGTGACGTGGGGCCACGGGTCCGACCACGTGACGGGCCCACCCTCGGCGCCCTCCCCGCGCACCGCCTCGGCGACCACCGCCCAGTCCGCGCTCACGTCGTCCACCTGCACGCGCAGCATGAACTGCATCCGACGCAGGTACTCGACCAGCGCGGGGGCCGTACCGGGCTCGACCGTGATCCACACGGTCGTGCCGTCGTCGACGAGGTGCATGGCGTGCTCGACGTGCCCGTGCGGCGACAGGATCAGCGCCTCGGCCGACGTGCGCGCCGGCAACGCCGCGAGCGCCTGGGTGGTCAGCGAGTTCAACCAGGTCAGCCGGTCGGGGCCGGACACGGTGACCACGCCGCGGTGCGACAGGTCGACCCGGGCCCGGCCCGCCTCCAGCTCCCGCTGCTCCCGCACCGGGTCGCCGTAGTGCCAGGCCACCCCGGCGTCGGCGCCCTCGGCGGGGACGGCGCCCGCGCGGTTCAGCAGCGGGCTCGACGCGAGCAGGGCCTCAGTCATGGTGGTGCAAGCGCTCGGCGGCCCGATTAGCTTCCCGGCAGTCCGCGCACCACCCGTGCAGGGACAGGTGGGCCAGGTCCGCCGTGAACCCGTGCTCGGCCTCGATGGCGGCGGCCAGGGCCCGGGCCGGTTCCAGGTCGGTCTCCGTCAGCCGCCCGCAGCCCCGGCAGACCAGGTGGAAGTGGTCGGCGTGGGCGGCCACCTGGTAGGTCGGCGCGGTGTGGTTCAGGTGCGTGTGCGAGACCAGGCCGAGCTCCTCGAGCAGCTCGAGCGTCCGGTAGACCGTGGACAGGTTGGCGGCCGGGACGTCGTCGGCGGGGTGGGCGCGCAGGTGCTCCTCGAGCTGCTCGGGGGTCGCGTGCCCCAGCTCGTCCAGCGCGCAGAGCACGGCCCGGCGCTGCGGGGTGGCGCGCATGCCACGGGCCCGCAGGGTCGCGTCGAGGCTCTCCGGGCTGACGCTCACGGGTCAGGACGTGCGCTTCAACCGGGCGGAGGCGTGCGACTGCAGCGGCTGGCCCATCGCGGCCATGTCGAGCACCCACAGGAGGTCGGACTCGACGAGCCCGTACATCCGCTTGGCCGATGTGTACTCCTTCGCCGTGGCGGTGCGGGCGACGAGGTCGGTGATCAGGTCGATCCGGGGGCCGTTCACCGTGCCCACGTAGATCTCGACGAACCCCGTCGGGTGGGCGAGCAGGAACTCGACCTCGGTGCCGCCGCCCTCGGCCGCGCCGGGCTGTCCGGGCACGCGCCAGAAACCGGTCTCGGTGGCCAGGGGCCGGACCTTCGCACCCTCGGCGTCGAGCAGCCAGGTGCGGGACGTGTAGCTGAGGAACGGGCGGCCGTCGTGGCTGAACTCGACCTCCTGGCCGAAGTTCGCCTCCTCGATGGTCGGGTAGCCGACCACGCCGGCGCCCTCCCATCTGCCGATCAGCCACGCCAGCGGGACCAGGGGCTGGGGCAGGTCGGTACTCAGTTCGATCGGCACCCGCAGAAGTCTAGGCCGCTCCCCCTGCGCACGACCTAGGGTCGTACGCGTGGCCGACAAGCTCGTGGTGAAGGTGACGGCCGGCGTCGAGGCGCCGGAGCGCAGCAACCAGGCGTTCACGGTGGCCGCCGCGGCGGTCGCGGCCGGGGTCGAGGTGGCCGTGTGGCTGACCGGGGAGGCCGCGTGGTTCGCGGTGCCCGGGCGGGCGGCCGAGCTGTCGTTGGAGTACGCGACGCCGCTGCCGGAGCTGCTCGAGGTGATCCTGGACGGCGGCACCGTGACGGTCTGCACCCAGTGCGCGGCCCGCCGCAACCTCACGGCCGACGGCCTGCTGGCCGGCGTGACCATCGGCGGCGCAGCGGGTTTCGTCGAGGCCGTGATGCAGGACGGTACGCAGGCGCTTGTCTACTGACCGGGGCTCGATCGTTTACGAGGCGATCTCAGGTGCCATTTCCAGCCGAGATCACCTCGTAAACGATCGTCACGCGGGGCGCGAGCGCAGGCGGGCGATCGCCAGGTACATCTCGCACCCGATGCACAGGCCAAACGCCGCGTTGAGGAACGCGGCGACGATCGCCAGCGCTCCGAACGCCGTGACCGCCCACGTGACCCCGGCCAGCGACAAGACGACGCCGATCGCCGTCACGACCAACCCGACGGTCTGGGCGAACCGCGGCGGCGCCGGGTCCTCCAGCTCGGCGGGTGGGCCGAGGCGCGGGCGCACGAAGGTCCGGTAGAGCCAGCCGTACGGGGAGGCGCCCAGGCCGAGACCGGAGGCGATCGCGAACACGACGGCCTGGAACAGCAGCACCCAGACGTTGTCGAGGACGAGGGCCACGGCCAGGACGACGGTGGTCACGGCGGCGGCGAACCGCGGCCCGCGGGGGTCGATGCCGGCCGCGGTGGCGGGGGTGGTCGAGGTCATCGGGTGGCTCCCGTCGGGGTGGGGCTGGGCAGCGTGTCGAGCACCTGGGCGCGGGTGGCCTCGCCGGAGAACCGGCTGACCACGCGGCCCCCGGCGTCCAGGACGAGGACGGTGGGGGTGCGCATCACGTGCAGCCGGCGGGCCAGGTCGAGGCGTTCGGTCGCGTCCACCTCGACATGCGCGACGTCCGGATGCTCGGCCACGACCTCGGTCAGCACCCGGGCCACGGAGCGGCACGGCGCGCAGGCGGGGCTGGACAGCTGCAGGAACGTGGCCTGCGCCCCCAGGTCGGCGCCGAGGTCGGCGGCGGCCAGTCGTTCGCCGTCGTCGACCGCCTGCACCCGGCCGGCCCGCGAACGCAGCCACAACCAGGCCAGCGAGGCGACCGCCAGCAGGGCCACCAGCGCCGCCAACCGCACGCGTACGTCGTCCACGATACCCTCCAACGCAGGCACACCCGGCCCGCATTCCTTACCAGATTGATCCACTAACCCGCGGGTGTCCACCTTCGGGTTCGTGCATGATCACGAGAGGGCGATGCGGACGATCGCGTAGGCGATCGTGCCCGCGGTGGCCACCGGTGCGGCACCCCAGGCCAGGACGCCGGTCAGCCGGGGCGGGTCACCGTGCGGGTCGACGAGCAGCCGGTCGAGCGCGAGCCCGGCTCCGGCCACCCCGGCCCCCAGCGCCATCGCGGTCAGCGGCGGGATGCCGCTCTGCGTGAACGCCGAGGTCAACAGGGCCGCCGCGGTGCCCGATCCGATGCCGGCCCAGGCGGTGACCACCGGTTCGACGGGCAGCGGCAGCGAGCCCACGACCCGGGCCGCGACCACGGCCACGGCCGCCACCAGCACCGCGCGCCGCCCGGGACCGGTCTGCAGGAGCAGGAGCCAGCCCGCGGCCTGGACGGCGATGACCTGCCCCGACAACGTCCCGGTCACGGATTCGACGAGGTCGGTCCGCCCGTCGCGGCGCAGCAGTTCGTGCGCGAACGCGCTCAGCACGGCCACGGCCAGCAGCGCCGGGAACAGGGAGAGGGGCCGGGCCATCGGCGCCTGCTGGTAGGCGATGATCAGGCCGCCGACCCCGACCGCGGCGACGAGGAACGTCGTCCCGGCCCGGGCCGGCAGGTGCAGCACGTCGCCCCAGCCGAGCGCGATGGCCAGTACGCACACGGCCCCGGCGACCACGATCACCGGCCCCTCGACGAAGGCGGCGACGGCGATGACCACTGCGCAGACGGCCGAGACCACGGCCGAGGAGATGGCGGTCACGGGGCGAATCCTGACAGACGCCGGTCGCAGACCCACGCGTCGCACGGGTCACCGGGGTTCGATGTCACCACGAGATGCACGTCACACCGACGACATGATTGCGTAACGTCGGTCAATCGTTGTTATTACCTGCAAATCTCCACTTTCCGGACAGGCGCTGTGACCCGGGGTACCTAGGAAACGTTGTCAGGCCCCTGTGACGACAACCCGATGTCACTTATTCTGTCTGCTGAAACACCCCGCAACGGTGCGGCAACGTGGGGGGAAACCACAGTCGGCCCGGCCGCGGAGGTCTTGCAGATGGCTCAACTCTTACTGCTCACGAACGCTCTGGCCCCCTCAGCAGAGGTCCTGCCCGCGCTCGGCCTGCTGCCCCACTCCATCCGTGTGCTCCCCGCCGAGGCCGCCGTCCTGGTGGACGCGCCGCCCGCGGACGCCGTGATCGTCGACGGCCGCCGCGACCTGGCCGGCGCCCGCTCCCTGTGTCGCCTCCTCCGCACGACCGGCCTCTCCTCGCCGCTGCTGTTGGTCCTCACCGAGGGCGGAATGGCAGCGGTTGTCGCTGACTGGGGTGCCGACGACGTCCTGCTCGACTCCGCCGGTCCGGCCGAGGTCGAGGCCCGGCTCCGGCTCGCCGCCGGCCGCACCCGCCTCGCCGAGGCGCAGCAGGCCGAGGAGACCCCCGAGATCCGCGCCGGCGACCTGGTGGTCGACGAGGTCACCTACAGCGCCCGGGTCCGTGGCCGCGCGCTGGACCTGACCTACAAGGAGTTCGAGCTGCTGAAGTTCCTCGCGCAGCACCCGGGCCGGGTCTTCACCCGCGCCCAGCTGCTCCAGGAGGTCTGGGGCTACGACTACTTCGGCGGCACCCGCACCGTCGACGTGCACGTCCGGCGCCTGCGCGCCAAGCTCGGCACGGAACACGACTCGCTGATCGGCACGGTCCGCAACGTCGGCTACCGGTTCGTCCCGCCGGGCCGCGACCGTGTCGCCATCGAGGACGCTCCGGCAGCCGTCGAGGCCTGAGTCTCCCGAAGAACCCCGCAGGAAAGGGGCCCGGTGCACACGCACCGGGCCCCTTTCCATGCGCCGAGTCCCGCTGCTCATGGGCACGGTGTGACACCGCGCCCGCCAGGTGAGCACTGTGTGACACCGCGCCCACCGGGGTGGGCACCCTGCGAACGGAGCGAGGGCCAGTCGGCAGCGGTGTCACCCGGCAACCGGGCGTCAGGGCAGCGCTGTCACCCGAGTCGGACTGGGACCGGTCACCGGCGAGTGTGCACCCAAGTAGGCCGTGAAGGCGTCCAGGTCGACGCCACCACCGACCCGGTCGGTGCCGTCCTTCAGCACCGTGAACCCGTCACCGCCGTCGGCCAGGAACGAGTTCACCGTGACCCGGTACGTCGTGGCGTCGGCGATCGGCACACCGTTCAGCTGCACCGAGCCGGGCACCACCTTCGAGCCCACCGGTGCCGCGCGCGACCACGAGTAGGTGAGCCCGTCCGAGACCCCCAGGTGCAGGAACCGCACCGACTCGTCGGTCTGCGTGGTCCACTGCTGCTCGAGCATCGTCTTGATCTGAGCGCCCGTGAGGTTCATCGAGACCAGCAGATTGCCGAACGGCTGCACGGTGAACGCCTCGCCGTAGGTGACCTTGCCGTCGCCCTCGCCGTCGGGTGACCCGGCGTAGGTCAGGTCAGCGCGCACGCCGCCGGGATTCATGAACGCCATCTGCGCACCCCCGGCGCCGGCCGCCGCGGTCGCCTCCAGCTGCGCGTCGGCGATCAGGTCGCCGAGGCTCGACTCCCCGTCCCGGGTGATGCTGCGGCGGATGTCCGCGGTGATCGACCCGACCACCCGGTTGGCGATCGGCCCGGACAGCGCCTTCCACTTGGCGATGGTCGCCGTCTGATCGGCTGCGGGCGTGACGTCGCGGGTGACGGCGTGGTTGGCCGTCCGCACGGAGCTGCGCACGACGTCACCGGTCACCCGGTTCAGCTTCAGGTTCGTCTCGGTGATGACCCGCCCGTACGACGCCGCCGACGTGACCCAGCGCGACTGGCCCTTCGGGTCGGGGATGTCGCACGTGTACGGCTGATGCGTGTGACCGGTGACGACGAGGTCGATGCTCGGGTCGAGGGTCTTCGCGATGTTCACGATCGGCCCGGAGAGATCGGCGGACGTGCCTGCGTTGCAGGCGTAGTCGAACGTCGCGCCGGCCGGCGGCAGGCCGCCCTCGTGAAGCAGGACGACGATCGCCTGCACGCCCCGTGCCCTCAGGTCCTTCGCGGCCAGGTTGGCGGTGGCCACCTCGTCGGCGAACGTCACGTCCTTGATCCCGGCCTGGGCGACCAGTTCCGGCGTGCCCTCCAGGGTCATGCCGATGAACCCGACGCGGATGCCCTGGACCTTCTTGATCGTGGTCGGCGGCAGGATCGTCCGGCCGGTACGGGCCTTGAACCAGCTGCCGTAGCCCTTCGAGTGTGCGGGCCTGGTGACCTTGACGCCGTCCTTGTAGGCGACGTTGGCGGCCAGGTACTGGTACTTCGCACCGCTGTAACCGTCGTCGTCGAAGCAGCCCTCGGTCGGGTGGCAGCCGCCGTACTGCATGCGCAGGAGTTCCGGCACACCCTCGTCGAACTCGTGGTTGCCCACGCTCGAGACGTCCAGCCCGAGGTTGTTCAGGGTCTCCACGCTCGGCTCGTCCTTGAACAGCCCGGACAGGAACGGCGACCCGCCGATCAGGTCGCCGGCCGCCACGGTCAGCGTGTTCTTGTGCCCCGCACGCAGAGTGCGCAGGTCAGTGGTCAGGTATTCCGACCCGCCCGCGGTGACCGTACCGGTCTTGGTCAGCAGGTTCCCGTCGCTGCCGGTCGGCGGCTCGAGGTGACCGTGGTAGTCGTTGAAGCTCAGGATCTGGAGGTCCGCGGTGAGCAGGCCCGCGTTCGCGGGGGCCGCCGGGAGGGTGAGCGCTGTGGCAGCGCACACCGCGGCAGCGAGCGCTGCGCGCCGAATCATCCGAGTTGTCATATTCCGCAAAGGTAGTTACCCCTAACGTGACCAACCAGGTCTCAGCACAGCAAATTCACATGAATCTGACGTGGCTACTCTGGCGGGCGTGACGGTCGAGGCCCCCGAGTTCCTGGACGACGACAACCGGGCGGCCGCGCGCGCCGTCCAGTCGGCATCGGCCGCGGCCGACGGCTACGAGCCGTTCAGCGAGGAGGTCACCCTCCGCTGGGCCGCAGCGCAGCCCGCCGACGGCGAGCACCACCTGGTGACGCGCGACGCCCAGGGGCTGGTCACGGGCTACGGCCACCTCGCCCCCTCGGGCACCGCCGAGTTCGCGGTCCCGCCCGAGCACCGGCGCCAGGGCTACGGGACGTCGATGCTCGCCGCGCTCGAGGAACTCGCCGCCGAGGGTGGGAACCCGCTGCGGGTCTGGTCGCACGGCGACCACCCCGGGGCCCGCGGCCTGGCCGCGGCAGCCGGGCTCGGCGTCGTCCGGGAACTGCTCCAGCTCGGCCGGGAACTGGACGCCCCGCCGGCGCCGGCCGACCTCCCGGCCGGGGTGATCTTGCGCACCTTCGAACCGGGCGTGGACGACGCCGCCTGGCTCGCGGTGAACGCGCGGGCCTTCGCCTCGCACCCGGAGCAGGGCCGGATGACGCAGGCCGACCTGGACGCCCGGAAGGCGACGGACTGGTTCGACCCGGCCGGCTTCCTGGTCGCCGAGCGTGACGGCCGGATGCTCGGCTTCCACTGGACGAAGGTGCCCGGGGACGGGACGGGCGAGGTGTACGTGCTGGGCGTCGACCCCGACGCCCAGGGCACCGGGCTGGGCGGCGCCCTCCTGCGCGCCGGACTGCACAGCCTGTACGACAAGGGCATCCGCACCGTGACGCTCTACGTCGAGGGCGACAACGACCCGGCACTGGCGCTCTATCGGCGGCTCGAGTTCACGCGGACCCATGCCGACGTCATGTACGGACGGAACGCATGAGCGCGCGGCGAAATTAACGCCCGGCGGTCACATTCCGTGCACCGTGCCCATTCCGGCGGACCCCCGGCAGTGAGACGATGACCGACATGACCAGCCAGACCGACCGCCTCCTGGCGTCGGGTGGCGCCCCGGAGGACCGCCCGGACGGTGCGGGAGCCTCGGGCGGGAGCGGCGGTCGCAAGCCTCCGCGCCGGGTCGGCGTCCCGGCGGTCACGCCGCAGACCGTCCTGCCGCAGACCGGCTCCATCCCTATCCTGGAAGCCCTGGGTCCGACTGGTCCCGATACGTCACGTTCCGCCGAGAACGAGGGGAGGGCCGCCGTGGAGGCCGCGCCGACCGGGCCCGTCGCACCGCCCGCGCCGATCGTGCCCGCGCCGATCGTGCCCGGGCCGATCGCGCCCGGCGCCGTCATCCCCACGGGGGCGACCGCCGTCCCACGCACCGACGACCTGCCCGCCCGCCGCTTCCTCGACCGCGAGCTGTCCTGGCTGGCCTTCAACGAACGCGTGCTCGAGCTGGCCCGCGACGCGAACCTGCCGCTGCTGGAGCGGGCCCGGTTCCTCGCGATCTTCGCCAGCAATCTGGATGAGTTCTTCATGGTCCGGGTGGCCGGGCTGAAACGCCGCATCGCCACCGGCCTGGCCGTCACCGCGGCCAGCGGCCTCGAACCGCGCGAGGTGCTGGGCCGCATCCGGGCCCGCGCCCACGAGCTGCAGGCCGAGCACGCCCGGGTCTGGCGCGAGGAGGTCGCCCCGGCGCTGGCCGGCGAGAAGGTCGGCATCGCCCGCTGGGAGGGGCTGGACCAGGAGGACCAGCAGCGGCTGCACACCTTCTTCCGGACCCAGGTCTTCCCCGTGCTGACGCCGCTGGCCGTCGACCCGGCGCACCCCTTCCCCTACATCTCCGGCCTGTCCCTGAACCTGGCCGTCCAGCTGCGCAACCCGGTCACGGAGAAGGAGCACTTCGCCCGGGTCAAGGTGCCGCCGCTGCTGCCCCGGTTCGTGGCCGTCGACCCCGAGGACCCACCGGCCGACGCCCTGCCCGGCGAGCCGTTCCCCGCCCGGTTCGTGCCGCTGGAAGACATCATCGCCGCGCACCTCGACCAGCTCTTCCCGGGCATGGAGGTGCTGCAGCAGCACACCTTCCGGGTGACCCGCAACGAGGACCTCGAGGTCGAGGAGGACGACGCGGAGAACCTGCTGCAGGCGCTCGAGAAGGAGCTCCTGCGCAGGCGTTTCGGCCCGCCGGTCCGGCTCGAGGTGGCCGAGGACATCGACCCGGACATCCGCGCCGTGCTGGTCCGCGAGCTCGGGGTCAGCGAGAGCGAGGTCTACGCGCTGCCCGAACCGCTCGACCTGCGCGGGCTGAACGTGCTGGCCGACCTCGACCGGCCCGAGCTGCTGTTCCCCAAGTTCGTCCCCGTCACCCACCGGAACCTGGCCGAGGTCGAGAGCTCCAAGCCCAGCGACATCTTCGCGTCGGTCCGGCGCCGCGACATCCTGCTGCACCACCCGTACGACGCGTTCTCGACGTCGGTGCAGGCGTTCCTCGAGCAGGCCGCGGACGACCCGAACGTGCTGGCCATCAAGCAGACGCTGTACCGGACGTCGGGCGACTCCCCCATCGTCGACGCGCTGATCGACGCGGCCGACGCGGGCAAGCAGGTCCTGGCCCTGGTCGAGATCAAGGCCCGGTTCGACGAACAGGCCAACATCACCTGGGCGCGCAAGCTGGAGCAGGCGGGCGTGCACGTCGTGTACGGCATCGTCGGGCTGAAGACGCACGCCAAGCTGTCCCTGGTGGTGCGCCAGGAGGTCGACGGGTTGCGCCGCTACTGCCACGTCGGCACCGGCAACTACAACCCGAAGACCGCGCGCGTGTACGAGGACTTCGGCCTCCTGACCTGCGACCCGCAGGTCGGCGAGGACCTGTCCCGGCTGTTCAACCAGCTGTCCGGGTACGCGCCGAAGACCGCCTACCGGCGGCTGCTGGTGGCGCCGCGCTCGCTGCGTTCGGGGCTGGTCGACCGGGTCGAGGGCGAGATCGCCAACCACCAGGCCGGTCTGCCGGCCGGGATCAAGCTGAAGCTCAACTCGATCGTCGACGAGGTCCTGATCGACGCGCTGTACCGGGCCTCGCAGGCCGGGGTTCCGGTGGACGTCGTGGTGCGCGGCATCTGCGCGATCCGGCCGGGGGTGCCCGGACTGAGCGAGAACATCCGGGTCCGGTCGGTGCTCGGCCGGTTCCTGGAGCACTCGCGGGTGTTCTGGTTCGCGGGCGGCGGCGAGCCGGTGGTCTACATCGGCAGCGCCGACATGATGCACCGCAACCTCGATCGCCGGGTCGAGGCGCTGGTGCGGCTGCGCGACCCACGCGACGTGGCCGAGCTCGAGCGGCTGCTCGACCTGACCATGGACCCGGAGACGGCGTCCTGGCACCTGGCCGAGGACGGCACCTGGACCCGTCACCACCTCGACGAGGCAGGCGACCCGCTGCGTGACCTGCAGGCCCACCTGATCGCCACCCGCAGGGGCAAACCGGCCGCGCGTCGTCGCTGAGCCGCATGTAAACCCTTCTGCGACAATCGGAACGTGTCGGTCTCCCGCTCGCTACCGGTCCCTCAGGTGCGGGCGGCGGGGGCGGTCTGCTGGCGGCTGGCGCCCGGCCTGCCGACCGGGACGCGGCCGACGCCGGCCAGCATGCAGTTCCTGATGGTCCGCAGCGCCCGGTGGGGCAACTGGTCGTGGCCGAAGGGCAAGCTCGAACCCGGTGAGGCCGCGCCCGTGGCGGCGGTCCGCGAGGTCGCCGAGGAGACCGGCGTCCGGCCCCGGCTCGGCCTGCCCCTGCCGAGCCTGCAGTACGTGATCGGCGACGGCCGGCTGAAGCAGGTCGACTTCTGGGTCGGCCACCTGGAGCCGCGGCGGGTCCGGCGCCCGACCGCGGGGCGCGAGGAGATCGCCGAGGTCGCCTGGGTCAGCCCGCAGGAGGCGATCGGCCGGCTGGAGTGGCCGGCCGAGGCGGCCCCGGCCGAGCACCTCCTGCGCCTGGCGTCGGTGGGGGCGCTGCAGACCCGGGCGCTGCTCGTCGTCCGGCACGCCAAGGCGCGCAAGCGCTCGGACTGGTCCGGGTCCGAGGCGACCCGGCCGCTGACCGGCCTCGGCCGGGCTCAGGCCGCGGGCCTGGCCCCGCTGCTCGACTGCTGGTGGCCGCGACGGGTGCTGAGTTCGCCCTGGAACCGGTGCCTGGCCAGCGTGCGGCCGTACGCCCGCAAGGCCGGCCGTCAGGTGGAGCAGGTGCCCGAACTGTCCGAGAAGGGCGCCCGCCAGGACCCGGAGACGCTGCGGCACCTGATCAGCGGGCTGGTGGACGCCGGGGGCGACGCCCTGGTCTGCACGCACCGCCCGGTCCTGGCGGACGTCGTCACCACCCTGCGCTGGTCGGCCAGCGGGCGGGCGAGGACCGGTCTGCCCCGGGCCGACCCGTGGCTGCAGCCGGCGGAGGTGCTGGTCGCGCACCTGCGACCGGGGGGCGGCGAGGTCGTCCTGGTGGAGCGGGCCCGACCGGGCCGGACGGTCGTTCACCTGACGGACGCCTGAGCGCCGCCTGACGGTCCGCGAACGGTAGGCGTCGGTTCAGTCCCTGTTCACCTCGGCCGGGAAACCGATTCATCTGACGTCCCTAGCGTCTGCGCCGGGCACCCGAAAAGGGGCTGCCTGGCGCGCCTTCTCCGCGGCGCGCCCACGACGTACAGCGGACGGCGGGCTCTCGCCGTCCCGAAGGGACTGGCAGTGAAGCTCCCCCGCCTCGTCACGCTCGGCAGCGTGACCCTGGTCGGCGTCCTCGCGCTCAGCGCCTGCGGCTCCGACAACACCTCCGGCGACGCCGGTGGCGACAGCTCCAACTGCCCCTCGGGCACCCTGAACGCCGAGGGCTCCTCCGCCCAGGCCAACGCCATCGACGAGGCCATCGCCTCGTACAACGCGACCTGCCCCGACGTGAAGGTGAACTACAACCCG
This sequence comes from Spongisporangium articulatum, assembly GCF_044465595.1. NCBI lineage: Bacteria > Bacillati > Actinomycetota > Actinomycetes > Kineosporiales > Kineosporiaceae > Spongisporangium > Spongisporangium articulatum. Next base: position 1,253,729 of record NZ_JBITLV010000001.1, on the reverse strand, counting down.
ACCGGTTCCGGCGCGGGCATCAAGCAGTTCAACGCCGGCCAGGTCGACTTCGCCGGTTCCGACTCCGCCCTGAAGACCGTCGCCGTCGACGGTGTGGTCGAGGCCGACGCGGCCAAGCAGCGCTGCGACGGCAACGAGGCCTGGAACCTGCCGATGGCGGTCGGCCCGATCTCGATCTCGTACAACCTCGAGGGCGTCACCGGGCTCACCCTGACCCCGTCGCTGATCTCCCAGATCTTCCTGGGCAAGATCACCAGCTGGGACGACCCGAAGATCGCGGCCGCGAACTCGGGCGTGACCCTGCCGAAGACCGCGATCAAGGTCTTCTACCGCTCCGACGAGTCGGGCACCACGGAGAACTTCGAGAAGTACCTGTCCGGTGCCGCGGGCGCCGACTGGACCGGCGGCGACCCGTCGAAGGTCTGGGCCGGCAAGGTCGGTGAGGGCCGGGAGAAGTCGTCCGGCGTGGCCGAGGGTGTCTCCTCCACGCCCGGCGGCATCACCTACGTCGAGTGGGGCAGCGCGATCAACAACAAGCTCAGCTTCGCCAAGGTCGACAACGGCGGCGGCGCGGTCGAGCTGACCGGCGCCACGGCCGGTGCGGCCGCGACGGCGGCGAAGATCTCGGGCACCGGCAACGACCTGCGCCTGACCCTGGACTACACGACCAAGGACCCGAGCACGTACCCGATCGTCCTGGTCACCTACGAGATCGTCTGCTCGAAGGGGCTCGCGGCCGACAAGACCGCCCTGGTCAAGTCGTTCCTGACCCACTACTCCTCCACTCAGACGCAGGCCTCGCTGGCCGACATCGGCTACGGCCCGCTGCCGGCGGAGCTGCAGACGAAGGTCGCGGCGGCCGTCGCGGCGATCTCCTGAGCATCACCCCGTAACAGCGATCGCCCGCCCGGACCGACCTGGTCCGGGCGGGCGATCGGCACCTATCGTCTGGTCCACCTCCCACCCTCGACCCAGGGACGAACTGCATGTCGATCACCGGGCACTCCGAACTGGACGCCATCGACGACCCGATGGACGCCCCGAAGGGGACCTCCCGCCGTGGTGATGCCATCTTCCGCGGGCTGGCCGCCGGCTCCGGCGTCATCGTCATCGCCCTCATCGTGGGCGTGGCCGCGTTCCTGATCAGCCAGGCCGCCCCCGCCCTGGCCAAGAACAAGGCCAACTTCCTCACCGACCGGGTCTGGGATCTCGGCAACCTCGCCGCCCCGTCGTTCGGCATCCCCGACCTGCTCTGGGTGACCGTGATCAGTGCGACGCTGGCGCTGGTCTTCGCCGTCCCCGTCTCCGTGGGTCTGGCCCTCTTCCTGACCCAGTACGCACCCCGCCGCCTGGCGACGCCGTTCGCCTACCTGGTCGACCTACTGGCCGCCGTCCCCTCGATCGTCTACGGCCTGTGGGGTTACCAGGTCCTGCGCAACTACGTGAACCCGGTCCAGGACTTCCTGAGCGGCACGTTGGGCTTCCTGCCCGTGTTCAAGGACGTGGGCGTGACCAGCGGCATCTTCCTGGCCAGCATCGTGCTGGCCATCATGATCACGCCCATCATCACGGCGATCAGCCGCGAGGTCTTCGCCCAGACCCCGCAGTTCCACATCGAGGCCGCCTACGCCCTGGGCGCCACCCGCTGGGAGATGATCCGCACCGCCGTCCTGCCCTTCGGCCGGCCCGGCGTGATCTCCGCCTCGATGCTGGGTCTCGGCCGCGCGCTGGGCGAGACGATCGCGGTGGCGATCATCATCAGCAAGGTGGCCGACTTCAACTGGTCGTTCTTCAGCGGCGGGCAGACCTTCGCCTCGAAGATCGCGCTCAGCGCCGCCGAGTTCGACAGCCCGACCAAGACCGGCGCCTACATCGCCGCCGGCCTGGTGCTCTTCATCCTGACGTTCATCGTCAACGCGATCGCCCGCATCGTCATCGAGCGTGGAAAGGCCTTCTCCGAATGAGCACCACCCTGGAGCCCACGGCCCCCACCGCCGACGAGGCCCCCATCGCGCCCAGCTCCATCCGGGGTATCAAGAACGTCGCGGCGACGGTACTGATCTGGGCCAGCTTCGTGGTCGCCATGATCCCGCTCGTCTGGATCCTCTACACGGTGCTCGACCGCGGCCTGTCGACCATCCTGAAGCCGGAGTGGTGGCAGGAGTCGCAGAACGGCATGACCATCCGGCGCGAGGGCGGCGGCGCCTACCACGCCATCCTCGGCACCCTCGAGCAGGCGCTCACCTGCGCGGTCATCTCGGTGCCGATCGGCGTTCTGACCGCCGTCTACCTGGTCGAGTACGGCCGCGGGAGACTGGCCCGCACCGTCAACTTCATGGTCGACATCCTGACCGGGGTCCCGTCCATCGTGGCCGCGCTATTCGTCTACGCGGTCTGGGTGACCACCCTGCACCTCGACCGGGTCGGCTTCGCCGTGTCGCTGTCCCTGGTGCTGCTGATGATCCCGGTGATCGTCCGCTCCACCGAGGAGATGCTCAAACTCGTGCCCAACGAGCTGCGCGAGGCCTCCTACGCCCTCGGGGTGCCGACCTGGAAGACGATCCTGCGGATCGTGCTGCCCACGGCCCTGAGCGGCATCATCACCGGCGTTCTGCTCGGCCTGGCGCGGGTGATGGGCGAGACCGCCCCGCTGCTCATCCTGGTCGGCTACTCCAAGGCCATCAACTCCGACCTGTTCAGCGGTTTCCAGGGCGCCCTGCCGACCATGATCAACGCAGAACGCACCGAGGTGACGGACGCCGCGATCCACCGCACCTGGGGCGCGGCCCTCACCCTGATCCTGCTCGTCCTGCTGCTCAACATCCTCGGCCGGTTCATCGCCGGCCGCACCCGCGTCCGCTCCTGAACCGCCCTACCCACCGAAGGATCTCCCATGGCACAGCGCATCGACGTCAAGGACCTCAACGTCTACTACGGGTCCTTCCTCGCGGTGGAGGACGTGCAGATGTCGATCGAGGCGCGGTCCGTGACCGCCTTCATCGGCCCCTCCGGCTGCGGCAAGTCCACCTTCCTGCGCACGCTGAACCGGATGCACGAGATGATTCGCGGCGCCCGCGTCGAGGGCACCGTCGAGCTGAACGGCCGTGACCTGTACAGCAAGGACATCGACCCGGTGGCGGTGCGCCGGACCATCGGCATGGTGTTTCAGCGGCCCAACCCGTTCCCGACCATGTCGATCTTCGACAACGTCGCGGCCGGGCTGCGGCTCAACGGCCAGAAGGACAAGAAGGTCCTGGCCGAGACGGTCGAGAAGTCGCTGCGCGGCGCCAACCTCTGGAACGAGGTCAAGGACCGGCTGAACAAGCCGGGTGCCGGCCTGTCGGGCGGGCAGCAGCAGCGGCTCTGCATCGCCCGGGCGATCGCCGTGAAGCCGCAGGTGCTGCTGATGGACGAGCCCTGCTCGGCGCTCGACCCGATCTCCACGATGGCCATCGAGGACCTGGTCAACGAGTTGAAGTCCGACTACACGATCGTCATCGTCACCCACAACATGCAGCAGGCGGCCCGGGTAAGCGACCGGACGGCGTTCTTCAACCTGGCCGCCACCGGCAAACCCGGCAAGCTGGTCGAGGTCGACGACACGACGAAGATCTTCAGCAACCCGACCGAGAAGGCCACCGAGGACTACATCTCCGGTCGTTTCGGCTGAGTCCTGCTCTACAGCAGGGTCTTTCAGTCCTCGCGGCGGCCGGAAGCAGCACCGGACGCCGCCACGCTCGGCGTGGGAGAAGGGGACGACGTGGGGCTCGGGGCCGGTTCGGCCGCCGGTCTGAGCACGGTCGGGGTCCGGAAGACGGTGCGCTGCAGGTTGACCGAGGTCAGCCCGAACCCGCCGACCGTGATGGCGTCGGTGGCCACGACCTGCCCCTGCTGCACGCCGGAGCGGGCCACGTAGACCAACGACGCGGCCAGGGGCAGCGGCTTGCCGTCGGCCAGCCGGGTCAGGCCGCGGGCGGTCAGGCCGGCGCCGCCCGTCGACCCCTCGACGAGGACCCGGGTCCCCGTCTTGTCCAGGCTGGTGTTCCGCGAGTGCGTGTGCCCCGCCATGATCGTCGGCACCCGGCCCAGCAGGGGCTGCAGATCGAAGGGCTCGTGCACCGCGGCGATCTCGACCGGGTTGTCGGGGTGCCGGGCGTCCCAGCCGTCGATGGTGGTGGCCAGGGTGCTGTTCACGCCGTACAGCGGCCCGCTCGGGCTGGGCGACACGCTCGGGCCGGCCGCACCGGTCGACGGGACCGGAGCGGACGCCGACGGTGACCCGGTCGACGAGGGTGAGACGGTGGCCGTCCCACCCCCACGGGTCGGACCGAAGCTCGGGCTGGCCGCCGCGTCGCCGTCCGGGGTGAAGTTCGGGTCGCCGATGCCGGCGATGGTCAACCCGGCCACCTCGACCACCCGGTCGTCCAGGACGATCGCGTTCTTCTGCGCGGCGACCGACCGTTGGGTGGCGGCCGAGTCGTGGTTGCCGCGCACGAAGACGTAGGGCACCGACAGCTGGCCGATGCGCGACAGCGTCGACGACTCGACCGTCGTCCCCCACGTCGTGATGTCGCCGGTGTCGACGACGACGTCGACCTTGAACTGCTGGACCAGGCGGTCGATCAGGTCGAAGGCCAGCGGGTTCAGGTGGATGTCGGAGACGTGCAGGACGGTCACGACGTCGTCGTCGTCGGACGTCGACAGCGTCGGCAGCGCGTCGGCCGTCGCGTACAGCGCGGTCACCGAGCGCACGATGTCGGCCAGCCCGCTGCGGTAGGTCTCGAGGCGCTGCAACGCGCTGGTGACCGACCCGGTGACGTACGGCGCCTGGCTGAGCAGACCGGTGAACTGCGGTTGCTGCAGGCGGTTCGGGTCGGCCGTCGCGGCCGTCGCACCCGCGGTCAGCACCAGTACACCGCTCAGCGTCGCCGCGACCTGCGCCAGCCGACGCCAGCGCAGCCGGAACACGAGCAGGCTGAGGACGAGCGCCCCGGCGAACGCGAACAGCACGGTCGTGAGGGCAGCCCTGATGACGGCGGTGCGCAGGGCACCCGGTGCGGTCTCGGTCAGCGCGCGCACCCCGGCGGGCGAGTCGATGAGCGACCGGGCGCCCTCCAGGTCGACCTGCGCGATGCGGCCCTCGACGGCGAACGGCGCCTTGTGCGTCGCGAAGTCCACCTCCCCCGCGGGCGGCAGGAGCAGCCGCACACCGGGGTCGAAACTCGGCACCACCCGGATCTTCGCCTGCAGCGGGCCGACCTCGGTCGTCGTCGCAGGCGCGAGCGCGGCCCCGAACACGGCCCCCAGCAACGCCACGACGAGCACCCCCGCGAGGGCGTGCCAGCGGCGGAACAGCCAGAGCCAGAAGGTCACGTAGGCGCGGTTCAGGGCGGAATACACAGGTACTCCCTCCCGACGACGCTCTCCCTGGCTTCTTCGACAAAGCCTTCCGTGATCTGCACACGGATGCGAATCGTGATCGAGAAAGGGGGGAAAGACGGACGTCGGACCGGGAGCGCCTCACGGCGCAAAGGCCGCTCTAGGCGGCTTCAGATGGGACCCGGGGCTACCGCGGTCCGACGCCCGGTGAGACCCCGGAGGGCGTCACCGTTCGATGGTAACCCGGCCCCGCGCCGGGATGTTCCCGCCGAACGGCTAGTACCCGACCTCGACGGGCTGGTGACAAGGTGGGCAAACGGACGGCTGAAACCCACGGGAGACCGCGTGACCGTTCGACCGCTGAGCGGCTTCGGGCCCGACGACCGGCTGGCGTGGACGAGTCCCGCGGACGCCCCCCTGACGTACCCCGGTGTGCGACCGATCGTGTCCTGCGTGCTGCACCGGCGACGACTGCTGGCGGTGCACGCGAGCCCGGGGCGTCCGGTGGGGCACTGGCGCGTCGGGCCCGAGTCGGCGTCTGCGACCCCGGTCCCGCTCGACGACTTCCTGCGACAGGCGGGCGCCGCCCCGACCGCTCGGCGCCACCCGGTACTGGCGATCGGTTCCAACGCCTCGCCGGCGCAGCTGCACCGGAAGTTGTCGCGCGCCGGCTGTTCGACGACGGTCCCGATCCTCCGGGTCGAGGTCCAGGGCCTGCGGGTCGGGGTCTCGGCGCACATCTCCGCCGCGGGCTACCTGCCGACGTCGCCGGTCCTCGAACCCGCAGCCGACGAGCGCCTCCACCTCCTGCTGCTGGACGCGGACCAGCTGGAGGCCGTCGACCGGACGGAACCGAACTACGTCCGGACGTTCGCGCCCCACACCACCGTCGGCGCCGGGTTGGAGTCGGGTGAGGTCCTGGGCGGGGTCCACGTCTACGCCGGCCGCCACGGCCTCCTGACCGACGAGGAGGGCCTGGCTCTGCGGCCCGCGGATCAACACCGGCTCGTCAGCGGCCTGCTGGCCCGCTCGGTGGCGCTGCGCGCGGTGATGGGCGAGACTCCGGAGGCCTTCGTGACGACGGCGCAGAACCGCCCGGACGCCCGGGCCCGGGGGACAGAGCTCTTCCGGACCGAGGGCCTGGTCATGACGCCTCGCGACCTCTCCCGGTAGCCCTACTCCAGTTCGCCGCGCCGCCAGAGGTTCGCGGCCTCTTCGAGCTCGGTGCCGGTGCGGGCCAGCGCCGAGGCCTGCTTGGCGAGTTCCACGGAGCGCAGCGGGTCGTCGTCGGAGCGCGTGATCAGACCCGCCGCGACGACGTGGCAGAACGCGGCGGCCCGCTCGAGCGCGTCGGCCAGGTCGGCGGTCACGGCGCCGGCCAGGACGCCGTCCGCCAGTTCCTGGACCTCGTCGGGACCGGGCGGTTCGGCCACCGCGGCCATCGCGTCGTGCAGCGGTGCCTGGTCACGCCCCCGCTCGAAGGAGTGCGCGACGCCCACCGGGTCGCGGCGGATGCCGGCCCGCAGCGCGTAGAGCCGCCACAGCGCCCCCGGCAGTGACCCCGCGGGCCGGGCGGACCAGAGCTCGGCGATCTCGTCGAGCCCCTCGTCGGCCAGCTTCAGCATGCGCTTCGTCAGGTCGGGGTCGAGGCCCGAGCGGCCCTGACGGACCAGCGCCGCGGCGGTCAGGTGGGCCGCCTCGATGCGCCGGGCCGGGTCGTCGGCGCCGACGAAGGCGTCCATCACCACCGGGCCGAACAGGGCGGGACGGCGGGGGCGGGCGCCGGGCGCGCGGCCCGGGTTGCGTGCGTGGTCGCTGCTCATCGCCGTCCATGCTGACACGTCGCTCCGACACGGCCCGGCGGACCAGCACGATCGGCCGAGCCCGGTGGGTGCGGTGTGACACAGCTACCACCAGGTGAGCGCAGTGCCACACCGTGCCCACGAGGCGAGGCAAGCCACGTGAGCACGGTGTCGCACCGCGCCCAAAGGCCGACGGCCGGTCCCGGGAGTCCCGGGACCGGCCGATCGGATCTGGCGTGTCAGGCCTTGCCGGCCATCGCCATGCGGCGAGCCGGGGTCGGCGACATGCGACGGCTGACGGAGCGGCCGTTCGCGGTGCGAGCCATCGGCACCATGGTGGTGCGCTTGGCGGTGGTGCGCTTGGCGGTGGCGCGCTTGGCCACGGTCCGCTTCGCGGCGGGCTTCGCGGCGGTGGCGCGCTTGGCCACGGTCCGCTTGGCGGCCGGCTTCGCGGCGACGGTGCGCTTGGCGGTGGCGCGCTTGGCCACCGTCTTCTTGGCGGTCGTGCGCTTGGCGACGGTGCGCTTCGCGACGGCCTTCTTGGCGACGGCCTTCTTGGCGACCGGCTTCTTGGCAGCGGTGCGCTTGGTGACCGTCTTGGTGGCGACGGACTTCTTGGCAGCGGTGCGCTTCGCGGCGGGCTTGGCAGCCGTGGTCCGCTTGGCGACCGTGCGCTTCGCGGCGGGCTTCGCAGCCGTGGTCCGCTTGGCGACCGTACGCTTCGCGGCGGGCTTCGCAGCCGTGGTCCGCTTGGCGACCGTGCGCTTCGCGGCGGGCTTCGCAGCCGTGGTCCGCTTGGCGACCGTGCGCTTCGCGGCGGGCTTCGCAGCCGTGGTCCGCTTCGCGACGGTGCGCTTCGCAGCCGGCTTCGCAGCCGACTTGACCGAGCGCTTCGCAGCCGGCTTCGCAGCCGACTTGACCGTGCGCTTCACGGCCGGCTTCGCAGCCGACTTGACCGTGCGCTTCACGGCCGGCTTCGCAGCCGACTTGACCGTGCGCTTCACGGCCGGCTTCGCAGCCGACTTGGCGGCGGTCCGCTGGGCCGGGATGGCCTTGCGGGTGGTCGACTTGGTCGCGGTGGACTTCGTCGTGGTGGTCTTCTTGGCGGCCGGGCGCACCGTCTTCTTCACGGTGGCCTTGGTGGCCGGCTTGGCCGTCCGCGCGGTGCGGGCAGCGGGCGCCGCCTTCCTCGCGGACCGCGTAGAAGCCTGCTTCTTCGCGGCGGGCTTGGAGTTCGAGGGCACTGTGCCTCCTGGGTAGTGACTCCGGTTCCTTACCGGGGTCTGCGTGGATCCAGCCACGTGAACCGAGGTGGTTCCCGTGTAGCCGGCGACATCTGGTCGCGGCCACTACATCGACCCCTTGACAGGCGGCTTTAACCCTGAGCGCAAAAACTTTTGTTCACCCGATCGGCGCAGCACGTCGCCCAACACCCGCAGGTCAGCGCTTGATCAGGTCCCACACGGCAGCCGCGTCCGGGCACGCGATCTCAATGTCGGAGCTACGTATTGCTCGAAATCATCCACCGGAGTGCAGGTTTCCGAGCAAAACCGCCGGACCTCACGCCCCCACGTACTGCGCGAGGTGCTCACCGGTGACCGTCGACCGCGCGGCGACGAGCTGCGCGGGCGTGCCCTCGAAGACCACCCGCCCACCGTCGTGACCGGCACCGGGACCGAGGTCGACGATCCAGTCGGCGTGCGCCATCACGGCCTGGTGGTGCTCGATGACGATGACGGACTTCCCCGAGTCGACGAGGCGGTCGAGCATCCCGAGCATGTTCTCCACGTCGGCCAGGTGCAGGCCGGTGGTGGGCTCGTCCAGGACGTAGATGCCGCCCGTGTCCCCCATCTGCGTGGCGAGCTTCAACCGCTGCCGCTCCCCGCCGGACAGCGTCGTCAACGGCTGGCCGAGCCGCACGTACCCGAGCCCGACGTCCATCAGCCGTTCCAGGACCTTGTGCGCGGCCGGCGTCCTCGCGTCGCCCACCCCGAAGAACTCGACCGCCTCCTCGACGGGCATCTCGAACACCTCGCTGATGTCGCGCCCGCCGAGCGTGTAGTCGAGAACCGACGCATCGAACCGCTTCCCACCGCACACCTCGCACGTGGTCGCGACGCCCGCCATCATCGCCAGGTCGGTGTAGACGACGCCCGCCCCCTTGCAGTTCGGGCACGCCCCTTCCGAGTTCGCGCTGAAAAGAGCGGGTTTCACCCCGTTCGCCTTCGCGAACGCCTTGCGTACCGGCTCCAGCAACCCCGTGTACGTGGCCGGGTTGCTGCGCCGCGAACCGCGGATCGGGGTCTGGTCGACGCTCACCACGTCGTCCCGCGTCGACACCGACCCGTGGATCAGCGAGCTCTTCCCCGAGCCGGCCACCCCGGTGACGACCACCAGCACGCCCAACGGGAGGTCGACGTCCACCGACTGCAGGTTGTGCGCCGAGGCGCCCCGCACCTCGAGCACCCCGGTGCGTTCGCGCACGGCCGGTTTCAGCGTCGCGCGGTCGTGGAGGTGCTTGCCGGTCAGGGTGCCGCTGCTGCTCAGCCCCTCGACCGTGCCCTCGTAGACCACCTCGCCCCCGGCCGTCCCGGCCCCCGGACCGAGGTCGACGACGTGGTCGGCGATCGCGATGGCCTCGGGCTTGTGCTCGACGACGAGCACCGTGTTGCCCTTGTCGCGCAGCTGCAGCAGCAGGTCGTTCATCCGCTGGATGTCGTGCGGGTGCAGGCCGATGGTCGGCTCGTCGAAGACGTAGGTGACGTCGGTCAGGGCCGAGCCGAGGTGCCGGATCATCTTCGTCCGCTGGGCCTCGCCGCCGGACAGCGTTCCCGAGGGCCGTTCCAGCGACAGGTACCCGAGCCCGATCTGCACGAACGAGTCCAGCACCTCCTGCAGCCCGGCCAGCAGCGGCGCCACGCTCGGTTCGTCGAGTTCGCGCACCCACGCCGCCAGGTCGCTGATCTGCATGGCGCAGGCGTCGGCGATCGAGATTCCCTTGATCTTCGAGGCTCGGGCGGCGGCGGTGAGCCGGGTGCCGTCGCACTCGGGGCAGGTGGTGAAGACGACGGCCCGCTCGACGAAGGCCCGCACGTGCGGCTGCAGCGAGTCGACGTCCTTCGACAGCATCGACTTCTGCATCCGCGGGACGAGGCCCTCATAGGTGATGTTGATGCCCTCGACCTTGATCTTGGTCGGCTCCTTGTAGAGCAGGTCGTCCAGCTGCCGCTTGGTGAACGACTTCACCGGCTTGTCCGGGTCGAAGAAGCCGCAGCCGCCGTAGATGCGGCCGTACCAGCCCTCCATCGAGTACCCGGGGAGCAGGATCGCCCCCTCCATGATCGACTTCTCCCGGTCGACGATCTGGTCCAGGTCGATGTCCGAGACGGAGCCGCGGCCCTCGCAGCGCGGGCACATCCCGCCGATCACCTCGAACGACCGGCGCTCCTTGGTCACCCGGCCGCCCTTCTCGACCGTCACGGCCCCCGCGCCGCTGATCGAGGCGACGTTGAACGAGAAGGCCTGGGCCGGGCCGCCGTACGGCTTGCCCAGCCGGCTGAACAGGATGCGCAGCATCGCGTTGGCGTCGGTCGCGGTGCCGACCGTGGAGCGCGGGTCGGCGCCCATCCGCTCCTGGTCGACGATGATCGCGGTGGTCAGGCCGTCGAGCAGGTCGACGTCCGGCCGGGCGAGCGTGGGCATGAAGCCCTGGATGAACGTGCTGTAGGTCTCGTTGATCATCCGCTGCGACTCGGCCGCGATGGTGGCGAAGACCAGGGAGCTCTTGCCCGACCCGGACACTCCGGTGAACACGGTCAGCCGCCGCTTGGGCAGCTCGACGCTCACGTCCTTCAGGTTGTTCTCGCGGGCGCCGTGCACCCGGATGAGGTCGTGGCTGTCGGCGACGTGCTGGGTCATGGCGGTGGGACTCCCCCAGGAGGCGGGCAGGGCAAGGCTCAGGCTAGGGAACCAACGGGAAGCAGCGCTTCCTCGTTCCTGCTCGCCCGGCGAGGGACGTCAGCTCGTGACGTCCTTGCGGTTGAAGTGCCACCACGCGGCCACGAACAGGACCAGCGCGTACCCGCAGGACAGCAGCGCCCCCCGGGCCATCCCGGTCCAGACGATCTGCGCGCCCAGTACGTCCGTGAACGCGTACTGGTAATGGGTGGGCAGCAGCTGCCGCCAGTCGCCCAGCGCGGTCACGGCGTCGAGGATGTTCGACACGATCACCAGCAGCACGGCCCCGCCGACCGCGCCCAGCGGCGCGTCGGTCCACACGCCGATCACGAACCCGAGCGCGGCGACGAACAGCAGCGACACCCCCAGGTAGGCGACCATCACGACCAGCCGCCAGAACAGCTCGCCGCCCGACAGCGTCACGCCCAGGGGCGTCCGCAGCGGGTCCCAGCCGAAGAACAGGCCACCGGCCAGGTAGGCGACGACGGGCAGCAGCACCAGCGCCACCACGCTGTAGGCGAGCGCCACGAGCAGCTTGCGCCACAGCAGGTGGCCGCGCGGGACGGGCAGCGCCAGCAGGTAGCGCAGCGACGACCACGACGCCTCGCTGGCCACGGTGTCGCCGAAGTACAGCGCCACCACGACCACGAGCAGGAACCCGGCGCTGACGAACAGCGTGAAGGTGGTGAAGTTGGCGGCCCCGACCGTCGCGAGGTCGACCAGCGCGGGGGCGTTGCCGCGGTCGTTGTCGTCGGAGCCGAGCTTGAAGGCCGCCACCAGGATGAACGGCAGCACCATCAGGAAGCCCAGCGACAGCTGGGTGCGCCGCCGGGTCAGCTGCCGGCGCGCCTCGACCCGGAACCCGAGGGTGCGCCGGGCCCGGTAACCGGCCGCCGCGCCGTCCGGGCTGGTCGACGGCCGCGGCGGCGGCGCCGAGCTGATGCCGGAGTGGCCTCCGCGTTCAGGCATCCTCGCCTCCCACCAGGGTCAGGAACGTCTCCTCCAGGCCGCGCTGCGGCGCGACCCGCGACACGTGATGGCCGGCGCCGACCAGCGCCTCGACCAACGCGGCCCGCGCGGGGGCGGCGGCGCTGACCACGAGCCCCGTGTCGGTGACCCGTACGTCGCCGACCCCCTCCACGGTCCCGGCCACCTCGCCCGCGTCGAACGGCTCGTCGACGTCGACCACGACGACGTGCGCCTCGCCGACCATCTCGGCCACCGGCCCCTGCGCCACCAGGCGACCGCGGGCCATCACGACGACGTGGCTGCAGGTCTGCTCGACCTCGGCCAGCAGGTGGCTCGACACCAGGACCGTGCGGCCGGTCGCCGCGTAGCGCTGCAGCACCTCGCGCATCTCGCGGATCTGCGGCGGGTCGAGCCCGTTGGTCGGCTCGTCGAGCACCAGCAGCTCCGGTAGCCCGAGCATGGCCTGGGCGATGGCCAACCGCTGCCGCATGCCCTGGCTGTACGTGCGGACCTTGCGGTGCACGTCGTCCCCGAGGCCGGCCACCTCCAGCGCCGCGCCGAACCGCGCGTCGTCGGCCGGCCGGCCGGTCGCCCGCCAGAACAGCTCGAGGTTCCGCAGCCCCGACAGGTGGGGCAGGAACCCCGGCCCCTCGACGAACGACCCGACCCGGGACAGCACGGGCGCACCGGGCCGCACGAGGTGCCCGAACACCCGGATGTCGCCCTCGGTCGGTGTGATCAGCCCCATCAGCATGCGCAGCGTCGTCGTCTTGCCGGCGCCGTTGGGCCCGAGCAGCCCGAGCACCTGGCCGGCCTCGACCCGGAAGGTCAGGTCGCTGACCGCGCGGAACCCGTCGCCGTACGCCTTGCCCAGCCCTTCGATCGCGATCGGCACCTCGGCGAGCCCGTCGTCCCCGGTCCGCCGGTCGCGCAGCGCGGCCCGGCGGCGCAGCGCGAGCCCGCCGACGAGCACCGCCGCGAGCGCGGCGGCCAGGAGGAGGGCCGCGATCCACGGCCCGCGGGACGACGACCCGTCGGCCTCGACGGCGAGCGGCACCGTGGGCAGGGTGAGCCCGCCGGTGCCGGCCAGCGAGATCCGGTAGGCGCGGGTGTCGAGCGGCACCGCGTAGGCCTGGTCGGTCGCGGACAGCACCACCCGCAGGCGGTGGCCGACGGGCACGTCGTGGACGACGCCGGGCAGCGCGATCGTCACCTCCCGTCCCGCTCCGGGCACGTTGCTCAGCCGGACGGGCGCGACCAGCTGCTCGGGCAGGGTGGTGGACCCGTTGGGGGCGACGTCGACCAGCGAGGCGAACAGTTCGACGTCGGTGGCGGTGGAGGTGATCTTCACGGTGACCCGGCCGGAACCGGTCACGGTCAGCGCCCGGGTGAGCGGGGCGGTGTCGAAGGTCGCGGTCTGACCGGGGAGGGCGGACAGGCTCGTGCCGCCGGTCGCGCTCGCGCCGGCGCTCGAGCCGAGCAGGCCCGTCAGGGCGCCCAGCCCGGGCAGCGACGTGAGCGCCGACGGGGTGGCGCCGGGGGGCGAGATGGCCAGCTGCTCCCTCCCGCTGAGCGGCAGGGACGCCGTCCGCAGGCTCTGCGCCGGCTGCCCGGGCTGCGCGGGCAGACCCGGGACGACGGCGGTCGAGCGGTGCTGCGGGGCCGGGTTGCTGTCGACGCTCGACACCACCCCGTCGGGCACGGTGACCCGGAACCGGTCGCCCGCTGGGGGTTTCCCGTGCAGCACCCGGTCGAGGAAGTCAGCCGTCAGCTGCCACTCGCGGTCGGTCTCGCTGGTGCCGCCGTCGTGGCCGTCGCCGGTCCAGACCAGGCTGACCGGGGTGCCGTTCGCCGCGATCTCGCGCGCGTTGGCGTCGGCCTCCGAGAGCGGGAACAGGGAGTCGGCCTCGCCCTGGATCAGCAGCGTCGGCGCGGTGATCCTCGCGGTGACCCGGGCCGGGCTGGAGGCGGCCAGCAGTTTCAGCAGGTCGGCCGTCGGGCGGCCCGACTCGGCGGTCTGCAGGTAGGCCAGGCACAGGTCGCCGGACAGGTTGCCGCACGCGTTCGACAGCGCCTGGAGGCTGAGCTGCTGCCGGGCCTGTTCGTCCCTGCTCAACCCGGGGGTGCGGGTCGTCGGGGTCGGGCTGGCCTGCGGCCCGGCCCCGGCCCGACCGCTGCCGCCGCCCGCGCCCGACCCGAGCGTGCTGCCGAAGAAGATCGCGGCCCACTGCTTCTTGAACGGTCCGGCCCCGGCGACCGGCGTGACCTGAGCGGCCGTGGTGGGCCGGCCGGTGGTGGCGAACTGCGGGAACAGGGCCTGGCGCAGGTCGTTCCAGGTGATGCTCGGGACCAGCGCGTCGACCCGCCGGTCGGTGCCGCCCAGCAGCAGGGCGAGCGCGCCGCCGTACGAGGCGCCGACCACCGCGACGTGCGGGTCGCCGGGCGCGTCGAGCTGCACCTCGGGCCGCTGAGCCAGGACGTCGAGCATCCGCTGCCCGTCCTTGACCTCGTAGTCGGGCGAGTCGAGGTGCACCTTGCCGTCGGAGAATCCGAAACCCCGGGCGCTGTAGGCGAGTACGACGTACCCGCGTTCGGCCAGGTACCGGGCCTGCGGGGCGACGCTGTCCATCGAGCCGCCGTAGCCGTGCGCGAGCAGGACCGCGGGGTGTTTCCCACCGCCGGTGGGCAGGTAGATCGTGCCCTCCAGCGTGACCGGCTGCTTGTCGACCTCGCGCACCCCCGCGACCCGCACGGACTCGACGCTGAACGTGCCGGCCGGCGCGCCGCCGCGGGTCAGCAGGAAGCCGAGCACGATCAGCAGGACGACGAGCGCCACCAGCAGGCGCGGTCGCCTCACCGCTGCACCCAGTCCCGCCCCCAGCTTCACCCGCCCAGCCTCACACATCGACGCGACGGCGCAGCACCGTCATCCGAACTGCCCAGTTCCAGATCGAGATGATGTCTCGTGGCGCGTCGGAACAGAGCCTGCGAAAACCCCGCGAACCGACGCCGCCGGAGACATGGTCTCGACGTCAGCCGGCGAGGTCGGCGGTCGGGTCGTCCGTACCGCTGGCGGCGGTCGGGCTGGGCGCGCCGGTCGTGGTGGGTGTGGCGCTCGGGGCACCGGGTGCGGTGCTGGTGGACGACGGCGCGCTCGGGCCGGTGGTCGGCGCGGGGGTCGCGGCGGCGCTGGGCCGGGTCGTGGCGCTCGCGCTCGGGGTGGCCGTCGGCGTGACCGGGGCCGTGGGGGTGTCGGTGTCGTCCCCCGTCGAGGAGCCGCTCGAGGAGCCGGTGAAGACCTTGGAGACCGACGACCCGGAGTCGCCGCCCGACAGCGGGTGGCCGATCACACTCTCGGCCAGCGTGACGGCCCCGACGGCGAGCAGGAAACCGGCCAGGCCGATCCCGACGAACGCCAGGGGGCGGCGCAACCACGCGAACCGGCGCCCGGGCGGGGAGGACGGCGCCCCCGGGTCGGGTGCGGTCGGGTCGACGGCCGGGAGCGTCAGGGTGCTCGGCCCGGCGCCCTGCGCCGGGCTCTGCGGACCGGGCCCGGCGGCGTCCACCCGGTCGTTCTCGCGGGTGGTCCGCATGGCGGGCAGGTCGGTGGGCAGGGCCGTGGTGAGCCCGGCACGGCGCACGATCACGGCGTGCGTCTCCCGCACGGTGACGGCGGCGCGCTCCATCGAGCGGCTGTAGAGCGCCCCGGCGACCGTGGAGACGATCGAGCCGAGCGCCGCGCCGATCAGGGTGCCGGCGACGCCGAAGTAGGAGGCGAAGACCGCCGAGGTGACCGCGGCGCCGGCGCTGGAGCCGACCTGGGTGCCGCTCAGGCCGAGCCACCGTCGGGGGCCGGAGGGGGGCGCCTCGGGGTCGAAACGCTCGAGGTCGACGCGGCGGTCTTCGAGGGCGGTGCTGGAACCGGACTGGGTGTCGTGGGAGGAACTCATGGTGGAGCGGTGGAACCCTTTCTACGTGGTCGACCCATCGTCGCCCACGAAGCTGAACATTTCCTGGTCGGCGCTACCCGACGGAGATCGAAACGCCCAACCCGCCACGGGTTTCGGCGCCATAGCGAGATATCTCACGTTCCAGGTCGAGCGGCCCGATCGTGCTGCGCGCCGCGAGCACGGACTCGTCGATCAGGTCGGCCGGCAGGAGCCAGGAGACCTCGAACTCGATGCCGTCGGGGTCGCGCGCGTAGAGCGCCTTCGTGGTGCCGTGGTCGCTCGCGCCGACCAGCGCGGCGGCTTCGGTGAGCGCGTCGCGGATGCGGGCCAGCTCGGCGAGCGTGTCGACCTCCCAGGCCAGGTGGTAGAGCCCGACGGTGCTGCGCCCGGCGCCCGAGGGGCCCGCCTGGGCGCCGACCTGGAACAGGCCGAGGTCGTGGTCGTTCGTGCTGCCCGAGGCCTGCAGGAACGCGGCCCCCGGCATGCCCATCACCTGACGGAACCCGAGCACGCCGGAGTAGAAGGCGACGCTCTTCTCGACGTCGCGCACGTAGAGGACGGCGTGGTTCAGACGCTGGATCGGCATGCCCCCAGGCTACGCCCATTTATTTGAATCCTCAACCTTCCCCGCGTCGATCATGCGCAAACGCAGCATCCGGGCCGCCCACTTGTGCGGACATTGCCCGAAACACGGGTGGGGCAGACTCGCTCGCATGACTGAACCGCGCACCGGTGAGCTGGACGTGGCCGAGCTACGGCGCCCCCCGGACGTCGGTCAGTTCGCGGGCGGCGTCTCCACCGACGAGCTGCACGCGAGCATGCGCGCCTGGGTCCGCCGGCTGGGCACCGAACTCGGCGAGGCGCTCACGCGACACGAGGGGCCGGAGGTGCTCGAGCTGGTCGAGCAGGTCCGCGGCCTGGCCCGCGAGGCCGACGGCGGCGCCCAGTTGCAGGAGCTGCTGGCCGGCGTCGACGCCCGCACGGCCGGCGTCCTGGCCCGTGCGTTCACCGCCTACTTCCAGCTGGCCAACATCACCGAGCAGCTGCACCGCTGGCAGGAACTGATCACGCGGCCCGAGGGGCCCCTGGCCGCGAGCGTCGCTCGCATCAAGGCCGCGCTGGACGACGGGAGCCTGGACCGCGCGGACCTCGCCGACATCCTGGCCCGGGTCGAGTACCGGCCCGTCTTCACGGCCCACCCCACCGAGGCCAGCCGGCGCTCGGTGCTCGACCTGCTGCGTCGCATCGCCGACCTGGTGCACGACTCGGGCGACCCGCGCCGCCGGGCCGGTGACAACGCCCGCGACCGGCGCCGGATCGCCGAGCTCGTCGACCTGCTCTGGCAGACCGACGAGCTGCGGATCGAGCGGCCCAAGCCGACCGACGAGGCGCGCAGCGCGATCTACTACCTGCAGACCCTGGCCGCGACCGTCGTCCCCGACCTGATGGGCGAGCTCGACCGGCAGCTGGGCACGCTCGGCGTCGAGCTCCCGGCGACGGCCCGGCCGTTGCGGTTCGGCACCTGGGCGGGCGGCGACCGCGACGGCAACCCGAACGTCACCCCGGCGGTCACCCTCGAAACCCTCACCCTGCAGTTCGATTTCGGGCTGCGCGAGCTGATCGCGGCGTTCGACGACCTGATCCTCGAGCTCTCCGCCTCGACCCGGGTGGTGGCTATCAGCCCGGAGCTCGTCGAGAGCCTCGAACGCGACCGCGAGTCGCTGCCCGGGGCCTACGCCGCGTTCTTCCGGTTGAACCACGAGGAGCCGTACCGGCTCAAGCTGTCGTACATGCGCGCCCGGCTGCAGCGCACCCGCGACCGGCTGCTGAACAACACCCCGCACGAGCCGAACCGCGACTACCTCGGTCTGGCCCAGGTCATCTCGGAGCTCGAGCTGATCCGCGCGTCCTTGCGGGTCGGGGGCGCCGACCTCATCGCCGACGGTCCGGTGCTGCGCCTGCTGCGCACCGTGCAGGCCCTGGGCATGGGGTTGGCCACCCTGGACGTGCGCGAGCACGCCGCCAAGCACCACGCGGCGCTGGCCGTCCTGGTCGACCGGGTCGGCGAGCTGAGCTGGCCGTACGCCGACCTGGCCCGGCCCGAGCGGATCGCCTTCCTGAAGCGGGAACTCACGTCGCGGCGGCCGCTGCGCGCAGCCACGCCGCTGGAGTTCGAACCCGAGATCGCGAAGACGCTGGCCCTGTTCGACACCATCAAGGTGGCGCTCGACCGGTTCGGCCCCGACGTGATCGAGAGCTACATCGTCTCGATGACCCAGGACATCGACGACCTGCTCGCGGTGGTCGTGCTGGCCCGCGAGGCCGGGCTGGTCGACATCGGGCGCTCGGACTCGCCCGCGGTCGCGCGGATCGGGTTCGTGCCGCTGTTCGAGACGGTGGCCGAGCTCGAGGCGGCCGGGCCGCTGATGGAGGCGCTGCTCGCCGACCCCTCCTACCGGAAGGTGGTCGCGGCCCGCGGCGACGTCCAGGAGATCATGCTCGGCTACTCCGACAGCTCGAAGGATGCGGGGATCGCCGCGTCCCAGTGGCAGATCCACCGCGCGCAGCGGGCCCTGCGGGACATCGCCGCGAAGCACGGCGTCGTCCTGCGGCTCTTCCACGGCCGCGGCGGTTCGGTCGGGCGCGGCGGCGGTCCGACCGGTGAGGCCATCCTGTCGCAGCCGTTCGGGTCGCTGAACGGGCCGATCAAGATCACCGAGCAGGGCGAGGTGATCAGCGACAAGTACACGCTGCCGGGCCTGGGCCGGGAGAACGTCGAGCTCGCGCTCGCCGCGGTGATCGAGGCGTCCACCCTGCACCGCACGTCGCTGCTGCCCGCCGACGTGCTGCACACCTGGAACGACACGATGTCGCTGGTCGCCTCCGCCGGACAGACGGCCTACCGCGGCCTGGTGCGTGACGAGGCGCTCGTGCCGTTCTTCGTGAAGGCCACCCCGGTCGAGGAGCTGGCCTACCTGAACATCGGCTCGCGGCCCGCGAAGAGGCCCGGCGGGGCGGGTGGTCTCGCCGACCTGCGCGCCATCCCGTGGGTGTTCGGCTGGACCCAGTCGCGGATCATCCTGCCCGGCTGGTTCGGGGTCGGGTCGGGGCTGGCAGCGGCCCGGGCCGACGGGCGCGGTGAGGCGCTGGCGGAGATGTACGGCTCGTGGAACTTCTTCCGGACGTTCCTGTCCAACGTGCAGATGACGCTGGCCAAGACCGACCTGCGGATCGCCGAGCACTACGTCCGCACGCTCGTACCCGACTCGGAGGCGGGGCTTTTCGAGGTCATCCGCGCCGAGCACGAGCGGACGGTCGAGGAGGTGCTGCGCGTGACCGGACAGTCGGCGCTGCTCGAGACGAGCCCGTTGCTGGCCCGCACCCTGGAGCTGCGGGACGCCTACCTGGCGCCGCTGCACGGCCTGCAGGTGTCGCTGCTGGCCAAGTCGCGGGCGGCGGGCGACTCCCCCGACCCCGAGCTGCGCCGGGCCCTGCTGCAGACGATCAACGGGATCGCGGCGGGGCTGCGCAACACGGGCTGAGCGAAGCGCCCGGGTAGTCGGGACACGTGCCCCTGGGAACCGGGACGCCGGGCGGCCGAGGGTGGGTGGCACATTGAGTCCACCCACCCGAAAGGCATGCACCGTGAGCACCCTGATCGAGAGTCCCGCCCCCGCTGCCACCGCGCCGGGCACCCGTACCGGCCGGGCCTGGGCCGTGGCCGGCGCCGTCGCGGGGGCCGCCGGCGTCGCCGCGATCCAGCTGAGCCTGAAGATCGACTCCGTCTACAACCCCGACATCGCCGACGACCCCGCGAAGCAGGCCGCCGACCTCGCCACGCACAAGGGCGTCATGACGGCGATGCACATCACCCTGATGGTGGCGACGGTGCTGATCCCGGTCTTCGCCGCCGGTCTGGCCCGGCGCCTGCGCACCGGCACGCCGGCCGGCAGCCTGCTCCCCGCGGTGGCCGCCTCGGGCCTGGCCCTGACCGCCGTGGCCGGTCTGATGGGGGCCGGTCTGGACACCGAGTTCCTGTTCGGCCTCGGCGAGAAGGGCATGACCGACGAGCTGGCCCTCGTCTACGGGCACTGGCTGAGCACGATCCCGTGGCTGTGGGTCGGCGCCGGGCTGAGCGGCGTGGCCGTGGCCGTGGCCGCCGTCCGGCACCGGGCCCTGCCGCGCTGGATCGGCTGGGTCAGCGCCGTGCTGGGCGGCATCACCCTCCTGTTCGGCATCAGCCCGCTGCAGTACATGGCCGGGTTCACCGGCCCGGTGTGGCTGCTGGTCGTCGCCCTCGGGTTCACGCTGGGCGACCGGAAGGCCTGATGCGCCAACTACAGTCAGGCGGCATGCGTGAGGGGAGTCACCTGCAGCACGGCCTGCCCCAGGTGGCCGCGGCGATCGCCGTGGCCGGCTGGGGCCTGGCCGTGTCGTCGCTGGCCCTCCTCGTCGCCGGCCGCCCCCCGGTCGACGAGGGTCTGTGGTTCTACACGGTCGACGCCACCGTGGCCGCCGTGTACGGAACCGTGGCCGCGCTGCTGATCTCACGGCGCCCGACGCTGGTCGGCTGGCTGATCTCCCTGATGGCCGTCGGCTGCGGGCTGGCCGCCTTCAGCTACGCCGGGGTCGTCTACTCGACGTCGCGGCCGCAGCCCGTCGGCGTGTTCGAGGCGATCGCGCCGTGGCAGTCGATCACCTGGATCCCCGGCACCCTGGCCAGTTTCACGGTCGTCCCGTGGCTGGTCCGGGACGGCCGCCTCGGGCTCGGCGCCCGCCTCGCCGCGGCCCTCGGCGCGGTGGTCAGCGTCGGGTTCACGGGCATCCGGCTCACGCTGGTCGAGGGACAGAGCGCCGGCGCCCTGCAGGCCCTGAGCCTGACCGCGGTCGTGATCGGGCTGCTCGCCGCCGCCGGGGTGCTCCACCGGCGGTTCCTGCGGCCGGCGCCCGAGCGGGTCGGGCTCGGCTGGCTGGCGCTGGGCACCGCGGCGATGGCCCTCTCGTTCCTACCGCTGGCCCTCGGCGACCTCGTCGACGTGCCGCTCTGGTTCACGCCATCGATCCAGCTTGCGGTGCAGGCCGTCTTCCCGGCCGCGGTGCTGGTCGTCGTTCTGCGGCAACGGCTCTGGGGCCTCGACCTGGCCCTCAGCCGCAGCGTGCTGGCCGGGGCGCTGACCGTCGTCATCGTCGTCGTGTACGTCGTGGTGACCGCGCTCGCCCGGCGCCTGCTGCCCGGGGAGGACGCCGCGCAGGCGGTCGCGGCGGTCGCCGTCGTGGTCGCCGTGCAGCCCGCTCGGCTCTGGTTGCAGCGGCGCGTGCGCGCGCTGGTCTACGGGCCGGACGCCGACCCGGCCGGGGCCGTGCGCCGGCTCGGCCGGTCGCTGGGCGGGGCCCGCACGTCGGGTGAACTGCTCGCGGGACTGGTCGAATCCGTCGGTACCGCATTGCGTCTGGAGTCGGTGGTGCTCGTCGGTGAAGGCCTGCCCCTGGCCCGGTGGGGCTCCCCGACCAGCCGGCCGCTCGTCGTCCCGCTGGCCCACCGTGGCCGGGCCGTCGGCGCGCTGGAGGTCACCGCGCCACCCGGCGAGACGCTCGACGCGCGCGCCCGGCGCACCCTCGACGAGCTGGCCGTGGTGGTCGCCGCCGGGGCCGCGCTGGCCACCGCGTCCCAGGACCTGGACGCCGCCCGTGAGCGGCTCACGTCGGCGCGGCTGGCGGAGCGGCGGGTGATCCGCCGGGAGCTGCACGACGGGCTCGGGCCCTCGCTGGCCGGGATCCGGCTCGGGCTGCAGGGCGCGCGCAACGTGCTGGCCCACGACCCGGCGGCCGCGGGCGAGCTGCTGGCCGCGCTGCAGGAGGAGCTCGACGGGCGGGTGGACGACGTCCGCGCCCTCTCGCACAGCCTCCTGCCGCCCGTGCTGGAGGAGCTCGGGCTCGGGCCGGCCCTCAGTGAGCTCGCCGCCCGGTTCGCGGGAAACGGCCTGGTGGTGGAGGTCTCGTGCTCCGACGCCGACGGTCTGTCGCCCGAGCTGGCGGCGGCCGCGTACGGGATCATCACCGAGGCGGTCACCAACGTGTCCCGGCACAGCGGCGCGTCGACCGCCTGGGTGCGGGTCTCGGTCGGGGCGACGCTGGAGGTGCGGGTGGACGACGACGGCTCGGGCGTCGCCGACGGAGCGACACCGGGGGTGGGCACGTCGTCGATGCGAGAACGCGCCCAGGAGCAGGGCGGCACGCTGAGCATCGGGCCACGCGCGCCGTCCGGGACCACGGTGCACGCGAGTCTCCCCCTGCGCGAGGACGTTCCGGCGGGCGAGCCGGCCTTCGGCGCGCCCTGGGTGGTCGGGGAGGCCCGATGAGCCTGCGGGTGGCGGTGGTCGACGACCACCCGGTGTTCCGGCTCGGGATGGCGGCGCTGCTGTCGTCGCTGGCCGGCATCGAGGTGGTGGCCCAGGCCGAGTCGGGCGACGAGGCGCTGGCGGTGATCGACGACTCCGTGGACGTCGTGATCATGGACCTGCACCTGGGTGACGACTCGGGCGTCGAGGTGACGCGCCAGCTGGTGCACCGGCACCCGTCGGTTCGCGTGCTGGTGGTCACGATGCTCGAGGACGACGAGTCGGTGGTCGCCTCGGTGCGGGCCGGGGCGCGCGGGTACCTGCTGAAAGGCGCTGAGCCCGAGGAGGTCGAACGCGCCGTCCGGGCGGTGGCAAACGGCGAGGTGATCCTCGGGCCGCAGGTGGCCGCCCGGGCCGTGGCCTTCCTGACCCGGCCGATGTCGGGGGCCGCCGCGTTCCCGGAGCTGACCGTGCGCGAGCGCGAGGTGCTCGACCTGATCGCCCGCGGGTTCGACAACGCGACGATCAGCCGCCGGCTCGTGCTCAGCCCGAAGACGGTGCGCAACGTGGTGGCCAACATCCTGACCAAGCTCGGCCTGCCGAACCGCGCGGCGGCGATCGTCCGGGCCCGGGAGGCGGGTCTGGGCACGGACTGAGCGCGCTCAGACCACCTTCCACAGCGACAACGAGAACCGTCCCTCCGCGTCGGTCCACCAGCCGTCCGGGGCGAACCCGGCCGCCGCCAGCTCGCCGGTCACCCGGTCGCGGGTGAACTTGGCGCTGATCTCGGTGCGCAGGTGTTCTCCGGCCGCGAACGGGACGCTCAGGTCGAGCCCCGCGACGTCGACGACCTGGTCGCGCTGCGACTGCAGCCGCATCTCGATCCACGCGTTCCGGGCGTCCCAGAGCGCCACGTGCCGGAACCCGGTCGGGTCGAAGTCCGCCCCGAGCACGTGGTTCACCACCGACAGCACGTTCAGGTTGAAGGCGGCGGTCACGCCCGCGGCGTCGTCGTAGGCGGGCACCAGCACGGCCGGGGACTTGACCAGGTCGGCCCCCAGCAGGAACCGGTCACCGGGGGCGAGCGCAGCCTGCAGCCGGGCGAGGAAGGCCGCGCGGGAGGCGGGTTCGAAGTTGCCGATCGTCCCGCCGAGGAAGGCCACCAGCCGACGCCCGGCCGGACCGGCCGCCGACAGGCCCAGGTCGTGCTCGAAATCGGCCCGGACGGCGTGGACCACGAGGCCCGCGTAGTCGTCGGCCAGCGCGGCCGCAGCCGAGCGCAACGCGCTCTCGCTCACGTCGAGCGCGACGTACCCGGCCCCCGGGCCCGCCGCGGCGACCAGCGCGTCGAGCAGCATCCGGGTCTTGGTCGAGGAGCCCGAACCGAGCTCGACCAGCTCCCGCGCGCCGGACCGGCCCACGATCTCGGCGGCCCGCTCGCGCAGGATCGACGCCTCGGCCCGGGTCGGGTAGTACTCGGGGAGCTCGGTGATCTGCTCGAACAGGTCGCTGCCGGTCTTGTCGTAGAACCACTTGGGCGGCAACCACTTCGGGGTGGCGGTCAGTCCCACCCGGACGTCGGTGCGCAGCTGGTGCAGCGCGAAGTCCTCGGGTAGGCGGTCGGTGTAGGTGTACGTCACAGCGGGGTCGTCTCCACTCCGTGGTCGAGGTCGGCGGCCAGCACGCAGCCGTCGGTGGCGTCCTGCCAGGTCGGGTCGTCGTCGTACGGTTCGGAGGCCACGACGACGTGGTCGGCGCCGGCCCGCCAGCTGAGGCTGGCACCGGCCGCCGACGCCGCGATCGACCGGCCGTCGGTGAGCAGCAGGTTCAGCCGGGCCCCCGACACCTTCGCGGCCTCGTGGACGACCTCCGCGACCGCCTCGGCGGGCGGCGCACCCCGCTCGAGCCGGTCGAGGGTGAGGGCCCACAGCAGACACGAGTCGGTCGGCGCGTCGAGGGCCAGCAGTCGCTCGACGGGCAGCGAGGCCGCGAGTCCGGCTGCGCCGGCGGGGAAACCGGGCAGGGCGCCGTTGTGACTGAACAGCCACCGGCCGCCCCGGAAGGGGGCCGCCGCCGCGACGCCGGGCGGCATGCCGGCGGTCGCGGACCGGACCGCGGCCAGGAAGGCCCCGGAGCGGACGGACCGCCCCAGCTCGGCGAACGTCGGGTCGGCCCAGACGGGGCCCGCACCTCGATGCCGGGCCGGCACCGGGTCGTCAGGGGCGTACCACCCGACACCGAACCCGTCGACGTTCATCGTGCCGTGGGTCTGCCGCCGGGGGCGCCAGGCCTGCTCGGTCAGGCCGTGCGGCGGGTCGGACAGCACCGTGCGCAGCGGCACGGGCGGGCCGAGATAGGCCAGGTGACGGCACATCTCAGACCTCCTCGGTCAGCTGATCGGGCTCGGCGTCGCGGGCGGTGCGGAAGCCGCTGAAGATCTGCCGCCGGATCGGGTAGTCCCAGTTGCGGAACGTCCCGCGCACGGCCGCCAGGTCGGCGCCGAACGAACCACCGCGCAGCACCCGATGTTTCGGGCCGAAGAACACCTCCGAGTACTCCCGGTAGGGGAAGGCCCGAAACCCCGGATAGCCGTCGAAGGTGGTCGAGGTCCACTCCCAGACGTCGCCGATCAGCTGCTCGGCCCCCGACGGGGCCGCGCCCGCCGGGTAGGCGCCCACGGGCGCGGGCCGCAGGTGCCGCTGACCGAGGTTGGCCCGCTCGGGCGACGGGTCGTCGTCCCCCCACGGGTAGCGGCGCGAGCGCCCGGAGACCGGGTCGTGCCGGGCCGCCTTCTCCCACTCGGCCTCGGTGGGCAGGCGGCGCCCGGCCCAGCGGGCGTAGGCGTCAGCCTCGTACCAGCACACGTGCACCACGGGCTCGTCGGGGACGAGCGGCTCGAGGCGCCCGAACGCGCGGCGCTGCCACTGCCCGCCGTCCCGGCTCCAGAACTGCGGGGCCACGAGCCCGGCCTGCTGCCGGTGGGCCCAGCCCTCGGGCGACCACCAGCGCGGGTCGTCGTACCCGCCGTCCTCCACGAACCGCAGGTAGCGCGCGTTGGTGACCGGCACGGTGTCGAGCCAGAACGCGGGGACCTCGACGGCGTGGGCCGGGCGTTCGTTGTCGAGGGCCCAGGGTTCGAGGTCGGTGCCCATCTCGAACGGCCCGCCGGGCACGAACACCTCGTCCGGCAGGCCGGTACGACCGGGCGGCGGGGGCGGCGCGCTCAGCACCGGGGCCCCCGCCCGCAGCTGGTGAGTGGCGAGCATGGTCTCGTCGTGCTGCTGCTCGTGCTGGACGATCATCGCGAACGCGAACCCGTCGCGGGTCAGCGCGCGCCGCCCGAACGGCACCTTCTCCAGCAGGTCGAGCACCCGACCGCGGACGTCCCGCACGTAGCTGCGTGACGGTTCGGGCTCCAGCAGCGGCAGTGCCGGTCGGGCCGACCGCGCGTTGCGGAAGGCGTCGTACAGCTCGTCGACGGTCTCGGGCAGCAGCGGGTCACGGCCGCCGACATCACGCAGGAGCCACAACTCCTCCTGGTTGCCGATGTGCGCCAGGTCCCAGACCAGGGGCGACATCAGCGGGGAGTGCTGGGCCACGAGTTCGCCGTCGTCGACCGCGTCGGTCAACGTCGCCGTGCGCCGGCGGGCGCGCTCGAGGTCGACCGCGATCCGGTCGCGTAACTGCTCGTCGGTCAGCATGGTTCGGCCTCCTGAGGGGTCGGGTCGACGGGTCGGCAGGACAGGTAGTCGGCGGTGAGGGCGGCGAGGTCGCGATGGCCCGCCCGGTCGAGGGACTCGGCCGCCGCCTCGAGCAGGCCCCGGGCCGCCGCGCACAGGACGGGGTCGGCCAGCCCGACCGTCGCGGCGCGCGTCCAGGGGTCTTCGAGCGAGGCGACCCGCTCGCCCGCCGCGCCGGTGGCGGCGGCCGCGCGGTCGTCGTCCAGAAGCGCGGGCACCACGGCCGCGGGCACCCGCCACCAGCGGGCGGGCTGGGCGTCGAGGTAGCGCACCTCGAGATGCCCGCGCGCCCGCACGGGCGGGAAGAGCGTGGTCAGGTGGTAGGCGAGGTCGTCGAGCGTCGGCTGCGGCAGGGACGGGACGCCGCCCCGCACCCAGGTGCGGAAGCTCACGGCCGGCGGGGCCGACCAGTCGGGCCCGGGACGGCGCACCACCATCAGCGGCGCGTCCAGGGCCCACCGGGCGTAGGCGCTCGGCGGCGACTCGCCTCGACGCAGGTGCGGTGGGCGGCAGCGTGCCGGGTCGAGCGCCAGCCAGGTGCGTTGCCGTTCCCCACCGCTGGTGTCGAACGCGGCCGCCAGGGCCGGGCCGACTGCGTGCAACAGGGCCCACCGCTCGGCCGTGTCGGACCGCCCGTGGGTGGCGGCCTCGACGTTGACCTGGACCGACGCCGTCCGGCGCATCATCACCCGGCCCGCCGGACCCCACCGGTCGAGGTACCGCTCCATGGCCGCGTACCGCGGTTCGATCAACACCCGTGGCGGTGACGGCAGCGGGTCCGTGCCGCGGCCGACGGCCCGCAGACCGTGCCGGGCCAGGGCCTCGCGCAGGACGGCGAGGTCGTGCGCGGTGCGCTCGATCGCGGTCGCGATGTCGGGGGCGGGGGTGGTGTTGCTCAGTTCGACCTGCCCGCCGGGTTCGACGGTGAACCGGTTAAACGAGAACTGCGCCTCGGCCTCCGATCGGGCCGGGCGCAGTTCGTCGGGATGTGGGTGCCGGGGTGGGCCCGGCCTGGTATGGACGACGTACTCGAGTTCGACGCCGGCTCGCCGCCGCGGGCCCGGGCGGAAAAGCGTTGTGCGCAGCCACTCTTCGGCCGACGCCTCGGTGAGGGCCGACCCGTCGGAGCGGGGCGGCGCGGACACCTCGTGGATCGTCATGATCATCCCGTCTCGGCAGCGGGCATTCCGTTACACACCACTGTGCCCCCACCCACCGACAGTCCGGTGAACGGGCGGCGGCGCCACGGGGATGTTCGGCATCGGGTCGCGGATGTCAGGATGGGCACTCGATCACCTTCGTGACGGGAGTCGATGCATGGCCTTCTTCGGCCGGTCCGGTCCGCGCGACGAGCGGCTGCCCCCGGGCCAGTACGACACGGGCTCGAGCTTCCCGGTGCTGACCGCCGAGGTCAGCCCCAAGATCAAGCCCGAGGAATGGTCGTTCCGCATCGATGGGCTGGTCGACAGCCCGCAGACGTGGGACTGGAAGGGCGTGCACGCGCTCGGCCGCTCGACGTACGAGGGCGACATCCACTGCGTCACCACGTGGTCGAAGCTCGGGACGTCGTTCACCGGCGTCTCCCTCGACCCGCTGCTCGAACTGTCGGGCGTGAAACCCGAGGCCACCCACGCGGTCTGCTGGAGCCACACCGGGTACACCACCAACCTGCCGCTGGAGCACATCACCGGCGGGAAGGCTTGGCTGGTGTGGGACCACGAGGGGCACCCGCTGCCGCCCGAGCACGGCGGCCCGGTGCGGATGCTGGTGCCGCACCTGTACTTCTGGAAGTCGACGAAGTGGATCGGCGGCATCCGGCTGCTCGACCACGACGAGCCGGGCTTCTGGGAGGTCCGCGGCTACCACATGCTCGGCGATCCGTGGAAGGAACAGCGGTACGACGGTGACTGACCTTCCTCCGCTGCCCTCGCTCGGCGGCTCGCCGGGCCTGGACGGCCTCCCGCCGTTGCCCACGCTGGGGGCCGTGAACCGCCGCCCGCCGGCCAACGGCGCGCGCCGGGCGTGGCAGCCGGCCACCGTGACCGCGGTCTCGGACCTCACCCCCACCGCGCGCTCGTTCTTCTTCGCTCTGCCTGCGGGGACCGAACGGCACGTGCCGGGGCAGCACTACGACATCCGGCTCACCGCGCCCGACGGTTCGCAGGCGCAACGCTCGTACAGCATCGCCTCGGCGCCGGGCGCCCGCGGGGACGCGCCGACCGTCGAGCTGAGCGTGGAACGCATTGCCGACGGCGCGGTCTCGCCGTACCTGCACGACCTCGTCCACGTGGGTGACTCGGTCGAGCTGCGCGGGCCGTTCGGCGGCTGGTTCATCTGGCGCGGCGACACCCCCGTCGTGCTGGTCGGTGGCGGGTCGGGCATCGTGCCGCTGATGTCCATGCTGCGCTACTGGCGAGCGCTGGGGCGCCCGGTCCCGCTGCACCTCGTCGTGTCGGTCCGCACGCCCGAGGGGCTCTACTACGCAGAAGAGCTTGCGGCGGAGGGTGCTTCGGTGACCGTCGTGTACACCCGCGCGGCGCCCGAGGGCGCTGAGCGGCCGCCCGGGCGACTGTCCGCGGCCGACCTGGCTCACGTCGTCCGGCCGTTCCTGGGTCTTCCGGGCGCCACCGCCTACGTGTGCGGAGGCGCCGGTTTCGCCGAGACGGCCTCGCAGCTGCTGGTCGAGCTCGGCCTCGACCGGTCGGCGGTGCGGGTCGAGAGATTCGGGCCGGGCTAGCCCGTCAGCGGCGCTGGCAGTACACCGTCTGGATGGGGGGGTTCGCGCGGCAGGTGCCCGACGTCGTCCCGACGTCCGTGTGGTCGTGGCCCAGGTCGGGCGAGACCAGCGAGTGCAGGCTCCAGGCGCCGGTGAGCAGCACGAAAGCCACTATCAGGTGGGAGATCAGGCGGACCTGGTTGATGCGCATCGTTCCGCTCCTCGCCGGTGGTGCAGACCACGGTAGGCGCGTTCTCGATCATCGCGAGTCGGCGAGCAGCCAGGTGCGCCGGGCGTCCGAGTCCCACCGGCGGACGGCCGGGCAGGTCGTCGTCAGCTCGGGCAGGTCGCCGACCGCCTGTGCCGCCGCGCCCAGCTCCTCCACCTTCACCCGGCGGGCCAGCGTGACGTGCGGCGTCCAGCGGTCAGCCGTGAGATGTTGGACCGGCGCCGGCATGAGTTCGGCTGCGGCGCGCTGCAATTCGAGAAGCCCGACGGTCGGGACGACCAACAGCGCGAGCACCCGCTGGCGGGCGCTGCCGAAGGCGATCAGGCCACCCAGCGTCACGGTGAGCGGGAGCCACCCGGTCAGGGCGCTCAGTCGTGTCTCGGTGGCCTCGTCCAGCGTGTCGGCCACCGCCAGCGTCACGTGCGGCCGGTTCGTCTCGCCCTGGTGATGCGCCATGCTCGGCAGCCGGGCCTCCGCGAGCCGTCGCCACCGTTCCCGCACCGCCGCCTCGGCCTCGTCACCGAGCAACAACTCCACGCTCTGGGTCACGCGCCCATCCTCCCCCGCCCCGACTTGGACAACTGCCCAGCGTCGCGAGGTACACCGTCTACGCTGAGGTCCGAGGGCCTCTAGCTCAATCGGCAGAGCAGCGGACTTTTAATCCGCGGGTTCAGGGTTCGATCCCCTGGGGGCCCACCAACCAGCAGGTCAGCGGCTTGTCCGGCCGTCGCCGTCTCTCGTGCGCAGATGCCTGGCACATCTTTGCACCAGCTTTCACGCCCCGGTCGCCCTGTGGATGAAGACAGACAGAGTCCCCTGCTCATCCGTATTCTTGTCACATGACCGCCCAGCCCGTTCAGCCGGAGCCTCCGGACACAGGGACGTACGAGGTCATCCATCTCGGCGGTAAGGCCGCTGTTGTCGTACCCATGGACGACTTCCTCAGGCTGCGCGCCCTCGAGCAACGAGCCTCTGTGCGAGACCTGGAGGACGCCGAGGATCTGGCGGCCCTGCAGAGCTGGCAGGAGCGCGAGACGGCCGGCGAGACGAGTTATGTCCCCGCAGATCAGGTATGGGCTCGGCTCGGCCTGACCAGGTGACCTACCGGCTGGAGTTCGAGGCTGCAGCAATCAATAGCGCCGCTGGCTTCTTGACTGACGATCCCGCTGGTCTTCGCGAGGCCCTGCTGGCCCTGGATGCCTTGGTCGACGACCGGCGACCAGAGAATTCGACGGAGTTCGGGTCCGCGGAAGTCAGGCGCCTCAGAGTCGGCCGTTACCGCGCCTTGTACACAATCGCTTCCGATGTCATCACTGTCACGCATCTCGGACGAACTCCCAACGGACAATAGATCGTCTGCGCCGCAGAACCTTTGCTGGTCGGCAGCCTGCTGAATTGACCTCTTAGACATCAAGGGCCGCGCTGCGCGCGGCCTCCCGCCGGGCGCTACCCGCCGGGGCCCCCCGAGACCTCCGGCCCCGGACCCCACCGGGCCGCGCCAGGCGGAAGAAGGAGTCAGGAGCGGGCGGGGATGGTCTGAGGTCGTGGGGTCGTGTGGGTGGCTGGGGTGGGTGACCCGAGTTGGTGCGGCCCGCGCGGGACTTCGCCGCTGGCTGGTTGGGGGTGACGCGCGAGGCCGGATCACCGGAGGTGCCGGGGCTCGCCTTCCGGTATCGCGCCCGGACTCACCGTCCAGCCCCACACAGTTCAGGCAATGGGTTTAGGGAGGTGCTCCGCACCTGCAGGTGACTGGCTTCCAGCGTTGGGGGCCTGGACCGCGAGCCTCCCCGGGCGCGATGCCTCCCGCGCGACGGCGGGCCGGGAACAACACCGGCCAGCCGCCACACCACGACCACATGCGACATCAAGCTTTAAAGTTGCCGGTTTTAGTCAGCCTGCGGCAACCCACCCAAGTTCGCGGGCGTAGTTCTGCAACTTCTTTAGTACATATTCCGCAACCGCAGCGCGATTCTTGGCCGCAAGAAAATCACCCTGCCGCCAAGTATATTCAATACAATGAGCAACCTCATGAAATTCAATGGCATTGTCAGGCAACAACGCATCCAGAAAAGAGAGCTTCTTTTCGTATGTCACGGTAATACTCTTACCTGGTGACTCAGACGCAATAAACGGTTCAATAGCTTCAGCGCACGCCTTATTGAGCTGCTTGTCCCGAGCACCCGTAAAGCCGAACTCGCTTCCAAGCAAGCCGAAGGCAACACGAGCTGTCTCTGCAGGGTTTCCCCTTGTCTCACTTACAGATCTTGGTTCGCCGAGCAAATGCCGCCCTAGGTCGCTTCGAATTAAGTACTCATTCACCTCGGCAGGCGAGCGATTATTAACTCCAAGATCTGCCAATCCCTGAACGAAATCGTCCGGGCCATTTCGGCGGATAATGGTTACCGCTACCGATGGAGGTAAGCACAAGGTGTGCGCATCTAGCCGAACAATTGTCTGAACCAACAGACCCCGGCGCTCTGACCACCATCGGCCGGTGACACTCTTACTCGTCGCGTCAAGCAATGCACTTGCATCGAGGAAACCAAATCGGCTGCTCGAAGTTAGACTCGAAAGGATCCCGTGTCCGGGAGTCTCGCTAGCCCACACAATCGTCAACTTGATTGGCTTCTCCGTGGCACGTCGAAGACGCAGACGTGTCGAGTTGAAATCAAAGGCGATTTTCCGCAAGTAGTCACCGATGGAGGGATAGTCTTCGGGAGAATATTCATCCAGTGATAGCAATTCATCTAGGTTGTCAACTCGGTTCGCCAGAAGAAGGGTCTGCTTAGCCAATTGCTGCCAGGTTTCCCGGTCAGGGCCTTCGACACTGATAGGGAGATCAATGGGGACGGCACCCGAGATAGATCTAGACTGCACCGACATTTCAGTCGCGATTTCATCCTGAGTTGTTGGCCACAGGATTATCGCTTGCTGGCCGCCGGCCTGGCGGAGGAAGCGTTTGATTTCTGCCAGTTCGGCGCCTGAGGCCTTTCGGCCTTCCCGATGGTCGATGTTAATGGGCAAGACCCGTCGATCCCGTTCAGGGACCTTCTGAACCCACGCCTGAACGGCTTCGCTGAGGGCCTCCGCTGTAACTTCCCCTTCATAGGTGAGCGTCGGTGAAAATTGGCTAGGCAGAAAGCTGCGGAGATTGCTCGCAAGGGTTGTCTTACCTCGCCCTGACGGGGCGAGCAGCGGGAGGAAGAGCCCCTCGCCGATCGACTTGACCGCCTCGCCCGCCTCTTCGATCGCGTCCAGCGTCGCCTTGCTAGGCGCCACCAGCAGTTGAGCGACATCGTCATTGCCAACTGCCTGGCGGAGCGTCTCGTAGCGAGTGGGCAGGCTTAGCCCGTCCAACAAGTGCGCCGTTGCCGCGTCCGCCATAGAGGCCCTCCCGAGTCGCGTCCAAGGGATACCAACTCTACTGATCATTCGGTGGGCGACGGAGCTTATGAGGCCCGCCCGGGCTGGCAGAGCACGACGACCACAGGCTGCGGAGGGGCAGCATGCCGTGTGCCCGTTGCGTGCCCGATCAAGCGGTCATCAGCGGTCAGGACCAGGACCCGGCCGTCCCGGGCACGTCGAAGGGCTGGCCTACGCGCTTGGGCCGCAGCCCCTCGCAGCACTGGACCGATCTTCCAAGCTGGTCATACGTAGCTGCAGCACCCAGGATTCAGGGATGAAGTCCGACGGCTTTCCGCGCTGGCTAATTGCGTTGTGCCTGATCCCCGGTGCGGTCGCCTCTGCCCTAGTCGAGTGGCTTCTCAACCTGGGGATCATCAGTGCCGTCCTCACGGTCGCGGCCATCGTCATCCTCGTCGGCCTAACCGTGCGCTGGGACCGCCGACAGCCAACGCCGGAGCCCCGCCCACCGTTACGCGGCGACGGACCAAGGATGCGACGGAAGCTGAACACAAGGCAGCCTGTCCCAGGAATGACCCATGAATCAGCGACAACGGACCACCAACGCCCGGACCTGCTCGGATGACCTGACCAGGCCGGACGCCATCGGCAAGGCTTGATCAGTAGAGCTGAAAGACACCGCCCGCTAATCCGCGGGTTCAGGGTCCGATCCGTCGGGGCGCCACCTTCCAAGCCGGGCAGTTGGCCCTGCTATCCCGGATGCGTGAGCGATTCAGTCCGAAACAGTCGTAGATTCTCTTGATACAGGAAAGACAGCGACGCGGCCATGTACCGATAACAGCTAGGCGGCGTGGAAGCTGAGGCATACCGCCCCGGACGAGTTAGGGGAACTACAGCTTCCATCGGGCCAACCTGCACCGCCCAGATCACCTTGTTCTTGACGAAGAGCTTCACGGGACCGACGTCGGAATTTACGTCCCTCATTTGCCCGTAGTGGTCGATGGTGGCCTTCACCAATGACACAGCGCCGATGGGGGATCGGCCGCCGGACCATTTGCTGGCCCGCTGGATCACCTTGGTGCGCTCGGCTCGTTGCGAATCGGAAAGCCGATCCATGGGAATCACCTTCAGGTGCGTTCCGTCCGCCGCCTCGCTCTTGATCGTCGCCTTGCTGAGGTCCGGTACGTTGTTGATCATCGCGGTAGACATCGCCACGGGCGGCGGCACGGGCAGCTCCTGGCAACCGGCCTGCGGGGAAGGCGACACAGCGGCCGAGGCAGCGATGGAGGGCCTTTCGAGGGCCGTGGGTCGCGCAACCGCTACGGCAACGATCAATAGGCTCAGCGCGCACAGCGCACCAGCAGCCAGCCAACGCCTCATGTCATCCCCGTCCCGCAAGCAGCGTCCCTTGACGGATCATCATGCAGTAGGGGCGAGTTCCCTTTTGGGCCGGTCATGTGTAGCGGCAGCAGCCATGATGCATGGATGGGGTCCGACGACTTTCCGCGGTGGGTCATTGCGTTGTGCCTGATCCCCGGCGCTGCCGCCTTCGCCCTCGTCGACTGGCTTCTCAACCTAGGAATCCTCAGCACGGTCCTGACAGGCGCGACCATCGTCGTCCTCGTCGGCCTGGTCGTGCGCTGGGATCGCCGGCAGCCCAAGCCGGAGCCCCGGTCACGGATGCGCGATGACGGACCACGGATGCGCCGGAAGCTGAGCGCCCGGCAGCTCTCCCGAGACTGACGCAGGAATCAGTAGGAATCTGAGTGCAGTCCTCAGCGCGTTGGCTTAGGCCGAGACGTCCTGGCGTAGACCCCGAGCACGGCTCCGTCGGCGGCCTGGAACACCAAGGCCTTGCCCACTACGACCACGTGAGTCGCCTTCAGGAGGACGTCCAGGTTCGGGACGTTGACGCAGCCGATCAGGGTGCTGCTCACGGGACCCGGCATGGAGAAGGTCCCGGTGCTCTCGAGCCTGTACTTGCCGCCGAGACCGTTGCAGCCGTCGCTTCCGAGCCAGGTTCCGTCGGCCCGGAACGAGATCACGGCCTCGGCGAAGCCCATGTCGTCGGCCGTCGGCGGCTTGGCCCATCCGGTGATCCCCAGCGGTCGCCACGTGCCGACGATCCCGGCCACCGGGTCGCCCGTCGGCACGGCTGACGGACTCGTCGATGCACTGGTCGGACGGGGCGTGGCGGCCTGTGGCGTCGACGCCTCGGAACAGGCGGTCACGCAGGTCAGGAGAAGAGCTCCGAGCAGGAGCCTCGAGCCACGCATGTCGCTGGGACGCAGCAGCCCCACCATCCGGTTCCCCCTTGTCCGACGGACCCCCATGATCGCCCCTGAAGGTGGCACGATCCGGGACATGCGCACGCAGTTCCACTTCTGGCCGACTGCCGAGGGCAAGGGCTACGACGCCTGGGACGTCGCACGCCTCATCGAGCTCAGCCTCAACCTGCCCGTGCACGACGTCCCGGTGGACGCGCTGACCGAGGTCGACACGAACTACTGGTCCGAGCCGGATCCGACCGTCCGCTGGGTGGTGGGGCACGCCCGGCTGATCCGCGACGTGGACACCGGCTATCCGATCATCCTGCGGCCCGACGGCTGCGTGATGGACGGCATGCACCGGGTCTGCCGGGCTCTGCTGGAGGACCGCCCGACCATCGCCGCCCGCCGGTTCACCGTGCTGCCCGAACCAGACCACCGCAACGTCGCCCTCACCGATCTTCCCTGAGGAGACTCAAGCTCCGCGCCCGGACTGACCGATCGACAGTCGACGTGTCGAGCGAACCGGCGGGAGGGGCGATGGACTGGACCGTGCGCCCGAGTCGGACGTTGGCCGTGTTCCTGGCGTTCGGGTCGCCGGGCGGCTTCGGCATCTTCGTCTGCGCCCTCTGGCCGTGGCTGTTCTTCGCCGGCACCTACTACTGCATCGCCGGTTCGGTCATGGCGCCTCTGGTGGCGTACGGCGTGTGGAGAGGCTGGACCGTCGAAGCGACATTCCTGCAGCGGCGGGTCGAGATCAGGAACTGGTTGCGCAACTACACGGTGGAGCTGGACCCGTCGTGCACGTTCAAGCTGGAAGGGCTCGACATCAGCCGCGGGGTCCACGCCACCGTCGTCCAGGTGATCACTCCCGAGAGGAAGATCAAGATCCTGGCCACCGGATCTCTACGCGGGCCCGACCAGATCAGGATGCACAAGAAGCTGTTCTCGATGTCCGGGGCCAGCGGCTGCCGGGTTCAGGTGCCGCCGACCTGGAAGTCCGCCTTCTGAAGGCCGGCCTACGCACGGCGCGGGTTCAGTCGCCACTCCCAGACGGTCCCCTGCTCGGGATCCTCCGCCTCCCCGACGTGCGAAAAGCCCAGCGCCACCAGGACGTACGTCGACGGGTTCGGCCCGGGCAGCGTGTGGGCGGTCACCGCGTCGACCGCCCCGCTGGCCACGGCCTGCGCGACCAGGGCCCGCGCGGCGGCACTGCCGTACCCCAGACCGCGGAACCCGGGCGCCACCTCGTACCCGATCTCGACCGTCCGCTCCACCGGCGGGCTCGCGAAGCCGCCCGACCCGACGAGCCGGCCGGTCCCGTCGTCCAGGAAGAAGTGCATGGTCCAGGGCCGGTCGGCCTCGGCCGCGTCCGCCAGCTGCTCGAGGGTGAACGGGATGGCCTCGGGGAACTCGGGCCAGCCGTCCGGGACCGGCGACCCGATCAGGGCCTCGAACCGTGACGGGTCGTCGGCGAGCGCCTCGAGCAGCTCGACGGTGGCCGGGACGAGACGAACCAGGGGCGCCATGGACTCTCCGATCGTGCGACGGCCAACGATCACGTGGGCCCCTATCCTCGACCCATGTCGGCACCGGTGACGAGACTGGCCACGTTGGACGACGTGGACGCCGTGGTCACCACCGTGGCGGCAGCTTTCGCGGCGGACCCGGCCTGGTCGTTCATGCTCGGTCCCGAGAACCTCGCCGCCCGGCGGTCGTTCGCCCGCGCGCTGCTCCTGCCCCGGATCCACCGCGGCACCGCCTGGCTCGTGGACGACGGCGCGGCCGTCGCGCTGTGGGACCGGCTGTCCGGCGTCGCGCCGGACGACGGGCACGACACCGACTGGACGGCGTTCGCGGCCGAGGTCGGCGACCTCGCCTGGGCACGGATCGAGGCCTACGAGCACGCCATCGAATCGGTCGCTCCATCACCCCCGTACTGGTACCTCGGGGTGCTCGCGACGCACCCCGACCTCCACGGCCAGGGCCTGGCGACCGCCGTCATGCAGCCCGGTTTCGAGGCGGCCGCCGCCGACGGCTGGGACTGCTGGCTGGAGACGTCGACCGAGCCCAACAAGGCCTTCTACGAGCGGCGCGGCTTCCGCGAGAGCCGCGCGGTCGTCGTCCCCGGCGGTCCGCCCACGTGGTGGCTGCGCCGCCCGCACGTGTGAGCCCGGATCGGGTGGATCCGGAGGCGCCCGACGACCACGACCTCACCCGATGGCGTCCGGACGCCGACGGCCACGGTGGCCCGGCGATCGCGGCACCGACTACACCGGCCGATGGCTCACCTCGGCTGGATCAACTCGACGTGTCCTTCACGACGGGCCAGCCCAAGTCGGCCAGTCGATGGGCGAGGGCGTTCCTGCGAGAGTCCAGACGGAGCGCCGTCACTGCCAGGCACCTTGACCCACGCGATCCAGCCCCGTCGGCCGCCAGTCCGCTCCAGACGATTACGTTCCAGGTGAAAGCGAGCCAGAACCACTGCTGGAAGTTCAGGTGCACGCCCAAGAAGTCTCCCCGTCCCGTGGATCAGCTGACAGCGAGGGTACTCAAATCGGTTGCCGCACAGGCCACTTGTCGACCAGGCGGATTCGCATGAAGACCCGCGTCATGTACATCGAGCGCAAGACCGGAGCACTGACCGGCGAGGCGTGGACAGGGCGCGTGCGGTTCTCGAAGACGTACGTCACCGTCTTCTACCGCGACCAGGTGTTCCGTCGACTCCGCTACCCCGGCTTCAAGGCCAACCACTACGACGTGGCGACCGCGAGGACTACTGGATCTCCGGGCCCAAGAAGAAGGGGGCGACCGGCTGTACGGCGAACCCGTCCCGGTCCGCGTCGACGAGGATGTGCGCTTCGAGTACTGGTCCGACATTCGCGGCCTCCCGCACCGCATGGGTGACGCCGACGCCAGCCGATGAATCGGAGAATGCTCAGAAATCGACACTTCTCTGTCGTTTTCTGGGCATTACTCGACGGCTGAGTCGTCGTGTGCCGGTGCGGACGATGCCTGAGCGTGTGCCACGCTCGTAGACGTGACCCAGCACGCTCCGACCGACCAGGTGAGCGCGGCCGACGTCGAGGCCGCCGCCGGACGCCTCGCGGCCGTGACCACGCCCACCCCGCTCGAGCCCAACGAGCGGCTGTCGGCCGCGACGGGCGCCCGGGTGCTCCTCAAGCGCGAGGACCTGCAGCCGGTGCGCTCGTACAAGCTGCGCGGGGCGTACAACCTGATCGGCACGTTGCCCTCCGAGCGGCTGGCCGACGGGGTGGTCTGCGCGAGCGCCGGCAACCACGCGCAGGGGGTGGCGTGGGCGGCCGCCCGGCTCGACGTGCACGCGCGCATCTACCTGCCGCGCACGACCCCTCGGCAGAAGCGGCAGCGCGTCGCGGCGCTCGGTGGCGACACCGTCGAGACGGTCGTGCTCGGCGACACCTACGACGAGGCGGCGGAAGCCGCCCGCCGGGACGCCGAGGTGAGGGGCGCCGTCCTGGTGCCCGCGTTCGACGACCCGCGCACCGTGGCCGGTCAGGGCACCGTCGCGCTCGAGGTGTGCGCGCAGCTCGGCCGGGCGCCCGACGTCCTCGTGGTGCCCGTGGGCGGCGGCGGCCTGCTGGCCGGCTGCCTGACCTGGCTCGCCGAACGCCGGCCCCAGGTGCGGGTGATCGGCGTCGAACCGGCCGGCGCGGCGAGCATGGCCGCCGCGCTCGCCGCCGGGCAGCCCGTCGACCTGCCCACGCTCGAGGGCTTCGTGGACGGCGCGGCGGTGCGCCGCACGGGGGACGTCACCTTCCCGATCGTGCAGGACCACGCGGCCGAGCTGGTGGCGGTGCCCGAAGGGCAGGTGTGCGTGGAGATGCTCGACCTGTACCAGGCCGACGGCATCGTCGCGGAACCCGCCGGGGCGCTGGCCGCCTCAGCCCTGCCGCAGCTCGACGGCCTGGCCGGGAAGACCGTGGTGGTCATCCTGTCCGGCGGCAACAACGACGTCAGCCGCTACGCCGAGGTGGTCGAACGGGCCCTCGTGCACCAGGGGCGCAAGCACTACTTCCTGGTCGAGTTCCCGCAGGAGCCGGGCGCACTGCGGCGTTTCCTCGACGACGTGCTCGGCCCGGACGACGACATCACCCTGTTCGAGTACACGAAGCGCAACAACCGCGAGACCGGGCCCGCGCTGGTCGGCGTCGAACTGGGCCGCCCGGAGGACTTCCCGGCCCTGATGGAGCGGATGCGCCTGGCCCCGCCGAAGATCGAGCGCATCCCGCCCGACAGCCCGATGTTCCACTTCCTGCTCTGACCTCCATGCGACGTCGACGGGAACGCCCGGGCAGCAAGGAGACACCTGGGTCGAACCGCGCGCAACTGTGCCCGTTTTGGTTGTCACAGGGACGCCGTCGGCGCTCATGGCGACCAAAACGGGCGCACCTGGAAACGGCGGTGCGCCCGATCGACGTAAGCCGTCGACTTTCGAGCCCCGCTCGGCACGCGGCCTGCCAGGGTTGTTGGCGTGGAGGCGGTTCAGCGCGCGTTGTCGGCCCTGGTCGTGCTGGCGGTCGTCGCCGTGGCCGCGTACCTCGGCTCAGTCGTCGTGCTGATGGGTCTCTCGTGGGCGATCGCGGGGGGCGACCTGAACCCGCTGGGCCGGTTCATCGCCTGCTGTCTCGTCTCGGCGCCCGCGGTCGTGGCCCTCATCTCCGGGCGGTACCTGTACCGGGCGCAGACCCGGGGCGCCTATCTCGTGATCGGCACCGCCGGGGTCACTCTGGCCGGATCGTTCGCAGCCGTCATGCTCGCCCTCCCCTACCACGGCGGGCTCTAGCCGGACGGCGGGCGCGGCACCTTCACGCCGGACAACCTGGCTCCCAGCGCCAGGACCACGCTCAGCACCCGCAGCACCGGGCTGGCCAGGACCATCGAGTCCTGGTGCTGACGGAACAGCACCGACATGTACACCTTGGCCTTCAGGCCGGTCATCGACGTGATCCGGCCGCTGCTCACCAGCAGGCCGAGCCGGTCGAGGTACTCCTGGAAGCTGTCGGTCGGGTTGTGCACGTTGCGCAGGACGGCCGGCTCGTCGAACTCGTTGCGATAGGTGTGCACGTGGTTAGGCGGTACCACCAACTCGTCACCCGGGCCGAGGACGCGCCAGGCTCCGTCGAGCAGAACCTCGACGCGGCCGCTGACGACGTTGAACTCGTCCGTCTGGCGCGGGTGCACGTGCGGCGGCGTCGAGACCGCGTGCGGGGGTACGTGCATCTCGATCTCGAAGCTCTCGTTCGCGAGATCGGTGGCCCGCCGGGTGACGGTCCAGCTGGTGCCGTCAGGTGTCGTGTAGGTCGGTTCGGTCGTCGATTCATAGTCCCCCATGTCGCTATTCCTACCAGACGCGCCGAGTGTGACCTCCAGGCCGAACAGGACGCCGAATGTGACGCATGAGCGTCACACTCGGCGTCCCGGGGGCCATCACCGCAACGGGTGCCGCAGCCAGTGCCAGGCCACCGACGCCAACCACAGGTCGAACGCCAGCGTGCTCAGGGCCAGCAGCGGGAACATGGCGCCGCTGAGCGTGGTGGCGTTGCCGGCCAGGGACAGCACCCCGATCACGACCCCGACCCGCGGCAGCCAGGTCGACGTACCGGCGGCCCGCAGCCCGAGCACGAGCGCGCCGATCAGGAAGAGGCGGGGCAGGGCCGAGAACGCGAGCGAGTACGGCGCGACGTCGTCCCACCCGGTGAGGATCCGCACGTCCGTGCCGTGGGCGGCGGTGCTGAGCGCGACGTCGTGCAGCATCCCGGCCATCGGCCAGATCAGGGCGATCAGCGTGCCGGCCGCGACGCCGACCGTGGCCAGCACGCCCGAGGCGTCGACGGCTCGCAGCCGTTGCGCGACCGCGCCGAGGAAGCCGAGCAGCAGGACCCCGGCCAGCATGAACACGTAGTTGCCCATCCGGTAGGTGGTTTCGGCGTCGAGAATGCTCAGACCGCGCTCGAGCGCCGGGTCGGTGGGCGCGCCGCCGTGAGGTAGCACGAAGATCGCCATGGCGAGCATGACGGTGAACTGGGCCGCCGGGAAGGCGAGCCCGAACCAGGTGCTGGCGCGGCCGGCGTCGTACCGGACGGCGGGAGCCTGGGTCGACGGGGCGAGGTCGCCGGGGTGGGCCCCGGCCTGGGTGATGCTCATCGTGAACTCCTTCGCAGAGAGGCTTTTCGGCCGCATCTGCGACCGGTCACGAACCTAGGCAGGCGGCCGGAGGCCCACATCGACCCCGGAGCGGAACCGGTGATCAGCCCCAGGGATGAGGCGGGCCCCGCACTGCGCGCCCTACCCTCGTGCCGTGCGCACGCTCATCCGCCGGCTGGACGTCACGCCGCTGGACGCGGTGCTGGCGATGGTCTTCACTCTGGCCGGCCT
Source organism: Spongisporangium articulatum (assembly GCF_044465595.1). Lineage (NCBI taxonomy): Bacteria > Bacillati > Actinomycetota > Actinomycetes > Kineosporiales > Kineosporiaceae > Spongisporangium > Spongisporangium articulatum. The sequence continues at coordinate 1,212,602 of NZ_JBITLV010000001.1, read as the reverse complement.
CGTCCAGGTCAGCCTGCTGCCGATCGCGGGTGGCGGTCTCGGCCATCTCTACGTTCTGGGCGCCACGCTGCCGCTGGCCTGGCGGCGCACGCACCCGGTCGAGGCGAGCGTGGTGGCCAGCGCGTTCGGGGTGATCCCGCTCGACGGGTACCCGGTCCTCGGGTTCGTCGTGGTGATCCTGCTGTTCTACGCGCTCGGCCTGCACGGGAGGCCGCTGCCGGCGGTGTTCCTGGCGACGGCCTGGGGATGCGCGACCGGCACGGTCGGCACGCTGTTGGGGCCCGAGCCGCCCGTCGCGGTGATCGGAGCCTTCATTGCGGTGATCGCTCCGGTCCTGGCCGGGCTGGTGGTCCGGCGGCTGCAGGCCCAGAACGCCGAACTGCGCCGACTGACGGCCGAACTCGAAGCGGAGCGTGAGAAGGTCCGCGAAGCCGCGGTGGGTGCCGAACGCGAACGCATCGCCCAGGAGCTGCACGACGTGCTGGGTCACGAACTGACGCTGATCGCCATCCAGGCCGAGGGAGCGGCGGTCGCGTTGCGCGGCGGGCGTCCGGGCCGCGCGGTCGCGGCGTGGAGGTGGTCGGCGAGGCCGGTGACGGTGACGCCGCGGTGAGCGCGACGCTGGCGACGGCGCCCGACGTGGTCCTCATGGACCTGCACATGCCGGGGACCGGCGGCGTCGAGGCGACCCGGCGGATCACGGCGAGCAGCCGGGCGCGCGTGGTCGCCCTGACCACCTTCGACGCCGACCGGGACGTGGTCGAGGTGCTGCGGGCGGGCGCGGTGGGCTTCCTGCTCAAGGACGTCACCTCCGACGGCCTGCTCGACGCCGTGCACCGTGCGGCAGCTGGTGAGCCGGTCGTCGCCCCGGGCGTGATGTCCCGGATGATGGCGCATTTCGCCGAACGTCCGCCCGGCCCGGTCACCCGGGTGCCGGGTCTGGAGGAGCTGAGCGAGCGTGAGCTCGAGGTACTCGCCATGATCGGGGGTGGCCTGTCGAACGGCGAGATCGCCGACCGGCTGGTGATCAGCATGGCGACCGTGAAGACGCACGTCCGGCACATCTTCGCGAAGCTCGACCTGCGCGACCGGGCCCAGGCCGTGGTCGCCGCCCACGACGCCGGCCTCGACAGGCCGCGGGAGGGGACATGAACCGGAAGCTCGCGGCGATCACGGCGCTCGCCCTGCTCGCGGGCTGCGCCGGGACGACGAGCGCGGGCGGGCAACCCTCGGCGGCTCAGCGCCCCGCGGCCTCCGCGACGCGCGTCTGGGCACCGCCGCCGGCCAACGGCACGTTCGACTACCAGCTCGGCGGCCCCTACACCCCGAGGGCCGAGGTCACGGTCGTCGACCGGGACCGGACCGCGAGACCGGTCGAGGGGCTGTACAACGTCTGCTACGTCAACGGTTTCCAGACCCAGCCCGGCGAGGCGTCGTACTGGCGGACGAAGCATTCGAAGCTGTTGCTGCACACCAGCCGGGGCAGGCTCTACAAGGACCCCGACTGGCCGGACGAGTACCTGCTCGACACCACCACGGCCGCCCGGCGCGCCGCCATCGCGACGATCGTCAACGCCTGGATCGACGGCTGTGCGACGTCCGGGTTCCAGGCCGTCGAGCCCGACAACCTCGACACGTACACCCGCGCCACGGACCCGTACACCAAGAGGCCACTGCTGACCAGGGCCGGAAACCTTGCCCTGGCGAAACTGCTTGCTCAGCATGCGCATTCGCGCGGGCTGGCGATCGGCCAGAAGAACACCGTCGAGCTCGGCAGCACGGGCCGCACCCAGGTCGGCTTCGACTTCGCGATCGCCGAGGAGTGCCAGGTCTACGCCGAGTGCGACGACTACACGAGGGTCTACGGCGCACACGTCATCGAGGTCGAGTACACCGACACCGCCGCGCACTTCTATTCCGACGCCTGCCGAGCCCGAGGCGCGACGATCAGCGTGATCCTGCGCGACCGCGACGTGGTGCCCGCCGGGCGGAAGGCGTACCGCTACAAGGCCTGCTGAGCCGTGACCGGCTCGTGGGCCGAGCGGTTCTGGACCAGTTGGACCACGAGGAGCAGCAGGAGCACGGCGAGCCCCCCGCCGGGACTGAACGCCGCGACGAGCAGGGCCAGTGCGAACACCGCGGGCGAACTCCACACCACCCATGGCTTCCGGGACGAACCGGTGGCCCTGTCGACCGTGGTGCTCATCGCCGACGTGAGTACCGACAGGACGAGCATCGTGCCGATGTAGAGCATCACAGCACCGGTCGTGGAGTCGTGACCGGAGACCGCCGTCGGGAACGGCAGGAAGACGATCAGCAGCAACCACCACACGGTCAGGCCCCGCAACGCCCGCGGCTCGACGCCGGCCTCATCGGCTCGCGCGAAGGCCACCGCGTGCGCCCGCCAGAACACGTAGATCACCAGGAACGAGATGACGAACGACGTGAACAGGTAGCGGTTCTCGTCGAAGAAGCCACCGAGGTCCGCACCGTCCACGTCGGGGGCCAGTTCGACCAGCGGCAGCACGAGCAGGGTCATCGCGATGGCCACCACCGCGTCGGTCAGCGTGATGGTCCGTTCGGTCTGGCGCACGTCCGGACCCTGGCACGGCCCGCGAGCGCCCCGCAACCACCTCAGTTGCTGGTCAGGCTGTCCGTCGGCGACGCTTGCGGAACCGCCATGGCCGACAGCAGGGCGAGCTTCTCGGCGTCCGCCGTCCCCGGCTCGGCGTGGTAGACGGCCAGCAGCTGACCCTCGGCGCCCGCGACGGCCAGCTTCTCCATCCGCAGCGTCAGCTCGCCCACCTGCGGGTGGACCATCCGGACCGGCTTGCCGTGCACGGCCCGGACGTCGTGCCGCGCCCAGGCCTGCCGGAAGATCTCACTGCCCAACGACAACTCGCCGACCAGTTCGACGAACCGCGGGTCGTCGTGGTCGGTGCCGATCCGGTCCCGGATGCCGCCGACCATGGTCGTCAGCAGCCGCTCCCAGTCGGGGTAGAGCGACCGCTCGTAGGGGTCGAGGAACATGTCGCGGACCCGGTTCCGGCCGACGACGAGGTTGCGCGAGACGGCCGCGGCCAGCGGGTTAGCCGCCAGGATGTCGAAGTAGCGGCCCTCCACGAAGGCGGGCAGGCCGAGCTGGCCGAGCAGCAGCCCGACGCCGGTCGCGGGCTTCTCGCGCCGGGCCCGGCGCGCGGTGCGGGGCCTGGGCGCCGCCAGGGAGACGAGGTACTGGGTGGCGGCGGGTTCCAGGCCGAGGACCCGCGCGATGGACTCCAGCACCTGGACCGACGGGTGCCGGTCGCGGCCCTGCTCGAGCCGCAGGTAGTAGTCGGCGCTGATGCCGGCCAGCAGGGCGACCTCCTCGCGGCGCAGGCCGGCCACCCGGCGCGTCCCGCCCGCGGGCAGCCCGACGTCCTCGGGCGCGACCAGTTCGCGCCGGGCCCGCAGGAATTCGCCGAGGATGTTGCCGTCCATGCCGACCACGGTAGGCGTGCAGCGAGTTCGCTGCCTGGTCCTGTCACTCCCAGGAACGGGAGTGCTCTGGTTGGGGCCTGGCCGTGGGCGCAGGGTCGGGGCATGACAACTCTTGCCGGTGGCACCTTCTCGATGACCGACGACCTCACCGTCACCCGGATGGGGTACGGCGCCATGCAGCTGGCCGGGCCGGGGGTCTTCGGGCCGCCGCGGGACCGGGCCGCCGCGGTGGCCGTCCTGCGCGAGGCCGTGGAGGCCGGCGTGACCCACATCGACACCAGCGACTTCTACGGCCCGCACGTGACGAACGAGATCATCCGCGAGGCCCTGCACCCCTACCCCGAGGGGCTCACCATCGTCACGAAGGTGGGCGCGGTCCGTGACGACGCCGGGGCCTGGCTGCCCGCGCAGTCGCCCGCCGACCTGCGCCGTGGCGTCGAGGACAACCTGCGCACCCTGAAGCTCGACGTCCTGGACGTCGTGAACTTCCGGGTCCACCACCACGGGGACGACGCGTCCGCGGCCGTCGAGGGGTCGATCGCCGAGGGCTTCGAGGCGATGGCCGCGCTGCAGCAGGAGGGCTTGGTCAAGCACCTCGGCATCAGCACCGTCACCCCGACCCAGGTCGCGCAGGCGCAGTCGATCGCGCCCCTCGTGTGTGTGCAGAACCTCTACAACCTGGCCCACCGCGAGGACGATGCCCTCGTGGACTCCCTGGCCGCCCAGGGCATCGCCTACGTGCCCTACTTCCCGCTGGGCGGTTTCACGCCGTTGCAGTCGGACGCGCTGAACCAGGTCGCGGCCCGGCTCGACGCCACGCCCATGCAGGTCGCCCTCGCGTGGCTGCTGCAGCGGTCGCCGAACATCCTGCTGATCCCCGGGACGTCGTCCCTCGCCCACCTGCGCGAGAACCTGGCGGCCGCCGCTATCCAGCTGCCGGACGACGCGCGGGCCGAGCTCGAGCGCATCGGCGCCTGACCCCCGGCCTGATCAGCGCGGGTGCCGGATTCGGGCGAGTCCTACTCGGCCGAACCCGGCAGCGACGCTGATCTCCGGTTCATCGCCGCGACCAGCCGCGTCAGCGAGTCGCGTACGGAAGCCAGCTCGGCGACGTCCAGCTGCAGTTCCTGCATGATCGAAAGGGGCACCTGCTCGGCTTGGGCCCGCAGGGCGCGGCCGGCATCGGTGAGCCGGACCTGGAGCAGGCGGGCGTCGCCGGCGTGCCGCTCGCGGGTCACGTAGCCGGCCGCCTCGAGGCGTTTGACCAGTGGCGACACGGTGGCCGGTTCGAGCATCAGCAGGTCGCTGAGCTCGCGCACCGAGAGCAGGCCGTGCTGCCAGAGCGCCAGCATCACGAGGTACTGCGGATGGGTCAGGCCCATCGGCTCCAGGAACGGCCGGTAGAAGGCGACCACCGAACGGGCGGCGGTCACAATGCCGAAGCAGAGCTGCTGCTCCAGGGCCAGCGGATCGGCGGCCACGGATTCCTCTTGCACATCCACACCCTACACCGTTAGCCTACTAATCATTAGCCCACTAACGGTTGGAGTGAGAGCGATGGGTCGCCTGCAGAGGATCAACGAGGTGCTGCTGAAGATCCTGGGCCCCGCCGACGTCTTCTACGGGCGCGAGAAGCCGCACGTGCCGGCCCCGAAGGCGGAGCTGATCGACGGCGGCTACGAGGTCCGCGTCACCAACGGCCGGCAGTACATCGTCGCCCGTACCGGCGAGCGCAACGTGGCGGCCTCCGACCACTGAGTTCTGCGTTTGCGCATGATCACGACAAGAGTTCTGCGTTTGCGCATGATCACCGCTCTGTGTTCGTGATCATGCACAAACGCAGCCTTCAGTCGACGGCGACGGTGAGCGCCGCGCGGGTGGCGGTCGCGGCGATCTCCGCGGCGTTCAGGTCGTCGTTGCCCGCGACCCACGCCTCGGCCGCCTCGGGGGACTTGCCGAACTGCACGTGCCGGGCCAGCAGCCGCTCCCGGCGCACCACGTCGTCCGGCTGGACGTACCAGATCTCGTCGATGAGGCGCCGCACCCCGGCCCACGGGCCGTCGAAGAGCAGGTAGTTCCCCTCGGTGACGACCACCCGAGCCGACCGCGGCACCGGGATCGCCCCGGCGACGGGCTGCTCGATGTCCCGCTCGAACATCGGCGCATAGACGATCTCGTCCATGTTCTCCCGCAGCCGGCGCAGCAGGGCCGTGTACCCCGCGGCGTCGAACGTCGCGGGGGCCCCCTTGCGGTGCGCGAGCCCGAGCCGGGCCAGTTCGACGTCGGCCAGGTGGAAGCCGTCCATCGGGACGTGCACGACGTCCTCCCCCGCCTCCCGCAACGCAGCCACGAGTTGCTCGGCCAGGGTGGACTTCCCGGCTCCCGGGGTGCCGGTGATGCCGACGATCACCCGTTGGCCCCCGGCGTCCTTGAGTCGTTCGCGGACCCGCTCCGCGAGGGCGGCCAGGTCAGGGGTCATGACCGGGCCGCGCTGAGCATGGTCTCCATGTACACCCGGGCGTGGGTGGCGAGGTCCATCCCGTCGGTCCAGAGGTTCCGCCAGATCGCGAGGTCGTTCGACAGCCCCTGCGCGACGACCGCCGAGGAGAACGACTCGAAGGTGATCGGGCCGGTGTAGCCGATGTCGGCCAGCGCGTGGAAGAAGGCACCGAAGTCGAGGTGCCCGGAACCCAGGTAACCGCGGTGGTTCTCACCGATGTGCACGTAGCCGAGCCGGTCGCCGACCTCGTACACGGGGCGCACGAGGTCGGACTCCTCGATGTTCATGTGGTACGTGTCGAGGTGGATGAGCACGTTGTCGGCACCGATGTCGTCGGCCAGCCGCAGGGCGTCCGCAGCGGTGTTGATCACGTTGGTCTCGTACCGGTTGCAGATCTCCAGGCCCAGCGTCATCCCGTGCCCGCCCGCCTCCGCGGCCAGGTTCTTCAGCACCGCAACCACATTCGCGCGACCGGCCGGGCTGAGCTGGTGCCCGTACTTGCCGAGGGCGCTGTAGAGAGCACCGGTGAAATGCGTGCCACCGAGTTCGCGGGTGACGCGCAGCGAGTCCTGCAGCAGGACGGCGCCGCGCTCCACCACTTCGGGGTCCTCGCTGGACACGTCGGCGTCGAAGGCCAGGCCGCGCGAGCAGGCGACCTGCAGCCCGGCCGCCTCCAGCTGGTCCCGGGCGGCGACGACGTCGAGGTTGAGGGAGTCGTGCAGGGAGAACTCGAGCAGGTCGTACCCGGCCTCCGCGGTCCTGCCGACGGCCGTCGTCACGCCGGCCGGCGAGGTGTCGCCGACCCAGACGAGGGCGTGCACGCCCAGAGGGTTCGTGGCCATGGGGTTTCCTTTCTCAGAAACAGGTCTCAGGCGGCCAGGGCGCCGGTGATCAGGGCGACGATCTCCTCGCCGGTGGTGGCCTCGGTCCGGCGCCCGCCGACACACCGGCCGGACCGCATCACCCACACCTGGTCGCTGAGCTTCAGCACCTGGGCGAAGTTGTGGCTGATCAGCAGGACGGCGTGACCCTCGTCGCGCAGGCCCTTGATCAGGTCCTCGACACGGGCGGTCTCCTGTACGCCGAGGGCCGCGGTGGGCTCGTCCATGATGACCAGCTTCGAGCTGAACGAGGCGGCCCGGCAGATGGACACGGCCTGCCGCTGCCCGCCGGACAACCGCCGGACCTTCGACGCGACGTCCGGCACGTTGACGGCCAGCGCCGAGACCATGCGCTGCGCCTCGCGTTTCATCGCCGGCCGGTTGAGCACCCCGAACGGGCCGAACGAGTGCACGAGTTCCCGGTTCAGGAACAGGTTCTGCCAGACGGTGAGGTCCTCGACCAGCGCCAGGTTCTGGTGCACGGTCTCGATGCCGGCCTTGCGTGCGTCCTCCGGCGAGTGGAAGTCGATCGGCGTGCCGTCGAACACGATCTCGCCGCCGTCGGGGCGGTGGATGCCCGACAGGCAGCGCACGAGCGTGGACTTGCCGGCCCCGTTGTCGCCGACCAGCGCGGTGATCTCGCCCGGCTGGACCTGCAGGGACACGTCGCGCAGCGCCTGGACGCTGCCGAAGGCCAGGTTGACGTCCTTGACGTCCACGAGCGCGGTCATTTCTGGAACCTCGTGAGAAGGGCGGCGAGCACCACGACGATGCCGACCGCGAGCGGCTGGTAGAACTGCGAGACCCCGAGCAGGGTGAGGCCGTTCACCAGAGCGGTGAGCAGCAGCGCGCCGACCACCGGGCCGATGATCGTGGCTTTCCCGCCCATCAGGCTGACCCCGCCGAGGACGACGGCGGCGACCGAGTTCAGCAGGTACTGGGTGTTGGCGGCCGGCTCCGAGGCGCCGACCCGGGCGACCAGCAGGATCGCCGCGACGCCGCACAGGACGCCGGAGATGGTGTAGACCGCGATCTTGATCCGCGCGGTGCTGATCCCGGTGGCGGTGGCCGCCTCGGGTGAACCGCCCGCGGCCAGCGTGTGCGTGCCGAACCGGGTGTGGAAGAGCACGAAATGGGCCAGCGCGGCGACGATCACGGCGAGGATGAACGTGTAGCCGAAGATGCCGATCCCGCGGGTGGAGAACTTCAGCAGGAACGAGTTGATGACCGTCGTCGGCTTGCCGTCGGCGAGGATCAGTCCGGCGCCGGAGGCGGCCGACAGCATGCCCAGGGTGACCACGAAGTCGGTGATCTTGCCGCGGGCGATCAGCACCCCGTTGACGACACCGAGCACCGTGCCCGCCACGACCGCCAGGAGCATGGAGACGACGAGCCCCCAGCCGTGGGCGAACGAGTAGCCGAAGACGACGGCGGCGAACGTCATCATGGAGGACACCGACAGGTCGATGCCGCCGGTCGCGATCACGAAGGTCTGGCCGATGGTCAGCAGGATCAGGATCGCCGCCGAGATCAGCATCGCCTCGACGTTGCCGGCGGTGAGGAACGTGGAGTTGGCGGACTGGAAGACGATCACCAGGACGACGAGCCCCACGAGAGCGGCCCAGTCGGCCCAGAAGGCCGGGTCCCGCAGGCGGTTTCGCACCCCTGCGGCGGTGGCGCCCGGGGCGGGCGCGGTGGTGGTGGCCATGACAGGCCCCTTCCGGTGCGAGGTCGTTTCGAGATGTCTTGCCAGGGAGTGGAACCCGGACGGCGGCCGGGCGAGGGGCGTCGGCCGGCCGCCGTCCGGAGCCTGCGCTACTTCAGCAGGTCGGCCAGCGGGTCGGCGTAGGTGCCGAACGGCTTGGGCGTGGCGGCCAGCGCCTTGTCCGCGACGTCCTGGGTGACCAGCTCGACCGGGGCGGTGACGTTGGCCGGCAGGGTCTTGCCGGCCGCGGCGGCCTGGCAGGCCTCCACACCCATCTGCCCGATCGCGTAGGGGTACTGGGCGACGACGGCGGTCAGCGTGCCGTCCTTGACCGCCTGCAGCGCGTCCTTGATGCCGTCCACGCTGATGATCTTGACGTCCTTCTCGGTCTTGCCGGCGTCCTGCACGGCCCGGGCCACGCCGAGGGCCATGTCGTCGTTGGCGACGAAGAAGCCCTTCAGGTCGGGGTGCGCGCGCAGGATGTTGCCCGCCTGGGTGAGGGCCTCCTGGCGGTCCCAGTTGGCGGCCACGGTCTGCACGACCTTGAGCGAGCCGATACCCGACTCGAAACCGGTCACCCGGGCGCCGCTGGTGACGTCACCCGCGGTGCCCCCGATGACCGCGACGTCACCGCTGGAGACGACCTTGGCCATCTGCTCGCCGGCGGTCTTGCCGGCCGCGGTGTTGTCGGTGCCGATGTAGGTGGCCGGGGTCGCGTCGGCGGCCTTGGCGGCGGCCGCGTCGACCGGGGAGTCGATGTTCACGATCGTCTTGTCGGCGGCGGCCAGCTTGGCCAGGCCCTGGACCAGGTTCGTGCCCGAGATCGGGTTCACGATGTAGCAGTTGTAGTCCTGCCCGGCGAGCGCGGTGAGCTTGTCGGCCTGCCCGGTGGTGTCGGTGATCGACTGCGCGGCCTGCACGGTCGTCGTGACCCCGGCGCCCTTGGCCTGCTCGTCGATGCCCTGCTCCATCGACTGGAAGAACGGGTTGTCCAGGCCCTTGATGACGGCGGCGATCTTCGGGGTCTCGGTGGACCCCGAGCCGCTCGAGCCGGACGACGAACCGCCGCAGGCGCTGAGGCCGACGGTGACGGTGACGGCGACGCCGATGAGGGCGGCGCGGCGCATCGGGTGTGCTCCCACGTTGGAGCTCCTTTCGGGAGGTGCCTTGGCCGGCACCGCAGCGGATGTCCTCCGAGTTAAGACCCGCTTCAGAGCACCTGTCAACCAAAAGATTAGATTCTTTTGTATAACGCCCGTCAGAAGTATGATGACGCCGTGGCAGAAAGCACCGTGGCCCCCGGGACCGCCCTCCGGCCGGCCCTCGGGACCGTCCCCGGAACCGGCCTGGGCGAGGTCCTCACGCTCTTCCGGACGGGTGAGGAACTGACCCGCTCCGAGGTGATGGACCGCACGGGCCTGTCCCGCAGCACGGTGAACGGCCGGCTCGACGCCCTGCTGTCGGCGGGGCTCCTCGTCCAGTCGGCCGAAGGCGCCCCCACACGGGGCCGTCCGGCCGGGCGGTTCGCGTTCCACTCCGAGCGCGGCGTCCTGCTGGTGGCCGACATGGGGGCGACCGCCGTCCGGGTCGGGCTGTGCGACCTGCGCGGCGACGTGCAGGCGCAGACGTCCGTGCCGATCGAGATCACCGACGGGCCGCAGGTGCTGCTCGGCACGGTGACCGACCTGATCGACGGGCTGCTGGAGGACGCCGGACGCCCTGCCTCGGACGTCCTGGGCATCGGGCTCTCGGTCCCCGGCCCCGTCGACTTCGCCCGCGGCCAGGTGGTCAGCCCGCCCATCATGCCGGGCTGGGACGGCTTCGACATCGCCGGCTGGTTCGCCGGGCGCGGTTTCCGCAGCCCGGTCGTGGTCGACAAGGACGTCAACGCGATGGCGCTCGGCGAGCAGCGCACCCGCCATCCCGACGTGACGCACCTGCTGATGCTCAAGCTCGGCACCGGGGTCGGCGCCAGCGTGGTGGCCGAGGGCAAGGTCTACCGCGGGGCGGACGGCGCCGCGGGCGACGTCGGGCACAGCCAGCTCACCGCGGCGGGGGACGCCGAACCGCCCCTGTGCCGGTGCGGGAACGTCGGGTGCCTCGAGGCCTACGTCGGCGGGTGGGCCCTGCTGCGCGACCTGCAGGCGGCCGGCAAGCCGGTCCGGACCGTGGACGAGGTCGTCGAACTGGTGCTGGCCGGGGACCCGGCCGGGGTTCAGCTCGTACGCCAGGCCGGTCGCACGCTGGGAGCGGCGATCGCTGACGCCGTAAGCCTTTTCAACCCGCGGATCGTCGTGATCGGCGGGCAGCTGGCCCGCCTGGAGACGCTGCTGTTCGCCGGCATCCGGGAGATGGTCTACAAGCGCTCGCTGCCGCTGGCGACCCGGCAGCTGCGGATCGAGCGTAGCGAGCTCGACACCGGCGCCGGCCTCGTCGGCCTGGCCCTGCTGCTGTCCGAGAGCATCTTCGCCCCCGACCGCGTGCAGGCAATGGTCGGCAGGTCGTGATCATGGAAAGTTCTTCGTAGGCGCCCCGGCGCCGGAGGAGAAGTTTCCATGATCACGACCAGTCAGGCCGGGACCAGGTCACGCCGTGAGTCGAGCACCCGCTGCGCCGCCAACGCCCCCACCGACAGGACGACGATCGCCGCACCGTAGGTGAGCACCGTGGCGTGCAACCCGTAGCTGGTGGCCGCGAACCCGGCGATCACCGCCGGGATGCTGAACGCCAGGTACGACACGGTCAGGCCCACCGCGAAGAGCTGAGAACGCTCGTCCGGCAAGGCGATCCGGCTCAGCGTCCCGAAGCACCCGATGCCGCCCGATCCGAAACCGATTCCGGCCAGGACGGTTCCGAGCCCGGCCAGCCCGGCGACGTCCCACTCCACCCCCGCGAGGGTGATCAGCAGGCCGAACGCGAGCAGCCCCGCCGCCAACCGCAGCAGCACGGCGGGCGCGACCTCGCGCAGGAACCACGAGGTGACCGCGCCGGTACCGCACAGCAGGGCGACGACGAACCCGCCGACGAGGTGGTTCTGCAGGCCGAACACGCCGACCGCGACCGACGGTCCGAGCGACAGGTAGATGCCGCCGACCGCCCACGAGGCGAGGAGAACCGGCACCAGCGCGGTGAACTCGACCCGGATCCGGCCGGGCACCGACATCCGCGGCCGCAGCGAGGCCACCGCTCCGGGGCGCCGCGACGAGGTCTCCGGCAGGGTGAGCACGACGGCCGCCGAGAGCACCAGACCGGCCAGGATGACGGCGAAGACGAGGTGGGTCGGCGCGGGCGCGAACTGCACGAGCGCGCCGCAGGCGAGCGCCCCGAACGCGAGCGCCGACGTCGGGGTGATGCTGTTGACCACCCCGGCTCGCTGCGGGGCGTGCGGCGGGTTGAGGTCGATCAGGGCCGCCGCGAGCGTGGTCATCGCCGCGCCGGTGGCGACGCCCTGCAGGAAGCGGGCGGCCACGAGTTCCGGCACGCCGCCGGCGGTCAGGAAGAGCAGCATCGCCACGGCCTCGAGGGCCACCGCGGCGCCGAGCACCGGACGGCGTCCGAGGTGGTCGGACAGCCCGCCGACCACCAGCAACGAGCCGAGCAGGCCGATCACGTAGATCGCGAAGACACCGGTCAGTGTGGTCTCGCTGAAGTGCCACTGCTGCTGGTAGACGACGTACAGCGGCGAGGGGGCCGCCGACGCCGAGAGGAACAGGGCCAGGATCGCCGTACTGGCGACGAAGGCCCGGGGGTGGGACATGCGCACGGCCGTCTCCCTCGAGAGGCATAGAACGCAACGTTCGCTGCGTTACTGACGGCAGTGTTAGACGCAACGATCACTGCAATAATTCCCGGGGAGGCGGATGTGACCACGGAGACACCCAGCACGACCAGACCCGGCGGGCGCTCCGCCCGCGTGCGGGCCGCCGTCCATCGGGCCGTCGTCGACCTGCTCACCGAGCAGCCCGCCGACGGCCTCACCATTCCGGCGGTGGCGCAGCGGGCCGGCGTCCACCCGACGACCGTGTACCGGCGGTGGGGCTCGATCGCGGAACTGATCGCCGCCGTGGCCTCCAGCCGGTTCACCGGCGACCTCGTCGTCCCCGACACCGGCAGCCTGCGCAGCGACCTCCAGCAGTGGGCCGCCGAGGTGGCCACCGACCTGAACGATCCCGACAGCCTGGCCATCCTCCGGGCCGGCGTCGGTTCGGGGCCGCCCGGGACCAGCCACAACTGCGTCGCCGACCGGGAGGCGCAGATCGCGGCCATGATCGAGCGCGAGCGGGCCCGTGGGCACGCCACCCCCGACGCGACGGCCACGACCGAACGGCTGCTGGGGCCCATCTACTACCGGGCCCTCTTCCAGGGCGGGGTCGACCCCGCCTGGGCCCAGCGGCTGGTGACCGAGCTCGACTGAGCACCACGCGTCAACCGCTGGTTGACGAATGCACGTCGTCAACTTACGGTTGACGGCATGAGCGAACCCGTCCGGATGCCCGCCACCGTCCGCCTCGACGACCTGATCGAGGGCATCACCAAAGTGCACAGCGACCCCCTCGACCAGCTCAGCGACGCCGTCCTGGCCGCCGACGCCCTGGGCGAGGTCGCCGACCACCTGATCGGCCACTTCGTCGACCGGGCCCGCCGTTCCGGCGCCTCGTGGACCGACATCGGCCGCAGCATGGGCGTGACCAAGCAGGCCGCGCAGAAGCGGTTCGTACCGAAGGCCGACAACGACCTCGACGCCGCCCAGGGCTTCACCCGGTTCACCCCCCGGGCCCGGAAGGTGATCGTCGCCGCGCAGGAGGAGGCCCGCACCGGCCACCACGACGGCATCACGCCCGGGCACCTGACCCTCGGGCTGCTGTCCGACCCGGAGTCGCTGGCCATGAAGACCCTGGCCCGGTTCGGGGTGACGCCCGAGGCGCTGCGCGCGGCCGTCGTCCTGCCCCCGGCCGCGACCGACGTCCCGGCCCTGATCCCCTTCACCCCCGCCGCCAAGAAGGCGATCGAACTGACCTTCCGCGAGGCGCTGCGCCTGGGGCACGGGTACGTCGGCACGGAGCACGAGCTGTTGGCCCTGCTGGAGCAGGAGGACGGCGACGGCCCGCTGAGCGGGCTCGGGGTCACCAAGGCGTGGGTCGAGACCGTGGTCGAGGAGACCCTGGCCGAGGTGCGTGACGCCGACCAACCCTGACGTTGATCATGCACAAACGCATCATCTCTCCGGTGATCATGCGCAAACGCATCCTGCGTTTGCGCATGATCAACGTCAAGAGGTGGGGCCGAACAGGCCGCGGACCGAGGCGGTGGGCCGCGACGAGCCCGGGGAGTCCGTCTCGTACCAGGTGCCCTCGGCGTTCTCGGCCACCACCCGGTAGTGCTCGTCGAGGTAGTCGAACACCGCCCGACCCGGCCCACGGCGCTCGTAGCTCCAGTCGCGCGCCCCGACGTAGACGAACCGCGGGGGTGAGGCCGCCAGCTCGCGAGCCAGCTCGTCCCACACCGGGGGCGGCATGAAGTGCATCGTCAGCCCGGCCACCGGCAGGCCGAGCCGGGTGCGGGTCAGCACCTGGATCCGCGCGTCGCCGAACACGTACACCCGCTCGCCGGGGGCGACCTTGCCGGCGACGAGCGCCGAGGCGGCCACCGGGCGGGTCAGGGCTCCGGCGTCCTCACCGCGCCGGATCCGGGACGCCGGGTCGAGACCCCAGCGCTGGTCGGGCGCCGTGGCCAGCGCGAACGCCGGGCGCAGGATCGGCAGGGTCAGCCCGGCCGCCACCAGGCCCACCCCCAGGCGCAAGGCCAGCGTCCGCCGTCCGGGCCGGGCGTCGAACCAGCCCAGCAGGGCCTCCGAACCGAACACGGCCAGCAGCCCGACCGGCGCCGACAGCATCAGCCAGCGGTACGTCGTCCAGATCTGCGTCATCCCGAGCGCCAGCTCGAGGGCACCGGCCCCCGCCAGGGCCAGGGCCAGCGGGAGGCGCCCGCCGCGCCGGGCCGTCAGCAGGCCCAGCACCGCGAGCGGGCCCAGCACCGGGAACATGTTCTTGAGCGCGCGCGGCAGCTCCGGCAACGACTGCGGCTCGTGCAGCGCCGCGACTCCCGCCACCTGGCCCGGCAGCTCGAACGTCGTCCGCAGCGCCATCCCGAGCACGCCCTGGGCGGCCAGCAGCGCCGCGACGGCGACCGCGACCAGCGCGAACGCCCCCGCCGCGTACGCGGCCCGCAGCACGACCGCCCGCCGTCCGAGCGGCCGCCCGGCGTAGAGGGCGACGCCGAGCAGGAGCACGGCGACCGGCGCGTAGAGCAGCTTGAGCAGGCAGACGACGGCGACCAGCAGGCCCGCCACGAACCAGGCCCACGGCGGCCGGGGCGCGGCGCGGCGCCCCACCGGCCAGGTGCAGGCCAGCAGGCCCAGCACCAGGACGTTCATCAGGCCCTCGATCTCGCCGACCCCGCTGAGGCTCGCGTAGAGCAGGTAGGGACCGAGGACCATGGTCGGAGCGGCCAGCCGCACGCTGCGGCGCAGGCCCCAAGGGGCGACCAGCACCTGCACCAGGACGGCCGCGACGACGGCCAGCGCCGCCTCGAGCAGCCGGGCCCCCAGCCCGCCGGCCACCAGGTGGTCACCGAGCAGATAGAACCAGTAGAGGCCGGGCTGCTTGATGTCCCAGACGTCGCGGTAGTAGACGCCGCCCTCGCGCAGCTGCTCGGCGGCCAGCGCGAACAGGCTCTGGTCGGCGCTCTCCACCCACCACAGCGAGACGGCCGCGAGCAGGGCCACCGGCACCAGCCCCCACGGCTCGACGACCCGGACGCCGCGCGCGGTCACCGGCACCGGTCGCTCGACGGTCGGCGCGGCGCTCACCCGCACAGTTCAACCGTTCCCCGCTGAGAACTCCCTGTCATCGCCCCACCCTTCCCCCAGGACCCGGGCGACTCCCCTGCCCGTTCGTGCCCGTTACCCCGTCCCAGGATGCCCGATCGCCCCGGCCGGAGGTGCCGGACGGGTTGCCGACCTACGCTGAATCCGGCAAGCCGTTCACCGGAGCACGGACAGGGGTCGTGATGAGCACTCTCGAGGCGTCGACGTTGCCGGACGTTCAGAACCGTGTCCCGGTACCGGGTTACGACCGTTCCCAATTGAGCGTGGGCATCGTGCACTTCGGGGTGGGGGCCTTCCACCGGGCGCACCAGGCGATGTACCTGGACCGGCTGATGAACAAGGGCCAGGCGCTCGACTGGGCGATCTGCGGGGTCGGCCTCCTGCCGGGCGACCGGGACACGGCCGCGGCGATGACCGAGCAGAACGGGCTGTACACGCTGGTCGAGAAGCCGCCCAGCGGCGACTGGTCGCCACGGGTGATCGGGTCGATCACCGAGGTGCTGTACGGGCCCGAGTGCCCGGACGACGTGCTGGCGCGGCTGTGCGCCCCGAGCACCCGGATCGTCTCGCTCACGGTCACCGAGGGCGGCTACAACATCAACGACGTGACCGGCGAGTTCCGGGCCGAGAGCCCCGCCGTGGCGGCGGATCTCGTACCGGGCGCGACGCCGTCCACCTGGTTCGGGTTCGTGGTCGAGGCACTGGCCCGGCGGCGGGCGGCCGGGGTGGCGCCGTTCGCGGTGATGTCGTGCGACAACGTGCAGAAGAACGGCGACGTCGCGCACCGCGCGGTGGCCGCGTTCGCCCGGCTGCGCGACCCGGACCTGGCCGCGTGGATCGAACGCGAGGTGGTGTTCCCGAACTCGATGGTCGACCGGATCACGCCGGCCACCACCGACGCCGACCGGGCCGCCGTGGCCGAGCGGTACGGCGTCGACGACCGGGTCCCGGTGCTGTCGGAGGACTTCGAGCAGTGGGTCCTGGAGGACCGGTTCCCCTCGGGGCGGCCACCTTTCGAAGAGGTCGGCGTCCAGGTCGTGAAGGACGTCGAGCCGTACGAGCTGATGAAGCTGCGACTGCTCAACGCCGGCCACCAGGCGCTCGGCTATGCGGCCTACCTGACCGGGTACCGGTACGTTCACGAGGGCGCGCAGGACCCGCTGTTCGCGGACTTCCTGCTGCGCTACATGCGCGAGGAGGCGATGCCGACGCTGCAGCCGCTGCCCGGCATCGACCTGATGCGCTACACCGACCAGCTGATCGAGCGGTTCAGCAACGAACAGGTCCGCGACACGCTCGCCCGGATCAACTCGTTCACCTCCGACCGGATCCCCAAGTTCCTGCTGCCCGTGGTGGAGCACCAGCTGCTGACCGGCGGCCCGATCGTGCACTGCGCGGCGATCATCGCGTTCTGGGCCCGCTACGCGGAGGGGACGACGGAGGCCGGCGAGCCGATCGACATCGTCGACCTGGTGGCCGACCGGGTGCGGGCCAACGCGGCCCGGCAGGGCGCCGACGCACTGGCCTTCCTCAAGGACCAGGCGCTGTTCGGCGACCTGGCCGAGGACACCCGGTTCACCGCGGTGTACCGGCGCGTGCTCGCCTCGGTGCACGAGAACGGTTGCCGGGCCACGCTGGAGAACCTGGCGTCCCTGGCCGACTGACCGGGGCTGCGGTCAAGCAGTAGCGGGCGGCGGCGGTCCGACCGATGCGCGCGGGACCGGCGGGCAGGGCAGGTAGGTGCGCGTCGGCAGGGTCGGGATGGTGCCCGCGACCGCCTGCTGGGCAGCCCATCTGCCCATCTGGTAGTACGGCATCCGGACCGTCGACAGGGCGGGATGCACGTCGGCGGCCAGGTCGACCTGGTCGTCGTAGCCGACCACGGAGACGTCCTCGGGGATGCGCAGCCCGGCCTCCTTCAGGGCCAAATACGCCCCCAGGGCCATCCGGTCGTTGCCGCACAGCACCGCCGTCGGGGGCGGGCCGGCGGCCAGCAGCTGCCGGGTCAGCTCGTAACCGGAGTCGGCCCGGTAGTTCCCGCGCAGCACCACCTGGTCGTGCGGGTCGAGACCGGCCCTGACCACGGCGTCCCGGAAGCCGCGCAGCCGGGCCCGGGTCGGCCACAGCGAGGCCTGGCCGGTGAGGTACGCGAGCCGGGTGTGACCGGCGTCCAGCACCAGCTGCGCGGCGGCCCGCCCTCCGGCCACCTCGTCGGGCAGCACCGAGGGCAACAGTCCGCCCTGGACGTAGCCGTTCAGCAGCAGGGCGGGGACCCCCTTCAACGCCTGGGGGACGGCGATCCGGCGGGTACCGACGACCGCGAAGATCAGGGCGTCGACGCGCCGGTCGATCAGGTCGTCCACGACGTCGGTCAGGATGCGCCGGTCACGCGTGGCGCTGACCACGATCAGCAGGCTGCCCTGGGCCCAGGCCACCTCGTGGGCGCCTGCGATCGTGGCCCCGGCGAACGGCTCGGCACCGATCTCGTCGGTGACGAAACCGAGGGTGGCGGTGCGCTTCGTGCGCAGGCCGCGCGCCATCCGGTTGGGCCGGTAGTCGAGGGCCGCGACGGCGTCGAGCACCCGCTGGCGGGTCTGCTCGCTGATGGTCTGGCCGCTCTTCTCGTTGAGCACGAAGGAGACGGTGGTGGCGGAGACCCCCGCCAACCGGCCGACGTCGGCCATCGTGGCGCGGCGGTGTCCGGCGGGGATTCGGGCGTCTTCGTCGGTTCCGGGCACGGCAACTCACCTCGTCTCGCGACTTCGTCGTCGTCGAAGCCGACCCCGGTTGCGGAGAGGTCAGCGGGGCGGCCGGCGGTCCGTGAGGATCCCGGCCAGGCCGCGTCGGCGGGCATCGCGGATGCCCTGGACGCTGCAGTAGAACGCGCCCCCCAGACCGAGGACCGTGCACCCGAGGGTGCCGACCGTGTGCCCACCCATCGCGAGGGCGGTGGACACCGCGACCCCGGCCAGGAGGAGGAGACCCAGGGTGCGCAGCCCCCACCGCGGCCGCTTGGCCACCGGTGCGGGTGCGCCACCCTGGGTCATCCTCGGACCTGCCCGGTCGTGGTCAGCCCTTGACCGACCCGGCCGTGAGGCCGCGGACGAAATACCGCTGGAGGGCGAGGAACACGATGATCGGGACGATCATCGTGAGGATGCCGCCCGCCGTCACCAGGTTCCAGCCCTGGCCCTGCTGGCCGATCAGGTTGTTCTTCACCGAGACCGTCAGCGGCGCGTTGTCGCCCGGCCCGATGAAGACGAGGGCCACCAGCAGGTCGTTCCAGACCCAGAGGAACTGGAAGATCGCGAAGGAGGCCAGCACCGGCGTCGACATGGGGATGATCAGCCGGTAGAAGGTCGCGTAGTGGCTGGCACCGTCCACCTTCGCCGACTCGATGACCTCGCGCGGCAGGGTGGACATGTAGTTGCGGAACAGGAAGATCGCCAGCGACATGCCGAACCCGATGTGGAACAGCCAGACCGCCGGGAACGAGCCGTTGAGGCCGTAGCTGCTGTACAGCTTCAGGATCGGCACCAGGGCGACCAGGTTCGGCACCACGAGGAAGCTGACCAGCGCGAAGAAGATGACGTCGCGACCCCAGAACTGCATGAAGGAGAAGGCGTACGCGGCGAACGCGGCGATCAGGATCGGGATGAACGTGGCGGGCAGGGCGATGGCGAAGCTGTTGATCAGCGCCTCACCGAGCTTCGCGTTGACGATCGCGTCGTGGTAGTTCGACAGCGTGAAGCCGTCCCACTTCGCGGGGTTGAACACCGTCCACCAGCCGCTGCCGTTGGCGTCACCCTCGGTTCGGAACGACGTCACGAGGGTGCCGAAGGCGGGCACGATCCAGAAGAAGCAGATCAGCAGGACGGCGAGCTTCACCGACCAGTGCGCGCCACCCGGGTCGGCGTAGCGGGACTTGCGGCCGAAGGCGAACCGCGACTGCTTCGGCTCCGTCTCGACGGGGATGGGCTGAGCGGTGGTGGTCATCGGTTGGCCTCCTGGATCCGGAACTGGCGAACCTGGAAGACCATCACGGGGATCACCGCGATGATCATGATCACGACGATGGCCGAGGCCGCGCCGTTGTCGAAGTTGGTCGAGATCTGGTTGTAGAACTCCGTGGCCAACACGTTGGTGTTGAAGCTGCCGTTGGACATCACGTAGACGACGTCGAAGAGCTTCAGCACCCCGATGGTCACCGTCACGTAGACCGTGACCACCGTGGGCATGATCTGCGGGACGACGACGCGACGGAAGATCTGCAGTTCCGTGGCGCCGTCCACCCGGGCCGCCTCGAGCGTGTCGACGGGGACGCCCTTGATGGCCGCGGAGAGCAGGACCATCGAGAACCCGACCTGCAGCCAGAGGAACATGATGATCAGCAGGAACGTGTTGAAGAACGCCGCGCTCTGCTCCAGCCAGGCGATGGGCTCGTGGCCGAAGAGGGTGACGATGGCGTTCTGCAGGCCGATCTGCGGAGCCCCTTCGGGGGCGAAGGCGTAGACGAACCGCCAGACCACACCGGCACCCACGGCGCTGATGGCCATCGGGAAGAAGACGACCGTCTTGGCCGTCTTCTCGGAGCCGGATTTCAACCGGTCGAAGAGCGTGGCGGCCAGCAGACCGAAGCCCACCGCCAGGATCGGGGCGACGATCAGCCACACGAGGGTGACCACCAAGGTGTTGCGGAAGTTCTCCTGCTTGAACAGGTGGGTGTAGTTGTCGAACCCGACGAACGCGGTGCTCTGCGAGTTGGCGAAGCTGTACACGACGGTCTGGATGGCCGGGTAGACGACGTACACCGCGATCGCGAGCAGGGCGGGCAGCACGTAGAGATACGGCTTGACCCGGTCCTCCCACTTCCCGGGCAACAACTCGGCGAGCTTGTTGAGAATCCAGAACACGATCAGGGCGACGCCGACACCGGCGATCACCGTCAGGATCGTGTTGATCAGCTTGATGAGCATCACGTACCGCCTCCTCGCGGCCGGCGACCGGTCACGGCTGTCGTCGTTGACTCTCAGGATGCGCTGCGGACCAGGTCACCGCCAGAGGTGGCGTTCCGGGCCGACGCACGTCGGGGCGGGCGGGAAACCCCCACCCGCCCCGACGTCGGTGCGATTGCTCGACTAGCTGCTCGGCCAGCTGTTGTCGATGTTGTTCAACGCCTTGTCGAGGCTCTCCTTGTTGGAGATCCACGCCGTCATGTCCTTCCAGAAGGTGCCGGCACCGACCGCACCGGGCATCTGGTCGGAACCGTCGAACAGGAAGACGCTGGCGCCGTAGGAGATCTTGGCCATCTCCTGGTTGAGCGTGCCGCCGTACTTCGTCACGTCGAAGTCCTTGTGCGGCGAGAGGAAGCTGGACTTCCCGGCGGCGTCGTCACCGATGCTCTTGTCGGACAGGAGCTTCATGGCCTCCTGGGCACCGGCGGTGTTGTGCAGCAGGACGGCCATGTCGCCGCCACCGAGGACCGGCTTGTCGCCACCGGCCTGGGCCGGCGGGAAGTAGAAGACGCCGACCTCGCTGTCGAGGTTCTTCACCACGTCGTCCGGGAAGAAGCCCTTACCGGTGATGAACGAGCCCTGCTTGTACATCATGCAGCCGGGCTTGCCCTTGTTGAACATCGGGTTACCGGCGGTGCCGAAGGCGTTGCTGGAGATCGACTTCCGGCCGCCCAGCACGTTGCCCTGGGTGAACAGCAGCTTCTCGAACTCGGCGGCGGCCTGCTTGACCAGCGGCGAGTTGAACTTGGTGTCGTGCTTGACCCAGCTGTTGTACCCGTCCGTGCCGCCGTAGCGCATGATCAGGTCCTCGAACCAGTCGGTGGCGGGCCAGCCGGTGGCCGCCTCCGAACCGATGCCCATGCACCAGGGGGCCGTGGCGGTGCCGTCGGCCTTGATCTTCTCGGTGAGCGCGTTCAGCTCGTCGATCGTCTGCGGGGCCTGGTAGCCGGCCTTGTCCCACGCCTTCTTCGGGTAGAACACGAAGCTCTTGGTGTTGGCGCTGACCAGCAGGCCGTACAGCTTGCCGTTCACGGTGCCCGACTCGAGGGTGCCCGGGATCATGCTGGACTGCAGCGCGCTCTTGTCGACGACGTCGTCGAGCGCCGTGGCCTTGCCACGGTTGACGATGTCGGCCACGACGCCGGGCTGCGGGATCAGGGCGATGTCCGGCGTGTCGTTCGCCTGGATCTTCGTCATGATCAGCTGGTTGATGTTGTCGACCTTCGACCACTTGACCGTCATGCCGAGCGCGTCGGCCTTCGGCTTCATGGCGGCCTCGAGCCCGTCGAGGACGGGCTGGTCGACGCTGGTCCAGATGGTGACCGTCGAACCCTTGACCTCACCGGTTGCACTGCCACTGCCACCACCGCTGGAGCCTGAGCTCAGACAGGCGGACGTCGCGAGGGCGGCCACCCCGACCGCGGCGACGGACATGAGAAGAGAGGGGCGTCGCATCAATGGCTCCTTCGCCTAGACGGACCGGATGGCACCTTCTCGACCGGACACCCGCTTGCGTGCGTCTGGTGTGACGCGGGTCTCCTAAGTCGAATTAGTCGCAGCGTGCTCCGCTGTGGGGTGACTGTCAACCGCTCGTTACGGACCCGTTACGCCGTCGGGGTCCCGGGCCTACCCTCGGTGGCCATGTCCACTCGCGATGGCCGCGGCACCGCGGACGCCACGTTCCTGCTGCGCGCCGCGGGTGCCTCGCTGCTGATCGACGCGCGCGGCGACGCCCTGCCCGAGGTCGTGCACTGGGGCCCCGACCTGGGCGAACTCGACGCCCGGGCGCGGGCGGCGGTGTGCGACACGATGCGCCCCGCCGTCCCGTCGAACACCGTCGACGTCCCGCGTCGCGTGGGCCTGCTGCCGACCCACGCGACCGGGTACCCCGGCCGGGCCACGCTCACCGGCTCGCGGGCCGGGGCCGGATGGTCACCGTCGTTCCGGACGACGTCCGCCCACCTCGAGCGCGGCGGCGGCGGTGAGCAGCGGCTCACCGTGCAGGCGGTGGACGACGGCGCCCAGCTGGAGCTCGTCAGCGAGCTCAGGCTGGGGGTCACCGGGGTGCTGCAGATGCGGCACGCCGTGCTCAACGCCGGCGACGACGACTACGAACTGCTCACCCTGCCTGGCGCCCTGCCGATCCCGGTGCACGCCACCGAGCTGCTCGACGTCACCGGTCGCCATCTGAAAGAGCGCATCCCGCAACGGATGCCGCTCAACCAGGGGGCCTGGGTCCGGGAGCAGCGGCGCGGCCGCACGGGCACCGACGCCCCGCTGCTGCTGGCCGCCGGGACGTCGGGATTCGGGTTCCGGCACGGTGAGGTGTGGGCCGTGCACCTCGGCTGGAGCGGCAACTTCACGGTGTTCGCCGAACGACTCAACGACGGCTGGGGCTGCCTCGGCGCCGGGGAGCTGCTCGATCCCGACGAGCTCGTCCTGGCGCCCGGCGAACGGTACGAGGCACCGTGGCTGTACGCGGTCTACTCCGGGCGCGGCCTCGACGGGGTCTCCGACGCGCACCACGCCGCGCAGCGGGCGCGGCCCCGGCACCCGTCGTCCCCCCGCCCGGTGAACCTGAACACCTGGGAGGCGGTCTACTTCGACCACGACCTGGAGACCCTCAAGCGGCTGGCCGACGCCGGCGCCGAGGTCGGCGCGGAGCGGTTCGTCCTGGACGACGGCTGGTTCGGTTCCCGCCGCGACGACCACTCGGGGCTCGGCGACTGGTACGTCTCGGCCGACGTCTGGCCCGACGGGCTCGACCCGCTGATCTCACACGTGCGGGGGCTGGGCATGGTCTTCGGGCTGTGGGTGGAACCCGAGATGGTCAACCCCGACTCGGATCTGGCCCGCACACACCCGGACTGGGTGCTGGCGGTGCCGGGCCGCACCCCCCCGTTGTCGCGTCACCAGCAGGTGCTGGACCTGGGCAATCCCGAGGCGTACGACTACATCCACGACCGGCTGCACACCCTGCTGGACGAGTACGACATCGGGTACCTGAAGTGGGACCACAACCGGGACCTCGTCGACGCCGCGAGCTCGGTGGGCGGCGGCCGCCGGCCCGGGGTGCACGCCCAGACCCTCGCCCTGTACCGGCTTCTCGACCAGTTGCGCGCCGAGCACCCGGACGTCGAGATCGAGTCCTGCTCCAGCGGCGGCGGCCGCGTCGACCTCGGCATCCTGCAGCGCACCGACCGGATCTGGACCAGTGACTGCAACGACCCGCTGGAACGGCAGCAGATCGAGAGGTACACCGGGCTGGTGGTCGCCCCCGAGCTGATGGGCTCGCACGTCGGACCACCGCGGGCGCACACCACCGCGCGCCATGCCGATCTCGGGTTCCGCGCCGGTACGGCGCTTTTCGGCCACTTCGGGATCGAATGGGATCTGGCGGCGGCGAGCCCGGCCGAACGCGGCGAGCTGGCCGCCTGGATCGCCCTCTACAAGCGCTTCCGGCCCCTGCTGCACGGCGGAGTCACCGTCCGTGCCGAGCAGACGGACCCGGGGGCGCAGGTCCGCGGCGTGGTGTCGCCCGACGGGCGCGAAGCGCTCTTCGCCTGCGTGCAGCTCGCCACCACGACGTCCGCCCCGCCGCCGCCGTGGCGCCTGCCGGGCCTCGACGCGGGCACCACGTACCACGTGGAACCCCTTCTCCCGGGCCCGGAACCGGTGACCGTCGGGACCGCACCTCCACCGTGGTGGCCGCCGAAGTCGCTGACCCTGCCCGGTTCGGTGCTGGAGCACGTCGGCCTGCCGTCGCTGTTGCTGGCCCCGCAACAGGTGCTGGTGCTGCACCTGACCGCCCGGCCCTGACCCGCCTCCGATCGTCGACGAGGCGATCTCGGCTGCTATTTCCAGCTGAGATCGCCTCGTCGACGATCAGGGGCGGACGAGCAGCCACCCGGGCCGGGCGTCGTCCACCGCGGCGGCGGCGGCCTGGCGTTGGCCGGCGGTGGGGTTCGCCCCGTAGAAGGCGTGGCCGTCGGCCGCCGTGGCCCGGTACAACGAGGCCTCGGCCCCGACGTAGCTCAGCAGCACGTCCCGGGCCCGCGTCTGGGCGCCGTGCCACGCGCGGACGCGCACGGTCCGGCAGCCGGCCTCGGCGGCGGACAACGCCGGGACCGCCGGCGCGGCGGCGTGGGCGACCATCCCGTACAGCCCTTCGGAGCTGACGCCGGTGTCGAAGTTCAGCGAGGGGCGGACGTATTCGGCCATCGACGACGTCAGCCCCCGGGCGTCGTCGATGGCGGCGAACGCCCGGTCCCGGCAGGCGACCAGGGCCGAGAACTCGGCGTGACGTCCGTGCCGGTCGACCGCCCAGCCCACGACGCCCAGCGCCAGCACGGTCACCACGAGGAACGCGACGGCCGCCCGGCGCCGCCGGTCGGGTTCACGACCCGAGGCCAGGACGTCGAGCGGCTCGTCGGCGAGAGTCACATCTCCATCATGCGCGCCCGGCGCGGGAGCAGGAAGCCGAGCGCGAACGCCACGCTCAGCAGCACCAGCGAGACGAGCACCGTGGCCTGCGCGGCCGCCAGGTGCCGGCCGGCGGCGACGGCCGCCTGCGGGCCGCCGTCCTCGAGGGCGAACCGGCTGAAGAACAGCGTGGCCAGCACCGCGACGCCCAGCGAGGCGCCCAGCTGCTGCAGCACCTCCAGCAGCCCGGCGGCGGAGCCGACCTCGTGGTCCTCGATCTCACCCATGATGATGCTGAACAACGGCACGAAGATCATGCCCATCCCGAACCCGTAGACCGCGAGACCGGGCGCCAGGTCGACGTAGTGCACCACCGAGGTCGCCTCCAGCCGGTGCAGCGAGACCAGCAGGACGGCCAGGCCGACGCCCATCAGGCCCAGACCGACGTGCAGGATCGGGCGGCCCACCGCGTTGACCGCCCAGGCGCCGATGCCCGAGCCGAAGAAGGCGCCGGCCATGAGCGAGGTGAGGTACAACGCCGCGCGCAGCGGGCTGAGCCCGGCGCCGACCTGGAGGAACAGGCCGGCGGACAGGCCGAACCCGACGACCGAGCCGAAGAACATCAGCGTGAACACCACGCCGGAGACGTACGACCGCTTGCGCAGCACGCTGAACTCGACCAGCCCGGAGCGACCCGAGGCGACCCGCCGGCGCTGCTGCAGCACGAAGGCGGCCAGGGCCGGGACGGCGGCCAGCAGGATGCCGAAGATCCAGGCCGGCCAGCCCTTCTCGCGCCCCTCGACCAGCGGGTAGATCATCAGGAACGACGTCGCGGCGACCAGCACCGTGCCGAGCCCGTCGAGTCGCAGGTCCGTAGCGCGCGGCGCCCGGTTCGGCAGCAGCCGGGCCCCGACCACCAGCGCGGCCAGCCCGAACGGGACGTTGATCAGGAACAGCGAGCGCCACTCGGCGCCGAACGGGTCGAACTTCATCAGCAGTCCCGCGACCACCGGCCCGGCGACCGTGGACAGCCCGATCACCGGGCCGAACGCGGCGAACGCCTTGCCGATGTCCTGCGGCCCGAACAGGTCACGGATCAGCCCGAACGCCTGGGGTACCAGCAGGGCGGCGGCGAGGCCCTGGACCGCGCGGCCCGCGATCAGCGCACCCGCGGTCGGGGCCAGCGCGCAGCCGATCGACGCGGCGACGAAGCCGGCCAGGCCGATCAGCAGCATGGGCTTGCGGCCGTGGATGTCGCCGAGCCGGCCGCCGGTCAGCAGCCCGACGGCGATGGCCAGCGTGTAGGCGGCGACGATCCACTCCAGCGCCGAGGACGACGTCCCGAGGTCCCGTTGGATGGAGGGGGCGGCGACGTTGAGGATCGTGCCGTCGAGGATGTTCATGATCATCGCGGTCATGACGACGCCGAACCCGAGCCAGCGCACGGCCCCGGTGGGCGGGGCCGCCGCGTCGGACGGGGCCGGGTCGGGGCCCGCGGGTCGGTCGATCACCGGTACGGGGTTGTCCACCACTGCAGTCACGGGAGGGGCTCCTTCGTCGTCGCGTCGATCGGTTCGACGGCGAAGCTAGACAGCCAATAGGAAGGTTTCCTTCCGCATTCGGATCTAATCTCGATCCCATGAGCCAGACCTCCGCCCGCCTGCTCCAGCTGCTCTCACTGCTCCAGACCCCGCGCGAGTGGCCCGGCCCCGAGCTCGCCCGCAAGCTCGAGGTGAGCACCCGCACGGTCCGCAACGACGTCGAGCGGCTGCGCGACCCGGGCTACCCGGTCGAGGCCACGCGCGGCGCCGTCGGCGGCTACCGGCTGGCCGCCGGGACGGCGATGCCGCCGCTGCTGCTGGAGGACGACGAGGCCGTGGCCATCGCGGTCAGCCTGCGCACGGTGGCGGGCGGGGCGGTCGAGGGCATCGAGGAGACGTCGTTGCGGGCGCTCGCCAAACTGCAGCAGGTGCTCCCCAAACGCCTTGCGGCACAGGTGGAAGCGCTCCAGGCCTACACGGTCCGGGTCGCCGGGGGCCGGGGCGGGCCGCAGGTCGACTCGCGGGTCCTGGCCCTGCTGGCCGCCGCCGCCCGCGACCACGAGCGGGTCCGGTTCCAGTACTCCGACCATTCCGGCGCCGCCACCGAACGCCGGGTCGAACCGCACCGCCTGGTGAACTGGGGGCGGCGCTGGTACCTGGTCGCCTGGGACGGCGACCGCGACGACTGGCGCACCTTCCGGGTCGACCGGCTCAGCGAACCGACCGGGATCGGGCACCGGTTCCGGCCGCGCCCACTGCCCGAGGAGGACGTCGCCGCCTACGTGTCCCGCAACGCCCGCCGGGTGCGGCAGAAGTTCCACGGCGAGGTGGTGGTGCACGCGGGCGCCGAGCAGGTCGTGGCCCGGATGGGTGCGTGGAGCGAGGGGATGGTCACCGCGCTCGGCGCCGACCGCTGCCTGCTGTCGATCGGGGCGGACGACGCGGACGACCTGGCTCGCTGGATGGCCTACCTCGGCTGGGACTTCGAGGTGCGCGGCCCCGAGGAGCTGCGGGCCGCCGTCCGGGCGATCTCGCAGCGCTACGCCCGCGCGGCGGGCTGACGCCACACCCGTCAGGCATCCACCGGCGACTCCCAGGTTCACTCCGGCAGACGCCCAGACCGGAGTTCCACGCTCCTGCTCAGACGACGAGAGGAGCAGGACGATGAACAGCCGGGACGACGCCGGGCGGCTGGCCCGATCGGTCACCGCCGCGATCGCCGGGGTGGCCGTCGCGGGCACGCTGGGGGTCGCGATCGCGGCCCACGCCGCGAGCACGAGTGACGACACCTCGACGGGCACGACCGCCACCACGGGTTCCGACGACTCGAGTTCCGGCTCCAGCTGGAGCGATTCGGACTCCTCGAGCACCCTGAGCGGCGGCAGCGGCTCGGGGTCCGTCACCTCCGGGGGGTCGTGATGCCGCTCGTGGAGACGCTTCCCGTGCCGGACAACGCCCGGCAGTGGCCGGTCTGGGGGACGGTCGCCCGGGTGCTGGTGACCGACCCGGACCTGGCCGACGACGCCGCGCACCTCGTGCGCGAACAGCTGGCCTGGGTGGACGCGGCCGCCAGCCGGTTCCGGGCCGACAGCGAGCTGATGATGCTGCCTCGCTCGGCCGACGGCGGGGTGGACACCCAGATCTCGCCCGTGCTGGCCGATCTCGTGCACGCGGCGATCACCGCGGCCCGGCTCAGCGACGGTGACGTCGACCCGACGCTCGCCGACGCGCTGCACGCCCTGGGCTACACCGAGGACTTCGCCGCCGTCGCGGCCCGGGAACCGGCGCTCGGCGTGCCGGTCACCGTCGTCCGGAGGGTCCACGCGCCGGTCGCCGAACGGGTCCTCCTCGACGGGCACCGGCTGCGACTGGCCCCCGGCGTCCGGCTCGACCTGGGGGCCACCGCCAAGGCCCGGGCGGCCGACCTGGCCGCGGCCCGCGTGCACGCGCAACTCGGCACGGGAGTGCTGGTCTCGCTCGGTGGCGACCTCGCCACCGCCGGGCCGTCGCCCGCGCTCGGCTGGCAGGTCCGGGTGCAGGACGGCGCCGACCAGCCGGCCACCGTGGTCGCGCTGCACGGCGGCGGTCTGGCCACCTCCAGCACCCTGAGCCGGCGCTGGCGGCACGGCACCCGGCTGGTGCACCACATCCTCGACCCGCGCACGGGCCTGCCCGCCGAGCCGGTGTGGCGGACGGTCAGCGTGGCCGCCGCCTCGTGCGTCGCCGCGAACACCGCGACGACGGCGGCGCTGGTGCGGGGCGCCGGGGCCGTGGCCAGGCTGCGCCGCGCCGGGGGCCCGGCCCGGCTGGTGCACGCCGACGGCTCCGTCGTGACCCTGCAGGGCTGGCCCGCCGAACCACGGAGAGCGGCATGAGTACCGACGCACTGTGGTACCTGGCCCGCGGCAGCGGCGTGGTGTCGCTGGTCCTGCTCACCACGGTCGTGGTGCTGGGCATCGCGACCCGGCGCGGCCGCTCGTTCCTCGGCCTGCCCCGGCTGGCGGTCGTGACCGTGCACCGCAGCACCGCGCTGATGGCCGTCGTGTTCCTCGTGGTGCACGTGACGACCCTGATGTTCGATCCGTATGCACAGCTGAGGGTCGTCGACCTGGTACTGCCCTTCACGGCCGAGTACCGGCCCCTGTGGACCGGTCTCGGCACCCTGGCTCTCGATCTCACGCTCGCCCTCGTGGTGACCAGCCTCGCGCGCGACCGGTTGCCCCTGAAGGCCTGGCGCGGCGTCCACCTGGCCGCTTACGCCCTCTGGCCGATGGCCCTGCTGCACGGCGTCTTCACCGGCACCGACCGCACAAGCCTCTGGATGATCGCCGTCGACGTCGCCTGCCTCGCGGCGGTCGCCGGCGCCCTGGTGATCCACCCGGCCCTTCAGGAGACGCCGGCCGCAGCACGCCGCCCCGCAGCCCGCACCGCATCCCGACCCCGGCAGGAGGCCCTCCGATGACCACCCTCGACCAGGACTTCGCGGTCCCCCACGTGCGCGTCCGGATGCTGGCGGCCCCGGGCCCCGACCTGGCCGCCCACCTGGGCGCGCACGGCCCGCTGCCGTCGCTGCACGCGGAGGAGGTGCTCGGCGCCGCCGAACGCGAGCACCTGCGCGGCCGCGGCGGCGCCGGCTTCCCGACCGCGACGAAACTGCGTGCGGTGGCGTCGAACTCGACCCTGGGCCGCCCGCTCGTCATCGGCAACGGCAGCGAGGGCGAACCGGCCAGCCTGAAGGACCGGGCCCTGCTGAGGTCGGCCCCGCACCTGGTGATCGACGGGGCCCAGGCCGCGGCGGTCGCGGTCGGCGCCCGGGAGATCGTGCTGTACCTGCACGCCGCCGCGGTGGACGGCGTCCGCCGGGCCCTGGCCGAACGCGAGCGGGCCGGACGGACGGCGGGGGCGGCCCCGGCGAGCGTGCGCGTCGTCGCGGCCGCTCCTGGCTTCGTGGCCGGGCAGGAGACCGCGGTGGTCGCGGCGCTGGCCGGTGACCGGGCGGTGCCCCGCGGCGGGACCGAGCGGGTCGTCCGGCGCGGGCTCGACGGCCGGCCGACCCTGGTGCAGAACGTGGAGACCCTGGCCCAGCTGGCCCTCCTGGTCCGCGCGGCCCACACCACCGACCCGTCGAGGAGGGTCGCCGGCACCCGGCTGACCACCGTCTACGCCCCCTCGGGCCGGGGCGTCGTGCACGAGGTGGACCCCGAGACCCGGCTGGAGCGCCTGCTGGAGCAGGTGGGCTGGCCGCCGGGCACCGCGGGCCCGGTACTGGTCGGCGGCTACCACGGACGGTGGCTGCCGTCGGCGGCCGGCGTCACCCTGGCCACCGAGGACCTGGCCCGCCAGGGGGCGAGACCCGGTGCGGGGGTGATCATCCCGATCGGGGCGCAGTGCGGTCTTGGGCTGACCGCGTCGATCGTGCGCTACCTGGCCGAGCAGTCGGCCGGCCAATGCGGGCCCTGCCGGTTCGGGCTGCCCCACCTCGCGGACCTGACCGAGCGGCTGGCCCGGCCGACCGCGGCCGGCTCCGCCGGGCTCGACCTGGTCGGGGCCATCGCCCAGGCCGCCGGGATCGTCACCGGCCGGGGCGCCTGCCGCCACCCCGACGGTACGGCCGGCCTGGTCTCCAGCACGCTGAGCACCTTCGCGGCCGACGTCGAGGCGCACCGGCACGGGCACTGTCTCGTCGCCCGGCGGGAGGTGGCCTGAGATGGCCCGACAGCTGTCGATCGACTGGACCGCCTGCCAGGGCCGCGGGTTGTGCGCCGACCTGCTGCCCGAACTGCTGAGTGAGGACCCGTGGGGTTACCCGCTGCCCCACGGCGGCGCCGGCGACCGGCCCCCGGGGGTGCTGGGCGCCGTCCCGGACGGTCTGGAACAGCCGGCCCGCCAGGCGGTCCGGATGTGCCCCCGCCTCGCGCTCCGTCTTTCTTCGTCGTGATCATGCACAAACGCATGATTCTCGTCCGGTGAACCTGACGCTCAGAGGCTCGGATCATGCGTTTGTGCATGATCACGACAGTTCCTAGCGGGCGGGCTCGCCCTGCGGCGAGGGGACGTCGTCCACCTGCGCCTTCGCCGCCTCGGCCGCCGCCACGTCCGTCGCGGACACCTCCGTCGCCGTCACCTCGGTCGGCGCCGCCGACTTCGGCGCCCGGGCCGCCCGCCCCCACTTGCGCATGGCCGGGAGTTCGACCTTGGTGTGCAGCAGGTGGGCCAGGTAGATCGAGACGGCCAGGCAGGCGAGCACGTAGAGCAGGCCGAGCGGCCACGCCCACAGACCGGGGCCGAAACGCTCAGGCTCGGGCCCGAAGAGGCGCAGCGCGTAGGTGAGCACCAACAGGTGGATCAGGTAGAACGCGAACGACCGGTCACCCAGCCAGACCAGCCACGGCTTGGCGAAACGCTGCTTGACGCCGGACAGGTCGGCCACGGCGGCGTTGCCGGTCATCAGCACCATGCCGGGCAGGAACGGCGCCACGAAGCCGAAGGGCCTCGGGATGACGAGCGAGAGCGCCCACGCGGCCAGCAACAGACCGACGGTCCAGCCGCCGTGCACGCGCTTCCACTGCCCCTCCATGACCATCCGGGCGATGATCATGCCGAGCAGGAACTCCGGCAGTCGCGCCGGCGGGAACCACATCAGGAAGTAGAAGGGCACCGACGGGACCAGGCCCCAGATCTTGTCGCCGGAGGGCAGAACCACGGCGACGAAGATCGTCCAGGCCCAGATGATCCCGACGAGGGCGATGACCCAGGCGTACAGGCGTTCGGGGCGGATCCGGCGGACCCAGACCAGGGTCAGCGGGAAGAGCAGGTAGAAGAAGGCCTCGTTCGACAGCGACCAGTTCGGGCCGTCGACGTTGATCAGCACGGCCGGCAGCGGGATCCACGCGTGGACCAGGACGAGACTGGGCAGCACCTTCCAGCCGGTCCACGTGCCGAGGGTGTACAGCAGGACCGCACCGGCACCCCACGTGACCAGGTGGTTCGGGAAGATCTTGGCGATCCGGCGGCGGAAGAAGTCCCGGGGCTTCTCGTGCGGCCGGGCGATCCACACGAGGACGAAACCGCTGGTCATGAAGAACCAGCCGACCGCGGCCTGGCCGGGCCCCACGATGATGCCGAGCATCACCTTGCTGAACTCGTAGGCGAAGATCCAGCTGGCCGCGACATGGCCCACGAAGACCGTCGTGGAGAACACGCCGCGCAGGCCGGTCAGGGAGTCCAGTCTCTGGGGGGCAGCGCTGCTCATAAATACCGGAGAGTAAGGGGCGGGACGTGATCCACGCCACCGCCCTTACGCACAGTACCCGGAAGATGGCATTTCCTTATGTCGCCATTGATCCCGGTGACCCTCAGCTGACGTGTACCCGGGGTCGCCGCTCCGGGTCGGGCTCAGCCTCTCGCAACACCTCACGGGTCACGGGGGCCACCTCGCCGTCACCGATCCAGAGGAAGCGCAGCAGGTTGAGCACCGGGTTGCCCTCGGTCCAGCTGAAGTAGACGTGCGGCACCAGCCCGGTCATCTCGCGCATGGCCAGCAACAGGTCGGCCACGGTGTTGGCGATCGCGGGGCTGCGGACCTTGAGGATGCGGTACCCGAACCGTTCCTCCCCCTCCACGTGCAACTCGGTCTCGAAGTCCGAGGCGTCCGTGACGGTCACCTCGAGGAAGACCAACGGTGCCCACTTCGGCACGTCGTTGTCGTGCCGGACCTCGAGCGTCTTCTCCCGGTACTCACGCGCGTCCCGGGCACCCGGCTCGTTGGCGACGATCCGTAGGGTCCCGCACTTCGCGGCCGCCTCGACGTACTCCCGGGCCCGCTCGTCGAACGAGATCGAGGTGGCCCGCAGCTCGAACGCCCGCCGGACCCGGGACGCGAAGGAGACCACCAGGATCGCCGCGATGAAGCACGCACCGATGCGGACGCCGTCCGGACGTTCGATCACGTTGGCGACCGTCGTGTAGGTGAAGACGGCCGCCACGGCGGCGAAGGCCGCCGTCCACCCCCGCTCACGGTGGCGGTGGGCCGAGAGCGTGACGGCCACCGCCGCCGAGGTGATGAGCACCAGGACGCCGGTGGCGTACGCACCGCCCTGCGCGTCGACATCCGCGTCGAAGGACCAGGTGACGAACAGCGCCACCGCACCGAAGACCAGGACCAGGGGCCGGACGGCGCGTGCCCAGTGCGGGGCCATGCCGTACCTCGGGAGGTATCGGGGGACGAGGTTGAGCAGCCCGGCCATGGCCGAGGCGCCGGCGAACCAGAGGATGGCGATCGTGCTCAGGTCGTAGACCGTCCCGAACGCGGAGCCCAGGTGCTCGTGAGCCAGGTAGGCCAGGGCCCGGCCGTTGGCCTCGCCGCCCTTCTGCAGGGCGTCCTGCGGGACCAGCACCGACGTGATGAAGCTGGACAGGATCAGGAAGACGCTCATGATCAGCGCGGCCGTCGTCAGCAGCCGGTGCGCTCCGCGGATCCGGCCGTGCGGGTGCCGGTCCGTGTCGTCGACGGCCCCCTTGATCTGCGGCATCACGGCCACCCCGGTCTCGAAACCCGAGAGCCCGAGAGCCAGTTTGGGGAACACGAGCAGGGCGACCCCGACGACGGCGAGCCAGTTCGGATGCTCGGTGCGCAGCAGGTTCTGCCACTGGGTGACGAGGTGCGGCGACTGCACGATCTCGACCAGCGACGCGACGACGACGACCGCGTTCAGGCTCAGGTAGAGCACCACCAGCACCACCGCGATGCCGATGGCCTCGGTGAACCCGCGCAGGAACACGGCGGCCAGCGCCGCCACCAGCACCAGGGTGATCAGCACGGTGTGGCCCTCGAGAAAGCTCGGCGCGAACGGGTTCTCCTCGACGTGCGCGGTCGCGTCGGCCGCCGACAGGGTGATCGTGATCAGGAAGTCCGTGGCCGCGAACCCGAGCAGCACGAGCACGAACAGCTTGCCCGCCCACCAGGGCAGCACGCGCTCCAGCAGCGCGATCGACCCCTCTCCGTGGGGGCTCTCGCGGGCCACCCGGCGGTAGACCGGCAGCGCGCCGAGCAGCGTCAGCGCGACGAGCACGAGCGTGGCGAAGGGGGCGACGGCGCCCGCGGCCAGCGCGGCGATGCCCGGCTGGTAGCCGAGGGTGGAGAAGTAGTCGACGCCCGTCAGGCACATGACCTGCCACCACGGGTGGCGCGGGTGCTCCTGGTGCGGGACGGCGTGCGGCCCCTGATGGCGCCTCGACCGGTCGGCCAGACCCTCCAGCAGCCAGCCCTTGAAACCTCGGCTCGGTTCGGCCGGTCTCTCGATCACCTGAACCGGGATGATCTCGTCCTGCGTAGCCACCCGGCCATCATCACGCCGCCGCAGCGCGAGAACGCGCGGCAGCGGCGTGATCTGGGCCGTTCAGGCGTGAAAAACGCGTGAAGACCCTCAGAGGTAGCGGCGCAGCAGGACGACGGCGACGCAGGCCGGCTTCGCCGCCTCCTCCAGCTCGATCGTGATCGTGGCCCGGAACTGCGCCCCGCCGGCCACCTCGGTGACCTCGTCGACGACCATCCCGGCCCGCACCCGCCGTCCGACCGGAACGGGGGTCGGGAACCGGACCCTCTCGCAGCCGTAGTTGACCCCCATCGAGAACCCGCGCGCCTCGATCAGCTCGGGCAGGAACCGCGGGATCAGCGACAGGGTCAGGTAGCCGTGGGCGATCGGTCCGCCGAACGGCCCGGCCTGCGCCCGTTCGACATCCACGTGGATCCACTGGTGGTCGCCCGTCGCCGCCGCGAAGGCGTCGACCATCTCCTGCGTGACCTCGACCCACGAGGAGGGCCCGAGACTCTCCCCCACCAGCTCAAGCAGCCCCACGATCCCCTCGACCACCCGCACCATTCGCCACCTCCGTAGACACACCGTGGACGCAGGGTGCCACGGCCTGCCCGGCGAGCGGAGCGGGTGCTGGTCCGCTGCCGTACCGTGGTGACCGTGGCGACCCCTGCCCCCCGGAGCCTTGCGGACGACCTGCGCGCCCGGGACGACGACGCCCTCGCCGACCTGCTCGCCCGCCGCCCCGACCTGGCCACCCCACCCCCGCCCGACCTGGGCACGCTGGCCACCGCCGCCGCGGGCCGCCTCAGCGTGCAGCGGGCCATCGACGGGCTGGACGCGGCGACCCTCCAGGTGGTCCAGGTGATCGCCGCCCTGCCGGAACCGGTGACCGCCGCCGAGGTCGGGCGGCGCTGGGGCCGGGCCGCCACCGAGCAGCTGACCACCCTGCGCGACCTGGCCCTGGTCTGGGGCGGGCCCCGCGCCCTGCGCCCGGTGCGCGCCGTGCGCGACGTGCTCGGCCCGCACCCGGCCGGGCTCGGCCCGCCGCTGGCCGACGCCCTGGGCCGCCGTTCGCCGCAGCGCCTGGAGGAACTGCTCCACGACCTCGGGCTGCCGCCGACGGGTGACCCCGAGCAGGCTCTCGCAGCGTTGGCCGCCCACCTCGGCGCCCCCGGGACCGCGGCGGCCCTGCTCGACGCGGCGCCCGAGCCGGTCCGGGACGGCGCCCGCGCGGTGCTGGAGCGGCTCACCTGGGGCCCGCCCGTGGGTCAGGTCGAGGACGCCGACCGGCCGGTCCGCGCGGGCAGCGCGGCCTCTCCGGTGGAATGGCTTCTCGCGCACGGGTTGTTGGCCGTCGCCGACGCCGGTCACGTGGTCCTGCCCCGCGAGGTCGGCCTGGCCCTGCGGGGTGGGCGGGTCTTCCGGGAACCGGACGTGGCGCCCCCGGCCCTGCGGACCACGCTGCGCCCGGTCGGCCAGGTGGCCGCCGGGGCCGCCCAGGCCGGGTCGGAGGCCGTGCGGCTGGTCGAGCTGCTGGCCCGCACGTGGGCCACCGACCCGCCGAGCCGGTTGCGCGGCGGCGGCCTGTCGGTGCGCGACCTGCGCCGTACCGCAACCCTTCTCGAGCTGGACGACGGCCTCGCGGCCCTGGTCGCGGAACTCGCCCTGGCGGCCGGGCTGGTCGCCGACGACGGCG
Source organism: Spongisporangium articulatum (assembly GCF_044465595.1). Classification (NCBI taxonomy): domain Bacteria; kingdom Bacillati; phylum Actinomycetota; class Actinomycetes; order Kineosporiales; family Kineosporiaceae; genus Spongisporangium; species Spongisporangium articulatum. Next base: position 1,176,659 of record NZ_JBITLV010000001.1, on the reverse strand, counting down.
AGATCGACCCGCACTTCCTGCCCACCGCGGCCTACGACGACTGGCGGGCCCTGCCGGTGGGCGCCCGGTGGGCGGCGGTGGCGGCGGCGTGGCTGGCGACACCGCGGGCTCCGTCGCTGGTCGGCAGCCGGGTGCGCGGCGCCGGCGGCAAGGAGACCCCGGTGGCCGCGCTGGGGCCCGACGTCGACCGGCCGCTGGCCCCCCGGTTGCGCCGCGAGGCGCTGGCCGAACTGGCCGGGTTGCCGGACGAGGGTGAGAACCGGCCCGCGCTGAGCGATCCCACCGGGGCGGACCTGCTGGCCCGGCTCGACTGGTACGCGCCGCGCCGGACCGCCGCGGCCCGGGTGCAGTTGCTGCGGGCCAGCATGAGCGAGGCGGCCTGGCTGGGGCTGACCGGGTCGGGCGCGCTGAGCCCGGCGGGCGCCGCCGTGCTGGCCGGTGATCCACGTTCTGCAGCAGAGGCTTTCGAGAGCGCCTTGCCGGCCCCCGTCGACCAGGTGCTGATCCAGGCCGACCTGACGGCGGTCGCGCCCGGCCGGGTGGCCGAGCCGGTGGCCGCCGAACTGGAACTGGTGGCCGACGTCGAGAGCCGGGGCGCCGCCACCGTGTACCGGTTCAGCACGGCGTCGGTGCGCCGGGCCCTGGACGCCGGGCGCACCGCCGACGACCTGCACGACTTCCTGGCCAAGGTGTCGAGCACGCCCGTCCCGCAGCCCCTCACCTACCTGGTCGACGACAGCGCCCGGCGGCACGGTCGGCTGCGGGTCGGTACGGCGTCGGCCTACCTGCGCGCCGACGACGAGGCCACCCTCGCCGAACTGCTGGCCGACCGCCGGGCCGCGCCGCTGGGCCTGCGCCGCCTGGCCCCGACGGTGCTGGCCGCGCAGGCCGCCGCGCCCGTCGTCCTGTCGACCCTGCGCTCCCTGGGGCTGTCCCCGGCCGCCGAGTCCCCGAACGGCGACCTGGTGATCCCGAAGACCGAGCCGCGCCGCGCCCCGTCGGCGCCCCGGCCCCGGCGGGTCGGCGAGCCGGGCCGCGAGGACCTGCTGCTCGCCGTCCGGTCGATGCGAGCCGTCGAGGAGAACGGGCGGCGCCCCGTACCGACCGACGTGACGCCGCCCGAGCTGCCCACGATGGACCCGGCCGGGTCGATCGCCGTGCTGCGCGATGCCGTGGCGGAACGCCGCGACGTGTGGATCGGCTACCTCGAGAACGCCGGGCACCAGGCCCGGCACATCGTCGAACCGCTGGCCGTCGAGGCCGGGCGGGTGCGAGCCCTGGACCGGCAGACGGGCCAGATCCGGTTGTACTCGGTGCACCGGGTGATCGGCGTGGTGCCCGCGTGAGCGGTGGCGCCCCGGTGGCCGGTCTCGGCCGGACCGCCCTGCCCGCCGCGTCGGTGCGCCGCCTGGCCGGGGTGTCGTTGGTCGCGAACGTCATCGTGATCTGCGGGCTCGGGGTGCTGAGCATCCCCGGCGCGTTCTTCGCGTGGCGGGCCCGGCGGCTGGCGGCGCCCCCGGCGGCGACGCCGACCTGGCCTCCGCCCGGCTGGCCCTGCGCTGGTCGGCGTTGCTGCTGATGGCCAACCTGCTGATGTACCTGCTGCTGGGCGTGGTCCTCGGAATCATCGTGCTGGGCGTCGTCGCGGCCCGGCAGTAGCCCGCCCCCAATCGTCGACGAGGCGATCTCAGCTGCTATTTCCAGCCGAGATCGCCTCGTCGACGATCAGCCGGGGTCAGCGCCAGAACGGGGTGAGAGTCTCGGCGAGGGCCTGGCCCTGGTCGAAGCCGGCCCGCGCCGCGGCGGGGCGCAGCGACAGGTCCATCGCGTTCACTCCGAACAGACTCTCGTCCTGCGGGAAGACCATCTCGACGTCGCTGCCGCCGGCGCGCAGCTCGTCGACCTGCACGGCCAGCTCGAAACCCCACCCCGCCGGGGCCAGGGACCGGCCACCCAACGGGGACAGCACGAGCACCCGGTCGAAACCGGCGGCCAGGTCGGCGTTCTCGCTGGAGCGCCGGAATCCGCCGTCGAGGTACCGGTCCTCACCGATGGCGTAGGGCAGGCCGCTGGAGCAGCTGGCGGCGACGGCGTCGACCAGGTCGACCCCGGCCGCCCGGTCGAACACCACGGATTCACCGGTGCGGGCGTCGATCGCGGTGATCCGGACCGGGTCCGGCCAGTCGCGTCGCGTGAAGCGGGCCTCCACCAGGCCGCGCCACCGGGTCGACCAGTCGCCCTCGGTCGCCGCCTCCCGTTCGAGGGCCGACGCCCCGAGCCGGCGGCGGAACTCGGCCGGGTCCGGCGAGGTGGCCGCGAGCCGGACGAGCCGGTCCATCTGCTCCTGGGCCGCGCCGGCTGCGCCCCGCGCGTAGTAGGCCTGCTGCGGTGGGACGGAGGTCAGCGTCAGATCGAGGAGTTCGGGCAGCGGGGTGCCGGTGATCTGCGCGGCGGCGGTGGAGCCGGCGGAGGTGCCGACGATCAGGTCGGCGCCGGTCACGTCGAGCCCGGCGTCGGCCAGGCCGGCGAGGACGCCGATCAGCCAGGCGTTGCCGGTCGACCCGCCGCCGCCGAGGACGAGGGCGCGGGTGGGTGCAGAAGTGTTCATGGGAGTCGCCTTTCGAGGTCTGCCTGCACGGCGCTCCCGGCGACGACTACCTCAGCCGCACGATCGTGGACGACGGGGAGCACCCGGTGGTCACTGCGTTCACGGGACTCACCTCCTGTCGTCGGATCACGATCGACTGCACGCTACGACCGGCCGGCCGCGGGTCGCAACGGGTTTTCAGGCGGCCAGCGTGGGGTGCAGGGTGCCGACCGTCCACGTCCGACGCCGGGCCACCGCGAACGTCGTCACGCCCACGGCGAGTCCGAGCCACAGGAACAGCACCAGCAGCGCCGGCACCGCCCCGGAGCCGCCCGCGATCAGAGTGCGCAGCCCCGAGACCGCGTAGGTCATGGGCAGCAGGTCGTGCGCGACCCCGAAGAACCCGGGGGCGGTGCCGATCGGGTAGGTGCCGCCCGCCGACGCGAGCTGCAGGCTGATCAGGATCAGGCCGACGAACCGGCCGGCCCCGCCGAACAGGGCGACCAGGGCCTGGTTGATCGCGGTGAACGTGAGGGCCACGACCACGGCGAACACCAGGACGGCGGGCAGCCACGAGACCTTCACCCCGACCGCGAGGGTCAGGACGAGCACCAGCAGGAACGCCTGGACGACGGCCAGCACCGCCCCGGGGACGAACCCGGCCAGCGCCACGCGCAGGCTGCCGGCGGTGGAGGCCAGGGCCCGGGGCGAGACCGCGCGCAGCAGCAGGTAGATCGCCATCCCGCCGACCCACAGGGCCAGGGCCATGAAGTAGGGCGCGAGCCCGGCACCGTTGCTGTTGACCGCGTTGTCCCGGTGCACCTCGGCGACGACCGGCGTGGTGGCCGCCGTGGCCAGGCCCTGGCGCTGCTCGGGGGTCAGGTCCGGGATCTTCGTGACGGCCGTCGTGAGCCCGTCGGCCAGCTCGCCGGTCCCGTCGTGGAGGCCGGCGGCGCCCGCCGCCAGCATCGACGTGCTGCCCGCGACGGAGGCGACCTGACTGCAGTAGGCGGCCGAGGCCCCCGAAGCCCGGCAGCCCGCAGCCAGACCGGACAGGGCCGACTGCTGGGCCTTCAGCCCGCTGTCGAGGTTCTTCGCCCCGTCCGCCAGGAAGTCGGCACCCCCGGCCGCCTTGTAGAGCTGGTCGTGCAGCGTGCCGAACCCGACGTAGAGGTTCGAGACGTACTGCTGGGCGATCTGCGCGTTCAGCGTGCTGGTCGCGACCGCGGTCACGCTCTGGCCGATGGTGCCGGTCAGGTAGTTCTGCGCGTCGTCGGTCTGCACGAGCAGTCGGGCCTGCTGCGGGACGACCGCCTGGCCGTCCGTCGCGGCGCTGGCCCGGGCGGCGGAGGTGGCCGCCGTCGAGAACGACGGTGGGATGGTGAGAACGGCGGCATAGGTGCCGTTCTCAAGGCCCTTGCGGGCGTCCGCGGCGCTCTGCAGCGACCAGTCGAAGTTGTCGTCCGACCGCGAGATCAGCGCACCGGCCAGCTGCCGGCCCAGCGGTACGACCTGTTCCTTGCCCGACGGGTCCGTGATCGTCACCATCTTGTCCTGGTTGACGATCGCCGCCGGCACGCGGTCGAGGTTCCCCACCGGGTCCCAGTTCGCGGTCACGTAGAGCACGCCGTAGAACAGCGGCACGAGGCACACCGCGACGAGGGCGGCCCGCGTCAGGCGACTGCGCCGGAACCGGGCCAGCTCGAACCACGGCAACGCACCGAAGGGCAGCATCAGAGAACGCCTTTCACATCGGATTCGACGGGCACATCCGATTCGAGGGGCCGGTCGGGTTCGACGGGCACCACGGGGCTCCCGCTCAGGTCGAGCACGTACAACTGCTCCGCGGGCACGGCCGCGTAGGCGTCCTCGGGGCTCTGGCTCGTGGCCACCACGGTCAACCCCGGCCGGGCCAGCCAGGCGAGCCCGCGCCACACGGCCTCCCGGCCCGCCCGGGACCGCGCCCGGTCCACGTCGTCGACCACCAACACCTGCGGTCGGCCGATCAGCCCCAACGCACAGCCGAGCAGCAGCCGCTGCAACGGGTCGAGGTCGGCCACGAGCGTGCGACGCCCCAGCGGGCGGCGGGAGTCCGTGGCCGCCAGGACGGCGTCGTCCACCTGGTCGAGCACCCGGTTCACGGCCGCTCGAGACACCCAGGGGCGCACCGACCGGACGGCGATCCGCTCGGCCACGTGCTGCTCGACGCTCAGGCCGTCCTCGAGGTCGTTGACGCCGACGACCTCCCCCAGCCCGACGCGCCGGCGCAGGGCGGCCCGGTGCCCCGGCAGGCTCACCCCGGCGACCCGTAGACGGCCGGAGGAGAACGCCATCCGGCCGGCCAGGACCAGCAGCAGGGAGGTCTTCCCGGAGCCCGCCGCACCGTGCACGACCAGCACCGACCCCTCGGGCAGGGTGATGCCGACGTCGGTGAACACCGGACCGGCCGGCCCCTCCAGCGACAACTCCTCGGCCACCACCGCCGCATCCTCCGGCGTCCGCCAGTCCTGCAGAGCCAGTTCGCGGCGCAGCCCGTCACCCTCGACGTCCACCGACGGCAGCCGCCGGTCCAGCCAGGCCGGCAGCCACCACGCGGAACGACCCAGCAGCGTGAGAACGGCCGGTACGAGCGTCATCCGGACCACGAAGGCGTCGACGAACACGCCGACGGCCAGGGCCAGGGCGATCGGCTTGATGCTGGTGTCGCCCTCGGGGATGAACGCGGCGAACACGGCGAACATGATCACCGCGGCCGCGGTCACCACCCCGGCCGAGGCCTGGAAGCCCTGCTGCACGGCCGCTCTGACGTCACCGGTGTGCACGTAGATCTCGCGCATCCGGGAGACCAGGAAGACCTCGTAGTCCATGGCCAGGCCGAACAGCACGCCCATCAGGATGATCGGCAGGAAGCTGATCACCGGACCGGTCTTCGGCACGCCGAGGAGGTCGGCGAACCAACCCCACTGGAAGACCGCGGTCACGGCGCCGAACGAGACACCGACCGAGAACAGGTACCCGATGGCCGCTTTCAGCGGCACCGCGACCGAGCGGAAGACCAGCCCGAGCAGCAGCAGGCACAACCCGACCACGACGATGCCGAACGGCACCAGCGCCGCCCCGAGCCGGTCGGAGACGTCGATGGCCAGCGCCGTCTGGCCGGTCACCGCGGTGTCGACGCCGTAGGTCCGCCGGAACTCGGGCGCCAGGTCACGCATCCGGTTCACCAGGGCGGAGGTGGCGGGCGAGTCGGGCCCGGTCGTCGGGATCACCACGAACAGCCCGAGGTCCGCCGTCCGGTTGGGGGTGGCCAGGGTGACCGCCTCGACCCCCTCGAGACCCCGCAGACGCTTCGCGATGCCGTCGACGACCCCGAGCGGGTCGGTGCTGGCGATGATGTCGGCGGTCATCAGCAGGGGCCCGTTGTACCCCGCGCCGAAATGCTCGCTGACCAGGTCGTAGGTCTGGCGCTGGGACGTCTCGACCGGAGCGCTCCCGCCGTCCGGAAGGGCGAGCCTCAGGTCGAGGGCCGGCAGGGCGGCCGTCCCCAGGCCGAGCACCACCACGACCGTGGTGACCAGCGGGGCCCGGGTCACCAGATGCACCCAGCGGCCGGCGAAACCCGTTCGGCGGTGCGGATGACGGCGTGCCTTGGGGGTGACCCGGCCGCCCGCGAGCGCGAACAGGGCGGGCAGCAGGGTCAGGGACACGAGCACCGCGACGAGGACGGCGAACGCCGCCGCCAGGCCCATCGTCGTCAGGAACGGGATGCGGGCCACGGCCAGCCCCAGCAGCGCGATGATGACGGTGAGGCCGGCGAACACGACGGCGCTGCCCGCGGTGGCGACGGCGCGCGCGGCCGCCTCCTCCGGCGGCCGTCCCTCGGCGAGCTCGTGCCGGTGCCGGGACAGCACGAACAGGGCGTAGTCGATGCCGACCGCCAGGCCGATCATCAGGGCCAGGAGAGGCGCCGTGGACGAGACCCGGGTGAGCGCGGAGGCGCCGAGCACCACGGTCATGGTCACGCCGACCCCGGCCAGCGCCGACAGCAGCGGCATCCCGGCCGCGCGCAGCGAGCCGAAGGTGATCAGCAGGACGACGAGGGCCACCAGGAGCCCCAGCCCCTCGGTCGGGGAGATGGTGGGCTGCTCCGTGGCCAGGGCCGGGCCGCCCAGGGCGGCCGCCGCCCCGCGCCCGGCGTACGGCGAGAGCTGCCGGGTGACGGGCGCGACGGCGTCCTCGAGTTCGGCCCGCTGGTCGGGCGTGACGGAGGGCGACCTGAGGTTCAACTGGACATTGATCAGCGCCGCCCGGCCGTCGCCGCTGAGCGCGCCCCGGACGTCCTTCGCGAACGGGTCGGTGACCGTGCCCGTGAGCTGGAGGGCCTCCAGCCGGCGCACCCCGTCCCGAACGATGCCGCGGAAGGGGTCGTCGGTGATCTTCGCGCCCCGGGGGGCGACCACCACGTACTGCGCGGTGCCCCCCGCCGCCTCGGGGAACTGGACGTTGAGCTGGTCGAGCGCCTGCTGCGACTGCGTGCCCGGAATGGTGAAGGCGTTGTCGGTGGCCGGGCCGAGCAGGCCCACGAGCGCCCCGAGCAGGACGAGCAGAGCCACCCAGCAGCCGATCACCACCCCGCGTTCGCGGTAGGCCGCCCGGCCCAGCCGGTAGAGCACCGTGGACATGTCGAGTCCTTTCGACGGCCGGCGACCCCGGCGGCCCCGTCACGATACGAAGATGTATCGGCTACGTCAATGTATCGGGTGCATACTTGTACCCGTACCCCGGGTGGGGCCTGATCAGCACCGTCGAAGGAGACACCGTGACCAGACGTGCCGCCGTCCGGGCCCGCCGCTCGGGCACCCGCTCCGGCGCGCAGGGCGCCCAGCGCAGCGCGGAGCTGTCCGCGCGCCGGGTCGCCACCCGCAGCCGCCTGCTGGACGGCGCCCGCACGGTCTTCGCCGAGCGCGGCGTGGCCGGGGCCTCGGTGGAGGACATCTGCGAGGCGGCCGGGTTCACCCGCGGCGCCTTCTACTCGAACTTCAGCAGCAAGGACGAGCTGCTGCTCGCGCTGATGGAGCAGGAGCACGAGCGCACGGTCGCCAACCTGCAGGCCGCGGTCGAGGCGCACCGGGCCGCGCGCGCGGACGGCCCGGCCGGGCCCGAGGCGCTGGGCGACGTCCTGAACCTGTTCCTGGCCATCCAGCCGCGGGACCGGCAGTGGGCCCTGATGGTCGGCGAGTTCGAGCAGGCCTGCATCCGCAACCCTCAGCTCGGCGCCGTGATGCGAGGCCTGCAGGAGGAGTCCCAGGCCGAGGCCGCGGCGGTGGTCGAGGAGGGGCTGGCCAGCCTGGGGCGGCGACTGACCGTGCCCGCGACGGAGGCGGTGCAACTCCTCCAGGCGGTCTGGCTCGCCTCCCTGCGGGAGGAGCTGGCCACGCCCGACGGGTCGCGCGAGGGCAACGTCCCGCACATGGTCCTCACGCTGCTCACCGCCCTGACCGAGGCCGCCGAGGAATGAGCCCGAGCCGCGTGGCGGTTTAAGGTCGGGTGGTGAACGACGGCCCCCTGATCGTGCAGAGCGACAAGACCCTCCTCCTCGAGATCGATCACGAGCGGGCGGGCGAGTGCCGCCGCGCGATCGCCCCGTTCGCCGAGCTGGAGCGCGCGCCCGAACACGTGCACACCTACCGGCTGACCCCGCTGGGGCTCTGGAACGCCCGGGCCGCCGGCCACGACGCCGAGCAGGTCGTCGACGTGCTGCTGGAGTACTCGCGCTACCCGGTGCCGCACGCCCTGCTGGTCGACGTCGCGGAGACCATGGCCCGCTACGGGCGACTGCAACTGGTGAAGGACCCGGCGCACGGGCTCGTGCTGCGCGGCCTCGACATCCCGGTGCTCGAGGAGGTGCTGCGCTCCAAGAAGGTCGCCCCCATGGTCGGTGACCGGATCGACGCCGAGAGCGTCGCCGTCCACCCGAGCGAGCGCGGCAACCTGAAGCAGGTGCTGCTGAAGCTCGGCTGGCCCGCCGAGGACCTGGCCGGGTACGTGGACGGCGAGAAGCACCCGATCGCGCTGGCCGAGGACGGCTGGTCGCTGCGGCCGTACCAGGCCGAGGCGGTCGAGGGGTTCTGGCACGGCGGCTCGGGGGTCGTCGTCCTGCCCTGCGGCGCGGGCAAGACCCTGGTCGGTGCCGCCTCGATGGCCAAGAGCGGCACCACGACGCTGATCCTGGTGACCAACACCGTGAGCGCCCGGCAGTGGCGGGACGAGCTGATCGCGCGGACGTCGCTGACGGAGGACGAGATCGGCGAGTACTCCGGCGCCCGTAAGGAGATCCGGCCCGTCACCATCGCGACCTACCAGGTCATGACGACGCGCCGGAAGGGCACGTACGGGCACCTCGAGCTGTTCGACGCCCGCGAGTGGGGGCTGATCATCTACGACGAGGTGCACCTGCTGCCCGCCCCCATCTTCCGGATGACCGCCTCGCTGCAGTCGCGCCGCCGGCTCGGGCTGACCGCGACGCTGGTGCGCGAGGACGGCCGCGAGGGTGACGTGTTCAGCCTGATCGGGCCCAAGCGCTACGACGCCCCGTGGAAGGACATCGAGGCACAGGGCTACATCGCCCCGGCCGACTGCGTCGAGGTGCGGGTCACGCTGCCCGAGAGCGAGCGGCTGGTGTACGCGACGGCCGAGCCCGACGAGCGGTACCGCCTGTGCGCCACGTCGCCCGAGAAGTCGCGCGTGGTGGTCGAACTCGCGAAGAAGCACGCCGGCGAACAGCTGCTCGTGATCGGCCAGTACCTGGACCAGCTCGACGAGCTGGGCGAGACGCTGGACGCGCCGGTCCTGAAGGGCGAGACGAGCGTGGCCGAGCGACAGCGGTTGTTCGACGCGTTCCGGGCCGGGGAACTGCAGACGCTGGTGGTCAGCAAGGTCGCCAACTTCAGCATCGACCTGCCGGAAGCCTCGGTGGCCATCCAGGTCTCGGGCTCGTTCGGGTCACGCCAGGAGGAGGCCCAGCGCCTCGGCCGGCTGCTGCGCCCCAAAGCCGACGGGCGCGGGGCCCGGTTCTACGCGGTGGTCTCCCGCGACACCCTCGACCAGGAGTTCGCCGCGCACCGGCAACGGTTCCTCGCCGAGCAGGGCTACGCCTACCGCATCGTGGACGCTGAGGACGTCGCCGCGTTCGACTGAGCACCCGCCTCGGGAGACGGGCGCTCAGTCGAACGGCGAGCGTGTGGTCAGGGATTTCGGAACGTAGCGCCCTTTCCGTGGGTGGTCAGAAGAGGGCAGACGCCGACGCCCCCGCGGACGTTCCAACCCCGTTGTGTGCATAGACGGTGACCTTGCAGACGCCGTGCGCGGGGGGATACACCCGGGCCGAGGTCGTCGACCAGAAGGACGCGGCGGCTCCGGCGCAGGACCCGGTGGTGGTGATCCGGTAGTCGGTGGCGCCCGGTGTCCCTGCGGCCGGGGGGTTCCACGTGACGCCGACGTACCACCCGCCGCGGATGTTGATGTCACCTATGACGCCGGGCTGGTAGGCCGTGACCGCCTTGACCCCGGTCGGCGCGGCGGGCGCCGCCGTGGTGGCGGTCCGGAAGCCCGTGGCGGACCCGGTCGGCGGCGGGCCCTGGAACAGGTGACCGACCCGGTCGGTCACGGTCAGGTAGTAGGTGAACGGTTGTTGGGTACCGGCTACCAGAGGTAGCGATCCGGTCCAGGTGCCGTCGAGATCGGTTCCACCGGTCCGGGTGAGCGCGACGCTGCTACTGCGGGACTGGTTGAACGGCTGCGGCAGCGAGCTGTCCTCGTCGCCGGTCGCGCTGACGGTCACCGACGCGACGCCGCTGACGTCGTCCGTGACCCGCATCGAGACCGGGATGGAGCTACCGGCCGTGGCGGGGTAGGGGCCCGAGCCCCCGGTGAACGAGGCGACGACGGGGGCCTGGGTGTCGGCCGCGGCGCCGGTCACGGTCAGCTCGGGCAAGCCCATGGCCTCCAGCTGGGCCTGCTCGTAGCCAGCTGAGAAGGAGGCGAGGAAGCACTGGCTGTTGGCGGTGACGACGGAGGTGAGCCCGTACTGACCGGGGGCGGTCCCGCGGGTCACGCCGAGGGTGCCCCGGTACGTGCCGGCCTGCCCGCTGACGGGCTTCAGCTGCTTGGCGAACCCTAGCGGCCCGACATCGACACCGATGCTCGAGAAGCCGGCGGTGGCCTTCAGGGTCATGGTCACCGTGGAGTCGACGGCGTTGCTCACCGATGCCGGGCTCCAGCTCAGGGAGCTGATGCTGAAGCTGCAGGCCGCCTGGGCGGTGGTGGCGGGGGCGACGACGAATGCGGCCGCGAGGGCGGTCGCCACGACCAGGGCGCGGGTGGTCAGGGTCTTCAGGCGCATCTTGGTGCCTTTCGGATGGTGGCGGACCGGCGTCAGGGCAGGAGGGCCTGGACGGTCACACCCTCCGAGAGGCCCGCCTCGTTGCCCGCCTGCACCGTCACCTTGCAGACGCCGGAGGACCCGCTCTTGCGGAACTCGGCCGACGTGCTCGTGGTCCACGTCGGCGAGGGGAGGGCACACGACCCCGACGTCGTCAGAAGCCAGAACGCGTCCGGGCTGACGACCGCCGGCCGGTTCCAGGTCACCTTGGCCACCCAGCCCGGCGAGAACTGGCCGATCGTGAAGTAGTACTGCGTGACGGCCTTCACGCCGGTCGGCTTCGCCGGGACGGTCGCCGCCTGCGCGGACGATCCGACGCCGAAGGCCGTGGTGGACAGGGCAGCGGCGGTCAGAAGAGCACGCGCCGTAAGGGAGCTGAGAAGCACGTCAGGGACTTCCTCTCGGGCGATGCCGAGGCGGTCACCCCCCGGCGCGGAACCAGGCGGATCGTGGTCGGACGGAGGTACTGCTGACAAGAGCACCTGCCCGCGGTAGTACGTCCGCGCAGGTCAGGGGCCTGACGTCAGGAGACGGAGACCAGGTCGACCACGAAGACGAGCGGGGAGTTGGCCGGGATCGCCCCCGTGGCCTGCGCGCCGTAGCCCAGTTCGGCGGGCAGGATCATGACGCGCCGACCGCCCTCCTTCATGGGCGGGACGCCGTCGGTGCCGCCGATGCCCTGGGTGAACCCGGGTACGACCTGCATGAGCGAGAAGCTGGCCGGCTGGCCGCCGCGGCTCCACGAGGAGTCGAACGCGGTGCCGTCCTTGTAGAGCACGCCCTCGTACTGCACGGTCACCGTGGAGCTCGCGTTCGCCTCCTTGCCGGTGCCGACCACGAGGTCCTTGTACTCGAGCTTCGCGGGGGTCTTGCTGGAGGACGACGTGGGGTTCGACGCCTTCGTCAGGTCGGTCGGGTTGCTCACGGTGACGCCCTGGTAGGTCACGGCTCCGGCGGCCGGCGCGGCGGACGACCCGCCCGCCGACGCGGCCAGGCTGCTGCCGGTGTCCGACGGTTCGCTCCCCCCTCCGCAGGCGGCCAGGGCGAGGGCTCCGGCGAGGACGGCGGTCACGGCGAGCGAGCGGGGCACGGCAGGTCCTGACTGGTCGGGGACGACGCGGGCGTCAACCCTAGTCAACGGAGCTGTGATCGCCGGTGAGCAACCGGCGCCAGCGCTCCTCGCTGTACTCGAAGGGCGGTTCGGTGGCCAGGAAGTCCAGCAGCGGCGGGAGCAACCGGTCGGCGGCGGTCTCGTGCAGGAAGTGCCCGGCGTCGGGGATCTCGGCCACCGTGGCCGTGGGCACCAGCTGCGCGAAGGCCCGGTGGTGGTCGGGCGGGATGGTCTGGTCGTTCGCACCCCACGCGATCATCACCGGCATCCCGGCCAGCAGGTGCAGGCGCTTCAGGGCGCTGACGGTCTGACCGCGCCAGTTGATGACGCTCTGGGCGGTGCGCACGAAGGCGACCCGCGAGCGGGGGTCGCTCAACCCGTGCAACGTGCCCGCGGTCGGGCCGGCGTCCTCGAGCGCCAGGAAGCGCGGCAGCATCGACATCAGCGGCAGCACGCGGCGGGTCACGCCCTCCGGGATGCGGGCCAGCTGGGCGACGACGGTCTCGGCGCCGGGCAGCGTGGCCGCGCGCAGCATCAGGTTCACCTCGGGCCCGAGGCCGCCGCTGCTGATCAGGACGCCGCGCTGCGTCCGTTCCGGGAACTGGTAGGCGAACTGCAGCGCGATCCCGCCGCCGAGGCTGTGCCCCACGATGGTCACGGCCGGGACGTCGAGCACGGTGAGGACGTCGCGCAGCGCCGTCGCGTGCGCCCCCAGGGAGTAGTCGCCCGAGGGTTCCTCGGAGTCGCCGTGCCCGGGGAGGTCCGCGGCGATGACGCGGTGATCGGTGGCGAGCGCGCCGATCAGCTTGCGCCAGGTCCGGCGCGTCGCACCGAGCCCGTGCACGAGCAGCAACGCGGGCGCGTCGTCCGGACCGGCGGTCGTGCAGGCGATCTTCCCGCCCGGCGTCCGGACGACGGTCTCGGTGATCTCGGGCCGCGCCACGCCCCGACCGTACGACACGCCCCGACCGCCCGCCCCTCAGAGGACGGCGGTCGCGCTGACGCCCGTGGACGAACCTGCGGCGTTGCGGGCCACGACCGAGACGGTGCACAGGCCCATCGAACCGGTGCGGCCGAAGGAGGCGGTCGGTTCGGTCACCACCACGGCGGAGCGGGCGCACGAACCGGTGGGGGTCACGAGCCAGGAGGCGGCGACCGGCTGACCGCTCGTGGACTGGTTCCAGGTGACCTTCACTGCCGGGCCGCTGCCGCCGATGCCGATGTTGACCGCGGGAAGCGAAACCGCCTTGATTCCCGTGGGTTTCGGCGGCGGCGCGGTGGTGAAGGTCGAGAACCCGCCCAGGTCGGAGCGTTGAGTCCCGCGCCCGTACCGGTCGATCGCCGACACCGAGTACGTCCAGGTGTCCTGCGTGCCACCGGGCAGGGGCAGGGAGCCGGACCAGACGCCGTCGCGCGCGGTGCCGCTACTGCGCGTGAGAGTCACGGAGGTGCCGTACGGGGTCACGTTCGCGTTCGGTGCGTACGCGCCGACGGTGACCGCGGACGCGCCGCTGAGGTCGTCGCTCACCCGCACCGACACGGGGATCGAACCGCCGCGGGTCGCGTCGTAGGTCCCGGTCCCGGCTGTGAGTGACGCGATCACCGGAGCCTGGGCGTCCTGTGCGCCGGTGACGCTCAGCGCCGGGAAGGCGGCGAGCTGCGCGGCACTGTAGGACCCGGAGTATGTGGCCAGGAAGCACTGGCTGTTGGCGGTGGTGACGCCACGCAGCCCGTAGCTGCCCGGGGTCGCACCGGGGACCACGGTGACGGTCCCCCGGTACGTGCCCGCTTGACCGGTGACCGGCGTCAGTCGTGCGTACGCCGGGTCGAAGACGTGAGTGTTCGAGGCCAGGTCGTCCAACTGCACGGTGACGTAAGGGAAGCCGGCCGTGGCCTTCATCGTCAGGGTCGTACTCGTATCGGTCGCGGTGTCGTCCACGGTGGCCGGGCTCCAGGCCACGGAGCTGATCGAGAAGGTGCAGGCGGCCTGGGCGGACGGGACGGGCGCGACGACGACAGCGGCGGCGATCAGGGCCCCCGTGACGAACGCGCGCAGAGTCAGGGTTCTCATGCGCATCGACGGATGCTGCGGCCCTACGGGTACTGCTGACAAGAGCACCTTGAGGTAGGTGCTCGGTCGGGCTCAGCGTGGTCGGGCGTTCCGGGAGAGGACGACGGCCAGGTAGACGCCGGCCAGTGTGGGCGAAAGGACGGCGAGGACGAACAGGAGCGGCAGGGCGAGGGCGACGGCCACGGGATACCTCCGGGAGTTCGGGAACGGAACGGTCAGGGCGCCGAGAAGGCGAGCAGGGCGCCGAAGCCCGCCAGCAGGGCGAGGAAGGCCGGAACGACGGCGATCACCGTGGCGATCACCTTCTGCCGCCGGGTCCAGGCCGGGGAGACCCAGGCCAGGACGATGCCGACCAGGGGGCCCATGCCCGGCAGCACCAGGGACCCGACCGTGAGCAGGAGGACGGCGACGATCTCCAGGGCACCCCAGGGCGAGTTCGGGACGCCGGTCAGCGGCGGCAGCGGCGGCCGGGCCTGCGGCCCGCCCTCGGCGGCGACGATCTCGGCCGGGTCGCCGAGCCGGTCCAGCGTGGCCAGCACGGCCGCGTCCGAAACCGCCTCTCCCGTCAGCGCTTCGGCGAGGTGGCCGCGGATCTCGGCGATCAGCTCGACACGGCGGCCGGGCGGCAGCACGGCGGCCGCGGCGTTCAGCCGGGCCAGGTAGTCCCGCACCGCGGGGTGGTCCAGGGCGGTGGTCATCATCGGGTCCCCTCTCCAGTGCCGAGCCTCAGGACTCGGTCGACGCCGTCACGGAAACGGCGCCACTCCTCGACGAAACCGGCCAGGGCGCCGTGCCCGGCCGGGGTGAGCGCGTAGTAGCGACGCGGGGGGCCGGAGTCGGACTCCTGCCAGGTCGTCGTCACCAGCCCCTCCCTCCGCAGTCGCGACAGCAGGGGGTAGATCGTCCCCTCGCTGGTCAGCAGTTCGTCCGCCGACAGTTCCCTGACCAGGTCGAAGCCGTAGCGCGGTTGTGACCGCAGCAGCGCCAGCACGCAGAACTCCAGAGCTCCGCGACGCAACTGCGGCAGTACCTGCCGCGTCTCGCCAGGTTCCATGCGTCACAAGGTAGCTGCCAGTACCTTGCGGCGCAAGAGTCCAACCGCGGATGGCGCCGGAACGACCGGAGGGCGCCACCGCCCGGTCCAGGCGGTGGCGCCCTCCGGCGCTGAGCCTCTACTTGCAGACGTTCGCGCCGACCCAGGCGTAGACGGCCGGCCACTTGATCTTCCCGGCCGCGATCCCGGCCAGCAGCCCGGCGTCGACAGCCACCCCGAGGACGGTGACCACGATCCCGGCCGTGGCCAGATAGCCGACCACCGCACCGGAGAAGGCGTAGAGCGCCACGGTGACGGCCACCGAACAGGCCACACCCTTGTCGAGCTTCAGGGTGGCGGGGTCGATCAGTTCGATGGACTGACCCTTGGCCAGAGCCTTCACCGCCGCCTGCACCTGGGCCAGGGTCTGGGTCGGCTTGATGGTGATGGAGGGGGCGAGGGCCGCGGCGGGGACGGGGGCGGCCTGGGCCACCTGGGGGGCACCGACACCGAGGAACACGGCGAAGGCCAGGGCCAGGCCCACGAGCAGTCGCAGGCGACGGCGGCCGACAGGGGAGTGCGCAGTCAGGGGGTACGCAGACATCGGAGTCCTTTTCCGGTCGGGGATGGAAACCAAGATCCTGTCGAGGGCGGCGCCGCTTGAAAAGACCGTTAGGTGACGATTTCGACACCGCTTCATCGCGCCCACAAATCTGTGAGCCGGCGTCCAGACAGTTCCCAGGAAGCGTGCCGATACTCCTTGACGTGGCTGAGAAGACTCCTGAGGCGCGACTGCTCGTCGTCGACGACGAGCCCAACATCCGCGAGCTGCTCACGACGTCCCTGCGGTTCGCCGGGTTCGACGTGATGCCCGCGGCCGACGGCGGCGAGGCGCTGAAGCTCGTCGAGCAGCACCGGCCGGACCTGGTCGTGCTGGACGTGATGATGCCCGACATGGACGGCTTCACGGTCACCCGGCGGATGCGCGAGCGCGGCCGCAACATCCCGGTGCTGTTCCTCACCGCCCGGGACGAGAACGCCGACAAGATCACCGGCCTGACGATCGGCGGCGACGACTACGTCACCAAGCCATTCAGCCTCGAGGAGGTCGTGGCCCGCATCCGCGCGGTGCTGCGCCGCACCGGCGTGGCGGCCGACTCCGACTCCGGCCGGCTGATCTTCCACGACCTCGAGCTCGACGAGGACAGCCACGAGGTGCGCCGCTCCGGCAAGCTGATCGACCTGTCCCCCACCGAGTTCAAGCTGCTGCGCTACATGATGCTGAACCCGAACCGGGTGCTGTCGAAAGCCCAGATCCTGGACCACGTCTGGGCCTACGACTTCAACGGTGAGGCGGGCATCGTCGAGTCGTACATCTCCTACCTGCGGCGCAAGATCGACGATGTCGACCCGGCGCTGATCCACACCAAGCGGGGCGTCGGCTACGTGCTGCGCCTGCCCCCGGAGTCCTGAGCCGACCATGTCAACCTCCTCCCCCTCCGACACGGACGTCGAGGTCGATCTCGATGAGGTCGAGACTCTCGGACCACCGGAACCCCTGCGCCGCATGCGGTTCGATCGCGAGGCGCTGCGCCGGCGGGCCCAGGCCAACCGTGTGACCGCGCCGGTCGCGAACCGCTGGAGCCGCCTGCCCCTGCGCGCCCGGCTGGTCGGCATCATGGTCGTCCTGCTGTTCATCGCCCTGGCCCTGACCGGCGCCGGCACGACGTTCGTCCTCAAGCGGTTCCTCGTCGGCCAGGTCGACCAGGACCTGCGCGACGACGCCGACCGCATCCTGACCGCGGCCCAGAGCGCGAGCGGCCTGGGCGGCGGGCCCGGGCTGCCCAGTCGCTACGTGGTGCTGATCGCGCGCGAGGGCCAGAACCCGGACCTCATCACCGGGACCGAGGAGTCGGACGGCACCGAGACCAGCACGTCCGGGGCCCTGCCCCGATTCCCGACCATGACCACGCGCGAGGTCGAGGCGCACAACGGTGAGCTGTTCACGGTCGACTCGAACAACCACGGCGTGCACTACCGGGTCATCGCCTACGCCATCACGCCCCAGTTCGGCGGCGGCGGGCAGTCGGTCGGGTACGCCCTGATCGCCCTCCCGCTGACCCAGGTCGAGGACGCCATCAAGCAGGTCGAGATCATCTTCCTCAGCCTGGGAGCCGTGCTGGCCCTGCTGTCCGCGCTGTTCGGCTGGATCGCCATCCGCCAGGCCCTGGCCCCCCTGGTGGAGGTCGAGGAGACCGCGGCGGCCATCGCCGCCGGCGACCTCTCCCAGCGCGTCCCCGAGCGCCCGTCGTCCACCGAGGTCGGCCGGTTGACCACCTCGCTCAACGGGATGCTCACCCAGATCGAGAGTGCGTTCCGGGCCCGGGAGGCCTCGGAGTCCCGCACCCGCCGGTTCGCGGCGGACGCCTCGCACGAGCTGCGCACCCCGTTGGCCTCGATCCGCGGGTTCGCAGAGCTGTACCGGCAGGGCGCGGTGCGCGAGGAGGAGGACGTCGCCCGCACGATGGGCCGGATCGAGGACGAGGCCCGCCGGATGGGCGGCCTGGTCGAGGACCTGCTCATGCTGGCCCGCCTGGACGAGCAGCGGCCCGTGCGCAGTGAGCCGGTCGACCTGCTGGTGCTGGCCGGGGACGCCACCCATGACGCCCGGGGCCTGGCCCCCGACCGTACGGTCTCGCTGGTCGGCCTGACCGCGAACTCCGGACCGGCGTCCGCGGTGGTCACCGGGGACGACGCCCGGCTGCGCCAGGTGGTGAGCAACCTGGTGGCCAACGCCGTGCGGCACACCCCGGCCGGCACTCCGATCGAGTTGGCGGTGGGGCGGGCCGGGGCGATCGCCGTCCTGGAGATCCGAGACCACGGGCCGGGGCTCGAACCCGAGCACGCGGTCAAGGTGTTCGAGCGGTTCTACCGGGTGGACGCCTCGCGAGCCCGCAGCCAGGGCGGCGGTTCCGGCCTGGGGCTGTCGATCGTGGCCGCGGTGGTCTCGGTGCACGGCGGACGGGTCGGGGTCGCCCCCACCCCGGGCGGCGGGGCGACTTTCCGGGTCGAGCTGCCGTTGCGGCCGGCCGAGGACCGCCCGGAGGACGACGCGAGCTTGTGAATCGACTCACAAGCATCGGTTACCCCCGGGTAGCGGGCTGATCGCCCCGCCCGGTCATGGGATGATTACGGAGCCGGACCGGCGCGCACACCGCCCACCACGCGGTGGTACCCCTCTCGCGCCGGCCGGCCTGGCGGCCCGAGGCAGCGCCGTCCGAGTCCTCGCGACCGGGCCACGGCGATCCCGTGCGACCCGGCGCCCCTTCTCTCCGTATGGAGCGATGCCATGACCGGCACCACCACGACCGGGTCCCTGTGGGCCCGCTTCCTCGACACCGTCCTGCCCGCCCCGAACCCGGACCGCCTCGTCCGGGTCACCGAGGTCGGCCGTACCACCCTGCCCCTGGCCGAGGCGAGCCTCGCCGACGTCGACATCAGCCCGGTGATCTCCGAGAGCCGCACCCCGCACGGTGACTCTCGGTTCATCGTCCTGGTCGCCGCGCGGGACCTGCCCGTGGCTGAGGAGGTGCTGGCGGGGATGTGAGCGGACGCGCCGGAGGGCCTCCATGACCCTCCCCGGCGCACCGTGACGGCAGCACGACCACCGGTGACGGCCGGCTCTCCGCTGAACGGCGGGGACCGGCCGTCACCCCGTTCGGGGACGTGAGCCTTCGCACACCCGATATTCGGCCCTTTCGGGATGCGGAGGGACCCTCCTCATGGTTTATAGAACATAAGAGCAGGTCAGAGTGGCCTTCTCGAGCGTGTCGCCGAGCCGGTCCCCGGAGCGTTGACCCGCGCAACACTCCGCGGAAACCCAGCGGTCACCTGGTCCGCACAAGATGTCCGGACAAGGCGGAGAACGTCTGACAAGATCGGACGCACGCTCCACTTGGTACCTGCTCAACGGCACGTCGAAGAACCTCCGAGGAGGCCTGAATGCTGCACACAGCTGGGACGCCGGACGCCGACTCCGTTCACGGTGAGTCGCCGAGCGCTCCCCTCGCGAACCCGCGTCGGACGCGTCTGGGCGCCGACGGCCGGCCGATCACCGGCCCGGTCAGCACCACCGACTGACGACTCCGCGAAGGGCCGGCCGAGGTACTCGGCCGGCCCTTCGACGCGTCCGGACGGCGGGGGCGCTCCAGGTGGCGGGATTCCCAGGATGCTCTCAGGGTGGAAGCAGAGAACGTCGAGGCGGACAGGGTCGAATGTTCCGCGAAGCACTCCGGCGATCCTGACCACGAGGTAGTGACATGACGAACGGCAACGACGAAGAAGCCCGCTACGCGTGGGCCCGCAGGCCTCCGGTCGGCGGTGAGCCGCCGTCCCGCTACGACGAGGAGCCCGCCGCCCCGGCGTCCCCGGGCACGACGGGCACGACGGGCACGACGGGCACGACGTCCCCGCTGAGCACCGAGGCGACCACACCGCAGCCGGTGACCCCCCAGCCGACCGCTCCCCAGCCGGTCGCCGCCCAGCCGGTGGAACCCCCGGCCGGCCCACCGGCCCCGCAGCCCGCCGTCCAGGCGCCCGCCGCCCCGGCCGGCTACGGGTACGGGTACGGGCAGCCCGCGGCGTCGGGCTGGACCAGCCCGCAGGCCACCGCCGTCCAGGACCGGCCCGCCGCACCTCCGCCCCCGCCCGCACCCCCCAGCGGCTTCGGCCCCTCCGGCGGCCCCGGCCATCAGCCCTCGGGCCCCGAGTCGCAGGACCGGCCCGGGTACTCGTTCGGCGCCCCGACGCCGCCCGGCCCGCCGGACGCCCCCGGTGGCGCGGTGCCCCGCCCCCGCGAGCCCCGCCGTCCGGGCTGGGGCGGTGTGGTGGGCGTCGGCGTCGGCGCGGCCCTGCTCTCGAGCCTGCTGACCGCGGGCCTGATCGCGGCCACGACGGACGGCACCACGGCGGCCGGCAGCTCCGGCTCGGACACCAAGGTCTCGGC
Organism: Spongisporangium articulatum; assembly: GCF_044465595.1. NCBI lineage: Bacteria > Bacillati > Actinomycetota > Actinomycetes > Kineosporiales > Kineosporiaceae > Spongisporangium > Spongisporangium articulatum. The sequence goes on along the minus strand of NZ_JBITLV010000001.1, from coordinate 1,156,412 downwards.
GCCGGTCACCACCAGCACCGCGGAGAACCCCGACTGGACGGCGGTCGCGGCCGCCGTCGAGCCCAGCGTGGTCGCCGTGACCGTGAGCAGCCAGTCGGCCTCGGGCGAGGGGTCGGGCGTCATCCTCAGCAAGAGCGGCGAGATCCTCACCAACAACCACGTGGCCACCGGGGCCGGAAGCGACGCCAGCATCGGGGTCGTCCTCTCGGACGGTCGCGAGTACGAGGCCAGTGTGGTCGGCACCGACAGCCGGACCGACCTCGCCGTGATCAAGATCAAGAACCCGCCGTCGGACCTGACCCCGGCCACGCTGGGCAACTCGTCCACCGTCAAGACCGGCGACCCGGTGATGGCGGTCGGCAACCCGCTGGGCATGCAGAACACGGTGACCACCGGCATCGTCAGCAACACCGACGCCCCGGTCACCACGTCGTCCTCCGAGAGCGACCAGCAGCAGAATCCGTTCGGCGGCGGGACCGGTTCGGGCAGCGAGCAGGTCTACACCAACGCGATCCAGACCGACGCGGCGATCAACCCCGGTAACTCCGGCGGTGCTCTAGTCGACGCCCAGGGCCGGGTGATCGGCATCCCGTCGTCCATCGCCAGCCTGGGCAGCAGCACCCTCGGCGGCTCCGGCGAGTCGGGCAGCATCGGCATCGGCTTCGCGATCCCGGTCGACGAGGCCAAGACGGTCGCCGACCAGCTGGCCAAGGGCCAGGCCGTCAAGCACTCGTATCTCGGCGTCAGCCTCGCCGACGCCGAGGTGCGGGTCGACGGCGCGTCCCGCGAGGCGGCGGTGCTGAAGGAGGTCGTGAACGGGGGCCCGGCCGACAAGGCGGGGCTGAAGGTGAACGACGCCATCATCGCGGTCGACGGTGACTCCGTGAACAGCTACGCCTCCCTGGTCGGACAACTCCAGGAGCGCCAACCCGGCACGTCTGTGACACTGACCGTGGTGCGTGACGGCAAGAGCCAGAAGATCGCCGTGACGCTCGGCACGAGGCCGACCTCGTCGAGCTGAGATCGGACCCCGTGCGGCGGTGACTCCCCCGTTCGCCGCCGCACGGGCCATGCCGCGGGCATGGCGTCGGTGGGAGGGGGCGAGCGCGGGGTCAGGGCCGCGCTCGCCTCCTCCCATCTTCACTTTGCGGCCCGCCGGGGTTGTGGACGACGGGCGCCTGTGGACAACTTCGGGAGGGTGCGTCCGGGTCTGGGAGCCTTGAGGGAAACGCGGCGCGGGCCGCGGGTTTCTACGAGGGGACGGTCCAGGCGATGAGCAGGTTCGAGGTCGACAGCGCGCAGGTCGCGCAGGCCAGCGCAGCGGTCCAGGCGTCGGCGACGCAGTTGGGGGCGGAGGTCGACGCGATGATGCGGCACCTGCTGGAACTGCAGGCGAGCTGGCGGGGTCAGGCGTCCTCGTCGTTCCAGCACCTGATCGGCGAGTGGCGGGGCACCCAGGAGCGCGTGCGGGCGAGCCTGGAGGAGATCCAGGCGGCGTTGGCCGCCGCGGGCCGGCAGTACGAGGACGTCGAGGCCTCGGCCGTGCGGATGTTCGCCGGCTGAGGTCCGGGGTGGGCCGATCAGCCCGGCGGGCTCAATGGGCTGACGGTCAGGGCCGGGCGGTCAGGCAGCGGCGGGCGAGGGCGGGCGACACCGGGCGGGCGGCGACCAGGACGAGCACCGGGTCGTACGGGCCCGGTGCGCCGAGCTCGGCCAGCAGCCCGTCGAGGAACGGCTGCGGCGCCGTGTGCGCGCCTTCGACCAGCAGGACGGCGGGCGTCCGCCGCGCGCGCTGGACGGCGCGGGCCGGCAGGCCGTCACCGCCGGCCATGGCGGGGTGGCAGGTGATGCGGACCAGGTCGCGACCGAGGACCGCGGCCAGACCCTCGGCGAGGGACTGCCCGGCGTGGCTGTGCTCGGCGTGGCGGTGCTCGGCGTGGCGGTGCTCGGCATGGCGGTGCTCGGCATGGCGGTGCTCGGCCCCGTCGGCCTCGGGGTCGGCGGGCTCCACGAGAATCGGCCGGTGCAGGGCCAGGGCCAGCCAGGCCACCGTGGCCAGGTCCGTCGGCACCGGGTGTCCGACGGCGGCCAGGCTCCCGCACAGGCCGCCCGGGGAACGGGCGGGGCCGGGCAGGTCGCCATCGACCCCCAGGCTCTGCAGAGCGCTCATGGACGAGATCTACGCCGCCGGTGCCGGCGGCGTAGGGTTTTCCGGCTCAGGACCGCCCGATCGGCGTCCAGATCGCCTTGGCCTCCTTGGCCCCGTACCGCGACACCAGCACCTGGTCGACCACGGCCTTGGCGGTGACCTTGTTCGACTTCTCGATCTGCTCCAGCGTCGCGTTGCCGGCCGGGACGGTCGCCGAGATGTCGAACTTCCAGCGGTTCGCCTCACGGTCGAACCGGATCGTCATCGTCTGGGTGCTGTCCTCGAGGCCGAGCTTCAGCTGGGCCGTGGCCTGGGTGCCGTTGACCTTGACGTCGCTCAGACCGGTCTGCGGCAGGGAACCGTCGCCGATCGCGCCGTTCTTGACGCCCGACGCGACGATCGCCTGCGGGGTACCCGTGCGCAGCACTTCGGCCGGGACGTTCTTGCGCAACGACAGCACGGTCAGCTGGTCGATCGGCGTCGCCTTGCGCAACGTCTTCTCGTCGTCATCCAGCGCCTTGTCCCGCAGCCCGTCGAAGTAGGTCAACGTCTTGGCGTTCACCCAGGTCGCCGCGGTCTCGCCGTTCTTGTTGCTGACCGCCGAGGCATAGGACTGGTAGTCGTGCTCCACCGCCTGGGCCGGGGTCTGCGCGGGGGTGTCGGACCCGCAGGCCGAGACCCCCAGCAGCATGGAGACGGCCAGCGCCGCTCCACCCAGACCGGTTCCCCGTCGCCTGCTGACGTTGATCTGCCGCACCGCTGATCTCCCTGCGCTCACCGAGGGCGACGACGCCGTCGCCCTGACCGTCAGGACGTACTCCGACGGCTACCAGAGAGTAACCCAGGTCACGTCCGCCCACCTCCACAGTCACCCTCTTCACAGCCGCCGCCACCCGAGGACTCACCCTCCCGGGCACGCCTAGGATGATGGGACCATCCACGCCGGCGTCGGGAACGGGCGCCGCCGTACCCCGACCGGAGGCTGTGGTCATGACCTTGGTGGCGGGGGTCGACTCCTCGACCCAGGCGTGCAAGGTGGTGGTCCGCGACGCGGACACCGGCGAACTGGTCCGCAGCGGCCGCGCGACCCACCCCGACGGCACCGAGATCGCCCCGGCCCACTGGTGGGACGCGCTGCGCACCGCGATCACCGACGCGGGCGGCCTGGACGACGTGGCCGCGATCGCCGTCGGGGCCCAGCAGCACGGCATGGTCGCGCTCGACGGCGCCGGACAGGTGGTCCGGGACGCCCTGCTGTGGAACGACACGCGCTCCGCGGACGCGGCCGCCGAACTGGCCGCGGCGCACGGGGGTCCGAAGGTCTGGGCCGAGGAGGTCGGCGTCGTCCCGGTCGCCTCGTTCACGATCAGCAAGCTGGCCTGGCTGGCCGGGCACGAGCCGGCGAACGCCGCCCGCACCGAGGCCGTCTGCCTGCCGCACGACTGGCTGACCTGGCAGCTGTCCGGCGCCGTCGGCCTCGACACCCTGACCACCGACCGCGGCGACGCCTCCGGCACCGGCTACTGGGCGGTGCCCACCGGTGAGTACCGGCCCGACCTGCTGCAGGCCGCGCTGGGCCGCGACGCCGTCCTCCCCCGGGTGCTGGGCCCCTCGGACGCGGCCGGGCGCACCGCCGTCGCCGGGGTGAGCGAGGGAGCGCTGCTCGGGCCGGGCACGGGCGACAACATGGCCGCCGCGCTCGGGGTCGGCGCGCGCCCCGGTGACGTCGTGGTCTCGATCGGGACGTCGGGCGTGGTGTCCGGCATCGTCGACACCCCCTCCGCCGACCCGACCGGGATCGTGGCGGGATTCGCCGACGCGACGGGCCGCTACCTGCCGCTGGTCTGCACCCTCAACGCCGCGCGGGTCCTGGACGCCACCGCCCGGCTGCTGCGCGTCGATCACGACGAGCTGGCCCGGCTGGCCCTGTCGGCCCCCGTCGGCTCGGGCGGGCTGGTGCTGGTGCCCTACCTGGAGGGTGAGCGGACCCCGAACCGGCCGAACGCGACGGGCGCCCTGCACGGCCTCACGCTGCAGACGGCCGACGCCGCGCACCTGGCCCGGGCGACCGTCGAGGGGCTGCTGTGCGGGCTGGCCGACGGGCTCGACGCGCTACGGGCCGAGGGGGCCGAGATCCGGCGCGTGCTGCTGGTCGGCGGCGGGGCCCGGTCCGAGGCCGTGTGCCGGATCGCCCCGCAGGTGCTCGGCTGCCCGGTCGTGGTCCCACCCCCCGGTGAGTACGTCGCGGACGGCGCCGCCCGGCAGGCCGCCTGGGCGCTCGCCGCGGCCTCGGGGGGCGACGTCCCGGAGCCGCCGTCCTGGCGGGCGGGCGGCGAGCAGACGTTCGAGGCCGACCCCACGCCACAGGTCCGCGAGCGGTACGCCCAGGTCCAGGACCTGACGGACAGCTGAATCCCAGGGTTTTCCAAGCTCACCGTGCGCTACTGGGGTCGGAGTGCCGCCTGCAGCGGAGCGTGACGGAGCGTCGGACGGAACGGACATCTCGGCAGGCACGTCAGGCGATGTTCTGCCAGGGTTCGCGGGTGGCTGACGCCACACCACCGCTGCCAGACCGTTGTCTTTGCGTGACCTTGTCGAGGCGAGATCCGCGTACGGTTTGTAATCAGCGTCGCCCGCTCGTTCGCCCTCACGGGTGGCTCCGGGTGGGCCCCGCTTCGGCTCGGGTCGAGCCCGCCAGAAGGCGGGAACGGCGGGCGGGGTTGAGAAGACGCCATCACGGCAGAGACGCCACCCCGGTCTTCGGCATGCGCCGAAGCCATGGGGCTCCGGCGCATGCCGCCGGGGAGGCTCGAACAGAGGGTGGGCGGCCGCAGGGCCGACGCGAGGGAGGACGGCGCGTGACGCAGGCCACGGAAGGTGACCCGAGCGCGAGTCCCGCCCTGCCCCTCGACGCGGCCGCCGTCGTCCCCACGCTCGAGTCCAGCCCCAGCCGCACGGAGCGCGCACGCCGGGTGCTGGCGCGCGTCGGCACGGCCGAGGTCATGGTCCTGCTGGCCGGGCTGGCGGTGTTCAGCTGGCACGTCGGGCGGCCCAGCCCGTGGTGGGACGAGGCGATCACCCGGGACGTGACGTCGCGGACGTCGGGCGAGATCGTCGACCTGGTGCAACACGTCGACCTCGTGCACGCCACCTACTACCTGTTCGTGCACGCGCTGCTCGGCACGTCGGCCACGGTCACACCGATCCGGCTGCTCTCGGTGCTCGCCGCCGCGCTCACCGGCCTGCTGCTGGTGCGGCTGGGCCGCGACCTGGACGCCCCCCGGGTCGGGGTGCTGGCCGGGGCCCTCTGGGTGGTGGCGCCGCTGAGCAGCCGCTACGCGCAGGAGGCCCGGCCCTACGCGATGGTCGCGCTGGCCGCCACGGCCGCGACGGTCGCGCTGGTCCGGCTGTGCCTGAAGCCCTGGCTGCACCGCCGTTGGGCGCTGTACGCGGGGCTGATCGTGCTGGTCGGCCTGCTCAACGTGCTCGCGCTCCTGCTGCTGGTCGTGCACCTCTGCTACGTCCTGGCCATCGACTCCCCGGCCGTGCGGCGACGCTGGCTGGTGGTGGCGGGCGGCTCGGTACTGCTGCTATCGCCCCTGCTGATCGCCAGCTCGCACCAGCGTGAGCAGGTCGCCTGGCTGCCGCGCCCGGCCTGGGGCCAGCTGACCGGTTTCCTGTCCGCGGAGTTCGCCGCCACCGCCACCGTGGTCGGCCTGGTGCTGCTGGCCCTGGTCGGCACGGTCCGGCGCACGAAGCAGGGCGGCACCCACGGACCCGCGCTCGCGCTGGGCCTGGCCTGGTCGCTGCTGCCCCCGCTGATCCTCTGGTCGGTCTCGCAGGTGCACCCGCTGTTCGACTGGCGCTACGTGTTCTTCACCGTGCCCGGCACGATGCTGGCCCTCGGGTCACTGGCCACGCTGCTGCGGGCCCGCTGGCTGGTCGCGGTCGTGTGCGTGCTGGCCCTCGGCGGCCTGCACATGCAGGAGGTCTACCGGTACATCGCCAGCGGCCACGCGGAGGACGTGCGGGGCGCCGCCGCGGTGATCCAGCAGAACGCGCAGGCCGGCGACGCCGTCCTGTTCCTGCCCGCGTCCCGCCGGGTGATCAAGCTCGGGTACCCCGAGGCGTTCGCGGCCACCGACGACATCGCCCTGAAGGCGGCCGGCGAGGACTCGGCCACCCTGTGGGGCGTCGAGGAGCCGGCCAAGGCGATCGGCAAGGAGCTGAAGAACCGCAAGCGGGTCTGGGTCGTGACCGGCCCGGGGCGGTTCGGCGAGGCCCAGGACGACAAGGTCGACACCCAGAAGGAACACCTGCTCGACGTCGGGTTCGACCTGGCCGGGGTCTACGACCTGCACGGCTACGAGGTGCGGCTGTACCTGCGTCACGGCACCAGCCCGCTCTCCCTGCGCGGCTGAGTCGTCCGGCACCGGCCTAGGCTGGGCGCGTGACCACCGCTACCACCCGGGTCGCGTTCACCGCGGTGACCCCTGAACCGCTCGACCTCGAGGCGCACGCCGCTGCCGTCGCGGGCCCCGGTCGCGGGGCCGTCGTCACGTTCGCGGGGGTCGTACGCGACAGCGACGGCGGCCACGTCGTCACCGGCCTCGAGTACGTGGGCCACCCGACCGCGCCCGACGTGCTGGCCGAGGTCGTGGCCGAGGTGGTGGCCGGCAGCGGAGCCGAGTGCGTGGCCGTGTCGCACCGGCTGGGCTGGCTGGAGGTCGGTGAGACCGCCTTCGCGGTGGCCGTGTCCGGCGCGCACCGGCGGGAGGCGTTCGAGACGGCGTCCCGGCTGGTCGACGAGGTGAAGGCCCGGCTCCCCGTCTGGAAGCGGCAGGTCTTCGACGACGGCTCCGCGGAGTGGGTCAACTCGGCCTGATGATCGGTGCGGGCGCCGGGAACGGGCGAGTTCCACTCGGTGGAACCCGGCTCAGTCGGTGATCTCGGCCGGGGTGTCGACGTCGGTGCCGTCCGCGACGTCACCGCACTCCACCAGCCGGACGTCGTCGCGCCCGGCCAGGTAGGCGCGCGCGCCCTGGTCGCCCACCGCCGCCGTGAGGACCCCCGCGAAGTGCTGCGCGCCCAGCAGCGTCGGATGCCCCGGCCGGCCGGAGTACGTGGCCCGGGCCAGCACGTCCGGTGCCGCGAGCGCGACCAGCCGGGCGACCGCCGTGGCCGTGACGCCCGGGATGTCCACCAGGGTGACGACCGCGGCGTCCACCCCGGCGACGGCCTGCAGCGCGGCCCGCAGCGACGCGGACATCCCGCTCGCCCAGTCCGGGGCGCGGACGACGTGAGCCGGCTCCGGCACCAGGCTCGCCACCTCGTCGGCGGCGGCTCCGGTCACGACGAGCACCGGCGCGCACCCGCCGGCCACCAGCGCCTCGACGGCCAGCGCCACCCAGGCCCGCCCGGCGTCGTCCCGGACCAGGCCCTTGGGCCGCCCGTACCGGCGCCCGGCCCCGGCGGCGAGCACGATCCCGGCGACCTCCACGCCCTCAGTGTGCCCGCAAAGACGAGCAGGGCGGGCCGCCGGTTGCCCGGCGACCCGCCCTGCTACGAGAACCGCTGTCCCGCAGGGGGATCAGAAGTCCATGCCGCCCATGTCCGGAGCGCCGCCGGCCGCAGCCGCCGCCTTCTCCGGCTTGTCGGCGATGACGGCCTCGGTGGTGAGGAACAGCGCCGCGATGGACGCCGCGTTCTGCAGCGCCGAGCGCGTCACCTTGGCCGGGTCGATGATGCCGTTGGCGATCAGGTCGACGTACTCGCCGGTCGCCGCGTTGAGGCCGAAGCCGGGCTCCAGGTTCGAGACCTTCTCCGACACCACGCCGCCCTCGAGACCGGCGTTGACCGCGATCTGCTTGAGCGGAGCGCTGACGGCGACCTTGACGATGTTCGCGCCCGTGGCCTCGTCACCGGTCAGCTCGAGCTTCTCGAACGCGACCTTCGACGCCTGGAGCAGGGCCACGCCACCACCGGCGACGATGCCCTCCTCGACGGCGGCCTTGGCGTTGCGCACCGCGTCCTCGATGCGGTGCTTGCGCTCCTTGAGCTCCACCTCGGTGGCCGCCCCGGCCTTGATCACCGCAACACCGCCGGCCAGCTTGGCCAGGCGCTCCTGCAGCTTCTCGCGGTCGTAGTCGGAGTCGCTCGCCTCGATCTCGGCGCGGATCTGGTTGACCCGGCCGGCGATCTGGTCGGCGTCGCCGGAACCCTCGACGATCGTCGTCTCGTCCTTGGTGATGACGACCTTGCGGGCCTGGCCGAGCAGGTCCAGGGTCGCCGTCTCCAGCTTGAGGCCGACGGTCTCCGAGATGACCTGACCACCGGTCAGGATCGCGATGTCCTGCAGCATGTTCTTGCGACGGTCGCCGAAGCCCGGGGCCTTGACGGCGATCGACTTGAACGTGCCCTTGATCTTGTTCACGACGAGGGTCGACAGCGCCTCGCCGTCGACGTCCTCGGCGATGATCGCCAGGGGCTTGCCGGACTGGATGACCTTCTCCAGCAGCGGCAGCAGGTCCTTCACGGAGCTGATCTTCGACTCGACCAGGAGGATGTACGGGTCGTCGAGGACGGCCTCCATCCGCTCCGGGTCGGTGACGAAGTAACCGGAGATGTAGCCCTTGTCGAAGCGCATGCCCTCGGTGAGCTCGAGCTCGAGGCCGAAGGTGTTGCTCTCCTCGACGGTGATGACGCCTTCCTTGCCGACCTTGTCCATCGCCTCGGCGATGAGCTCGCCGATGGCCGGGTCGGCCGCGGAGATGCTCGCGGTGGCCGCGATCTGCTCCTTGGTCTCGACCTCCTTGGCCTGGTTCAGCAGCTCCTCGCTGACGGCGGCGGTGGCCTTCTCGATGCCCCGCTTGAGGGCCATCGGGTTGGCGCCGGCGGCGACGTTGCGCAGGCCCTCGCGGACCAGCGCCTGGGCCAGCACGGTGGCGGTCGTCGTGCCGTCACCGGCGACGTCGTCCGTCTTCTTGGCGACCTCCTTGACCAGCTCGGCGCCGATCTTCTCGTAGGGGTCGTCGAGCTCGATCTCCTTGGCGATGGACACACCGTCGTTGGTGATCGTGGGGGCGCCCCACTTCTTCTCCAGGACGACGTTGCGGCCCTTCGGCCCGAGGGTGACCCGGACGGCGTCGGCGAGGGTGTTCATACCCCGCTCGAGGCCGCGACGGGCTTCCTCGTCGAACGCGATGATCTTGGCCATCGGTTGGTGTTCCCTCCACGGACGGGTGGGTGGTCGACCGGGAGACGCCCGCGACGGACGAGGGGCCACGGACCGGTCACGTCCCGGTCCGGTACCTCTCTCGCCTGCCCGATCGGAAGCGAACTTGTCACTCTCACCTCGAGAGTGCCAGCTCCATGATTAGCACTCGACCCTACCGAGTGCAAGCCGCTCAGCCCCTGGTGAACGCCTCAGGCGTCGTCGTCCGCCAGCAGTTCGAGGGCCCGGACGGCGGCCAGCAGCCGCTGCCGCTCGGCGGCGGGCAGCCCGGCCAGGCGCTGGGCCAGCTTGGACCGGCGCGCCCCGCCGACGCCGGACAGGACCGCCTCGCCTGCACCGGTCGCCGAGACCAGGCTGGCCCGCCGGTCGGCCGGGTCGGGTGAGCGCTCGACGTACCCGCACTCCTCCAGGAGGGCGACGATCCGGGTCAGCGTCGGCGGGGCCACCCCCTCACGGGCGGCGAGGTCGCCCAGGCGCATCGGCCCCGACCGGACGAGCGTGGCCAGCGCCGAGATGCTGCCTGGGCCCAGCCCGGACTCGTCGCCGCGGCGCAGGGTGCGGGTCAGCCGCCCCAACGCGACCGACAACCGGGCCAGCACCTCGTCGTCCTCGATCACACCAGTGTCAACGTCCGTGACGACGTCCGCGTCCCCGACCACGTGCCCTCCTCCCGTCGACGCCCCGGCCGTCAGTTGCCTTCCTGCCGAGTGAACACGGAGGCGACGGCCGCGACGACCATCATCGCGGCTGCGGCGACGAAGACCACCACAAGACCGTCGTGGAACGGGCCGGAGACCAGGTTGGGGAAGAACTCCTTGCCGGTCAGGGTGGCTGCGTTCGTGGGCGACAGCTTGGCCAGGTTGTCGGCCCCCAGCAGCTCGCTGATGGGGTTGAAGCCGAGGAAGGCCGCGAAGAGCGAGCCGACGGGCGGGATGGCCCCGACCTGCTGGGCGACGCCGCTCGAGACGCCGTGCGCCTCGAGCCCGGCGGTCATCGTGGTCGGCAGGTGCGCGGCCAGGCCGGCGATCATCAGTGAGAAGAACACACCGATCGACAGTGACGACCCGGCGTTGAAGAACGTGCCGCGCATCCCGGCGGCGGCCCCCCGCTGGTCGGGCGGAGCGGCGCTCATGATCGCCGAGGCGTTCGGGGAGGCGAACATGCCCGACCCGACGCCGTTGAAGAACACCAGCGCCGCGAACACCCAGTAGTTGAAGTCGACCGGGATCACGATGAGCCCGATGAAGGTGGCCGCGGTGATCAGGAGGCCGGTCACGGCGAACAGCCGCGACCCGAACCGGTCCGACAGCGTGCCGGAGATCGGGCCGGCAGCGATGAACCCGACGGTCAGCGGCAGCAGGTAGATGCCCGCCCACAGCGGGGTGGACTCGTAGCTGTACCCGTGCAGCGGCAGCCAGATGCCCTGCAGCCAGATGATCAGCATGAACTGCATGCCACCGCGGCCCATGCTGGCCAGCAGGCCGGCGAAGTTGCCCAGGGCGAAGGCCCGGTCCTTGAACAGGCCGAGCCGGAACATCGGGTCCTCGACGTGGTTCTCGACGACGACGAAGGCCACCAGCAGGGCGGCGCCGCCGATCAGCCCGGCCAGCACCCAGGGGTTCGTCCAGCCGGTGGAGTGCGTCCCGTAGGGCTGGATGCCGTAGGTGATGCCGGCCAGCAGGGCGCTCAGCCCCACGGCGAACGTGATGTTGCCCAGCCAGTCGACCTTCGAGGGCCGCCGGTCACCGAGCTCGTGCAGCGAGCGGTACGACCAGATCGTGCCCACCACGCCGATCGGCACGCTGACCCAGAACACGGCCCGCCACGACACCTCGGAGAGCACGCCCCCGACGATCAGACCGAGGAACGACCCGGCGACCGCGGCGATCTGGTTGACGCCGAGCGCCATGCCGCGATTGTGGGGCGGGAAGGCGTCGGTGAGGATCGCCGTCGAGTTGGCGAACAACATGGCGCCGCCCACGGCCTGAACCAGGCGCCACCCGATCACCCACAGCGCGCCACCGCCGCCGGACAGCGGGGTGAGCGCGAGCGCGACCGAGCCGACCGTGAACACGACGAAGCCGAGGTTGTACATCCGGACCCGGCCCACGCTGTCGCCGAGCCGACCCAGGCTGACCACGAAGACCGCGGTGACCAGCAGGTACCCCATGATCATCCACAGCAGGTAGCCGATGTTGCCCGGGGCCAGCGGGTTGAGCCCGAGACCGCGGAAGATCGCGGGGAGGCTGATCAGCATGATCGAGGCGTTGATCGTCACGATCAGCATCCCGATGGTCGTGTTCGACAGCGCCACCCAGCGGTAGGCGGGATGGTCGGCGTCCCAGCGCAGGGTGCGCGCCTTGGGCGTTTCGACGACGGGCTGGGGCTGGGACGGGGTTTCGAGGCTCACGTCCAGCAATATTACTTGTTGTACGCGAACTAAGTTGTCTCGGGGCACGTGAGAGCGGCCACACCGCCCACGCCTCCTACGGCAGCCGGGCCATCGCCGCGATCCGTTCGACCGCCTCACCCACGCGCTCGTCCAGCCCGCGCAGCACCTCCTGCCCCGCGCGACACGATCACGGGCTGTCGGTGGCGCCGGGCACCATGGCGGGGTGAGGGCCGGCGCGTACGTGGAGGTCGGCGCCGTGGCCGGCGGCTGGGCGGTGCGCCACGGCGCCGGGCTGGAGCAGGTGGACGACGCCGGCCTGGTCGCGCTGGCCGCCCGCCTCGAGGGGGCGGCCGGCCCTCTCGACGCGTCGCCGCGCTGGGTCTGGGCCTCGACCGCCGCCGTCTACCCGGTGCTGCTGCGGGGCGGGGTACGGGTGCGACGGTGCCACGACCTCGGGCTGACCGAGGCCCTCCTCTCCTGGCACGCCGGCGTGGCACCCCCGGGAGCGGCGTTCGGTGAGGTGGGGGCCGATCGGGCGGACGTCGTCCAGGCCCAGCTGTTCGAGGCGACGGCCGCCGGTCCCGACGGGCCCGACCTGAGCGAGCAGCTGGGCCGGGTGGAGGCCGCTCGGGCGGTCAGCCCCGGCTTCCCGATGCTCGTCGCGGCCGAGTCGGCGGCGGCGCTGGCGGCCGCGGAGATGGGCTTCGTCGGCCTGCCGTGGCGGGCCGACGCGCACGACGCGCTGCTGACGCAGCTGCTCGGGCCGCGGCCGCGATGGGGGCGACCGGCCGTGCTGCAGTCGCTCGCCGAGACGATCGCGGCGACCCTGGAGGCCCCCCGGCTGAACGTCGACTCCCCCGTCGAACTGTTGAAAGCCCTGCATCGGGCGGGGATTCCGGTGGAGACGACGCGGGCCCACGAGCTGAAGTGGCACGAGCATGCGGTGGTCGAACCGCTGCTGCAGTACAAGGAACTGGCCCGGTTGCACGTCGCGCACGGGTGGGCCTGGCGCGACCAGTGGGTGCGCGACGGGCGGTTCCACCCCGAGTACGTCCCGGGCGGTGTCGTGTCGGGGCGGTGGGCCACCCGCGGCGGCGGGGCCCTGCAGATCCCCCGGGCCGTGCGTGGCGCCGTCGTGGCCGACGCCGGGTGGAAGCTGGTGATGGCCGACGCCGGCCAGCTGGAACCCCGTGTCCTGGCGGCCCTTTCCCGTGACCCGGGAATGGTGGCGGCCACCCGGGCGGGGGACCTCTACACCGAGATCGCGACCCGCGCCCTGGGTCGGGCCGACGCGCGGGCCGAGGCGAAGCTCGCCCTGCTGTCGGCGATGTACGGCGGGGGCGGAGGTTCCGGGGCGGCCGGTCTCGCGGCGTTACGGCGCCGGTTCCCCGCCGCCCTCGCACTGCTGGAGGACGCGGCCCGCCGTGGCGAGGACGGTTTGACCGTACGCTCGGTGCTCGGCCGTACCTGCCCGCCACCGGGTGAGGGCTGGCAATCGGCGCCGGAACCGGTGGCACTGGCGAGATCCCGTGCCCGGGGCCGGTTCACCCGCAACTTCGTCATCCAGGCGTCGGCCGCCGACTGGGCCAACGCCCTGGTGGCGGGGCTGCGCCTGCGGCTCGCGGGCCTGGGCCGGGCGCACGGGCGGGCCGACCTGGTCTTCTTCCAGCACGACGAGGTGATCGTGCACGCGCCGGAAACCCTTGCGGAGGAAGTGGTCTCGGCCGTGACCGAAGCCGGCGAGGAGGCCACCCGGCTGGTGCTCGGTGACGTGGGCGTGCACGTGCCGCTCCAGGCGGTGGTGGCCGACTCGTACGCCGAAAAGGGTTGAGGGTCGGTTCAGCGGAACCGGCCCCCGTGGTGCCGGCGACGCGTACCGACCGGGGCAGCTCGCCCGTGTTGAGCGAGCTGCCCCCTCCTCAGCTGCTGTAGTCGAGCATGTGAACACCTTCGGCGAGGCCGAAGATCCCGACGAACACCACGGCCAGGAACAGAATCAGGAGTAGACCGATGACCTGCTTCCAGAACCGGACCATGATGTAGGCCGTAAAGAGGGCGGCGAAGACGATCACCGCGAGGCTATCCATCGCAATCACGTCTTAACGTCGTCAAGGCGTGCTTTGCTGACTTCAGGGGCGTAGCTTTCTTCATAGCGGCCTCCTTAACTGGCTGAAGTGCCCCGGGATGGGTCTGAAGCTCGGGAGAGGCCCGGCCGCCGGGAAGCCCTCGTGTCGCCACACGTGGGCTTCCGCCGCTTTGGGGCCCTTCACCTGCGCTGATGCGCCTGTGAACGTTGGGTCTCAATCTGGCGCGTCGCTTGCGCGCCAGCCTCTTGGCGAGAACTATTCAGCTGTCATATGCCTCCTCCCCTGGCGGTTGGCATATGCCGATGACTCGAGAGTAGAGTGCCCGCTTTCGTATGTCATTAGCGCATCTGCAACGATCGTTGGCAATTGACATCGCGCACGGAGAGGGTTGGCGATGGCGGGCAAGTCTTCCAACCCCACGGTGCGCCGATTGGAACTCGCGGCCCGGTTGCGCGAGCTCCGCATCCAAGCTGGCCGCACGGTTGATGAGGCCGCTGCCGAGTTGATGTGCTCCCCAGCCAAGATCAGTCGCATGGAGACCGGAGGGCGCGGCGTCCAACCCCGTGACATCCGCGACCTGAGCCGCCTGTACAACCTGACGGAGGCGGTCCAGAAGGAACTTCAACAAGCAGCCGCCGACGCCCGCAAGCCGGGTTGGTGGCAGGACTACCGGTCCCTGGACGAGCAGGTTCGTACCGTCGTCGCCCTCGAAGACGCTGCCGCCGGGATGTTTATGATCGAGACCCTCAGGTTTCCAGGGCTTCTCCAGACACCCGACATTACGCGCGGCCTCCTCGATCGCTTGCGCCCGCCGGGGGAGATGGGGCCAGACCTTATTGCGGATCTGGTGGCCACACGGAAGCGTCGACGGGAAAGGCTCATCGATGGCGCCATCGCGGCGCACTTCGTGATCGACGAGGCGATGTTCAAGCGTGAGATTGGTTCGCCGGACATCATGGCCGCCCAGATCGCCTCCTTATTGGAAGATTCCGAGCTACCGAACGTGACACTTCAGGTGGTGCCCTTCGCCACCGGGGTGTATCCCGCGACGGATGGTTCGTTTCAGATCTTGACCTTCGATGCGGACACCCCGCTCCACGATGTGGTCTACGTCGAAGGCTTGTTGGGAAACTTCATTGTCGACACGGACGAGCACGTGACTCATTACCGCACCGTGTTCGAAGACGTAGTCGAGCGCTTTGCGCTGCCCGAGGAGCAGAGCAAGGCGTGGTTGCGCGCTGCCCGCCAGACATGGGCCGCTGCCGCATGACCACAGCCCTTGCCCCGTCCCCGGCCACCAAGAGCTTCCTGCCAGATAAGGACACGGGGAGGAAGAAGGGGGTTGTTGCGAACCGCGCATACCCTGGCAAGACCTGACGTGGTGGCTCAGGCTGCCATTCATAGGTCACCGGAGGTGACCATGCCGGTCTCGAGCCCCAAGAACAGAGGAGGCTCCAAAGTGACCGGTCCGGACGAAACCGGCTACCGCATCTCGTCGTACTGTGGTGGTTCAGGTTGCGTTGCTGTTCAACTGGGAGGCGAAGTCAGAATCCGAGACTCGAAGCAGGCCTCGGGTCCCGAACTCGTCTTCGACGCGGGAGAATGGACGGCTTTTGTCGCAGGGGTAAAGGCAGGCGAATTCGACCTCTGAACAGACGCTTATCGCCCGGAGGAGGGCCTGCGACCGCACATTCTGCGGTTGCAGGCCCTCTTCTCTGTCCATCTGGACGTCTTCGCATCGCACCTGTTGTCGATTTCGCCATGTCCACCTAATCTCGAAAGTCAAGGCGTCGCGGCGCGGAACCTGTAGGGGACCGGGGTCGAGGCCGAGGCGCCCGAGCGGGGAGGTGCCTAATGGCTCATGGTCGACTGGAAAGCAACGGCTGGCAGGTTTCGTCGTACTGCGCCGGTTCGGGATGCGTCGAAGTGCAGCGCGGGGACGAGGTCCGGGTGCGCGACGCCAAGACGACCGCTAGTCCGGTGCTGACCTTCGACCGCGACGAGTGGCGGGCGTTCGTGGCCGGCGTCAAGGCCGGGGAGTTCGACGTCTGAGCCCTAGTTCGGCGAATGATGTTGGGGCGCAAACGGAAACAGCCGCCCCGGTTGGACGCGGGACGGCTGGTCCGTCGATTTCGGTGCGGCGGTTACGCCCCGGGGAAACCGATCACTGTGCGGGGCGAACCGCCTCGGCCTGCGGGCCCTTCTGACCCTGCCCGACCTCGAACTCGACCCGCTGACCCTCGTCGAGGGAGCGGTACCCGTCCATCTGGATCGCAGACCAGTGGACGAACACGTCGGCGCCACCACCGTCAACGGTGATGAAGCCATACCCCTTTTCGGCGTTGAACCACTTGACGGTTCCCTGAGCCATTCCTGCTCCTGCTGTGTCACTCCGACGACCTGGGCACTTCGCCCACGTCGGGTCTCACGCTCGCCGCCAACCCCGAGGGGATGTCGGGATGGTCCAACGTGCGGGCCTCTTGCGTGATGCAGGGAGGACGTGCTCATCGAACTGTTCGACCACTCCATACACTAGCGTCTCCCTAGCCCGTGTGGGGGATCCCTTCCTCATCCGCTCTACGCTGATGACATGGTCGAACCGAGACCCCGCAGACGACGGCCACCCGCCTCCCGGCCTGCGGCGATACGGCTGCGGCGGGCCGTCAACTGGGTCAACCTGGCCACCCCGTTGGGGTTGCTGGCGGCCAAGCTCGGGCACGCGCAGCTGCGCCGGGGTGAGTTCGGGCTGATCATCGCGAGCGGCTACCGGGGCTTCCTGCCGGTGAGCGGGCGGGCCATGACGATCGGGGACGTCGTGCTGCTCGGCATCGACGAGGAGCGCCTCGCCCACCGCCCGCACCTGCTGCGCCACGAGGCCCGGCACGCCGGTCAGTACGCCCGGTGGCTCGGGCCCCTCGGCTTCCTGCCCGCCTACGGTCTCGCATCGGCGTGGTCGAAGTGGCACACGGGAAACCCCGCGCTGCGCAACGGTTTCGAGGTGGCCGCCGACCTGCATGAGGGCGGCTACACCAGTAGTTGAGCTACGTCGCGTCGGAGCCGAGCGCCATCTTGATCGTGCCGCTGCCGGACACCGAAGCGTTCTGAATGATCGTGCCGAACCCGAGGTCCCTGACGATCTGCCGGGCGGTGGGCTTCAACGCCGCCGACGGGTAGTAGACCTTCGTGGTAGCCAGCCCCCGCTCCTGGGAGTTGCCGGTCTTCACCACGTTCCAGCCGTCGGCCTCGAGGCTGGCCTTCACGCGTGAGGCCAGACCCTGCACCGAGACGGAGTTCAGGACGACGACGTCGACGGACTTGTCGACCGTGGCCGCCGACTGGGTGCGGGCCGGGGCGCTCTGCGTGGTCTGGGTCGTGGCGCTCTGGGTGGCCTTCGGGGTGGCACTGGCGCTCGCGCTGGGGGTGGTGTCGTCCTCGGCGCCCGCCACGCTCTGGGTCGGGTTCGACCCGCCGGTCAGCACGGCGTAGACGCCTCCGGCGACGAGGAGGATGACCGCCACGCCGGCGACGATGGGCACCGCACTCGGAAAGGCACGGGCCCGGGCGCGGTGGGCGCCCTTGCGGCTCGCCTCAAGGGGTGCCGCGGCACGTTCGTCGACGGACGACCTGGACATTCGCATTACTCCCGGCGGACCTGGGCGCCGCGGCCGGTACCGCGACGACGGGACAGGCCCTCATGCACCGAACGCCCTGGTCACCCCGGCACGACGCCGGGACTCCCGAGTGCGTCGCAGACGCTTGACCACCATCGGGTCGTGCGCCAGCGCCTCAGGCCTGTCGATCAGAGTATTCACGACCTGGTAGTACCGGGTGGACGACATGTCGAAGAGTTCGTGGATCGCCTGCTCCTTCGCCCCGGCGTATTTCCACCATTGCCGCTCGAAAGCGAGGATTTCGGTCTCGGTCTCGGTGAGCATGCCGTGAACCTTTCACGGACCACCGACAGTCTGCGTTGCGAGGGAGGAGGCGCCCAGGCGCCGACGGCGTCGGGCTACCGTCGTTACTCCATCGTGTCCAGGATGGTGAGCACGTCGTCCTCCGAGGTCAACGGGTTGACGATGGCGAACCGGGTCACCGTGCGCCCGGCGTGCGTGGTGGGCGTGACCAGCGCCGTCCCGTTCACGAGCAGCCCCTGCGACCAGACCGCGTAGTCCTCCGGCGTCCACCCGACCCGGTGGAAGCCGACCACCGACAGGTCCGGCTCGTGCAGCAGCTCCAGGTAGGGCCGGTTCCGGATCTGGTCGGTCGCGAACCGGGCCACCTCCAGGGTGCGCTCGATCGCCACCGTGTAGGCCTGCGTGCCGTGCACCGCCAGCGAGAACCAGAACGGGAGGCCGCGGGCCCGCCGGGACAGGCCGATCGCGTAGTCGCTCGGGTTGATCTCCTCGTTCTCGGTGACCACGTCGAGGTACCCGGCCCGCTGGGTGTGGGCCCGCCGCCCGTCCGCGCGGTCGCGATAGATCAGGGCGCAGCAGTCGAACGGCGCGTACAGCCACTTGTGCGGGTCGACCACGAACGAGTCTGCGCGCTCGATGCCGTCGAACTTGGCTCGCACGGTCGGTGCGCACAGCGCGGCCAGCCCGTACGCGCCGTCCACGTGGAACCACAGGTCCTGCTCGGCGCACACGGCCCCCACCCCGGCGAGGTCGTCGACGATGCCGAGGTTCGTCGTCCCGGCGGTCGCGACGACGGCGAACACGCCGTCGTGCCCCGCCTCCTCGAGCGTGCGGCGCAGCCGCTCGCCGGTGAGGCGCCCGTCGTCCCCCACCGGCACCCCGATGAAGTCGACGTCCATCACGTCGCACGCCGCGATCACCGACGAGTGCGCCTGGTCGGTGCCGGCGATCGCCCAGCGCGCCGGCAGGTCGCCCGCGCGCCGCAGCCGGGCCTTGTGCCGGGCCGCGACCAGCGCCGACAGGTTGCCGACGGAGCCGCCGGGCACGAACACCCCGCCCGCGGTCTCCTTCGGCAGCCCCGCCATCCCGGCCAGCCAGGCCAGCGCCTGGTTCTCCGCGTAGATCGCCCCGGCGCCCTCGAGCCACGTGCCGGCGTAGAGCCCCGAGGCCCCCACGACCAGGTCGAACATCGACGCGGCCTTGGTGGGGGCGGAGGGGATGAAGGCGACGTACTGCGGGCTGTCGACCGAGATGCAGGACGTCGACAGCTCCTTGTCGAACAGTTCCAGGGCGCGGGCGCCACCGATGCCCTCGGGGGTGACCGTCGCGCCGACCGCGGCGGTCAGTTCGTCCATGCTGCGGGGCCCGTCGAGGGGGATCGGGTCGAGCGCCATCCGGTCCCGCGCGTACTGGATGACGGCCTCGGCCAGCTGCTTCGCGCTCTCGTCGAAGGTGTGCACGACGTCAGTCTGCTCGCCCCCGTCGTCCGGTTCGATAGATTCACCCGTCGTGGCGCGCCGTCCGCTTGCTGAAGTGATCGCCCCTGACTGGGCCCAGGCTCTCTCGCCCGTCGAGGAACGCATCAACGAACTGGGCGACATGCTGCGCGCCGAGGTCGCCGCGGGCCGCTCGTACCTGCCGGCCGGCGACCGCGTGCTGCGGGCCTTCCACCAGCCGCTGGACGACGTGCGCGTGCTGATCGTCGGGCAGGACCCCTACCCGACACCCGGGCACCCGGTCGGGCTGTCGTTCTCAGTGGCGCCCGGGGTGCGGCCGATCCCGCGCAGCCTGCAGAACATCTACCGCGAGCTGGTCAGCGACCTGGGGGTGCCGATGCCGACGTCGGGCGACCTCACCCCGTGGACCGAGCGCGGGGTGCTGCTGCTCAACCGGGTGCTGACGGTGGAGCCGGGCAAGTCGGGGTCGCACCGAGGGCGCGGCTGGGAGGACGTGACCGAGGCGGCCATCCGCGCGCTCGTGGCCCGCGACGAGCCGCTGGTCGCGCTGCTGTGGGGCCGCGACGCGCAGACGTTGAAGCCACTGCTGGTCGACGTCCCGACCATCGAAAGTGCCCACCCGTCACCGATGTCCGCCGATCGCGGGTTCTTCGGGTCGCGGCCGTTCAGCCGGATCAACGCCTACCTCGAAGAGCTGGGCGACGAGCCGATCGACTGGACGCTGCCCTGACGTCGAAGGGGCACGTCCTCGTCACCGGGGCCCGCGGATACGTGGGCCGGGCGGTGGTCTCGGAGCTGGCCGCCGACGGATACGAGCCGCGGGAACTGCTGGGGGACATCCGTTCCGGCGCTTCGCTGGCGGACGCCGTCCGCGGGGTGGTCGGGGTCGTGCACCTGGCCGGGGTGGCCCGGGTCCGCGACGCGGGGGTCACCGAGCTGGAGTCGGTCAACGCGGGCGGGACGGCGACCCTCCTGTCCGTGCTGTCGGCCGCCGGTTCCCGGGTGCCGGTGGTGCTCGCGTCGAGCGCGGCGGTGTACGGGTCGTCGGGCGGGCGACTGTCGGAGGCCTCGGCCGTCGCGCCCGTGAACGCCTACGGGCGTTCGAAACTGCTGGCCGAGCACCACCTCGCGGCCTACGAGGGCCCGACGGTGGCGTTGCGGTGCTTCAACGTGGCGGGGGCGCTGCCCGGGATGCCTGACGCGGACGGCACGCGCATCGTCAACCGGGCGCTGGCCGTGGCCCGCGGGTCGTTGGACTCGCTGACGATCAACGGCGACGGGACGGCCCGGCGCGACTACGTGCACGTGGCCGACGTCGCCGCCGCGTACCGGCTGGCGCTGGAGTCGTCCCTGTCCGGTCTGCACGCGGAGAAGCGCTGCTACGTGGTCGGTTCCGGGGTCGGGGTCTCGTTGACCGAGATCGTGGCCGCAGTGGAGGCCACCACCGGTCGTCCGGTGCCGGTGACGTACGGGCCGGCCGGTGACGAGGCCGCGGAGCTGGTGGCCGACCCGGCATTGGCCGCGCACGACCTGGACTGGGAGCCGCACCGCTCCCAGCTGGGCCGGATCATCCACGACGCCTGGACCGCGACGAGCGCCACCTAGCTGGTCTTCACATCACGTCAACGATCGGGAACCAGCACCGTGCAGCGCGGGCCCGGGGCGCCGGCGATACCCCGGTCGAGGGTGACCAGCGGGACGTCGAGGAGTTCAGCGAGGGCCACGTGACTCGCGTCGTAGATGGAGAGGTGGCCCCTCAGCTGCCACGACCGTTCGGCGAGCACCTCGTAGGGCCAGACCTGGAGGGGCAGTCGCAGGAGGTCGGCGTGCGCCTGCGCCGCCTCACCGCTGGGCAGAGCCCCCGAGAGCTCGAGCCGACGCAGGATGTTGGCGCTCTCGAAGAGGGCCAGGTGTGGGGCCGCCAGATCGCTCATCGCCAGCAACTGCGCGGCCCACTGACCGTCGGCCTCATCAGATGTGAGCGCCGCGACGATCGCCGAGGCGTCGCAGACGTACGTCGCGCGGGTCACTTCCGGTCTTCGTCCCGCGCCTCGAGAATGACTCCGGTCGCGACCCGGGCGCCCGAGGCCAGGACCCTCGCCCGGGCCCGTGCGATGACATCGTCGGGAGTGGGACGGGTGGCCGTGTCGATCAGCAGGCCGCGCAGGAACTCCTGCAGGGACTTGCCCGCGCGCGCCGCCCTGGCCGCCAACTCGTCCCGGACATCGTCGGGCACGTCTCGGACAGTGATCGCGACACTCATGGCGTCATATTAGCTGCATTGCCTGCAGACTGCAGATGCCTCACTGAGGCTGCAGACCAGAACGTCGTGGCAGACGGGTGACCCCGGCGCAGAACGAACCGGTGGCGGTCGACGGGACGCGGAAGTGCTGCCGTCGGCCGGGGAGGTGCTCGTGGACTCGACCGAGCGCAGCACGCCGCCATGGCAGCGGTCGGCGGGGGCGCCGGCGTGCCCGGCCTGCGGGAAGACGTGCCCCGCCGACGGCGACACCTGCGAGCACTGCGGGGCCCTGCTGCACCCGCAACGGCCGGACCGCGGCTCGAACCGGGCGGTGGCCGACCCCTTCAACCCGTGGTCGGCCGTGCAGGACCTCAAGGCCTTCATGCCGCCCCCGGGCGACACGCCTCGGGCACCCACGCCGACGCCTGTCCCGGCCACCGGAGCGCCGGTCGACGGCGACGGGCCGGTGCCGCCCGATCCGGTGGCCGACGCCCCCGCCGCACCGAGCGGCTCGGTCCCGGCCGCGATCCCGGCTCCCGGCGTCCCACCGCCGCCCGGATCACCACCGGCTCCGGCCCTCCGGACGCCGGACGAGCCGCCGCCGGCTCCGGGCCTCCCGCAGGCACCGGGCCAACCGCACGAACCGGGCCTACCGCACGAACCGGGCCACCCGCACGTTCCCGGGCTCCCCCAGGTCCCCGGCCAACCCCAGGCACCCGCAGTACCGCAGGCACCCGGCCAACCCCAGGCACCGGGCGTGCCGCCGCTCCCCGGCGCCCTCCGGCTGCCCGGCGGCCGGGTCCCGACCGTCCTGCCCCCGGGCCTGTCCCGGGCGGCCCTCCAGGCGATCTACGAGAAGGCCTGCGAGGTGCCGGACCCTCCGGCGGCGCTGGACGGCAACGTCCCGCTCCCGGTGGTCCGGCCCACCGGACCGCACGTCTGCGCCCGTCCGGGCGCCCTGCCGGGCCCGGTGCTGTCGCCCGCCCTCGCCCTCTGGTTGAAGAGCGCCGCGACCGGTCTCGGCCGGCCCGAGGTCTGAATCAGTCGGTGCGGGCGGCCCGGACGGTCCGCAACCGGCCGGCCTCGATCGCCGGCCACGCCGCGAGCAGCACGGAGGCCAGCAGCGCCGCGGGCACGATGAACGTGGTCGTGACCGGGGGCAGTTGGAAGTCGGGCACGACCCCCACCCCGTTGGTCACCGACCACCAGATCAGCCGTCCCGCACCGAGTCCCAGCGGGAAACCGACGGCCAGCCCGAGAGTGGTGGTGATCAGCACGGCCGTGAGCAGCACCCCCGCCAACTGACCGGCGGTGAACCCGATGGTCCGCAGGACGGCGAAATCACCCACCCCGCGCCGGACAAGCTGGACCGAGGAGTGCGCCAGGGCCGCCAGGCCGATCGAGACGAAGAACAGCCCGAGCCAGATCGGCAGGTCGCCCAACGCCTCCAGGCTCGTGACCTCGGCCGGGACGGACGGGAGGGCGATCTCCCAGTCCCGGGACAGCTCCGCGGCGAACGCGTCGACCGACCGGCCGGGTTTCAGCGCGACGTCGAGCGTGTAGAAGTTGGCGCCCCGGCCCACTTCCTGCAGGCCGCCCGGCGTGAACAGGGCGTTGTCACCGAAGGCCTCGCCGTTGAAGGCGCCGATGCCGATGCCGGTGACCGTGAACCGCTCGGTCCCCGCGCGGGTGCGGACCGACACCGAGTCCCCCACGGCGGTGTCCAGGGCGCGCGCCGCCCGCGGACCGAGGACGAGCTCCGAATCGATCTGCGGGGCACGGCCTTCGACCATCGTCCAGCCGACGTCACCGAGCACGTGCTCGACGGAGTAGGCGCTCAAGTCGCGCCCGCCGACCGAGACCCGGTCGGACACCTCACGGGTCAGGCCGCGCACCCGCGGGTCGACCTTCAGCCCCTCGACGAGGTCGGGCCGCGCGTCCGCGACGTAGAGGTCGGCATTGACCCCCCAGTGCGAGGGCGTGTCCGCGAGATGCCGCATCGAGGTCCACAGCGACGCCGACGCGAGCATCCCCGCCACGGCCACCGTCACGCCGGTGATGGCCGAGAACGAACGCCAGGAGCCGCGACTGCCGAACGCCATCCGCAGCCCGGCCGAGAACACCGGTGAGCGGCTGAGTCTCAGCGCTCGCCGGGGTGAGCGGATCGCCGTCCGGCTGGAGATCGCCCGGGCCGCGCTGACGCCGCTGGTCAGCAGCACGAGCAGGACGACGGTCACGGCGCCACCCAGCGCGACCGGCCAGTTGGCCGCGTACCCGGGGTACGGCTCCGACGTGCGCAGCGAGCCGAGCGGTTCGATCCACCCGGCCAGCAGCGCGCCCGCGAGGCACACGACGGCACCGGCGGCCGCGCTGATCAGACTGGGGGCCGCGTGCCCGAGAACCCGCTCCCCCGTGGTCAGCCCGAGCACCCGTTCGACCTGTTGGGACTGGACGCCCGAGCTGTGGTGCCGACTGGACGACAGCGCCAGCGCCAGCACCCCGACCAGCGCCGCGACGACGACGAAGCTCAAGGCACCGCCGGTCAGGATGTGCGCGGCGGTGCGCACGGGGGCCGGTTCGCGGGACGAGAACTCCACCTGCACGGGGGTCTTCGCCGCGCCGGTGATGCGCTGCGCGACGGCGGCCGGGCTCACGCCGGGCCGGGTCTGCAGGAACAGCGCGCCGCCCTGGCTCAGGGTCCGCCCGTACCGCTCGTAGAAGGCCGGGCTGGCCATCACCCCGACCCCGTTGGACGCCTTGGGGGTGATCCGGGTCAGCCCGACGACGTGAAAGGTCAGGGTCGGCCCGCGGGGTTCGCCGATGCCCGTCACCCAGTCACCGGCCTGCTCGACGGTGAGGAAGTGCAGCCGGACGACGTCCCCGACGTCCATCCCCATCTGGCGGGCGCCCTCCTCGGCCACCATGATCTCGTCCGTGGAGCGGGGATTCACCGCCCGCCCCTCGACCACGACGGGATTGAAGATGCCGGGGTGGGCGGGCCCGGACAGGACGGCCAGGTAGTTCAGCGCCGGGCCGACGATCTGCCCGACCGCCATGGAGGGTCGCCACTGTCGGGCGATGCCGGGGATGCCCTCCGTGGACGGCACGACGCCGTTGAGCGCCGAGACCCGCAGATCCTCCACCCCCATGGCCGCGCGCAGTCGCGCCTCGGCGGTCGCCGTCCGCCGTTCGACGACCATGGCGCCCGTGGCGACCGCGCCGACGGAACCGGCCAGCAGGCCGAGGACCACGAGGGCGAGCCAGCTGCGCCGCAGCTCGCGGCGTGCGATGGCTCGCACGGCCGGCCAGGCGACGGTCACGGCGTCTCCTCGTCCACCACCGTGACCGGGACCCAACCCTGCACGGTGACCCCCTGCCCCGGCGCGGACTGCCACGCGATCTCGCCGCCCAGGGCACCCACCCGGTCGGACATGTTCTCCAGCCCGTGCCCGTGGGCCACCGTGTCCGGGTCGTAGCCCGGGCCGTCGTCGCTCACGCAGAACTCCAGCCGGCCGTCGGAACCGGTCAGTGCGATCGAGACAGCCGCCCCCGCAGCGTGTTTCGAGGCGTTCTGCAGGGCCTCGAGACAGCAGAAGTAGACGGCTGCCTCCGTCGCGGCGGGGTAGCGGCGGACCGCCGTGGCGTGCAGGTCGATCTGCTGCGGCGAACGCCCGATGACCGAGCGCAGGGCCTCGACGAGCCCGCCGTGGGTGAGCGCCGGCGGGTAGATGCCGTGGGCCAGTTCGCGGACCTCGTCGATCGTGGCCCGCAACTGGTCGCCGAGCTGTTCCAGCAGCTCGTCGGCGATCTCGGGCCCTTCGGTGATCTGGCTGCGGATCAGCCCGATGCTGATCGCCATCGCCACCAGGTGCTGCTGCGCGCCGTCGTGGAGGTTGCGCTCGATCCGGCGGCGCTCGGCGTCGGCCGTCGCCACCAGGCGTCCGCGCGAGGCCTGCAGCGCCTCGTTGGCCCGCTGCAGGTCGCCGAGGGTGCGGCGCAGCGCCGAGTCGAGTTCCAGGTTGCCGAGCACCGCGCCCAGCCGGTGGCCCAGGTCGACGAGCGCCTGGTCCTCCCCGACCGTGAACGGCTCACCCTGCTGCTTCTCCACCACGACGACGCCGAGCAGCTCCCCGAAGTGGGCCGCCGCGACGGAACGCACCTCGGTGGTGCTGCGCCCGGCCGCGAGCTCGGGCACCCACAGTTCGAGCCAGGACGGCCCGGCGATGTCGCTCTGCGACAGCACGTCCCGCTGGATGGCGCTGATCTCGAAGGCGAGCGCACCGCGGTTCGGTGACGACGCGACCCGGCGCAACGCCGTCCCCTCGACCCGCCAGATCTCGGCGGCCCGCATGCCCATCGTGCGCCGCAGCGAGTCCGCCAGGTCGAGCAGGTCGTCCTCGCCGGCCCCACGGCTCGACCGCTCCGCGAAGTTCCGGACGACGCCCTCGGGTCGGCCGCGGCGCGTCCGGCCCAGCGCGGCCACGGTCTTGCCCGTGGTGGGCAGCAGGCCGGCGAACAGCGCCGCCGCCAGGGCGGCGCCCAGCAGGGCCGGGAGCACGACGTCCCGCTCGTGGGCCCGGGGCAGGCGGCCGACCACCAGCACGGCGACCAGGCAGCCGAGCAGCAGGACGCCGGTCAGCAGACCCACGTAGGCGGCTGCGACGACCGCGGCCCCCGAGCGGCGCCGACCCAGCGGCGAGGCACCGAGCACGGCGGCGGCCGCGACGACCAGCCCGGCGAAGGAGGAGGCCCACCCCCAGGGGATGTCGCCCGCCGCCAGCACGTCCACCGCACCGGTCAGGGCGAGCCCGCAGAGGCCCACGACCGCACCGGCCGCGCCGAACCAGGCGGCCCGCCGGGCCGGGTGTTCACGTCTCATGCCGCCGAACCCTCGCGGCGGGCTACGTCCCCGCGGGCGGTGATGCGGCCGTCGGACATCGTCAGGACGCGGTCGGCCGCGGCCGCCACGTCGTGGTTGTGGGTGACCAGCAGGATCGTCTGCCCGCGCGCGTGCAGCCTGCTCAGCAGCTCCACGATCTCGGCGCCCCCGCGGCTGTCGAGCGCGCCGGTCGGCTCGTCGGCCAGCAGCACGGTCGGCTGGTTGGCCAGTGCCCGCGCGATGGCCAGCCGCTGCCGCTGGCCGCCGGACAGGGTGGGCGGCGTGTTCGCGGCCTTGTCGAGCAGGCCCAGCAGGTCGAGCAGTTCGGCCGCCCGGGCCCCCGCCTCGCGCTTGGAGGCCCCGGCCACCATGGCGGCCAGGGCGACGTTCTCCTGCGCGGTCATGTCGTCGATCAAGTTGAAGAACTGGAACACGATGCCCACGTGCCGGCGGCGCAGGTGGGTGCGCTCCTTCTCGGTCAGGCCCGACAGCGCCCGGCCCATCAGCCAGACCTCGCCGTCGTCCGCCTCCTCGAGCCCGGCCAGGATGTTCAGCAGGGTCGACTTCCCGGTCCCGGACGGCCCCATCAGCGCGACGAACTCGCCCGGGGCGAGCGTGAGGTCGGCCCCGCGCAGGGCCTGGACGGGCGCGACGTCCGGGTCGTAGGTCTTGCGCAGCCCGTGGGCCACCAGCACGGCGTCCGGCTGCTCCTGCGGCGGGGTGACGGGCGCGAGGGCAGGCTCGGGTGAGGACACACCAGCCATTGAAGCAACCGGACGGGCGTCCCACAGGTGCATCAGCACCTCGGCTCGTGGGGGTGGTAGCCCACCCCGGCTCGGCAGCTCAGCGTGGGCACTGTGAGACGCCCGGTGATGGCCGCGGACCTCACCTCGGAGCTGCTCTTGTCAGCAGCAGTGGCCCGTCCGAAGGATCGCGGCCCGAGGGGAACCCCGCGAAGACACACGAGCAGAGGGGGATGGGTGCGTCCTGCGGCAGGGTGGACGGAACTGGGCGAGCAGGTGGCCGGGGCCAGGAGCCGGGCCGGCCTGAGCCAGCACGAACTGGCCCTGCGCGCGGGACTCAGTGTCCGGGCACTGCGCAACATCGAGCGGTCGCGGGTGACCCGTCCGCATCCGCACACGGTGGCCCGGTTGAGCGCGGTGCTGGACCTGCAACCGATCTCCCGTGCCGACACCGGGCGACTCGCCGCCCGCCCTGAGGGCCAGGACCCGGTCGGCCTGGGGGTGCTCGGGCCGGTGGTGCTCACGGACCACGGCCGCCGCCGAGGCCTGCCGTCGGCCGCCCTCCGCGCGGTGACGGCGATCCTCGTCCTGCGCCGCGGGAACACCGTGACCGTGGACGATCTCGTCGACCACCTGTGGGAGCAGCGCCCGCCCCGGACCTGCCGCGCCCTGGTCCAGGGTCACGTCGCCCGATTGCGGGCCCTCCTGCCCGAGGCCGCGGCGGTGCAGCTCAGCGGGGACGGGTACCTGCTCGACGAGGCGGTTCCGACCGACCTCGCCCAGTGGGAGGAGCGGATGGCGGCCGCCGCCCGCGCCCTCGCCGGGCAGGACTGGTTCGCGGCGACCGAGAGCCTCAGCGCCGCCCTGCAGCTCTGGGAGGGGCCGGTCGCCGCCGACGGTGGACCGGCGGTCCGGGCCCGCGCCGAGGTCTCCGCCCTGGAACACCTCCGGGCGAATGCGGCCTGCGACCTCGCGGACGCCGCCCTGGCCGCGGGTCGGGCGGGCGAGGTCCTGCACCAGGTGATGGCCGTGCACGCGGTGGAGCCCTACGACGAACCGCTCGCCGCGGCGCTCACCCGGCTCCTGCTCGGCACGGGACGCCGGGCTCAGGCGCACGCCGTCCTGGAGCGGATGCGTCGGCGCCTGGACACCGAGCTGGGCCTGCCGTTGGGGCCCGAACTGCGAGCGGCGGCCCGCGGGCTCGCGGAGGAGCACGAGGATGACCCCGAACCCCGGCCGGGACGGGCCGGGGAGCCGACGGCCCGGGTCCGCGCCCCCGCCCACCGGGTGATCGGTCGACAGCGGGAGCTCGAGGTGCTCGACGCGGTGGCGCCGGGCGGAAGTCACCCGATGCGGACGGTCGCGGTCAGCGGACCGCCGGGGATCGGGAAGTCGGCCCTCGTCCTCGACTGGGCCAGCCGGCGCCGGGCGCTCTTCCCTGACGCGCAGATCTACGCCGACCTGCAGACCCATGCCCCGCACGGCACACCCGTGGCCGCGGTGGACGTCCTGCGGCTGGCTCTGATCGGGCTGGGCCTGGCCCCCGGGCGGCTGCCCGACTCCCGGGCCGAGCTGTCCGCCCTGTGGGCGCACAGAGTCGCCGGTCGACGAGCTCTCCTGATTCTCGACGACGTCGAAAGTTACGATCAGGTGAGGGATCTCGTGCCGACCGGCGACTCGAGCCTGCTCCTGGTCGTCGGGCGGCGGCAGCTGCTCGACCTGGTCGCGGGCGCGGGAGCTCACCCGCTCCTGCTGGGCCCGCTGAGTCAACCGGCCGCTCGGCAGGTGGTCCAGGAGCGGATCGGTCGCGTCACCGCGGTGGAGCGACCGGCCCTGGACCGGGTGGTGCGAGCCGCCGGCGGAACGCCGGCCCTGGCCCACCAGGTCGCAGCCCACGCCGCGCTCAGTCCGGGGGTGCCGCTGACCCGCCTGGCCGACCGGCTGCTCGAGCGGGACCGGCTGCGGGCCGACGCGCTGGGCACCGAACTGCGCGACTCGGTGTGCGCCTCGCTGAGGGCCCTCTCTGCGCCCGCGCGGGCGTTGCTGCGGGAGCTGGGACGCGGCCGGCCGGGCACCATCCCCGAGGGTGGCGCCCGGGCCTGGGAGGAACTCCAGCGGGCCAGCCTCGCGGTCCAGGTCGGCGACGGCCGGATCGTGGTGCCGGAGCTGGTCAGGCTGCTGGCCTGACCAGCCCCGGGCCACGTCGCCGCCCGAGGCGGACGACGAGCGCGTCAGGAGACGCGCAGCGTGCAGGTGACGTAGCCGGTGCGGTTGATCTCGCCCCAGTTGTTGGCGATCTCGGGGTACCGGCCCCCCGACCAGGACCAGTCCTTGTGGCTGTGCCCACCGATGCTGTAGTTCGACGTGGACAGGGGGATGCCGACCTGCGGGCTGCCCGACCAGCGCAGCGTGCAGGCCGTCTTCATGTTGTCGGCGCCGACCGTGCCGTTGTAGACGTGCCCCTGGAAGAACGTGTTCCCGCTGGGCTCGAACTTGTAGTACACGCTGCTGGCGTACCAGTCGGAGTTGCCCATCTTGGCGACCGAGAACTGGGCGCCGTTGTAGGTCGTACCGCCCGTCGTCCAGGTGGCGCTCGGCGCGTAGAGGGCGTTCGCCGACCACTGGGTGGCGGCCAGGGCCGGCGACGCCGCCCCGAGCAGGGCGAAAGCTGCCACCGCCGTGGCGATCCTGGCGCGACGACGGATCCGGGAGGGCTTGCGGCCGGCGGTGCCGGCGGCGATGTTGAGGGACATCCGGGTTCTCCTCGATGACGGCGGCTGAGCCGCGCGGTGCCCGTCAGGGCGTGACATACCGAAGAGAACCCGGCCCCGCCCGCTCCCGGCCGGTGTCGGCGCGGCAGCCTCGAGGCCGGAAAGTGCCGGTCCGAGTGCCGCCCGAACGGCGACCGCAGGGAGGCGAGATCGACTGTCGGGCGGGCCTGAACGGAGGCTTCTCCCCGGCCACCGGCTCCCGGCGGACGTCCATCGGCAGGCGCAGGCCGCGCTGGGGCGCTGCTCGCCGGGACAGAGCGGGCGGCACTGTGCCGGGTCCGCTGAGCGGGCGGCCGCCCCTAGAGTGAAGGACATGGGGGACACGAGGCGGGCCCGTCTGCGCCGGCCGATGGTGGCGGGCGCGCTTCTGCTGACGGCGGCGTGCAGTGCCGGACCGGGGGCGGCGACGACCTCTCCGTCGGCCCGGCCGTCCCCCGCGGCGGGCGCCTCCCCCTTCGCGACCCCGTCCGCGCAGGACGGCCAGGGTTGCCGCTACGTGCGGGAACGGCTCGCGGTCCCGGCCCGGTTCCCACATGCGTCACCGGAGGGCGGCGACGGCGGCGAGTGGATCGCCGGCACGGTGGACGACACGACCGACGACGCGGGCGACTGGTACCCGGCGGTCTGGCACCGGGGCCGGGTCCAGGTCCTACGGACCCCGGGCGGACGGCGGGGCAGGGGGGTCGACGTGAACTCGGCCGGCGTCGTCGTCGGTCAGGTCCGCAACCCGGACCTGAAGTTCGACCACGCCTACCTCTGGCGTGACGGTCGCCCGGTACGGCTGCAGGGCCGCGGCAAGCCGGTGGCGATCAACGACTCGGGGCTCGTCGTGGGCACGGCCCGGGTCGACGGCCACCGTCGGGCGGTCTACTGGCGGGTCGACGACCCCGGCACCCGCCACGTCGTCCCCGGCCCGGACGCCGACGTCACGGTGCGCGGGGTGGACGACTCCGGCCGCATCGTCGCGACCGCCTCCGCTCCGGTGGACGTCGAGCCGGGCCGGTACGCGCTGATCGGCACGGTCGAGGGTCTGCGCCGATGGCCGGGGATGCCGACGGTGGGCCGGTCCGAACCGTACGAGGTGCGCGGCCGCTACGTGGTGGGCCACGGCAGCTACCCCGGGCACCCGTCGCCCGACTCCACCGGCACCTGGTTGTGGGACGGCGTCACCTTCGCGGCCCTCCCGGCCGGGGTCGACGGCTGGCGCGTGAACGCACACGGCCTGGTCGCGGGCACCGAGGACTACTCCGAGTTCGCCGTGGTCGTCGAGCCCGGGACGAACCGCGTGGTCGAGTTGCCGCTGGACGAGGCGCGGTGGACGGCCTACGTGTCGACGGTCCTGGACGACGGCTCGGTCGTGGGCGGCGTCCGCGGCTGGGATTCGGACGACAAGAGCACCGGCGTGCAGTGGCGCCGGACCTGCTGAGCGGGGACCTGGCTCCCGGGCCGATCAGGCCAGCGGCAACGACGGCCGCCGGCTGACCTCGCCGTAGCCCGTCGTGCGCTGCCGGGCCGGGCGGCCCATGCCGTGGGCGATCGACTCCAGCTCCTCGACCGACTTCAGCGAGCCGTGCATGGACCCGGCCATCCGGCTGATGGTCTCCTCCATCAGCGTGCCGCCCAGGTCGTTGGCGCCGGCGCGCAGCATGGCCTGGGTGCCGGCGTCGCCGAGCTTGACCCACGAGGTCTGCACGTTGTCGATCAGGCCGTGCAGCAGCAGCCGCGCGAGCGCGTGCACCACCAGGTTGTCGCGCATCGTGGGGCCGGGCCGGGCCACCCCGGCCAGGTAGATCGGCGCGTTGTGGTGCACGAAGGGCAGGGCCACGAACTCGGTGAAGGCCGCGTTCCCGTACTCCAGCGACGCCCGCTGGATGTCCTTGAGCAGCAACAGGTGTCGCACCCAGTGCGTCGGGTTGTCGACGTGCCCGTACATCATGGTCGAGCTGGTCGGCAGGCCCACCTGGTGCGCGGTCGAGATGACCTCGACCCACGACGAGGTCGGCAGCTTGCCCTTGGTCAGCACCCACCGGACGTCGTCGTCGAGGATCTCCGCGGCCGTGCCGGGCAGCGAGTTGAGCCCGGCGTCCTTGGCCGCGGCCAGCCACTCGCGGATCGGCAGCCCGGTACGGGTCGAGCCGTTCAGCACCTCCATCGGCGAGAACGCGTGGATGTGCATCTGCGGCACCCGTTCCCGCACGGCGCGGGCGATGTCGAAGTACGCGTTGGCCGGCAGGTGCGGGTCGATGCCGCCCTGCATGCAGACCTCGGTGGCCCCGACGTTCCAGGCCTGCTCGGCCCGATCGGCGACCTCGTCGAGCGACAGCGTGAACGCGTCGTCGTCCTTGCGGCGCTGGGCGAACGCGCAGAACCGACAGCCGGTGTAGCAGACGTTGGTGAAGTTGATGTTCCGGTTCACCACGTAGGTGACGGTGTCGCCGACCACGTCACGGCGCAGGTCGTCGGCGATCCGGGTCAGCTCGGTGACCGCCGGGCCCTCCGCGAAGACCAGGGCCAGGGCGTGCTCCTCGGTCAGTGCGGCGGGGTCGGAGGCGGCCACCCGCAACGCCGCGGCCACCTCGGAGTCGAGCCGCGCGACGTCCGGCCGCGAACCGGTCGCGGGCACGGACGTTTGGGACGCCTTGTCCCGCAACGACTCCCAGTCGCCGTACACCTCGTCGAAGTCGCCGCGGCGGTCGGACGTGCGCCCGGTCGTGTCGATCGACTCGTGCAGGTCGATCCGGCCGGACGACCCCCACTCCGGGTCGGGTTCCTGCCACGGACGACCCTTCGCCTGCCCAGCGGGATCGGCGAGCCCGGACGGCTCGGCCAGCGCGCGCACGTGCCCGAGAACCCGCGGGTCGAGCCAGGGTTCGCCCGCCTGCACGTACTCGGGGTGGACGGTGAGCCGCTCGGTCAGGTCGAACCCGGCCTCCTTCGACCACAGCGCGAGGTCGTCGAGGTGCGGCCACGGCCGTTCGGGGTTGACGTGGTCGGGGGTGAGCGGCGAGACGCCGCCCCAGTCGTCGGCCCCGGCGGCCAGCAACCGGGCCAGCTCGGTGGGCGCCGACAGGTTCGGCGGCACCTGGATGCGCATCCGCGGCCCGAGCACGAGCCGCGCGGTCGCCACCGCGGCGAGGTACTCGTCGGGCTCGACGTCGGGCGTGCCCCGCATCGCCGTGGCCGGCTTGGCCCGGAAGTTCTGCACGATGACTTCCTGCACGTGCCCGTACTCGCGGGACAGCCGGCGCAGCTCGTGCAGCGAGTCCGCCCGCTCCTCGAGCGTCTCCCCGATACCGATCAGCAGGCCGGTGGTGAAGGGCAGGTTCAGGCGCCCGGCGTCCTCGATCACGCGCACCCGCACGGCCGGGTCCTTGTCGGGCGAGCCGTAGTGGGCCAGACCCTGGGTCTCGTACAGCCGCCGCGACGTCGTCTCGAGCATCATCCCGGCCGACGGCGAGACGGGCTTGATCCGGACCAGTTCCTCCCAGCTCATGACGCCCGGGTTGAGGTGCGGCAGCAGCCCCGTGGTCTCCAGCACCTGGACGGCGAGCGAGCGCACGTAGCCCAGCGTGGAGTCGTAACCGGCCTCCTCCAGCCAGGCGGCGGCCTCGGGCCAGCGGTCCTCCGGCCGGTCGCCGAGGGTGAAGAGGACCTCCTTGCAGCCCAGCGCGGCGCCCTGGCGGGCGATCCGCAGCACCTCGTCGGGGCTGAGGAAGGGCGCCTCACCGGCCCGGGCCAGCTGGCTGGGGGTCTTCACGAAGGTGCAGTAGTGGCAGCGGTCCCGGCACAACCGGGTGACCGGCACGAAGACTTTCTTCGAGTAGGTGACGACGCCCTCGCGCCCGGCGCTGGCCAGCCCGGCGTCGCGGACCGCGCCGGCGGCGTCCATCAGGCGCAGCAGGTCGTCGCCGCGGGCGGCGAGCAGTACCTCGGTCTCCGCCCGGTCGAGCGTGACACCGTCCGCGGCCCGGCGCAGGGCACGGCGCATCGCCGACGCGGTCGGCGGCACGTCCTCTGGGTTCGAGTTCGTCACGATGGTGACGAACCTACGCGCGCATCGTTTCCATTCCACGTCGGGGTTCGCCCGACGACCTCCGCGCGGCTCAGCCGGGGTAGGCGAGCTTCAGCGTGTACCGGCCCGAACCCTTCACGACCGACACCCGCCACTGGTACCTCCCGGCCGCGCCGGTGTAGCCGACGGACTCCGTGGAGGTCCGGCCGTCACCCCGGGCGACCTTGCTCCAGCGGCCCTTCGCGTACCGGTACAGGTCGAGGTTGAAGTCGGCCTTGCGCGGGCCGGTCAGACAGCCGTAGTGCGTCCCACGACTGGTCGTCCGGTAGCTCTTGCTGGCGACGACCCCACCCCCGTTCGCCCGGGCGTGCACGGTGACGTCGTCGGCCGAGGCGCTGCGCAGGGCCCGGCAGTAGGCGCGACCCGACTTCGGCGGCGGGGTGGTCGACGGCGGCGGGGTGGTCGACGGCGGCGGGGTGGCGCCGGAACCGGCCGGGCCGGCGGCCGGGGCCGCGCTCGTGGGGGCCGCGGTGGTGGCACCGTCCCCGGCGTTCGCGCCGGCCCCGCCGGTCAGGAAGAGCAGCTTGTTCGGGGTACCCGCGGGGACGCCGGACAGCGCGCCGGTGGTCGCCGCACCCAGCAGTGCGTCGGCGACCCGGGCGGGCGTCGCGGTGGGATCGGCCTGCAGGTACAGGGCGGCGGCGCCGGTCACGTGCGGCGTGGCCATCGACGTGCCGCTGTAGTAGGCGGTCGCGGTGTCGGAGCTGCTGACCGTGGACAGGATGCCCTGGCCCGGGGCGAACAGGTCGACGCAGGAGCCGTAGTTGCTGAAACCGGCCACCCGGTCGGAGTCGGTCGAGGCGGCCACCGTCAGGGCGTCGGGCAGCCGGGCCGGCGACTCGTCGCAGGCGTCCTCGGTCGAGTTGCCGGCGGCCGTGGCGTAGGTGACGCCGGAGTCGATCGAGGCCTGGACGGCGTGGTCGAGGGCCGAGTAGGCCGGGCCGCCGAGGCTCATGTTGGCCACGCTCGGGCCGCTGTGGTGGGCGGTCACCCAGTTCACGCCGGCGATCACGCCGGAGGTGGTGCCCGAGCCGTTGCAGTCCAGCACGCGCACCGGGACGAGGTTCACGGCGGGCGCGACGCCGTACTTGGTGGAGCCGATCGTCCCGGCGACGTGGGTGCCGTGACCGTTGCAGTCGCCCGTGCCGAGCCCGTCGTTGATCGCGGTGTAGCCGGGGCCGACCCGGCCGCCGAACCCGTCGTGGGTCGCGCGGACCCCGGTGTCGATGACGAAGGCCGTGACGCCGCTGCCGTCGCCCGCGCTGACGATCCGGCCGTTGGTGCCCTGGCGCTGGTCGATCCGGTCCTGACCCCAGGAGTAGGCGGCCCGGTCGCCCTCGATCGAGATCGTGCGGTCGGCCTCGACGAAGGCCACAGCCGGGTCGCGGCGGACCTCGGCGAGCTCGGGGCCGGACAGCTGGGCCGCATACCCGTGGATGGTGCTGGCGTACTGCCGGGTGACGTCGGCACCGGCGTCCCGGGCCCGCTCGACGGCCGCGTTCAGCGCGGCCGGGGCGTCGCTGCCGCCCGCGGCGGCGGTCTTCAGCACGACGACGTAGCGGTCGGGGAGGACGCCCGGCTCGCCCGTGCTGCGCAGCGGGGCCGGGGTGGACGACGGGAGCCCGGTCGCGGGGAGGGGCTCGGCCAGTGCGGGCGCGCCGAGGCCGATCCCGAGCACCACGGCGAGTGCTGCGCCCGCGAGCGTTCTCACGGGGAGGCTGGAGCGGCCCATGCGATCCTTCCGTGGTCGCCTTGTCGCCGACATGCCGCGGTCCTGCAGCGCGTCGCTATCCGTTACCAAGACCTTACGGATAGCAATCACTCGATTAGAGGGGCCAAGCGGGTGGCATCACCGGCCACCAAGCCAAAACTTTTCCAACAATCGATGGAACCCCTAGGGTTGATCTCGTAGCGCAGGCAGCGACGACGACGTCGAGCGAGCGACACGGGAGCGACAGCATGACCGCACTGGCCGGGAACGACGTGTTCAGCCCGAGCACGCCCTACGAGCAGCGGACGGTGCGCTCCGCCGACGGCACCGCCATCAATGTCGAGCTGTACGGCAACCCCGAGGGCCCCACCGTCGTGCTCGTGCACGGCTGGACCTGCAACATCTCCTTCTGGGTGCTCCAGATCAAGGCGCTCGCCCCCGACCACCGCGTCGTCACCTACGACCAGCGCGGCCACGGCGCCAGTGCCGAGCCCGGCCCGGCCGGCTTCTCCCCCGCGGGCCTCGCCGACGACCTCTCCGCCGTGCTCGACGACGTGCTGGACGACGGGGAGCGGGCCGTGCTCGGGGGGCACAGCATGGGCGCGATGACCATGATCGCCTTCGCCGGCCGGCACGCCGAGCAGCTGCGCCGCCAGGTCGCGGCCGGGGTCATGGCCAGCACGGGGATGAACGAGCTGATGCCGCGCAGCACGATCGTGCCGATGCCGCAGGTCGTGGCCAAGCGGGTCATTCCGCTGTCCACCTTCGTGATCGGGCAGCCGCAGCGCGGCGTCAACGGCATGTCGAAGGCCGTGCTGAAGTACGCCTCGCTGTCCCGGACGGCCGACCCGGCCCAGGTCGAGTTCTGCGCCCGCGTCGTGCAGGACTGCTCGCCCCGGACCCGGCGCGAGTTCGCCCGGATGTTCTCCCGGATGGACCTGAGCGGTGACATCGCCGAGTTCAGCGCTCCGACCGTGGTGATCGCCGGGGCCCGGGACAAGCTCACCCCGGTCTGGCACACCCGGCGGCTGGCCGCCCAGCTGCCGAACCTGGTCGACTCGGTCGAACTGCCGCACGACGGGCACATGACGCCCATCCAGTCGCCCGAGGAGGTCAGCGGCGCCCTGCGCACCATGGTCCGCAAGCACCTGAACCGCACGGTCTCCGTGGTCGAGGCCGCGCCGGTGGTCGACGTCACGGCCGCTCCGACGAGCGCCGCCGAGCCGTCTGCCTCATCCTCGGAGAATGGCTGAACCCCCGTACGACGTAGTTATCCTCGGGACCGGTTCGGCCGGTAAACCCCTGGCCGGTGAGCTGACCCGCGCGGGCCGCTCGGTCGTGGTGGTCGAGCAGCACCTCGTCGGTGGCGAATGTCCCTATCTGGCCTGCATTCCCAGCAAGGCCATGCTCATCTCCGGCCGGGAGCACCTGCGCGCCGGTGGCCGGCCCGGCACGCCCGACCCCGAGGCGTTCGCCGCGGCGGTCGCCGTCAGGGACAAGGTGGCCCATCACCAGGACGACTCCGGGGCCGAGAAGCACATGCAGGAGGAGGGTTCCACCCTCCTGCGGGGCCGGGGGCGAGTGCTGGGCCGGGCCGGTGACGCCGCGGGGCCCGGCGCCGGCTGGCGGGTCGAGGTGGCTCTCACGGCCGGGGGGGCGACCGAGGTGACCGCCACGAACCTGGTGCTGGCCACCGGGACGCGGGCCGTCGTGCCGCCCGTCGAGGGACTCTCGCAGGCCCCGACCTGGACCAGCGACCAGGCCCTGACCAGCCCCGAACTGCCGCGCCGCCTGGCCGTTCTCGGCGGCGGGGCCGTCGGTACCGAACTGGCCCAGGTGTACGCGAGCTTCGGGTCGGGCGTGACCCTCGTCGAGTCGGCCCCCGGGCTGCTGCCCCGCGAGTCGGGCTGGGTCGGCCAGGCCGTCGCGTCCGCGCTGCGCGACCTCGGGGTCGACGTACGTGTGGGCCGGTCGCTGGAGCGGGTCACCACGGCCGACGGGGTGGCCACCCTGCACCTGGACGACGGCAGCACGGTCGAGGTCGACCGGATCCTGCTCGGGGTGGGCCGGAAACCGCGCCTGGACGCCGGGCTCGAGGCCATCGGGCTCGACCCGGAGTCGCTCGACGGCCCGGTCCCGGTCGACGCGCGGCTCCGGGTCATCGTCGAGGACCGGCCCCTGGACGACGTTTTCGCGATCGGGGACGTCACCGGCGTGGCGCCGTACACGCACACCGCCAACTACCAGGCCCGGACCCTCGGCGCGCACCTGACCGGCTCCGGCCTCGACGCCGACTACACAGGCATCCCCCGCGTGGTCTACACCGAGCCCGCCGTGCTGTGCGCGGGCCTCACCCCGGCCGAGGCCGCCGATCGTGGGATCGCCTTCGAGACGGCCACTTTCGACGCCCGGCAGACCTCACGATCGGGTGTTCAGCGCACCGCCGACAGCTACCCGTTCGAGAGGTCCGAACCGGCCGGGGTGGAGCTGGTCGCCGACGCGCACACCGGCGTCCTGATCGGCGCGAGCGCGGTCGGCCCGGAAGCCGACTCGTGGGGTGCGGAGCTGGCACTGGCCGTGCGCACCCGCACGACCGTGCACACTCTGGCGCAGGCCCTGCACGCCTTCCCGTCGTGGACCGAGGCCATTCACCCACCCGCGCGCGAGCTCGCGATGCGCTGCGGCCGGTCGTGATCATGGAAGGTTCTACTCCGAGGCGCCCCGGGCGCCGAAAGTAGAACTTTCCATGATCACGACCACCTCTGCTAGGCAGAGGGCGGCAGCAGCCGCGGCACGACCTTCCCGACCGTGTTGCGGGGCAGCGCGTCGAGGAACACCACGTCCCGCGGCACGGAGAACCGGGCCAGCTTCTGGCGGACGATGTTCTTCACCCCGTCGACGTCGAGCGTCGAGCCCTCGGTCGTGACCACGTAGGCCGCGAGCCGCTGGCCCATGTCGGCGTCGGGGACGCCGACGACGACGGCCTCGGTGATGTCGGGGTGCGCGACGAGCAGCTCCTCGACCTCGATCGGGTAGACGTTCTCGCCGCCGCTGATCACCATGTCGTCGTCGCGGCCCATGACCATGAGCAGGCCGTTCTCGTCGATCATGCCCTTGTCGCCGGTGGACAGCAGGCCGTTGGCGCGCGCCTTGTCGTTGCCGTTCGTGTAGCCCTCGAACGTCATCTCGTTGCCGACGTAGATGGTGCCCACGTCACCGAGCTTGACCGGGCGGCCCTTCTCGTTGAGCAGCGCCAGGCGGGTACCGATCGGCGGGCGCCCGGCGGTGCCGGGGGCCAGCCGCAGGTCCTGCGGGTTGGCGATGGTCGCCCAGCTGACCTCGGTCGCGCCGTAGATGTTGTAGAGCACGTCGCCGAAGGTGTCCTGGAACCGGATGCTCAGGTCCTTCGAGACGGCCGCGCTGGAGCAGGCCACGACCTTCAGGGAGGACAGGTCGTACTTGCGCTGCACCTCGGCCGGCAGGTCGACCATGCGCTGCGCCATCACCGGGACGACGATCGCGCTGGTGCACTTGTGCTCCTCGATCGCCGCGAGGATGGTCTCGGCGTCGGGCTTGCGGCGCAGCACGATGGTGCTGCCCAGGGCGGGCGCGAGCTGCAGCATGCCGAAGCCCCAGGTGTGGAACACCGGCGGGGCGATGAGCATGCGCTCCTTGGGCCGGAAGTTCAGCCGGGAGAGGATCGACGCGGCGGCCGAGAGTCCCTTGGGCGCACCACGCTTCGCGCCC
Organism: Spongisporangium articulatum; assembly: GCF_044465595.1. NCBI lineage: Bacteria > Bacillati > Actinomycetota > Actinomycetes > Kineosporiales > Kineosporiaceae > Spongisporangium > Spongisporangium articulatum. The sequence continues at coordinate 1,117,014 of NZ_JBITLV010000001.1, read as the reverse complement.
TTGGGGGTACCCGTGGTGCCGGACGTCAGGATGACGATGCGGCCGGGCTTCTCCGGCGGGTCGAGCTCGGGGTGGCTGGACAGCGCCAGCTGGTCGAGGCTCGTGTCCGCCACCACGCTGCCGTCGCCGGGGTGCCCGACGATGACGAGCATGTCCTCCGGCACCTCCTGCAGGCTCTCGCTGAGGTCGGCGTCGACGATGATCGCCTTCGGCGCCTCGCGCTTGAGCACCTCAGTGATCTGCCCGGGCGACAGGAACGTCGACAGCAGCACCGCGTCGGCGCCCGCCCGCGACGCCGCGACCAGCGTCTCCACCGCGTAGATGGAGTTGCGCTGCAGCATCGCGATGCCGCCCTCGGGCCCGATGCCCAGGTCGGCGAAGCCCGCCGCCAGGCGCCGGACCCGCGCGTCGAGCTCGCCGTAGGTGACGGCCCGCTCGTCATCGATGATGCCGCCGCCGTGCGGGTCACGCGCCGCCGCCGCCGCGAAGCTGCCGGCCAGGGAGGGACCGAACTTGGCGAGCGCGCCGAGGCGCTTCACCACCCGGTCGGGGCGGCCCGGCGACAGCACGCCGCCGCGGACGAGGATGCCCAGCTCCTTGACCTTGCTCCCCTCGACGTTGATCACCGAGCGGGGTCGTCGGGACTTGCCTGCCGTGCCCGCACCGCTGTTCGCCATGAGCGTCCTTGCCTCTCTAGCGCCTACTGTCTCCCGAGCCTGTGACGACTCGCTGCCTACTTGAGTTCCTGCGAGGTCTTGCCGAGGAGCCGGCGAGCCACGATCAGGAGCTGGATCTGCTGGGTGCCCTCGAAGATGTCCAGGATCTTCGCGTCGCGAGCCCACTTTTCCAGCAATTCACCCTCTCCGTAACCCACGCTCCCGGCCAGGGCCACGCACTTCAGGGCGATCTCGACCGCGGAACGCCCCGCCTTGGCCTTGGCCATCGAGGCCTCGAGCGAGTTCGGCTTGGTGTTGTCGGCCATCCAGGCGGCCCGCAGCGTGAGCAGGTAGGCCGCCTCGTAGTCGGCCTCGGCCTCGATGAACGCGGCGGCCGCGGCAGACTGGGCGATGATCGGCTTGTCGTAGTCGACCTCGATGCCGGCCTCGGCGAGCAGCTCGCGGGTGCGCTCCAGCGCGGCCCGGGCCACACCCACGGCCATGCCGGCCACCAGCGGGCGGGTGTTGTCGAAGGTCTGCATGACCCCGGCGAAGCCGCCCTCGGGCTTGATCTCCGGGTCGCCGAGGAGGTTCTCCTTGGGCACCCGGACGTCGGTCAGCGTGAAGGCGGCCGTGTCGGAGGCCCGGATGCCGAGCTTCTCCTCCAGGCGGGCCAGCTCGAAGCCGGGCGTGCCCTTCTCCACGATGAACGACTTGATCGCGGCCCGGCCGAGGCTGCGGTCGAGCGTCGCCCAGACGACCACGGCGTCGGCCCGCGAGCCGGACGTCACGTAGATCTTCTCGCCGTTGAGCACGTACTCGTCGCCGTCGAGGCGCGCGGTCGTGCGGATCGAGGCGGAGTCCGAGCCGGTCTCCGGTTCGGTGATGGCCATGGCGGCCCACATGTGGCCGAACCGGGCCAGCTGCTCGTCGTTGGCCACCGACGCGATGGCCGAGTTGCCGAGGCCCTGGCGGGGCATGCTCAGCAGCAGGCCGACGTCACCCCAGCAGAGCTCCATGATCGACAGCACCGTGGAGAGGTTGCTGCCGTTCTTGACCTCACCCTTGCCCTTCTTGGGCGCCGACTCGTCGCGCCGGACGCCGGCCGCGCCCGCGTTGGCGGTCGGGTCACCGGCCTCCATGCCCTCGATGACGGCGGCGAGCATGTCGAGCTGCTTGGGGTAGGCGTGCTCCTCCTGGTCGTAGTGCCGGCTGTTGGGCCGGAACACCTCGGAGGCGACGCTGTGCGCCTGGGCGACGAGCGCCTTGAACTTCTTCGGCTGTTCGAGATTGATCGCCATCAGACCAGCACCACGCCTTCCATCAGGCCGATCGCCCGCAGGTCGCGGTACCAGCGCTCCACCGGGTGTTCCTTCACGTAGCCGTGCCCGCCGAGCAGCTGCACCCCGGCGCTGCCGATGAACATGCCCTTGTCGGACGCCAGCCGCCGGGCCAGCGCCACCTCGCGGGCGAAGCTCAGGCCCTGCTCCGCGCGGGAGGCCGCGCGGTAGGTGACCAGGCGGGCGCCGTCCAGCTCGATCGCCATGTCGGCGACGGTGAAGGCCACCGCCTGCCGGTGGCTGATCGGCTCACCGAACGCCTCGCGGTCGTTGACGTAGGGGATGACGTAGTCGACGACGGCCTGCCCGACGCCCAGCGCGAGCGCCGCCCAGCCGAGCCGCCCGAGCCGCACGCACTCCGTGTAGGTGGAGGCGCCGTTCTCGTCGGTGGTCGGGATCATCGCGTCGCCGGGCACGGAGACCTTGTCCAGCAGCAGCCGGCCCATGCCCGCGGCCCGCAACCCCATCGCGGGCTCGGACTCGACGGTCAGCCCGGCCGAACCGGACTCGACCACGAACAGTGCCGGACCGCTGCCCGGCACCTGTGCGGCGACCAGGAACAACTCGGCGGTCGAGGCCTGCGGGACCAGCGACTTCACACCGGACAGCGTGTAGCCGCCGCCCGGCGCCGGGGTGGCCACGGTCTGCAGCGCCCCGGGGTCGAAGCCGGCCCGCGGCTCGAGCAGCGTCAGCGCGGCGGCCGGCGGGGCGTCGCCGACCAGGGCGGGCAGGTAGGTGTCCTGCTGGGCGGCGGTGCCCCACAGCGACAGCGCGCTGCTGACGGCGGCCGGGGCCAGGCAGGAGACCGCGATGCCCAGGTCGCCGTGGGCCAGGGCCTCGGCGACCAGCACGTTCGTGACGGCGGTGCGCTCGCTGGAGAGCCCGCCGACCTCCTCCGGCACGCCGACCTGGGTGATGCCGAGCTCGGCCGCGGTGGCCAGCACGTCGGCCGGGGCCGCGCACGCGGCGTCGGCCTCGGCCGCGACCGGCCGGACCTTCTCGGACGCGAACTCGCGCACCACCTCGACCAGCATCTGCTGGTCCTCGGTCGGGGTGAGGTCGAAGAGCCCGGCGGACGACGGGCGGCCCGGGCGGGCGGGCTTGCTGCGGTTGCCGCTGCGGGCGAACACACGGGAGGCCGCGGTCACCGTCTGGAAGCCCGTCTTGGTCGCGGTGTAGATCACGCGTTCCGTGGGCTTGCGCAGGTTGAACCGATCGAGCGCGGGCGAAGACGCCAACCGGTTCACGGCCGCCAGGCCGAACCGGATCGGGTCGAACTTCGCGCGCGGACGCGCGGTGGAACTCATCTGACCTCCTACAGGGCACCGGGGACCGGTGCGGTGCGAGCCCCCTGACGGCCTCTCCGAACGGTGAGGCACGCTGTACCGACGACCAGGCAGCGCCCAGCCAAGGGTCAGACCGGGCCGCCGATGGCCTCGGCACGATATTACTGCTGAGTACAAGGTGGAAACAGGGTCTGGAGAGACCCACGAACGGAGCAAAGGTCCCTGACATGCGGGTTGTAGTGCTGGCAGGAGGTGATCCAGGTCACGTCTTCCCCGCCGCAGGTCTGACCCGCGCCCTCGTGGAGCGCGGACACGAGGCCCTCTTCTGCACCGGCGGGCACTGGATGGAGGCGCTCGAACGTTCCGGCATCCCGGGCCGCGCGATGCCGCACCCGCCCCCGAATCCCGAGCCCGACGCCGTCCGCCGGCTCAAGCAGACCTCCCGCCGGTTGGCCCCGCGCATCGCCGAGACCCTCGAGGACTTCAAACCCGACCTCTTGGTCTCGGACGTGATGACGCCGTCCGGCGGCTTGGCCGCCGCGCTGCTCGGCGTCCCGTGGATCGAGTTCGTGCCGCACCCCGTGCAGGACCCGACGCCCCTGCTGCCGCCGTCCGGCTCCGGGTTCGCCCCGGCCCGCGGCCCGCTCGGCCGGGCCCGGGACCGCCGGTTCTTCCGATACACCGGGGCGCAGTGGGAGAAGGGGCGCGAGGGCCGCCGCCGGGACATCGCACGCCTCGAGCTCGACGCCGGACGCGCCGCGCTGGCCGGCGACGGCAGCCCCCTGACCCGGATCTTCGCCGCCCTCCCGGCCCTGGAGGAGACCCGCCCCGACTGGCCCGCCGACGCGCACCTGGTCGGGCCGATCGAATGGGACCCGGCCGCCGTCGACCTGGAACCCCCGCCCGGCGACGGCCCCCTGGTCCTGCTGTCGGCGACCACCGTCACGGGTGCGGTGACCGGCCTGGCCGCGGCCGCCGTCCACGGGCTCGACGGTCTGCGGATCGACGGGCACCAGGTCCGCCTGGCCTGGACCGTGCTGGCCCCGCCCGAGACCGGGCTGCCCGACTGGGTCCGGGCGGGCCCGGGCCGGCAGGAGCCGCTGATCGAGCAGGCGTCGCTGGTGATCTGCGGCGGCGGGCACGGCATCCTCGCGAAGGCACTGTCGCGCGGCGTCCCCGTGGTGACGGTGCCCGGCGGTGGCGAGCAGCGCGAGAACGCCGACCGGGTCAAGCGGTCCGGGCTGGGCGAGCGCATCCTGCCGTTCATGCTCACGCCCGCCCGGATGCGACGGAAGGTCCGGCGGGTCCTGGAGGACCCCCGCTACCGGGCCCGGGCGGAGGTCTGCCGGCCGGAACCGGGCTCCCGGGGCAGCGGTGACCTGGCCGTCGACGTGATCGAGCGGACCATGGCCCGGTTCACAGCGGGATAGACGCGTCCTCGGGCGGGGCCGGGTCGGCGCTCGCTAGGGTTGTCGCGCATGGGAGGCCATCAGGTGCGGCGTGCGGTGCTGATCACCGCCACCGAGCCGGAACCACGCCGGTACGGCAAGCAGGTCGTGCTGGGCGGCATCCTCGACCACCTGGTCTCCCGCCTCGGGCCCGAGAACGTGCACCTGGTGCTGCTCGGCGACCCGGCCCTCGACCGCCCCGCCGTGCCCTACCGGCAGCACGTGGTCGGCAAACCGGGCACGGTCGGGCAGGCGCTGTCGGTGCTGAAGGGCGTCGTCCTGCCGCCGCGCGGCGCGGGCTACCGGCGCCCGCTGCAGGAGGCCGCCCTGAACTCCGCGGCGGTCGGTGAGGCGGTGCGCGGCGCGCTGCGTTCGATCGACGCCGACCTCGAGATCTGGGACACGGTGCGCACCGGGCAGTACGCGCCCTCGACCCCACGGCGCACGTCGCCGCCCGTGCGACGGTTGCTGTACGCCGACGACCTGTTCTCCGAGCGGTACGCCGCGATGCTGGCCGACACCGACTCCGGCAACCCGGGGGGCGAGTTCCAGAAGCTGCTGCCCGGCCCGGCCCGCAAGGTGCTGGCCGACCCGCGCGTCTACCGGCCGCTGCTGCGGCTGGAACGGGACCTGGTCGCCGCGTCCGAGGAACGGCAGCCGGCCTGGTTCGACGCCACCTATCTGATCAGCGACGAGGAGACCGGGCGGCTGCGGCGCCGGGTGCAGAACCAGCACCCACGCCCGGTGGTCGACACGCTGCCACCGATGTTGAAGGACCGCGGCCGGCTGAGGCGGGCCCCGCAGTTCGACCCGCCGGAGTTCAGTTTCATCGGGGGCTTCGACTACGCGCCGAACCTGGACGGGCTCGACTGGTTCCTGACCCACGCCCGCGCGGCCGTGGACGCCGCGGTGCCCGGCGCGGTGATCAACGTGATCGGCGCCGGCACGGACGCCGGGCTGCCCTCGGGCGCCGCCTGGGGCGGGCGGGTCCGGTTCCTGGGCTGGGTCGACGACCTGGACGCCGTGCTCGGGCGGAGCGCCGGCCTGCTGTCCCCGCTGCGCAGCGGCAGCGGCGTGAAGATCAAGGTTCTGGAGGCCCTGGCCCGCGGGCTGCCCGTGGTGGCCACGCCGTCGGGGGTGCAGGGCATCGCGGCGTCGGAGGAGACCGGCTGCCTGCTCGGTACCACCCCGGCCGAACTGGCCGCCGGGATGGCGCGGCTGGCCGACCCGGCGACCAACGACCAGCTGTCCAAGGCCGCCCGCCAGGCCTGGGACGAGCGCTACGCGCCCCCCGTCGTCCAGCGTCGCTACGACGAGATCTTCGGCACGTCGTGACTTGGGAGGAGGCGCCCCTGGCGCCGACGGCGCAGAAACCTCGACCCGACGCCCGTTGAGCGGTCGACCCACCTGCACCAGGGTCGAGGTTTCTGCATGATCACGACCAAAGAGAACGCACTGCCGGATACATGGCCACGAGCTCGGAGACCGTGCGGCTCACGTACCCCCGCTCGGCCATCCCGGCGACGATCCGACCGGTCGCGTCGCCCCGGTCCAGGCCCTCGGCACCCACGCCGTCGCCGGATGAGTCGTGCAGCAGGACGACGGCCCCCGGGTGCAGGGCGCCCAGCGCCCGGGGCGCGATCACCGAGGCGGGCACGCCCTCCCAGTCGCGCGCCCACGCCGTCCAGATCACGACGTCCAGCCCGAGCGCGCGCACCCCGCGCGCGGTGCGCAGCCGCTGCGCGCCGTAGGTCGGGCGGAACAGCGTCACCGGGGCACCGAGGACCTGCTCCAGCCGGTCCCGGCCCTCGGCGACCAGCGCGAGGGCCCGCGGCACCGGCACCTCCGTGAGCCGCGCGTGGTCGATCCCGTGCAGGGCGACCTCATGCCCCTCGGCGACCGTGCGGGCGATCAGCCGCGGGTGCCGCTCGGCCCGTTCGGCCAGCACGAAGAACGTGGCCCGGGCCCCGGCGGCCGCGAGCGCGTCGAGCACCGCGGGCGTGTGCACCGGGTCGGGGCCGTCGTCGTAGGTCAGGGCCACCACGTTCTCGGCCGTGGCGACGCAGACGAGGCTGCTCCACGGGTCGAGGGCCCGCCGCAACGGGCCGACGGGCAGCCGGCGGACCGGGCGGGCGCCGTCCTCGAAGGCACTCACGAAGCCCCGGCGGGCGAGCACGGCGGCTTCGGGTGCGACGAGACTCACGTCCCGACCATAGGGCCGGGCGTGCTCAGCTGTGCGGTTCCGGCCCCCAGGTCGCCCCGACGGGTGTGAGATGGTCTGCGAATCGCAGCCGGTACAGCAGTCAGCACAGGAAGAGGGTCGGGACAGGTGTCCACTCAGCGAGTCGGGATCGTCGGCGGAGGCATTCTCGGGCTGGCCATCGGTCGCCGGATCACCGAGCTGTTCCCCGACACCGAGGTCACCGTCCTCGAGAAGGAGGGGGCCCTCGCCCAGCACCAGACCGGCCACAACAGCGGCGTCGTGCACGCGGGCCTCTACTACGCGCCGGGCTCGCTGAAGGCGACGCTGTGCCGCCGCGGGGTCGACCTGCTGAAGGAGTACACCCAGGAGAAGGGCCTGCCGTACGAGGAGTGCGGCAAGCTCGTGATCGCGGTCGACGACTCGGAACGCGGTGCGCTGGAGAACATCTGGAACCGGGCGAGCGAGAACGGCGTCCCGGGGATCGTCAAGATGGACGCCGCGCAGCTGCGCGAGGTCGAGCCGCACGCGGCCGGGGTGGCCGCCATCCACTCGCCGTTCACGGCGATCACCGACTACGTCGCCGTGTCCCAGGCCTACGCCGAGGACATCGTGAAGGCAGGCGGGACGATCCACCTGAACTTCCCGGTCGACGGCATCAACCAGACCGCCACCGGCGTCGAGGTCAGCTCGGGGCAGCAGCGGCTGACCTTCGACCGGCTCGTGCTGTGCGCCGGGCTGCAGTCCGACACCGTGGCCCGCTGGGCGGGGGACGACGCCGGCCCCGCCATCGTGCCCTTCCGCGGGGAGTACTTCCGGCTGACGCCGGAGGCCACGGGCCTCTGCAAGGGCCTGATCTACCCCGTCCCGGACCCGAACTACCCGTTCCTGGGCGTGCACTTCACCAAGCGGGTGGGCGGGGCGGTGGACGTCGGCCCGAACGCCGTGCTGGCCTTCGCCCGCGAGGGGTACACCCGCGGGAAGATCAGGCCGCGCGAGCTGGCCCAGGCCCTGGCGTGGCCGGGCTTCCGCAAGCTGGCCGCCAAGCACTGGAAGATGGGCATCGAGGAGATGGCCGGCTCGGTCAGCAAGCGCCTCTACCTCAAGCGGGCGCAGGCCTACGTGCCCGAGGTCAAGGCCGCCGACCTGGTGCCGGCCCCGGCCGGGGTGCGGGCCCAGGCGCTCGACCGCGACGGCAGCCTGGTCGACGACTTCCGCATCTCCGTGCTCGACCGGGTAACGGCTGTGCGCAACGCGCCCTCCCCGGCGGCCACGTCGTCGCTGGCGATCGCCGAGTACGTCACCGAGCAGATGCGGGACCAGTTCGTCGGCTGACCAGGTCGGCCGACCAGCCCGGCGGGTCGTTGCGGTCTCACCCACAGCCGCCCCCCAGGCATCAGGAGTTGTCCCCCGACCGGTGGACGGGCGACCGGACATCTCCCCCGAACGGACAAAATCATGCCCGTCCGGGCTTCGGGGGTAACGACTCCTTCGGTGGCATCGATATGTTTTCCGTGGGCTAAGCAGCCCATTACGGAAGTGCAAGCTGGGCTAACGATCCGTTACGGGACTCGCCAACAAGGTGGTCGGTGGGTATCCCCACAGTTACGTCTTGTGGATTCTTTAGCGGGTCGGTCCGACAGGCACCTACTGTGGGCGACGACCGCGACGGGGAGCGGTCCTGAAGGCGTATTCGGGAGGGAGAGCGGTGACACTCCGCGATCAGACCGGCCGGCGGGACCTGGGTATCCCCGGCTCCGGGTCCGGTGAGGACCGGACGGTGATCGACGTGCGTACCGCGCCGACCATCCCGGCGGGCCTCGACCTCTCTCACATCCTGCGCGTCGACCCGGCCGAGCACACCCCGCGCCGGCTCGAGGACGACGACCCGCCGACCGGTTCCTGGACCGGGCCGCTGGTGCGGCTCGGCGTCCGGCCGCTGCTCTTCCTGCTCGACCTGGTCGCCTGCACCGCGGGGGCCTTCGCCAGCGGCGGGCCCCGCGCGATCATGGGCCTGTTCACGATCATGCTGGTCGCGCTGTTCGCGGTCGGCGGGCTGTACCGCTCGCGTCTGGCCCCGTCGGTGCTGGACGACCTGCCGCAGATCGCCGGCCGCCTGCTCGTCGCGCTCGCGCTGACCATGACCCTGCAGCTGACCCTGAACCGGCTGCGCTGGGACGAGCAGCTGGTCGACTGGAAGCTGCTGATCGCCGCCGGCGTCACCGGCCTGACGTCGATCTGCCTGCGGGCCGCCGCGTACGCGCTGGTCCGGCACGCGCGCCGCACGGGCCGCATCGCGCACCGCACGCTCATCCTCGGCGCGGGCCGGGTCGGCACCTACCTGGCCGAGTCGCTGTCCACGCACCCGGAGTACGGCCTGCAGCCGATCGGCTTCCTCGACATCGAGCCCCCGCGGGACGCGGCCAGCCCGTCGCACCGCATCCTGGGCCGGCCGGAGCAGCTGGTCGAGGTCCTGCTCGACCACCGGGTGCGCAACGTCGTGGTGGCCTTCGGCTCCATGCGCGAGTCGGAGATGGTCGGCATCATCCGCACCTGCGACCGCCTGCACTGCGAGATCTTCGTCGTGCCGCGGCTCTTCGAACTGCACCACGTCGGCCACGACATGGACACGGCGTGGGGCATGCCGCTGGTCCGGCTGCGGCGGGCGGTGTACCGGTCGCGGGCCTGGCAGGTGAAGCGCGCGCTCGACATCTTCGTCTCCGGCTGCGCCCTGCTGCTGCTGTCGCCACTGATGCTGCTGGTCGCGTTCCTGGTGCGCATGGAGGGCGGCCCCGGCGTGCTCTTCCGCCAGGAGCGGGTGGGCGTCGACGGCCGGCACTTCGAGCTGATGAAGTTCCGTTCGCTGAAGCCGGTCGACGAGACCGAGTCGCAGACGAACTGGAACATCGCGCACGACGACCGGCTCGGGCCGGTCGGCAAGTTCCTGCGCCGCTCCTCGATCGACGAGCTGCCGCAGTTGCTGAACATCCTGCGTGGCGACATGAGCCTGGTCGGGCCCCGCCCGGAACGCCCGCACTTCGTGGCCACGTTCCGCAGCCAGCACCCGCACTACGTGGCCCGCCACCGCGTCCCCTGCGGCCTGACCGGGCTGGCGCAGGTCAACGGCCTGCGCGGGGACACCTCGATCGCCGAACGCGCCCGGTTCGACAACTACTACATCGAGAACTGGTCGCTCTGGCTGGACATCAAGATCATCCTGCGTACCGCCATGTCGGTGATCCGCGCGGAAGGTGCGTGAGTCCTACCGACCACTGAACGTCCCCGCCCCGGCGCCAGCCGTCGGCCGGCTCCTGCGTTCCGACCTGGGGACGAAGGGGTCGGGGCAGGGTACGGCCGACAAGAACGACATACTGTTCATTCCCGTCACAGGCGCGTCACAGCGTCACCGGGGCGGGTGCTGGTATTCGCCGAACGCCAGCGGGGGCCCGGGGGGCCGCCATACCGTACCGACGCAGACCACCGACCGGGCCGACTCCGAAGGCCGCAGGCCACAACGAAATCGTGCGAGGAATTCGTGACCGAGCAGAGCAACCAGACCATCGACGTGGCGGAGATCCCCGTCGTCATCCTGTGCGGCGGGATGGGTACCCGGCTGCGCGAGGCCAGCGGTGACAAGGTGCCGAAGCCCCTGGTGGACATCGGCGGCCGACCCATCCTGTGGCACCTGATGAAGATCTACCAGAGCTACGGCTTCCGGAAGTTCGTGCTGTGCCTCGGCTACCGGGGCGACCAGATCAAGCGCTACTTCCTGGACTACCGGGAGAGCCTGTCGGACTTCACCCTGACCCACGACGGCGCCGAGCCGGTCTACCACTCGGCCGGCCCGGTCGAGGACTGGGAGATCACCTTCGTCGAGACCGGTCTGGAGACCGCCACCGCCGAGCGGGTCAAGCGGGTCGCCAAGCACCTGAACGCCGACCACTTCATGCTCACCTACGGCGACGGCATCGGTGACGTCGACCTCAACCAGCTGGTCGCCAACCATGCGGCCGCCGGCCGCATCGGCACCGTGACCGCCGTCCACCCGGCCAGCCGCTACGGTGAGATGCACGTCGACGGCGACGTCGTCACCGAGTTCAACGAGAAGCCCACCCTGGCCACCGGCTGGGTCAACGGCGGCTTCTTCATGTTCCAGCGGAGCTTCGTGGAGAAGTACCTCTCGGACGTGGACGAGACGGTGATGCTGGAGTCGACGCCCCTGCAGCAGATCGCCCGTGACGGCCAGCTCGCGCTGAACCCGCACGAGGGCTTCTGGATGGGCATGGACACCTATCGCGACTGGACCGAGCTGAACAAGCTCTGGGACAGCGGCCAGGCGGCCTGGAAGTCCTGGGAGGACTGACGCCGACCTGACCCCCGTCGTCCCACCACCTGAACTGCGAACGAGGAGACATACGACAATGAAGGTCCTGGTCACTGGAACCGAGGGGTACCTCGGCTGCCTGGTGGCGCCCGAGCTGATCCGCCGCGGCCACGAGGTCGTCGGCGTCGACACCGGGTACTACAAGCAGGGTTGGCTCTACAACGGCACCGAGTTCACGGCGAAGACCCTGAACAAGGACATCCGGCACATCACCGTCGAGGACCTCGAGGGTGTCGACGCGGTCGTGCACATGGCCGAGCTGTCGAACGACCCGCTGGGTGAGCTGCTGTCCGAGGTCACCTACGTGGTGAACCACCAGGGTTCGGTGCGGCTGGCCGAGATGGCCATCGAGGCCGGCGTCGAGCGGTTCGTCTACATGTCCTCGTGCAGCGTGTACGGCGTCGCCGAGGGCGTGGTCGACGAGTCCAGCCCGGTGAACCCGCAGACCGCCTACGCGGACTGCAAGACGCTCGTCGAGCGCGACCTGAAGGGGCTGGCCTCCGACTCGTTCAGCCCGACCTTCATGCGCAACGCGACCGCCTTCGGCGCCTCGCCGCGGCAGCGGTTCGACATCGTGCTGAACAACCTGTCGGGCCTGGCCTGGACGACGAAGAAGATCGCGATGAACTCCGACGGGACGCCGTGGCGCCCGCTGGTGCACGCGCTCGACATCGCCAAGTCCATCTACTGCGCGCTCGAGGCGCCGCGGGAGGCCGTGCACAACGAGGTCTTCAACGTCGGCTCGAACGAGCAGAACTACCAGGTCCGCACGATCGCCGAGACCGTCGGTGCCGAGTTCCCGGGCTGCGAGGTCACCTTCGGCCCGCCCGGGGGCGACAACCGCAGCTACAAGGTGAACTTCGACAAGATCAGCTCGCAGCTGCCCGGCTTCTCCTGCGACTGGAACGCCGAGCGCGGCGCCCGCCAGATGCGCCAGGTGTTCGAGGCCATCCAGATGGACGCCGAGACGTTCACCGGCCGCGGCCACACCCGGCTGAAGCAGCTGGAGCACCTGATCGCCACCAAGCAGCTCGACGCCGACCTGTTCTGGACCACCGGCGAGGTGGCCAAGTGATCATCACCAAGACGCACATCCCCGACGTCGCGATCATCGAGCTCGAGCTCCGTGAGGACGACCGCGGCTTCTTCGCGCGCACGTTCGACGTGGCCGAGTTCGAGGCCGCGGGCCTGAACCCGGCGGTCGAGCAGTGCAACGCCTCGTTCAACCACAAGGCGGGCACGCTGCGCGGCATGCACTACCAGCTGGAGTACGCGCCCGAGGTCAAGCTCGTGCGCTGCGTGCGGGGCGCGATCGTCGACAAGATCGTCGACATGCGGCCCGACTCGCCGACCTACCTGCAGCACGTGTCGGTCGAGCTGACCGCCGAGAACCGCAAGGCGCTGTACGTGCCGGCGATGTTCGCGCACGGCTACCAGACGCTGGTCGACGGCACCGAGGTCACCTACCAGGTCACGGGCAAGTACACGCCGGACGCCGAGCGCGGCCAGCGGTACAACGACCCGGCCCTGAAGCTGGAGTGGCCGCTCGAGGTCAGCGTGATCAGCGCCAAGGACGCCGCCTGGCCGCTGCTGGAGGGCGTGTCCTCGTGATCATCGTCGACACCGCGCTGGCCAAGCGCGAGGCCGAGGGCAAGCCGATCCGGGTGGCCCTCGTGGGCGCCGGGTTCATGGGCCGCGGCTTCGTGAACCAGGTGGTCAACTCCGTGCCGGGCATGGAGCTGACCGCGATCGTGAACCGCACGCAGGCCAACGCCGAGCGCGCGTACAGCGAGGCCGGCGTGAGCGGCTGGGAGGTCGTGGACGACGCGACCGCCCTGGACGCGGCGGTGGCCGCGGGCAAGCCGGTCATCACCTCGAACTACCAGGCCGTCACCGAGTCCTCCTCGATCGACGCGATCGTGGAGGCGACCGGGCACGTCGAGTACGGCGCGCACGTGGTGACCTCGGCCATCGAGGGCGGCAAGCACGTCGTCCTGCTGAACGCCGAGGTCGACGGCACCGTCGGCTCGGTCCTCAAGGCCAAGGCCGACAAGGCCGGCGTCGTGCTCTCGGGCTGCGACGGCGACCAGCCGGGCGTGCAGCTCAACCTGTACCGGTTCGTGAAGAGCATCGGTCTCACGCCGCTGGTCGCGGGCAACATCAAGGGCCTGCAGGACGAGTACCGCACCCCGACGACGCAGCAGGCGTTCGCCGAGAAGTGGGGCCAGGACCCGTACATGGTGACGTCCTTCGCCGACGGCACCAAGATCTCGTTCGAGCAGGCCATCGTCGCCAACGCGACCGGCATGACGGTGGAGAAGCGCGGCATGCGCGGCGCCGACCACCGCGGTCACGTCGACGAGCTGACCGGGGCCTACGACGTGGAGGCCCTCAAGGCCGCCGGTGGCGTCGTGGACTACGTGGTCGGCAGCCAGCCGGGCCCGGGCGTGTTCGTCCTCGCGACGCACGACGACCCGAAGCAGCGGCACTACCTGAACCTGTACAAGCTCGGCGAGGGCCCGCTGTACAGCTTCTACACGCCGTACCACCTGTGCCACTTCGAGGTCCCGCTGACCGTGGCCCGCGCCGTGCTGTTCGGCGACGCGGCCCTGGCCCCGCTGGCCGGCCCGACCGTCGAGGTCGTGACCACCGCCAAGCGCGACATCCCGGCCGGGCACACGCTCGACGGGCTGGGCGGGTACGACACCTACGGCGTGGCCGAGCGGGCCGACGTCACCGTGACGGAGAACCTGCTGCCGATGGGCGTGGCCGAGGGGTGCGTGACCACGCGCGACATCGCGAAGGACGAGGTGCTCACCTACGCCGACGTGACGCTCCCGGAGGGGCGCCTCGTCGACCAGCTCCGCCAGGAGCAGGCCAGCCTGTTCCCGGCGGTCTGACCACCCGAAGCGCACGAAGGCCCCGCCGGTCGCACCGGCGGGGCCTTCGTCCTTTGCCGCTACTGCTTCTTGCCGAACGTCTTCTTGAACTCCGCACCGCCGCGCGGGAACTCGATCATCAGGCTGTGCGTGGACCTGGGCGTGTTGATCTCGAAGTACGACTGGTAGGCCACGCCGTTGTCGGGGTCGGCGATGAACTTGTACATCTGCTTGATGAAGTAGGGGTCGTCCAGGCCGCCGTGGCGGTCCTGCCGGTCCCACAGGCCCCACTCGGGCACCGAGAGCGGCTTGTCGTGCGACTTGGCGAAGTCACGCCAGTAGACCAGCCCGTAGACGCCGCCGTAGAGCCGCTGCCACACCTTCTTCTGCCGCGGCAGCCGGCACGCGGTGCTGGTGCAGGAGTCGGGGTAGGGGTAGGTGTCCTTCTCCCACGACACGTCGTAGACGTCGACCCCTACGTAGTCGACGTAGTCGTCACCCGGGTAGTAGTCGGAGGCGTCGTAACGGGTCTCGCCGATGTTGGGGTTCCAGTCGAACTGGAACTTCTGGCCGGGGACCGAGCGCATCGCGTCGACGATGTGCCGCCAGTAGGCGATGAACTGGTCCTCGTCCTTGGTGCCCCAGGTCGAGCTGCCCAGGTTGAACTCCCAGCCCAGCCGGATGATGGCGGCCTTCTGGCCGCCGTTGACCAGGTTGCGGGCCAGCGTGCGGAAGTACTTGTCGTAGGCGCCCTTCGAACCCTGGGCGACGGAGCCGCGCTGCTCCTCGGGCAGCATCGGCGTGGAGAGCACGAGCCGGTAACCGGAGCCCCTCCAGTTCGAGATCAGGCCGCGGGGCGAGACGATCTGGCTCCAGGTGTCGCGCTGCGGGAAGTCGACGACGTACTCGACGTCCTGGCCCAGCCACCGTTCGAACGTCTTCACGTCGGCGACCGACGTGCCGCGGTAGACGCCGAGTTTCGCCGGACCGCTGACGATCGGCTTCGGGTCCTCGGTGGTCACCTCGCCCGCCACCGACGACGTGGCCGGGACATTGCCGCGCACCGCGGCCGCCTGGTCGTCGCGCCGGTCGATCAGGACGTAGCCCACGATCACCGTGAGCACGATGACCGCCAGCGCGGCCACGAAGGGCAGGAGCCGGCGTCGGCGACGGGGCTCGAACGACGCCGGCCGCCCCGAGTGGCCGTCGCCGACCGGACCGGCCGGCGCGCCGGGGAACAGGGACGGGATGGCCTCGAAGTCGGCGCTCGGCCGAGGTGGGGCCGCGATGATGTCGTCGAGCCGCTGGGGCGCCGGGGCCGCGGGGGCCGACCCGGGGCGGGGCGGCTGCGCGTAGAGCGATTCGAGCCCGCCGCGCGACTCCTTCCGGACCGGGACGTCGCCCACTGCGGGCCGGATGCGCCCCGCGGGGGCCGGCCGCCGGTCAGCGGGCCGCTCGACGGGGCGCGCCTCGGGCTGCACGTCGGGTTGTTCGGCGGGCCGGGGAGCCAACAAGGACTCGATCACCGGGTCGGGCCCGGTGCGCGGCCGCTCGGGGGCCCTCCCGTCGCGCCGGGTACCGTCCGGACGAGACTGCGGGCGCTGCGGGTGCCGGGAGGGACGCAGGCTGGACGGGGGGCGGTCGCGCAGGGCGGCCGGTCGCAGCGGGGCGTCGGGGTTGATCGGCAGGTTGAGCGGCGCAGTCCCCTCGGGCATCGCATCCGGGACGCCGGGCAGGAGCGGCGGGGGCGCCGGCGCCGATCCGGCTCGGGTCCGCACCGGCGCCTCGGAGCGGGCGGCCGGTCGGTCGGTCGGACGGACGGCGCCGCGCGGGGCCTGCTCGTCGACGACCGGCTCGGCGTGGACGACGGGCTCGGGCCGGACGACGGGCTCGGGCCGGACGACGGGCTCGGGCCGAACGACGGGCTCCGGCCGAACGACGGGCTCGGGCGTCGCAGCGGGGTCGGGCGTCGCAGCGGGCTCGGGCGTCGCAGCGGGCTCGGGCGTCGCAGCGGGCTCGGGCGTCGCAGCGGGCTCGGCCGTCGCAGCGGGCTCGGCCGTCGCGGCCGGCGCCGGGCGCTCGACCGGTGGGGCGGTGGCTGGTGGGGCAGTGGCCGGTGGCGGCTCGACGGGTACGACGGACTTCACGTACACCGGGTCGGTCTCGTCGAGCGGCTCGGGTTCGATGAGGGGTTCGAACAGGGACCGCTCGGCGGGTGGTTCTGGCTCTGGCGCAACGGGTTCCGTTACCTCGGCGGCCGGCTTTGAGGTCTCGGGGGCCGGGGCGACGACCTCGGGGCCGTGGTCGACGACGAGGTCGCTGCTGCCCAGCAGGTCGCGATCGGCGAGGAGCTCCTCGGCGTTCAGCGGGTCGAGGGCCGGGGTGGCGACCCGCTCCTTGCGGGGCCGCAGCCGGCGCGGCTGGTACTCGGCCGGCGTGGCGCGAGCGCCGGGTCCGGGCTCGGCGGCGGCGGGACCGGCCGGGACCGGCTCGACCGGGGCGGAGGGGGCCTCACGCAGGTCGATGGACGGCGCCTCGGTGAGGTCGATCTCCTGCGGCCTGGACTCGACGGCCGGCTCGACGGCCGGTTCTCCGGTGGGCTCGTCAGGCAAGGACCGGAGGGCCTCGAAGTCCTCCGGGGGCAGGATGACCTGCCCCGCCACGGTCGGCGGCGAGACCACCGGGTCGGGCCGGACGCGGGCGGCCGCCGCCCGTTCCTCGACACTGGGCGGCAGGAACGCCGCGGCCGGTCGCCGGCCGGGGGCGGCGGGCACGGTGGTCGGCGGCTGCTCGCCCTGCTGATAGGTGGGCCGGACCGGCTCGAAGACGCTGCCGCTGTCGGGGAATGCCGATCTGCGGGTCGCAGGTTCGGGGCCCGCGACGGGCCGTTCGACCGGCCGTTCGACGGGACCGGCCGGCGGAGCCTCGGAGACGACGGGCGCGGCCGGGAATGCCGCCTGCGCCGCGGGCGGGGCGACCGGCTCACGAACGACCGGCTCACGAACGACCGGCTCGCGAACGACGGGCTCCGGGGCGGGCGCGGCGGGTCGCTCGCGGACGATCGGGGGGAGGACCGGTTCGCGCACCACCGGCGGGGCGGGCGCCTGCTCGCGGACCCCGGGGGGCGGGGCCGGGGCGGACGGGGCGGGCGGAGCCGCGGGAGGAGCGGGCGGCGAGGCGGACGGCGTCCGGGCGGGCGGCGTCGTCCGCGCGGAGGGGGCGCCGAACGCCGAGCCCCCGCCGAAGGCGGACTTCGCGTACCCGGCCGAGGAGGGCGTCGACATGTCGCCCATCGAGCGCAGCTTGTCGACGTACTTGTCGAACCCGGAGTCGGGCAGTACCGGACTACCGGAGCGGGCCGGCTTCTCGTCGCGCCCGGCCTCGTCGGGGACCTCGTGGGCGTCAGCAGGCACGGCTGCCCCACGAGCCACTCAGACGAGTCACGCAGCGAGTGTAGCCAGGGCCGTGCCCCCCGGACGACGGAACTTCTACCCCCGATGAGGTGGACCGGATCGGACGCAACGTCGCCGATCGGGACGTATCAGCGCTGCTGACGACCCTGTTCGGCGCCGTCGTCGTAGCCGCGCGGGTCCTCCTGCTCCCACCCGGCCCCGACGCGCGTGACCGACGACCAGGGGACGTCGCCGCCGCCCTGCTGGCCGTAGCCCTCTTGGCCGTAGCCCTCCTGCGGATACCCCTCCTGCGGGTAACCGCCGCGGTCGTAACCGCCCTGCTGGGCGTAGCCGCCCTGCTGGAAGCCGCCCTGGTTGTACCCGCCGTCGTACGGCCCGGTGTCGGGCAGGTGGACACGGCCGTCGCCGACGTTCGAACCGCCGGTCAGGATCGGCAGCCCGCGCGGCGAGGTGTCGTAGATGCGCGGCGGCACGGAGGTCGCGGCCACCCGGCGCTTGCGGCTGCTGCCGCCGCCGGAGCGGACGTGGTTGAGCAGGACGCCCGCGACCGGGATGCCGGCCAGCCGGCACCGGCGCTGGCACTCCTCCAGCTCGGCGGGCGTGGTCTCGTCGTCCATCACCAGCACGGCCGCGTCGACCTGGCCCGCGAGCACGAAGGACGCGGACGAGGCGGGCAGCGGCGGCGCGTCGAGCAGCACGAGGTCGGTGTCGTCGGGCAGCTGGTCGAGGATCTGCTGCACGTCGGCGACCGGGTGCCCCTGCACCGGTTGGAGGACCTGGAGCCGGATGATGCCGAACTGGGCCCGCGAGGCGGCCCGGCGCTCGACGGCGTGGTTCAGGTCGATGCGCCCCTGGGCCAGGTCGTGCAGCGGCACCCGCAGGAGCCCGGCGTCCGCCTCGGACTGCGGGCGCACCGTGTCCTCGATGTTCAGGAGGAACACGCGACGACCGTGGTCGGCGGCGGCCGCGGCCAGGTTCAGCGCGGTGACGCTGGTGCCGGCGCCGTCGTGCGGGGCGGTGACCAGGAAGACGCCGGGCGCCGTCCCGCGGATGTAGTCGAGACCGACGGCCGCCATCCGGTAGGCGTCGCCCGGCTCGGAGTAGGCCGCCGCGATGGCGTCCTCCGGGGCGATCCGGCCGCGGTTGGGCACGTCGGACAGGATCGGCGCGCCGAAGATGACCGCGGCCTCGGCCGGGCCGGCCTTGCGTCGGGAGGCGCTCTGCGAGAAGAGCGCGTACCCGACGCCGGCCATGAAGCCGATCAGCGCCAGGATCAGCGCGTTGACCATGACGTTCGGCTTGGACGGGCTCTGCGGCAGGTCGGAGGCCTGGACGGCCTTCACACCCGAGCCGTAGAGGGTGGCCGCCGCCGCGATGGCGGCCTTGTCGGCGGCGCCGCCGGCGACGAGCTTGGCCGCGTCGGCGCTGGCCGTGACCGAGGCCTTCCGGCTGGCCTCGTACTGCTCGGCGACCTGGTCGGCGATGTTCTTCGCGGTCGTCGGGTCGCCCGCGGTGCCGTCGATGGTGATGGTGCTGCTGTCAGCGGCCACGGTGACCGTGATGTCCTTGGCCAGGCGCTGCACGTCCACGTTCACGCCGACCGCAGTGCGCACCTTCTCCAGCAGGGCCGCTGACTTCATCAGCTCGGCCTGGTCGGCCATGAACCGGGCGGGGTCGGCGTTGAACGGCCCCTGCTGCTGGTTGCCGACCGGCGGGTTGAACTCACCGGTGACGGCCAGGTAGACGTAGCTGGTCGCGGTGTACTCCTTGGCCTGGAGCTGGCTCAGCCCCACGCCGATGGCGGCCGCGAGCACCACGCAGACCCCGACGACCCACTTCTCCCGCCAGATCATGGACAGCAGGCTCGGGGCCTCCTCGGCGGCCGAACCCGCCTCGGCCGGCCGCGCCATAATGTCCTGCACGTGGTCTCCCATCGATCGCACCCGGGGTTTGTGGTCCCGTTCGTCGCCCACAGTCTGGCATGAGCCCCTAGCCTGGTTACCCGACATTGTGACGATCCGGCCGCCAACAGATGCTGGCAATGGACGCGCAGTGACCCATAGCGACCATTAGTCACGAGAGCCCGCCATCCAAGGACGGAACCGGCAGGCCGCACGGCAGGAGAAACGCAGGTGCCGGAGTCGGCGCACAAGTACGAACTGGTGATCGTCAGCTACCGCAGCCGACCCCAGGTCGAGGGCCTGCTGGCCGGGCTCGACCCGGAGACCCCGTTCGTCGTGGTGGACAACTCGGGCGACCGGGACGGCATCAGCACGGTCGCCGCCCAGGCGCGGCACGGCCGGTACCTGAACGGCGGGGGCCACGGTTTCGCGAAGGCCGCCAACCTCGGGGCCCGCAGCAGCGGCTACGACTACGTGATCTTCGTCAACCCCGACACCCGCCCGACGGACGCCGACCTGGCGGCCCTGGTGGGCGACCTCGCCGACGACCCGCGACTGGCCTCCGTGGCCGCCACCCCGCTGGGCGGCGACGGCCGTACCGAGATCGGGGCGGGCGGCTGGGAACCCTCCGTGCGGCGGGCCGTCGTCCACGCCCTCGGCCTGCACAAGGTGCTGCCCACCGCGGGCCTGTTCGCCCGCCCGCGGGCGAACCTGCCGCTGCGCGTCGACTGGACGACCGGCGCCTGCATGGCCGTGCGGACGTCGACGTTCGAGAGCCTGGGCGCCTTCGACGAGCAGTTCTACGTCTACAACGAGGACGTCACGTTCGGCCGGACCGTGCGCGAGGCGGGCCTGCGCCAGTCGCTGCGCACCGACGTCCTGGTGCCGCACGGCTCGGGCAACTCGGGTGCGCCGTCCAAGGAGATGATGCGGCTGCGCGGCGCGTCGATGGCCCGCTACGTCAACCAGCACAACTCCCCGGCGGCGTCCTCGGTGATCCGGGCGGCCCTGGCCTCGGGCTACCTCACCCGGGTGATCCAGCAGCTCCTGAAGCGCGACTTCGCCCGCGCGGGTGAGCACTTCGCCTACGTTCAGGGTGTGATGACCGGAACCGCCACCGTCGGGGGCAAGGAAGTGACCAGCACGTGAGTCTTCCGCCCCTCGGCCCTCCAGGACGGCCGGAGCCGCACTGGCAGGCCTTCGAGGGCGGGCTGGGCCGGCAGGTCCGGGTCAACTGGCGTCGCCACGTCCAGGAACCCTCGCCCGAGGCGTTGCTGGCCCTGCAGGAACGGTCGGACCGGCTGCGCCTGCAGGACGTGCAACGGGTCGACCCGCGGTTCGAGAAGGACCGCCGCTACGTGCTGGGCGTGCTGCAGATCCTGCTGGGCGTCATGCTCTTCGGCCAGCGCATCGCGCTCCCGCTGGGCGGTTCGCCGATCGCCCTGTCGTTGATCGCCACCTTCGTCGCGATCGGGTTCCTGGCCCTGCGCCGGGGCGTGGTCACCAACCGGGCCCGCACCGAGTTGTACCTGGCCGCGCTGATCGTCATGGTCGTGGCGACCTGGACCACGAACCTGGCCGGCAACTACATCTCGCTGACCTCGATCTCGCTGCTGCTGATCCTCTACCTGCCGTTCGTGGTCTGCGTCGCCCCGCAGTTCCGGGTGAACTTCGTGCCGCTGTGCCGGACGTACGTGCGGTTCATGATCGGTTTCTCGATCCTGGGCGGGCTGCAGATGGTGGCCCAGCTGCTGCTCGGCTGGAAGTACGAGGACTACCTGGCCGACGTCGTCGGGCTCGACTTCCTGCAGGCGAACTTCAACACCGAGAACCAGATCTCGTACACGAACCACACGGTCAAGGCCAACGCCTTCTTCTTCCTGGAACCGTCGTTCCTGTGCCAGTTCTGCGCGCTGGGCATCCTGATCGCGCTGATCATCAAGGCGCCCGCCTGGCAGCCGATGGTCCTGGGCCTGGGCATGGCCTCGACGCTGTCCGGCACGGGCATCCTGCTGCTGGTGTTCGGGGCCACGCTGATCATGCTGCGCATCCCGAACCGGATCCGCCCCGGCGTCCTGCTGGCCGGCGGGTTGTGCCTGGTGATCATCTTCCTGACCCCGGCCGCGGGCATCCTGCTCGACAGACGGGACGAGACGTCCCAGGCCGGTTCCTCGGGTTCGCTGCGCTTCGTCCAGCCGTACACCGAGGTCCTGAAGGGCATGCAGGAGGACCCGAATTACTACCTGAACGGCGCGGGCGCCGGGGCCGCGGACCGGCTGCTGGTCTCCGACCGGTTCGGCGGTGAGGCGGTCGTCTACACGATCGCGCCGAAGGTGCTGTTCGAGTACGGCCTGATCGCGCTGGTCGCCTTCATGAGCTTCCTGTTCGTGGCCGTCCTGCGCGGGCCACCCGTGCCGGTGCTGGCGGGAGCGATCCTGTTCATGATCAATTTCCTGTCCGGCAGTCTGCTCGCGCCGCACACGGTCCTGATCGCCTGGATCCTGACCAGCATCTGGGGTGCCCCGGTGACCTTCGGTCTCACCGACAGCCTGGCCGCCCGCAGGCGGGCGACGAGCCGCGAAGCGCGCGAGCAGCAACTCGTCCGTTCGTGATCATGCAGAAAGGCCCCCGGCCCGGTTAGGCGACCTTCTCGGCCGCCCCCGCCGGCCGGGGGCCTTTCTGCATGATCACGAACTACTGGCCGCCGAAGTTCTTCCTGAACCACTCCCCGGCCTTCGGGTACGTGGTCTGCAGCTCGTGCTTGCCGTCGGGCGCGTCGTACTCGAAGTACAGCTGGTACGCGACGCCGTTGGCCGGGTCGTCGATGAACTTCTTCATCTGCGCCAGGTAGTACAGGTCCTCCTGGCCGCCGTGCCCGTCGAGGCGCTCCCAGATGCCCCACTCGGGCAGCGACAGCGGCTTGCCGTGGTGGCGGGCGAACTTCGACCAGAAGTACAGGCCGCGGCTGCCGCCGTAGACCGACTTCGCCCAGGCGCGCTTCTGCCGTTCCAGCTTGCAGGCGTCGTCGCAGTCCGACGGGTAGGGGTAGGTGTTCATCGCGTACGAGACGTCGTAGGCGTCCACGCCGATGTAGTCGACGACGTCGTCACCGGGGTAGAAGTCGACCGCGTCGTGGGGGTTCTTGCCGTTGTTCGGGTTCCAGTCGAACTCGAAGTTCTGCCCGGGCACGGCCTTCATGGTCTTCACGATCTGCCGCCAGTACTTGATCCACGAGGCGGAATCGTCCGAGGCCCAACGGGATTCGGCCAGGTTGAACTCCCAGCCGATGCGCAGGACGGCGTCCTCCTGGCCGGCCTCGACCAGCTTGGTGGCCAGCTCCTGGAACACCCAGTCGTAGTCGCCGCGCGCGCCGCTGGCGATGTCCTGGCTGCGGTCGCCGTCGGGCAGCATGGCCACCGAGAACACCATCCGGTACGGGGTGCCCTTCCACACGTCGAGCATGTGCGCCGGGTTGGCGATGTCCTCCCAGGTGTTGCGCGGGGAGAAGTCGAGCGCGTAGTCGACCGGGCGGCCCAGCCAGTTACCGAAGGCCGCCACCTGGGCGGGATCGGTACCCCGGAAGACGCCCAGCTTCACGTCGGACACGGCCGCCCGCGGCTGGTCGACCCCCTGCAGCGCCTTGTCGTTGTCGACGTTGGGATCCCGCGTCAGCAGGTACAACCCCACGCCACCGATCGCGACCAGCACGACGAGCACGGCCGCGACGACCCACGGCCAGCGTGGGCGCCTGCGGCGGAGGGTCAGGGCGGTGGTCGGGACGTCGTGGTCCCAGTCGATCATCGGGTAAGTCCTCGGGGTCGCGGCGGGAGGGCCGGCGGGCAGGCTGTCGGTTTCACCGTACGGCCCCTCCGCTGAGCAGGTACTGAGCTTCACGAGGTCCGGCTCACCCGTCCGGCCCAGGCCGACGGGCACGAGCCCGTCGCCGGCAGCCCCCGGCCGTCACCCCGGCCGTCACCCCGGCCGTCAGCCCAGGGCCGCAGCCGGCGCCGTACGCCCGTCGGCCCGCAGGAAGAACAGCCAGGCGATCACCAGCCCCGTCGCCTGCGCCGCGGCGAAGCCGTAGGCGGCCCCCGCCGCCCCCCAACCGAACGCCCCGAGCAGGCCGAGCCCCAGCATGAGCGGTGCCTGGACCAGGGTGATCCTCAACATCAGATCGGCCCGGCTCAGCGCGACCAGGGAATTGCTCGCCCCGAGGCACAGCGCCAGCGCGACGAGCACCAGACCGGACGGCAGCATGACCTCGCTCGCCCCGGCCCAGCTGTCGCCGAGCACCTTCTCGCCCAGGCTGTCGGGCAGCAGGACGAGGATGCCCACCCACAGCGACGTCCCCAGCCCGAGCACCACGCTGCAGGGCACCGCGATCTTCAGCAGCGGCTGCCCCGCTGCCACCCGGCGGGCCAGCAGCGGCAGCACGAACGCGCCGAAACCGGCGAACACGAGGTTGAGGGGGCCGAGCAGCACCTGCGCGCCGCGCAGCGCACCGGAGCCGGCCAGGCCGACGATGGCCGCCACGGCGTAGGTGGCCACCTGAATGGCGCCCTGGTTCAGCACGAACCCGAGCCCGAGATGCACGTTCAGGTCGCGCGTCTCACGCAGCCAGTGCCAGGTGGCGCCGAGCCGGGGCCGGACGCCGGACTGCGTCACCCCGAGCACGGCCGCCGCGGTCGCGGAGGCCCCCCAGGCCAGCGTGATCGCGAAGACCGACTCGGTCCCGACCACGATCAGCCAGCCGAGGGCGGCGAACTGCAGCACGGTCCAGACCGCGTCGTTGAGGGCTGCGGCGGCCGGTCGCCCGGCGGCGAAGAAGGTGTGCCGCCAGACGTCCTGCACGCACAGGCCGGGCAGTGACAGGGCCAGGGCGAGGTAGGCCGTCCGGGCGCTGCCGTCGAGGAGGGCGGCCACCGCCAGGCAGATCGCGCCGGCGACGAGGCCGACGCTGAGCGCGGCGCCCGTGGCCCGGCCGGCACCGCCGGAGCGGGTCCGCGGGTCGACGGCGCTGAACCGGACCATGAACGGCTCGGCCACCACGGCCCGGGTCAGCCCCACGACGAAGCTGAAGGTCAGCAGCGCGAGGCTGAACGCCCCGAAGTCGGAGCTGCTGACCAGCAGCGCGACCACGACCGACAGGACGGCGTTGGTCAGGCTCGACAGGGCCTGGTCGGCGAAGGTCCACAGGGCGCGGCGACCGCCGCCGGACGGCGGGGCCTCGCCGGCGCTCCCGGCACTCCCGGAACTCCCGGCGCTGTCGGTGCGCGAGTCCGCGGCCCGGTCGGGCGAGACGGGCCGGGGCAGGACGACGGTCAGCCCGGCGGTCTGCTCGGCCGGCCGGGCGGTTTCGGCGGGTGGGTCGAACGGCAGCAGCGTGGTGGTCACGGCCCGGGGCTCGTGCGCGTCCCCGACCTCAGCCCTACCTGTTCGCACCCTCGACCTCTCCCCACCCCAAGCGTCCCCGATCTGCTCTCCAGCGTTCCCCAGCCCCCCTGAGAACCCGGTGAGAGCGACTCAGCAATCCCTCAGGTCCCACCCTCGGGACGATCTGTCCGGTATGCGACTGGGCCGACCGCGCGACCCGACCCCCAATCCGGACCGCCTGCCGCAGAACGATTTCTACGCTCGAAAGCCGGGAACGCAAGGCGAGAGGCGGTGGCGGTGCGGGTCAGCGTGGTGGTCGCCTGCCTGGACGCCGAGGCGACCCTGGGCGTCCAGCTCGAGGCCCTGGCCCGCCAGACCTTCCGCGGCCCGTTCGAAGTCCTCATCTGCGACAACGGTTCTCGCGACGGCAGCCGGGAGCTGGCCTGCTCCTACGTCGACCGGCTGCCCGGTCTTCGGGTGCTGGACGCCTCGGACCGGCGCGGGCCGGGGCACGCGCGCAATGTGGGGGCCCGCGCCGCACAGGCCCCGCTGGTGGTGTTCTGCGACGCCGACGACGAGGTCGCCGACGACTGGCTGGCCACGATGGTCGCCGCCTTGCACCGGAACCCGTTCGTGGCCGGGCGGTTCGGGACCACCCGGTTGAACGGTGCCTGGGTACGACGGACCCGCCCGCTGGACCAGCAGGGCGGCCTGCAGCACTCCCCATTCGGCCCGGACCTGCCGCACGCGGGAGCGGGCAACCTGGGCATCCGGCGCGAACTCTTCCTGCAGGTGGGCGGTTTCGACGCCGTCGTCGGCTGCCTGGAGGACACCGACCTGTGCTGGCGCGTGCAGCTCACGGGCGTCACCCTGACCTACTGCCCCGAGGCGGTCGTGCACGTGCGCCTGCGCCGGTCGCTGCGGGCGATGTGGTGGCAGGGGCGCTCGTACGGGGCGGCCGCCGCCCTGCTGGAGCACCGCTACGCGGTCCTCAGCCCCCGCCCGAGTCCCGTCGAGCCCGGGAGGCCGGGGGCGTCGTCCCCGGCCCTGAAGCTCTTCCGGTTGGTGGCTGCCCGGCGCAGCCCGGGCGCTCTGGCCTGGACGCTGGCCTGGCACGTCGGGCACCGCGCCTATGTACCGGACGCCGCCGACCGGCTCCCCCAGGACGCGCGCGGCACGCTGCGCGCGGGCTAGTCGACGGCGTCCAGCAGAGGCTGGAGCGTGACGTCCCAGGCGTAGTTCTTGCGCACCCAGTCCTGCGCGGCCACCGCGTTGTCGCGCGGGTCGCGCAGCCGCTGGACCACCCGGTCGGCGAACAGCCGCGGGTCGATCGGCAGCCGGTCGACGAACGTGTCGGGGATGTCCTCCAGACCCGAGGCGCCGACGTCGGTGGAGACCACGTCCACGCCCGAGGCCATGTACTCGAGGATCTTGATCCGCGAGCCGCCGCCCGACAGCAGCGGCACGATGCCCAGCGGGTGGGCCTCGACGACCGTGGCCATCACCGGCGGGTTGGCCAGCACGTTCAGGCCGGGGCGGTCGAGGGCCTGCAGCACCCCGGGCTCGGGGTTGCGGCCCGCGATCGTGGCCTCGGCGTCCGGCAGTTCGGCGCGGATCAGGCCCCAGACCTGCTCGGCGAACCACACCAGCCCCGCCGTGTTGGGCTGCCAGTCCAGCGCGCCGGAGAAAACCATCGAGTGCGGTCGGCGGTTCGCCGCCGGCGGGTTCGGGTTGGGGAAGATGCCGTTGCGGCAGACGATCAGGCGCTCGGCGCGGTGCCCGGCGGCCAGCACCTCCGCGTCGGCCTCGGTGCAGACCACGACCGGGTAGCTCTGCACGACGTGCGACTCCAGCCGGCGCAGCAGCCGGGTCTCCAGGGTCATCACGGCCTTCTCGCGGGCGTCGGTGGCGGCCGCGGCCCGCTGGGCCATCAGGTCGGACTCGACGTTGTGCATGCTGACCACGACCGTGGAGCAGCCGATGGCCAGCGCGTCGGTCAGGCCGGCCAGGCACGTGTGGTCGAGCACGCCGAGGTCGTAGTGGCCGTGCGCGCCGGCGGCGATGTTACGCAGCAGCGACCGGCCCCCGGTGCGCACCCCGGAGATCGACCGGTACCGGGTCAGGTCGGACACGGCGGGCAGGCGACCCCAGCGACCGTCGGCGCGGGTCTGCAGGGCGGCCGGGACGTACTCGCCGCCCCGGTCGGCCACCCAGACCCCCTGGGGGCTGACCACGGTGGTCTCGTACTGGGTGCGCAGCTGCTCGGCCAGGGCGAGCGTGCGCAGCATGCCCCCGGACGTGGGGGTGAGCGAGAACTCCTTGGTCACGAGCAGGCAACGCGGCACGCCTTCGACCCTACCCGGGCCCGCGCGGGGACGAAGGTCCCTTACGTCACAGGGCCCTTGGTCCTCACCAGCCCCCTACCGGGTCACATAGGTGCGGAAACGGGCCGCCGGGACGGCGGTGACCACTAGATTTACCCACGCTCAACGCTGGCGAGAAGTGATCGAGGTCCCGATGTCCGCACAGCCCACCGTGACGGTGTGCATCCCGACGTACAACCGTCGCGCGCTGCTCGCCAACAGCCTGGCCAGCGTGCTGGAGCAGGACGTCGACGGCCTGGAGATCGTCGTCTCGGACAACGCCTCGACCGACGACACCGAGGAGTACGTCCGCTCGATCGGCGACCCGCGGATCACCTACGACAGGCTGCCCGAGAACATCGGGCTGTTCGGCAACCTGTCCCGCGCGCTGCACGTCGGCTCGGGCCGGTACCGGGTCATGCTGCCGGACGACGACCTGATGCTGCCGGGCAACCTGGCCGCCAAGGTCGCCTTCCTGGAGGCGAACCCGAGCGCGGGCATGGTGCACTCGGCGTTCCTGAACCTCGGCGACGACGGGCGTCCGTACGGGGAGCCGCAGAACTGGTCGCGACTCGAGGTCGACACCCTGGAGAAGGGGCACGACTTCATCCGGCGCTCGATCGCCATCGGCGGCATCGTCTGCGTCTCGTCGGTGATGACCCGCTCCTCCGTGGTCGCCGACGAGCGGTTCGACCCGGACGACGGGCCGTACGCCGACATCGCCCTCTGGCTGCGGATCGCCAACGTGAGCGACGTCGGGTTCCTCGCCGCCCCGCTGTCGGGGTACCGCGTGCACGCCCAGTCGGCCAGCTCGGGGTTCAACCT
This sequence comes from Spongisporangium articulatum, assembly GCF_044465595.1. Lineage (NCBI taxonomy): Bacteria > Bacillati > Actinomycetota > Actinomycetes > Kineosporiales > Kineosporiaceae > Spongisporangium > Spongisporangium articulatum. Next base: position 1,088,946 of record NZ_JBITLV010000001.1, on the reverse strand, counting down.
CACGAACGCGAACCAGGGCGGCGGCGAGACCAGCCGGCTGACCATGAGCATCCACCACGCCGACGTCACGCTGCAGGCGCACGGGCGGTTCGTGCAGCGCGCGTCGCTGTCGCCCGACGAGCGGGAGGAACTGGCGGAGATCCTGCGCGGCGCCGACAAGCGCATGCGTCTGAGCATCTACGCCAACGCCTACATCCCCCCGAAGCTGCTGGAGACCGCGAAGAAGGCCGCGGGCTGGCGGCCGGGCGGGCTGATGCACTCGAAACTCTCGTTGGACGGCAGCCTGGAGGACGCCGAGAGATCGCACGCAGGAGGCGGTTCGAAGTGAGTACGGCGAGTGTGGCCGGTGCGATCGGCACGGTGCTGGACGCGGACGTCTGCATCGTCGGCGGCGGGCCGGCCGGCCTGAGCGTGGCGTTGGCCCTGGTCGCCGCCATCACCGCGAGCGGCATCGAACCGCTGCCGGAGGCGCCGCGCGTGGTGCTGCTCGAGGCCGGTGACGACCGGCTCGTCCAGCTCGGCTCCGGCACCCGGGTCTCCGATGGGAACCCGTACCCCGGCGGGGACATCAACACCACCCGGGCGCACTACCTGGGCGGCACCGCGGGCATCTGGAGCTACGAGATGTCCAACGCCCCGGGTGATCCCGGTGACGACGACCGCGGCTGCCGGTACGCGCCGATGGACGAGGTCGACTTCGAGGCCCGCACCGCCGTCCCGCACTCGGGCTGGCCGCTGAAGCGCGGCGACCTCGACCCCTGGTACGAGAAGGCCCAGCCGGTGGCCGGTCTCGGCCCGGCCCAGTACACGCCGGAGCCCTGGGCGGGCCCCGGCCGCGAGGTGCTGCACCTCGACGACTCCCTGGTCGAGACGCAGATGTTCCAGTTCGCCGGGTCGCGGAAGTTCACCCAGGGCGTGGTCGGGCGGCTGCGCGCGGCCGGCGTGCGGCTCGTCACGAGGGCCGACGTGACGGCCCTGGAGACCGACGGGTCCGGGCGGGTCACCGCCGTGCGGTGGCGCGGTTCCGACGGCACCACCGGCACCGTGAACGCCCGGGCCGTGGTGCTGGCCGCGGGCGGCATCGAGAACTCGCGGCTGCTGCTGCGCACCGCCACGGCGGCCGGTGGGGACGCCGGGCCGGGGCTGGGCAACACGTACGACCAGGTCGGGCGGTACTGGATGGAGCACCCGATCGTGCGCGGCGGCATCATCGTCACGCGCCCGGGGGCCGGTCTGGCCGGGCTGCTCGGCCTGTACGACGCGCACTGGCAGGACTCGGCGACGGGTCCGGTCAAGGTGATGGCCAAGTTCTCGATCAACCCGACGGTGGTCCGCGAGCGCGGGCTCGTGTCGACGGCGCTGTTGCTTCTGCCCCGCGCGGATGCCATGGCCTCACCCGGTTTCCAGGCCTTCACGGCCCTGCGCAGCCCCACCTTCCGGGCCGCCTCCCCGCTGGCCAAGGCCAAGGTGGCGGCCACCGTGCTGACCCGCCCGCAGGACCTGCTGAACGCCCGCGCCGCCATGCAGAGCCAGCCGGGGGTCGACCTGTCCGGCTGGACGCAGAGCCCGGAGGCCCCGGGGCTCAACGTCTTCGAGATGGTGCACCAGACCGAGCAGACCCCCGACCCGTCGAACCGGATCGTGCTGGGCCGCGACCTCGACGCCCACGGACGGCAGGAACCGGTGCTGCACTGGCACTGGAGCGACGACGACCAGCGTCGGGTCACGCAGTCGCGCGACCTGTACGCCCAGGCGTTCGCGAACGCCGGGCTGGGCCGCCTCATGCAGGGTGACTGGGACGGCGGCCGGCCGCGGATGACCTACAGCACCCACCACCACATGGGCGGCACCCGGATCTCCCCCGACGACCGCACCGGCGTCGTCGACGCCGACTGCCGGGTGCACGGTTCGCCGAACGTGTTCGTGGCCGGGTCGTCGGTGTTCCCGACCGGCGGGTCGGTGAACCCGACGCTGACCATCGTGGCGTTGAGTGTGCGGCTCGGCGAGCACCTGCGGTCGGTGCTTCCCGCCCTCTGACTGGTCGTGATCATGGAAACTTCTAGTCTCCCGAGCCGACCTCGGCGAATGGGCCCACCTGGCCGAGACTAGAAGTTTCCATGATCACGACCCCTAGAGACGGGTGGCCAGTTGGAGGAGCTGGCGCCGGGCCCGGCCGGCGTCCGTGTTGTCGAGCACGATCCCGACCAGGTTCTTGGGGCGGCCCACGGGGTCGCGCATCACGGTGGTGGCGATGAGCGCGGGCAGCACGCGGCCGTCGCGGCGCACGAGCCGGCGTTCGGCCTCGTAGTACCCGGCCGCGCCCTCGGCCAGGTCAACCCGCTTCGCCGCGGGCAGCGGCGAGCCCACCAGGTCGGCCCGGTCGGAGGGGTGCACGAACTTGGCCCAGTGCACGCCGACCAGCTCCCCCGGGCCGTAGCAGAGCATCCGCTCCAGCGCCGGATTCGCGCGCAGCACGACGGATCCCAACGTCGCCTCGGCCCGGCCCACGGGCGAGGCTGCGAACACGTCGCCGGTCGAAGGCCCTACCGGTTCGGCCCAGATGTCCATCGGGCCCTCCCGGTCGTCGGCCACCCGGATGGCCACCGTGACCGTACGTCCGCGTGGCGTCTGCACCGACGAGAGGGAGACCTCGGCGAGGAAGACCGAGCCGTCGCGGCGCACGGCGTCCAGCTCGAGCCCGCTGCCGGTCATCCGCGGCGGGTGCCACGGCTGCCCGTCGGGCGAGTTCGACGGCAGGTGCTCGCGGACCATCGCCGGCAACAGCCGCTCCAACGGCACGGCCAGCATCTCCTCGCCGTACCCGAACAACCGCCGCCCGGCCCGGTTGGCGAAGGTCACGATGCCGTGCTCGTCGACGGTGAGGATGGCCTGCGGGGTCGAGTCGAGGACCGCCAGCAGGGCGTCGGCGCGCAACCGGTCGGTGAGGTCGACGACGGCGACGGTGAAGCCCCGTAGCCGGCCCTGCGGGTCGCGCATCGACGTGATCACCAGGTTGACCCAGAACCGCCGGCCGTCCCGCCGGGCCAGCCAGCACTGCACCTCGTGGACGCCGCGCTCGGCGGCGGTGATCAGCTCGGGGTGCTCCCCGTGGTCCTGGACCGAGACGTGCGCGGCGGCCGAGGGCGGCGGGCGCAGCACGGCGAAGTCCTGACCGATGATCTCCTCGGCCGCCCAGCCGGTGACCAGAGAAGCCGGCCGACCCCAGGTCAGGACCATGCCCTGCGGGCCGATCCGGAACGTGGCGTGACCGCCCAGGTCGTCGGAGCGCAACGGCGGGCGGAGGGTAGCGGTGCCGGGCACCTGGGTCACGCGCGCAACACTACACGGAGTAGATGATCCATAACAGCAAGTGATATTCGTCCCCTTGGCACCCACTGGTGCCGGTTCGGTCGGCTACCGTGCCGGACGTGCGAAGGATGACCGTGGTGGCCGCCCTGGCGCTCGCGGGCGCCCTCACGGCGGGCACCCTCGGCGCCGTTCCGGCGCAGGCGATCGAGGCCACGGGTGTCTCGCCGTCGAGCGGTTCGTCGCTGAGCAAGGCCCCCGGTTCGGTGCGGATCAGCTTCGACCGCCTCCCCGTGGGCCGGGTCTCCGTCTCGGTGCGCGGCCCGAAGGGCGACGTCACGCGCGGCGACGCCCAGGTCGAAGGCATGACCGTCGTGCAGCGCATCGCCAACGGCGGCAGCGGGCGCTACACCGTCAGCTGGGAGGTCGACTCGATCTTCTCCAGCGGCGACACGTCGGGCTCCAGCAGCTTCCGGGTGAAGCCCAAGCCGAAGCCCACCCCGACCCCCACGCCGACGCCGTCCAGGACGCCCAAGCCCACGCCGTCCCCCAGCCCGACGGTCGCGGCCGCGATGACCGAGGCGCCGCCGTCCCCCACCTCGACGTACGTCGCCGAGCCCAAGATCCAGGGCGTCTCGAGCACCGGCAGCAACCACCTGCCGTCGCCGACGGTGCTGTGGATTCTGATCATCCTGCTGGCCGGCGGCGGCTACGCCTACCGGCAGTGGTACCTCGCGAAGCGGCGCTGATCCCCGCCCCGGTACGGCGCGGGAGATGGCCCGCGCGGCGCGCAGGGTGCACCCTGGGGCGTCGGGCGTGGCAGAGCCGCCCGGTGACGCCGACGTCCCCGACCGCCGGGGCACCGGCCAGGGAGGGCCCGTGAGTTCCCGGCGTCACAGCTGGGGGCGTCGTGCTGTTCCGCCGGTCGGTCACCCTGGGCCTGCTCCTGTGCCTCGCGGGCTGCGGGGCCGTCGCGCCCGAGTCCGCCCGTGAGCCGGGCGCACCCTCGCAGAACCTGCGGGCCGCCCTCGCCGAGGGGCCGCTGACCATCTCCGCGAGTTCCGAGGGCGACTGCCGTTACGCCTCGGGCGCCGACCAGGTGGTCGTCGTGCGCGCCTCGGGCACCCACGCCACGGTGACCGCGTGCACGCGCACGGACGGCGGGTACGTCGCCTCGCTCGGGCCCTGGTCGGGCCGGGTCGGCGCGCACGGTGTCGCGGCCGCCGGCCAGAAGCGCGAGGGGGACCTTCGGACGCCGACCGGCACGTTCCCGTTGCGCAGCGGCTTCGGCACGGCGCCGGACCCGGGCGTGCGGATCGGCTGGTTCCGGGTCGGCCGGCGTGACGTGTGGGTCGACGACCCGGCGTCCAGGCTCTACAACTCCCACCGGCGGGCGCCGGCCCGCGGCCGCTGGGACAGCGCCGAGAAGCTGCACGTGCGGGCCTACCGGTTCGCGCAGGTGATCGGCTACAACGAGGCCGCCGTTCCCGGGCGGGGCAGCGCGATCTTCCTGCACGTGGACACGGGCCGGGCCACGGCCGGTTGCGTCTCCCTGCCCAAGGCGGCGCTGGTGCGCCTGCTGCGCTGGGAGCAGCCCGGGGCGGTGATCCGGATCTCGTGACGACCTCACCGATCGGGTCCGGACGCCGGGTGCTAGGCATCGTGGCCACCGCCGCCTGCGCGGCGCTCGCCCTGGCGTTCGCCGCCACGCTGCTCACCGGCGGTTCGACGGTGTCCGCCGACCTGCTGCGAGCGGCCGGGACGACGTCCGCCGCCTCGAGCGCGTCGCCCACCTCGAGCACGTCGTCCACCTCGGCGTCGCCCACCCCGAGCCCCGCCGCCCGTCCGACCCGGTTCACCTGGACGGTCAGCCGGGTGAGCGCGAAGTACCTCGGGAAGTCGTGGCACGCCGGTTGCCCGGTCGGGCCCCGCACGCTGCGGCACGTGGCGTTCACCTACTGGGGGTTCGACGGCGAGCGGCACCGCGGCGTCCTGGTACTGCACCACAGCGTCGTGAAGAGGACCCGAACCGTGTTCAGAACCCTGTACCAGGAACGGTTCCCGATGCGGTCGGTGCGACCGGTCAGCTATTACGGAGGCAGCGACGACCGGTCGATGGCCGCCGACAACACCTCGGCCTTCAACTGCCGTAAGGCCGTGGCCGCGGGCGCGCCGAGCTGGTCGTTGCACGCCTACGGGAAGGCGATCGACGTCAACCCGGTCGAGAACCCGTACCTGTTCGACGGCCGGGTCCTGCCGCCGAACGGGAAGGGGTACGTGAGCCGGAAGAAGGCCCGTCCGGGCCTGATCCGCAGGGGCGACCCCGTGTACGACGCCTTCCGGGCGGCCGGGTACCGCTGGGGCGGGTCGTTCAGCAGCCCCGACTACCAGCACTTCGACCGCTGACGACGTGTGCCGAAGGGCACTCGAGCGGCATGCCTCAACCGGGATGGCAGACTGGGGCGCAGCGGTTGAAAAGATCGTCGACGACGCCGAACGCCCTGCCGGGCAGCGGCAGGCGCGGTGCCGCCGATCAGCCCGACACCGCAGGAGCGTTCATGAGCAACAGTGCCCGCCGTCCCCACGTCGTCATCATCGGCACCGGCTTCGGGGGTTTGTTCGCCGCACGCCGGCTGCGCCGCGCCGACGTGGACATCACCATGATCGGCCGGACGACGTACCACCTGTTCCAGCCGCTGCTGTACCAGGTGGCGACCGGCATCCTGTCCGAGGGCGAGGTCGCCCCGGCCGCCCGTGAGGTACTGCACCGGCAGAAGAACGTCCGGGTGCTGCTCGGCGACGTGTCGAGGATCGACCTCGAGGCCAGGACGGTCACGTCGCTGTCGCCGATCGGCGAGACCGTCACCTCGTACGACCAGCTGATCGTCGCTGCGGGCGCCGGTCAGTCGTACTTCGGCAACGACCACTTCGCCGAGTTCGCCCCCGGCATGAAGAGCGTGGACGACGCGCTGGAGCTGCGCGGCCGGATCTTCGGCGCGTTCGAGGTGGCCGAGCTGGTCGCCGCCGACCACGAGAAGGCCCGCGAGTGGCTGACGTTCGTGGTGATCGGGGCCGGCGCGACCGGCGTCGAGATGGCCGGCCAGATCGCGGAACTGGCCCACCGGACGCTGCGCCGCGACTTCCGGCACATCGACCCCGGTGACGCGAAGATCATCCTGCTCGACGCGGTGCCGACCATGCTCGGCACCTACTCCCCGAAGCTGCAGGACGCGGCCCGCAAGCGCCTGGAGAAGATCGGCGTGGACGTCGAACTCGGCCTCAAGGTGGTCGGGATGGACGACGAGGGCGTCGACGTCGTCGACCTGGAGAACAACCGGCGGCGTATCCCGGCCCGGACCAAGGTGTGGGCGGCGGGCGTGGCCGCGTCGCCGCTCGGCAAGCAGCTGGCCGACCAGACGGGCGCCGAGATCGACCGGGCCGGAAGGATTCTCGTTCAGCCGAACCTGAGCCTGCCCGGGCACCCCGAGGTGTTCGTCGTGGGCGACATGGCCAGCCTCGACAAGCTGCCCGGCGTCGCCCAGGTGGCCATGCAGGGCGGCGCGCACGCTGCGGACGAGATCCGCAACGGGCTGCGCGGCAAGGAGACCGGCAAGCCGTTCCACTACTTCGACAAGGGCAACATGGCCACGGTGTCGAGGTTCTCGGCGGTGGCGCAGATCTGGAAGCTCGAGTTCTCCGGCTTCCTCGCCTGGCTGATCTGGCTGGCCGTGCACATCTTCTACCTGATCGGGTTCAAGAACCGGGTGACGACGCTGCTGCACTGGGCGGTCACGTTCATCGGCCGCGACCGGTCCGAACGCACCGCCACGGAGCAGCAGGTGTTCGCCCGCAACGCCATGGCCAGACTGCGCGCGGACGAGCAGGACAAGCAGCCGGCGGCCTGATCACGACCATAGGGTGGGCGGATGCTCCGCACGGTTCGGGCCACTCGGTACGTCACCCCGCTACGCGAAGGGGGCTCGCTGCCCGGCCTCGTCGAGGCCGACGACGACGGCACCTACGTCGCGAAGTTCTCGGCCGCCGGGCAGGGCACGGCCTCGCTGGTCGCGGAGGTGGTGGTCGGCGAGCTGGGCCGGCGCCTCGGCGTCCGGGTGCCGGAGCTGGTCGTCCTCACACTCGACGCCGAGATCGCCAAGCGCGAACCCGACCCCGAGGTCCAGGAGCTGCTGCTGGCCAGCACCGTGCCCAACCTCGGCATGGACTTCCTGCCCCGCTCGACCGGCTACGACGGCATCGCCTGGCAGCCGCCGCCCCGGGAGGCCGCCGTCCTGTACTGGGTCGACGCGTTCAGCGCCAACATCGACCGCACCTGGCGCAACGCCAACCTGCTGGTCTGGCACCGGCAGCTGTGGGCCATCGACCACGGGGCCGCCCTGGTCTTCCAGCACGCCTGGCCGCCGGTCGAGGCGTGGGCGGCGCGCCGCTACGACCTGTCCCAGCACGTGCTCGCCCCGGTCGTGTCCACGCTGCCGGGCGCCGACCTGGACGCCGTGGACGCCGACCTGGCCGCCGTGGTCACGGACGACCTGCTCACGGAGGTGCTGGGCCTGGTGCCGGACAAGTGGCTGCTGGCCATGAACTCCGCCCAGGCCACCGAGGAGTCGCGGGCCCTGACCGCGGCCGACTGGCGGGCCCGGTACGTGACGTACCTGGCCGCCCGGCGCGACGGTGGGCGGGCGTGGCGCGGCGGGACGGTGGCGGCGTGAGCGTCCCGTTCGAGTACGCGGTGCTGCGTGCCGTCCCCCTGCTGGAGCGCGGCGAGAGCGTGAACGTGGCGGTGCTGGTCTACTGCCAGGCCCGGGACTTCCTGGGCTGCGCGGGCGAGGTGGCCCCCGAGCGACTGCTGGCCCTCGACCCCGCGGCGGACGTCGAGTCCGTGCGGGCGGTGCTGACCGGCGTCCGGCTGGTCTGTTCGGGTGACCCCCGGGCCGGGGCCGCGGGCGCCGAGCCCCTGCGCGCGCGGTTCGGGCTGCTGACCGCCCCGCGCAGCACCGTCGTCCAGCCCGGCCCCGTGCACACCGGGATGACCGACGACCCGGCCGCCGAGCTGGCCGCGCTGGCCGCCCGCCTGGTCGCCCCGCCGGTCGCGCCGTAGGGCGGGCCGTCGGACGGGCCGTGGGGCGGGCCCGGGTCACCCGCTCGGAGCAGTGCCCGGGGGGCACAGATCAGGTGATCTTGGTCAGGCCCCGATAGAGGTGAGCGTGGGTCCAGTACAGGGCACGGTTCCCGAGATCCGTGAGCACGCACGGGTCACGGCCGTGCAGGCGATGCACCTGGTGGACGAGCCCATGTCCGCCGGAGTGGCCGAGGCGGTACGGATGGCGGCCGAGATCTGCGGCGTACCCAACGCCGTGCTCAACATCTTCGATTCCGACACCCAGCATTCGGTGGTCACCGAGGGCCTCGAGCTGTCCCCCGTGCCGCGCGCCGACTCGATGTGCGCGAACGTGGTGTCGAGCGGCACGCCCATCGTCACCCGGGACGCGTCACGCGAGGCCGTCTTCGACGGGAACCCCTTCGTCACGGGCGACATCGCCGAGCTGAAGTTCTACGCCTCGTTCCCACTGACCACCTCCGACGGGCACACCGTCGGCACGTTGTGCGCCTACGACGAGCATGTCCGCGACCTCACCCCCGAACAGCTCACCCTGATGGAGGTGCTGGCCGGGCAGGTCGTGGAGATGCTCGAGATCCGCGAGGCGATGGCGTCGGCGACCCGAGCCGCCGACGAGCTGGCCCGGGAGGCCGAGAGCGTCACCAGCATCCTGCGCGGCGCGACCGACGCCTACGTCGGCGTGAGCGCCCACGACCTGGTGCTGGGCTGGAACGAGGCGGCCGAGAGGCTGTTCGGGCGCCCGGCCCGCGAGGCGATCGGGATGCCCGTGACCCTGGCCCTCGGGCTCGTCGAGGAAGCCGGGGTCGCGCAGCTGCACGACGGTTTGCGGTTCCCGGCCGAGCGGTCCGACGGGGCGGAACTGATGCTCGAGGCCTCATCGTGGGCGGCGGAGGACGGCGGGTGGCACGCGTTCATCCGCGACGTCACCGAGCTGGCGGCCGAGCAGGCGGCGCGACGCGACGCGGAGGCGTTGCTGCAGATCGCCTTCGACCACGCACCGCACGGGACGGCGGTCCTGGGCGCGACGACCGCCGACGCGGGACGGATCATGCGGGTCAACCCGGCGCTGGTCCGGATGACGTACCGCGAGGACCTGCTCGGCTCCGACCTCGCATCCTTGCTCGATCCGGAGGAGAATGCCTCCGTACTCGCGGCTTTCGAGTCACTGGTGACGGGTGAGACGGACGAGTGCGAGCTGCCGGCGACCCTGCTGTCCAGCGGTGGCCGGATCTTCGTGCAGGCCTTCCTGGCCCTCTCGCGTGACTCGCGGGGGCGCCCGCACCACGTGCTGGCCCAGCTGCGCGACGTGACCCACGAGAAGGCCTACGCCGAGATGCTGACCCGGCAGGCGACGTCCGACCCGCTGACCGGGCTGGCCAACCGGCTGCTGATGCGCCAGACCCTGCTGAAGGAGATCGACGCGCTGCGTTCCGGTGACGGGCCGCTGGCCGTGATGCTGCTCGACCTCGACGGGTTCAAGTTCGTGAACGACGAACTGGGCCACGAGGCGGGCGATTCCGTGCTGGTCGCGGTGGCCGAGGGGCTCGTGGAAGGCATGCCGCCCGACGCCACGGTGTGCCGGCTGGGCGGTGACGAGTTCCTCGTCGTGGTGCCCCGGTGCAGGCCCACCCGGGCCGCGGACCTCGCGGTCGACATCCGCCGGATGGTGCAGGAGGTGGCCGCCGGGCTCGCGGCCCCCGCCACCGGCCGGCTGGGGGTGAGCGTGGGGATGGCGTTCGCCGACAACCCCGCCACGGTGCCCGAGGAGGTCGTGCGGGAGGCGGACCGGTCGATGTACAGCGTCAAGCGCGACTCGAACCGCCTGCAGCCCAGTCTCGGTCGCTGAGGCGCCTACCGGGCGGGCGGCGTCCCCTTGCCCTTGTCGGCCGCGGCCACCCGCTCGTGCAGCTTGGCCCGCACCTCGTCGGGGGTGTAGTTGCGGCGGCGGCGTTCCGCCCGCGCGACCGCGACCCCCGTGGCCGCGACCCCGGCGACCCCCGCCAATCCGATCCACTTCCACGCGCGCATGCACCGCAGCGTAGTGGCGCCCTACGCTGAGCGCGTGAGCTGGAGCGGGGTGACCCTGACCGAGGCGAGCGCCATGACGCGCACGGGCGACGTGTGGATCTTCCGGGGCCGCAGCGGCGCCGACCGGGCGATCCAGACGCTGACCAACGCGCCGGTCAACCACGTCGGCATGGCCGTCGTCCTCGAGGACCTGCCGCCCCTGATGTGGCACGCCGAGCTCGGCCGCTCGCTGCCCGACGTGTGGGCCGGGCAGAAGCAGCGCGGCGTGCAGCTGCACGACCTCGGGGACGCGGTGCGGGTGTGGGCGCAGCGCTACGGGCAGCGGGCCTGGTGGCGGCAGCTCACCCCGGAGGCCACCGCGCAGCAGGAGGACGCCGTCCTGCAGACGATCGCCCGGATGGACGGCACCCCCTTCCCGAGCAGCGCGAACGTGTTCTCCCGCTGGGCGAAGGGGCAGACCCGGCGCGGGCGGCCGTCGCGCCGGGAGCGGGCCGAGGCGGGCGGCCTGGAGAGCGCCTACTGCGCCGAGGTCGTGGCGATGACCTACCAGGCGATGGGTTTGCTGCCCGCCGACCGGTCACCGAGCTGGTACGACCCGGGCCGGTTCTGGAGCGGCGATCACCTGGACCTGCTGGGGGCCCGGCTGGGCGAGGAGATCGCGGTCGACGTCACACGCTGAGGCCGCCGGCCAGGGGTCTGTCCGGTTTCAGGCAGGATTGCACGACTGGGTGTCAAGGTGCCGTAACATCCCCGTTCATTCTCATTCACCTTCCTGAGACGGCACTGAGAACACTGCCGTCCCGCCTGCCCCGTGGAGCCCTCCGGTGACGTCGCTGCCCTCCGCCAAGCCCTCGACCGGCTCGCACGTCGTCCGGCACGAGGCGGCGCCGCGGAGCCGTTCGGGGCTGCGCGGGGCGGTCGAACGGGACGCCGGACGCGACGCCGTCAGCCCGACCGAGGCGTGGGCCGTCGCGGGGCTGCCGGTGCTCGGCGCGCTCGCCCTGCTGGCCGCCTTCGCGGTGCACCGGACCTCGATGTACTGGGTGCTGCGCGAGGACCACCCCGTCGAGTGGACGCAGTTCTCGCTGTGCGCGATCGCCAGTCTCGTGGCCGCGGCCACCGCCCTGCGCTGCGCCGCCCGGCGCGAGTACGGCACCGCCGTGCTCCTGCTGCTGGTCGCGGTCACCTGCTTCGGCCTCGCCGGGGAGGAGATCTCCTGGGCGCAGCGGGTCTTCAACCTCGCCGAGCCGGCCGAGCTCGCGACCGTGAACAAGCAGGCCGAGCTGAACCTGCACAACACCGACGTCGACGGCATCGCCTTCGACGACCTGTTCAAGATCTTCTCGTTCCTGATGGGCGCGGGTGGCGTGACACTCGCCCTGCTGGCCCGCGGGCCGCGTCCGGTGCTGGGCGGACGGTTCTGGTGGCAGGTGGCGCCGCCGCTGTTCACCATCCCCGGGTTCCTGGCCATGGCGCTGTACCGGCCGTTCATGCTGGTGGTCCCGGCCGAGTTGAACGCGCCGGTCACCGCCTTCCAGGAGTGGGTCGAGTTCTCGCTCTACCTGTCGCTGGTGGCCACGCTGATCTGCGTTTACCGGCGCTCGACGGACGGCCGCTCGCAGCTGGACGTCGACGCGCGGCGGTGGGTGCTGACCTCGGGGGACGGCGGGAGCTCGCTGCCCTTCCTGGCCGCGGTCGTCCTGCCGGTCGCCCTGGTGACCGTGGCCTTCGCAACCCTGACCGTGCACTTCGGGATCGTCCCCGGCAACGTCGTCCAGCCGTAGGGCGGCGGCCTCAGGGGTCGGTTCAGGGGACCCTCGGGGTCCTGCCGGATGTGCGGCCGGCACCGCGCGACGCACAGTGGAGTGGTCGGAACGTCACCATCCACGAAGGGCGCACACCATGAACGACATCCGCGAGAAGTTCGCCGGCCAGGGGCTGTCCCGGCCCACGCAGGGGCGGGTGCTCGGCGGGGTCTGCGCCGGGCTCGGCCGCCGGTTCGGCCTCGAGCCCTGGCCGGCCCGTCTGGTCTTCCTCCTGCTGCTGATGGTCGTCCCGGGCAGCCAGATCCTCATCTACCCGCTGCTGTGGGTGCTGATGCCCAGCGACGGCTACGTGCCCACTCCCACCCGTTCGTGATCATGCAGAAAGTCCCCCTGGCGCCCAGGGACCGGCCGGCGGCCGGTCGCCCCGAGAGTCGCCCAGGGGGACTTTCTGCATGATCACGAAGAGGAAGTACCGTGGCGGCGTGACGGAGCGGCGACGGCGCCCCACGCTGCGGGACATCGCGGAGGAGACGGGGCTCTCCTCGGCCGCCGTGAGCTATGCCCTGCGCGGGCTGCACGTCCCCGCGGAGACGCAGGCCCGGGTCCGGGAGGCCGCCGAACGCCTCGGCTACCAGGCCGACCCCATCGCCCGCGCGCTCGCCTCGGGCCGCACCGGTTTCGTCGGCGTGCTGTGCGGGTCGCTCACCGATCCCTGGCAGCAGTCGGTCGCCGCAGGCCTCGGTCGGGGCCTGCTCGGCGCGGGCCGCAACGCCATCACGCTGGACGCCGACAACGAGCCCGACCGCGAGGCCGAGCTGGCGGCCCGGCTGGCCGACCAGCGGGTCGACGCCCTCGTCGTCCTGCCCGTCGACCCGTTGGCCGCACACTGGAAGGACCTCGCCGAGCGGGTGCCGCTGGTGTCGGTCGGCGACGGGCTGCCGAGAGCCCGGACGGCCGGCGAGGTCGTCTACGACAACGCGACCGGGCTGCGGCACGGACTGCGGACGTTGCACGAGGCCGGGCACACCCTGGTCACCGTGCTGACCCCGAGCGACCGGGCCACCCCCGACCGCCCGGCCGAGACGATCGTCCGGCAGGTGGCGACCTCGCTCGGCATGACCACCCGGCTGCGCACCGCGCCGCACGACCTCGACGGGGCGACGGCGGTGGCCCGGGCCGAGCTGACCGGCCCCGAGGCGCCGACCGCCTTCCTCTGCCTGGCCGACGCCATCGCGCACGGCGTCTACGCGGCGGCGGGCGAGCTGGGCCTGACCGTGCCGGCCGACGTCTCGGTGATCGGCTACGACGACCTGCCGGTGTCCCGGTTGCTGAACCCGCCCCTGTCGACGTACCGGTGGTCGGTCGACGAGCTGGTGGCCGACGTCGTGCGCTACGTCGTGGCGGCGATCGAGGACGGCGGGAACGGCGAGCGGACGGTCCTGCAGCCGTCGCCGATGCCGCGGGCCAGCGTGGCCGCCCCCCGCACGTGACATCCATGTGACACCTTCCGGTGACGTCTTGACGGTCGCGTTTAAGCGCTTCACCATCAAGGTGAAGCGGTTAAACACCACCTCTTCATAAACTCGACTGTCATTGTGCTGTTTACTGACGAAGGGAGGCGCCCGATGCCGAACCCACCGATCGTCGGGCGCATCGACGTCCACCAGCACCTGTGGCCCGCCGAGCTGCTCGAGGCCCTGCGCGCCCGGCGCAGCGGTCCGCGGCTGGACGGCTGGACCCTCCACCTGCCCGGCGAACCCCCCTTCCCGGTGACCCCTCAGGACCATGACCTCGACGCCTGCCTGGCCCGCGAGGCCGGCACCGGGCTCGCGCTGGTCTCCCTGTCCAGCCCGTTGGGCATCGAGGACCTGCACCCGGACGACGCCGCTCCACTGCTCGACGCCTGGCACGTGGGTGCCGCGCGGCTTCCGGCGCCCTTCGGCGCCTGGGCGGCGGTGTCCCGCCTCGACCCGGATCCGGGTGCCCTCAAGGACCGGCTGACCGGCGGCTTCGTGGGGCTGCAGGTGCCTGCGACCTGGCTCGCGACGCCCGCCCGGCTCGAGGAGTTCGCCCCGGTGCTGGCGGTCTGCGAGGCCGCGTCAGCGCCCGTGCTGGTGCACCCCGGACCGGTCGCGGCCACCGACGAACGCGAGTCGCTGCCGGGCTGGTGGCCGGCGGTGGTCGACTACCCCGCCCAGCTGCAGGCCGCCTGGTGGGCCTGGCACGCGGCCGGCCGGTCGCTGCTGCCGACCCTGCGGATCGGCTTCGTGGCCGGGGCCGGGCTGGCCGCCGGGCACCACGAGAGGTTGCGCGCCCGCGGCGGCTCCGTGGGTCGGGTCGACGCCGACGTCTTCGTCGAGACCTCCAGCTACGGGCCGCAGGGGCTCGACGTGCTCGTCCGGGCCCTCGGCATCGATGTGGTCGTGGCCGGCTCCGACCGCCCCTACGCGGAACCGGCCGACCTGGCCGCCCCGCCCTTCAACCTCGGCACGGCCGCCGCGAACGCGGTCGACGTCGTCAACCCGCACCGCTTTCTCTACGGCATCACCGGAGGCGCATCATGACCGACCTGGCTCACCTGCCCGGACGCGACCTCGACCGGCAGGAACTGGCGGAACTCGCCCGCCACGTCGCCGAACATCCGCAGCTGTGGGCCGATCAGGTCGCCTACGACGACGAGCACCGGCACTACGTGTCCCTGCACCGCGACGCGAACGTCGACGTGTGGGTGATCTGCTGGACGCCCAGCAACGACACCGGCTGGCACGACCACGACGTGTCCTCGGGGGCGGTCGCCGTGGCTCGCGGCGAACTCGTGGAGCACAACCTGACCGTCGGGGGCGACTCGCTGCGCACGAGCGCACCTGCGGGACACTCGTTCTCGTTCGGGCCCGACCACATCCACCGGATGACCGGGCAGGCCGAGGCCAGCGTGAGCGTGCACGTGTACTCGCCCCCGCTGTGGCGGATGGGTCAGTACGCGATCAGCCGCACGGGCGTCCTGCGCCGCACGTCGGTCTCGTACGCCGACGAGCTCCGACCGGTCGACGAGCCCTTCCCACACGACCAGGCCCGCCTCCGCGACACCCTCCTCCCGTCGTGATCATGCACCAGCTGACCAGGTGCCCATGACCTCGTGGGCGCCGGCCTGGGCCTCCGTGCCGGCGTCACCGAGCACCGGGTGCAGGTCGAGGGCCGGGGAGTACTTCGACGCCGGGGTCTCCCGGCCCAGCGCCTCGGCCATCGCGCGCACGTAGTGCGGGGCGCCGCCGCAGCAGATCCCGACGTAGGAGACCCCGAGATCAGCCGCCCGCCGGGCGAAGTCGGCCATCTCGAAGCGGGTGTGCGCGAACGGCTCCAGCGCGATCGGGAAGGCCCGGCCGGCCGGGGACTCCAGCGACTCGAAGGCGGGCACCGCGGCCGACGTCCGGTAGGGCACCGGCTGCGCGGCGATCGGCACGTCGACGGCCGCGCGGATCTTCTCCAGCACCGGCAGCATCGTCTCCGGGCCGCGCGAACAGTTCAGGCCCACCACGGCCGCCCCCGCGTCCGCCAGCCGCTTCACCGCGTCGACGTAGTCGTAACCGTCGTAGGTCTTCTCGGGCTGCACGCTGGCGAAGGTGACCATCGCGGGCAGGTCCAGTTCGGTGCACACCTCGAGCCCGATCAGCGCCTCGCCGACGAAGTCGTTGGTCTCGGCGATGACGAAGTCGATGCCCTCCTCGACCGCCCAGCCCAGCTGTTCGCGGTACTGCGCACGCACCACCTCGCCGGAGGTGATCGGGTCGGCCGGGTCGAAACTCCACGTGTTGCAGATGTTCCCGGCCACCAGAGCGCCACCCTCGGCGGCGATCTCGTTGGCGATCCGGACCGCCGCCCGGTTCAGTTCCTCCAGCTGACCCTCGCGGCCGACGTCCTTCAGCTTCTCCCGGTGCGCGTAGTAGGTGAGGGCCACCATCACGTCGGCACCGGCCCGCAGGAACTCCCGGTGCAGCTGCCGCAACGCGTCCGGGTCGTCGAGGATGACCTCGGGCACGTAGGGGCCCGCCTTGATGTACCCACGCCGTTCCAGTTCGAAGACGTAGCCCTCGGCGCCGACCACCACCCCGTCGGCCAGCCGCTCTAGGAAGGTGCGGGACGAGGGACGGCTCATGACGGGTGTCCTTCCAGAGCAACGGTTTCCAGGGCCAGGTCAGCGAAGCGGGCGGGGTCGAAGCGGCCGATGTCGTAGACGGTGCCCTCGCGGCGGGCGAGCTCGAACAGCACGCGCCCGACCCACGGCGCGAACTTGTACCCCGTGCCCCGCCAGCCCACCCCGACGAACACGTTCGCGAAACCGGGCACGGCGCCGAGCACGAAGTCGTCGTCGGCCACCAGGTCGTAGTCGCAGCCGTCGACGTCGTCGACGTCGCGCACCGCGGCCGCGGCGAGGCCGGGCATCACCTGGGCGACGAAGTCGGCGATGCTCGTGACACCGGTGCGGTCGCGGGGGATGTCCGGCGGGTTGTAGTAGCCGATCTTCACGTCCTCGACCAGGCCCGGGACGATCGGGTGCAGGTAGATGCCGGTGTCGAGGTAGGCGATCACGGGCATGGCGTCGGCCGTGAACAGGTGACGCTCCGGCGCCGGGGGCGTGAAGTACTTGGCCTCCGACGGGCGGTCCCTGGTGAGCGGCACCTGCAGCACGTTGTCCGGCAGCAGGGCCAGGACGTCGTTCGTCCCGTGCCCGGCGGTCACGACGACGCTGCGGGCCACGGCCTCGCCGCCGTCGGTCACCACGCGCACCAGGTCGCCGTCCGGTTCGACGGCGGTGACGGTCACGCCCTCGACCACGGCCTCGCCCAGCGCGCCCCGCAGCGTGGCGGTGACCAGCGGCAGGTTCACCAGCCCGCCGACCGGGTCGAGGTCGGCGACGTCGGCCCGCAGGTACGGGTAACGCGCGGTCACCTCCGCACCCGACAGCGTCGAGACCGGCATCCCCAGCGCGTTCATCAGCCCCGCGGTGACCCGCCCGTACGTCTCCTCGACCTCCGGCGTGACGGCGCTCGAGGCGATGTTCAGGCACCCGCAGCGCACGAGCACCGACACCGCCTCGGCCGCTTCGAACTCGCCCCACAGCCGGACCGCCTCGTCGGCGAACCGCACGTACGTGGCGTCCAGGTAGTCCCGCCGGTAGGAGCGGGTCTTCCCGAAGGAGGCCGTGGCGGGGTCGCCGACCCGGCCGCGCTCCAGAACCGCGACCCGGTCGCCGGCCCGCGCCGCGTGGTAGGCCGTGAACAGGCCCATCACCCCGCCGCCGATCACCAGCAGGTCGAGGACGCCGTCCGTCGGGTCCGGGGAGTCCGTGCTCATCGAGTCCCTTCGATTCCATCAGATGAAGGTCGCCTTCCGCAGAATGGCAAGGCGTACGCCGAAAGGCTAGAGCCCGTGTGTTACGGGCTGACGACACGGCCGACGGCCACCTCCGCCAGCGCGGGCAGCAGGGTCTGGGCCAGCGCGACATCCTCGGTCAGGTCCCGGTCGGACAGGTCGTCCGGCAGGCCGGCGCACACCGCGAGCGCACTCCCCCACCCGTCCGAGGGCACCTTCAGCCCGCGCATCCGCACGGCCCGGACCGCCGCCACCAGCTCGCAGGCCAGCGCGATCGAGTACGCGTCGCACGCCTCGAACAACTGGACGGCCGCCCGTGAGGCGAAGCTCGCGTCGTCCTCGGCGCCCCGCGAGATCGAGACCGTGCCGAGGGAGGCGGGCACGGCGGCCGAGCGCAGCACGGCCAGCGACGACCCGGCCACGAACTCCAGCAGCATCACGCCCGAGGCCCCGGCCCGGCCGGCCCCGAGGAACGGCGCCAACCCGGTCATCAGCGGGTCGTTCAGCATGGCGAGCCGGCCGAGCAGCAACGGCACGGACTGGGCGACGGCCACCGCCGCGGCGTCGCAGGCCAGGGCCACCCCGGGCAGGTGGAAGAGGCCGTGGTGGACGACCTCCTCGCCGGCCTCCTGATCGGGGCCCAAGGCCAGGATCAGCGGGTTCTCGGCAGCCTGGTTGAGGTGGAAGTCGCCGAGCGCCTCCAGCTGGCCGAGGGTGTCCAGCACCGATCCGTGCACCTGGGGCAGGCAGCGCAGGGCGAAGGCGTCCTGGATCCGGACGGCGACCGGCGGCGCGGGCTCGCACAGCCGGGTCACGCTCGCGCAGACCTCCGTTCCACCGTCCCCCGGCAGCCGGTCCGCGACCGCCGGCGAGAAGGCCTCCAGGTTGGCGTCGACCGCCACGGCGGTCAGGGTCGCGACCGTGATCGCCGCGCGGGCCAGCGTCTGCAGCCGGTGCCCGGCCAGCGCGACGTCGGCCAGGGTGGCCGCGTTGGAGCTCAGGAAGGGCAGAGCGTCGTGGACGCCGAACCGCACCGGGGGCAGCTCCCGCGGCAGCGGCGCCTCGCCGAGCAGGCCCAGGGCCGTGGTGGCCAGGGCGGACAGGTCCCCGGTGCCGATCCCGGAGAACTCCCGTACCCGGGGCAGCGCGTCGGCGTTGATCATGGCCGCGAGCGCCGCGACGGCGGCCGGGGAGATGCCGGACCCGCCCGCGGCCAGCTGGTTCAACCGGACCAACAGCATCGCCCGGACCCGGTCGGGGGTACGCAGTTCCCCGGCGCTGGTGGCATGGCTGCGCAGCAGGCCGACGGCGTAGTCGGGCCAGTCGTCGACCGAGACGCCCTTGTTGGCGCCGACCCCGGTCGAGCGCCCGTAGACCGGGCGCCGTTCGACGGCGGCCACGGCCGCGGAGTGAGAGGCCTCGATCCGGACCAGAGCGGCGTCGTCCACCCGCACCGAGACCGGGCCGCCCACGGCCTCGGCGACGGCGCAGCAGGTGAGCGTCCGACCGTCGAGGACGAGGGTCGCAACGGGTCGCGGAGCAGTCACGGCGTCAGCATGAACCCCGGCCCGGGGTTTCGGTCAACGGCATACCGTTTCCATCTGGTGAAATCTTGACTGGAAGACTAAAGATTCGTTGCCAAACCGTGCAGAGTTGAGCCCGCACCTGCGGCAACCCGCAGGCGAGACTGGTCCGGTCGCCGCACGGCCGCCCCATCCGCCCCACCGGAGAGCAGAGCGATCAACGAGTCCGCGCCCACCCGCACGGTCGAACGGGCCCTCGCCGTCCTGGCGACGGTCTGCGCCAGCGACGCGCCCTCGCTCACCGAGTGCGCGCGCAGCACGGGCCTGCCGACGAGCACGACGTTACGCCTGCTGCGCACCCTGGAGAACGCCGACTTCGTCAGCCGCGCGGAGGACGGCTCGTACCGGGCCGGGGCCAACCTCGTGCAGCTGGGGGCCAAGGCGTTCTCGCAGCAGTCGGTCGTGGAGGTGGCCCGCCCGGCCATGGCCCGCATCGTGGAGGCCACGGGCGAGTCCACGTACCTGTGCATCCGCGGCCCGGGCAGCACCGCGCTCTACGTGGCCACCGTCGAGGGCACCCACTCGGTGCGGCACACCAGCTGGACCGGGCGCACCGGTCCGCTGGCCGGCAGCGCGGTCGGCGCCGTCCTCACCGGCCAGACCCCGGCCGCCGGCTACGTGACGTTGCGTTCGGCCATCGAGGTCGACGTGACGGCGATCGCCGCGCCCGTGCACCACCCCGGCGGCGTGCTGGCCGCCCTCAGCGTCGTCGGCCCGGTCTACCGGATCGACGAACCCACCGCCGCCCGCTACGGCCGCCTGCTCGCGCAGGAGGCCGCCGGGGTGTCGGCCATCCTCGGGGCCCTCGGCCCCGACCACGAGACGGAGAAGAGCGTGATCAACCGGTGATCCGATTCGAGTCGGTGACCAAGCGGTACCCCGACGGAACCGTGGCCGTCGACGGGCTCGACCTGGTCGCGCCGTCCGGCCAGATCACGGTGTTCGTCGGGCCGTCCGGATGCGGCAAGACCACCTCGCTGCGAATGATCAACCGGATGATCGAGCCGACCAGCGGCACCATCTGGCTGGACGACCAGGACACGGGCGCGGTGAACGCGGCCACCCTGCGGCGCGGCATCGGCTACGTCATCCAGCACGCCGGGTTGTTCCCGCACCGCACGATCGTGGACAACATCGCGACCGTCCCCTACCTGCTCGGCCAGGACAAGAAGCAGGCCCGGGCGCGCGCGCTCGAGCTGATGGAGCGGGTCGGGCTCTCGACGACCTTCGCCAAGCGCTACCCGGCGCAGTTGTCCGGCGGGCAGCAGCAGCGCGTCGGCGTCGCGCGGGCCCTGGCCGCCGACCCGCCCGTGATGCTGATGGACGAGCCGTTCAGCGCCGTCGACCCCGTGGTCCGCGCCGAACTGCAGGACGAGTTCCTCCGCCTGCAGGCCGAACTCGGCAAGACGATCATCTTCGTCACGCACGACATCGACGAGGCGGTGAAGCTCGGCGACCAGGTGGCCGTGCTCAAGGTGGGCGGCACGCTCGGCCAGCTCGCGCCGCCGTCCGTGCTGCTGAACGACCCGGTCGACGACTTCGTGGCCGGGTTCGTCGGGCGTGACCGCGGCTACCGCGCACTGGGTTTCACCACCGCGAGCTCGGTGGCCACGCAGGACGAGAAGACCGTGGGGCTCGGGGCCGAGGCCGCCGCGGTCCAGGCCGCGGCGGTCGACGGCTGGGTGCTGGCCGTGGACGACGCCCGCAAGCCGATCGGCTGGGTCCGGGCCGCGGCCGTGACCGCCACCGTGACGCCGGACCTGCTGCACCGCGGCGGGACGGTCGCCCCGGCGTCCGGCTCGCTGCGCGCGATCCTCGACGCGAGCCTGTCCTCGCCGTCGGGGCGCGGGGTGCTGGTGGACGACGACGGCGCGCTGGTCGGGACGGTCACCGCCGGGGTGGCCGTGGCCGCGATCGAGAAGGAACTGGCCGCACGCCGTCAGGCCGGGGCCGCCTCGTGATCGACTACCTGCGCGACCACCCCGACGACGTCGCCCGGTACACGCTGTCGCACCTGTGGCTCTCGGTGGTGCCGGTGGTGATCGGGCTGCTCGTGGCGCTGCCGTTGGGCTGGGTGGCCGCGCGCTACCGCTGGACGTACGCGCCCATGACGAACCTGGCCGGGCTGCTGTACACGATCCCGTCGCTGGCCCTGTTCGTGCTGATGCCGCTGATCATCGGCACGAAGATCCTCTCCCCCGTCAACGTGGTGGTGGCGCTGACCGTCTACACCGTGGCCCTGCTGGTCCGGGTGGTGGCCGACGCGCTGGCGGCCGTGTCGCCCGAGGTCCGCGCGGCGGCCACGGCGATGGGCTTCACCGGGCCGGGCCGGTTCCTGAAGGTCGACCTGCCGATCGCGGTGCCGGTGATCGTCGCGGGCCTGCGGGTGGCGGTGGTCTCCAACGTCAGTCTCGTGTCGGTCTCGGCGCTGATCGGCATCGCCCAGCTGGGTTCGCTGTTCACCGAGGGCTTCGGGCTCTTCGACACCGGTGAGGTACTGCTCGGCGTGCTGCTGTGCCTGGTGCTGGCCGTCGTCCTCGACCTGCTGGTGGTGCTGGGCGGGCGGTTGCTGACGCCGTGGCAGCGGGCGGTGGTGCGGCGATGAACGTCGTCATCACCTACCTGCAGGACTCGACCCACTGGTCGGGCGAGGACGGCATCCCGCACCGGCTCGTGCAGCATGTCGAGTACTCGCTCGGAGCCCTGCTGGTGGTGCTGGTCATCGCCCTGCCGCTCGGGCTGTACATCGGCCACACCGGGCGCGGTTCGGTGGCCATCGCCGGCATGGCCAACGCCCTGCGGGCGCTGCCCAGCTACGGCCTGCTGGTGCTGGTCGTCGTGTGGGCGAGCAGCTACTTCAGCGGCGACTTCGCCTACCTCGGCCCGGCTCTCCTGGTGCTCGTCGTCCTCGGGGTGCCTGCGGTGCTGTCGAACACGTACGCGGGGGTCGAGAACGTCGACCCCGCCGTCCGGGACGCCGCCCGCGGGATGGGCATGACCGGCTGGCAGGTGCTGTGGCGGGTCGAGGTGCCCAACGCCCTGCCGCTGATCATCTCCGGCGTGCGCAGCGCGGTGCTGCAGATCGTGGCGACCGCCACCGTGGCCGCGTCCGTAACGCTCGGGGGGCTCGGGCGACTGATCCTGGACGGCCTGCAGCAGCAGGACTACGGCCAGATGGCGGCCGGCGCCCTGCTCGTGGCCGTGATGGCGCTCGCCCTCGACCTGGTGCTGGCGCTCGTCCAGCGGCTGGTCGTCTCGCGCGGCGTCTCCGGCCGGTACCGCTCGACGGCGTCCGTGCCGTCGCTGACCGCCGCAGGCGGGGAGGGTGTGGTGTCCGCCGAACAGACTGTCTGACCCGTCCTGTTGGATGGTTGCCAGTACCTGTAGCTGTGAAACCCAGCGTGCCCGACGTCCCTGACGGGCTCGAAGACCAGGAGAAACCCATGAACCGCAACCGGTTGGCCGTGGTGGCCGCCGTCGCCCTCTCCGCCCTGGCCCTCACGGCCTGCGGCGGTTCCGACGCCCTCAGCACCGACTCGGGCTCCAGCCCGGCCGCGGCCGACACCATCACCGTCGGCTCGGCGAACTTCCCCGAGAACATCCTGCTCGCCGAGATCTACGCCGGCGCGCTGGAGGCCAAGGGCGTCAAGGTCAGCAAGAAGCTGAACATCGGGTCCCGCGAGGTCTACCTCAAGGCGCTGCAGGACGGCTCGATCGACCTGCTGCCCGAGTACAACGGCTACCTGCTGCAGTACTACGACAAGAACGCCGGGGCCTCCACGCCCGAGCAGATCCTCGCCGACCTGAAGACGAAGCTGCCGGCGACGCTCACGGTGCTCGACCAGTCGACCGCGGAGGACACGGACGGTCTGGTCGTCACGAAGGCCACGGCCGACAAGTACAAGCTGAAGTCCATCGCCGACCTCGCGCCCTACGCGAAGAACCTGACGCTGGGCGGCCCGGCCGAGTGGAAGACCCGCGCCACCGGCGTCCCGGGTCTGAAGGCGAAGTACGGCCTGACGTTCAAGAAGTTCGTCACGCTGGACGCCGGTGGTCCGGTGACCGTGAAGGCCCTGAAGAACGGCCGGGTCGACGCCACCAACCTCTTCACCACCGACCCGAGCATCACACAGAACGGGTTCGTCCTGCTGAGCGACCCGAACCACGTGTTCCTGAACGCCAACGTGGTCCCGGTCATCACCAAGTCGAAGGTGACCCCGACCGTGTCGACGGCCCTGAACGCGGTCTCGGCCAAGCTCACCACCGAGACGCTGACCGAGCTCATGCAGAAGGTCGCCATCGACAAGCAGGACACCGCCACGGTGGCCAAGGAATGGCTGACCACGAACGGTCTGGCGTAAGCCGACCGTGGCCGTGATCAAGGAACGCTTTGACGAAGGCACCCCGGCGCCGTAGCTCAAAGGTTCCTTGATCACGACCAATCGAGGCCCGGTCTTCCCGCACGGAGGGCCGGGCCTCGACGCGTCCGGGTCAGCGAGACGGTGGAGACGCACGACGAGACGGTCCGGCTGTACAACCGATTCGTCGACGAGTGAATCTCAGCTGCTGTATCCACACGAGATTGCCTCGTCGACGATCGGCGCCCGCCTCGTGCCCATCCAGAGGCTCAACGGCCCATGAGGCGGCGGCTCAACGTGGTGGCCGCCCGGGACGCGGCGGAGGCCAGCGCGAGCCGCGCGGCGTCGTCCACGCGCTCGGTCTCGAAGGTGACGGCGACGGCGGCCGCCGGGTGGCCGCTCGGGTCGAGCACTGCGGAGGCCACGGACGCGAAGCCCGGGGTGACCTCGCCGTCCTCGTGCGCGACGCCGGCCGCCCGCACCCGGGTGAGCACCCGGCGCAGTTGCGAGAGCGTCGTCGGACCGGGTTCGTGCCGCTGCACGAAGGCCCCCGCGTCCGCGAACAGGGCCCGGACCTGCGCGGCCGGGAGCGCGGCGAGCATCGCCCGACCGCTGGCGGTGAGCTGGGCCGGCAGCCGGACGCCGACGTCGGTGACCAGTGGCGGGCGGCCGGGCGCGCGTTCCTCGATCAGGTAGAGCACCTCGCGACCGTGCAGAACGGCCAGGTGGGCGCTCTCGTGCAGCCCGTCGACCAGCCGGGCCAGTACCGGGCGGGCCAGCCGCTGCAGCGACCCGTGCCGGGTGTAGGCGGTGCCGATCTCGAACGCGGCCAGACCCAGCGTGTAGCGCCGCTCCTCGGGCAGGTGGACGACGAAACCCTGCTCGGTCATGGCGTTCAGCAGGTGGTAGGTCGTGCTGCGGGGCAGGCCGAGGGAGCGCGCGATGTGGGTGGCCGGCATGGGGCCCGTCGCGGCCAGGACCCGCAGCGCCTGCAACGCCCTGGTCGCCCCCGGCACATTCGTCGTGATCATGCAGAAACCTCGACTTCTCGAACGCGCCCACCCGCCGCCGCGATCGAAATCGAGGTTTCTGCATGATCACGACCGAAGTGGGTGTCTCGGATCTCAGACAGTATCGGGTGTGGCGGTCTCGCCCCGCGCGGGGTCCTAGGGGTTCGATGAAGGGCATGAGCGAGACGGTCGAGGTCGGCACCGGCCCGGTGAGCAGGGACGACGTGCTCGCCGTGGCCCGGCACGGCGCCGGGGTGCGGCTGAGCGCCGACGCCGAGCGGGCGGTCGCGGCGGGACGCGCGGTGATCGAGAAGCTGGCCGACGACGTCGAGCCGCACTACGGCATATCGACCGGGTTCGGGGCCCTGGCCACGCTGTCCATCCCGGTCGAGGACCGTGCGGCGCTGCAGCTCGGACTGATCCGCTCGCACGCCGCGGGCAGTGGCGCCGAGGTGGAGACCGAGGTCGTGCGGGCCATGATGCTGCTGCGGCTGTCGACGCTGGCCAGCGGGCGTACCGGCGTGCACCCGCGGACCGCCGCCGGGTACGCCGGGCTGCTCGACAAGCGCCTCACCCCAGTCGTTCTCGAGTACGGGTCGCTCGGCTGCTCGGGCGACCTCGCGCCGCTCGCGCACGTCGCGCTGGCCCTGATCGGCGAGGGCGAGGTGCGGGGGCCGGACGGCGACCGCTCGGCCGCCGCGGACGCGCTCGCCGGGGCCGGGCTGACCCCCGTGACGCTCGCCGAGAAGGAGGGACTGGCCCTCATCAACGGCACCGACGGGATGCTGGGCCAGCTGGTGCTGGCGCTGGCCGATCTCGAACAGCTGCTGGTCGAGGCCGACGTGGCGGCGGCGATGAGTGTCGAGGCGCTGCTGGGCACCGACGCGGTGTTCGCCGCCGACCTGCAGGCCCTGCGACCCCATCCGGGACAGGCCGCCTCGGCCGCGAATCTGCGCGCGCTTCTGGCGGATTCGGCGATCATGGCCAGCCACCGGGACCCGGCCGCCTGCACCCGCGTGCAGGACGCCTACTCGCTGCGCTGCTCCCCGCAGGTGCACGGCGCCGCCCGCGACACGCTCGCCCACGCGGCCACCGTGGCCGACCGCGAGCTGGCCGCCGTGATCGACAACCCGGTGCTGACCACCGACGGGCGGGTCGAGTCGAACGGCAACTTCCACGGCGCCCCCGTCGCCTACGTGCTCGACTTCCTGGCCATCGCGGTGGCCGACCTGGCCTCGATCGCGGAACGGCGGGTCGACCGGCACCTCGACGCGCATCGCAACGCCGGGCTCACCCCGTTCCTCGCCGACCGGCCCGGGGTCGACTCCGGCCTGATGATCGCTCAGTACACGGCGGCCGGGATCGTGAGCGAGCTCAAGCGGCTCGCGGCCCCGGCGTCCGTCGACTCGATCCCGAGCAGCGCCATGCAGGAGGACCACGTCTCGATGGGCTGGGCCGCGGCCCGCAAGCTGCGCCGGGCCGTCGACGGGCTGCGCCGGGTGATCGCGATCGAGATCCTCACCGCGGCCCGCGCTCTCGACCTGCGCGCCCCGCTCGGGCCCGCCCCCGCAACGGGCGCGGTACGCGCCGCGCTGCGGGACGTCGTCCCCGGGCCCGGCCCGGACCGCTACCTCGCACCGGACATCGAGCGCACCGTCGAACTGCTCAGCTCCGGCGCCCTGCGCCGGGCCGCCGAGACCGTCACCGGGCCTCTGGCCTGAGAACCGTTCAAGGAGAATGACAATGGAAGGCGCCCGCCCAGTCCGCGCAGCCCGCGGCACCACCCTGACCGCCGGCAGCTGGCAGACCGAGGCCCCGCTGCGGATGCTGATGAACAACCTCGACCCCGAGGTGGCGGAACGCCCGGACGACCTGGTCGTCTACGGCGGCACCGGACGCGCGGCGCGGGACTGGAAGAGCTTCGACGCGATGGTCCGCACGTTGACCACGTTGAAGGACGACGAGACGATGCTCGTCCAGTCGGGGCGCCCGGTCGGCGTGATGCGCACGCACGAGTGGGCGCCGCGGGTACTGATCGCCAACTCGAACCTGGTCGGTGACTGGGCCACGTGGCCGGAGTTCCGCCGGCTGGAGAAGCTCGGGCTCACGATGTACGGGCAGATGACCGCGGGATCATGGATCTACATCGGCACCCAGGGCATCCTGCAGGGCACGTACGAGACTTTCGCGGCCGTCGCCGAGAAGCGTTTCCACGGAACCCTTTCCGGAACGCTGACCCTCACGGGCGGGGCCGGCGGCATGGGCGGCGCGCAGCCACTGGCCGTGACTCTCAACGGCGGGGTCTGCCTGATCGTCGACGTCGACCCCACCCGCCTGCACCGCAGGGTGGAACACCGCTACCTCGACGAGGTGGCCGACGATCTGGACGACGCGATCGTCCGGTGCCTGGACGCCAAGCGCGAGAAGCGGGCCCTCTCGGTCGGCGTGGTCGGCAACTGCGCAGGAGTGTTCGCCGAGCTGCTGCGCCGCGGCGTCGAGATCGACATCGTGACCGACCAGACCAGCGCCCACGACCCGCTGTCGTACCTCCCCGAGGGCGTCGACCTCGGCGACTGGCCCGACTACGCGGCGAAGAAGCCCGAGGAGTTCACCGACCGCGCCCGGGCCAGCATGGCCAAGCACGTCGAGGCGATGGTCGGGTTCCAGGACGCCGGGGCCGAGGTGTTCGACTACGGCAACTCGATCCGCGACGAGGCCCGCCAAGGCGGCTACGAGCGGGCGTTCGCGTTCCCGGGATTCGTCCCGGCCTACATCCGACCGCTGTTCTGCGAGGGCAAGGGGCCGTTCCGCTGGGCGGCGCTCTCCGGCGACCCGGCCGACATCGCAGCCACCGACCGGGCGGTGCTCGACCTGTTCCCGGACAACGACCACCTGCACCGCTGGATCCGCGCGGCCGGGGAGCGGGTCGCGTTCCAGGGCCTGCCCGCCCGGATCTGCTGGCTCGGTTACGGCGAACGGGACAAGGCGGGTGCCCGCTTCAACGAGATGGTCGCCGACGGCAGCCTGAAGGCTCCGATCGTGATCGGCCGCGACCACCTCGACGCCGGCAGCGTGGCCTCGCCGTACCGCGAGACCGAGGGCATGGCCGACGGTTCCGACGCGATCGCCGACTGGCCTCTGCTGAACGCGCTGGTCAACACGGCTTCCGGCGCGAGCTGGGTGTCGATCCACCACGGCGGCGGGGTCGGCATCGGCCGGTCGCTGCACGCCGGTCAGGTGAGTGTCGCCGACGGCACCCCGCTGGCCGCTGCCAAACTGGAGCGCGTGCTGACCAACGACCCGGGCATGGGTGTCATCCGGCACGTCGACGCAGGCTACGACCTCGCCGACGACGTGGCCCGCGAGCGGGGCGTGCGCGTCCCGATGCGGGAAGAGGTATGAGCTTCGAACGACGCTGGGCGGACCTCGAGCCGCTCGGGCGCGCGGCCGGCGGCGGCTACCGCCGGTACGCCTGGACGTCCGAGGACGCGGTCCTGCGTGAGTGGTTCGCGGGTGAGGCCGACCGGCTGGGGCTGTCGCTGACGGTGGACCGGGCCGGTAATCAATGGGCGTGGTGGGGCGACCCCGACGCCGACGGGCCGGGCGTCGTCACCGGGAGCCACCTCGACTCGGTCCCGGACGGCGGTGCGTTCGACGGGCCGCTGGGCGTGGTCTCGGCGTTGACCGCCGTGGAGGCGTTGCAGGGCGAGGGGTTCCGGCCGGCGCGGCCGCTCGGCGTGGTGAACTTCGCCGACGAGGAGGGCGCCCGGTTCGGAGTCGCCTGCGCCGGTTCCCGGGTGATCACCGGAGCGCTGACCCCCGAGCGGGCGGCCGGGCTCACGGACGGCGACGGGACGGCGCTCGGCGCGGCGATGCGCGGGGCCGGGCTGAACCCCGACCACCTCGGCCGGGACGACGAGGCCCTGCGTCGGATCAGCTCTTTCGTCGAGCTGCACGTCGAGCAGGGCCGGGCGCTGGTGGACGACGGGTCCCCGGTCGGGGTGGCCACCGCCATCTGGCCGCACGGCCGCTGGCGCTTCGAGTTCCTCGGCGAGGCCAACCACGCGGGCACGACCCGGCTGGCCGACCGCAAGGACCCGATGATCGACTACGCCAATGCGGTGCTCGCCGCCCGGCAGCTGGCCATGGGCACCTACGACGCGGTCGCCACCTTCGGCAAGGTGCTGGTCGACCCCAACGGGGTGAACGCCATCCCGTCGCGGGTCCGGGCGTGGCTGGACGCCCGGGCGCCCGAAGAGGTCGAGGTGCTCGGCCTGGTAACCGATCTGGCCAAGGCCGCCGCGGCGGCGGGGGCCCTGGTCGCGGAGGAGTCCTGGACGGGCGCCACCGAGTTCGACGCCGATCTGAGCCGGCGGGTCGCGACCGCCGCGGCCGAGGGACTCGGGACGAGCCGGATGCCGCTGCTGGGTACCGGGGCCGGCCACGACGCCGGCATCCTGGCGGCGGCCGGCGTCCCGGCCGCGATGCTGTTCGTGCGCAACCCGACCGGGGTGTCGCACTCGCCCGCGGAGTTCGCCGAGCGGGACGACTGCCTGGCCGGGGTGACCGCTCTGACCGCCGTGCTGCGCGAGCTCGCCGGGGCCGGGATCGGTTGACGGCGTGGACTTCTGGTGCGAGCACGCCTGGCTGCCGGCCGGACCGGCGGCCCGGGTCCGGATCGAGGTGGACGGCGCCCGCCTCGCCTCCGTCACGGTGGGCGTCGACCCGCAGCCCGGCGACCGCCGGTTGCCGGGCATCGTCCTGCCCGGGCTGGCCGACGCCCACAGCCATGCCTTCCACCGCGCGCTCCGCGGACGCACCCACGCCGACGGCGGCTCCTTCTGGACCTGGCGCGAGGGCATGTACGCCGTCGCCGAGAGACTCCAGCCCGACTCGTATCTCGCACTCGCCCGGGCCTGCTACGCCGAACTGGCCCTGGGCGGGGTGACGAGCGTCGCGGAATTCCACTACCTGCACCACGGGCCGGACGGCGTGCCGTACGCCGACCCGAACGCGATGGCCACCGCCCTCGCCCAGGCCGCGGCCGACGCGGGCGTCCACCTGACCCTGCTCGACACCTGTTACCTGGCGGGCGGTCTCGATTCCTCGGGCTACCTGCGACCGGTCGGCGTGCAGGCCCGGTTCTCCGACGGCAGCGAGCACGCCTGGGCCGCCCGGGTTGCGCAGCTGGCCGAGAGGCCCCCGCCCGGGCTGACGGTCGGGGTGGCCGCGCACAGCGTCCGGGCCGTGCCGCCCGCCGCCCTGCGCCGCGTCGGCGAGGTGGGCCGGGAGCTGACCCCCGAAGTCCCCGTACACGCGCACGTGAGCGAGCAGCCGGCCGAGAACGACGCCTGCCACGCCGTCCACGACCTGACCCCCGTCGGACTGCTGGCCGAGAACGGCCTGCTGGAGGGTCCTTTCGTCGCCGTGCACGCGACGCACCTGACCCCGGGCGACGTCCACACCCTCGGGGCGGCCCGCGCGACCGCCTGCTTCTGCCCGACCACCGAGCAGGACCTGGCCGACGGCATCGGCCCCGCGCGCGCCCTGGCCGACGGCCACGTCGCCCTGGCTCTCGGCTCCGACCAGCACGCCGTCAACGACCTGCTCGGCGAGGCCCGGGCGCTCGAAATGGGTGAGCGGCTGGCCAGTCTCGGCCGCGGCCGGTTCACCCCGGTGGAACTCGTCGACGCCCTCACGGTCGCGGGGCACCGCGCCTGCGGTCAGCCCCACGCGGGGCGCCTGGAGCCCGGCGCCCGGGCCGATCTGGTCGCCGTCCGCCTCGACACCCCGCGCACCGCGGGCGCCCGCCCCGACCAGGTCGTCCCGGTGGCGGGAGCCGCCGACGTCGACACCGTGGTCAGCGGCGGGCGACTGATCGTCGCCGACGGGCAGCACGTACTGGGCGACGTCGGCCGGCTGCTGAGCGAGGCCATCGAACCGTTGTGGGAGAACTGAGATGAGCATGCTGGTCACCAACATCGGCGAGCTGGTCACGAACGACCCCGAGCTCGGGCCCGGCCCGCTCGGCATCGTCCGCGACGCGGCGCTGCTGGTCGACGGCGACCGGATCGGCTGGGTCGGCACCGCCGCCGAGGGGCGCGACCAGGCCGCCGACGACGTGTACGACGTCGAGGGCCGTTGCGTCGTCCCGGGTTTCGTCGACTCCCACACCCACCTGGTGTTCGCGGGCGACCGGGCGGACGAGTTCGCGGCCCGGATGAGCGGCGAGCCGTACACCGGCGGCGGCATCGCCCGTACGGTCGCCGCCACCCGCGCGGCCACCGACGACGAACTGCTGGCCAACCTGCGCCGGCTCGTCACGGAACTCCGGTCCCAGGGCACCACGACGGTCGAGGTGAAGTCCGGCTACGGGCTGGACGTCGAGCAGGAGGCCCGGCTCCTGCGGATCGCGCGCCGGGTCACCGGCGAGACGACCTACCTGGGGGCGCACGTCGTCCCGCCCGAGTACGCGCAGCGGCGCGACGAGTACGTGGCGCTGGTGACCGGGCCCATGCTCGAGGCGTGCGCGCCGCACGCCCGCTGGGCGGACGTGTTCTGCGAGCCGGCCAGCCCGCACGCCTTCGACGGGGACGAGTCGGCCGCCGTGCTCGGGGCCGCCGCCGCGGCCGGCCTCGGACTGCGGGTGCACGGCAACCAGCTGTCCGCGGGCCCCGGCGTCCGACTGGCGGTCGAGCACGGCGCGGCCAGCGTCGACCACTGCACCCACCTGAGCGACGCGGACGTCGACGCCCTGGCGGGCGGGACGACGGTCGCCACCCTCCTGCCGGCCGTCGAGTTCTCGACCCGCTCGCCGTACCCGCCGGCCCGGCGGCTGCTGGACGCCGGGGTGACCGTCGCGCTGGCCACCGACTGCAACCCGGGCAGTTGCTACAGCTCGTCGATGCCGTTCGTCATCGCGCTGGCCGTACGGGAGATGGGGATGACACCGGGCGAGGCGCTGTGGGCGGCCACGGCGGGCGGGGCCCGGGCGCTGCGCCGCGACGACGTCGGCCGGATCGGCCACGGAGCGCGGGCCGACCTCGCGCTCCTGGACGCCCCGAGCCACCTGCACCTGGCCTACCGCCCCGGCGTCCCGACCGCCCACTCCCTTTGAAGTTGATCATGCGCAAACGCAGCACCTGACCGTCGATCATGCGCAAACGCATGATGCGTTTGCGCATGATCGGCGCAGGGGTGATGCGTTTGCGCATGATCGACGACGGGACGTGACGTTGCGCTCGCGTTGCACCCGCCGCCCTAACGTGACCCGCCGCGGCAACGCTGCCGGCTGAGCGAACGTGTGCCCAGAAGGAGTGAGCTGCCCTGCAACGGATCCGCGCCGTTGGTCCCGTGGACCACATGCTGTCCCAGGTCCACGAGGTGTGCTCGCAGCGCACGGACGGCGAGGTGGCCACGTACATCCCGCAGCTCGCCTACGCGCCCCCGGAGGCGTTCGGGATCGGCCTGGCCACGCTCGACGGGCACGTCTACGAGACGGGCGACTCGAGGCTCGGGTTCAGCATCCAGTCGGTGTCGAAGCCGTTCGTCTACGCCCTCGCCCTCGCCGATCACGGCCTGGAGGGCGTGCTGCAGCGGATCGGCGTCGAGCCCACGGGCGACCCGTTCAACAGCATCACCGTGGACGAGGAGACGGCCCGCCCGTTCAACCCGATGGTCAACGCGGGCGCGATCGTGGCCGCCAGCCTGGTCAAGGGCACCGGCGTCGAGGAGAAGTTCGAACGCATCCGCAACGCCCTGTCCGCGTTCGCCGGGCGCGAGCTGACCCTCGACGAGCGGGTCTACAACTCCGAGAACGAGACCGGTGACCGGAACCGGGCCATCGCCTACTTCATGCGCACCATGGGCGCCCTCGAGGGGGACGTCGACGAGGTGCTGGAGGTCTACTTCAAGCAGTGCTCGCTGCTGGTCACCGCCCGCGACCTGGCCGTGATGAGCGCGACGCTGTCCAACGGTGGCCGCAACCCCGTGACGGGCGAGGTGGCGATCGAGCCGGAGCACGTCAGCCGGGTGCTGGCCGTGATGAGCACGTGCGGCATGTACGACTACGCGGGCGAGTGGATGTACCGGGTCGGGCTGCCCGCCAAGAGCGGCGTGAGCGGCGGCATCGCGGTGGCGCTCAGCCAGCGGCTCGGGATCGGCCTCTACAGCCCCCGGCTCGACCGGCGGGGCAACAGCGTGCGTGGGATCGCCGCCTGCGAGGAGCTGTCCCAGCGGCTCGGCCTGCACGTGCTGCGGGCCGACGCCAGCACCGGGCCGCCCGCGCTGCGCCGGCGCACGGGCGCCGACATCCGCTCCAAGCGTGTGCGTTCGGCCGCCCAGCTCGACACGTTGACCGAGAGCGGTTCGCGCATCGTGGTCTTCGAGCTGCTGTCCGACCAGACGTTCCTCACCGCCGAGACGCTGATGCGGAAGGTGCTGTCCGACAATGGGTGCCAGTGGGCGGTCATCGACCTGCACCGGGTCACCCAGACCGACACGGCCGCGGCCCGGCTGTTGACCGACCTGGTCCGGCAGCGAGGCTCGGAGGGCAAGGTGACCGCCGTCATCGCCAGCCCGGAGCTCACCCTGCGGGAGCTCATGGAGTCCGAGGGCGCCGTCGGGTTCGACGACCTCGACGAGGCACTGGAATGGGCCGAGAACGAGCTGCTCACCGAGGGCGAACACCCCTCGGAGAGCACGGCTTCCGTGCCGCTGGCGGAGCAGGAGCTGCTGGCCGGGATGACCGAGGAGGCGTTGGGCGCCATCGCTCCCCTGCTGGTCGAGACCACGTTCAAGCCGCGCGAGATCGTCTTCGACGAGGGCGAGGAGGCGGACGCGATCTACTTCATCTCCTCCGGCGAGGCCGCCGTCGTGCTCTCCGGGGACGACGGGCGCCGGTGGACGCGGCTGGCC
Organism: Spongisporangium articulatum; assembly: GCF_044465595.1. Lineage (NCBI taxonomy): Bacteria > Bacillati > Actinomycetota > Actinomycetes > Kineosporiales > Kineosporiaceae > Spongisporangium > Spongisporangium articulatum. Next base: position 1,055,472 of record NZ_JBITLV010000001.1, on the reverse strand, counting down.
ACCGTCGCCGCCGGGTCGGCGTTCGGCGACCTCGCCGCCCTCGACGGCGGGACGCGCTCGTCACGGGTCGTCGCCGACACCGAGATGGTCACCCAGTCGCTGATGCTCACCGACCTGGCCGCCCTGCGGGTGTCCCGCCCGGACGTCGTCGGGCAGCTCTACCAGGCGATGGCCCGCACCCTGGCCGAGCGGCTGCGCAGCGCCAACCGGGAGATCAGCGCGTTGCGGGACTGAGCTCGTGGCGGATGCCGAGGCGACCTGTGATCAGGTCGCACTCGGCCCGGTAGGTCTCGACGTCGTCCGCGGGCACCAGATCGTGCCGCAGCAGCGCGGCCAGGGCGTACGCGACCTCGTGATCGGCCTTGCGGCTGCGCGCCGACTCCAGGCCGGCCAGCAGAGCCTCCCGCGCGCCGTCCGGTTCACCGAGCCGGGCGAGCGCCTCGCCACGGACCCGCTCCGTCAACGCCGCCCAGAGATCGGAGTCGCCACCCGGACCGGGCAGGCCGCCGAGGACGGTCAGCGCCGTCGCCGGGTCACCGCAGAGCAGGTGGGCCTCGGCCCGCAGGACGTCGGCCAGCCAGGCCTGCGCCTTCTCACCGGACTCGACATAGAAGTCCCCGGCCGCGGTCGCGTGCTCCAGGGCCGTGGCCAGGTCCCCGGCGCGGGCGGCGAGCCGGCACAGCAGCGTGCGGCCGAAGGCGATCTCGGACAGCAGCCCGTTGGCCTGCCAGATCCGCATCGCGGGCTCCAGCAGGTCCAGGGCGGCGGCGTCCTCGCCCTGGTCGACGAGCACCTCGGCGAGGTTGGCCGACATCGTGGCGGCGTTCCACTGGTCGCCGGCCTCCAGGAACGTGGCCCGCGCCTGGGTGTACCGCTCGACGGCCTCGGTCCAGTTGCCCCGGAAGTAGAGCAGGACGCCCAGCTGGGCCAGCGCGTGCCCGACCTCGATGCGTTCGCCGAGCGCCCGCAGCAGCCGGACCGCCTCGAGAACCCGCGGACGTTCGGGGATCTCGCCGCGGTGCAGGTCGACCACGTCCAGCACCCGCAGCGCGATGGCCAGCGCGCCGTCCTCACGCGAGTCGAGAGCCTCCTCCTCGGCGCGCCGGGCCCACTCCAGCGCCTGGTCGGTGTTGCCCTGGATCGAGCGCACCCAGGCGTACCGGGCGGCCAGGCGGGCGCGCAACCGGTCCGGTTCGGGGCCCTCGAGGCCGTCCAGGTCGGCCCGGGCCCGGGTCAGCCAGCCGAGAGCCCGGCGCAGCTCCCCGGCCCGCTCGTGCACCTTGGCGATGCGCAACCGCAACCCGGCCATCCGCAACGGTTGAGAACCCAGCAGCCGCCAGGCCTTCCGGTAGGCGGCGTCGGCCTCGGCGAAGTCGCCGAGGTCGTAGTGGACGTCGCCCAGCGCCTCCCAGGCGTCGATCCGGTAGCCGACGGCCAGGTTCGGGAGGTGCTCCGCCGCGGCCAGGCCGCGCCGGTACAGGGTGACGGCGTCGGCCAGGGCGTACTGGGCGCGGGCCTCGGTGGCCGCGACCATCGCAGTGCGCCAGGCCTTCTGGAACGCCCCGGCGGCCCGGTAGTGCATCGACAGCAGGGCGGAGCTGGAACGGCCGCCGTCGCTCGAGGCGGCCGTGATCGCCTCGGCGGCCCGGGCGTGCAGTGCCGTGCGCCGCGAGTAGGGCAGGCCCTCGTAGGCCACCTCCCGCAGCACCTGGTGTTCGAACGCCAGCCACCCGGGCCGCGCGGGGCGGAGGAACTCGTGCAGGGCGCTCAGGTCGAGCGAGTGGTCCGGGACCTGCTCGGGGGCGGCCGGTTCCAGCAGCTCGTGCAGCAGCGCCAGTTCGACGTCGTTGCCCAGCACGGCGGCGGTCCGCAGTACCTGACGGTCGGTCGGGGCCAACCGGTCGACGTGGGCCGCGGCCAGCGCCTCGACGGACGTGGGCAGGTCGTCCGGGTCGCCGCCGGCCAGCACGGCCAGCACGATCTCGCGCAGGTACAGGGGGTTCCCGGACGCCCGGCGCAGGATCGCCGCCATCCGGTGCGGGGCGATCGGCGCCGTCGTCGTGCTGGAGGTGAGGAACTCGAGAGCGGCCGCCTCGGAGAGGGGTTCGAGCCGTAGCTCACGGGCGCCGGCCTCGGTCAGGCGGCCCACACCCTCGGTGGTCCGGGTGCCCATCACCAGCCAGGGCTGCCCGGCGGCGGTCGCCGCGACGGCCTTCAGCAGGTCGTGCGACGCGGCGTCCATCAGGTGCACGTCCTCGAGGCAGATCAGGGCCGGTTCACCCACCAGCTGCTCCAGGAACCGGCACATCACCTGTTCGAGACGAGCCTTGCGGAACTTCGCGTCCAGGGCGTCGACCTCGGGTGTGGCGGGCAGTTCGACACCGGCCACGATGCCGATCAGCGGCAGCCAGGGCTCCACCTCACCGGCCAGGGCCCGCAGCCGCTCCACGATCGCCGCCTCGTCGTCGCCCACCCCGAGCCGGGCCCGCAGGAGCCGCCGCCAGGGCGTGTACGGGGTCGCACCGGCGTAGGTCTCGCCGCGGGCGCGCAACACGGGCACCCCTGCCGTGGAACAGAACTCGGCCACCAAACGGGACTTGCCCATCCCCCGGTCGCCGACCAGCTCGATCACCCGGCCGGTGCCCGCGATCGCCGTTCGCAGCGCATCGTGCAGCACCCCGAGCTCACGGTCGCGGCCGATCAGCGGACCCCGCTCGTCGGCGGACTCGACCTCGCCGAGCGGTCGACCCAACCGCAGCGAACGCACCGGCTCGGCCTTGCCCTTGGCCGCGAACGGCGGCAACTCGGTGGTCGCGTAACGGGTCCGCGAGCGTTCCAGCACCGACGGCATCACGCGGACCTCGCCGGGTTCGGCCGAGGCCATCAGCCGGGCCGCCAGGTTCACGCAGTCACCGGCGATGGAGTACACCCGGCGGTAGGCCGGGCCGTAGTCGCCGGCGAAGACCGCGCCGTGGTTCACCCCGGCGCGCAGCCGGAGATCGCCTACGCCGCCGGCACTTCCGGCGACGATCTGTTGGACGGCGGCCAGCACCCGGGTCTCGTCGTCGCCGGTCGCGCGGGGCGCGCCCGAGATCAGGATGATCTTCCCGCCGTCGGCGTTGACGTCCGTGGACAGCAATGTGATCTGCTGGGCGGCCACCACGTCCTGAGCCCGGGTCAGCAGCGCCTGCAACTGCGGCAGCAACGCGTCCGGCCCCCCGGCGTCCAGCACCGCGTCCACGCCCGAGAACTCGACGAAACCGACCGCGATGTGCCGGTGTTCGGGCGCCACCACGCCACCCAGCAGGTGGTCGCACAGGGACGGGTCGAGCGCGGCGGTGAGGTCGAGACCCGTGATGTCGGCAGGGGTCACGGCCGGCGACGGGTCGACGTCCAGCGTCGCCTCGAGCAGGAAACCCGGCCCGGAGACGGCCCCCGGCGCCGGGTGCCCCTCGGCCACCAGCGCGGCCACCGCCCCGGGCGACAGCAGCACCTCACCGCGCTCGGCGTACTTCTCCATGGTGGTGACGGCGGTGGCGGCCGGGCCGAGCACCAGCAGCTCGCGGCGCGGGGTCGCGGCCAGGAAGGCGTCGACCGGGCCGCTGTGCACGCCGATGCTCATGCCCAGGCGGACCGTGCCCACCGAGGTCTCCAGGCGGCCCGCCGTCCGGATCGTGCGTTGCATGGCCTGGGCGGCCCGCGCCGCCCGGCCGGCATGGCCGGGCCCCGTGAACGAGAGCAGGACGGCGTCCCCGCCCCACTTCAGCAGCATGCAACCGTACGCGTAGGCCACCCCGAGCAACTGCTCGAACGTGGCGTTGAGCAGGTCGCCCATCTCCTCGGCCCCGACCTTGCCCCGCCGCGACAGCCGTTCGGTGAGGGCGGTGAACCCGGAGATGTCGGCGAACACGAGCGTGGCGTCGAGACGCCGGTACTCCTGCTCCGGGTGGCCGGACAACCAGTCGATGACCAGGCGCGGCACGTAGGGGCGCAGGGGTAGCTGCGCCCCTACGGGCCCGCGGTCGCTCATCTGATGATCATCGCCGGTCGGCGGGGGTGGGGTGGAGGGATCAGCCCGTCATCTTGGGGTCGCCGGCCGGGGCCTTGACGGTGATGACCGTGCCGTCGTCGGTGAACTCGTAGCTGTCGACGCACGGGTTGGTGCTCGGGACCCCGATGTCGGACAGCTCGTTGCAGTTGATGAGGTAGCCCTCGTACTGGCCGTTGGCCGGGTTGAAGTCGGCGATCACCGGGCCCCAGCCCGGGTCCTCCTCCGGTCCGGTCTCTCCGTAGACGTAGAACGGGTTGTCCGAGCCGTAGCAGATGTCGTTGTTGGCGCCCTCGCCGACGAAGTTGTTCGCGCGGTCGTCGACGATCGTCTTGGCCCGGTTGCCGGTGACGTTGAAGACCAGCACCTGGTCGACGTCGTCGCTCTGGCACAGGAGCCGGTGCGCGTCGTCCGGGTACTGGATCGAGGCCGTGATGACGGCGGGCGTCGCGCCGGGGTCGGCGGTGATCTGGAAGCTGTCGGTCTGGCCGCCCGCCGTCTGCCCGACCAACGCGCCGGCGGGCGTCGAGCAGCTTCCCGCGGTCGCGGCGCAGCTCGTGGTCACGGAGGGGGTGACCGTCTGCACCTGGACGGACGGCGCAGCGCCCTTCAGCTTGAAGACCGGGATCAGGTCGGTGCCCGTCGGCGAGACCGCGACCGCGGTGGCCAGCGCGAACGTGCCGACCGTGCCGCCGGTGACGGTGACCGGCACGCTCACGGACTTCCCGGGCAGCAGCGAGCCGAGGCCGAGCAGGCCGCTGGTCTTCAGCTTCACGGTCTTCCCGGAGACGCTGACCGCCCAGGGGTACCCCGCGCTGCTGGTCACCTTGCTCGGCACCGAGATCCCGGTGAAGGACGACGGGAGCGTGACGCTCGCATAGCCGAGGGTGGCGAGGCTGCCCGCCACATCGGTGAAGGTCACGGTGAGCACCTTCGACGTGCCGACGGGGATCGAGGCCGGGCTGACGGTCGCCGTGTACTGGCCGAGCGTGACCGCGGCCTGGGCGCCACCCGCCTGCGCGACACCCAGCAGGCCCGCCCCGGTGGCGACCAGGACGGCGGCGGCGGCGATCCGCCGCCGCCTGAAGTGAGGACCGAACATGAGGGGGCGCTCCATCCGTGCACGCGAGGGTTATTCGGGAGTCCGGACGACGGCGGCCGGGCCGCGACGGTAACCGCGGGCGTGCAACGCGAGCGCAACGAAACCGCTCTCTGACCAGTGGCGATGTGTCATCCTCCCGATGATCGTCGACAATCGGCAGGCCGATTGCGGACGATCTTGAACCGAGAATTCCGGCGAAATCCGGCAAATGATCCAGTGCGACCTGTGCAGCAGAGCGGAGGTGACCATGTCGGACGTGATGGACGTGTTGGACATCACAGCCACTCCCGCCCGGGTCCCGGCCGCCGCGGTCCGACTGTTCGGCGTCCCGCGGATCGACCCGGGGGGTGAGATCACCGGACGGCGGGCGCAGCTGTGCCTCGCGAAGCTCGCCTCACCACCCGGGCGGATCGTCCCCCGGGACCGTCTGGCCGACGTGATCTGGGAGGACCGGCTGCCGAAGTCGTGGCAGGCGGCCCTGCGCAACGTGATCGCCGAGGTGCGGGCCGCCTGCACGGCCGCGGGTCTGGGACCCGCCGCCGTCGAGTCGGCGGGGACGGGCTACCGGCTGTCGCTGCCCACCGGTGTCGGGGTGGACGTCGAGGAGCTCACCGCTGCGGCCACCCGCGCCGAGGACGCGGTACGCGCCGGCGACCCGACGACGGCCGCCGCGTCGGGTGTCCACCTGGGCGCGGCCACCCGAGACGTGCCGTTGGCGGGGCTGGACGGTGACTGGGTCGAGCGCACCCGCCGCGCGACCGTCGAGGCGGTGACGCGGCTGGCCCTGGCGGTCGGCGAGGCGTCACTCGCTCTGGACGACGTGCGCCGGGCCGAGGAGTTGGGCCGGCTGCTGGTCCGGCTGGCGCCGCTGCGGGAGGACGGCTACCGGCTGCAGATGCGGGCCCTGCTGGAGTCGGGCAACCGCGCCGAGGCGCTGCGGGTGTACGAGGCCTGCCGGGCGCTGCTGGCCGAGGAGCTGGGCACCGCACCCTCGGAGTCCACCCGGGCGCTGATGACCTCCCTGCTCTCCGACGAGCACGAGACACCGCGCGCGCCGGCCGCGCTCACCCCGGCGGCGACCGGCGGCGGCTGGCGGCGGGCGCTGCGGTACGGCCTGGCCGCGGCCCGGACCAGCTGGGAGGCTCGCGTCTACGAGGACACCGCGGCGATGGCCCGCCGGGCCCTCGACGTGCTCGCGGCCGCGGGCGACCCCGACCCGGCCGGGCGGCGCGACCTGCAGATCCTCTACGGCGGGGCCCTGCGGGTGCTCGGCGACCCGGCGGGAACCGAACTGCTGCACCGGGTCTGGGAAGAGGCACGGGAGACCGGAGACCCCGACCGGATGGCGGATGCCGCGCTCGCGTTCTCCGAGGAGGCGACCGGCAGCGACGAGAGCCATCTCGACGACGACCTCGTGGGCCTCTTCCAGGAGACCTACGACGCCGTCTGGCCCGGCGAGATGCAACGACGCACCAGGCTTCTCGGACACATCGCGGTGGGTCGTACCTGGTTGGCGGACGGCTTCGGCGGCCGCCGCGCCGCCCGCAACGCGCTGGTGTTGGCCCGCTCCGCCGAGGACCCGGCCCTGCTCATGTCGGTGCTGACCACGGCGCGGCGCACGCTCACGGGCGCCGGACTCCCGCTCGAGCAGGCCGGCCTGGAGGACGAACTGGAGGGTCTGGCGGAGCGGTTCGACGACCCGAGCGCGCTGACCCGGGTGGCGCTGTGGCGCTTCCTGACCCGGATGGAGTCCGGTGACGGGGCCGGCCTCGAGGGCCTGCTCGAGACGGCCGCCGAACACGCCTCCGGGCTGCGTTCCGCCCGGGTCCAGCACCAGCTGGCCTACAGCCGCGCCGCGGTGGCGGTGCTCCACGGCGACCTCGCCGCGGCCGAGGCGTTGACGGAGGAGGCCACGGCGTCGGGTCACGCGCTGGGGCTGCCGACGTTCTTCGTCGAGGGCATCCGGCTGGTGCTGCTCGCGACGGTGCGCGAGCACCAGGGGCGGCTGTCGGAACTGGCCCCCGCGCTAACTCCGTTCGACTCCCCCGCCCTGCCGGAACACCACGCGGTGGCCGCCCGCGCCGAACTCGCCCGCGTCCTCACCGAGGGGGCCGGCGGCACTGACCTCCAGCAGGCGGCGCAGGCGGTCGACGGCTACCTCGACCTCTACACCCGCAGCGGCCCCACGATGGTCAACCCCGTCGCACAGGCCGCCGGACTGGCCGGGACCGTGGCGCGGCTGGGCGAGGAGGCGCGGGCCCGGCGGCTCTACGACCTGTTGTCCGCCCACGCCGGGACGGGTGCGGTGTACACGCACCTCGCCCGGCCAGTCGACCACGCACTGGGTCTGCTGGCCGGGGCCCTGGGTGACAACGCGCTCGCCGCGGACCATTTCGCGACCGGCGCCCGGTTCGCCCGACGGCTCGGCGCCCCGCTGTGGGTCGAACGCTGCGAACGCGACGCCGCCGCCCTCTGACCGTTTACGAGGCGATTACGGATGCTATTCACATCCGAGATTCACTCGTCGACGATCGGGGGCGGTTCAGCGGTCGAGCGCGCGGGTGACGAGCGCGGTCGCCCACTCGGCGATCGGGTCGCCCGCGGCGGTCGCGCCGAACGGGAACACCGACGTGTCCGTGAGCCCCGGGGTGACGGCGACCTCGAGGACGTGCGGGACACCCTCACCGTCGACGACCAGGTCGACCCGACCCAGGTCGCGCAGGCCCAGCGCGTTGAACGCCCGCAGCGCCACGTCCCCCAGAGCGCCTGCGGAGAGGCCCGAGACCGACTCAGGGGTCGACAACGAGATGATCCCGGTCGAGTAGTGCGCCTCGAAATCGTAGACACCGTCGTGGGTTCCGTGGATCAGCACGGGCGGGTACGGGGTCGGGCCCGCGCCCCGGTCGATCACCCCGACCGCGACCTCCTGCCCGTCGACCCAGCGCTGCACGAGCGCCACGTCGCAGTACGCGAAGCAGGCGATCAGTGCCGGGGCCAGCTCGGCCTCGTGCTTGACCACCCGCACGCCCAGCGATGAACCGCCACTGTTCGGCTTCACGATCAGCGGGAAGGTCATCCGGAAGCCGAGCAGGTCGAGCACCTCGGCCGCGCCCAGCTCCTTGAACAGGGCCACCGGCATCAGCTGCGTGTCGGGCACCGTCAGCCCGGCGGCGGTCAGCGCCTGCCCGGCCAGGTACTTGTCGGCCGCGCGGCGTGCGGGCGCCGAACCCGAGCCGACGAACGGCACGTCGAGCCGCTCCAGCAGCGCCTGCAGCCCGCCGTCCTCACCCACCCCGCCGTGCAGCATGGGGAACACGACGTCGAACTGGCCCTGGCGCAGCGCGGCCACGAACCCGCCGTCCAGGTCGTGCAGGCTGGTCGCGAAACCGGCCGAGCGCAGGGCGTGCTGGACCTTCCGGCCGGACTGCAGGCTGATGTCACGCTCGTGCGACAGCCCGCCGGAGACCACTCCGACCCGTACCGAACTGCGGTCCACGCTCATCAGCGCATCAGCTTCCCGGCGATGCCGCCCGCCACCCGCAGCGCCGTGCCGTCGGCGCCCGTGGCGTCGAAGACCGGTTTGTTCGCCACGGCCTCGGCCACCGCACCGGTGAGCAGTTCGGCGTAGGAGACCTCGTTCGGCCACAGGTACAGGCCCATCGCCCCCGGGATCGTGTTGATCTCGTTGACGTGCAGGACGCCGTCGATCACCAGGAAGTCGACCCGGCACAGGCCCTGGATGCCGGTCAGCGTCGCCACCGTCTCGGCCAGCTCGCGAGCCTCGGCCTCGATCGCCGGGTCGACCTTGGCCGGGATCTCCCGCGGCGCGCTGACCAGCCCGGCGCCCCCGAGGTACTTGGCCTTGTAGTCGTAGATCTCGCCGTCCTCGGGCCGCAGCGGCCGCTCCAGCAGGCTGGACGAGAAGTGCGGCCAGGTGCGGAACCCGAGGTTGAGGTCGACCGCGCCCTTGACGAACGGTTCGACCACGGCGCCCAGCCGCAGCGCCGGAGCGGCCCGGACCAGGTCGCGGGCGGTGCCGAGGTCCTCGACGACCTCGATACCGATGCTGGAACCCCCGAACCGGGGCTTCACGATGTACGGGCCGCCGAACGGCAGGTCCTTCGTGTCGGGGGTGATCGCGCGGCGCTGCAGCGTGGGCAGGCCGTGCGCCTCGAGCAGCGTGCCGAAGGCCAGCTTGTCCATGCCCAGCTCGGCCGCACCGGCCGGGCCACCGGTGGCCGGGATACCCATCAGGTCGAGCAGCCCGTTGAGCAGGCCGCGTTCCCCGGGGCCGCCGTGGCAGCAGTTCAGCACCGCGTCGACGGCGATCTTCTTGGCCCCGCGCAGGCCGCCCCCGGCGTAGAAGCCGGCTGCCGCGCCCAGGCGCGGTTCGACGTCCTTCGCACCGGACGGCGGTCCGTCGACGTAGTCCTTTGCCTCGCCACCGTTCGGGACCAGGTGCCAGCCACCCGTGCGGCCCCAGTAGATCGGCACGACGTCCTGCCCGGCGTCCGTCAGTACGCGCTCGCACTGCAGCCCGGTGAGGATGCTGATGTCGTGCTCGGGCGAGGGCCCGCCGAAGATCACGGCCGTGGTCGACATGCGCCATATCGTGCCACGCCCGGCACAGGTCGCCGACCTGCGGCTTACGGGTAGTGGTCGGGCAGGTCGTTCTCGAACAGGACGACGTCCCCGCGCCGGGCCTGCTCGTGCACCTTCTTCACGGCGCTGGGCCGGTCGGGGAGGAACTCGGCCCGGCCGAGCCCGCCGTCGGCCTCGGCCACGACGCGCTTCACGGCCGCCTCGAAGGCGGCGCGATTCGTGTAGCCGACCACCATCAAGGACGCCCCGCGGGCCAGGACCTGCTCCCCGAGGCGCTGGTTCTCCTCGAACTCGCGGTCGCCGAGCTCGATCATCCCCGGCGTGACGACCCAGAGCCGACCGCGCTGTTCGTCGGCCAGCCGCAGCCCGAGCTCGAGCGCGGAGAGGGCGCCGTCGGGGTTGGCGTTGTAGGTGTCGTCGATGACCGTCACGCCGGCGGGTGACGTGGAGACCTCGCGACGGTGCGGCACCTCGGGGATCGACCCGATCCGCTTCAGCCAGATCGCCGGGGGCACCCCCAGCGAGCTGACCAGGGCGATCGCGACGGCCAGGTTGGTCGGGTGAACGGTCGGGGCGACGGGCCAGGACCCGAGGTCCTCGCCGCGGACGACGACGGTCACGGTGCCCGGGGTCTCCACCCCGGAGGCGGGCCGGACCTGGACGTCGGTCGCCTCCGGCCCCGTGCCGACCCGCCAGACCTCCTTGCCGGCCGAGACCTGCGAGTCCGCGACCGCGCGCAGCTCGGGCGAGTCCAGGTTGAGGACGACGGTGCGCGCCGGGACGAGGATCTCCGACTTGGCCTTCACGATGTTCGCGCGGCTGCCCATCCGCTCCAGGTGGACGTCGCCGATCGCGGTGATCGCGGAGACGTCCGGCGGGAACAGCTCGCACAGGGCGGCGATCTCACCCGGCCCGTAGGTGCCCATCTCGGCGATGAACACGTCGGTGCCGGGGGTGAGCCGGTCGTTCACGGCCTTCGACAGGCCCATCAGGTTGTTGAAGCTGGCCGGGCTGGGCACGGTCGCCTTGTACGGGCCGATCAGGTGGGCCGCGTAGTTCTTCGTCGAGGTCTTGCCGTACGACCCGGTGATCGCCACCACGGTCGGGTGGATCTCCTGAAAGCGCTTCTGCGCCAGCGTGACCCACTGCGCCGACAGTCGCTTCTCGACGGGCGTGGCCAGCGCGCAGGCGGCGTCCGTCACCACCGGCGAGCCGAGCGCCACGAGGCCGGCGAGCAGGACCCCCAGGGCCTGCACCCACACGGGCGAGGCGAGCGCGAGACCCAGCGCGACGGCGTCCAGCACCAGCACGAGGCTCAACCCGGCGAGCGCGAGCCGGCGGGCCCGCGGAGTGAAGGCGAGCTTCTTCTCCTTGCCCCGCCAGGCCAGCCCCCACGGCCAGAACGCGGAGGCGAGCACCGCCAGCACCGCGAGCGCCCCGCCCACGGCGACGCCGCCGACCGCGACGAGCAGCACGCCCAGCGCGAGGACCCCGAGCAGGGCGGCGCCGAAGCGCTGGTTCACGGGGACGACGCGCAGCCAGCGGGCGGCGATGGCGGTGACCCGCCCGGCCTCGTAGTGCTCGCGTTGCGCGACCCGCAGCCAGCGCGGCGCGGCCAGCAGCGTGACCAGGAAGATCAGGCCGACGTGCAGCGCGCTCATGCCGACACCTCCGCCGCCTGCTGCACCGCGTCGCGCACGGCCGCCTCGAGCGGGGCGTCGATCAGGTGCCCCGAGCCCTCGACGATGCGCAGCCGGGCCTGCGGGAACAGGGCCTGGGCCCGCTTGTTGCGCTGAGGCGGGGCCGCGGTGTCGTGCTCGCCCCAGACCATGAAGACGGGGCACTGGACCCGCTTCATCACGTCGTCGTAGGTCTCGTTGACCAGCGTGACGAAGATGTCGCGCATGACGCCGGTCGCGGCCCGGTAGTCGTCGGAGCCGGTGCGCTGCTTGCGCGCCTCCAGGTACTTCGCCGGGATCAGCCCCTTGTTCGTGGCCCCCCGCAGCAGCCGGTAGCCCAGCGACGGCGGCCGCACCTCGCCCCGGATCAACGGGACGCCGGTCAGTACCAGCCCCTTGACCCGCTCGGGGGCTGCGGCGGCCAACTGGACGGCGACGCGCCCGCCGAAGCTGTGGCCCACGACGATGCGGGGTTCGGCCAGGTCGTCGAGCAGGGGGAGCAGAGCGGTGGCGTACTCAGGGCTGCCCCAGGCCTCGGTGGGGGTGGGCGACGCGCCGAAGCCGGGCAGGTCGATGGCCAGGCCGGGCAGGTCGCCGAACACGCCCATGAGGTCGGCGTGCGTGCGGCGCCACCCGTGCAGGGCCAGGACGGCGGGGGCGCCGGAGCCGACGCGTTCGCCGAACACCTGGCCGTTCAACAGCGAGCTGAGCACGCCGTCACCCTATTGGTGCCGGTTCAGCCGTGGGACGCCAGGCGGCGGCGAAGTTCCGTCCGGATCGCGGGCCACTCGGAGTCGATGATCGAGAACACGACCGTGTCCCGGAACGACCCGTCGGGCATCCGCTGGTGCTGGCGGAGCACGCCGTCCTGCTTGGCGCCGAGCCGGGCGATCGCGGCCCGGGACTGCTGGTTCAGCCAGTGGGTGCGGAACTCGACCGCGATGCACCCGAGCGTCTCGAAGGCGTGCCCCAGGAGCAGCAGCTTGCTCTCGGTGTTGGTGCCCGTGCGCTGGGTCGAGCGCCGGTTCCAGGTCGAGCCGATCTCCACCCGCCGGTTCACGGCGTCGACGTTCATGAAGGTGGTCATGCCCAGCACGGTGCCGGCGGCGCTCAGCAGGGTGAACGGCAGCATCGTGCCTGCCTCGAGAAGTCCCAGCCGGCGGTCGATCTCGGCCCGCATGCCGTCGGGGTCGGGGATGCTCGTGTACGAGAGCCGCCACAGCTCGCCGTCCCGGGTGGCCTGGACCAGGCCGTCGTGGTGGTCGTGGCTGAGGGGTTCGAGCCGGACCAGGTCGCCGGTCAGGGTCACGGGCTGCAGGAAGCTCACGACGGGCACGTTAGGGGCGTCCACACCCTCGCCGCGAACCCTTTCGGGCCGAGGACGGCCCGTCAGAGCAGTTCGTCGAGGGTGGCCGCGGCCAGCACCGTGCGCAGGGCCTCGGCCGGAGCGAGCTGGGCCAGACTCGCGGCCACGGCGCTCACCCGGGGGTCCTCGCCGAATCGTGAGGTCAGCAGGGCCACCAGAACATCTTCCCGGCCTTCTTCGCGGCCTTCTTCGCGGCCTTCTTCGCGGCCTTCTTCGTGCATGGCCTGACCGAGGGTCGTGTCCCGGTAGATGTCGAGAATCGACTCGATGGTCATGGCAACCTCCTCAACGATTCCGGCAATTGTAGGCCGGTCCAGCCCGTTCGCGGCCAGGACGAATGTGTGATCGAGCAGTTCGGTTCTTCGCGCACCCCCTTCGGCGTCGATCAACCGGACGGCGGCGATCAGGGCGGCCCCACGTCTCGCCTTCACCCGGCCCGCCAAGGCCGCCAACGGCGCTGTGGCCGGTTCCGTCAGGAATGCCTCCGGCGACAGATCCCGCAAGTAGACGGTGACGAAGGGATGCGCCCAGGGCCAGCCCGCCACTGAGGGCACGCGACGCCCCCCGAGGACAACCACGTACTGGTCGATCCGGGACGTGTGGTGCTTGCGCATGATCGCCCCGCGGTACTCGAGCATCCGCGCGACGATCGTCCGGCCACCCTGACGCTCGCACTCGACGTGGACGATCCGGTCGACATCCTGGAGCACGAGGTCCGTGGTCAGGGTTGCACGCGTGAAGGTCTCGCCCAGCGACCGGGCCCTGGGGCTGACGGCGATGCCCAGGGCGGCGCAGACCGGGACCAGCCCCCCACCCATCAGCCCGCGCATCGCCCGGTCATGAACCGGCCCCGGCTGCTTACCCCCGCTGTCGGACGTCACACGGAAGAGCATCCAGGGCGTTACCGGCAAAACGGAAACGGCGTCTCGGAATGAGACGTCAGAGCCGGACGACGCGCCCCTGGGCGGCCGAGAGGCGGGCGGCGTCGATCACCTCGAGCGCCCGCACGGCGTCCCAGGGGTCGACCGGCACCGGACCCTGGCCGCGCACGGCCGCCCCCCACAGCTCGTAGAACAGGTCCCACCGGCCGCGCTCGCTCGGCACGATCTCCACGGCGCCGCCGTACTGCAGCCGGCCCCACGCCATCTCCGGCTCCTCGAGCCAGCCGGGCACGTCGACCGGCGAGAACCCGGCCTTGAGGGCACTCTCCTGACCGTCCATCAACTCCCGGACGACGTAGGCCGCCTGCGTGCCGACCACCCGGAACCTTGGGCCGGGGGCCGGGTGCCACCAGCTGCCGGCCAGGTGCGATCGGGCCCCGGACTCGTGTTCCAGCGCGATGAACCAGTCGTCCTCGAGGGGGTGCCGTCCGGCGCGGGGCTGCGGCGCGTCGGTGCGCGTGCTCACCTCGGCGTAGACCGTGACGGCCGGGCCGAGCAGAACCAGGGCCTGGTCGACGAGGTGGGCGCCGAAGTCCAGCAGCAGCCCGCCCCCGGCCAGTCCGACGGGCTTGTCGGGGGCGGACAGCCGCTCGAAGCGCGACTCGAACCGGAGCACCTCACCGAGGCGACCGGCGTCCACCAGCGACTGCAGGGTGCGGAAATCCGAGTCCCAGCGCCGGTTCTGGTACACCGACAGCAGGACGCCAGCCGCCTCCGCCGCCTCGACCGCCTCCCGTGCTGACGTGCGGTCGAGCGCGAACGGCTTGTCGCTGACCACCGGCACGCCGGCCGCGATCGCCTGCTGCACCAGCGACACGTGGGTGGCGGCCGGGGTCGAGATGGTGACAGCGTCGACGGCGCCGGACTCCAGCAGGTCAGCGAGCGTCTCGAACGCCGGGACGCCGAGCTCGCGCACCTCGGCCTGCCGCTCGGGCGACGACGTCACCACCCCGGCCAGCTCGCACCCGTCCGCCCCGTCGATCAGCGGGGCATGGAAGAGCCGCCCACCCGACCCGAACCCCACGAGTCCCATCCGCGTCACCGCCACGGTGGGAATCATTCACTGTACGGTCAGTAACAGGAAATTCCCCCGCCGTGGCGTACCACCTGGCCTGAAGATCGCCCGCGACGGCCGCTACAGGGGCCGGTTCAGCCGCTCGGTCACCCACTCGTGGAAGTCGGCCAGGTGGTGCTCGTTGGGCACCAGGACGCCGCCGTCGCGGTAGGAGCGCGACGCCATGCCGGGCTGGGTGGCCTCGCAGGCGTCGAAGTCCTGCCGGTTGACCCGGTCGAACAACTCGATCGTGCGGGTCAGGTCGGGCGCCTCGGCGAGGGTCTCGGGCGCGAACAGCCAGTCGCACTCGACCAGGGTGCGGTCGGCGGCCAGCGGGTACATCCGGTGCACGACGACGTGGTCGGGCATCATGTTGATGAAGACGTTGGGGCGCACGGTGATCGCGTAGTACTTCCGGTCCCGCTCCGGCGCCAGGCCGGGGATCGTGCCGAGGCCCTCGCTCCCGTCGACCGTGAAGCCCTGGACGTCGTCGCCGAACGAGGCCCCGTGCCCGACGTACGACTGCGCGGCCCACCCCTCGGTGAACTCGGGCAGCACCTCGGTCAGCTCGGGGTGGATCGTCGCGCAGTGGTAGCACTCCATGAAGTTCTCGATGAGGAGCTTCCAGTTGGCCCGCACGTCGTACTCGATCCGGTGACCGACCGTCAGGGAGTCGATCTTCCAGTCCCCGATGGCGTTCTCCTCCCCGAGCCGGGTGGTGGCCGAGCCCAGCACGTCCTGCTCGAAGCTGGGCGGGGCGTCGGCCAGGTTCACCCAGGCGTAGCCGATCCACTCGCGCAGGTGGACCTCACGCAGCCCGTAGTCCTCCTTGCGGACGCCCTCGAACGACGCGAGATTCGGCGCGGCGATGAGCTTCCCGTCGAACCCGTAGGTCCAGGCGTGGTACATGCACTGGATGCTGCGGCGCAGCTCCCCCTCCGGCTGCCGGCACAGCTGAGCGCCGCGGTGCCGGCACACGTTCAGGAACGCCCGCAGGGCGCCGTCGCGGCCGCGCACCACGAGGACGCTCTCGCGCCCGACCTGCCGGGTGACGAACTTCCCGGGGGTGGGCAGGTCGGTGGCCCGGGCGACGGCGAACCAGGTCCGCTCGAAGATGCGCTCCTGCTCACGGGCGAAGCCGGCCGGGTCGGTGTAGTCCGACCCGGGCGGCGTGCCGATCAGACTCTCCGGGAGGCTGACAGTGGTCATGAGCAGGCACCTTTCGACTATGCAGTGCTGAGTTGGGCGTGACTCTTGACGAGTTCGCGACGCCACTTGTTGAAGGTCCGCGGGATGCCGACCCCGAGCACGGCCACCGGCAGCTCCCCGCGCCGGTAGACCGCCACGAAGGAGCGACCGCCGTCCTCGCCCGGCTCCAGGGCGCCGTCGACGATCTCGAACTCGTCGCCGTCGGCCCGGAAACCGGCGAACTGCAGGCGGACCCCGTACTGGTCGGACCAGAAGTACGGGATGACCGCGTGCGGCGGCTGCGCAGGCGGGTCGACGCCGAGCAGGGCCGCGGCGGCCACGTTCGGGTGCTGCAACGCGTCGGTCCAGTGCTCGCCGCGCACGACCCGGCCGGCCAGCGGGTCGAAGACCGCGGCCACGTCGCCGGTGGCGACGACCCCGGGCAGGTTGGTCCGCCCGGCCTCGTCGATCAGCACGCCGCCGGCCTCCAGGGTCAGACCGCTGCCGGCCAGCCACTCGGTGTTGGGCAGCGAGCCGATGCCGACCACCACGACGTCCGCGGGCAGGACCCGCCCGTCGGCCAGCTCGACGCCGGTGACCCTCGCCTCGCCGTGCAGCGCGGCCACACCGACCCCGGTCAGCAGGGTGACCCCGTGCTCGGTGTGCGCCTGGGCCAGTTCGCGGGCCAGCTCCTCGCCGAGCGGGACGGCCAGCGGGACGGCGGCCGCCTCGACCACCGTGACCTCGACGCCGAGTTCCTGCGCGGTGGAGGCGATCTCGGCACCGATGAAGCCACCGCCGGCGATCACGAGCCGCGCCCCGGGGACGAGCTCGGCCCGCAGCCGGTGGGCGTCGTCCAGCGTGCGCAGGGTGTGCACGCCGTCGAGCAGGTGGCCCTCACGCATCTCGCCGGGCAGCTCGCGGGCCCGGGCGCCCGTGGCCACGACCACCGCGTCGACGACGACCGGCTCCCCGCCGTCCAGCTCCACGGCGAACGCCCCCGGCGTGCCCGGTTCGGCGAGCACCTTCAGACCGGTGGCCCGTACGCCGAGCCGCCACTCGACGTCCAGCTCCTCGTCCTTGGGCATGCCCAAGGAGATGTCCTCGGCCTGCTGCTTGCCGGCCAGGAACTCCTTGGACAGCGGCGGGCGGTCGTAGGGGCGGTGGACCTCGTCGCCGATCAGGACGACGGAGCCGGTGTAGCCGAGCGAGCGCAGGGCGCGGGCGGCGGACAGGCCGGCGAGCGAGGCGCCGACGACGGCGACCGACGTGATCCCGCTCATCGACCCACCTGCCCGGTCGAGGAGTCGGTCAGGGACGCGGGGGTGCCAGGGGAGACATACACGGCCCCATCCTTCACGAAGACCGCGTGCGTGCGCACCGGTGTCTGCGCGGGCGGCCCGCTGACCGCGCCCGTGCGCAGGTCGAACATCGAGGCGTGCAGCGGGCACTCCACGGCACAGCCCTCGAGCCAGCCGTCGGCCAGCGAGGCGTCCTGGTGGGTGCAGGTGTCGTCGATCGCGTAGAAGGCACCCTCGACGTGCCAGACCGAGATCGGCAGGCCGTCCAGCACCACCCGGTAGGCCTCGCCCTCGGGGACGTCGGTCACCGCGCACACCCGGGTCTCGCTCATCAGTCCAGCCCTTTCCGGCCGCCGCCATGCGTCTTGCCTGTTGCGCATGGCGCAAGCCGAATGTTCCAGGCGCAACAAGTGTGCGGTGGAGGTGACTCCGGGAGCAAGGCTCCTGCGTTAACTCTGGTGACACCCGGGGCCACCCCTGCCCCTAGGCTGACGGCGTGGACCGGTCCGTGCCCGCGCAGGTGCAGTCAGTGGAGAGGGCGCTGACCGTTCTGGACCTCCTCGCCGAGCAGGGCGAGCTGGGCGTCACCGAGCTGGCCGCCGCGCTCGACGTCCACAAGTCCACCGCCTTCCGGCTGGTCACCGCCCTGGAGAGCCGGGGCCTGGTCACCCAGGTGGGCGATCGGGGCAAGTACCGGCTCGGGCTGGGGGTGCTGCGGCTGGCCGCGGCCACCACCGGGCGACTCGACGTCAGCCGCGAGGGCCGCGAGGTGTGCGAGGGGCTGGCCGCCGAGCTCGGCGAGACGATCAACGTGGCGATCCTCGACGACGGCGCGGCCGTGAACGTCCTGCAGGAGTTCGGCACGGCCTCGGTCGGCAGCCGGAACTGGATCGGGCGCCGGACGCCGTTGCACGCCACCTCCAGCGGGAAGGTGCTGCTGGCGCACGCCACCCCCGCCGTCCGCAAGGGCGTCCTCGCCGGGCCCCTGGACCGGTTGACCGACGCGACGGTGACCGACCCGCAGGCGCTGGCCATGCAGCTGGCCACGGTGAAGGACGCCGGGTGGGCGAGCACGGCCGAGGAGCTCGAGGTGGGCCTGACCGCCGTCGCCGCCCCGATCTGGAGCGGGGACGGGCGGGTGGTGGCCGCGATCAGCGCGTCGGGGCCGAGCTACCGGCTGCAGGTGACGCAGTTCCCGGCGGTCGCGGCCCGCCTGGTCGCGGGCGCGCGGGAGATCAGCCGGCGACTCGGGTACTACGCGGCGCCCTGACCGCTCGGTGCGGTGGGCAGGACGCAGGTGAGCACGGTGTGACACCGCGACCGCCTGGTGAGCACTGTGTGACACCGTGCCCACCCGGTGCGCAGGTTACTGCGGCGGCAACGGGTTCTGCGGCGGCTGCTGGCCGTAGGACGACGGCGGCGGCTGCTGTCCGTAACCCGGCTGTCCGTAACCCGGCTGTCCGTAACCCGGCTGCCCGTAACCCGGCTGCCCGTAACCCGGCTGCCCGTAACCCGGCTGCCCGTAACCCGGCTGCTGGGCCGGGTACGGCTGCGGCGGGTAGGGCGACGGGTACCCGCCGCCGAAACCCGGGAGGCCGCCCGGGTACTTCGGCGAGGGGCCGTACTGGTTGTCGGGCTGGCTGTCGAGCAGCGTGAAGACGAACACCACGATGCCTCCGAACGGCACGAACGACAGCAGCAGCCACCAGCCCGAACGGCCCGTGTCGTGCAACCGCCGGACCTGCACCGCCAGCGACGGCACGATCAGCCCGATCATCACGACGATCGCGACGATCAGCGCGACGACGAGCACCGCCGTGCCCAGCGTGTCGTCCAGGGCCATCGCGCCGGCGCCGAGCAGGGCCGCGACGATGAACAGGCCCCAGGTCACCAGCAGGTAGAAGAGCCCGAACCACCAGAACTCCGAGCGCCGCGCCCGACCACTGAACGTGGCGTACTGCGACAGGACGCTGCGCACCGCCTGCATGAACGACACCGGGAGACCCCCTGGTTGGAAGACGACGAACGCGGACGCGCCCCGGCGCAAATTAGCAGCGCCGGGGCACGGAACGACTCAGACCGGGTAGCCGGCGCCCTTGGGCGACGGGCCGTACTGGTTCGGCTGCGGCTCGCCGTCCAGGGCCAGGAAGACGATGATCACGATCCACCCGATGACCGGGATGATGGCGATCAGCACCCACCAACCCGACCGGCCGGTGTCGTGCAGCCGGCGGACGGCGACGGCCAGGCCCGGGATCAGGAAGGCCAGGCCGACCAGCAGCTGCAGGACGCCGTAGCTGCCGACCACGCCGTCCAGGCCGACGATCCGGTCGATGATCGAGGCGACGATGCTGACGATGAGGTTGAACAGGAAGAACCACCAGTACTCGGACCGGCGGGCGCGCCCGGAGAAGTCGGCGTACTTCTGGGTCAGGACGGTCTGGACCGCCTCTTGGAACGACATGAATCCCCTCCGTGGGACTGCTTTCAGCCTCTGATCAGCTGAGATACGGAGGCGAAACGTAGCGCGTCCGACCCTCCACTTTCACAGGAAAAGGTGAGATCGCACCGTACGGCTCGATAACGGTCATTCCGGCCGGCCGAACCAGTACGCCGGTTGCGGTGACGTGTTCTCGTAGACGTGCTTGGCCTCCTGGTACTCGGCCAGCCCGGTGGGCCCGAGCTCGCGGCCGGTGCCGGACCGCTTGAACCCGCCCCACTCGGCCTGCGGCAGGTAGGGGCCGAAGTCGTTGATCCAGACCGTGCCGTGCCGCAGCGCCCCGGCCACCCGGTGGGCCCGGTCGCGGTCGCCGGTCCAGACGGCCCCGGCCAGGCCGTAGTCGGTGTCGTTGCCCAGCGCGACGGCCTCGGCCTCCGTCTCGAAGGTCTCCACCGTGACGATGGGGCCGAAGGTCTCCTCCTGGACGATGCGCATGCTGCGGTCGCAGCCGGCGAACACGGTGGGCCGGTAGAAGTACCCGTCCTGCAGATGGGCCTCGCTCGGACGGCGCCCGCCCGCCAGCAGGCGGGCCCCCTCCTCGAGGCCGAGGGCCACGTACTTCTCCACCTTGTCCCGGTGCTGCGCCGAGACCAGCGGGCCGGACTGCGAGGCGGGGTCGAGGCCCGGCCCGACGACGATCCGCTCGGCCCGGCGGGCCAGTTCGGCGGCGAACTCCTCGGCGATCGAGTCGTGCAGGATCAACCGGGTGCCCGCCGAGCAGACCTGCCCGGCGTGCAGGAAGGCCCCGGTCAGGGCGTAGTCGACGGCCGCCTCGAGGTCGGCGTCGGCGAACACGATGTTCGGGTTCTTGCCGCCCAGCTCGAGCGCCACCCTCTTCACGCCCTCGGCCGCCGAGCGCATGATCGCCTGACCCGTGGCCAGCCCGCCGGTGAACGAGACCAGTTCCACCAGTGGGTGTTCCACCAGCGGACCGCCCGCGTTGGCCCCCGAGCCGAGCAGCAGGTTCACCACGCCCGGGTACTGCGACAGCCCGGCCTCGGCCAGCAGCCGGACCAGCTCGACCGTGCTCAGGGGCGTCACCTCGGACGGCTTCAGCACCATCGTGTTGCCCGCCGCGAGCGCGGGGGCGACCTTCCAGGACATCTGCAGCAGCGGGTAGTTCCACGGTGCGATCAGGGCGCACACGCCGACCGGCTCGTACACCACGCGGGACAGCACGGTCGCCGACCCGGCGTCCACCAACCGCCCGGGGTCCCCCACCGCCAGGGCGGCGTAGTACCGGAAGACCGCGGTGACGTCGTCCACGTCGATCCCGGCCTCGACGAGAGTCTTTCCGGTGTCTCGGGTCTCGAGCTCCGCGAGCGCGGAGCGGTCGCGCTGCAGGAGGTCGGCCACCCGCAGCAGGAGGGCCGAACGCTCGGCCGCGGTCGTCGTCCGCCAGGGCCCCTCGAACGCCCGGTGAGCGGCCTCGACGGCCAGGCGGACGTCGTCCGCCCCCGCCTCGTCGACGGTGCGCAGCACGGAGCCGTCGGCCGGGTCGAGCAGGTCCCGTGTGCCGCCGGCGGCCGCGGCCCGCCAGTCGCCGTCGATGTAGAGGGTGCCCATCCGGTGCCTCCCGATCGCCCGAACTGTTGCTTAGACTGAAACGCGCTGCGGTCTGCGCAACAAGTACGCATCCCCACGATATGCCGTCGCCCTCGGAGGGGCCGTGAACCAGCGCTACGACTACGTGATCGTCGGTGGGGGCTCGGCCGGGTGCGTCCTGGCCAACCGGCTGTCCGCGGACCCGTCGACGACGGTGCTCGTGCTGGAGGCCGGGCGCAGCGATTTCGCCTGGGACCTGCTCACGCACATGCCGGCGGCGCTGACCATGGTGATCGGCAACCCGCTCTACGACTGGCGCTACCGGTCCGAGCCCGAACCGTTCATGGGTGGCCGCCGGGTCGCGCACGGGCGCGGCCGGTTGCTGGGCGGCTCGTCGAGCATCAACGGGATGATCTTCCAGCGCGGCAACCCCCTCGACCTGGAGCGCTGGGCCGCCGACCCCGGCATGGCCACCTGGGACTACGCGCACTGCCTGCCGTACTTCAAGCGGATGGAGACCTGCCTGGCCGGCGCGGACGACTGGCGCGGCGGCTCCGGCCCGCTGGTGCTCGAGCGGGGCCCGGCGGTCAACCCGCTGTTCGGCGCCATGCTGGAGGCGGCTCAGGAGGCGGGCTACCCGCTGACGGACGACGTGAACGGGTTCCGCCAGGAGGGCTTCAACCGGTTCGACCGCACGATCCGGCGCGGCAAGCGGCTGTCGGCGGCGCGCGCCTACCTGCACCCGGTGAAGGACCGGCCCAACCTGCACGTGAAGACCCTGGCCATGGTCCATCGGGTCGTGTTCGAGGGGAACCGGGCGGTGGGCGTCGAGTACTCCCGCGCCACCCCGTGGGGGACGCCGGCCGGACGACGGGTGCACCGGGTCTCGGCCGGAGAGGTCGTGCTCGCGGGCGGCGCGATCAACACCCCGCAGTTGCTCCAACTGTCGGGGGTGGGCCCGGCCGACCTGCTGGGCGGGCTGGGCATCGACGTGGTCGCCGACCTGCCGGGGGTCGGCGCCAACCTCCAGGACCACCTCGAGGTCTACGTCCAGCACGCCTCCAGCCAGCCGGTCTCGATGGCCCCGGCCCTGGCCCTGTGGAAGCGGCCGTTCATCGGGTTGCAGTGGCTGCTGGCCCGCACGGGCCCGGCGGCGACGAACCACTTCGAGGCCGGTGGCTTCGCCCGCAGCAACGCCGACGTCGACTACCCGAACCTGATGTTCCACTTCCTGCCGCTGGCCATCCGCTACGACGGCACGAAACCGGTCGACGGGCACGGATACCAGGTACACGTCGGACCGATGTACTCCGACGCCCGGGGCTCGGTCCGCATCGTCTCGACGGACCCGTGGACCCATCCCGAGCTGCGGTTCAACTACCTGTCCACCGACCAGGACCGGCGGGAGTGGGTGGAGGCGATCCGGGTGACCCGCGAGATCCTGTCCCAGCCGGCGCTGAAGCCCTTCGACGGCGGGGAGGTCTCGCCCGGCCCCGCGGTCCAGACCGACGGGGAGATCCTCGACTGGGTGGCCCGGGACGCCGAGACGGCCTACCACCCGTCGTGCACGGCGGCCCTGGGCACCGGGCCCCTCTCGGTGCTCGACCCGCTGACCATGGGCGTGCACGGGGTCGAGGGGCTCCGGGTGGCCGACGCCTCGGCCATGCCGTACGTGACCAACGGCAACATCTACGCGCCGGTGATCATGCTGGCCGAGAAGGCTGCCGACCTGATCCTGGGCGCGACCCCGCTGCCCGCCGAACACGTCCCGTTCTACCGGCACCGCGCACCACGCTGACCCACGCCGGACGGCACCCACCGGGCAGCACCCACTCGGCCGTAGGCCGACCAGGTACCCACCCCCGCGCGCACACGCGCCGCGCGTGCGTACTCGTTCAGGTCGTGAAGCGCCGTGCCGATCACTACGACGTGGAGGAACAGACCTTCGACGGGCCCGAAACAGCCGCGGCAGAGCAGAGACGGCTGGACGAGTTGGACACGTACGACATCCTGGACACGCCCGAGGAGGCGGCCTTCGACGCGTTGGCCGACGCCGCGGCCGCGGTCGCCGGGACGCCCTCCGCCGCGGTCGTGTTCATCGACCGGCAGCGCCAGTGGTTGAAGGCGCGTACGGGCCTGGACTTCACCGAGACCGAACGCGAGATCGCCTTCTGCGACCGGGTCGTCGCCGAGGACGCGCCCCTGATCGTGCGCGACGCCTCGACCGACCCGAGGTTCTCGGCGTACTCGAACGTCACCGGCGATCCGAAGATCCGGTTCTACGCGGGCTTCCCGCTGCGCTCGCCCGACGGCCCGGTGCTCGGCTCGCTGTGCGTCATCGACTACGTGCCGGGCGACATCACGCAGGAGCAGCAGGGCGTCCTGCAGACCCTGGCCGACCAGGTGATGACCCAGCTGCTGCTGCGCCGCGAACTGCGGGCCCGCGCCGAGCGGCTGGCCGAACGCGAGCTCATCCTCCAGCGACTCCAGATCACCGAGGCGAAGTACCGGCAGCTGATCGAGCAGTCCCGCGACATCTTCGCCCAGCACCGGCTCGACGGCTCGGCGCTGTACGTCTCGCCGGCCGTGACGGACATCCTCGGGGTCGACCCGAGCGAGGCCCTCGACAACGGGCTCGGGGGGCGGGTGCACCCCGACGACATGCATGTCTTCGTCGACGCCGTCGAGCGGGTGGCCTCCGGCGAGAACGTCCTGATGGTCGGCCGGATGCACGACGTGGACGGCGAGTGGCACTACCTCGAGATGTCGATGATCCCGGTGCGCGACGCCGCCGGGACGGTGACCGAGTTCTACTCCACCACCCGGGACGTGACCGACCGGGAACGGGCCACGGCCGAGCTCCTGGCCGCCACCGAGGAGATCGCCCAGCGCAGCGCCCGCATGGAGGCGGCCGAGCGGATCGCGGGTTTCGGCGTCTGGAACTGGGACCTCACCACCGGCCTGGTCACCTGGTCCGAGCAGATGCACCGGATCTTCGGGACCGACCCCGGCACCTTCGACGGCACCCTCGACACCTACCTGAGCTACGTCCACGAGGGCGACCGGACGTGGGTGAACGAGACCGTGGGCGAGGCCCTCAAGCACGGGCAGAACTACGAGATGCAGCACCGGATCGTCCGCACCGACGGCGAGGTCCGCATCTTCCACGTGCACGGTGGAGCCGAGTTCGACGCCGCCGGCACCATGGTCCGCCTCGCCGGCACCGGCCAGGACGTGACGGACTCCGTGACCCAGCTGGCGGCCCTGGAGGCGGCGAACGAGGAGATCGCGGCCCGGGGGGCGCGGATGGACGAGGCCCAGCGGATCGCCGGCTTCGGCAGCTGGACCTACGACATCGCCGCCGACTCGATCAGCTGGTCCGATCAGATGCACCGGATCTTCGGCACCGATCCCGACGCTTTCGAGGCATCGCTGGAGGCCTACTACGAGCGCCTCCCGGAGGAGGACCGCCGCAGGCTGGCCCAGGCGCTGGAAGGCGTCTACGCGACCGGTGAGCCGTACGAGATCGAGCACCGGGTGATCCGGATGGACGGAGAGGAGCGCATCTTCCTGGCCCAGGGCCAGCTGGAGCGCGATGCCGACGGCAACCCGGCCCGATTGAGCGGCACGGGCCAGGACATCACCGACCTGCGCCGCGCCCAGAACGAACTCGTCGAGGCGCGCGACCTGTTCGTCCAGCTGCTCTCGACGGCGACGACGACCGGGATCGTCGGCATCGACCTCGAGGGCCGCATCTCCATCTTCAACAAGGGGGCCGAGCACCTGCTGGGCTACACCGCGGAGGAGATGCTCGGCACCACCCGGTACCTCGACTACCACCCCGCCGAGCAGTACGAGGCTCGCGCGGCCTACATCACGGCCGCGGTCAAGGACGGCGCCGACCCGACGATGCCCGACGGCACCGACGTCCTGAACTGCGAGTGGACGGCGATCCGCAAGGACGGCGAACTTGTCACCGTGCGCACGGTCATCTCGCCCATGCGTGACGCGAACGGTGAGTACTCCGGCAGCCTCGCGATCATGACCGACGTCACCGAGCAGCGCCGGGCCGAGGAAGAACGCGACCGGCACGCCGAGATGCTGCGGGCCGTCATCGAGAACAACCAGTCCGAGATCTTCGTGCTCGACATGGAGAACCGGTTCATGCTCGTGAACCGGGCCTACGAGCGGACGTTCGGGGTTATCGAGGCCGAGTTGCTCGGCCGGGACGCGGCGGAGCTGGTCTCGCCCGAGCTGGCCACGACCTGGGCCGAGCAGACCCGGGTGGCGCTGCGCGACGGGTTCTTCCGCGAACAGCAGGAGGCCGACCTGCCGACCGGCCGCCGGATCTACGACGTCATCAAGGTGCCGCTCTACGACGCGACCGGGAACCCCTACGGCATCTGCGGTCTCGCGCTCGACGTGACCGAGCGGGTCACCGCCGAGCGGGCGATGACCGACGCCCGCGACCAGGCGCTGGCCGCCAACACCGCGAAGTCGGCGTTCCTGGCCACGATGAGCCACGAGATCCGCACGCCGCTGAACGCCATCATCGGCATCACCGGGCTGTTGCTGGACAGCCGGCTCGACGAGGAGCAGCAGGAGCTGCTGACGACGATGCGGGGCAGCGGCGACCAGCTGCTGGCCCTGATCAACGACATCCTCGACTTCTCCAAGATCGAGGCCGGCGAGCTCGACCTGGAACGCCGGCCGTTCGACCTGCGCGACGTCGTCGAGGAGACCGTGGCCCAGTTCTCCGGTACCGCAGGGGCTCTCGAGCTGATCTGCGATGTGGACGGCGACCTCCCGACGACAATGATCGGTGACCTGACCCGGATCCGTCAGGTGCTGACCAACCTGATCGGAAACGCCGTGAAGTTCACCTCCGAGGGCGAGGTGCTGGTACGGGTGCACCGGGCCCGCGCCGAGGACTCGCCTCAGGACGCCTCAGGTCCCGGGGTGACCCTGACCTTCGAGGTGAAGGACACGGGGATCGGCATCCCGGCCGACAGCCTGGACCGGCTGTTCCAGTCGTTCAGCCAGGTCGACGCTTCAACCACGCGCACGTACGGCGGCACCGGTCTGGGCCTGGCGATCAGCCGCGCCCTGGTCACCGCCATGGGCGGCCGGATCTGGGTGGAGTCGACGCCGGGCGCGGGTTCCACGTTCCGGTTCACCGCACGGTTGGGCCTGGACGACGCCGGCCGGTCCGCGCTCGCCCGCCCCGCTCCCGAGGTGGTCGCCCTGCGTGCGACGCTCGAGGGCGCCCGCGTGCTGATCGTCGACGACAACGCCACGAACCGGCGGATCCTGCGCCTGCAGTTGGAACGGGTGGGCATGGCCTGCACCGACTTCGCCGAACCGACGGCCGCCCTCGCCGACCTGCGGGCGGGCTCCCTGTACGACATCGCGGTACTCGACCTGGCGATGCCGGGCATGGACGGGCTGCAACTGGCCGCCCGCATCCGCACCCTGCCCGGTGGACGACGGCTGCCGCTGGTGCTGCTGTCCAGCATCGGCATGCGGCTCGGCGAGGACCAGCGCCTCTTCTCCGCCGTCCACACGAAGCCCACCCGCAGTGCGGCGCTCCTGGAGAGCCTGGCCCGGGTGCTGGAGCGGGTCCCGCTCGCCCCAACTGGTCGTGATCAAGGAAGTTGTTCACGGCCCTCGGAACCAGAGGCGAACCTGCCCGCCCAGCAGGCCGTGAACAACTTCCTTGATCACGACCAGTCCAGGACGCCGCGCAGCAGCCTGCGCGTGCTCCTCGCGGAGGACAACGACGTGAACCAGAAGGTCGCGGCGCTGATGCTGCGCAAGCTCGGGCACTCGGTGGAGCTGGCCGGGGACGGCGCGCAGGCGCTGGCCGCGATGCTCGCCGGCCCCTACGACGTGGTCCTGATGGACATGCACATGCCGGTGATGGACGGCCTCGAGGCGACGCGGCGGATCCGGTCCGACGTGCCCGCCGCGCAGCAGCCGCGGATCGTCGCGATGACGGCGAGTGTGACGATGGAGGACCGCGAGGCGTGTGCCGCCGCGGGGATGGACGCCTACCTGGCCAAGCCGGTCCGGCAGGAGCAGCTGGCCGCGGTGCTCGCCCAGAGCATGGCCGCCGAACCCGCCTGACCCTCTCCCGGCGACGTTTACCGGACCGAAACGCGTCCGTCCCTTGACGCCGGGCTCCCCCCGGCACAGTGTGTCTCACCACCTGAGTCGTGATGCGCCATGCGCAACAGCCGCTCGGGTCGCGGGGCTCAGGCCCTAGATTCACCGCGACGACGGTGAGTCACGACTGGGAGGTGAGGGGTTGACGGCCGTGACCGACGGCGCCGGTTCCGCCGCGACGACCCCCGCGGACGACGCGGCGGCGACCCCCGCGATCTCCGTCCGTGACCTCTGGATGGTGTTCGGCCCGAAGGCCGCCTCCGTACCCGGGAACGCCGAGCTGCTCGAGCTGAGCCGGCGCGACCTTATGCAGCGCACCGGCAACACCGTGGCCGTGCGCGACGTGAGCTTCGACGTCGCGCCCGGCGAGGTTTTCGTGGTGATGGGCCTGTCCGGGTCGGGCAAGTCGACCCTGGTGCGCTGCCTGACCCGGCTGATCGAACCCACCGCGGGCCGCGTGGTGTTCGAGGGCGAGGACATCCTCGGAGCCGACGAGAAGCGACTGCGCGAACTGCGCCGGCACAAGTTCGCCATGGTGTTCCAGAACTTCGGCCTGCTGCCGCACCGCAAGGTGCTCGACAACGTCGCCTACGGTCTCGAGGTCCGCGGCGTGGGCAAGGCCGAACGGCACGCCAAGGCCCTGGAGGTGATCGAGCTGGTCGGCCTGTCCGGTTACGAGAACTCCTACCCCGAGCAGCTTTCCGGCGGCATGCAGCAGCGGGTCGGGCTGGCCCGCGCGCTGGCGGTCGACCCCGACGTGCTGTTGTTCGACGAACCGTTCTCCGCGCTCGACCCGCTGATCCGCCGCGACATGCAGAACGAGGTCATCCGGCTGCACCGCGAGCTCGGCAAGACGATGGTCTTCATCACCCACGACCTGTCCGAGGCGCTGAAGCTCGGCGACCGGATCCTGATCATGCGCGACGGCCGGACGGCCCAGCTGGGCACCGGGGACGAACTGGTCGGCGCCCCGGCCGACGAGTACGTGCGCGACTTCGTCAGCGACATCCCCAAGGGCGACGTCCTGACCCTGAAGTGGATCATGCGCCCGGCCACGGACGACGACCCGCTCGACGGGCCCGAACTCGGGCCCGACGTCGTGGTCCGGGAGGCGACCCGGGCCGTGCTGGCCGCCGAGAAGCCGATCCGCGTGGTCGAGGACGGAAAGCTGCTGGGGATCGTCGGCGACGAGGAGATCCTCGCCGTGGTCGCGGGAAAGCTCGAGGAGAGCGCCTAGTGGCCACGGTGGCCGCGACGCCGGCGCAGGGGGTGCGCAGGCCCGGCCGCGGGGCGCTGGTGGTCGGCGTGCTCCTGCTGTGGCTCGTGGCGGCGACCGCGCTGGCCGGCCGCTGGACGCTCCCGCTGGCCCCCGCGGACCTGACCTGGCTGCACGAACGGCTCAACGACCTGAACGACTGGGTCGGCCTGCACCGCAACAGCAACCCGGTCTTCGTCTACGGCTTGAACCAGATCAGCGACGCCGTCGGCGGCCTGATCACGTTCCTGCAGCACCTCGTCTCGGTGCCCGTGTTCCCGCGGCCGGTGCCGCAGGTCGGCTGGCTGGGCGTGGTCGCGCTGATGACGCTCGTCGCAGGCGCGGTCGGCACCTGGCGTACCGCGCTGCTGGCGGCCGCCGGGTTCGTCTTCCTCGGCCTGCAGGGACTGTGGACCGAGAGCATGGACACGCTGGCGACCACGGCCGGCGCCGTGCTCATCTGCCTCGTCATCGGCATCCCGGTGGGGGTCTGGGCCGGGATCTCGCCACGGTTCCACCGGCTCCTCGAACCGGTCCTCGACTTCCTCCAGATCATGCCCAGTTTCGTCTACCTGGCCCCGCTCACGCTGCTGTTCCTGATCGGCCCGGCCTCGGCCGCGATCACCACGGTGATCTACGCGATCGCACCCGTCATCCGGTTCACGGCCCACGGCATCCGCACCGTGCCGCCCACGAACGTCGAGGCGGCCACGTCGCTGGGCGCCACCCGATGGCAGCGGCTGCGCACGGTCCAGCTGCCGATGGCCGGGCACTCGATCGTGCTGGGCATCAACCAGACCATCATGGCGGCCCTCGCCATGGCCACGATCACGGCCCTGATCGACGCACCGGGGCTGGGCAAGACGGTCCTCAAGGCGCTCCAGACGCTGGACGTCGGGACGTCGTTCAACGCCGGCTTGGCGATCGTCGTGCTGGCCATCGTGCTGGACCGCACGGTCGCCGCCGCCGGCCGACGTGCCGAGGCCGCCCGGGACCGGCCCGCGTGGGCCGCGGCCGCGCGGCCCTGGGTACTGAGCGGCGGGGCCGTGGTCGCCGTGGTCGCCGTCTACCTCTCGCGGACCTACCTGTGGGCGGCGGAGTTCCCCACGACCGTCGGCGGGACCGACATCACCGTCGGCAGCGACATCGCCCGGTACACGGGCCAGGTCACGGACTGGATCGGGCTGAACGCCTCCGGGGTCACGGGCGGCATCAAGAACTTCGTCACGCTCGTCTCGATCGACCCGCTGCAGGACCTGCTCACGTCGTCCCCGTGGTTCGTCGTGATGGCGGCCGTGGCCGGCCTGGCCCTCCTGCTGGCCGGGTGGCGCACGGCGCTCGCCACCGTCGCCCTGCTGGCTCTGCTGATCGGCACGGGCGTGTGGCAGGACGCGATGGCCACCCTCGCGGCGACCATCGTGGGCGCCCTCCTCGTGCTGGCGCTCGGAGTGGGGTTCGGGGTCTGGATGGCCCGCAGTCCGGCCGTCGACGGCCTGGTGCGACCGGTCCTCGACGCCGCCCAGGTGATGCCCGCCTTCGTCTACCTCGTGCCCTTCCTCGCCCTGTTCTCCGCCAGCCGCTTCACGGCCATCGTGGCGGCCGTCGTGTACGGCGCTCCGGTCGCGATCAAGGTGGTCGCAGACGGCGTGCGCGCCGTCTCACCGTCCGCGGTCGAGGCCAGTACGGCCGCGGGATCCACGGCCTGGCAGCAGATCACCAAGGTCCAGCTGCCGATGGCCGTGCCGTCGCTCGTGCTCGCCGTGAACCAGAGCATCTGCTACGTGCTGTCCATGGTCGTCGTCGGCGGCCTGGTCGGTGCCGGAGCCCTCGGTTACGACGTCGTCTCGGGCTTCTCGCAGGGCCAGCTGTTCGGCAAGGGCCTGGCCGCCGGCCTGGCCATCGTGCTGCTCGGCGTCCTGCTGAACGAGATCACCCATGCCGCCGCCCGTCGGGAACGGGTCGGTTAGGAACGCCCGCCACCGTCTGCGGTGGCCTGACCAGGAGGTACGACACACCGTGCGACTGACACACCGAGGCAGCCGAAGGCTGCTGACCATCCCCGCGGCCGCCGTGGCCGCGGCGCTGGCCCTGGCCGGCTGCGGCGGCGGTGACATCGACAACGCGGAGTCGTCGGCGTCGGCCGCCGGCAAGTGCGGCGCCCTGAACATCGCCGTCAACCCGTGGGTGGGCTACGAGGCGGACGCCGCCGTCGTCGCCTACGTCGCGCAGACCAAGCTGGGCTGCACCGTCACCAAGAAAGACCTCAAGGAAGAGGTCTCCTGGCAGGGCTTCGGCACCGGCCAGGTCGACGTCGTCCTGGAGAACTGGGGCCACGACGACCTGAAGAAGAAGTACATCGAGGATCAGAAGACGGCCGTCGAGGTGGGGCAGACCGGCAACAAGGGCATCATCGGCTGGTACGTGCCGCCGTGGCTGGCCGCGGCGCACCCCGACATCCTCGACTACAAGAACCTCAACAAGTACGCGAAGAACTTCAAGACGTCGGAGTCGGGCGGGAAGGGCCAGCTGCTGGACGGCGACCCCTCGTACGTCACGAACGACGAGGCGCTGGTGAAGAACCTGAAGCTGGACTACAAGGTGGTGTACGCCGGTTCGGAGGCCGCGCTGATCACCGCGTTCCGGCAGGCCGAGGCGAAGAAGCAGTGGCTGATCGGCTACTTCTACGAGCCGCAGTGGTTCCTGTCGGAGGTCCCGCTCAAGAAGGTCGCGCTGCCCGCGTACACCGCCGGCTGCGACGCCGACGCGGCCAAGGTCGCCTGCGACTACCCGCTCTACAACCTGGACAAGATCGCTTCGACGAAGTTCATGAACTCGGACAGCTCCGCCGTGACGCTGATCAAGAACTTCAACTGGACCAACGACGACCAGAACGTCGTGGCCAAGTACATCGCCCAGGACAAGATGTCGGACGAGGACGCGGCCAAGAAGTGGGTCGACGCCAACCCCGACAAGGTCAACGCCTGGCTCGCCGGGGCGTGACCGGCCGGTAGGCAGCTCGACAGCATGCCCCCACCGGCCGACCGGTCGGTGGGGGCATGCTGGTTTGCGAACGTCGTTGCGGGGTCGAGGAGGTAAGGCCGTGACCGGACCGGAAGTGGTGATCGTCGGGGCGGGTGTCGTGGGCGCGGCGCTGGCCGAGGAGCTGTCGGCCCGCGGCTGGGACCGGATCACCGTCGTCGACCAGGGCGAGCTGCCCACCCCGGGCGGATCCTCCTCGCACGCACCGGGTCTGGTGTTCCAGACCAACGGTTCGAAGACCATGACCGAGCTGGCCCGGTACACCGTCGAGAAGCTCGTCTCGCTCGATCTGGACGGCGACCCGTGCTTCCTGCAGGTCGGCGGCCTCGAGGTCGCCACCACGCCCGAACGGCTGGCCGAGCTGCACCGCCGGTGCGGCTGGGCCACGTCCTGGGGGCTCGACGCGCGGGTCGTCGGGCCCGACGAGTGCGTCGAGCTCTACCCGCTGCTCGACCGCTCGAAGGTTCTCGGCGGGCTGCACGTGCCGACCGACGGCCTGGCCAAGGCCGTGCGCGCGGTGCTGGCCCAGTTGCGGTTGGCCGAGTCGCGCGGGGTGCGGGTGCTCGACCGCACCGAGGTGCTCGACGTACTGCGGGAATCCCTGCCGGACGGCCGTTCTCGCGTCACCGGCGTGCGGACGTCCGCCGGTGACCTGACCGCCGACCTCGTCGTCTGCTGCGCGGGCATCTGGGGGCCGAAGGTGGCCGGGATGGTGGGCATGTCGCTGCCGCTGACGCCCCTGGGCCACCAGTTGGCCTGGACCGGGCCGGTGCCGTCGATGACCGGGCTGGCGCAGGACGCCGGGGGGCCGGAGTGCGCACGGCCGATCGTCCGGCACCAGGACGCCGACCTCTACTACCGCGACCGCTTCGACGCCGTGGGTATCGGCTTCTACGGGCACGACCCGATGCCGGTCACGGTCGACTCCATCCTGTCGCCCGAGGCGGCGCCGGTGATGCCGTCGGTGCTGGAGTTCACGCCGGAGGACTTCGCACCCGCCTGGGCGCAGTCGCAGTCGCTGCTGCCGGATCTCGGCGGAGCGC
This sequence comes from Spongisporangium articulatum, assembly GCF_044465595.1. Classification (NCBI taxonomy): domain Bacteria; kingdom Bacillati; phylum Actinomycetota; class Actinomycetes; order Kineosporiales; family Kineosporiaceae; genus Spongisporangium; species Spongisporangium articulatum. Next base: position 1,022,644 of record NZ_JBITLV010000001.1, on the reverse strand, counting down.
AGCTGGCCGAGGGCATCAACGGCCTGTTCTCGTTCACCACCGACGACATGCCGCTGCTGGGGCCCTCGCGCGACGTCGACGGCTTCTGGGTGGCCGAGGCCGTCTGGGTGACGCACTCGGCGGGCGTGGCCCGCGCGGTGAGCGAATGGCTGGTCGACGGTCACTGCACCTCGTTCGACCTGCACGAGTGCGACGTGAACCGGTTCGAGAACCACCAGCTGGCGCCGGCCTACGTTCTGGAACGCTCGTGCCAGAACTTCGTCGAGGTCTACGACATCAAGCACCCGCTGGAGCCGATGGTGAAGCCGCGCCCGATGCGGCGCTCGCCGTTCCACGCCCGGCAGGTCGAGCTCGGGGCGTACTTCCTGGAGGCCGCCGGCTGGGAGCGTCCGCACTGGTACGAGGCGAATTCCGTTCTCCTGGAGGGACGTTCGGTGCCCTCGCCGGACGCCTGGGCCGCCCAGCACTGGTCGCCGATCGCCGCGGCCGAGGCGCAGGTGACCCGCGAGCGGGTGGCGATGTACGACATGACCGCGCTGGCCCGCCTGTCGGTGGCCGGCCCGGCCGCCACGGCCTTCCTCGAGCACGTGACCACCGGGTCGGTCGGCAAGTCGATCGGGGCGGTGACCTACTGCCTGCTGCTGGACGAGGACGGCGGTGTGCACTCCGACGTCACCGTCGCCCGGCTGGGTGAGACCCACTACCAGGTGGGGGCGAACGGCCCGCTCGACCTCGACGCCCTGGTGCGCCGGGCGCGCGACTTCGGCGGGCACGTGACCGTCGAGAACATCACCGCCGGGACCTGCTGCATCGGCCTGTGGGGCCCGCTGGCCCGCGAGGTCCTGCAGCCGCTGACCGACTTCGACCTCTCGAACGACAACCTGAAGTACTTCCGCGGCGCGCAGTTCCATGTCGGCACCGTGCCGGTCACCGCGCTGCGGCTGTCGTACGTGGGGGAGCTGGGCTGGGAGCTGTACACGACCGCCGACCAGGGCCTCACCCTGTGGGACGCGATCTGGACGGCCGGGCAGGAGCACGGCCTGATCGCGGCCGGGCGGGCGGCCTTCAACTCGCTGCGCCTGGAGAAGGGCTACCGGTCGTTCGGCACCGACATGACGTACGAACACTCGCCCTGGGAGGCCGGTCTCGGCTTCGCGGTGCGCCTGGCCAAGGACGACTTCGTGGGCCGGGCGGCCGCCGAGAAGCGCCAGGGCGACGTGCCCCGACGGCTCACCTGCCTCACCGTGCGCGGCGACGAGCTGGGTGGGGACGGGATCGTGCTCGGCAAGGAGCCGGTGTTCTCGGGCGACGCGTGCGTCGGCTACGTGACCAGCGCGGCCTACGGCTACACGATCGGGACCGGGATCGCCTACGCCTGGCTTCCCGCCGAACTCGCCTCCGTCGGAACGGAACTGACGATCGGCTGGTTCGACCGGCGACTGCCCGCCACCGTGAGCGCCGAACCACTGGTCGACCCGGACATGAAGCGCATCCGGGGCCTCTGATGACCCGGGTCGCCATGTGGTCCGGCCCGCGGAACATCTCGACCGCGATGCTGCGCTCGTTCGGGGCCCGGTCGGACACGGTCGTGGTGGACGAGCCGATGTACGCCTACTACCTGGCGCGAACCGGCCTGCAGCACCCCGGCCGGGACGAGGTGCTGGCCGCGCAGCCGACCGAGTGGGCCGACGTCGTGGCCGGGCTGCTGGCCCCACTGCCACCGGGAGTGACCGTCCAGTACGTGAAACACATGACGCACCACCTGCTCACGCGGCCCGACGAGGAGTGGTTCGACGCCTGCCGGCACGCCTACCTGATCCGCGACCCGGCGAAGGTGGTGGCCTCGTACGCGCAGGTCCGGGACGAACCGACGCTCGCCGACCTGGGTTTCGCGCAGCAGGTGGCCATCTGGCGCGAGCACCCGGGCCCGGTCGTCGACGCCGACGCGCTGCTGGCCGACCCCCGGGGCGCCCTCGCCGCCCTGTGCGAGGCGCTCGAGATCCCGTTCCAGGAGTCCATGCTCAGCTGGGCCCCCGGGCCGCGCGACACCGACGGGGTGTGGGCGAAGTACTGGTACGCGGGCGTCGAGTCGTCGACCGGGTTCGCGGCCCCGCGAACCGGGGCGACCGTCGTCCCCGAGCGCCTGCGGCACCTGATCGACGAAGCTCGGCCGTACTACGAGGAACTCGCGGCGCAGCGGCTGGTCTGAGCGGGGGTCAGACGGGTTCTCCGTGGGTCGCGGCGTGGTCGCGGTAGAGCGCGGCCACCCGCAGCGTGACCGGGCCGACCTGACCGTTGCCGATCGGCCGGCCGTCGATGCGGGTGACCCCTGCGACCTCACCCATCGTCCCGGTGCAGAAGACCTCGTCCACGGCGTACATCTCGGCCTGAGAGATGTCCCGCACGACGACGGGAAGGCCCGAGGAGGGCGCGATCTTCAGGATCGTCGCCCGGGTGATGCCCTCGGGGCAGGCGGCCGACGTCGGCGTGTGCAGCGCGCCGTCGACGACGGCGAACAGGTTGGTGGCGTTGGTCTCGGCGACGAAACCCCGCTCGTCCAGCATCATCGCGTCGTCGGCCCCGGCCACGTTCGCCTCGAGCTTCGCGAGGATCGAGTTGAGCAGGTTGTTGTGGTGGATCTTCGGGTCGAGCACCGCCGGCCCGGGCCGCCGCACGCTCGCGGTCACGAGGCTCAGCCCGGACGTGTCGTAGACCGGCGCCTTGTGCTCGGGCAGCACGATCAGCGTGGGCCCGGCCTGGTTCAACCGCGGGTCCATCCCGCTGGTCACCTTGACGCCGCGGGTCAGGGTGAGCCGGATGTGCACGCCGTCGGTCATCCCGTTGGCGCGCAGCGTCGCCGACACCGCGTCGACGATCTCGGCGTGCTTGGGGATGTCGACGAAACCCAGGGCCAGGGCCGAACGCCGCAGCCGGTCGAGATGCTCGGTCAGCCCGAAGATCTTGCCGGAGTAGAGGCGCAGCCCCTCCCACACCGCGTCGCCGCCCTGGACGACCGAGTCGAAGGGCGAGAGCCCGGGCTCGTCGCGGTGCCGCAGCACCCCGTTCACCCAGTACCGGACATCCGCGTTGCGCTCGTCGTAGTTCTGCAGCACCCGGCCATCATGCCCCCCGGCGCCGGTTCAGGCGAGGCCGTCGACGGTCCGGTACACCAGGTCGGAGGCCTCGTGGAACAGTTCGTGACCGGCCCCGGGGGCGCGCACGAACCGGCCACCGTCACCGAGCGCGGCCAGTTCCTTCAGCGTCGTGGTCAGCGACGGGAGGACGGTGGCGCAGAAGGCGCTGTCCCCGTCGCAGTCCTCGTCGAACATCACCGCGTAGGGCAGGGAGCCGGGCAGCGTGCCGGTGAGCTCGGAACTGGGCCGCAGGTCGACCTTCTCGTCGTTGTCCCCGGCGTAGAACGCCACCTCGTCCTGGTACTCCGTCGGCTTCTCGACCTTGTGCACCCGCGGCAGGTAGGCCGTCGCCGGCGGCACGGGGTTCATCGCGACGAAGCCCGCGGCCCGGTCGGGGTGCAGTTCGGCGTACCGCAGCGCGATGTTCCCGCCCAGGGACTGCCCGACGATCACGAACGGTCCGCGCAGCGGGGTGGCCGCGGCGAAGGCGTCGAGGTCGGCGACCAGGTCGTCGAGCGGACGAGGCGTCGTGGCGGGCGGGCTGCTGGTCCCGATGCCGGCCCGGTCGTACGAGCAGGCCAGCGTGGTGGCGGCGAAGTGTTCCTCCAGGGCCTGCAGCTGGCTCTGCCCGGATCCGTCGCCGGCTTCGAGAATGATGGCGGGACGCCCCTTCTGGACGCCTCGACAGTGGCCGGAGACGGTCCGCCCGGCGACGTGGGCCGTGACGGCCCCGACCACCGCAGGCTGTGCCGCCGACGCGCTCGAGGGGCCCGGCGTCGTCCCGGCCCCCGAACCCGACGAGCAGCCGGCGGCCATCAACGTGACGGCCAGGAGGCCGTAGATCCTGACGTTCCTCACACCCCGAGCATGCTCACGCGCACGCGGGCGTACGAGGGTGCTGCCCCTACGACCCCGGCGTGCCAGCCCCTGCCCCGGGCTGGTCCTTGGTCAGGTGCAGAAGCCAGTCGGCGTCCGTCTTGATGAGCGCGTAGCGGGCCGCCCTCCGCTCACCGTGCAGCACGAAGACGAACCGGTGGTCGTCGGCGTCCTCCAGCTCCCACCACCCGTGGTCGGCGATGAACTTGTGCTCGTCGGTGTAGGTGGCGTGCTCCAGCTCGTGGTCGGGCACGGCGACCGCCAGCCGGTTGCGCCGGGGTGAATCGGGCAGGCCCCGCGGCAGCGCCCACGAGCGCAGCACGCCGCCCTGTTCCAGGCGCAGGTCGAAGTGCGGCCGCGGCTTGCGGTGGTCGTGCAGCACGAACACCGGACGGTCGTCGCTCACCCCGCCGAGTGTGACGCTGAGGCACCGGAACCGCCTCCGGAACGCCGAGTGCGGCGCCCACGACTCACACTCGGCGTCCGCGGGCCAGGGTCACCGCGCCCGCCCCGAAGAACGCCACCGCCGCCCCGCCGTACGACAGTGCCGCCCCGCCGGCGTCCACGAGCACGCCCGCGACCGCCGTCCCACCGGCCGCCCCGGCCGTGATGGCCGCGCTCAACAGAGACTGGACCTCGCCGCCGCGCCCCTTCCCGGCGTGGGCGTCGGCCAGGTTCTGCTGGATGATCGTCGAGGGCGCGATGAAGACGCCCGCGGTCGACAACAGGACGACGGCCGCCACCACGGCGGCCACCGCCGGCGAGTCGGTGGGGGTGAGCCAGGCGGCGTACCCGGCGGCCAGCAGCATGCCGAGGGCGACGCCCGAGGGCACGAACCGCAGCCGCTGCCAGTCGGAACCCGGCCAGGTGCGCGCCCCGTACACGAGGCCGCCCAGGGCACTGCCGCCCGCGACGCCCAGGTAGAGCACGCCGAGCAGCTCGCGGTGCCCGAACAGGCCCTGCGCCGTCGCCGCGACCGCCACGTCCAGCCCCCCGAAACCGGCCGCCAGGAACGCTCCCGACGCCAGCACGGTGACGACCGCCCGGCTCCGGAACAGCGACAGGCGCGGCCCCGCCGGAACGTCCTCGCCGACCGGCCTGTGCGGGCGGACCGCCCGCGACGCCGACGTCGAGACGTACGCGAGGGTGCCACCCGCCAGTAGCACGGCCGTCACGATCAGCGGCACCTCGGCAGGGGTCGTGGCCAGCAGGAGCGACAGCACGAGCGGCCCGAGCAGGAAGACCATCTCGATCGCCACGGCCTCGAGCGCGTACGCCGCCTGCCGGTCGTCCTCGGCGGGCAGCAGGCCCTGCCAGGCCGCCCGCATCGCCGGTGACACGGGCGGGAAGCTCACTCCGGCGCCCGCGGCCAGCCCGGCCAGCCCGGCGGCAGGCATGCCGCCCACGGCGCCCAGCGCCAGCGCGACGAGGAGGACCGCCGAGATCAGGGCGGGCGGGGCCAGCACCCGGGCCTGCCCGTGCCGGTCGAGCAGCCGCCCCCAGAACGGGGTCCCGACCGCCGATCCCAGCGCGAAGCAGGCCGTGACGGCCCCGGCCAGCGCGTACGAACCGCGCGCCTCCTGGACGAGCAGGACGGCGCCGAGCGTGGCCATCGAGATCGGCAACCGGGCGACCGTCGCCGAGACGAACGCGACCAGGGCGCCGGGGACCCTCAGGAGGGCGAGATACCGCTGCACGCCGCTCATACTCCCGGTGACCACCGCATCGCCCCCGATGGGGGCTCGCTATCAGGGGTTTGCGGGAGGGTGAGCGAACTCGTGGGCGGCGTCGAGGAGCCAGTCGGCGAGGTAGCCGGCGAACGACGGGCGCACGAGCAGCAGGTACTCGTCGTCGCCGGGCTTCTGCAGGATGACGTTCAGCCGCGAGAGCAGGGTGACCGCGCACCAGCTCTGGCCGGGCTCGTCGACCGTGGTCGCGCGGGCGTGCAGGTCGAGGGCGCAGCCCTTCTCGAGGACGGCGGTCGCGGCGGTCCCGCGCAGCCGCACCGTCGTGCGGTTGGCGGACAGGTCGACGACCGAGGCGCGCTCGTCGCCGGTCACGGCTTCGGTGAGCACGGCGACGAGGTCGTCGCCGTCGGGGCCGAGCAGCAGCCACTCGTCCGGACCGAGCCACAGGGCCGACCGATCTGCCTGGGTCGCAGCCCGGTTCGGGCCGGGCAGGGCGAAGCCCAGGGCCCCCTGGACGGCGCCCGCGGCCGGAGTGCCGGGCGTCACCCTCAGGTTCACCTGGGTGAGGTGCGGGAGCTCCTCGATCGTGACGGCCTCCGTCGCCGGAAAGGCACGGCCCTGCAGTGCCGACCGACGGTGAAGAATGCCTCCATCACCAAGATTTCCTTGATCACGGGGGAGGGTGGGGTCGCCGTCACGGCGGGCGCCGTCGGGGTCGTACAGCACGGGGTCGGCGAGAACCGCCGGGATGACCTGGCCGTCGCCGACGGCGAGCACGGTGGAACCGAGCCGGTCGCGGCCCCCGGCCACCAACCCGAGGGCGAAAGCGCGCGGTGAATCGAAGGTTCCGAGCGCAGCACTGCGGTAGCTCGACGTGACGTGGCCGATCATCGGGACGCGGGCGCCGCCGGCCGGCAGGACCAGTGGGCCCGGCGCGAGCCGGCCGTCCTCGACGACCTGGGCCCCCTCGGGGATGAGCACGGTGGGGTCGACGGGCAGGAGGCCGACCAGGTGCCGCCGGTCGGGGCGACTCGCGTCGGGGCGGCCGAACGATCGCTTGCCCACGAAGTCCTTGGCCTTGGAGACGATCCAGCTCATCCCCAGGTCGTACGGGGTGACGGTGCCGTCGGTGTCCTGCCCGATGATCGGGTACCCCTTCTCGGCCCGCAGCACGTGCATCGCCTCGGTGCCGTAGGGGGTGATGCCGAACTCGGCGCCCGCCGCGTGCACCGCCTCCCACAGCGAGAGCCCGTACCAGCCGGGCACCTTGAGCTCGAAGGCCAGCTCGCCCGAGAACGAGATCCGGGCGACGTACCCTGCGACGTCGCCCGACCCACCGGCGAAGGTCACCTCCCGGAACGTCATGAAGCCGAAGGCGTCGGCGGAGACGTCCAGCCCGGGCAGCACTCTCGCCACCACGTCGCGCGAGCGCGGACCGACGACGGCGGCGGTCGACCACTGCTCGGTCGCCGAGGTGTTGGCGACCCGCAGGTCGGGCCACTCGGTCTGCAGCCATTCCTCCAGCCAGTCGAGGATCTTGGCTGCGTTGCCCGTGGTGGTCGACATGAGGTACCGGTCCGGCGCCAGGCGCATCGTCACGCCGTCGTCGATGACCATGCCGTCCGGCCCGCACATCAGGCCGTAGCGCGCGGAGCCGACCGGTAGCTTCGCAAAAGCATTGGTGTACATGCGGTTCAGGAACTCCGGGGCGTCCGGACCGACGATCTCGATCGTGCCCAGCGTGCTGGCGTCCATCATCCCGACGGAGGACCGCGTGGCGTGGCACTCACGCAGCACGGCGTCGTCCATCGACTCGCCGTCGCGCGGGTAGAACCGGGGGCGCTTCCACTGGCCGACGTCCTCGAACACCGCCCCGTGCGCGACGTGCCACGGGTGGATCGGGGTGGCCCGCACCGGGTCGGCGAGCGCACCGACCTCGCGGCCGGCGAGGGCGGCGAACAGCACCGGATGGGACGGCGGGCGTTGCCCGGTCGCCCCGAGAACCGCCACCTCCAGCCCGGTCAGGCCCGCGACGAGGCCCGCCGCATTGAGCCCGGCGGTGCGGCCCTGGTCGTGCCCGGTGCCGATGGTCGTGTACCGCTTCACGTGCTCGAGGTGGTGCAGGCCGGCCCCGACGGCGCGGGCGACGTCGGCCACGGTGGCGTCCCGGTGGAGGTCGACGAAGTGGTCGTGCAGCGTGGCCGGGTCGGCGTTCTCGGCCCCGGCGATCCAGACCGGTCGCGGGGCGTCGCCGTGCGGGGGCAGCCCGTCCCGGGCCGCGCCGACCACGGTGACCCCGGGCGGTGCGACGTCGGGCAGGAACGCGGAGCACCGCTCGTCCCAGCGGACCGTCCCCCGGGCCTGGGTGAACAGGTGCAGGTCGGGGCTCCAGCCGCCGCCGACGGCCAGCAGGTCGGCCTCGAACGTCCGGCCACCCGCGAGAACCGCTGACACGCGCCCGGTCTCGTCACCCCGCGTCCCGGTGACCACCTCACCGGGATAGACCTCGACCCCGGCCGCGCGCACCCGGTCGACGAGCTCCGGGGGCGGCGACGGGCGCGAGTCCAGCAGCGCGGCCACGGGAACCCCGGCGCGCACGAGGGCCAGCGCCGTCCGGTACGCCGCGTCGTCGACCGTCGCCACGACGGCGCGCGAGCCCGGCGCGACCGCGTACCGCTCCAGGTACGTGTGCACCGCCCACGACAGCATCACCCCGGGCCGGTCGTTGTCGGCGAACACCAGCGGCCGCTCGTGCGCGCCGGTGGCCAGCACGACCCGCCGGGCCCGGACGTGCCAGACCCGTTGGCGGGAGACGCCTTCCGGGGCCGGGGCCGGCAGGTGGTCCGTGCGCTTCTCGACGACGAGCGCGTAGTTCGCGTCGTACAGCCCGACGGCCGCGGCCCGGGTCAGCACCGTGAGGTCGGGGGCCGGGTCGAGCGGGCCGGCGAGGTGCGGCCGCTCCTCCACCAGCAGGACCCGCTCACCCGCGGCCGACGCCTGCGCCGCGGCCTCCAGCCCGGCGTCGCCCCCACCGACCACGAGCACGTCGACGTGCACGTACCTCGCGTCGTACCGGGACAGGTCGCGCCCACCGAGTCGCCCGATGCCGGACAGCGAGCGCAGCTCGAGCCCGTCGACCAGCTCGAGTGTCGTCATCGGCACCAGCGGTTCGGTCGCCGCGCCCGACGGCCAGGACTCGACCTGTACGAACGCGTTCGGCTCGGTGGGGCCGGCGGTGAGGATGCCCCGCGGCCGGCCGCGGTAGATCGAGCGCCCGACGTGGATCACGCCCGAGGCGAGCAACGCCGAGGCCACCGTGTCCCCGCCGAACCCGGCGTACGTCGTCCCGTCGAGCGTGAACCGGCGCACGTCGGAGCGGTCGACGACACCACCGGTCTCGAGTCGCCTCATCGAGCCTCCCCCGGCCGGTAGACCCGCAGGAACTCGTTGGTGGCGGTGTCGCGCACGGCGTTGAACCAGCGGCGGCACCCGGCCGCGTGGACCCAGCGTTCGGCGAACGGGCCCTTGGGGTTGTCGCGGAAGAACAGGTACTGCGCCCAGTCCTCGTCGGACAGTGCCGAGGGGTCGGCCGGGTACGCGACGTGGGCCTGACCGCCGTAGCCGAACTCGGGCTCTGGGCGTTCGCCGCACCAGGGGCAGGTGATGAGCAGCATCAGTGCGCCACCGCCGCGGCTCCGTGCTCGTCGATGAGGGCCCCACTGGTGAACCGGTCGAGGCTGAACGGCGCGTTCAGCTCGTGCGGTGCACCGTGCGCGACCGTGTGGGCCAGCACGTAGCCGACGGCCGGGGTGGCCTTGAAACCGCCCGTCCCCCAGCCACAGTTGACGTACAACCCCTCGAACGGCGTGAGCCCGACCACGGGCGATGCGTCGGGCGTGACGTCGACGATGCCCGCCCACGTCCGCAGCACGTGGGCGCCCGCGAACATCGGGAACAGCTCGACCGCGGCGGCCATCTGGTGCTCGATCACGTGCACGGACCCGCGCTGCCCGTAGCCGTTGTACCCGTCGACGCCCGCGCCCATCACCAGTTCGCCCTTGTGCGCCTGGCTGACGTAGACGTGCACGTGGTTGCTCATCACGACCGTCGGGTGCACCGGCTCGAGCAGCTCGGAGACGAGGGCCTGCAAGGGGTGGCTCTGTACCGGCAGCCGCAGGCCGATCGTGTCGGCCAGTACCGACGAATGTCCGGCCGCGGCCAGCACGACCGACCCCGCGGCGATGTCGCCCCGCGGGGTGCGCACCCCGGTGACGCGGTCGCCGTCCCGGAGCAGTTCGGTGACCTCGCAGTGCTGGACCAGGTCGACGCCGAGCCGGTCGGCCCCACGGGCCAGCGCCCAGGCGACGTGGTCGTGCTTGGCGATGCCGGCGCGCGGCTGCCACGTGCCGCCGAGCACCGGGTACCGGACGTCCTCGGAGAGGTTGACGATCGGGCAGACCTCGGCGACGCCGTCGCGGTCGAGCCACTCGCCGTCCACGCCGTTCAGCTGGTTGGCGTGCACCCGGCGCTTGCCCTCGCGGATGTCGCCGAGGGTGTGCGCCAGGTTGAGCACCCCACGCTGGCTGAACAGGAAGTCGTAGTCGAGCTCGCCGGGTAGGCCCTGCCACAGCTGCAGGGCCTTCTCGTAAATGCCGGCGCTCTCGTCCCAGAGGTAGTTGGACCGGATGATCGTGGTGTTGCGGGCCATGTTCCCGCCCGCCAGCCAGCCGCGTTCGAGCACCGCGACGTCGGTGATGCCGTGGTGCGCGGCCAGGTAGTAGGCGGTGGCCAGCCCGTGCCCGCCCGCGCCGACGATCACCACGTCGTAGGCCCGCTTCGGCTCCGGCGAGCGCCAGAGGACGTCGGGGTGCTGCTGGCCCGTCTGCCCGTGCACGGAACTCCCTGCGCCTCGACGATTTCGGAAAGTCACTGACACCCGACTGATCATCAACTGATATATCAATCGCTGCGTTAGGCTAGACCCCGTGATGACCAGCGTCAACGAGGAGCAGAGGGCCCCCGCCGCCCCTCTGGCGGAGCAGGCGTACGTCGCTCTGCGCGACCTCGTCGTGACGTTACAGCTCCCTCCGGGCACCCCGCTCAACGAGGACGGGCTGACCGCCCGGCTCGGGGTCGGGCGCACCCCGCTGCGGGAGGCGATCAAGCGGCTCGAGGCCGAGAACCTGATCGTCATCTACCCCCGCCGGGGCACCTTCGTCGCCGAGATCGACATCACCGACCACGGGTTGATCTGCGACGTGCGCCGCCAGCTCGAGGGCCTGGCCGCCTACCGCGCCGCGCAGCGCGCGACCGAGGCCGACAAGCGCCGGCTCGCCGAACTCGCGGCCACGCTGCGCCGCCACCCGGGCGGGCGCCGGGCCGGGATGCAGCTCGACACCCTCGTGCACCGCGAGGTCTACAAGTGCTGCCACAACCGGTACCTGCAGGCCGATCTCGAGCACTACTACGACCTGTCGCTGCGCATCTGGTACCTGTTCCTCGACCGGCTGCCCGAGGTCGACCACCGCACCGAGCACCTGCCGATGCTGGAGGCGATCCAGAACGGCGACGCCGACGGCGCCCGCACCGCCGCGGCCGCCCACGTGACGACCTTCGAACGCGCGGTCCGCTCCGTCATCTGACCTGCGCGGTTCTGCGTTTGCGCATGATCACTGCACAGAAGCTGCGTTTGCGCATGATCACTGCAACAGGGTGTCGATCATGCGCAAACGCAGAACTCCTGTGGTGATCATGCGCAAACGCATCATGGCTGGTGCAGGGTGACGCCGGCGGGTGGGGTCCGCGGGGCCGGGACCCGACCCGGCTCCTCACCGCCGCCGACCTCCGGGACCGGCCCGGCGTCGTCCCCGGGGGTCGCGCCCTCGGGCGGTTCCTCGGCCGGCGGGCCGACGCGCCCGCGACCGGCTCGTTTCGCCTCGTAGAGCGAGTGGTCGGCGCAGGCGTACAGCTGGCGCAACGTCATCCGGCCCGGGGCGCTGTACCCGACCCCGCAGCTGATCGACAGCGGCAGCCGGGCCTGGCCGGGTCGGCGCAGCGGGCTGCGCCGCACGGCCTCGCCGAACTCCTCGGCGATCGCCGTCGCCACCTCCGCGTCGCAACCGGGCAGCAGGACGGCGAACTCGTCGCCCCCGAGCCGGCTCACCACGGCGTCGGTCGGGACCTGGGCGACCAGCAGCGCCGCCACGTGGGCCAGCGCGTCGTCGCCGATCGGGTGACCGAAGCTGTCGTTCACGGACTTGAAGTGGTCCACGTCGATGAGGATCATCGCCGTCCCGGCGCGGTCCACCGCCCCCGCCGTGTTCAGCGCGGAGGTCACGGCGCCGTCCAGCACGCTGCGGGTGACCAGCCCGGTCAGCGGGTCGATGGCCGCGCGGCGCTCCAACTGCTGGACGAGCCGGTACTGACGGCGCCCGGCGGCGATCAGCAGCAGGCCGATCGCGATCAGGCTGCTGGAGACGTACGCGATGTCGGCGTACCCGGCGCCGCTGTTGTTCAGGGTCAGGACGGTGGTCACCTCGGCCGCCACGGCGGCCACCAGGGTGGTCAGCGAAGCGGCCGGTTTCAGCTGCGAGGCCGCGAACATGACCGGTGCGCAGAAGGCCACCTGGGCGCCGGCCGAGGCGTCGTGGGTCAGGATGTTCAGGACGGCGATCAGCACCACCCCCAGCACGCTGAACAGCAGCATGGCGGGGGCGACCAGAGCCCGGACCAGCATCAGCAGGGCGGCGCTGCCGAGCAGCAGGGCCGGGACGACGTAGCCCACGCTGATCCGCAGTTCCGTCGGGACCGGTACCGCCTGGGTGCCCACGAACACGCTGACGGCGAAGACGGCGATGATCGCGGCGCCCACCCGGCGGGCGGCGTCGATGTCGTAGGGGGCGATCTGCTCGACGGCGGTGCGCAGGGCACGGCGCAGCGCGCCACCGCGCGGCGCGCGGTGCTTGGACTTCACCGACGCCTCACCTCCCCACCTCCGGCTCTCGTGCTGGATCGTCACCCGGACGGCCGCACTTGAACCCGGACGGCAAGTGCCGGAGAAGTGCCGCTTAAGAGGTCGGGCCGAGGCTGTGCGACATGACTACTGCAGAGCACGTCGAACCGGACATCATCGGCATGCGGCTGGCCCACCGGGTGATGCTGCGCGACCTGCGCCGCACCGCCGAGGTCGCCCAGGCGATCAGCGCGGGCCGCGTAGCCGCCACCCCACGACGGACCCGGGCGCTGGCGACATACCTGGAACTGCTGGCCGAATCCGTCCACCACCACCACGCCGCGGAGGACGACATCCTCTGGCCCGTGATCGAGAAGCGGGCCGGTGGGCACATCGACCTGACCGAACTGAGCGACGACCACAGCGTGCTGGACCCGAAGCTGGCCCGGCTGCGCGAGGCGGCCCGGGCCCTGGCCACGGCGCCGGACTCGGAGGACGCCGCCGCCGCGTTGGCCCTCCAGCTGGCCCAGCTGCGGGACCTGCTCGAGGAGCACATCGCCGAGGAGGAGCGCGACGTGTTCCCGGTCATCCTGAGGTACCTGTCGGTCGGCGACTGGGCCGAGGTCGAGGCGCAGGTGCGCAGGAACGGCCGGTTGTCGTTCGAGCTCCCCCGCATCGCCGACGCCTGCACACCGGAGGAACTCGCCACGCTGAAGAAGACGGCGGGACCGGTGATCGTCCTGATGCTGGCGATCGTGCGCCGGCCGTACCGGCGGCTGGAGCGGGCGATCTGGGCGTGAGGCTCAGCCCAGCTGGTCCGCCACCACCTGCCGCACCCGCTCGGCGTCGGCCCGATGACGGTCGGCGTCGAGCGGGCGCCCGAGCCGGTCGGCCAGCTCGGCCAGGGCCGCGTCCACCGGGCCGAAACTGACCGACCCGGCGTCGATCCCGGCGACCCGGCCGGCCCAGGGCAGCAGCTGCGCGTAGATCGTCGCGGAGGTCTCCCCGTCACCGACGCGGGCCGCGGCGTACGCCTTGACCGTCATCATGGCCAACCAGTAGTAGCCGCGGGGCACCGGGACGGCCGGGTCCCAGACGGCCCGCGCCTCCTCCTCCAGCCCGGCGTCCAGCAGGGCGAGCACCAGGGCCTGCGGGAACGCCTCGTCCGACATCGCGTGCACCTCGCGCAGTCCTGCTACCGCCCCGGCGAGGTCGCCGCGCGCGAACCCGACCACGACATCGCCCAGGACGGCCAGCTCCGTGCCGTTGGGCGCGCCGTTGTCCACCATCTGACGGGCCAGCGTCCGGTACCGGGCCGCCGCCTCGTCGAGCCGGCCGTCCAGCACCGCGAGCTCCGCCTCGAAATAGCCCAACGCGCCGAGCAGGAAGCCCAGCTGGCCGCTCGTCGACTGCTCCAGAGCCAGCGCCGCCTCCCGGCGGGCCCCGACCAGGTCGGTCACCGAACCGTGGTACATGAAGAGGAACCAGTGCCCTAGAGCCTGGTAGTCCTGCAGCCCGTGGGCGGTCGCGAGGTCCGTGAGTTCGCGTGCGTCCCGCTCGCGCTCCTCGACCAGGTCGGGACCGAGCGCGAGGTACGAGCGGGCGTTCAGCGCGGCGCACAGCGCGAGGGGATCACCGGTGGCCCGAGCCAGCTCGAGCGCCTCGGTCGACCACCGCAGGACGTCGTCCATCCCGTACCGGGCCGCCTGGTCCTCCTGCTCGAAGATCAACCCGAACAGCAGCCAGACCCGGGTGACGTCGTCCAAGGCGTACCGGTCGGGCGGTGCCTCGAGCACCTCACGCATGATCGCGGCGGGGCTGCCCCCGTCGTTCCAGGCCCGGATCGCCCAGGCCACGGGCGCCCGGTACGAACTGAGGGCCTGCACGAGCAGGTCGTCGCGGCCCAGTCGCTGCGCGAGCGCGACGGCCTCGGCGCGGGCCGACCGGGCCCGCACCGCGTCGGCCGAGCGGGCCGCGGCGGGAACCAGTTCCACCAACAGCTCGATGCGCCGTTCGGCGTCGGTGTCACCCGCCAGGTCCAGCATCGCCAGAGCGGCCTCCAGCAGCCGTTTGGCCTCACCCTGCGCCCCCAACGAGAGCGCCTGCCGGGCCGCCGCCTCCGCGTACCGCGACGCCTCGGCGGCGGTCTGCGGCGTGGCCGCGGCCAGCGCGTGATGAGCGAGCGCCGCCGGGTCGGCCCGACCACCGGCCCGCAGCACGTCCAGCGCCGCCGAGTGCCAGCGCACCCGGCGCAGCATCGGCGTCTCCTCGTAGACGCAGTCGCGGATCAGGGCGTGCGTGAACCGCACCCGCCCGGGCGACGGCTCGCTGAGAATGCCCGCCAGGACGGCGGACTCGAGACCGTCGAGCAGCTCGTCCTCGTCGCGGCCACCGACCTCGACGAGGAGGTCGACGTCCACGTCCCGCCCCAGGACGGCGGCCTGCCGCAGCACGGTCTGAGCCGGGCCGGGCAGGCGTGCGACGCGGCGGCGCAGCACGTCACGCACCCCGGCCGGCACCGCCTGCCGCGCGGCGTCGCGTCCCTCGGAGGCCAGCAGCCGGGCGAGTTCCCGCACGAACAGCGGATTTCCGCCGGTGCGCTCGAGGAGGACGTCGACGACCGCGCCGTCGGGGTCGAGCCCCGACTCGTGGGCCAGCTCGCGGACGCCGTCGCGGGTCAGGCCGGTCAGCTCGAGCCGGTCGGCCGTCGCCGCGGCCAGGACCGCCCACGTCGCACCGAGTTCCTCGTCCGCCTCGGACGGGCGGTACCCGGCGATCACCAGCACCGGCGCGTCCGCCAGTTCGAGGCTGAGCTGGCGCAGCAACTGGAGGGTCGCGCTGTCGGCGCGATGGACGTCGTCCAGCACGACCAGCAGCGGGCCACCGGCGACCCGGGCGCGCAGCTGTCCGGCCACCGAGCGGGCGAGCCGGAAGGCCGACTCCTCCACGACCTCCGCTTCGGGGCGCACACCGTGCAGGCCGGCCACGACCTCGGTCCACGCCCAGGCCGGCGGGGCGCCGTCGACCTCGGGGCAGCGGCCCCACGCGGTCGTCCACCCTGAAGCGGCCAGTTGATCGGTGACGACCTCGCACAACGTCGTCTTGCCGGCGCCGGCCTCACCGCCGATCCAGACCAGCCGCAGGCCGTGGCTCTTGGCCTCGTCGGCGGCCTGGTTGAGTTTCAGGACCTGATCCGCTCGCCCGATGCTCGTCGCTCGCCTGCCGCCGGGCTTCCCGTGATCATGGAAACTTCTCGTGTCAGGGCTGAGCTGCGCGGGGTTCGGTTGATCGTGGAGAACACCAGAAGTTTCCATGATCACGGGACTGGCTGTGGGAGCGGGGGCCATCAGGGAGTCGGCCTGGGCCAGGACGTCGGCCTCCAGCTTCTGCAGGGCCGGGCCGGGGTCGATGCCGAGCCCGTCGGACAGGCGGTCGCGGGCGGCGCGCAGGGCGGCCAGCGAATCCCCCTGGCGACCGGCCCGGTACAACGCCAGCGCCAGCAGCCGGACGGCCTCCTCCCGCAGCGGGTGGCCGGTCAGGTGCCGCTCGAGGTCCGGCACCAGCCGCGCGGCCTGGCCGAGGTCGAGCTCCGCGGCGGCGTGCAGCTCGAAGGCGACGAGGCGCAACTCGCTCAGGCGGGCCACCTCAGGGCCCGCCCAGGCGGCGTCGGCGAACTCCGAGTACGCGTCCCCGGCCCAGCAGTCCAGGGCCGCGCGCAGCAGGTCGCGGCGGCCCGCGACGTCCGGGACGTCGGCGGCCCGCCGCAGCAACCCCTCGAACCGCCAGGCGTCCACCGCGTCGGCGGGCAGGTGCAGGGCGTACCCGGGCGGGACACTGGTCAGCACCTCGGCGGGCGCCCGCCGGGCCCGGCCGGGTTCCAGGGCCCGGCGCAGGTTCGACACGTGCACCTGCAGGGCCGCCAGGGCCTTGGGCGGCGGCTCGCCGTCCCACATGTCGTCGACGAACCGGTCGGTCGAGACCACGTGCCCACCACCCGCGACGAGCCGGGCCAGGACGGCGCGCTGTCGGGGGCCGCCCAGGTCGGCGGGAGCCCCGCCGACGGTCGCCCGCAACGGTCCGAGGACGTCGACGGTCACGGGTTCGGCGGTCATGGCCGGGTCAGCATAGGCACCCGTCGTGAAATCCGTGAGTCCTCAACCATGATCACGTCGGATCGAGCAGGGCCGCCCCGGTCTGCACGGCCCACAGCGCCGCGTAGGCGCCCCCGGCCGCGACCAGCTCGTCGTGCGTACCGGCCTCGGTGACGAGCCCGTTCTCCAGCACCCAGATCCGGTCGGCGGAGCGCACGGTGGACAGCCGGTGGGCGACCATCACCGTCGTGCGGCCCCGGGTCACCGTGGCCAGCGACCGCTGGATGGCCTGCTCGGTCTCGTTGTCGACCGCCGAGGTGGCCTCGTCGAGGACCAGCAGCGCCGGGTCGCGCAGGATCGCCCGGGCCAGCGCCAGCCGCTGCCGCTGCCCGCCGGACAGGGTCTGGCCGCGCTCCCCGACCAGGGTGTCGTAGCCGTCGGGCAGGGCCTCGACGAAACCGGCCGCCGCCGCGAGCGCCGCGGCCTCCTCGATCTGCGCACGGGTCGCGGAAGGCGCTCCGTAGGCGATGTTCTCGGCCACCGTGCCGCGGAACAGGAAGGCGTCCTGGGCGACGTAGCCGATCGCGCCGCGCAGGGTCTCCCAGTCGAGGTCGCGCACGTCGTGCCCGTCGAGCAGCACCTCACCCGAGCGCGGGTCCTGGAAGCGCAGCAGCAGTCGCAGCAGGGTCGACTTGCCGGCCCCGGTCGCCCCGACGACCGCATGCACCTCGCCGGCCGGCACCTCCAGGTCGATCCCGTGCAGGACGTCGGGCGCCTCGCCGTACCCGGCCCGCACCGCGCGCAGGGTGACGGCCCCGCGCGGCGGGGCGCTCGTCGTCGCGGAACCCTGCACGACGGAAGGGGTCTCGTCCAGGAGGGCGAGGATGCGCCGGGTCGAGGCCATGCCCCGCTGGTACAGGTCGAGCACCTCACCGACGTCGGTCAGCGGCCAGAGCAGGCGCTGGGTCATGAAGACCAGCACCGAGTAGAGCCCGATCTCGAGGGTGCCATCGAGCACGGCCCAGCCACCCAGCAGCAGGGTGCAGGTGAAGCCGGCGAGGATCGCCATCCGGATCAGCGGAACGAACGCGGCCGACGAGCGGATCGCCCTCCGGTTGGCCAGCCGGTAGCGGTCGGAAAGGTCACGCACGCGGGCGGTCTCGCGGTCCTCGGCGGTGAACGCCTTGATCGTGGTCAGCCCGCCCAGGTTGGCGGCCAGCGTGCCGGACAGGTCGCCCACCTTCTCGCGCACGTCGGCGTACAGCGGCTCCAGGCGGCGCTGGAACCACAGCGACCCGACCACGATCACCGGGATGGGCGCGAAGGCCAACAGGGTCAGCCACCACGACGACGCGGCGAAGATCGCGCCCACGAGAACGACGTTCAGGGTGGTGGCGATGATCGTCCGGGCCCCGACGTCGAGGAACCGCTCCAGCTGGTTCACGTCGTCGTTCAGCACCGACAGCGTGCTGCCCACCGTGCCACCTTCGTGCCACTCGACGTCCAGATGCTGCACGTGGTCGTAGGCCTCGACCCGCAGGTCGTGCTCGACCTGCTGGGCCAGGTTCCGCCACAGCACGTCGCCGAGGTAGCCCGTGCTCGACTCGATGATCCAGACCAGGGCGTTGAAGGCCGCGATCCAGCCGATCTGGGCGAACCGGTCGTGCACGCCGAGCAGGTCGGCCACGAACGAGTCGGAGCCCCGGACGACGACGTCCACCGCCGCCCCGATCAGCAGCTCGGGCATCACGTCCGCGACCTTCTCGACCACGGTCACGGTCACCGCCGCCACCACCTTGGGGCGGTACGTGCGGTGCCTGCGCCACAACCGGCGCAGCGGGTGCTTCAGGTGCTGTTCGACCTCGCTCACCCCGCGAGGTTAGCGTCGCCTAAGTTGCCCTTCGGAGCGGCCTCAGGCGAACACCTCGTCCAGGAAGCCGGTCAGCGCCCGCCACGACCGCGCATCGGCCCGGGGGTCGTAGGCGGCCCCGTGGTCGGGGAAGTTCGTCAACGGGTTGGTGAACGCGTGCATCGCTCCGGCGTACACGGTGACCTGCCAGTCGACCTGCGGATTGGTGCGCAGCTCGGCCTGGAAGGCGGCGATCGCCTCGTCGGGCACGTTCGGGTCGGCGCCCCCGGTCAGCACCAGCAGCCGCGCCGTGATCCGGTCGACGTCGGGCTCGGCGTGCTGCGGCAGGGTGCCGTGCAGCGACACCGCTCCGGCGACCGGTGCGCCCGAGCGGGCCAGCTCCAGCGACGCGGACCCGCCGAAGCAGAAGCCGAGCGTCACCACCCGATCGGGGTCGACGTCCCCGTCGGCCAGCAGCTGCTCCAGCCCGGCCGCCGCTCGCGCCCGCATCAGGCCGAGATCGCCGTAGAAGGCCCCGGCCACCTTCGGGGCGTCGGCCATGCCGGGCCGGACGCCCTTCCCGTAGATGTCGGGCGCGAAGGCGACGTACCCGAGCCGGGCGAGCATCGTCGTCCGGGTCTCGACGTAGTCGTTGATGCCGTTCCACTCGTGGATCACCAGGACGCCGGGGCGCTTGCCGGTGAGGCTGGTGTCCTTGACCAGCACGCCTTCAAGAGCCGTGCCCTCCTGCGAGTAGTCGACGAGCGAGCGCTCGAGGGTCGCACCGGCGGGTTCGGGGACGGTGTCCAGGAGCTCGTTCAGGGTGGGCATGACGGGCACGCTACCCCCGGTAGTTGAGGGCGCTACTTCCGGCGACCGGGTCGCGGGGCCAGCCGCGCGTTGGGCAGGACCGGGGCCGGGAGGCGGGCGCCGACCGGCGGCCGCTCACCGTCGTCCGACACCGAACCGAACACCGGGTCACCCGCCTGCCACTGCTCACGGAAGGCGACGATCTCGTCGTGGTCGCGGCCGACGAAGTTCCACCACATCACCAGTGGCTCGCCGAACGGTTCACCGCCGATCAGCAGCACCCGGCTCGGCCGCTCGGCATCCAGCGTGAGGGTGCCGCGGCCGGTGCCGAGGTACAGCAGCGGGCCGGGCGTCAGCCCCTCGCCGTCCACCTCGACGTCGCCGCTCAGCACCAGGACGGCGTGCTCGAAGTCGGGGCGCAGGGCCAGGCCCAGCGTGGTGCCCTTGTCGAGCCTGAGCTCGGCCCCGACGATCGGCGTGTACGTCGCGGCCGGGCTGCGCGCGCCGGCCAGTTCGCCGAGCAGGACGACGGCCCGCGCGCCGTCCAGCTCGACCACCGGCAGGTCGGCGTGGTGCTCGAAATGCGGCGCCTGGAAACGTGATTCGTCCGGCAGCGCGACCCACAGCTGGACGCCGTGGATGCCGTCGGGCCGCTCGTCCTCCGGCGGCGAGTGCTCGGCGTGGCTGATGCCCCGCCCGGCGGTCATCAGGTTCAGCTGACCGGGGCGGATGACCTGCACGCTACCCAGGCTGTCGCGGTGCAGCACCTCGCCCTCGACCAGCCAGCTCACGGTCTGCAGCCCGGTGTGGGGGTGCGGCGGGACGCTCATGCCGTCGCGCCCGGACAGCGACTCGGGCCCGTAGTGGTCGACGAAGCACCACGCGCCGACCATGCGCACGTCGCGGTTGGGCAGGGTGCGGGTCACCTTCATGCCGCGCGGGCCGCCCAGGACGACGTCCCGGCCCGTGAGCAGGTCGCTCACCGGCCCGGGGCCTTCTGTGCGGCCGCACGGGGTCTCCGCCGGGCGGTCGTCGAGGTTGCTCACGTCCCGAGCGTACGTCGGGTCACGGCGAGGCGTGCAGGGCCCGGACGGCCTCGACGACCCGGTCGAACCGAGCCCGGTCCAGCGCGGTGTGCCGGCGGCGCACCGCCCGCGGGTCGACCTCGATCAGACGGTCGAGGCGCACCTCGCTCGGCCGGGACTGCCGGTCCCACGGGCCCGAACCGATGTCGAGCCAGTGCCGGCCGTCGCGGCGCGCCGTCCGGCCGTGGTCCTTGCTGGTCAGCATCAGGCCGACCAGCATCCGGCCGCGGCGGCGCCGGGCGATCAACAGCACGGGGCGGTCCTTGCCGCGCCCGTCGTTCTCCTCGTAGGGCACCCAGGTCCAGACGATCTCGCCCGGGTCGGGGCGGCCGTCCGCGTTCGGCGAGTACTCGAAGACGAGTTCCGACGGCGTGGGAGCCGGCCTCCGGAAGAACCCCGTCAGCGCCCTGAGCAGTCCGGCCACGCCCCCCATCTTCCCCGGCGTGCCCAGCCAAAGCACAGGATCCACGAGCATCCGGGCCGAATCTCTGTGCTTTGGCTGGGCACGCCGGATGTCAGGATGGGCCGATGGGCGACTACCTGCTCTTCCTGGCCAAGACGGTGACGGTGCTGCTGGCCGTCGCGCTGGCCCTCGGCGTGACCGCCGGTCTGGTGTTCCGGTTGGCCGGCGCGGGACGGCGGCAGGCCCCGCGACCGTCGCTGCGCGTCACCGAGGTCGGCAGCCGCTACGACAAGCTGGCCCGTGACCTGCGCTCGGGCATGGTCCCGGCCGGAGCGCTGCGGGCCGAGCGGCGGCGGCGCAACCGCGAGGACAAGGCCCGGCGCATGGGCGAGGCACGCGCGGCTTCCCAGGGTGAGAAGCCGCCCAAGCCGAGGGTCTTCGTGCTCAGCTTCCACGGCGACGTCCGCGCCTCGCGGGTCTCGGCCCTGCGCGAGGAGGTCACCGCGATCCTGATGGTCGCGAACGACGACGACGAGGTCGTCGTCAAGCTGCAGAACCCGGGCGGGCTGGTCAACGACCAGGGCCTGGCCGCCTCCCAGTTGCTGCGGCTGCGCGACCACGCGATCCCGCTGACGGTGGCGGTCGACACGGTGGCGGCCAGCGGCGGCTACATGATGGCCTGCGTGGCCGACCGGATCATCGCGGCGCCGTTCGCGGTCGTCGGCAGCATCGGGGTGGTCACCCAGATCCCGAACTTCCACCGGTTGCTCGACCGGTTCGGCGTCGACGTCGAGCAGTTCACCGGCGGCCGGTACAAGCGCACCGTCACCATGCTCACGCCCACCACCGACGAGGCGCGGGAGAAGCTGAAGGAGCAGATCGAGGACACCCACGACCTGTTCAAGGAGTTCGTCGCCGACCACCGCCCGCAGCTCGACCTGGAACGGGTCGCCACCGGCGAGTACTGGTACGGAGCGCGGGCGATCGAACTGGGGCTGGTGGACGAGCTGCGGACCAGCGACGACTACCTGGTCGCCGCGCGCGAGCGGGCCGACATCTACGAGGTCTCCTACCGGCAGCCGGTCGGCATGCGGGACCGCCTGCTCGGCCTGGCCGGTCGGGTCGCGGGAACCTCCGGGCTGCAGGGGGTCCGATGACGGACGACGGCATGCCGGAGCCGCGGATCAGGCCGGGCACCCGGGCCCAGACCGGCTTCCTGAACTGGGGCATCGCGCGGTTCCTGGGCCGTCGCTCCGGCACCGTGGGCCCGCCGAACATCTTCACGACGGTCGGCCGGCACCGCTGGCTCTACCGGTGGTGGCTCCTGTTCGCGGCCACGCTGATGCCGGGCGGGAAGCTACGCCGCCGCGACACCGAACTGGTGATCCTGCGGGTCGGCGCGCTGACCGGGGCCCACTACGAACGCTTCCACCACGTGCGACTGGGCCGGATGGTCGGGCTGAGCGACGACGAGATCGAGCGCACGCTGGTCGGTTCGCAGGCGCCGGGCTGGACGCCGCAGCAGCTGGCCCTGATGCGTGCGACCGAGCAGCTGCACGCGACGGGTGAGGTGGACGACGACACCTGGGCCGCGCTGGCCGGCTTCCTCGACGAGCGGCGGCTGATCGAGTTCTGCTTCCTGGTCGGCCACTACGAGATGGTCGCGATGATGCTGAAGACCCTGCGGGTGCGGGAGGACGAGCACCGCTCATGAGCGCCGACCTCGAGGCGGTGGCCCGGCGCCGGCTGCGGGCCACGGGGCTGGACGAACCACGGTTCGGCACCGCCGAGGAGGTCGTGCGCTGGTTCGGCGCCTACCAGGGGCAGGACGATGCGACGGCGAAATGGGGCCTGGCCCAGCGACTCTCGGAGCCGAGACGGTCGGCCGACATCGAGTCCGAGTTCGACTCCGGCCGCCTCGTCCGCACGCACGTCCTCCGCCCGACCTGGCACTTCGTCGCCGTCGACGACCTGCCCTGGCTGCTGGACCTGACCGCCGAACGCATCCGCCCCAAGCTGCGCTACTACGACAAGCAGCTCGGCCTGGACGACGAACTGATCACCCGGGCCAAACCGATGGCCCTGCGCGCCCTGGAGAGCGACGGCGCGCTGAACCGCTCGCAACTGGCCGCCGTCCTCGCCGCCGAGGGCATCGGGACGACCGGCGCGTCGATGTCGCACATCATGTTCCACGCCGAGCTCGACGGCGCGGTCTGCAGCGGCCCTCGCGCCGGGCGGCACCACACGTATCTCCCTCTGGCGCAGAGACTGTCCGACGCGGGGCTGCGCCCGTACGCACCCGGCTCGCGCGAGGAGGGCCTGGCCCGCCTGGTCCGGATGTTCCTGCGCAGCCACGGCCCGGCCACGGCGAAGGACTTCGTCTGGTGGTCCGGGCTGACCGGCCGCGACTTCACCGCCGGCCTGGCCGGGCTCGACGACGTGGAGCGCGAGACGCACGACGGCCTGACCTTCGTCGCGCTGCCCGGTGAGGCCGCCCGGGAGACCCGGCGGGTCCGGCTGCTGCAGGCGTGGGACGAGTACACCGTCGCCCACACCGAGGGCCGCACCCCGATCCTGCTCAAGGCCCCCACCTCGAAACCCGGCATGACGGCGACCTGGCTGCACACCGTCATCGAGGGCACCCAGGTCGGGGGGCACTGGAAGTACTCGACCGCGAAGGGCGCCGTCACGCTCGACGCCCGCACGTTCGGCGCGCCGACGGAGGCGCTGGCGGCCGGCATCGAGGCCGAGGGCCAGGCACTGGCCGGTTACCTCGGCCTGGAGCTCGGCGAGGTGACGGTCACCGAGTTCCACGGCTGATCCCGCCCGGGATTCGACACGATCGTGTCGAATTCCGGGCGCGGCTCACTCGGCCGCGGGGACCTTCCGCGGCACCAGCAGCACGGCGACGATCATCAACACCGCCACCACGATCAACCCGGTGTACACGTGCTGGGAGGCCGTCGCCACGTGGGCGCGGTCCGTCCCGTGCGCGAGCGTCGTGTTGGCCACGGCCCCGAACACGGCGACCCCCAGCGCGGAGCCGATGGAGCGGGCGAACATGTTGGTCCCGGTCGCGACCCCGCGCCGGGTCCAGCCGACCGCGGACTGCAGCGCGACGATCAGCGGACTGTTCACCAGGCCCAGCCCGAAGCCGACGACCACCATCGCACCGGCGACCTGCCACACGTTCGCGGACGGCCCCAGCAGCCAGGCGGCCAGCAGCGTTCCGGCCAGGGTGAACGCCGTCCCGATCAGCGCCGTGGCGCGGAACCCGATGGCCAGGTAGATGCGGCCCGAGTAGGTGGCGGCGACGGGCCAGCCGACGGTCAGGGCGGCGAGCGCGAGACCGGCCACCAGGGGCCCGGTTCCGATCACGGTCTGCACGTAGGTCGGCACGTAGGAGCTGAACGCGAAGAGCAGCGCGCCGACGGTGAGCGCGGCGAGGTTGGCGCCGATCAGCACCCGGTCGGTGAACACCCAGCCGGGCAGCACGGGTTCCGCGGCCCGGCGCTCGACGAACCCGGCGGCGACCAGCAGCAGCACCCCGGCGCCGAGCACCGCGACCGAGGCGCCCGACGACCAGTCCCACGCGACACCCCCCTCGAGCAGCCCGAGGATCAGCAGCCCGAACCCGCCCGCCACCAGGGTGGCACCGAGGTAGTCGACGGTGCGCGGGGTCGGCTCGGTGCGCTCGGCGAAGTGCTTGACCAGCAGCCAGGCGGCCAGCACGGCGACCGGGATGTTGATCCAGAAGATCCAGCGCCACGACGTGTACTCGGTCAGCAGCCCGCCCAGCGACGGCCCGATCACGGACGAGGCGCCCCAGACCCCGGCCACGTAGCCGGTGATCTTCGCCCGTTCGGCGACCGAGTAGAGGTCACCGATGATCGTCATCGCGATCGGCTGCACGGCGCCCGCGCCCAACCCCTGCACGGCCCGGAAGGCGATCAGCGACCCGAGGCTCCACGCCGACCCGCACAGCACCGAACCGAGCAGGAAGACGCCGATCCCGAACAGCATCATCGGCTTGCGGCCGAACTGGTCGGCCAGCTTCCCGTAGATCGGCACGGAGACGGCCTGCGTGAGCAGGTAGATCGAGAACAGCCACGGGAACTGGTCGAACCCGCCCAGGTCCTTGACCACCGACGGGACGGCGGTCGCGATCACCGTGGCGTCGAGCGCGACCAGCGCGACCGAGGCCATGACCGCGATCAGCACCGGCCCCCGCTCACCCCGCAGGCCGAGGTTCGGGGCGGGCGCGGTCTCGGTCGAGGCGGGGGGCGCAGAGGTCACGGGAACGTGGAACCACGAGCGAACACCGCGCTATTCCGGGGCGGCCCTAGGCTCGGCGCCATGCGCTTCGGCATCTGCATCCTTCCCCAACTCCCCTGGCGCGAGCAGGCCGACCTGTGGCGCCGGGCCGAGGCCTTTGGCTTCGACCACGCCTGGACCTACGACCACCTGACCTGGGACCCGCTGGCCGACGAGGCCTGGGGCGCGACCTGGCCGACGCTCGTCGCCGCCGCCACGGTCACGACCCGGATCGAGCTGGGCCCGTGGGTGGCCTCGCCGAACTTCCGCCACCCGGTGCCGTTCGCCAAGGACGTGCAGGGCCTGGACGACGTGAGCGGGGGCCGCGCACTGGTCGCCGTGGGTGCGGGGACGCCGCGCCGGGACGGCCGGGTGCTCGGGTCGGGGGCCGCGGGTGGGAGGGACCTGTCGGCGGGCGAGCGGGCTGGCCGGCTGGAGGAGTTCGTGCACCTCCTGCGGCTGCTGACCACCGATCGCGAGACGACCTTCGAGGGGCGCTTCTACGAGGCGCTCGAGGCGCGCAGCTACCTGCCCGGAACCGACCCGCTCGGGCCGGGCGGGCGTCGTCCACCTCTGCTCGTGGCGGCCAACGGGCCGCGGCTCATGCGTCTGGCCGCCCAGGCCGGGGACGGCTGGGTGACGCTCGGGCCCGGCCCGAGCGACGACGTCGAGAGCTGGTGGGACGGCGTGCGCGCAATGGTCGAGCGGTTCGACGAGCTGGCCCCGGAGGGTCGGCGCCGGCTCTTGAACCTCGACTCGGCGCCGACGTTCTCGCTCGCCTCGCTCGGGGCGTTCGAGGACGCCGTCGGGCGGGCCGCCGCGCTCGGCTTCACCGACGTCGTGTCGCACTGGCCGCGCCCGGCCGGCCTGTACGCGGGGGACGAGCGCGTGCTGGAGCAGGTCGCGGAGGCCCTGCCGCGGCTGGGGTGAGCGTCACCTCCGGCCGCGCTGGCTATTGCGGATCCCTTGCAATAGCGTGACGGACCGTGACCCTCCAGGCGGAACCCCTCAGCGGCCCCTCGATCGTCGCCCGCGTCGGTGGTCGCCTGGGCCGGCGGGAGTGGCTGACCATCGGCGCGATGGCCGCCTTCATCGCCGCACTGCACGTGATCGGCTGGGGGATGCTCACGGGCCTCGTCGTCCCGGAACACTTCGACCTCGGCAACGGGGCGGTGTTCTCGGTCGGTCTGGGCGTCACCGCCTACACGCTGGGCATGCGGCACGCGTTCGACGCCGACCACATCGCGGCGATCGACAACACCACCCGGAAGCTGATGGAGGAGGGCAAGCGCCCGGTCTCGGTCGGGTTCTGGTTCTCGCTCGGGCATTCCAGCGTGGTGTTCGGGCTGTGCCTGCTGCTGGCTCTCGGGGTCAAGGCGCTGGCGGGGCAGATCGAGGACGACGGCTCGACGTTGCAGCAGGTCACCGGCGTCTTCGGGACCACGGTCTCGGGCCTCTTCCTGGTCGCGATCGGCCTGATCAACCTGTTCGTGCTGCTGGGCATCATCGACGTGTTCCGGCGGATGCGGCAGGGCGAGTTCGACGAGGCCGAGTTGGAGCACCACCTGAACAACCGGGGCTTCATGAACCGGATCCTGGGGCGGTTGACCAGGACCATCAGGAAGCCGTGGCAGATGTACCCGACGGGCTTCCTGTTCGGGCTCGGCTTCGACACGGCCACCGAGGTGTCACTGCTGGTGCTCGCGGGCGGGGCGGCGGCGGTCAGCTTGCCCTGGTACGCGATCCTCACGCTGCCGATCCTGTTCGCGGCCGGGATGAGCCTGCTCGACACCATCGACGGCGCGTTCATGAACGTCGCCTACGGCTGGGCCTTCGCCCAGCCCGTGCGCAAGGTCTTCTACAACATCACGATCACCAGCCTGTCGGTCGCGGTGGCCCTGGTGGTCGGCGTGATCGAGCTGATCTCCGTGCTGGCCGAGAAGCTCGGCATCGAGAACGGGCCGCTGGCCGCCGTGGCGGGTGTCCCCCTCGACTACGTGGGTTACGCGATCGTCGTCTTCTTCGTGCTCGCCTGGGTGGTTGCGCTGGTCGTGTGGCATTTCGGCCGCATCGAGGAGCGGTGGAGCGCGCCCGAGGCCCCGGCGGCGCAAGAATGAGCGCGTGGCTCTTCCACTAGAGGACGACGAAGCGCAGGACGCGCAGCTCATCGAGCGGGCCGAGCGGCTGGCCGAGCGGCTGCTGCACCGTGCCGACCGGCTGCGGACCCGGGCCGAGCGCGACCGGCAGGCCCAGGTGGCCTCGATGGTCTCCGACCCCGCCACCCGCGACTTCATGATCGAGCTCACCGACGAGGTGCTGCGGATCGAGGACGCCGGCGCCGCCGCCCGGCGCTTCCGGCGGGTGCTGGAGGAGCGCGGGTTGCCCGCGTTCGCCGGGCCCCTGGACCGGGCGATGCTGCGGGCCGCCGGGCCCGCCGCGCGGGCCACGCCGTCGGTGGTGGTCGCCCAGTTGCACGCGCGGGTCCGGCGGGAGCTGGGTTCGATCGTGCTGGACGTCGAGGAGCGCTCGCTCGCGCGGGCGATCCGGCGGCGCCGGGCCGAGGGTTTCCAGCTCAACGTCAACCCGCTCGGCGAGGCGGTGCTCGGGGACGACGAGGCGGCGGCCCGGTTGGCCACCGCGCTGGAACTGCTGGGCCGGCCCGAGGTCGAGTACGTGTCGGTCAAGGCGTCGGCGGTGTGCGCGAACCTCGACCCGATGGACGCCGAGGGCAGTGTGGAGCGGATCGCCGAGGCGTTCGCGGTGCTGTGCCGCTCGGCGTCGGAACGCGAGCGTCCGGCGTTCGTGAACCTCGACATGGAGGAGTACGCCGACCTCTGGCCGACCGTGCACGCCTTCACCACGGCCCTGGAACTGCCCGAGCTGCAGTCGTTCTCGGCCGGGATCGTGGTGCAGGCCTACCTGCCCGACTCGGTCGGCGCGTTCGAGCACCTGGCGGCGTGGGCGCAGGAGCGGGTGGCCGCTGGTGGCGCGCCCGTGAAGGTGCGGCTGGTCAAGGGCGCGAACCTGGCGATGGAACGGGTGGACGCCGAACTGCACGGCTGGGCGGTCGCTCCCTTCGCCACCAAGGAGGAGGTCGACGCCAACTACAAGCGCCTGCTCGACCGGGCCCTGGCCCCCGAACTGGCCGGCGCGCTGCGGGTCGGGGTGGCCAGCCACAACCTCTTCGACGTGGCCTGGGCCCTGACCCTGGCCACCGAGGCCCAGGCCTTGGAGCGGGTCGACGTCGAGATGCTGCACGGGATGGCGGAGGCCGAGGCCCGCGCGGTCGTCGAGCACCTGCGCCTGGTCGGCGGCCGCAAGGGGCGGCACCGGGTCGTGCTGTACACCCCGGTCGTGGCCGCGGCCGACTTCGGCGCCGCCACGGCCTATCTCGTGCGCCGGTTCGACGAGAACACGTCGCCGCAGAACTTCCTCACCCACCTGCCCGGGCTGACCACGACCGGCGAGGCGTGGGCCGACCAGCGGGCCCGGTTCGAGGCCGCGGTGCGCGCCCGGCACGCCGACCCCGCGGTGTCCCGCCGCGGCACCGGCCCGGAAAACTCTGCCGGGCAGGCGTTCTCGAACCAGTCGGACGCCGACCCCACACAGCCGAGCACCCGGATCGCGGTCGCCTCCGCCCTCTCGGAGTTCACCGCCCCCGACGCGGTCACCGCCCGGATCGCGGGTACCGAGGTGACCGACCGGACGACGGCGCTGCCCGGGGTCGACCCCTCGAGCGGCAAGCCGCTCTACACCTGGCAGGCGGTGGGCGAGAGCGAGGTCGAGCTGGCCGTCGCGGCCGGGCTGGCCGGGGCCGACCGCTGGCGGCTGCTGAGCCCGCAGGAACGGTGCGACGTTCTCGACGCGGTGGCCGCGACGATGCAGTCCCAGCGTGCCGAGACCATTGCCGTGATGGCCCACGACGCCGGGAAGACGTTCCACGAGGCCGATCCCGAGGTCTCGGAGGCCGTCGACTTCGCCCGCTACTACGGCCGGTGTGGGATGTCGCTCGAGCCCGGTTTCGAGCCGTACCGCCTGGTGGTCGTGGCGGCGCCGTGGAACTTCCCGTACGCCATCCCCGCGGGCGGGGTGTTCGCCGCGCTGGCCGCGGGGGCGTCGGTCATCCTGAAGCCGGCCCCTGAGACCGTGCTCGTGGCGCGCCATCTCGCCGAGCAGTGCTGGGCGGCCGGGGTGCCCGACGACGTCCTCCAGTTGGTGCTCACCGACGACGACAGCGCCGGCACCCGGCTGATCACCCATCCCGACGTGGACGCGGTCGTGCTGACCGGGTCGTCGGCCACCGCGCACCTGTTCCGCTCGTGGCGGCCCGGGCTGAACCTGCACGCGGAGACCTCGGGCAAGAACGCGGTCGTGATCACCGCGGCGGCCGACCTGGACGACGCGATCCGCGACCTGGTGCGCTCGGCGTTCGGGCACGCCGGGCAGAAGTGTTCGGCGGCCAGCCTGGCCATCGTCGACGGTGCCCTGCTCGACTCCACCCGGTTCCTGACCCGCCTGGCCGACGCGGTGCGCTCGTTGCGCGTCGGCGCGGGGTACGACGCGGCGACCCAGATGGGGCCACTGGTCCGCGAACCCGAGGGTGACCTGCGCCGGGCCCTGACCCGGCTCGAACCGGGTGAGACCTGGCTCGTGGAGCCGGAACAGTTGTCCGGGAACCCGCTGGCCTGGTCGCCGGGGGTCAAGGTGGGGGTGCAGCCCGGCTCGCACTTCCACCTGACGGAGTGCTTCGGGCCGGTGCTCGGGGTGATGCGCGCGGCGGGGCTGGACGAGGCGCTGGAGCTGCAGAACGCGGTGCCGTTCGGGCTGACCGCCGGGCTGTTCTCGCTGGACGACGGCGAGGTCGAGGAGTGGCTGGAGCGGGTCGAGGCGGGCAACGCGTACGTGAACCGGCACATCACCGGGGCGATCGTGCAGCGGCAGCCGTTCGGCGGCTGGAAGCAGTCGGCGATCGGGCCGGGGATCAAGGCGGGCGGCCCGTTCTACGTCGGCTCGCTGGGCCGGTGGCCCACTCCCGCGGACGATCTCGTGGACCGGGTCGGCGCGCTGTGGGAGCACTGGCAGGCCGGCGAGGACCGCAGCGGTCTGGTCGGCGAGCAGAACCTGCTGCGCCTGCGGGCGCTGCCGCGCGGCGTGCTGCTGCGCACCGAACCCGCGACCGACCCACGCGACATCCTCGTGGCCCGGGCCCTGGCCGAGCGGCTCGGCGTGCGCCTGGAGATCTCGACCGTCTCCGAGTCCGTGGCCGACTTCCTCAGCCGGGCGGGCGATTTCGACCGGCTGCGGGTCTTCGGCGACCCGTCCGAGCGCCTCCTGGTCGAGGCCGCCCAGGCGCGGGTCGACCTGGACCTGCGGCCCCTGCAGGGGTCACCCGAGCAGGAGCTCCTGTGCTGGGCCCGCGAGCAGGCCGTGTCGCGCACGCTGCACCGGCACGGCAACCTCCGCCTCCCCAGTTCGTGATCATGCAGAAACCTCGCGCCAGACCTCCGGAGGTCACCGACCTCCGTCGGCCGCGCGAGGTTTCTGCATGATCACGAACTGGGGAGGGTGGCGGCCGCGGCCCGCAACCCGGCCCGATCGCTACCCACCAGAACCGCGCTGAGCCCCAGCGCCCGCCACTCCTCCTCCGCGAGGTCACACCGGCCGACCACGGCCAGCACCGGGACACCAGCCGCACCGGCCCGGGCGCACACGCCCGCGACGACCTTGCCGTGGGCGGTCTGCGCGTCGAGGCGTCCCTCGCCCGTGACCACCAGGTCCGCCGTCGCCAGCAGGTCGTCGAAACCCACGACGTCGAGTACGGCCTCGATCCCCGAGACCAGTTCGGCGCCGGCTGCCGCCCACAGGCCGCCGGCCAGACCACCTGCGGCGCCGGTGAACTCGGCCCCGCGTGGATCGCGGGGCCAGCCGGCGGCGCGCTCGTGCAGGCGGCTGGTGAGGCGTTCGACGGTGGCCGGGTCGGCCCCTTTCTGCGGCCCGAACACCTCGGCGGCCCGTTCGTAGGGCACCCGCACGTCGCACAGCACCCGGAGCCCGACCTGGACCCCGGCCAACGCCTCGACCGCCCCGAGACCGCCGTCGGTACAGGCACTTCCACCCACCCCGAGCAGCACCCGGCTCGCCCCGGCCGCCACGGCAGCGGCGATCAGCTCCCCGGTACCCCGGCTGGTCGCCGCCCAGGCGGTCTCGGGAGTCGGGTCGACGAGGCTCAGTCCGGAGGCGGTGGCCGCCTCCACCAGCGCCGTCCCGTCGTCCGCCAGCCCGAACCAGCCGGTCACGGGCTCCCCCAGGGGACCGGTCACGCGGACGTCGACGATGCGGGCGCCGAGGGCCCCGGCCAGCACCGTCGCCGTGCCCTCGCCCCCGTCGGCCAGCGGGCACTCGACCGACTCCGCCCCGACCGACCGGACGCCCTCCGCCAGCGCCGAGGCCACCTCGGTCGCCGTGAACGTGCCCTTGAAGGAGTCGGGCGCGACCAGAACCCTCACGGGGCCAGCCTGGCACGGCCGCTGACCGGTGCGCGTCTCCGGAGCGATCGCCCGCGCGCGCCCGAATGAGCACGGTGTGACACCGCGCTCGCTGGACGGGTGCTGTGTCACACCGTGCCCACCGGGCGGCCGGGCGGGACGTCGTCCGACGGTTGGGGCCCTGACAAGGCGTCCACGCCCGGCGCATACTCGGACCATGACGTGGTTGGGAAGGCTCGTCCCGGGGCACCGGCGCCGGTCCATGACCGAGCGCGAACGCATCGCCTACGACGCGAAGAAGGCCACGCGCCGGCTCCGCAAGGAGGCCGAGCGGTTCCACAACCGGCCCGACGCGAACAACGGCAAGGACCTGCTCAACGACAACGTCCAGGCGGCGCTGCGCGGAGGAATGCTCTAGTTCGAGTACATGTAGCCGCCGCCGGGCACGGCCAGGACGGCGCCGTACTTCCGGTGCGGCGAGCTCGACCCGGCGTAGGTGTACGTCGTGACCGTGTGGTCGCCGCGCACGGCCACGACACCGGCGCCGGCCGCGGAACCGACCGACTCGCCGGGCGCGCCGATCACCAGCCGGTCGCGGACGTCCTCGTCGAAGTCGTCGCGGCCGCGCAGCACGGTCAGCGCCGAGCCGACCGCGTCACCGGTCTCGGCCAGCCCACCCAGCGGTTTGCCCCGGCCCTGGGTGAGCAGGGCGCCCGCGCACCCCTTCGACGGCATCAGCACCACCGACCCGGCGTCCTTCGTCGAACCGATGTTCTCGCCCGGCACCCCGACCGCGACCGTCGAGACCTCCTGGCAGCTCAGCCAGGTGCCGGTGGTGAGCGCGGCGCCGAAGTGGTCGCCGGTCTCGTCCGCGCCCGGCACCCCGGGGCTGTCCTGCGTGTAGTTGGTGACCTTCCCGGACGCCGTGATCGCCGTGACCATGCCGGTGTTGGTGGCCTTGCCGATGTCCTCGTAGGGCGTGCCGACCAGCAGGGTCGTCGCGCCGGCCAGCGAGTAGCCGAACCGGTCGCCGGTCTCCGCGGCCCCCGGGAAACCCTTGCTGTTCTGGGTCCAGTGCTTGACCTGGGTCGGGAAACCGCCGTCGGTGAGCCGGAACTGCCACACGGACCCCGCGTTGCCGTGCCCGCCGACGGTGTCGCCCGGAGCGCCGATGGCCACGGTGTTGATCCCCCGGGCGTTCAGGGCGGCGCCGAAATGAGCCCCCTTGTATAGCTTTCCGCCCAGCGAGTAGGCCGTCAGGGTGCCCAGCAGGCTGAGGCTGCCGGTGTTGTCGAAGACGTAGTGGTCGACGGCCCCGGCGCCGACGACCCCGCGCACCGTGCGGTTCGGTGCCCCGACCCACAGGTCCACGGTGCTGTCGGTCCAGGGCTGGGCGGCGATGTACCGGGAGGCGGAGGCCAGCGTCGCCCCGAACCCGTCCCCCGCGGTGGGCGCCGTCTCGAGCACCGCACCGGCCGTGGTGAGCCCGGTGTCGGAGCCCTTGAGCACCACGAAGGCGCCCCGCTCGCCCTCGGCCGTCTCGCCGGGTGCGCCGACGATCAGCTCCGAGCAGCCGTCCCGGTCGGTGTCGATGGTGGTCATCGCGGCGCCGAACCGGGCCGGGATGTTCAGCGCCGTCAGGTCGGCCCGCTTCAGGTTGCGCTGGTCGGCGGCGCTGTAGTTCACGTCGAGCTCGTCCAGGTCGGGCATCCCGACGGGGACGTCGGGGCCGCCCCCGCCGTCGAGGGAGCCCACCTCGGGGATCGTCGGGTCGCAGGCGGCGGCCGCCGCCGGCCCCGCGGCGACACCCAGCCCGCCGATCACCAAGGCCACTGCTGTCACCGCGCTCATCACCGGACGCATACGGTGACGATAGCTGGCGCGAGGTGATCGACGGGTTATCGTCACCCCGGTGAACCTCGAGAAGGTCGTCTTCGGCTTCTTCGTGCTGCTCGCGGCCACCCTGAACTTCGGGTTCTTCGTGGGCGACATCGACCGGCCCGAACTGCACAACGGGTACGAACTGTTCGCCGCCGTCGTCGTCAGCCTGATCGCGACGGTCCTGAAGTTCGGCGACCGCACCCAGATCGGCGCGGTGCACCTGGCCACCAGCCTCGTCGCCGACCTGCTGCTGATCGCCGCCTCCCTGGTCTGGGCCTACGCCTCGCACATCGGACCGACGGGGCTCACGGGGCACGACATGGCCAGCGTCGTCTCGCTGTCGGCGGGCGCGCTGCTGGCGAACCTGGTCTCCGTCGTGCTGCTCGTGGTCGAAACGGTGTCATTCCACCGCCGATGAGCCTCCAGCAGAGCCGGGACGCCGTCCGCGCCGGTCGAGCGGCGCGGTTCCAGGCCCGCTTCGAGGCCCGGTACGCACCGACGCGCAACAGCGCGCCGATCTTCCTCGTCCTGCGCCGGATGCGCACCCCGATGATCGCGCTGATCGTCATCTTCTCGGTCACGACGCTCGGCCTGACGCTGATCCCGGGGGTGGACAGCGCCGGGCGCCCGAGCCGGCTGGGCTTCTTCGACGCCTTCTACGTCATGAGCTACACCGGCACCACGATCGGGTTCGGCGAGCTGCCGCACCCGTTCAGCTACCCCCAGCGGATGTGGGTCACCGGGTCGATCTACCTGACCGTGATCGGCTGGGCCTACGCCATCGGGTCGCTGCTGTCCCTGTTGCAGGACAGAGCCTTTCGGCGCGCCCTGCAGATGCAGCAGTTCCGCCGCCGGGTGGCCCGGCTCCGGGAGCCGTTCCTGCTCATCGCCGGCTACGGATACGCCGGGGAGATGCTCGGCCGCCGTTGGGACGACCTGGGCCGCTCGTTCGTGGCCATCGACCTCCTGGAGGAGCGGGTCGACTCGCTCGACATCGAACCGTACGCGGCGGACGTCCCCGGGCTGGTCGCCGACGCCGCCGACCCCAGCCACCTCGAGGTCGCCGGCCTGCGAAACCCTTTCTGCGAGGCGGTACTCGCACTCACCAACGACGACGAGGCCAACCTGGCCATCACCATGAGCGCAGCGC
Organism: Spongisporangium articulatum; assembly: GCF_044465595.1. Classification (NCBI taxonomy): domain Bacteria; kingdom Bacillati; phylum Actinomycetota; class Actinomycetes; order Kineosporiales; family Kineosporiaceae; genus Spongisporangium; species Spongisporangium articulatum. The sequence goes on along the minus strand of NZ_JBITLV010000001.1, from coordinate 987,926 downwards.
TACTGCGGCCCGACCTGCCGGTGATCGCCCGAACGGTGTCGCCGTCGGCGGCGGACCGCATGTCGGCGTTCGGAACCCCGGTGGTGATCAACCCGTTCGACACCTTCGGGGACCACCTGCGCCTGGCCCTGCGGGCGCCGTCCGCCTACCAGCTGTTCAGCTGGGTCGAGTCCGGACCGGGCGCCGACCTGCCCGAGCGCCGGCTGCCGCCCCGCGACGGGCGGTGGATCGTCTGCGGCTACGGGCGTTTCGGCCGCGAACTGGTGACCGACCTACGCCGGGCCGGGGTGCCCCTGACCGTGGTCGACGCCAAGCCGGAACTGGCTGACGACCCCGCTCTGACCGGGGTCGACCTGGTCACCGGCGAAGCCGCCGAACCCGGAGCGTTGACCGCGGCCCACCTCGAGGAGGCCGTCGGTTTCGTGGCCGGCACCGACTCCGACACCACCAACCTGTCGCTGGTCGCGGCGGCCCGGCGGCACAACGCCGACCTGTTCACCGCGGCCCGGCAGAACCAGGCCGCCAACGCCGCGCTGTTCGAGGCCCTGGAACCGGATCTCGTTCTCGTGCCGAGCGAGTCGGTGGCCCTCGAGGCCTACGCGCGGCTGAGCACGCCGCTGCTGTGGCGGTTCCTGCAGGCCACCGCCGGCGCGTCGGACGACGAGGCCCGGGAGATCCTCGACCGGCTCACCGGGCGCTGCGGCTACCAGCTGCCCGATCTGTGGAAGGTGCGACTGTCCGCAGCGGAGGCGCCGGCGCTGGGCGACTGGCTGGCGTCCGGGACGCTCACCATCGGGGGGATGTTGCGCGACCCCGACGAGCGCGACCGCCGGCTGCCGTGCGTGCCGTTGCTGCTCTCGCGCGAGGGTTCTCAGGTGATCGGCCCCGGGGACGACGTGCGCCTGGCCCCCGGGGACGAGGTGCTGTTCGCGGGTGGCTCCGCGGCGCGCCGGGAATTGACCACGACGCTGACCAGCCCGTCCGCGGCGACCTACGTCGCGACGGGCGAGCGGGTCGCCGAGGCGTGGCTGTGGCGGCGGCTCAGCCGCCGGGTGGGCTGAGGACCAGCGTCAGCTCCGGTCAGCTCAGCGGCAGCGGGTCCGGGGTCTCCCAGACCATCGTGAGCCGGTCACCGCGCTCGGTCGGCATGACCACCCAGTGGGCCACGGGACGCAGCCGCGGGGCGGACCATTCGGACTCGCCTGCCGTGCGGTCAGCAGCCGCTGCCGCGGCCGCCTGCGTGGGAACGCGGTCGGTCGCGGAGCCCAATCGTTCGACCTTCATCACCGTTCCACCCTTCGTTCACCTTCTGTTCACTTTCTAGAAGATAACACGTCACCTGGGGATCGGGCCTTGAATTCGCCGTCCCGGCGGTGCCCCGGACGGCGTAGCGCCTGGTCAGGCGCGGTCGCCGGGCCCCCGGTCGAAGGCACCGTCGACCAACATCCGCAGGATCAGGGCCAGCGGCGCCCAGTCCTCGCGGCCCCGCCGGGTCACCGCGTAGGAGCGCAGCACCACGGCCGGGTCGCGCAGCGGCTGCAGGGCCACGCCCTCTCGGACCGGCTGGTCACCCGGCAGCAGCCCGATCCCGCGCCCGGCCGCGATCAGGTCCTGGACCAGCGCCAGCGAGTCGACGTGATGGGTGATCTGCGGCTCGAACCCGGCCATCGAGGCGATCGTGCGGACCACCTGTTCGTCGGCCACGTTCCGCGAGTTCACGATCCAGGGTTCGTCGCGCAGCCGCGCGAACACCTCCGGCGCGCTCCCGCCGTCCACCCCGCCCGCGGCCCGGACCCCCAGCGCCCACGGCGCCGACCACAGCGGACGGGCCTGCAGGGAGTCCGGCAGCGCCGCCGGGGCCAGCGTGTAGTCGTAGGTCAGCGCCAGGTCGACGGCGTCGTCGGCGAGCAGGGCGTAGGCCTCGGCCGGCTCATGCTCGAGGACCTGCAGGCGAACGTCGGGGTGGTGCAGGCAGAGGTCGGTGATGATCGGCAGCAGCGACCGGCGCACCGCCGTCGCGAACCCGCTGACCCGTACGGTGCCCGCCGGTTCGGCGCCCGGGTCGAGGTCGAGGCGGGCCGCATCGACGGCCGCCAGGATGGTGTCGGCGTGCGCGGCCAGGCGCCGGCCGGCGGGGGTGAGCCGGACGCGGCGTCCCTCGGCCTCCAGCAGGGGCGTCCCGACCTCGCGGGCCAGCACGGCCAGCTGCTGGGACACGGTCGAGGTGGTGACGGCCAGTTCCTCGGCCACCTCGCGCATCGACCCCAGGCGGTTCAGCTCGGCCAGGAGACGCAGGCGGCGCAGGTCCACACCGTTCAGTCTGCCTGAACGATATGTGCAGCGTAACCACGTGGACGTGAACGGTCGTTCGGAGCTCTACTCGACGCCATGACCGCCGTGGCCGATGCCCCCACCGTCGTCGCCCCGCGCAGGTCGGCCCGGGCCGGGATCGGCATGGCGGTCGGCGCGATGCTCTCGGTGCAGCTGGGCCTGGCCGTGGCCGTGCAGCTCTTCGACACCGTCGGCCCGGAGGGCGCGGTCTGGCTGCGGCTGGTCTGGGCCGGGGTGGTGCTGCTGATCGTCGTGCGGCCCAAGGCGGCCTCGTTCACCCGTTCCTCGCTGCGGGCCTGCATCGCCCTCGGGGTCGTCACCGGCGCACTGACCATGCTCTTCATGGAGGCCGTGGCCCGCCTGCCGCTCGGCACGGCGAGCGCCCTGGAGTTCCTCGGACCCCTGTCGGTCGCCGTGCTGCGGGGCCGCGGCGCGGCCAAGCTGTGGGCCGCCGTCGCCGCGACCGGGGTGCTCCTGCTGACGCAGCCCTGGGCCGGGGCGATCGACCCCGTCGGCGTGGGGTTCGCGCTGGCTGCCGCCGTCTGCTGGGCGGCGTACATCGTGCTCACCCAGAGGGTCGGGGACGCCGTCCCGGGGGTTCAGGGGCTGGCCGTCTCCCTGGCCGTGTCGGCGCTGTTCGCGACGGCGACCGTGGGCTGGGCGGTGGTGCCGCGGCTCACCGCGGAGGCCGTGCTGATCGGCGCCGGGCTCGCAGTGCTGGTCCCGCTCGTACCGTTCACGCTGGAACTGTTCGCCCTGCGCCGGCTCACCACGGCCGCGTTCGGGACGCTGATGAGCCTCGAACCCGCCGTGGCCCTGACGATCGGGTTCCTGGTGCTCGGCCAGGAGCCGGGCTGGTTGCCGGTCGCCGGGGTGGCGTTCGTGGTGGCGGCCGGAATCGGCGCCGAACGTACGGGAGCGCGGACGCCCGACTGACCTCGAGAAGGCACGCTCCCGCCGTCCGGTGAGCCCTTTCGAGGACGGTCGCGTCAGCGTCGGGCGGTCCGCACGGCGCCCGCGCTGGCCGTGATCACCAGCGCCATGGCCAGCAGGTCGGTGGCCGTCAGGGCCTGCCGCAGGACGACGAACGCGGCCCCGGCGGCGATCGCCGGGCTCAGCGCCTGCAGGATCGCGAACGTGGACGACGCCAGCCGGCGCAGCGCGAACAGGTCGAGCATGTAGGGCACCAGGGAGCTGAGCACGCCGACGGCCAGGCCGAGCGCCAGCGTGACCGGGTGCAGCAGGGCGCCTCCCGCGCCGACGACCCCCACCGGCAGGGTGAGCAGGGCCGCCACCCCCAACGACAGGGCGAGCCCGTCGGCCTTGGGGAACCGGCCCCCCACCCGGGCGCTGAGCAGGATGTAGCAGGCCCAGAACACGCCCGCCAGCAGTGCACAGGCCATGCCGATCAGCCCGTCGGTGTCGAAACCCGTGGCGGTGAAGCTGCTCTGCCCCAGCAGCACCACCCCGACCAGGGCCAGCCCGGCCCACAGCGCGCTGAGCAGGCGCCGGGAGCCGACCACCGACAGCGTCAGCGGCCCGAGCACCTCGAGCGTGACGGCCGCGCCGAGCGGGATCCGGTCCACGGCCTGGTAGAAGATGCCGTTCATCAGGGCGAGCACCGCACCGAAGGCGAGCACCGCCGTCCAGTCGCGACGGGTGTAGCCGCGCAGCCGCGGCCGGGCGACCAGCAGCAGGACGAGCGCCGAGAAGCCGAGCCGCATGGCGAGCACGCCGACCACCCCGGCGCGGGGGAAGAGCAGCGCGGCCACCCCGGCCCCGAAGTGCACCGAGAACATCCCGCCCAGCACGAGCCCCACGGCCGCCGGGTCGACCCCGCGCGGCGCGACGGCCGGGGCGGCACCGGGAGCCGGCTGCAGGGTGAGTTCGGGAGCCAGGGTCTTCGCCACCCCTCGACCGTAGGCCGACCCCGTCGGCCTGTGAAATGCCCGCTTGAGCATTGGTTATGCTTGACGCTCATGACGGCGGAGCTGCGCCACCTGCGGGCCTTCCTGGCCATCGCCGAGGAGGGCAGCGTCACCGGCGCCGCCGTCCGGTTGAACCTCACCCAACCCGCCCTGTCCCGCACGCTCGCGCAGCTCGAGGCGCACCTCGGCGTCCGGCTGGTCGACCGGTCGACGCACCACCTGCGCCTGACCGAGGCGGGAGCCGAGTACCGGGAGCGGGCCGCGGCGGCGCTGCGCGCGGTGGACGACGTCCTCGACCCCCGGCAGGTGTCCGGCACCCCGGTGCGGCTCGGCCACGCCTGGGCCGCCCTCGGCCGGCACACGCCCGCCGTCCAGCGCCGCTGGGCGCAGGAGCACCCGCAGACCACCCTGGAGCTGCTGAGCAGCGACGACGTCTCCGGCGGGCTCGGTCAGGGCCGGGTCGACGTGGCGGTGCTGCGCTCGCGCGTCCGGCTGAGCGGCGTCCGGGTGGAGCGGCTTCTGAGCGAGCCGCGCCTGGGCGTCGTCCCCTCGGGAACGCCCCTGGCGGAGCGAGACTCGCTGGTGCTGGCCGACCTGGCCGGGCACCCCGTCGCGGTCAACACGACCGTCGGGACGACGTCGCTCGCCCTGTGGGGCGAGGGCCCGGCCCCCAGCCGGGTGCTGGAGGTGTCGAACACCGACGACTGGCTGGCCGCCATCGCAGGCGGGCGGGCGTTCGGCGTGACGCCGGCCGCGACCGCGGAGGTGCGCCCCCACCCGGGCGTCACGTACCTGGCCCTGGACGACGCCCCGCCCGTCGACGTGTACCTGGCCTGGCGCGAGCCCTACACCCACCCGGCCGTCCCGGAGCTGCTGGCGCTGATCCGCTCCGTCACGCAGTAGGGCTTGCTTCTTTCAAGATCAGCGTCCGGGTGCAGCGATTGCGAGTCGGAATCGCAATCGCCGCACCCGTCCGGTGATCTTGGTGCCCGGCGCACGGATCAGGCCTCGACGGAGTTGACCTCGTAGTTGCCGTCGGAGTCCTTCCAGGTGACGACGAACTTCGTGGCGGTGCCGTTGACCGAGGCGTTGCAGTCGGTGGTCTTGCCGGCCGCGATCTCGGGGGTGTCGGCGCACGTGGTGCCGGTGATCTCGAGGTCCGGGTTCTGGGCGACGAGCTGCTTCTGCACGTTGCCGGCCAGCTTCGTACCGGAGAAGTCGTGGGTGGAGGTGCCCGCCGAGGCGCTGAAGCTGCAGGCGTTCAGCGAGAGGGCGAGCAGCGGGCCGGCGGCGAGCAGCAGGGCGGCCTTGGCGGCGGTACGGGCGTTCATTTCGGGGTCCCTTCGGGGGTTCGATGTCGAGCGGATCTCGACCTGGGGACGAACTTAGGAACGCCCGGTTGGAGGATCCTTACCGGCGACTTGCGCCCCACTTGTGCCCCGCGACCGGTACGTCCGGAAGGTCGATCCGGAATTCGAGGGACCCTGGGGAGGCGCCGACCCCTGAGAATCGGCTAGCGTTGTGCCTGCAGTTGCGGTGAGTGCGTTCTTTGGAAGTGGACGCCGAACGATGCGACCGGCACGGCTCCGGAAGGCGGAGCCGGTAAAGACACCCCCGAAGGACAGACACGAACATGGCTACTGGCACCGTCAAGTGGTTCAACGCCGAGAAGGGCTTCGGCTTCATCACCCCCGACGAGGGCGGCGCTGACGTCTTCGCCCACTACTCGGCGATCCAGACGAGCGGCTACCGCTCGCTGGACGAGAACCAGAAGGTCGAGTTCGAGATCACCCAGGGCCAGAAGGGCCCGCAGGCGGAGAACATCCGCCCGCTCTGATCTCCGAGCAGGCTTGAAAGAGCCCAGGTCAGCCTCGCTGACCTGGGCTCTTTCGCTTTGGCGGGCGCTCAGCCGGGCTCGACCGGTAGCCAGAGTTCAGTGGTCGCCGTGCTGAAGTCGTCGGCACGTTCGAGGACGGCGACGATCTCGGGCCCGGGGCGCAGACGCCACCTGTTCGCCGGGAACCACTCCGTGGCCGTGGCCGCCCACAGCTGCTGGAGCGTGTCCGGGTACGGGCCGGAGGCCCGGAAGACCGCCCAGGTGCCCGGCGCTACGGGGATGGCGTCCAGGTCGTCGGGCGCCGCCGAGCCCTCGCTGAGGGCCACCCCGTGCAGGTAGGTCAGCTCGCTGCCCTCGGCCCGGTCGGGGTCGAGATCGTCGCTGACGGCGAGCAGCCCCCTCGGCTCGGTGTTGCTCAGCCCCCTCAGCCGGGCGTGCTCCTCGGCCGGGATGGCCGCCACGTGCTGCCGGATGTGCGGGTTGACGCCCTGGTGGATCAGCGGGACCCGGGCGGCGTGGCCGACCAGGGTGAAGGCCGGATGGTCGACGATGCGGGTGTCCATGGGAATGCTCCCTTCGACGGTCAGGCGGAACCTGAGCAGCGGTTGCGAACGAAGGGGACCGCCCTGCTCCCGGACGTCGCGGGGGCTCGAACCGTGCACCGCCCGGAACGCCCGCCCGAACGCCTCGGTCGAGCCATAGCCGTACCGGACGGCGATGCTCAGCAGGTCGTCGCCGCGCACGACGTCCGCCGCCGCGACGGTCATCCGGCGCCGGCGCACGTACTCCGACAGGGGCATGCCCGCCAGCGACGAGAACATCCGGCGCAGGTGGTACTCGGTCGTGCCGAGGTCTCGAGCCGTCGCGTCGACGTCGAGCACCTCACCGAGATGCGCTTCGACGAGGTCGACGAGCCTGTTCAGTGCCGAGATCACGGGGCCTCCTTCGAAATCGACACTGCCCGGCCGCGAGTCTCGCGCGCCCGATCGTCCGGGACCGGTGCGATCGGGCGAGCCGGCGGGTCAGTCCTTGAGCACCCGCAGCGTCCGCAGGCTCGGGTCCGCGGCGTAGGCGATGCGCACGCCCAGCCGCCGCGCCTGGTCCAGGGCGGCGAGCGCCTCGGCGGTGACCCTCTCACCGGGCGCCAGGACCGGGATGCCCGGCGGGTAGGGGGCGACGAGTTCCGCGCTGACGCGCCCCACCGCGCGGGCCACGACCACCGCCTCGGCGGAGGCGAAGAACGCCTCGCGGGGCGTCGTGGCCGCCACCGGCTCGACCCGGTAGACCGCCGGTCCGGCCGTCGGCCGGGGCGAGCCGCGATGCCGCTCGACCGACGCGGCGACGGCCTCGGCGAACGTCGCGAGCGTCTCGGCCGTGTCGGCGAGCGTGACGACGGCGACGAGGACGTCGCGGTCGGCCGACTCGACCGGCAGCCCGGCCGCCAGCAGGTCCTGCTCGACGGCGTTCCCGTCGGCCCCGGTGCCGGACAGGACGAGCGTCAGCTTCAGCGGGTCGACGTGCGGCCCGTCGAGCACGACCAGGCCGGGGACCTCGGCCAGCCGGGCCCGGGCGCTGCGGGTGGCCCCGATCGCGGCCCCCAGGAGCCGCTCGCCGTCGCGCTCCAGAAGCGCCCGGGCGGCGTCGGTGCTGGCCAGGACGGCGCCCGCGGGGCTCGTGGTCGCCGTCGCCTCGACGCCGGCCTCCAGACGGGCGGGGTCGAGGCGGCGCGTGCGGGCCAGCACGAGCGCGGCCTGGCTCCAGGCGGGCAACGTCTTGTGCGCGCTGATGATCATCGCGTCGGCGCCCAGCTGGAGCGGGTGACGGGGCAGATCGGGGTGGAAGCCGAAGTGGGCGGCCCAGGCCGCGTCGACGACCAGCGGGACGTCGTGCTCGTGGGCGGCCTCGGCCAGGCCGGCCACGTCGCCCACCAGGCCGACATAGGACGGGTCGCCCACGAACACGGCTCGCACGTCGGGATTCTCGGCCAGCACCCGGCGCACCGAGTCGGGCTGGACGCCGCGCGGGAGCCCCGTCGCCGGGTCGATCTCGGGGCGCACCCACACCGGGGTCAGACCCGCGAGGACCAGCCCGATGAGGAGCGACCGGTGGAGGGTGCGACTGACCACCACCCGGCCCCCGTCGCCGCCGACCGCGAGGGCGACGGCCTGGTTGGCGTGCGTGGCGCCGCCGGTGGAGAACCGGCAGACGTCGGCCCCCCACAGTCGCGCGGCGCGGGCTTCCGCCTCGGCGAGAACGCCTTTCGTGAGCTTCATCGTGTCGAGGCCCGCGTAGAGCGGCACGTCGCCGGCGACCACGTCGCCCACCAGGTCGCGACGCTGCTTGTGCCCGGGGATGGTGAACGGCGTCGGCGGCTCCTGCCCGAAGCGCAGCCAGGCGTCGAGGAGCGGGGCGTCGTCCCGCAGGTCGCGCGGGTCAGTCGGCACCGAGCGACCACCGGCTGAGAACGGTTACGAGAGAACGGGCCAGGGCCCGGACCTGACGCAGGTCCACCCACTCGTCGACGGCATGGATCCCGCCGCCCGAGGGTCCGCAGATCACCGTCGGGCAGACCGCCTGCCAGAGTGGCGCTTCCATCCAGTACGGCGCGTCGAACGTCGCTCCGGTCCCCAGCGCGGCACCCAACCGGCGGGCGAGCCGCGCGGCCGGGCCGTCGTCGTCCAGGCGCCATCCGTCGCGGTGGGCGACGAGCTCGACGTCGGCGTCCCACTCCGGGGACAGGAGCCCGCGGAGCTCGGCGAGGACGGCGGTGCTGGGCTGGTCGGGGGTCGTCCGCAGCTCGACCAGGCATTCGGCGTGGGCGGGCACCACGAACGGCGAGTCGCCACCCCGCGCCACGGTCACCATCAGGTCGCCGCCCGCGGCCCGGACGTCATCGGCCCGCCGGTCGATCGCGTGCAGCAGGCGCCCCAGGTGGGTGACGGCGTTGACGCCCAGCTCGGCCTGCGAGCTGTGCGCCGCGCGGCCCCGGAAGGTCACCCGGGCCACCCCGAACCCGCGCAGCGACCGGCTCAGCGCCAGGTCGGTCGGTTCGGCGATCAGGCAGACGTCCGGCCGGACGCCGAGGCCGGGCAGGGCGCGGACGATCGCCTCGGTACCGAGGTTGGCGTCCTCCTCGTCGGCGGACAGCGCGAGCACCGGCCGGACCGGAGCGCCGTCGGCGACCAGCCGCTCGGCGGCGACGACGAGCGCGGCCAGGCCGCCCTTCATGTCGGCGGCGCCCCGGCCGTAGAGCCGGTCACCCTCGACGCGCGGCGTGAGGGGGTCGGTCATGCCGGCCACCCCGACCGTGTCGAGGTGGCCGTTCAGGACGACGGTGGGCCACTGCGACGGCCCGGGCGCGACGGCGACCAGGCTGGGCCGGTCGTCGTGCCCGGCGGCCGGGACGACCGTCGTCCCGAACCCCGCGGCGTCGAGCCGGGCCCTCAGGTGGTCGACCATGCCAGTCTCACCCGCGGCACCCGTCACCAGCCCGGGGTTCACGCTATCGATGCCGACGAGGGTGACGAGCAGCTCGACCGCGGCCGCCTCGACGTCCACCACCTCGGCGTCAGCCATCCCGTGAGCCTAGGGCTCCGCGCCGACTCCTCAGCTCAGGCCGCAGTCCCGGCCCAGCCGGATGGCCTCCTCACGGGACGTCACCCCGAGCTTGCCGACGATGTCGGAGACGCGGTTGCGGATCGTCTTCGGCGCCAGGAACAGTCGGGCGGCGACCTGGGAGGTCGTGAACCCACGCACCAGGAGGGCCAGGATCTCGCGGTCCCGGGCGTCCAGCGGAGCCAGCGCGTCGGCACCCGTGGCCGGCTGGCCGCTCGCCGCGGCGGCGACCACCGTGGCGGCCACGCCCTGCCCGAGCACCATCGTGCCGCCGGCGACCGTGTGGATCGCCGCCAGGATGTCCTCGGGATCGGCATCCTTCAGGAGATAGCCGTCGAGTCCCGAACCGAGGCTGCGCATGACGGCCTGCTGGTCGGAATGCATGGTCAACAGCACGACGCGGACGTCCGGCCACCGCTGCTTCAGCTGAACACCCAGTGAGATTCCGTCCCCGTCCGGCAGATCCAGATCGACGAGAGCGACGTCCGGAGCCTCTACGGGCCCGGCCAGCGCCTCACTCACCGTCCGAGCAGCGACCACCAGGTGCAGGCCGCGGTCGGACCCGACCAGCGCCGACAGCCCGGACAGGACGATCGGGTGGTCGTCGACCAGCAGCACGCGGATCACCTCGCTCACGCGGACACCACCGGTATCTCGACGTGCAGGCGGACGCCGTGGGGCTGGAGGTTCTCCACCTGCAGCCGCCCACCGAGCTGTTCGGCGCGGCGCCGGAGCGACGTCAGGCCGACCCCGGGGACGACGAGACCTCCTCGTCCGTGGTCGCGCACCTCGACGCGGGCGCTGATCCGCTCGCCGGGATCGGCCCGACAGCGGACACTCACGTGGATCTCGTCCGCCGCGCCGTGCCGCAGCGCGTTGGTGATCCCCTCGGCGACGCTGCGGTACACGGCGACCGTCACCTCGGGTGGCAGCTCGCGGTCGAGATCCGTGTCGAGGGCGATGGTTCGGCTCTGGGCGCCGAAGCTGTCGACCAGGGCGCTCAGCGCGCCGGCCAGGTCGCCGTCGTGCAGGGCCGAAGGCGTCAGGCCGGCCACGATCCGGCGCAGGTCGCCCCGGCAGTCGGCCAGCTCGTCGGCCAGCGCCCGCAGCAGAGGGGTCGGCGCCGCACGCAACTCGGCCTGGACGCGCATGCTCATCCCGGCCAGTACCGGCCCGACTCCGTCGTGCAGGTCGCCCAGGATCCTGGCCCGTTCGGCGTCCCGTTCACGGGCGACGTCCTGTCGCGCGTGGTCGGCCTCGACCGCCAGCTGCACCGCCCGCGCGACCAGGGCCACCGTGGGGATGAGCTGGACGACGGTGTGGGCCTGGCGCGATTCGGGGCCCTCCCGGTGCCGACTGCGGACCGAGAGGGTGCCGACCCGGTCACCGGCCACCACCAGAGGATGGTGCACCAGCCGACCGTCGTCACTCGGCTCGTCCGGTTCGTCGGCGCCGAGGATGATCGTCACCGCCTCCTGACCGCTGGCCGCCGAGACCATCGCAGCCGCCTGGCCGAGCAACTCGCGCGGGTCGGCGTCCGCGTGCAGGCCTGCGGTGATGGCGGCGACGTCGTCCGGGGTCAGCACGCCACGCCCGTACCGTTGCTGCAGGAAGGAGGCGCGCAGCCATCGGGACAGGGGCCAAGCGAGGGTGACGACGACGACGGCCACGAAGACGGTCGAAGGCTGGGCCCAGGGTAGGTCCACCCGTTCGGTCAGCCACTGCGTCAGCAGTCCGGCGACCCCACCGAGCAGGAAGGGGCCGAGCGCCAGAACGAGGTCGACCAGGGGTTCGTCGAGCGGGCGGAACTGGCGGGCGAGTACGAGGCGCGTCGCCACCGCGGCGAAGGTCCACAGTCCGAGCATCGCGGTCATGGCCGCCTGGACCGGGCCGGCGAGGAACCGGGTGGCGATCACGGCGGCGAACAGCGCCGCGGAGAGGACGACGAGCCAGACCAGCCGGCGACGCGACATCCGGTCGACGGCCAGGTCGACGGCCCAGGCGACGGCGGCCAGGACGACGGCGACCACCGGCCATCCGATCGCCGTCCACACCCGGGTCAGGGAACCCCAGCCCACGCCGCTCACCACCACGGAGACCCCCACCACGGCCAGGGGCGTCAGCGACAGGCCGGCGAAGACCCGCCCTACCCGGTCATGCGGATCCCGGTCGAGCAGGACCGCGGCACCGAAGCCGAAGACCAGCCACGCCGAGCTGTAGATCGCGCCGACCGTGATGCTGTCGGACGTCACGCCCATCAGGGCGGGGATCGTGCCGAAGGCGGCCAACAGGGTGGCGACGAGAACGGCGACCGGCACCCCGGCCGGGGGCGGTCCGTCGTCCGGCACCGAGGTCATGTCCTGATCATGCGCCACGCTCGGGCCCGTGCCTAGGTGTCCGGGACGTCGGCGGGACGTTCCGGGACGACGCGGGACGGGCTCGGGACGGCGGGGGACGGCGGGGGCCTCGCCCCCGGGTCGCGCCGGCGGCCACAGTCGGCCGAAGCAGCGATCATTCCCTTCAGGAGGAGTCATGACCACGCAGTCCGCGTCGCTCGACCGCAAGCCCCGGATCGTCACCGGCCTCAGCGCCCCCGTGCTGGTGGGCGGCACGATCCTGCTCAGTACAGGTTTCCAGCTGATCGTGTTCGGGATCGGCATGTTCGTGGCCAGCCAGGCCGAGATAGACCGGGACGAGGGGGTGCGAGCCAGCCTCGTGAGCATCTCCGTGGTCGCCGCCGTGAGCCTGGTCATCGCCTTCGCCGTGTCGCTGAGCTGCCGCGGGGTCGCCTCGCGGGCCGCGATCGGCGCCGTCGCGCTCGGCGCGCTGGCCGTGATCTCGCTGCCCGCCTTCTGGGCCGGCGCACCCGCCATCTTCGGTGCGAACGCGGCCTGGCTGGGCGGACTCACCATCGGCAGCACCCCGCAGCGCGGGGCCGCTCGGGGCTTCGCCATCGTGGGCCTGGTCGTGGCCGTGCTGAACGCCGTGGCCATCCCGGTGCTCACCGGCGGCTCGCTGATCATGCACGGCTACGCCGGCTGACAGCCCCTTTTCGCGGCTCGTGACCGGCGCCGGTCGGTCACGAGCCGTCCGGCGCGGGTCAGGCGGTGAGGGCCTCGAGCAGGTCCAGCTCATGCTCCACCGGCGGCTCGGCCGCCGCCGGAATGCCGAGGTCGCGCAGTACCGCGCCCACACCTGCTGTGGGCGCACAACTCCCCCGAGCTCTACGACCTGTTGGTGCTCCAGCGGGGTTGGTCACCGGAACGGTTCGGCGCCTGGCTCGCGCAGAGTCTCATCGCGTCGCTGCTGAACCCTGGGTCGACCCGCTGAACCATGGGGCGACCCGCTGAACCACTCCTGCGAGCGGCGCACCGCTCAGCGCAGACTCGCCAGTGCGGAGCGGGCGGCGTTCCATCCGCACACCCCGTGAGCCCCGGCGCCGGGCGGGGTCGCCGCCGAACAGAGGTAGGTGCCCGGGATGCCCGTGGCGTAGGGGTCGAGCGCGACTCGCGGGCGGAACACGAGCTGGCGGGCGGTGTTCGCGCCGGTGGTGATGTCCCCACCGACGTAGTTGGGGTTGCGCACTGAGATGTCGGTCGTGGTGCGGACGGAGACGTGGACGATGCGATCGCGTGCCCCGGGGGCGAACCGCTCGATCTGGGCGAGGATCGCCTCGGTCGCGTCGCCGCCGAAACCGTGCGGCACGTGGGCGTAGGCGTCGACGGGATGGGTCGCCCCCCGGGACCGGGAGGGGTCGGCGACGTACTGCTGGCCGAGGAGGACGAAGGGGCGCTCGGGCATCCGGCCCTGCCAGGTCTGCCGCTCGGCCTCGGCGACCTCCCGGAACGTGCCGCCGAGGTGGACGCTCGCGGCCTCGCGCGCCGGGGCGTACGCCCAGGGGATGCCGCCCTCGACGGCCAGCGACACCTGGAAAGCGGCGGTGCCGTGGCGGAATCGCCGGTACGCGCGCCGGACGTGCGCCGGGAGGCGGTCGCCCAGGATGGCGGCCGCCGTCCGGGGGGACGTGTCCAGCAGCAGGAGGTCGCTCGGGGGGAGTTCGGTCGCCGACCGGACCTCGACCCCGGTCTCGATCCGACCGCCGTGCTTCTCGAGTTGGGCGATCATGGCGGCGCTGATGGATCGGGAGCCGCCGACGGCGACCGGCCAGCCGTAGGTGTGCGCGGCCGTGCCGAGGGCGAGCCCGATGGCGGAGGAGAAGGGACTGCCGAGGGGCCGGAACGAGTGGGCGGCCAGCCCGGACCACATCGCCCGGGCCTCGTCGGTGCCGAAGAGGCGGGCGAGGCCCGTGGCCGGCAGCGTAGCGAGGGCGCCGAACTGGGCCAGGAGTACCGGGTGGGCGGGCACGTGCAGCATCGGGCGCAGGAAGTCCTCGCTGATCCGCGCGAACCGTTCGTCGAGACGCCCGAAGATGCGACGCCACCTGCGCGCGTCGGCTCCGAGCGCCCGCGCCGTCTCCTCCGAGGAGCGACGCGCGGCAGCGCCGCGGCCACCGTCGAGCGGGTGGGCGTGCTCGTAGGGGGCCGCGACGAACCGGAGGCCGGTGCTGCCGAGGTCGAAGGCGCGACTGAAGGGCGTGTCGATCGCGAGGGGATGCGCCCAGCTGCACTCGTCGTGGAGCAGACCGGGGAGGGTCGCCTCGACCGAGCGGGTGCCGCCGCCGGGTGTGCTCTCCCGTTCCAGGACCGTGACCTGGACGCCCGCGGCGGCCAGGGTCAGAGCGGCAGCGAGCCCGTTGGGCCCGCTGCCGACCACGATCGCGGAGGTCACGCGGGGTGCTCGAACGTCCGCGCCGTCAGGGTCCGGCGGCGCTGGTAGCCCGGAGCGGCCCACGTGACGTCGAGGTCCACCGGACCGTTGGGCAGCCAGGGCTGCTCGGCGACGCAGTCCCGCACGTCCCAGGTCCCGCGCTCGACCACGCCCAGGGCGGCGTCGATGACCTGGTAGGCCTGGGTGTGCCGGAAGATGGGCTGGGACTCCACCCAGACGACCACCAGGTCACCGGGCTGCAGGCCGAGGCGACGCTGGACGGCGGCCACGAGGCGGTGGTCGTGCAGGTGCCCGTCGCCGAAGTTCCAGCCCACGAGCGTGTTGCACACCAGCTCGCCCTCGCGGACCGTCCGCTCCTCGATGTCGTCGAGGTGGTGGTAGAGCGCCGAGAACAGGCCGCGCCCCTGGCTGTGCATGGTTCGCCACGCGATGGTCTTCTGCAGCGTCATCTCCGCGTCGTCCGGCTCGTACTTCATCTCTACCAGTTGGTCGACCTGGTTGTGCACGTTGGGAAGTTCGTTGAGGCGCTCCTCCACCCCGGGCTTCATGGCCCACACGGCCGACGCCCAGTTCCCGGCGTACTGGCGCATGGAGGGAAGGAACGAGACGAGGTCGGGCCGCAGGTTGCCCAGGACCGGGAAGGCCAGGGCTAGCGCGAATATCGGCAGGAGCGCCCACGCGGGCGAGAAGTCGTAGATCGAGTACGCGGACGGGTCCTTCCCGACCCACAGGGTGATCGCCGCGAAACCGAAGAAGACGTTCCACTCCAGGGGCACCGCGAGCGGGAAGGTCGAGGTGATGAAGAGGTGGAAG
The DNA here is from genome assembly GCF_044465595.1 of Spongisporangium articulatum. NCBI lineage: Bacteria > Bacillati > Actinomycetota > Actinomycetes > Kineosporiales > Kineosporiaceae > Spongisporangium > Spongisporangium articulatum. Next base: position 972,614 of record NZ_JBITLV010000001.1, on the reverse strand, counting down.
AGGAGCATGGCGACGGCGCCCAGGAGCGCGATGGTCGCGTTCGTGGTGAGGAGGAGGGTCACCGGGATGGCGATCTCGACCAGGGTGCCGCCGATGTGGGCCATGAACCAGGCCAGCCGCGACGGCCGCAGGTCGCGCGGGAAGTCGCGGTAGAAGAGACGTCGGGAGGCCTTGCCGGGCATCGCCGGACTGTTCGACACCATGGGCGGGACGACGTTGACGAAGTGGTCGCCGATCTTGGACACGCCGGCGCCGATCCACACGCAGACGATGACGATCTTGTAGGCCACGACCAGGTTGGTGAAGTCGTCGGCGAAGACGGCGGAGTACAGCATGATCGGCAGGTACTGCTCCGAGCGGCCGGCCAGGAAGATGACCTTGTCGCGCAGGCCGAGCAGCGGCATCAGCACGAGGACCGGAACGAACGCCCAGCCGGGCACGACCTGCTGGCCGGCGACCCCGACGACGTCGACACCGGATGCGGCGAGGGGCACCACGAGGCCGGCCAGGGCCGCCAGGTAGAGCCCCACGTCGAGGAGGGTGCGGGTGTCGCCGGCGGTTCCGGGGACTCGGCTGCCCCAGGGGGCCATGCGGATCGTGCCGGGCCGCAACCAGTACCGGATGTTGCCGGTCATGGGCTTGAAGTGGCCGCACAGGGGGCCCCAGGCCCCGCCGAGGCCGATGAGTTCCAGGAGCATCAGCCACGCCGCCAGCTTCTGGTAGACGACGATGTTGTCCCACCACGAGCCGGGCTCGAACACGGTCGCGTTGCTGGTCGCGGCCGCGATGAGGAGGCCGCCGCCGAGGTACAGCCCGAACATCTTGAGGATGTAGATGACGTGGAGCACCCTCGGCGTGCCGAACCCGTCCTCGACCCAGGTGGTGCTCAGGGTGCGCATGCGCTCGCGCAGCGGCAGGACGAGGAACTCGGCCGGTTCGACGGGCTGAGGCGACGGCTTGATGAAACCCATGGTCAGACCCCTTCCGGGTCGAGCGCTCGGGTCTGCAGGAGGCCGCGCAACGTGGGCTTGTCGATCTTCCCGACCGGGTTCTTCGGCAGGGACTCGACCACGTGGACGGCGGTGGGCACCTTGATCTTCGTGAGGTCCTCGCGGCAGGCCGCCCGCAGCTCCTCCGGAGTGGCCGCGGCGCCGGGGCGCAGCACGACGTACGCGACTGGGACCTCGCCGTAGACGGGGTCGGGCGCTCCCACGACGGCGGCCTCGAGCACGGCGGGGTGGCCGTGCAGGACGCGCTCGACCTCCTTCGGGTAAATGTTCTCGCCGCCCCGGATGATCATGTCTTTGAGGCGGTCGACGATGGTGAGGTAGCCGTCCTCGTCGAGGACGCCGACGTCACCGGTGTGCAGCCAGCCGCCGCGCAGCGCCTCAGCGGTCGCCTCGGGCCGCCCGAGGTACCCCCACATCACCGTCGGGCCCTGGATGACCACCTCGCCGCGGGAGCCCGCCGGCAGCAGCGCGCCGTCCTCACCCATGATCGCGACCGTCTGCCCGGGGATGGCCGGCCCCACCGTGCCGGGCTTGCGCGGCCCGTGCAGCGGGTTCGACGCCGACGCGCAGGTGGCCTCGGTCAGGCCGTAGCCCTCGATCAGGGAGAAGCCGAACCGCTCGGTGATGCCCGCGAGCACCTGGGTCGAGGCGGGGGCGGCACCACACACAGCGAAGCGCACCGAGGAGACGTCGGCCTGGACCGCTTCGGGCAGCGCGAGCAGGTGCGAGTAGATCGTCGGCACGGCCGAGAAGTAGGTGGGCCGCAGACGTTCGATGGCGGCCAGGAACTCGAGGGGATGGAAGCGCCGCAGCACCGACAGCTGCCCACCGGCGAGGAAGGTCGACAGGAAGCTCACGCACAGGGCGTTGACGTGGAAGAGCGGCAGCACCAGCAGGCAGTGGTCCGAGGCGTCGAGTTCGAACGACTCGACCATCTCTCCCGCCATCGCGGCGATGTTGCCGTGGCTGAGCATGACGCCCTTGGGACGCCCCGTCGAGCCGCTCGTGTAGACGAGCAGGGCCAGGTCGCCGGCGCCGACCTCGTGCGGCGCAGGAGCCGAGACCGCGTCGGTGCGCAGGTCGTTCACGTGCAGGACGGTGCGGTCGGGGAAGTCGGGAGCACCGTCGTCCACGACGATCAGGGCGGCGTCGGCGTCCGCCACCTGGTACGTCGCCTCGGACGCCGTCAGCACCGGGTTGACCGGCGTCGCCGACGCGCCGAGCCGCCAGGCGGCGACGACGGCCACAAGGAGCTCGACCCGGTTGGGCGGCATCACCGCGACCACCGAGCCCGGCGCGACGCCCAGCTCGACGAAGTGTTCCGCCGCCGCCGCGACGCGGGTGTCGAAGTCGCCGTAGGTCAGCTCGAGCGCCTCGTCGCGCATACAGGGACGGTCGGCCGGGACGTGTCCGGGGCGGGACCAGGGCAGGTGGGCGAGCAACATCGAGATCACCTTCGATACGGACGTGGACGCGAACCGGGACACGCGACAGGACCCGGCGCGGCCGCCGGGAGCGCTCACCGTAGGTCGCGGCCGTGACGTGGGACACTGTGCTCCGAAGCCAAATTCCGGCGTCGAGTTCGTGCTCTGAGCACGCTCTCTTCGCCATCGAGGCCGAAGGAGTTGGTCCTGATGGACAAAGCGGCCCGACGATCGCTGACACCGGACGGCGATGAGGTCGCCGTCGCGGCACGTCGCCTCGTGGCGACCGCGGCCCGCTCGATGCAGGAGCAACTGCCGGCCCTGTCCCCCGCGCTCAACGAGGAGATCGCCGGTGGGTTCCCCGAACTCGACGGTGACCATGCGGCGTACCAGCTGATCGGGGACAGCACCGTGAGCAACCTCGAGGCCTTCTTCCTGCTCGCCCGGCACCAGGGCGAGGTGGGTGAACCGGCCCCACCGAGAGCCGCGGTCGAGCTGGCCCGCCGGTTGGCCCAGCGCGGTGTCTCCTCGCACGCCCTGGTGCGGTCCTACCGCGTCGGTCAGCAGCGGGTGCTGGACCGGGCCTTCGAGGAGATCAGGCGGCTCGGCGGGGACGGGCCGGCGGCCTACGCCGCGATGCGCATGATGCAGTCGCTGTCGTTCGACTACGTCGACCGCATCGCGGAGGAGGTGGTGGCCGAGTACGAGGTCGAGCGCGAGCGCTGGTTGTCGAGCCGTGACACGGTGCGGGCCGCCATGGTGGAGACGGTCGTGGCGGGCGGGGAGGTGGACGTCGCCGAGGCGGAGCGCGCGCTCGGGTACCGGCTCCGCCGGCGCCACCTGGCGGCTGTGGTCTGGAGCGGCACGAGCGACGAGTCCACGGCGCGCCTGCAGTCGCTCACGTCCGTGATCGCCGCGACGGCGGAGGCGCTCGGCACGTCCGGCAACGCACTCTTCGTCGCTCGCGACGCCTCGACGGCCTGGGTCTGGCTGCCCCTCGGGCCGGGGCACGAGCACGTGACGGCCGAGGTCGTGGACCTCGTCGCCGGCGCCGTCGAGCCGGGTGTCCGGGTCGCCCTCGGGGCGCCGGGCAGCGGCCTCGACGGCTTTCGCCGCTCGCACGTCGAGGCCGGGCGCGCGTTCGACGTCGCCACGATCGACGGTGGTGCCGCCGAGCCGGTGACGAGTTACGCCGACGCGGGGGTACGGGCGGCCGTGCTGCTCAGCCGGGACCTCGAGTCGGCCCGTGACCTGGTCTCGACGGCGCTCGGTGGGCTGTCCGAAGCCTCAGCACGCGCCGAGCTCCTGCGGCACACGCTGCGGGTCTTCCTGTCCGCGAACGGCAGCTACGTCGCGGCTGCCGAACGGCTCCACGTGCACAAGAACACCGTCAAGTACCGCGTCGACAAAGCGGTGGCCCTGCGCGGACGGCCACTCGAGGACGACCGGCTGGACCTCGAACTCGCGCTGCGCGGCAGCCGCTGGCTGGGTCGTGCGGTGCTGCCGGCCCCCTGAGGCGCGGCGAGGAGCGGGAAAACCCGCCCCCCGCCGTCCAGCGCTCCTTGCGGGCGAGTGCTACCGGCGGGCGGCGGACACCGGGACGTGCTGGGCCAGGAACGCGAGCTGATCGGCGATGACGCTCGGGAAGAGCGGCTGCACGTAGGGGTCGAAGTGACCACCGGAGTAGACGCGCACGGTGGCCTCGGGGATCCGCGCGGCGGTCGCCTCGGCGACTCGGCGCGGGGTGATGACGTCGGTGTCCGCGATCTGGACGAGGGCCGGGCACGTGACGCGGCGGGCCCAACGCCGCGGGGAGTAGAGGCCGACCCAGAGCACGATCCGGGCCGCGACGGTGACGGGGTAGTCGCCGTCCTTGAGCCCCGACTCGGCGAACATCTTCTCCAGCCCGGGGATCGCGTCGGGGGTGCTCATCACGGCGGTCTCTCCGGGGGTGCCCACCGAGTTGACGTAGACCGGCCGGCGGCCGAACCAGGCGCCGATCTGGTCGCGCAGGCCCGGGCCGGCGAGGCGCAGGCTGGGCATGAAGCCGGTGGACAGGACGGCCGCGGGCCCGCTGACGTGCGGGACCTGAGCGATGATCGCCGCCAGGCGTTCTCCCCGTCCCGCGAGCGTGATGACGTGGCCGCCGGCGAACGAGGTGCCCCAGGCCACGACCCGCGACGGGTCGACGCCCTCCAGGGTGCGGGCGAACGCGAGGGCCGCGGCCCAGTCCTGGTGCTGCATCGAGACGTCCAGCAGCTGTCGCGGGGTGCCGTCGCTGTCGCCGAAGCCCCGGTAGTCGAAGGTGACGACGACGTAGCCCGCGGCGGCGAACCGCTCGGCGTAGGCCGGAAGGCGGAGGGCCTGGACGGCGCCGAAGCCGTGGGCCATGACGATCACGGGCCGCGGCGCTCCGTCGGCGTCGGCGGGGCGGTAGACGGTCGCCGCGCAAGAGATCCCCTCGGAGAGGAAGGACCCGGGCCGCCTGAAGAAGGGGAGGTCGGTGGGGTCGGTCATGGTGGGCCCTGCCTTCTTCGTGACCGTCGTGGGCACGTCGGCTAGTTCTTGATGGACATTCAAGAACGTAGGGCCATTCTTGAATGACAGTCAAGATAGAATCGGGAGGTGCCCCGCAACCGGCGTCCCCAGGACCGCGAAGAGAAGCTCGCCGAGATCGTGCGCGCCGCCGTGGACCTGTTCAGCGAGGCCGGGTTCGAGCAGACCTCGATGGCGCGCATCGCGCGGGCCGCAGGGGTCACCCCCAACACGGTCTACTGGTACGTCGAGGACAAGGACGCCCTCCTGGTCGCCGCGCTGAACCACCTGCTGACCGAGGCCTTGGCGGACCTCGGCCAGCAAGGGGAGCTGCCGTTCGTCGAGCAGGTCCTCTGGGTGCTGGAGCGGCTACGCCGGCACAGTCCTCTGATCGGGGTCGTCCACGCCCGGAGCGAGCAGGCCGCCGCCGTCGCGGCGTGGCACAACCGGTTTCACGAACTGATGGACGGCCTGGTCATCCGGCATCTCGCCCAGCAAGGCGTCCCCGAACATGAATCTCGGGCCACGGCCCGGTTGATCACCTTCGCGATCGAGGGGCTCCTCGCCCACCCCACCGACCCCGCCGAGACGAGAGTGGTGCTCGACCTGGTCCTGGACCGCGATCGCTCCGGTGACCACGAGTCGGCGTAGGACCTCGTCTCGGCGCGCCGCGGAAGATGCTGTCGACCAGCATCTTCCGTGGCGCGGCCGGTTAGCTGTTACTTCTGCACGAAGGGCAGCAGGACGGCGTTGACCTCTTCGGCGTGCGTCCACAGCATGCCGTGCGGGGCGCCCTCGATCTCGACGTACTCCGCCTCCGGGAGTGCCTCATGGAACGGGCGGCCGGTCGCGTCGATCGGCAGGATGTTGTCCGCCGTCCCGTGGGCGATCAGCACCGGCTTGCCGGACGCCTTCACGGCCTCGACGTCCGCGGTGAAGTCCTCGACCCAGGTGGGCACGACCGCGTAGGAGGCGATGGGGGCGCTGCCGGTCGCGGTGTTCCAGCTGGCGGTCACCGCCTCCTGACTGATCCGGGAGCCGAGGTTCTCGTCCAGGTTGTAGAAGTCCTTGTAGAACTGGGTGAACCAGGCGAAGCGATCGGCCTTCGCGCTGGCCGCGATGCCGTCGAAGACCTCCTGAGGCACACGCTGCAGCAGTCCCGGCTCCAGCGAGGCGAGGAAGGCGAACTTGGCGACTCGATCGGTGCCGAAGAGCTTGGCGTAGCGGGCGAGTTCGCCCGTGCCCATGGAGAAGCCGACCAGGATCACGTCGGTCAGGTCGAGGGTCTCGAGCACCGTCTTCAGGTCCGTGGCGAAGGTGTCGTAGTCGTAGCCGGTGGTCACCTTGCTGGAGCGGCCGAAGCCGCGACGGTCGTAGGTGATCACGCGGTGGCCCAGGTCGAGCAGCTCGCGGGTCTGACGCTCCCAGGAGGTGCCGTCCAGCGGGTAGCCGTGGATCAGTACGACCGGCTGACCGGTGCCGTGGTCTTCGTAGTACAGCTCGATCGGCGCCGAGTTCTCCTGGCCGACGGTGATGAAACCCATGTCTTTTCAACCCTTTCATCCCGAACGAGAACAGCCGTTCTCATCTCCGTGCGCTACGGTAGAGAACGTGCGTTCTCGGCGCAACCCGAGACAGGCGACCGTGAGGAGATGACGAGGTGAACGACGCCGGACTGACGCTCCCCCAGCTCGATCGCGCTCGGATCGTCGAGGCGGCAGGGCGGCTGTTCTACGGGCGCGGCATCCAGGCCGTGGGGATGGACGCGGTGCGAGAGGCGTCCGGGGTGCCGCTCAAGCGGATCTACGCACAGTTCCCGTCGAAGGCCGACCTGCTCACCGAGGTGCTCCACCGGCGGGGGGAGGAATGGAACGCCGGCATCGCCCAGGCGGCGGCAGGGGCTGCGTCTCCGCGCGATCGGTTGCTGGCGGTGTACGACTTCCTGGACGCGTGGTTCCAGGAGGACGGATTCCGTGGGTGCGGCTTCATCAATGCCTTCGGTGAGCTGGGCGCCGTGTCACCGGACGTCGCCGAACTCGCCCGCGAGCAGAAGCGGTCCTTCCAGCGCTACGTGGCCGAGTTGGTGGCCGAGCTCGGCGGCCCGCCCCTGCTCGGTGCCCAGCTGGCCTTGCTCGCCGAAGGGGCTCAGACCACGGCGGCGATAGATGGCCGCCCCGACGCGGCCGCCCACGCCCGCGCGGCCGCCCGGGTCCTGATCGACGCCGCCACTGCCGGGGCCACTCCGGCGACCGGCTGAGCCCCTCAGCTGACCAGCATGACGCCGCCCTGGCCGACTGAGTCACGGGCGGCGGGACTCACACGGCATCCCGCACAGGCGCTTTCGCGCTCCTGTGCGTGCGGAGCTTGGTCAGGTTTCCGCAGCGCTGCATAGAGCACCAGCGTCGGGTTCCCGGCTGCGAGGAATCGACGAACAGCAGCTCGCAGTCTTCTGCGGCGCACACCCGGATGCGGTGCCCGAGCGGCCCCGTGAAGAGGTCGATGGCGTCGCGCGCGATTGCGGACAGGCCGGCGGTGGCGGACGTCGATACGGACGCGATGGCCCCGGCGGCGGTCATCTCCGGCACGGGGGGCGCTGCGGCGGCGAAGGTGTTGATGGTGCGGACGTCGTCCTCGGCGAGCGACCGGCCTTCCGCGCGGGCCCGGGCGAGCTGCAGGATCGATCCCCGCAACCGGTGGGCGGCGCCGACATCGCGCGGCCGGGCCTGGATGTCGGCCACTCCGAGGATGTGCGCCAGCCAGCGTTCGAGGCTGGCCTGGTCGTACACGAGTTCCGGCTCCACCCAGTAGGGGGTCTCGCCGGTGTGCGCGAAGTTCAGGCACGCCCGTCCCGTGCGGAAGCGCTTGGCCAGGGACGGGTCCATCCGCGACTCGGACATGCCCTCAGAGTAGCCCATGACACCGGTCGAACCAATATTTGACACCGTTTCAACTGGTTGCACACACCAGTAGAACTGGTTACCTTGGCGGCATGACCGCTTCCCCGGCCGCCTCGGTCCGACCGGAGCCGGGCGGCACGACGAGTTCCGGCGTCCAGCCCGTTCCCCCGGCCGCGGCCCACCGGGAGTCGCGCCGCCGCACCGCCCTCGCCCTGGCGAGCCTGGCGCTCGGCGGCGTCGCGTTCGGGACCGCTGAATTCGCCTCGATGGGGGTTCTGCCGTCCGTCGCCTCGGCGCTCGCGGTGTCGGAACCAACCGCGGGGCGGATCATTTCGGCGTATGCACTGGGGGTGGTGACCGGGGCGCCGGTCCTGGCCGTCCTCGGGTCGCGTACGCCCCGACGGTCCCTGCTGCTGGCGTTGACGGCCCTGCTCAGTGTGGCGAACGTCGCCTCGGCGGCCGCGCCGACCCTGGGGGTGCTGGTGGCCACCCGGTTCGTGGCCGGGCTTCCGCACGGCGCCTTCCTGGGAATCGCAGCCACGGTCGCGGCGTCCCTCGTTCCCGCCGAGCGGCGCGGCCGCGCGATAGCGGTGGTCATCCTCGGCCTGACCATCGCCAACGTCGTCGCGGTACCGGTCTCCACCGCCGTCGGCCAGCACTACGGGTGGCGCGTCACCTTCGCGGTGGCCGGGCTGCTCGGCCTCCTGACCCTCGTCGCCGTGCGACTCGCGCTGCCGTCCCTTCCCCCCGGACGCCTCGACACCATGACCGGCGAGCTGCGGGCGCTCCGCCAGGGGCAGGTCTGGCTCGCCATCGCCGTGTGCGTCGTCGGCTTCGGCGGCATGTTCGCCGTCTACACCTACCTTTCCAGCACCCTGACCACGGTCTCGGGCATTCCCCGGGCCTGGGTGCCCGCGGTCCTCTCGCTGTTCGGGGTGGGGATGGCGGTCGGAACCGTTCTGGGCGGGCGCCTGGCCGACCGGTCGGTGACGGGAACCATCTCGCTCGGTCTGGTCGCGATCGCGGTGGTCATGGCGGGGTTCACCGGGCTGGTCCACCATCCCGCCACCGCCGTCGTCGGGGTGTTCGGAATCGGGATGATCTGCATGACGCCGATGCCGAGCGTGCAGGCGCGGCTCATGGACGTGGCAGCGGACGCGCCCATTCTCGGCGCCTCGTTGGTGCACTCGGCCGCGAACGCGGCGAACGCCTCGGGGGCCTGGGCCGGAGGGGCGGTGCTGTCCATCGGCGCGGGGTACCCCGCCATCGGCTGGGTCGGCGCGGCGATGGCCGCCACCGGCGTCCTGCTCACACACCTCACGAGAAAGGGTGATTCGGATGTCCATGCATGACGAGGTACGACCGTTCCCTGTCCACGTCCCCGAGCGCGACCTCGACGACCTGCGCGATCGTCTGCACCGGACGCGCCTGCCCGAGACCGAGACGGTCGCCACGCCCGGCGGAGAAGCCGACTGGCGTCAGGGCCCGCCGCGCGACTACGTCGCGGACCTGGTGCGGTACTGGTCGCACGACTACGACTGGCGGCGGCTGGAGCGGGAAGTCAACGAGCACGGGCCGGCGATGACCGAGATCGACGGGCTCGACGTCCACTTCCTGCACGTGCGTTCGCCCCGTCCGGACGCCCGTCCGATGATCATCAGCCACGGCTGGCCGAGTTCCGTGGTCGAGCCGCTGGCCGTCGTCCGCGAGCTGACCGAACCGGCGTCACCGGAGGCACCCGCGTTCCACGTGGTGGCCCCGTCCCTGCCGGGCTACGCGTTCAGTGGCAAGCCGCATGCGACGGGATGGGGAGTCGAGCGCACCGCCGATGCCTGGGCCCAGCTGATGCGGCGGCTGGGGTACGAGCGCTTCTTCGCGGTCGGGGGCGACTGGGGGGGCCGGGTGAGCGCCGCTCTCGCGACGCGCCACCGCGACCTGGTGGCGGGCCTGCACACGTTCACCCCGTACGTCAGCGAACCCGCCGAGGGCGCCGGGCGGCTGACGGAGATGGAGGACACCTGGGTCGCCGAGACCCGCCGCTTCTGGCGCTACGGCGGAGGCTATTCACTGGAGCAGTCCACCCGGCCCCAGACGGTGGCGTACGCCTTGGCGGACTCGCCGGTCGCCCAACTGACCTGGATCCTCGACAAGTTCCACAGCTGGACCGACCACCAGGGGTCCGTGACGGACGCCGTGAGCCGGGACCGGATCCTGGACACCGTGATGCTGTACTGGCTGACCGGCAGCGGGGGCTCGTCGGCCCGCTTCTACTGGGAGAACTTCCCGCCCCGGGGCAACGAGGACGTGGTCTCCGTCCCTGCGGCCGTGACGATCTTTCCCGCCGACATCGAGAAGGTTCCTCGCCACTGGGTGGAGAAGCGGTTTCAGAATCTCACCTACTGGAACGTGGCAGCCCGAGGTGGGCACTTCCCGATGCTCGAGGTGCCCTCGACCTTCGCCCTCGAACTGCAGCGGGCGCTCGGCCCCATGCCCCTCTGACCCCGAGGGGCCAGGCGTCGAGGCGTCCGTGCCGATCGACCACCGCACGGCCAGCGCGACGAGCGTTCCGGCCTCCGTCAACCGCGGTTCGCGTTCCGCCGGCTCGTGCGGGCCGCGAAGTGCGCCGGAACCACTGGAGCCGCCTGTCGGAATCGAACCGACGACCTGCTCATTACGAGGCGCCCGCTGACCGTCTCATAGCGCTCTGACCAGGCCCGAACACTCAACCGCGCGAACTCAGCCACCGCTGCGACCTGCACGAACACTCTGACTCAGGCCACACGTCATGCCACGGACTTGGCCCCACGGGGTCCGAGGAAACAGTCTCCTCAGAATGCGTTCTGGACACGCCCACAGGGCAGCAATATAGCATCATCGCTATGTCCTGGGGTACCGTGGAACTCGAGCCAGAGGTACGGAACTGGCTCGAACGGTTGACGACCGAGCAATTCGCCACCACCGCGTTCTACATCGACCTTTTGACCGCCCAAGGCCCCCTGCTAGGTGAGCCATACACCCGTCAGCTGGACGGCAAGCTGCGCGAACTGCGGTTCCATCTGGACCGGCAATCGGTCCGGATCACGTACTGGATCGCACCGGGTCGCCGGATCGTCCTGCTGACGACATTCACCAAGACCCGGATGCGCGAGGACAGGGAAGTCGACCGGGCCCGGCGGGCACTGGCCCAGTGCATCGCACAGAGACACACGCTCGACGAGGAAGGGGACGACGATGCCTGACCGAAGCGACGGCGGGGCGAGCGGCGACTGGGCGCAGCTGCGCGACCGGCGGATGAGCGAGCCCGGCGCCGAGCAGGCCTACGAGGCCGCCCGACTGGCCTTCGAACTCGGGGCAGCGGTTCGGCGGCTGCGCGAAGACCGCGGCTGGACCCAGAAGCAACTGGCCCAGTCCGCCGCCATGACCCAATCGGCGGTCGCCCGGCTCGAGGCTGGCGGAACCACCCCGACACTGCCGGTACTCAACCGCATCGCCCAAGCCCTGGACGCGGACCTCGCCGTCCGGATCACCCCGCGCAGCGACGTCGCCTGAAGGCCTAGTGACTACGCGGGATCAGCCCTTCGCGAGGCCGCCGGGTGAGGACCCACTCTCCGGCGTTACCTTCGCGGGGTTTCGCGGGTCGCCGTTGCCAGCATCTCGCTGATCGCTTGAGTAGGGATGATCAGCCGACCGCCGATGCGCCCGGCCGGGAACCTGTCGGCCTGGATCTCGCGGTGGAGCGTCATCGACGAGAGGCCGCGCAGTCTGACTGCCTCGCCCACGCTCAGCGTGAGCGGCGCACCGGGCCAGTTCTTGATCGTCATGACATCAGGCCTACCGCAAGGATCATTGACCTGATTGACCCAGCTCAATTCCAGCAAGCCCTCGGCGCCGGCACGCTCGATCGCCCATCGCTGGCACGACCGTTCCCGATCATGGCCTGGCCTCCACGACCTTCGAACGTTGGCTGAGTGCCCCTGAGTCGCGACAGAGACAACGAGCGGCTCATACATTCATGCCGCGTCGACGAGTCAAGCACGTTCAACCAAGCACGAATTCGGCTTCTGACCTGCGGAAACGATGGAGCCGCCTGTCGGAATCGAACCGACGACCTGCTCATTACGAGTGAGCTGCTCTGGCCGACTGAGCTAAGGCGGCGTGAGACCGGCCGGGGGCCGGGCGCACGAGCAACCACTATAGGGGGTCCGGCGGCGTGCTCCGGCCACCGACGCCGATGCTGCGTTTGTGCATGATCAACGCAGGGACGGGTCAGCGGCAGCGGGTGCCCGTGGCGGGGAGGTCGCCGGACAGCAGGTACGTCTCGATGGCGGTGTCGACGCACGGGCTGCCCTGGCGGTAGGCGGTGTGGACAGTGCCCTGCCAGGTGAGCAGGCGGCCCGACTTCAGCTGGGTGGCCAGCGAGACGGCCCAGGCGTAGGGGGTGGCCGGGTCCTGGGTGGTGCCGACGACCAGGATCGGCGGGGCGCCGTCGGCGTGCAGCTCCCGATGCGGCACGACGGCCTTCAGCGGCCACTCGGCGCACGTGAGGCCGGACCACGCGATGGAACCGCCCAGCGGCGGGTACTTCGCGGCGACGGCTCGGGCGTCGACGGCGATCTGCTCCGGCGTGCGGGCCTCGGCGCTGTCGAGACAGAAGATGGCCGGGTTCGCGGCCACGACGTCACCCGAGTAGTGGCCGTTCGACTCCCGCTCCAGGTACCGGTCGGCCTGGGCCAGCAGCCCGCTGCCGTCCCCCTCCATCGCCTTCGTGAGCGCCTCGGTGAGCGTGGGCCAGCTCTGCACGGCGTACAGCGAGCCGACGATGCCGGTGGTCATCAGGCTCTGGGTCAGCTTGCGCCCCGACCGGGTGGGCAGCGGGTTCGCGTCCACCGAGTCGACGAGCCGGCCGAGCTGGGCGACGGCCGACGTGACCGTGCCGCTCAGCGGGCAGTCCGAGGAGTCGAGACAGTCCTTCAGGTAGGCGTCGAGCACCTTCGAGAAACCGGACGCCTGACCCTCCAGGTACTGCTCGGCGCTCAGCGCCGGGTCGACCGCGCCGTCGAGCACCATCCGCCCGACCCGCCAGGGGAACAGCTCGGCGTACCAGGCGCCGATGAAGGTGCCGTACGAGATGCCCTGGAACGACAGCCGGTCCTCGCCGAGCACGGCCCGCAGCACGTCGAGATCCTTCGCGACGCTGATGGTGTCCACGTGCCCGAGCAGAGCGCCGGTGCGCGCCTCGCACACCCGCCCGAACGACTTCGCGTCGGCCACGGCCGCGGCGAGTTCGGTGGCCGTGTCGGGCGTCGAGTCCTCGGCCGCCGAGGCGTCCTGCGCGGCGTCCGTCAGGCACTTCACGCCCGACGACGCCCCCACCCCGCGCGGGTCGAAACCGACGATGTCGTAGTGCTCGCGCACCTGCGCCCCGAAGTAGCGGGGCGCGGACCGGGCGAAGGCCAACCCGGAAACCCCTGGGCCCCCGGGGTTCACGACCAGCGACCCGATCGAGTCGCCCGTTGCCGGCAACCGGTTCACGGCCATCTTGAGCGTCGCCCCACCCGGCTGGGCCCAGTCGACCGGCACCACGACCGACGCGCAGAGGAACCCGTCCTCGCAGTCCGACCAGTCCACCTTCTGGCCGTAGAACCGTTCCAGCGCCGACGATCTCGCCGGATCGGACGTCCCGTCGGGCGGGCTGGCCGCCCCCTCCAGGTGCTTGACCGGCAGGTCGGGGCCACCGCCCGAACAGGCGCAGAGGACGGCCAGGCACACCGCCCCCAGGGCAGCGACCAACCCCCGGCGCGACCTCATCTAGCGAAGCGCCACCATCAGCGCCTCGACCGCCAGCAGCGGTGCGACGTTCGCCTCGATCCGCTCGCGGGCCAGGCCGATCGAGTCCATCCGACGCAACGTCTGCTCGGGCGTGGAAGCCCTGGCCTCCGAGTCGATCTCGGCCACCATCTCGGCGTTGACCAGCTCACCGGAACCGGCCCGCAGCTGCACCATCAGCACGTCCCGGTACAACGACAGCAGGTCGACCAGCGCCCGGTCGAGCACGTCACGCTGGGCCCGGGTGGCGCGCCGCTTCTGGTTCTCCTCCAGCTGCCGCACCTGGGCCCGCACCGCGGGCGGCAACGTGGCCAGCCCCTCGGCGCCCAGGGAGTGCAGCAGCTCGGCCTTCTCGACGGCGTCGCGCTCGGTGGTGGCCGACTTGGACTCCTCGGCGGCGACCTCCACGAGCTGCCCCGCGGCCATCACCGCCCCGCCGACCGAACGCAACCGGCCGGGCAGCTGCAGCACCTCACGCCGCCGGATCCGCGCGCCCTCGTCGAGGGCCAGGCGCCGGGCCAGCCCGATGTGGCTCTGCGCCGCCCGCGCCGCGAAGGCCGCGACGGCCGGTTCCGCGCCGTCGCGGCGGACCAGCAGCTCGGCCACCTGGTCCGGCGGCGGGATGCGCAGCCCCACCCGGCGGCACCGCGACCGGATCGTGGTCAGCATGTCGTCCGCACTCGGCGCGCACAGCACCCAGACCGTGCGCTCCGGCGGCTCCTCGATGGCCTTCAGCAGCACGTTCCCGGACTGCTCGTTCAGCCGGTCGGCGTCCTCGATGACGATGACCCGCCACTGCCCGTTCGACGGGCTGCGCTGGGCGAGCTGGATCAACGGGCGCACGTCCTCCACCCGCAGGAACAACCGCTCGGTGGCGACCAGGGTGACGTCCGCGTGGGAGCCGCTCAACGCCGTCCGGCACTCGTGGCACTCGCCGCACCCGCCGCGCGGGCACTGCAGGGCCGCGGCGAACGCGCGGGCGGCGGTGGAACGCCCCGACCCGGGCGGGCCGGTGAACAGCCAGGCGTGAGTCATCGCGTGCTCACCGACGACCGGGCCGGACGACGTGGGGCCCGAACGCAGGGCGCGCGCAGCGCGCACGGCCTCGCTCAGCGTCGCGATCGCCGCCTCCTGGCCGACCACGTCGTCCCACACGGTCACGGGCGCGGACCCTCCTCGGGAGTGCCGGTGAGCGGATCCAGCACCTGGGCCGCAGCGGCCGCAGCGGCCGCGGACCGCCGGTCGGCCTCGTGCCGGCCCCGGCCGTCCTCCTGGGCCCGCAGCTCGCGCTCGGCCTCCTCCTGCAGCTGCCGTTCGGCCTCGTCACGGGCCCGGCGGCGGGACTCCTCGCGCTCGCGGGCCTCCGCCATCCGGCGTTCCCGCAGCTCGGCGTCCATCCGGTGCACCTCGGACTCGGCGGCCGCCCGGCGCTCGCGCGAGGCGTCCTCCTCCTGGAGCCGCTCGGCCAGCTGCGCGCGGCGGCGGGGCGACAGCGGCAGCACCTCCCGGACCCGCTGCCGGACCTGTGCCTGGACCTCGTCGACCGGCAGACCGCCGTCCAGCACGACGTAGCGGTGCGGTTCGCGCCGGGCGAGGTCGAGGAACCGGGCCCGGACCCGCTCGTGGAAGCCCTTCGACTGGACCTCCAGGTTGTCCTCGCCGGAGCGGGCCGCGTCGCGCGCGCGACGGCCGGTGCTGATCACCGGGTCGACGTCGAGCAGCACGGTCAGGTCGGGCACCAGCCCCTCGGTGGCCCAACGGGAGATACGGCCGACCTCGTCGCCGTCGAGGTCACGCCCGGCGCCCTGGTAGGCGACGGAGGAGTCGACGTACCGGTCGGAGACGACGATCTCGCCGCGCTCCAGGGCCGGCCGGACGACGGACTCGACGTGGTGCGCGCGGTCGGCCGCGAACAGCAGGGCCTCCGCCCGGACGGCGAGCGGCTCACCGTGCAGCAGCACCTCGCGCAGCCGCACCCCCACGGGCGTCGCACCGGGCTCCCGGGTCAGCACGACCTCATGCCCCTGGTCGGAGCGCAGCCAGTCGGCCAGCAGCCGGGCCTGGGTGGTCTTGCCGGTGCCGTCCCCACCCTCGAAGACGACGAACGCGCCCGGGTAGGCGCGACGCGCGGGCTGCGGCGTCACCCCGCGCCGGGTCAGCCACACCTCGTGCAGGTCGTGCAGCAGGCTGGCGCCGGGCCGGTCGTCCATCTCGCGGTAGGCCAGGACACCCAGGCTGATGGCCAGGACGGCGGCCAGCAGGAAGACGAACGCGGCGCCGTTGTAGGTCAGCTGGAAGTGGTCGGTGAACCGGAACGTGTGCCGACCGATCAACGCGGCCAGCGCCGGACCCGCCGCCAGCACCGCGACCAGGACGATCCGCGCCGCCGACGTGAGGAACGCGAAGGTGCGCCCGCGCACCGCGTCGTCGACCGTGAGACCGAGCAGGGTGTAGCCGGTCACCCAGGCCACCCCACCGCAGGCGCCGAGCCCGATGGTGAACAGGAAGGCCATCACGATGTTCGGCACCAGCGCGAGCGCGGCCAGGAAGCCGCCGGCGGCGACCAGCGCCAGCCCGAACAGCCGGAACCGGGAGAACCCGGCCAGCAGGCGCGGCCCGAGCCACATCCCGGTCGCCAGCCCGAGGAACACGGCCGCGAACAGGGCCCCGTACCCGGGCTGACCGGCGCCGAGGTCCTTCACGTAGCCCGAGGCCAGCCCGATCACGAAGCCCGCGGCGGCGAAGGCGCCGAGCATGCCGAGCACGAGCCCGCGCACGGTCGGGGTGGTGCCGATGAACTTCCAGCCGTCGGTGATCGAGCGGATCAACGATTCCGAGGCGCCCCGCTGGTCGGCCTGCCGCCGCGGGATCGGCAACCGGGCGATGACGATGCCGGAGATGATGAACGTGGCCGCGTTGATGTACAGCGCCAGCTCGACCGGGTTGGTCGCGAACCGGTCGAACCAGTTGTCCAGGCCACCGGTGAGCAGGCTGATCAGCGAGAAGACGAGCGCCGCCACCGGGGCCGTGCCGTAGGTGGTGGCCAGGCTCATCTGGTTGGCGGCCTCGAGCCGGTTGCGCGGCACGAGGTTCGGGACCGTGGCCTCCTTGGCCGGCATCCAGAACAGCGCCACGATCTCGATCAGGAACGTGGCGATGTACAGCCACTCCAGGGTGCCGACGATCGGGATGGTGATGAACAGCAGGCCGCGCAGCACGTCGCCGACGACCATCGTGAACTTGCGGTTCAGCCGGTCGGCCAGCGCGCCGGCCAGCGGCCCGAAGACGATCGCCGGGGCCAGCCGGAGGATCAGGACGCCCGCGACGGCCAGGTTCTCGCCCGAGTAGGACCCCGAGGCCAGCTGCTGGGCCATGGCCGTGGTGGCCAGCAGCCCGAGCCAGTCGCCGAAGCTGGACCCGCTCAGCGCCAGCCACAGGCGCCGGAACGAGGTGACGCGCAGCACCGCCGCCACGTCGTGGTCCTGTTCCGGCACCTCCTGCGTCGGGGGCGCTGCGGGCTCTGTCACGCGGGCCAGGCTATCCGGGCTCGGTGACAGCGCGTCAGCCCCGGGCGAGGGTTATGTCGCGCCGGTCATGTCGTCGGGGCCTTCTTGGCGGGCGTCTTCTTGGCCGCGGTCTTCTTGGCCGCCGTCTTCTTCGCCGCCGTCTTCTTCGCCGCGGTCTTCTTGGCCGGCGCCTTCTTGGCCGCCTTCTTCGCGGTCTTGCGCGGGCCGGCGGCCCGCTTCTCGGCCAGCAGCTCGGCCGCGCGCTCCAGCGTCACGGTCGCGACGTCGTCCCCCTTGCGCAGGGTCGCGTTCGTCTCGCCGTCGGTGACGTAGGCGCCGAACCGGCCGTCCTTGATCACGATCGGGGCGTTGGTCGCGGGGTCGGCCCCCAGCTCACGCAGCGGCGGCGCCGCGGCCCGGCGGCCGCGCTGCTTGGGCTGCGCGTAGATGGCCAGCGCCTCGGGCAGCGTGATGTCGAAGATCTGGGCCTCGGTCTGCAGCGAGCGCGAGTCCGTACCCTTCTTGAGATACGGCCCGTACCGGCCGTTCTGCGCGGTGATCTCCTCGCCGCCCTCGGGGTCCACCCCGACCAGCCGCGGCAGCGACAGCAGCCGCAGCGCGTCGTCCAGGCCGATCGACTCCAGCGACATGTCCTTGAACAGCGAGCCGGTACGCGGCTTGGCCGACTTGGGCGCGTCCTCGGGCAGCACCTCGGTCACGTACGGGCCGAAACGTCCACTGCGGGCGACGATCTCGCGACCGGAGTCCGGGTCCGTGCCCAACACGCGGTCGCCGTCCGCCTGGTTCTCCAGCAGCTCCTTGGCCTTGTCGACCGTGAGCTCGTCGGGGGCCACGTCGTCCGGGACACTGGCCCGGCGCGGGTCTCCGCCCGCCTCGAGCGCGGGCGCCTCGAGGTAGGGCCCGTAGCGACCGACCCGCAGCACGATCCCGTCACCGAGCGGCACGGTGTTGATGTCCCGGGCGTCGATGTCGCCCAGGTCGTCGATCAGGGGCTTGAGGCCCTCCCGGACGACGGAGTGCGCACCGTTGACCGCCGCGTTCTCGCCCTCGCCGAAGTAGAACTTGGCCAGCCAGGCGGCCCGCTCCTCCTCGCCCGAGGCGATCCGGTCGAGGTCGGCCTCCATCGCGGCGGTGAAGTCGTAATCGACCAGCTGGCCGAAATGCTCCTCCAGCAGCCGGGTCACGGCGAACGCCAGCCAGGACGGCACCAGCGCCGAACCCTTGTGGTGCACGTAGCCGCGGTCGGTGATCACCTTGATCGTCGCGGCGTAGGTGGACGGGCGGCCGATGCCGCGCTCCTCCAGCGCCTTGACCAGGCTGGCCTCCGTGTAGCGCGGCGGCGGCGAGGTCTGGTGACCGTCGGCGACCAACTCGCGCACGTCGAGCGCGTCGCCCACGGCGAGCTCGGGCAACCGGCGCTCGGCGTCGTCCCGGCTGCTGTTGCGCTCCTCGTCCCGGCCCTCCTCGTAGGCGGCCAGGAACCCGCGGAACGTGATCACGGTGCCGGACGCGCTGAACGTGGCCACCCGGGAGTCCGAGGCGGTGGCGGCGACCCGGATCGTGGCGGTCGAGCCGAGCGCGTCGGCCATCTGGGAGGCGACCGTGCGCTTCCAGATCAGGTCGTACAGCCGCAGCTCGTCACCGCGCAGCTGGCCACTGACCTGCGCCGGGGTGCGGAACACGTCACCGGCGGGGCGGATCGCCTCGTGCGCCTCCTGCGCGTTCTTGCTCTTGTTCGCGTAGATCCGCGGGGCATCGGGCACGAACTCAGGGCCGTACAGGTCGGCCGCCTGGCTGCGGGCGGCGTTCAGCGCCTGCTCCGACAGCGTCGTCGAGTCCGTACGCATGTAGGTGATGAAGCCGTCCTCGTACAGCGACTGCGCGGTGCGCATCGTCTGCTGGGCGCTGAACCGCAACTTGCGGCCGGCCTCCTGCTGCAGGGTCGAGGTGGTGAACGGCGCCGCCGGGCGCCGCCGGTACGGCTTGCTCTCCACGCTGGTGACCGCGGCCGACGCGCCCTCCAGGGCGCTGACCAGGGCGTTCACCGACTCCTCGGTCAGGTGGACGACGTCGGACGACGTGAGCTCGCCGGCGTCGCTGAAGTCGCGGCCCGTGGCCACCCGGGTCCCGTCAAGCGCGACCAGGCGCGCCTCGAAGGCCTGCTGCCCGGCGTCCGGCTCGAAGGTCCCCAGGACGTCCCAGTAGGACGCCGAGCGGAACGCCATCCGCTCCCGCTCGCGCTCGACCACCAGGCGGGTCGCCACGGACTGCACCCGTCCGGCGGACAGGCCGGCGCGGACCTTGCGCCACAGCACCGGGGAGACCTCGTAGCCGTACAGCCGGTCCAGGATGCGGCGGGTCTCCTGGGCGTCGACCAGGCGGACGTCGAGGTCGCGGGTCTCGTCCAGGGCGCGGCGGATCGCCTCGCGGGTGATCTCGTGGAAGACCATGCGCCGCACCGGGATCTTCGGCTCCAGCACCTGCAGCAGGTGCCAGGCGATGGCCTCCCCCTCGCGGTCCTCGTCAGTGGCCAGGTAGAGCTCGTCCGCGTCCTTCAGGGCGCGCTTGAGTTCGTTGACCTTCTTCTTCTTGTCGGCGTCGACGACGTAGTACGCCTCGAACCCGTTCTCGACGTCGACGGCGAACTTGCCGAACGGACCCTTCTTCATGTCGGGCGGCAGTTCGGAGGGCTGCGGGAGGTCGCGGATGTGGCCGACGCTGGCCTCGACGTCGAAGTCCGGCCCGAGATATTCGGCGATGCTGCGTGCCTTGCGGGGTGACTCCACGATGACGAGCCTTCGTCCCGTGGCGGCCTTGGTGGTGGCCACTACCTCACCTTTCACATTTCTTCGGTGTGCTTCTTATGTCGGGCCGGGGGTGAGAGTGACACGCAAAGTGACGATGCGCCACCCCCCGGGTGAAAACCCGGAACGAACGGTCGGGATGTGCCCAACCCCACGCCAACCGGGTACGACTCGGTCCGAGGGATTACCCACAGGCCGCAATTCACCATATTCTCGTGGCCGATCCATGCCATCAGTACCAAGTGCGTAGTTCGCGGCACTCGACGTGGAGGCTGACCGACGATCCGGTTTCGTGCAGAGCGCTCACCGTGGCATAGCCGCGGTGCGCGCCGGTCTGCGACGATTCAGGCTCACCAGCGTAGACAACCAGGCGGTCTGCGCCGGACGACGGGTCCGAAGGGGATCGGGAACGGTGAGGGCGGCGGGTAGATGAGCGGTCCTTTCCGGCGACGCGAGGAGGAGTACGTGCCCCGACACGGTTCGGCCGACACGGGCGACCTCGACATCGTCGACCCCGAACCGCGCGGGGGCGGTCTCGCACAGTGGTCGATCCGCAGCAAGCTCTTGCTGCTGGCGATGATCCCGCTGCTCGCCCTGCTGGCCGGTGGCGCCCTGCTGGTCGTGTCGATGGGCATGGACTACACCCGGGCCCGTGAGGCCCGCGTCTTCTCCGACGCGCTGGAACCGGCCGCGGCGTTCACCACCGCGTTCAACGCCGAGATGAACGGCGCCGGCCTCAGCGAACAGGACCTGGCGACCGCGCGGGCCGAGACCGACAAGGAGCTGAGCGCCCTGCGCGACCGGCTCGGCGCCGTGCAGTCCGCCGACGCCGACCTGGCCCCCGAGGTGGAGTCGGCCGAGAGCGCGCTGGGCGGCGTCACCAACGCGCGCACCCTGTTCGACTCGCTGTCCTCCAGCGGGGCCCTGCAGGTGGGCAGCCCCCAGCTCGAAGACCCGATCGACAACGTCAACACGCCGGTGCAGAAGCTGGTCACCCGGCTGAGCAACGAGCTGGCCTCGATCAGCCCCGACCGCGACGCCACCTCGGGTGCGGGCGTGCTCAGCCAGCTCAACTCCGCGGTGATCAGCGCGGACGACGAGCGCCGCGCCATCCGCAACATCCTGCTGCAGCCCAGCACGGCCGGCCCGAAGCAGGCCACCGGGCTGGCCCAGCTCGCCGCCGTCCAGGACCTGGCCATCAGCACCGCGGGCAGTGTGCTCGGTGACCCGGCGAACGCCGCCGTCACCAGCCTGAACGCGCAGGACGAGCGGCTCGGCAAGTGGCGCGCCTCGGCCACCGAGGAGGACCGGGCCAGCACCACCCCGGCACAGAACAACGCGCAGGCCCGCGAGTGGGACTCGTTCTCCGCCCAGCGGGTCGCCACGCTCTCGGCCCTGACCCAGCAGGTCGCCACCCAGGTCGGCAGCGACTCCCGGCAGAGCGAGCGGGGCACGCTGCTGCGCGCCGGTGCCGTGGCCGGGGCCGCACTCCTGGTGCTCATCGTCGTGACCTCGCTGCTGGCCGCGATCGCCCGCTCGGTCACCACGCCGCTGCGGCGGCTGCGGGCCGGGGCGGTCGAGATCGCCAGCGTGCAGCTCCCCGCCGCCGTGGCCCGGATCGAGCAGGACGGCGTCGCCGCCGACGTCTCGCTGCCGCCCGTCCTGCCCGCCGACTCCGCCGCCGGCCCCGAGACCTTCGAGGTCGCCCGCGCGGTCGACGACCTGGGCGCCGAGGCGGTCCGTCTGGCCACCGCCCAGGTGCGGCTGCGGCAGGCTCTGGACGAGGCGTTCGTCAGCATGTCCCGCCGCTCGCAGTCGATGGTCGAGAAGCAGCTGGCCATCATCGACGAGCTGGAGTCCCAGGAGCAGGACCCGGACCAGCTGCGCAACCTGTTCCGGCTCGACCACCTGGCCGCGCGGATGCGCCGGTACAACGACAACCTGCTGGTGCTGGCCGGCTCGGCCGTGCGTACCCGGGCCACCGCACCGGTCAAGATCGCCGAGCTGTTCCGCGCCGCGACGTCGGAGATGGAGCAGTACGAGCGGGTCCGCCTGCAGCCGGTCAGCGGCGCGTCCGTGGCCGGGACGGTCACCGGCGAGCTCGTCCACCTGCTCGCCGAGCTGCTCGACAACGCGGCGATGTACTCGCCGCCGAACACTCCGATCGGTCTGTCCGCGGCCTTCACCGCCGACGGCGGCCTGCAGATCGAGGTCGTGGACTCCGGCGTGGGCATCTCCCCCGGCGAGATCGACCGGTTGAACGCGCGGCTGACCCAGCCCGAGTCGATCGACACCCAGGTGCCGTCCCGGATGGGTCTGTTCGTGGTCGCCCGGCTCGCCCGCCGCGGCGGCTTCGGGGTGCTGCTGCAGGCCCGGCCCGACGCCACCGGGACCGTCGCCCTGGTCCGGGTGCCGCCCAACCTGGTCATCGGCGCTCCCGGCAACACCGGCGAGGGCCCGCAGGTCCAGCCGAACCTCCAGCTGCGCCCGGCCGGGCGTGAGACCCCGGCCGCCGCGCGACCCGCGCCGCAGGCGCCCGCCGCGGTCCAGGCCCGCGCCGCCGTGGCCCGCGCCTCGAACCAGCCGGCCCCCGTGCAGACCGGCGCCGCCGCCGCGGCCGCCGCCGCGGGTGTCCGGTCCGTCGCCGAGGAGAGCGCTCCGCTGCTGCCACGGCGCACCCGCGGCGGATCGATGGCCCCCGACGGCCGGCCGGTCAACGCCGTCACCGACGACGCCCCCGCACTGTTCACGCCCGCGGTCCCCGCGACCCCGGCCCCGAGCGAGCCGGAGCCCTTCGGTCAGGAGGCGGCCGTCCGGCCCGTGCAGCCGGCCGTGGCGCCCCCGACGGGCACGATCCAGCGTCGCGACGTCCCGCCCGCGGAGACCTCGCCCACCGGCATCCCGGTGCTGCGCGCCCCGTCGCGGGACGCCGTCCCGCCCGCGGCCGCCGAGATCTCGGCCCAGATCTCGGCGCAGACCGCCGCCCGGACGGCCGCCCAGGCGCCCGCCGTCCCGCCGCCCGCCCCGCTACCACCGGCCCTCCCGCCGACGCCGCCCCCGGCCGCGCCGGACCCGCTGACCGCGCCGACCGGGGCGTTCCGCAGCGAGCCGAACCCGACGCTGCCCACGTCGTCCAGCACGGGGGCCGCCCCCGCGGCCTGGGACGAGCAGCTGCCGACCGAGCTCGCCGCCCGCGCGGCCGCCACCGGGTCCGGATACTCGACGCCCCCCGGCGACCTGATCGGGGAGCCGCCGGCCGCCGGTGCCGAGAACGACGCGACGCCGATCTTCGACCAGATCTCGGTCTGGTTCACGGCGGAGCCGACCGGCGGCATCACGATCGACCAGGAGCAGCTGGCGCTGGGTGGGGGCGGGGTCATCGACCTGCGCGACCAGGCACCGCGCCGCCCGTCGTCCCGCTGGGAGTCGCTCGGCGACCAGCGCTGGCTGGCCACGAGCGCGCAGGCCGCAGCGGCGCCGCGGGCCGAGGGGACCACCGAGACGGGCCTGCCGCGGCGCCGTCCGGGCGCCAACCTGCTGCCCTCGGCGAACACCCTGCTCGGCCAGCAGCCGACGCCGGCGGGGCCCCCGACGGCCGCGCTCCCGCAGCGGCCCATGCCCGGTTCGGCGCCCGCTCCGGGGGCCGTCGTGCCACCGCCTCCGCCCCCGCACCCCCACGCGAGCCCGGAAGCGGATATCGTCCGTGGTCGGTTGGGCAGCTATCAACGCGGCCTGGCCAACGCACGACGGGCCCGTAACAACCCGGGCACGGAGCCGACGTACGACCCCGTAGGCGCCAGCCTCTTCACGACATCCGGGGAATCGGGTGGCGACACGCAGGACCGCTCGCACGACCAGGGAGGGGCGCATTGAGCACCGGAACGGGAACAGACGTCGCCTGGCTCGTCGACGGGTTCGCCCAGCGCGTGCCCGGCGTCGCGCACGCCGCCGTGGTCTCGGCGGACGGTCTGTTGATGGCCAGCTCCGCGGGGCTGCCACGCGACCGCGCCGACCAGCTCTCCGCAGTCGCCTCCGGCCTGGGCAGCCTCACCAACGGGGCCGCCATGTGCTTCTCGGCCGGCGCCGTGATCCAGACGGTCGTCGAGATGCAGGGCGGCTTCCTGCTGCTCATGGCCATCTCGGACGGTTCGTGGCTCGCCGTCCTGGCCGCCCCGACCTCCGACATCGGTCTGGTCGGCTACGAGATGACGTTGCTGGTCGACCGGGTCGGCCAGCACCTGTCGCCGGAGCTGCGCAACGCCGCGGGCACCCTGCCGCGCAACGGTGGCGTCTCGTAGCGTGACCTTCGCCATGGATGATTTCGGGCCGCAGGATGTCGGCGAACCGGCGCCCTCGATGGTGCGCCCCTACGCGCGCACCGGCGGGCGGACCAGGCCCTCGCACGACTTCGACCTGGAAGCCCTGGTGGTGGCCACCGCCGGCGGGCGGGACGCCGGCCGCGCCGAGATGCTGCCGCTGGAGCACGAGACCGTGATCGAACTGTGCGAGGGCACGGTCTCGGTCGCGGAGATCGCCGCCCGGCTGCATACCCCGCTCGGGGTGGCCCGGGTGATCATCGCTGACATGGTGGAACTGGGCCTGGTCGAGGTTCTAGCTACTGCCAACGGTTCCGGGGACGAACGCGACCCGGCCTTCCTGAGGAGGGTGCTCAGTGGCCTCCAGCGCCTCTGAAACCCGACCCACCCGCTCGACCAAGATCGTCGTCTCGGGTGGGTTCGGAGCCGGCAAGACGACCTTCGTGGGCGCCGTGTCGGAGATCATGCCGCTGCGCACCGAGGCGGTGATGACTCAGGCCAGCGCCGGCGTCGACGACCTGTCCGCGACCCCGAACAAGACCACGACGACGGTGGCCATGGACTTCGGCCGGATCAGCATCGACGAGGAGTTGGTGCTCTACCTGTTCGGCTCGCCCGGGCAGAACCGGTTCTGGTTCATGTGGGACGACCTGGTCCGGGGCGCGATCGGCGCGGTGGTCCTGGTCGACACCCGGCGTCTGGAGGACTGCTTCGGCCCGATCGACTTCTTCGAGGCCCGCAACCTCCCGTTCGTCGTGGCGATCAACGCCTTCGACGGGCTGCTGCGGCACCGCCCGGAGGACGTCCGCGAGGCCCTGCAGCTCGACGAGTCGGTGCCCGTGCTGGTCTGCGACGCGCGCGAGCGGGAGTCGGCCAAGCAGACGCTGATCTCGGTGGTCGAGCACGCGTTGGCCACCTGGAGCCACGTCTGACCCTTCGTTCGCTCGCGAGGAGGCGCGTCAGCGCCGACGGGCATGCAGAACGTTTCACGCACCGCCCGCGGGGCGTGAGGTCACGCCGCACGGGGTGAACGTTTCTGCATGATCACGACGTGAGGAGCAGGCCGTCCTGGATCAGTGAGCGGACGGCGGGCAGCAGCTCCTCGCGCAACTCGCCCTCGGGGCGCTCCAGCAGGGCGCCCAGGGCGTTGACGATCTGACCGACGCTCAGCTCGCCGCCGCACGCACCGACCAGCCCGGCCAGCGCCGTCGAGGCCTGCACGAGCCGGCGCGGGCCACCGTTCTGGCGTAGCAGGATCGCGGTCGGGTCCTGCGCCCCGGGCACGAAGTGCCGCTCCTCGGTGACGTCGGGCGCCACCGTCAGCGACGCCCCCAGCAGGCTCTCGTCGTCCCGCCCGTGCAACCAGTCGTGCGCCGCCAGCGCGGCGACCACCTCGGCCCCGCTGGGCAACGCCGGGGAATCCCGCCGCTCCTCGAGACGGCGCAGCGTAGGCTCGCCCTCGAGCGGGCGGCGCAACGTGATCAACCCGAACCCGACGGCCTCGACGTCGCGGGAGGCGAAGTCCGCCAGCCACGCGTCGTACAGCGCACCGGCGCCGTCGGCCCGGTGTTGGCCGGCGTCGCGGATCCACGTCTCGGCGTACTCGGCCGGGTCCTGCACCTCGCGCTGGACCACCCAACCGTCGAGACCGGCCTCGGTGAGCCAACTCTCGACCCGGTCGCGCCACCCCTCACCGCGGCGGTGCTCCCAGTTGCCGAGCAACTGCGCGACCCCGCCGGGGGCCAGCACCTCGCCGACCCGCGTGACGATCCGCCGCACCACCTCGTCGCCGACGAGCCCGGCGTCGCGGTACTCGTAGGTGGCGACGCCCGCGGCGCGCGGCGTGATGACGAACGGCGGGTTGCTGACCACGAGGTCGAACCGCTCGCCCTGCACCGGGTCGAACAGGTCACCCTTGCGCCGGTCGAACTCGGCGCCACCGAGGGTCGGGGCGTTCAGCAGCCAGGTGAGCGCGGCGAAGTCGAGCGCGCGCACGGAGATGTCGGTGGCCACGATGGAGCGGGCGTGCCGGGCCGCGTGGAGCGACTGCACGCCGCAACCGGTGCCGAGGTCGAGGACACGGCCGACCTTCGAGCGCACGGTGCACGCGGCGAGGGTGACCGAGGCTCCGCCGACGCCCAGCACGTGGTCGGCCGGCAGCGTGCCGCCCAGGGCCAGCTCGCCCGGGTCGGACAGGACCCACCAGTTGACGCCGCTGCCGTCGACGCCGTCCACCGCGCCGTACGGACGGAGGTCGACGACGGCCCGCACCGGGTCGTCGTCCCCCTCGCCGGCGGCGAGCACCCAGCCGAGCTCCTGCACGGTGTCCAGCCCCGCCTTCGGGAGCGCGGCCGCGAGCCGGCGGCGCGGCACCTGCTCGCCCAGGACGAAGACCCGCAGCAGGGTCGCCACCGGGTCGTCGGAGGCCGCGGTGACGGCCAGCGCGGGCGTGGCCTGCTCCCGGCTCAGGGCTCGGACGGCGAGAGGCCCCAGGAGCCCCTCCACGGCGTCCACGGTGAACCCGGAGAGGTCGGCGCGCAGCCTCTCCACCTGGTCGAGCAGCCGACCGACCTCCTGAACATCAGGGGCGACGTCGGGTGCGACGTCGGACGGGTCGGCCGGCTGCTCGTTCCGGGCGTTCGGCGAATCAGCGGGCGTTCCGGGCGTGTCGGTCGTCACGCGCCGGTTCTATCAGGCCGAGGGGCTGCCCACCGACTCCGGCTCGCGCGTGCCGTCGACCTCGTCGCCGCCGTCGTCCTCGGCGATGCCGATCGAACGGCGCTTGGAGACGGCCACCGCGACCACGATGACCACCACGGCGACGCCGGCGATCGTCAGCCGCAGCGGCTCGGAGGCGTCAGCCCCGAGGCTGAGCTGGACGATGGCCGGGGCGATCAGCACCGAGACCAGGTTCATCACCTTGATCAGCGGGTTGATGGCCGGGCCGGCCGTGTCCTTGAACGGGTCGCCGACGGTGTCACCGATGACGGTCGCGGCGTGCGCCTCGGAACCCTTGCCGCCGTGGGCGCCGTCCTCGACGATCTTCTTCGCGTTGTCCCAGGCGCCGCCGCTGTTGGCCAGGAAGACCGCCATCAGCGCACCGGCGCCGATGGCCCCGGCCAGGTACCCGGCGAGCGGGCCGATGCCGAGGCCGAAGCCGACCGCGATCGGGGCCATCGCGGCCAGCAGACCGGGGGTGGCCAGCTCGCGCAGCGAGTCGCGGGTGCAGATGTCCACGACCCTGCCGTACTCCGGCTTCTCGGTGCCGTCCATGATGCCGGGGTGCTCGCGGAACTGGCGGCGCACCTCGAACACGATCGCGCCCGCGGCCCGGGTGACCGCGTTGATCGCGAGCCCGGAGAAGAGGAACACGACCGCGGCGCCGAGGATCAGGCCGACCAGCACGTTCGGGCTGGTCACGTCGGTCAGGAAGCTGTTGCTGGTCGACCCGTTGGGCGCCACCTCGACCGCCTTGGTGTACCAGGCGTCGGTGTACGAGCCGAACAGCGCCGTGGCGGCCAGGACGGCCGTGGCGATCGCGATGCCCTTGGTGATGGCCTTGGTGGTGTTGCCGACCGCGTCGAGCTCGGTGAGGATCTGTGCGCCCTCGCCGTCCACGTCGCCGGACATCTCGGCGATGCCCTGCGCGTTGTCGCTGACCGGGCCGAAGGTGTCCATCGCGACGATGACGCCCACGGTGGTCAGCAGACCGCAGCCGGCCAGCGCGACCAGGAACAGCGACAGCGCCGGGGAGACGCCGCCCAGGGTGAAGGCGCCGAACACGGCGGCCGCGATGATGCCCGCGGTGTAGACCGCCGACTCCAGCCCCAGGCCGATGCCGGACAGGACGACGGTCGCCGCACCGGTGCGGGAGGTGTTCGCGACGTCCAGGGTGGGCCGCTTGTCGGTGCCGGTGTAGTAGCCGGTCAGCCAGAGGATGACGCCGGCCAGCACGATGCCGATCGCCACGGCGGCCGTGGCCACCAGGCGCGGGTCGCCGTCCAGCGAGGCCACGGAGCCCGAGGCGCCGCTCAGGTCGGCGAAGCTGTCCGGCAGGTAGGCGAAGGCCGCGACGGCGCACAGCACGAACGAGACGACCGCGGAGATGTAGAAGCTGCGGTTGATGGCCACCAGGCCCGACTCACCGGGCCGCGGGCGGGTGATCAGCACGCCGATGACGGCGGTCAGGGCCCCGATCGCCGGGACGATCAGCGGGAAGACCAGCCCCTCGGCGCCGAACGCGACCTTGCCGAGGATGAGCGCCGCGACCAGGGTCACCGCGTAGGACTCGAACAGGTCGGCGGCCATGCCGGCGCAGTCGCCGACGTTGTCGCCGACGTTGTCGGCGATCGTGGCCGCGTTGCGCGGGTCGTCCTCGGGGATGTTCTGCTCGACCTTGCCGACCAGGTCGGCGCCGACGTCGGCGGCCTTGGTGAAGATGCCGCCGCCGACCCGCATGAACATGGCCAGCAGGGCGGCGCCGAAGCCGAAGCCCTCCAGGACCGAGGGCGCGTCGGCCCTGTACAGCAGGACGACGCCGGAGGCGCCCAGCAGGCCGAGGCCCACCGTCGCCATGCCGACCGTGCCGCCGGTCCGGAACGCGATGCGCATGCCCGAGTCGCGGTCGCCGTTGCGGGCGGCCTCGGCGACCCGGACGTTGGCCCGCACGGCCAGCCACATGCCGAGGTAGCCGATCGCGGCCGAGAAGATCGCCCCGACGACGAACGCGACCCCGCGCCCGATCCGGATGTCGGCGTCACCCGGCAGCAGGAAGAGGAGCGCGAACACCAGGACGACGAACCCGCCCAGGGTGCGGAACTGGCGGCTCAGGTACGCCGAGGCGCCCTCCTGCACCGCCCGGCCGATCTCCTGCATCTTCTCCGTGCCGTCGGCGGCGGCGAGCACCTGCCGGCGGAAGACCCAGGCGAGGACGAGGGCCACGAGTGATACGCCGAACACCGTCCAGACGAGACTGAGGTTGCTGCCCTCGATGGTGATGTCGGCGGTTGTCGCGGCCAACGGGAATCCTGGCATCCGTACGTCCTCCTCGACGAGACCACGGCAGCGCCAGGCCGTGTCGCGTCAGTGCGGCACGAGTCGGTGGGGCGAAGCCGGGGCACAACTCCAAGCGGATCTTCAGCCGGCGAGCCGGCAGTCCCAACCCGGCGGAGTCTACGGAACGTGATGCTCCTCACCAAACCGACGCCGCAGGTGTCTCGTGTCACACTGCTGTAACCGTTTCGTACCCGACCGGCGGTACCGCGAGGATCACGAGCCCCCGACGGGACCGCGGGGTTGCACCGGCGGTGACGCGGTACTGCCGGACTGCCACCACTCGAGCCGAATCAGCCCGGCGGGCCCACCTTTTCCGGGGAGCACCTCGACGGCGTCGGCCAGTCCCTGGAGCAGGGCGATGGCCAGCGGGTCGTCCGGCGTGACGGGTGCGGCGCCGTCCAGGACCTCGACCGTGAGGCCCGGTCCGGCGTCCTCGATGCCCAGCAGGATGTCCTCGGCGCAACCGTCCTCCAGGCACCGGTTGACGGCGCGTGCGCAGGCCTCACCGACCGCGGTACGCAGCTCGTCGAGGCGCGCGGCGTCGAAGCCGGCCCGGCGGGCGACGGCGACGGCGACCAGCCGCGCCGTGCGAACGTGGCCGGCGGACGGCGGGAAGCGCAGTTCCACCCCGGCCAAGGGCGGCTACGCCCCTGAGCCCGGTAGGTCCGCCCCCGGCTCGCCCGTGAGGTCGATGGTCCGCTCGTCCCCGTCGGCGGGCTCCTCGGCCAGCAGCGCGTCCGCGAGCGTCGCGTGGATCGGGAACACCTGGACCAGCCCGGTGATCCGCAGGATCTTCAGGATCTTCTCCTGGTCGCTCACCAGGCGCAGGGTGCCGCCGCGGGCCCGGGCCCGTTTCAGGCCGCCCACGAGGACGCCGAGCCCCGTCGAGTCGAGGAACTCGACCGCGCCCATGTCCACGACGATGTCGCTGACCCCCTGGGCGTCGAGTTCCGCCAGGCGTTCACGCAGTGAGGGCGCCGTGTACACGTCGATCTCGCCGGCGACGCTGACGACGGTGCGCACCCCCTCCTGCCGGGTCATCACGTTCAGCTCCATGTGACCTCCGTACGTCTGCCGTAGCCCCGCCGTCGCCGTGGCCTGCCCTCCGGGCATTCAATCATCTTCCGGTCACGCTGGGACGAGTAGAGCTGTACGAAGTGTCATCAAGTTTGCGTGAAGCCTGAGCCCGAAGCGGAGCGGCAAAGCAGAACCGGCCCGGACGACGAGCGTCCGGGCCGGTTCTGTTCGGTACGGGTGGTGCGGTGGTGCAGGTGCCAGGTGTCAGCCGCCGATGTAGGGCAGGGAGACGACGCACTTGGCGGCGGTCTTACCGTCCAGCGCACGAGCGGCGCGGGTGGCGACGTTCTGGCTGTAGGTCATGCCCAGGTGCTCGGAGGTCTCCAGGATGCACTGGTTGTTGACCAGGATGTTGGTGACCTGCGAGGCCGGGACGCCCGCCTGCTTGCTGAGGAACGCACCGGTGTACGGGGTCACGACCTGGTCGCCGTTGGTCTCCAGGACCGTGTACTTGACCGTGTCACCGACGCAGACGTTGGCGGCGGCACCGGTCGGGCAGGAGTTGACCTTGTTCATGAAGTCCGAACCGATGGTCTGGTCGATCGCGGCCGGCTGCACGAGGGCCAGCGGGTCCACCAGGCCGATGGCCTTGCCGAGCTTGGCCAGACCGGACAGCGTCGTGCCGTTGTTCGAGGACGCGAGGCCCACGAAGTTGCGGACGCTGGCCATGCAGCCGGGCTCGTACTTGATGCAGTAGCGCGGCATGACGCCACCCTGCGAGTGACCCACGATGTCGACCTGGGTGGCGCCCGTAGCCGCCTTGACCCGGTTGATGTAGGCGTTCAGCTGGCCGGCGCTGTTGGCGATGCCCTGCCAGCCCCACATCACGTCGCCGGGGTTGCCGCCGTAGTTGAGCGTGTAGACGCAGTACCCCTTGTTCTTGAA
Source organism: Spongisporangium articulatum (assembly GCF_044465595.1). Taxonomy (NCBI): domain Bacteria; kingdom Bacillati; phylum Actinomycetota; class Actinomycetes; order Kineosporiales; family Kineosporiaceae; genus Spongisporangium; species Spongisporangium articulatum. The sequence continues at coordinate 941,258 of NZ_JBITLV010000001.1, read as the reverse complement.
GTACGGCGACATGGCCATCCAGTTGTCGCGCTGCTGCTCCCAGGTGCCGTGCACCAGGATCAGGGGCAGCTTGTTGGGGCTGTTCTTCCAGTTGCAGGAAGAGGTGGTGCCGGCCTTGGACACGTTCTCCGCGCCGGGGGGCGTCTGCGCCGAGTTGGGCAGGTTCGGGATGAAGCCGGCCGCCCAGTTCCAGTTCACGTTCAGAGCCGCGTTCGCGTTCGCACCGGTACCGGCCACCAGGCCGGCGACGGCGACCGCGGTACACGCGGCGAGAGCCAAGCGACGTCGCATGGGTTTCCTCCAGGTCGTCAGGGGGAGCCGGCGACCGAGGCGTCACCGGCGACGGGCTGGAGACTATGGCCTGCGCCACACGAGTTACTAGTCGGTAGAGCCAGTAATCTTCCGTTAACTTTCACTACTTTGCGTAGTTCTTGATCTCTGTCCGCTGTTTCCGCAGGACCGGGCGAGTTCACGCCCCGGCCTGCGGCCCGGCCCGCGCGGCCGCCCGCGCCGTCCCGAGCGGCACCGGACCGGGCATCGGGACCGAGACGAGAACCGTTGCGTCGTGGGAAGTCTCGACCACGCAGGCGTCCAGACGGGCGGCATTGGCGCGGGCCACGCCGGCGGCGACCGCGCAGGGCGCGCCCCTCACGTCCACCCAGCCCTCGGCGACCCCGGCGGCCGCGAGCGCGGCGAGGTCGGCCGCGGTCCGGGCGCGTTGGGAGAGGACGGCCGCTTGACCCACCAGAGCCACGACGGTGACCAGCAGCCCGGCCAGAGCCGCCACGGCCAGCACCAGGACCGTCGCCGCACCACCGTCCCCGACGCTCCCCGGCCCGCACCGGCCGGGGCCGGCGCTCACCCCGACTCCCGCGCCGCGACAGCCTCCGCCCGGACCGTCAGGCCCGGGCGACCGGGCAAAGGCAGCCGCACCGCGGAGCGCACCTCGACCCGGACCGTCCCACCGTCCACCCGGACGGTGACCGTCGAGCCGGGGGCGCGGGCGGTGGCCGCCCGGACGACGACGTCGCCCGCCTCGTCGCGGGCGGCCAGCCGGGCCGCCTGACCGGCGGCGTCGGTGCACCGGACCTGGGCCGCGGCCGCCGTCCCCGCCGAGAGGACGGCCGCCAGGAGCAGCACGACTCCCGGAAGCAGGACGGCGAGCTCGGCGGTGACCGCGCCCCCGTCCGACCGGCCGCCCTCAGATCGAGAGCGCATCACGCACGATGCCCAGCAGCATCCCCTTGACCTCGCCGCTGCGCAGGATGCCCATCAGCAGGCCCGCGAACCCGCACGCGGCGAGCAGCGCGATCGCGTACTCCGCCGTCGCCATCCCCGCGTCACCGCTCAACCGCCGCAACTCTCCTCGTCGCCGCATCCTCTGCCTCCCTCTCGGCATCCCGCTGCCGGCCGCGACCCCGCGACCCGCGGGGTGCTGCGAGCCTGCCCGCCCGCGCGGGGCCCGGACCGACGCCGGGGCCGCGGCTGTGGACAGGCTCACGGTCCTGACGGGTGTGGACGGCGGGACGCGGCGGCCACCGGAAACCGGGGTCAGCGGGTGAACAGGTCGATCACCAGCGGGACGACACCGGTCAGCACGAAGGCGGGCAACCAGCAGAGCCCGGTGGGGGCGACGAGCCAGACCTCCAGCCGCCGGACCGCCCGCTGCTCGGCGACCACCGCCCGGCGGCGCTGCTCCTGCGCGGACCGGCGGACCAGGGTGGCCGGCGCGACCCCCGCCCGCACGGCCAGGTCGAGGGCGGAGACGAGTTCGGCGAGCGCCTCGTCGCCGGGCTCCGGCCCGCGCGGGAGAGCCGTGCCGAGCCCCGCGGCCGCGTGCCGCAGGAGGGCGGCGCGAGAGTCGCCGGCCCCCGCCAGGCCGTCGGCCACCGCGTGCAACGCCGTCTCCGGTGGCAGCCCGGCCTGCAGGACGGCGGCCACCAGCTCGGCCAGCAGAGGAGCCGGCACCGGTCGTCCGGCACCGGATCCCGGCTCAGCCCTCATGCCCGCGCCCCGGTCGCGACCGCGGCGGCCACCAAACGGCGCGACCACGCCCAGCCCGCCCACCAGAAGGCGAGGGCCGACCCCAGGCAGATCCGCCCGGCGCCCGTCAGCAGCAGGACGCGGGGCACGTCCGTGCCCATCGCGAACCCGAGGACCACCCCGAGAGCCGGCAGCCCCGCGAGCAGTCGGGCCGTGGCCCGGGAGGCCGCCATGGCCACCTCCCGCTCTCCGGCGCGGGCCAGTTCCGCCAGCAGGGCCTCGCCCACCCCGTCGATCACCAGCGAGGCGGGGGCCCCCGAACGCTCACCGACCTCCAACGTCAGCGCCAGCCACTCCAGCGACGCTCCGGGTGCGGACCCGGCCACCGCGTGCAGCCCCGCGGCCGCCGAGCCACCGGCGGCCAGCATCCGGTGCACGACCAGCGCCACCTCGCCGGCCGCGCCACCGGCCCCGGCCAGCACCGCCCAGGCCTCGCGGGGCCCGACTCCGGCCCGGGCCAGGGCGCACAGCCGTCCGGTCAGGTCGATCACGTCCTCCCGGGAGAGGTGCGGCCCCCCGGCCCTTCCCGTCACGGCGGCGGCCCCTCCCAGGCGATCCGTCCGGCCAGGCGCGACCACCCCGGCCCGGGCGCAGCGCCGGCGGTGAGGGCGGGTTCCACCACCACCCGACCGTCGGAACCGGCCCGCAGCACGGCCACCTCGACCAGTTCCCGCCGCCCGTCCCGGCGACGGACGTGCAGCACGACCTCCAGGCCCGCGCCGACCTGGGCGCGCACCGCCTCCGGCCCGAGCCCGGCCAGCGCGCCGAGCGCCTCGAGCCGCGCGGGGACGTCGGCGGCCGCGTTGGCGTGCACCGTGCCGCACCCGCCGGAGTGCCCGGTGTTCAACGCGACCAGCAGGTCTCGGACCTCCGGACCCCGACACTCGCCCACCACCAGCCGGTCGGGGCGCATCCGCAGGGCCTGCCGGACCAGGTCGTCGAGCGTCACGGCTCCCCGCCCCTCGACGTTCTCGTGCCGGGCCTCGAGGCGGACGACGTGCGGGTGCTCGGGCTGCAGCTCCCCCACGTCCTCCACCAGCACGATGCGTTCGTCGGGCGGCACCAGCCCGAGCAGGGCCGCCAGGAACGTGGTCTTCCCCGCGCCCGTCCCCCCGCTGACCAGGTAGGCGACCCGGTGCCGGACGATCCGCGCCAGCACCGGCAGCCATGCGCGCGGCAGCCCACCGCCGGCCGCCAACTGCTCCAGCGAGAACGGCGTCCGGGCCATCACCCGCAGCGAGAGCAACGTCCCGGCGGGCGACACCGGAGGCAGCACCGCGTGCAACCGCACGCCACCGGGCAACCTGGCGTCCACGTGCGGCACCGCCTCGTCGAGCCGCCGCCCGGCCCCGGCCGCCAGCCGTACCGCGAGCGCCCGCACCTGGGCCTCGTCGGCCAGCGGGGAGGGCACCCGGCGCAGCCCGGAGCCGGCGTCCACCCAGACCTCGCCCGGCCCGTTGACCAGGACGTCGGTGACCCCGGCCGCCTCGACCAGGGCCTGCAGCGGCCCGAGACCCCACAGCTCGGCCCGGACCCGGCCGACCACGACCTCGGTGTCGGTCCGCGACAGGAGCAACCCCGACTCGGCGGCGGCCCGCCGGACGGCCGCACCGACCGTCTCCGGACGGACGTCACCGACGGCCAGCCGAGCCCGGACCCGCTCGACCACCGGCCGCAACCGATCGGCGGGCACCGCGCCCACCGGCCCACCCACGGGACCACCCACGGGACCACCCCCGAGACCACGCCCGGGCCACCCCACGGTCACCCTCGCCCCGGACCGGCGACCAGGCGCCCGATCACCCGGTCCCGTTCCTCCGCGGGGCCCCCGACCATCGGCCCCGGAGCAGACGGCAGCCGCCGCAGGATCGCCTCCGCCGTCCCCCGCACCGACGAGCGCCGGGCCAGGCCCGGCGGTTCGCCACGGGCCACGGCGCGCGCCAGACCACGCTCCGTGGGCAACTCGGCCAGCAACGGGACCCCCAGTTCCCCGGCGACCAGAGCGGGCGGCAGGTCGTGCGGGCGGCGCACCACCAGGTGCACCTCGTCGACCTCCGCACCCAGCCCGGCCAGCACCGTGCGCGCGGCCCGGACGGCCTGCTCGCGGGCGGGACAGACCAGCAGCACCGCATCGGCCGCCGCGGCGAGCCCACCGGCGAGCCCACCGGCGGGACCACCCGGCGCGCGCGGCAGATCGACGACCACGAGCCGCATCTCGGCCCGGGCGGCGGCGACCACCGCCGGAACCGCCGCCCGGTCGAGCCGGGACCGGTTCACGTCGAGCAGGTGTACGCCGTCCACCTCGGGCAGCACCGCCGGCAGCGCCCCGGTCGGAAGGGGACCCTGCACGCGGGAGAGGTCGACCGCGCGCACGGTCCGGGGCGTGGCCGCCCGCCCCGCGAACAGGGCGCCGAGCCCCCCACCGTGCGGGTCGACGTCCACCAGCAGGACCGGGCCGGCCCGGGCCCCCGCCCTCGCCAGAACCGCGGCCAGGACGCTGGCCCCCGCCCCACCGCACCCACCGACCGTCGCCACGACTGTGCCCACCCGTCGAGCGTGCTCCCCGAGCGGCCTCACCCCGTCCGGGACCGGGTCGCCTGTGTGCGAGGAGGGCGTCCTGCGTGCTGTGGACGACAGGACGAGCGGGCCACCGAGGACCGGGGGGCACATGCCTGCGAACGGCGCAAAGGGTGCAGACAAAAGACGACGGCCCCCGCTGGGGGGGAGCGGGGGCCGTCTGGCCGGTCCGGCTCGGGGGGGAGGAGTCGGACCTGGCGGGCACGGCGGTTAAGCCGGCATGGACAAGTGTGTACCCGTCAGCCGTGTGCTTGCAACACCGTCAGCCAATTGCAAGACCAAGTTGAGCATTCAGTCACATGCCCCGCCCGTACGGTGAGGAACGGGTAGTGATCGGGCAGCCACGCAAGCGGCATACCTCGCTCGACCGACGGATCGGAACGGCCGGCGCACCGTTCCGCCAGCCGGATGACCCGCCCGGCCCGGCTGCCGGAATGATCTGACCACCCGATCACCGGCCACCTATCCTGGGCCCGTGACCGGAGCTCAAGGGCGCAGCGCGGCGTTCTTCGACCTGGACAAGACGGTGATCGCCCGCTCCAGCACCACGGCCTTCACCCGGCCGTTCCACGCCGAGGGGCTGATCAGCCGCTCGGCCATGCTCCGCAGCGCCTACGCGCACGTCTTCTTCCAGCTCAACGGCGCCGACCACGACCAGATGGAACGGCTGCGCGAGTACCTGTCGAAACTGACCACCGGCTGGAAGGCCGAGCAGGTGCGCCAGATCGTCGTCGACACCCTGACCGAGCTGATCCAGCCCCTGGTCTACGAGGAGGCCACGGCGCTCATCGCCGAGCATCACCGCGCCGGCCGTGACGTCGTCCTGGTCTCCGCCTCGGGCGCCGAACTGGTCGAACCGATCGGAGCCATGCTGGGCGTCGACGTCGTCGTCGCGACCCGGATGGGCATGGACGACGAGGGGCGCTATTCGGGCCACATCGAGTTCTACGCCTACGGGAAGAACAAGGCGACGGCGATCCGCGAGCTGGCCGAGCAGGCCGGCTACGACCTGGAGTCGAGCTACGCCTACAGCGACTCGGCGACCGACCTGCCGATGCTCGAGACCGTCGGCCACCCGCACGCCGTGAACCCCGACCGCGCCCTGCGCCGCGAGGCCGTGCGTCGCGGCTGGGCGGTGCTCGACTTCACCAAGCCGGTCGCGCTCGCGTCCCGCCCCCGATTGCCGAACCCCGGCAAGGCCGGTGGGGTCGCCGTGGCGATCGGGGCCGGGGCCGCCGCGACGGCCGGCATCGTCTGGCTCACGTCCCGGCGCCGGGACCGCTCCGCGGTCTGACCCGCCACGCCCTCATCCACGCCGCGCAAAAGCCGCGCCGAGCAACGCCTCTCGCATATCGACGCGCCGTGCCGAGAACTCCTGCGACTACCCGCCGGTAGGCCCTACCGGCCGCGCGCGAACAGGAGTAGACAGGTCTCACGAACTCCCGGGCGACCGGAGAACCACTGGGCGGCCCCCGGGAGTCGGTGAGGACAGCACGGCCGGAGGTACCCACGTGCGGGCAGTCCACGGTACGGACCCGTCGAGACGGGCTTGACCCGCTCCGACGAACGCCGAGCGCGCGCTCTGCTAGCCCCCGTCGTGCCGGGTGACGGCGCCCTGCTGCGGGGCGCCGTCACCGCCGTTTTGGCTTGTCCCGCAATGCCTTACGTGAGGCGCCCGGCCAGGATCGCGTCGCACACCGACCGGCCGTGGGCCGCGCCCTTCACCACCAGGTCGGCACACTGCTTCAGCCACGCACCAACCGCCTCGGGCGAGCCCTGGGTGTAGGCCATCAACGCCCGCGCGTAGGCCGGACCGGCGTCGAGCGTGGCCGCCTCCCACACCACGACGCCCATCGGGTCGAGCCCGCGCCCGATCACGATCGTGCGCGCGAGAGCGCGCGCCAGCAGCCCGTTCCCGGCCAGGAACGGGCGCGCCGTCGCGACCTCCGCGTGCACCAGGGCGGCCACCAGCAGGGCGGGCGCCGAGGCGGGCGCCGCCATCAGGTCGTGGATGCCGCCCAGCCGCGACTGCAGCGCGGCCCCGGACGGCGCCGTGTCGGGTTCGCCGATGCCGTCACCGGGCAGCTCACCGGGTCGGCGCGGCCGGCCGAGCGCGTCGGCCGACAGCAGGTCGGCGGCCACCACCGTGTGCAGCCGGGCCAGCACCTGCGCGGGCGACGTCGAGACCTTCGCCTCCCAGTGCTGCGCCTCGGTGAGCAGGCGGACCGTACCGAGCGCGAGCCGGCCCGACGCGTCGTCCGGGAACTGCGCGGCCCCGCGGGCGACGTCCCGGAACAGGTCGTCGGGGTAGCGCGAGCCCTCGATCGCGGCCGATGCGCGTGCGGCGCGGATCAGCGACTCCGCCCGGGCCTCCTTGGTGCGCCGACGCAGCGCCTGGTGCCAGCGCAGTTCGGTGCACGCCTCGCGCGCGGCCTCGACCGCCTCCCGGACGTCGGGCAGGTCGAGCAGGCGGCCGAGCACTTCCTCGGTCTGGGTCGTCACGGCCCCGAGCCTAGGGGTGTCTCCCCAGACGCCCCTAGGCGCGGCCCACCCGGCCACCGCACCATGGGTGACGTGACCCCGACGCACGCCGACGTGCTGCGCGCGGCCGGCGCGCTCGCCGTCCTCGCGGTGCTGGTCGCGGCCGCGGTGCCCGTCTGGCGGGCCCGTGGGCACCGCGACCTGGGCACGCCGGGCGAGCGCGCCACGTTCGAGACGCTGCACACCGCCTCGCGCGCGGCCCCGCCGCTGCGCGACGGGCTGACCGGTCCCGGCGCGCGTCGGGCGGTCAAGCACCTGCGCACCCTGTTGGGCACGGAGGCCGTCGCCCTCACGGACGAGCGCGGGACGCTGGCCTGGGACGGCGCGGGCGAGCACCACTCGCAGGCCGCCGGCACGCTCGCCGCCACCGTGCTGGACGGCGGGCGCACGCAGGTGATCGACGTCCGGCGCCTGCCGCACGAGGTGCTCCAGGCTCAGGGCTGGGCCTGCGAGGTGCTGGACTGCGCGATCCGGACGGCGGTCGTGGCACCGGTGACGGACGGCGACGTCGTGGTCGGGACGTTGATCGCCTACGGTCCGTCGGCGTCGGCCGGGCTCGTCCGGGCGACCGAGGAGGTGGCGCGGTGGGTTTCGGCGCAGGTCGCGCTGGCCGAGCTGGACCGTTCCCGGACCCGCGCGATGGAGGCCGAGCTGAGGGCCCTGCGCGCGCAGATCAGCCCGCACTTCGTCTACAACAGCCTGACCGCGATCGCGTCCTTCGTGCGGACCGAACCCGACCGGGCGCGGGAGTTGCTGCTGGAGTTCGCCGACTTCACCCGCTACGCGCTGCGCCGCGACGGCGCGTTCACGACGCTGGCCGACGAACTGTCCAACGTCGAGCGCTACCTGACGCTGGAGCAGGCCCGCTTCGGCGACCAGCTCGTGGTCCGGTTGCAGATCGCGCCCGAGGTGCTGCCGGTCGCCGTCCCGTTCCTGGCCGTCCAGCCGCTGGTCGAGAACGCCGTCCGGCACGGGTTGCGGCGCAAGCTCGGCGTGGGGCACGTGACGCTCGGCGCGCAGGACGCCGGGGCCGAGGCGCTGATCTGGGTGGACGACGACGGTGCAGGGGCGGACCCGGAGCTGATCCGGCGGCTGCTGGCCGGGGAGTCGCCCGAGGGCGACGGCGGCGGGTCGATGGGTCTCAGCAACGTGGACGCGCGGCTGCGCCAGGTCTACGGCGACGACCACGGGCTGGTCGTCGAGACGGCGCCCGGCGCGGGGCTGCGGGTCAGCTTCCGGGTGCCCAAGTTCGCACCCCAGTGACCTGCGCCACCACGGAAAGTAACCGCAGGTCACGCCGTCGTGACTGGCTGTCCACCAGTCTCCTGAGTGGCTGCTCACCCCGGCCCAACTGGGCCGCGCACAGGGTCGACTTCAGGCATCCTGCCTAGGTGAGTTCGGATCAGCGCGGTGCGACCGGCGCCGCCCAGACCCCGGCTCCGCCCGCGTCCCGACGCGAGAGACGGGAGGCGGAGCGGCGCGCGGGCCACGTCGGCGACCCCGCCCGCCCGGACGCCTACCCCGACCAGTACCCCGATCCCGATCCGGCGGGCGGCCCGCGAGTGGTCACCGACACGCCGCCCGTGCTGGTCCAGCACGACGAGCCGGCCCGTCCCGCACCCGTGACCCCCCGGCGCCCGCTGACCCCGCCGCCCCCGCCGCCGCAGGCCCAGGCCGACCCCGTCGTCATTGATCTGGTCAACGGCCGGGTCGACCCCGCCCCCGCCGCTGCGCCGTCCGCCGGCCAGCCCGGGGCGCACCACGCCACCCGCCGCGCGGCCCGCGCCGAACGCGCCGCCCGCCCGGCCCCGGCCCGGGCCGCGAACGGGACCCGCGCGGCGTCGTCCCCGAGGGCCGGCTCCGACCCCGGCCTGCTGCCGCTCATCGGCCTCGTCGGCGGACCGGCCCTGGTGGGCGCCGTCCTGCTGTACCTGAGCGCCAAGGCGCTGACCTCGATCCCCGCGCACCCCTTCGCCGGCGTGCTCTTCGCCGTGGTCTGCGGCGCACCCCTGGCCGCCGGAGTCCGGGCCGCCGTCCGCATCTGGCTCGCGCCGGGGCCCGCGCTGGTCGGGGCGCCGCTGGCCCGGGACCAGGAGAAGCGGGCCTGGGCGGCGATCGAGGACGTCGCCGAGCGGCTCGACCTGGACCTGCCGGAGGTGCTCGCGGTCGACGGGTCGGCCGTGGTGACCGTGAACCGGACGCGCACGGGATACAACCTGGTGCTCGGCCTGCCGGTGCTGCTCGAGCTCGATCGGGCGCAGTTCGCCACGGTGCTCGGCACGGAGTTGGCCAAGCACACCGCAGAGGGCCCGGCCCACGCGCTGCGGGTGCAGGAGATCGGGAACCGGCTGGAGTCGGCCGCCGCCCGCAAGGAGCCGTTCTCGGACCCGGCGCTCGGGGTCTACCGGACGCTCTACACCCGGCTGGCGGCCGGCCCGAACGAGCGGCTGGCGACTGACGCCGAACGGCTGGCCCGCGAGATCCTTGGCGCCGAGCGGATTCTCGCCGGGGCCTACCGATTGCTGGCCGTGCAGTACGGCTGGCAGGTGCTGGTCGAGGAGTACCTGCCGCTCGGCTCCGAGGCCGGCGTCCGGCCCCGGCTGGCCGAGGGCCTGCACGAGATCATGATGCACCGGGCGCCCGAGCTGTACGCCGCCGCGGACACCCGCGCCCAACGCCCCCAGGGCCGCCTGGCCTACACCGAACCCGCCGACGTCGGCCTCCTCGACGACCCGGCCACACTCGACCGGATCGAGGCGGCGATCCTGCTCGAGGACGCGCCCGCCGGTAACTGGCAGCAGATCGTCAACGTCGTCGGCGCGAACCTGATCGCCCGGCGCGCAGAGACTTTCGTCGGTCAGATCGGCACGGGGGAGGCCGAGCCGTCACTCACCGGCGTGCTCGCCGCCCTGGCCCGGCCCGACCGGCCGCGGCTGCCCGGCGGGATGATCGAGCCGCTCACCGCCCTGGCCCAGGACGCCCTGTTCGCCCGCGGGCTGGCCCGCGTCGAGCTGAACTGGTCGGGCCCCAACCAGGTTCAGCGCCGCGACCCGTGGGGCGGCTGGATCGAATGGGACGGCGACGCCGTCGTCGCGGGGGCCGCGCAGCACCCCGACGGCGTGGCCACGCTGAAGTCCTGGCTGATCGCGGCCGGGGCCGAGATGGACCGGCGGCTGAGCGCCCGCAGCTCGGAACCGACCAGCGCGATCTGCTCGGCCGAGGTGACCGCGGAGATGGCCGGGGCGGACGTCGTCGAGGACGCGGACGTGCTGATCTACCCGCAGGGCCTGCTGATCGTGCCGGTGCCGCCGCCCAGCACCCGGCAGCGCGTCGGGTCCGTCATCCAGACCTCACCGGCCGCCGTCGCCGAGCAACGTCTCGAGGCGCTGGTGGCCGCCATCGGCCAGGAACCGCACGCCTACCGGGGCGGCACCTGGATCGACATCGCCTCCATCGACTCGGCCGACCTGCGCGGCCGGCGCGGCGGGATCGAGGTCCAGGTCCGCCAGCGCGACGGGTCGAGCACCGGGCTGCGGCAGCTGGCCGGGAGCGTCCTGCACGGCACGCCCGCCGACGACCTGCGGCGCCTGCTGCCGGTGACCGCTCCCGAGGCCTGACCCCGCCTCGCCCCGCCCCGGCCGGGGCCGGTGCAGCCGGAACCGCAGGGCCACGAACCGGACGACGGTCGCCACCACGTTCGCGACGCTCAGCACCACCAGCTCGACCCCGGCGCCCGGGTCGGTGACGAGATGCAGCAGGGCCAGCGAACCGCTGGTCAGCGCCAGGCCGGTACCGAAGGCCAGCAGCCCGACGGTGTGGTCGGTGGCCAGCCCGTCCGACCCGCGCACCCCGAACGTGAGCCGCCGGTTGGCCGCCGTGTTCGCCACGGCCGTGACCAGCAGGGCCAGCGCGTTGGCCGAGAACGGGTCGAGCAACCGGCGCAGGCCCAGGTAGAGCAGGGCGTAGGCCACGGTGCTGGCCACCCCGATCGCCCCGAACCGGACGATCTGCCCGACCAGCGGGGCCGACACCCTGTGCCGTGCGGTGCTCACCATGGCCCTCACGGTGGGCGGCCCGGCTGGAGGGCGGCTGTGAGCAGCCCCGTTCCCCGGTATGAGCTCGCGCGGTCCGGGCCTGGCCGACCCGCCGCCGACGCCCTACCCTCGAGGGCATGGCGACGACGCCCGGGCCCCTGCGAACCCTCGTGGTGGACGACGAGGCGCCCGCGCGCGACGAACTCGCCTTCCTGCTGCGGCAGGACCCGCGGATCGGATCGCTGCGCACGGCCGGTTCCGCGGCCGCCGCGCTGAAGGAGCTCGAGGCCGAGCCCGTGGACGTCGTGTTCTGCGACATCGCGATGCCCGGGCTCGACGGGCTCGACCTGGCCCGGGTGCTGGCCCGCTTCGCCAGCCGCCCCCAGCTGGTCTTCGTCACCGCCTACGAACAGCACGCGGTCGACGCCTTCGACCTCCAGGCCTGCGACTACCTGCTGAAACCGGTTCGCGCGCATCGGCTCTCCGAGGCGGTGCGGCGGGCGGTCGAGTCGGGTACGCCGGGGGCGTCGGGCGACCGGCCAGAGCCGGACGAGACGATCCCGGTCGAGCTGGCCGGGGTCACGCGGTTCGTCCGGCGCTCGCAGGTGCTGTACGTCGAGGCGCAGGGCGACTACGCCCGGCTGCACGTGCGCGGGCCGGGCCGGGTGACCAGCCACCTGCTCCGCATCCCGCTGTCGACCCTCGAGGAGCGCTGGGCTGCAGCCGGTTTCGTGCGCATCCACCGCAGCACGCTGGTGGCGGCCGCCCATGTCGAGGAGTTCGGCGCCGACGCCGGCCGGTTCTGGGTGACCCTGTCGGGGCGCACGCTGCCGGTCAGTCGCCGTCACGCGCGGGCCGTGCGCGAGCAGCTCGTGCAGACCCGCACCGAACGCTCCGCCTGACGTCGTGCCGAATTCATGACGGAGCCGAAACCACCACCGCGGGTGCGGGTGACCAGCCCGCAGATGGCCGGGCGCCGCCGGGCCCACCCCGCCCCCGGACGGGGGGCCGCCGCCGAGATCGACGAGCAGACGGGCGTCGGGGAGCTGTACCTGACGGGCCTGCTGCGCTCCCAGCTGCGGGCCGGGTTGGCCCTGCTCGCGCTCGTCCTGCTCGGGCTGGGCGGCCTGCCGGTGCTGTTCCTGCTGCTGCCCCAGGTCGCCGACCACCCGATCGGGCCGGTCACCGTGGCCTGGCTGCTGCTCGGCGCGGCCGTCTACCCCGTCCTGCTGCTGGCCGCCTGGTGGCACGTGCGGACGGCGGAACGGGTCGAGCGCGACTTCGTCGCCTTCCTGCGCCGGCGCTGAGGGTCGCGCGCAACCATGCTGGTCGACGCCGTGGCCGGGCACCGGTGGATGTATGTGCTGGCGGTGGTGTTCGTGTGCCTGGCCACGCTGGGCGTCGGCGCGCTGGGCTTCCGGCTGTCGCGCACGACGTCCGACTTCTACGTCGCCGGGCGCGCGGTCACGCCGCGCTGGAACGCCTCGGCGATCGGCGGTGAGTACCTGTCGGGGGCCAGCTTCCTCGGGGTCGCCGGGCTGATCTTCGTCTCGGGCACCGACATGCTCTGGTACGCGGTCGGTTACACGGCCGGGTACGTGGTCCTGCTGATTTTGGTGGCGGCGCCGCTGCGCCGGTCCGGCGCGTACACGCTGCCGGACTTCGCGCAGATCCGGTTGCGCTCCACCGCGGTCCGGCGCACGGCCTCGGTGCTGGTGGTCGGGATCGGCTGGCTGTACCTGCTGCCCCAGCTGCTGGGGGCCGGACGCGCCCTGCAGGTGACCACCGGGGCACCCCGGTGGCTGGGAGCGCTCGTGGTGCTGGGCGTCGTCCTGGCCAACGTCCTCGCCGGCGGGATGCGTTCGCTGACCTTCGTCCAGGCCTTCCAGTACTGGCTGAAGCTGACGGCGATCGCGGCCCCCGTCGTCCTGCTGCTCGCGGTCTGGCACACCGACGGCGGGGCGTCCGCGACGCAGGCCGGCGGCGCCGACTGGACGTCCCCCCTGACCGGCGCGGAACACCCTCTGTACCGGACGTATTCGCTGCTGGTCGCCCTGCTGTTCGGCACGATGGGCCTGCCGCACGTGCTGGTCCGGCTGTACACGAACCCCGACGGACGGGCCGCGCGGCGCACGGTCCTGGTCGTGGTCGGCCTGCTCGGGCTGTTCTACCTGTTCCCACCCGTGTACGCGGGTCTCGGCCGGATCTACGCACCCGACCTGGCCACGGCCGACCTGCTCGGCGGCGGGCCGCACGGCGAGATGGTCGTGCTGCTGCTGCCGGGGCGGATGCTCGGCGCGCCGTGGGGTGACCTGGTCTCGGCGTTGCTGACCGCGGGGGCGTTCGCCGCCTTCCTGTCGACGTCCAGCGGGCTGACGATCGCGGTCGCCGGGGTGCTCTCGCAGGACCTGTTGCGCGGCCGGTTCCGCAGCAGCGTCAGGGGGTTCCGGGTCGGGGCGGTGCTGGCCGTCGTGCCGCCGGCCGTGGCCTCGCTGCTGCAGGTGCGCACCGGGCTCGCCGACACGGTGGGGTTGGCCTTCGCGCTGGCCGCGTCGACGTTCTGCCCGTTGCTGGTGCTGGGGATCTGGTGGCGCCGGCTGACCCGGGCCGGCGCGATCGCCGGGATGGTCGTCGGCGGGCTGAGCGCCGGCGCCGCGGTGGTGCTGACCGTGAGCGGCACCGTCGGCGGCGGGTGGGCCGGCGCCCTGCTCGGGCTGCCCGCCGCGTGGACCCTGCCGCTCGCGTTCGCCGTCACCGTGCTGGTCTCGCTCGCCACCCGGCCTCCCGGGGGCGTCGCCCCGGTCATGGTGCGACTGCACGCTCCGGAGTCGCTGCAGCTCGGATCGCCCGGCCCCGGCGCCTGAGGCCCGGTCGCGGGCTCTGCCGGTGGGGCCGGGTTCAGGGCGCGACGACGCCTTGGCTCGCGGCGCCCTGGCTCGCGACCCCGCGACTGAGCAGGCGGCGAGCTCGGGCCATGGTGCGCTTCTCCTGCTCGGCGCCCTGGACGGGCTTCTCGGGGGCGGGCCACGCGGTGGGGGCCACCCAGGCGTCACGCTCGACCAGGACGTCGCGGGCCAGGTCGGGGCGGTCGGTGATCAGGCCGTCGACGCCGATGTCCAGCATCTGGTGCATGGCGTCCGCGTCCTCGACGTCCCAGGCCATGACCCGCATGCCGAGGTCGTGGGCGATGTCGACCACGCGCCGGGTGAGCAGCTTGCGGCGGCCGAGAGTGCGCGGCAGGTGGACGAACTCGGCCGGCGGCAGGTTCACCGGGCGGCGGCCGGCCTTGGCCGCGATCACCAGGCGGCCGACGGCCTCCCAGCCGAGCGCCGTGTTCAGCGCCGGGCCGGCCAACTCGCGCGCGGCCAGCAGCCAGCGGTCGCGGGCGCCGGCCAGGCAGACCCGGTCGGTGGCCCCCGCGCGGTGCAGCAGGGCGACGAGGTGCGGCAAGGCCTTGGGGTCCTTCAGGTCGAAGACGAACTTCGCGGACTCGAACGTGGCCAGCAGGTCGGCGATCCGCAGCACCCGGTCGCCGCCGATGCCCAGGCGCCGGATGCCCGACAGGGTGAGTTCGTCGACGCGGGCCTCGGCCCCGGTGACCCGGGTGAGGGTGGCGTCGTGGACGGCGACGCACTCGCCGTCCGAGGTCATCCGCACGTCCGTCTCCAGATACCGGACACCCAGCGCGTACGACCGGTCGAACGCGGCCAGGGTGTTCTCCCGGGCCAGCGCGGCACCGCCGCGGTGCGCGATCACGTACGGGCCGCCGTCCCCGACGTAGCGCGTGCCGACGGGGCCCGTGAGGGTCACCGCATCCGGGCCCACGTTCCGGGCCGCCTCGAGGGCGCGGTCGGGCGCCGGGGCCGGCGGTCGAAGCTCGGACGAGCGGCGGGGCCGCGGGACGGTCAGCATCGGGGTGTCTCCAGGGTCGGACCTTCGATGTCAGGGTTCTTGATCTCGTCCCGGTACGGCCGTCCCTTGAGTGCTCACCGCTCGTCGTCCGGTTCGCGCCGTTCGTCGCAGGGCGGGGGCCGGGTGGACGGCGGGTGCGACCGCTGGGCGCAGCACCCCTCCCGGCGAGGCCCGGCGCGGGGCGACAGTGACCTGGGTCACTGCGGTCTCGCCGTGGCCGACACCGGTCCTCGGGAGGTCAACGATGTCCACCAACCCGACCCGCCCCAGCGGGACGACGTACGAGGAGGTGCAGGCCAGCGAGGAGTTCGCCACGTTGCGAAACCGGTTCCGGCGGTTCGTCTTCCCGCTCACCGGTCTGTTCCTGGTCTGGTACTTCCTGTTCGTCGTCCTGTCCGCCTTCGCGCCCGACTTCATGGGCACGAAGGTGCTCGGCAACATCAACGTGGGGCTGATCTTCGGCCTGCTGCAGTTCGTCTCGACGTTCGCGATCACCATGTACTACGTCCGCTGGGCGGACCGGGAGTTCGACCCGACCGCCGACGCCCTGCGCGCCCACATGGAGAGCGGTGAGCTGCGATGAGGACCCTGGCCGCCGCGACCACCGAGACCGTGGGCGAGCCCGCGGTGAACATCACGATCTTTCTGCTGTTCGTCGCCGTCACCCTGGCCATCGTCATCCGGGCCGCCCGCAACAACCGGACCGCGGCCGACTACTACGCCGCCGGGCGCGCGTTCTCGGGCCGCCAGAACGGCATCGCGATCTCCGGCGACTACCTGTCGGCGGCGTCGTTCCTGGGCATCGCGGGCGCCATCGCGATCAACGGCTACGACGGGTTCCTGTACTCCATCGGCTTCCTCGTCGCCTGGCTGGTGGCCCTGTTGCTGGTCGCGGAACTGCTGCGCAACACCGGCCGGTTCACGATGGCCGACGTGCTGTCGTTCCGGCTGCGGCAGGGCCCGGTCCGCACGGCGGCAGCGATCTCCACGCTCGCGGTCTCGTTCTTCTACCTGCTGGCCCAGATGGCCGGCGCGGGTGGCCTGGTGAACCTGCTGCTCGGTGTGAAGGGGACCGGCGCGCAGGACCTCACCATCGCCGTCGTCGGCATCCTGATGATCTTCTACGTCCTGGTCGGCGGCATGAAGGGCACGACGTGGGTGCAGATCGTCAAGGCGATCCTCCTGATCATCGGGGCCGCACTGATGACTGTGTGGGTGCTGGGCAAGGTCGGGCTGAACCTGTCGGAACTGCTCGGCAACGCCGCGGCGGGCACCCCGAAGGGTCAGGCGCTGCTGGAGCCGGGACTGGCCTACGGCGCGACCACGACCACCAAGATCGGGTTCATCTCTCTGGCCTTGGCCCTGGTGCTCGGCACCGCGGGACTGCCGCACGTGCTGATGCGCTTCTACACGGTGCCGAGTTCGAAGGAGGCCCGGCGCAGCGTGGTCTGGGCGATCTGGGTGATCGGCCTGTTCTACCTGTTCACGCTGGTCCTGGGCTACGGCGCGGCATGGCTGGTCGGGCCGGAGAAGATCCTCGCGGCTCCCGGTAAGGCGAACTCGGCGGCGCCCCTGCTGGCCTACGAGCTGGGCGGCACGCTGCTGCTGGGGGTGATCGCAGCCGTGGCGTTCGCGACGATCCTCGCGGTGGTCGCGGGTCTGACCATCACGGCGAGCGCGTCGTTCGCGCACGACGTGTACTCGAACGTGATCAAGAAGGGCCAGGTCAGGGCGGACGACGAGGTGCGGGTCGCGCGGATCACGGCGGTGGTGATCGGCATCGTGGCCATCATCGGCGGCATCTACGCCAAGAACCAGAACGTGGCCTTCCTGGTCGGGCTGGCCTTCGCGGTGGCGGCCTCGGCGAACCTGCCGACGATCCTGTACTCGCTGTTCTGGAAGCGCTTCAACACCCAGGGCGCCCTGTGGTCGATCTACGGAGGTCTGATCTCCTCGGTCGTGCTGATCGCCTTCTCCCCGACCGTCTCGGGCAAGGTCGACGCCAAGACCGGAGCCAGCCTGTCGATGATCACGGACACGTCCATCGACTTCCACTGGTTCCCGCTGGAGAACCCGGCGATCGTCTCGGTGCCCCTGGCGTTCCTGCTCGGGTGGCTGGGCACGGTGCTCAGCCGGGAGGTCGCCGACGCCTCGAAGTACGCCGAGATGGAGGTCCGGGCCCTGACCGGCGCCGGGGCCGAGAAGGCGGTCGACCACTAGAGGTTGATCATGCGCAAACGCAGCACTGCCCCGGTCCCGGACCCAGGTCCACCCGGGGCAGTTCTGCGTTTGCGCATGATCGACGCAATACAGTGACGGCGTGGACGAGTTCAACGTCGTGCCGTTCCTGATCGGGCTCATCGTGGCCGCGCTGCTCGGGCTCGCGTCGGGATGGCTGGCCAGCCGGGCCGCGGGCGACCAGCCGGTGGCGCTGAACCCGCTGGCCGGCGGCAGCCTCTGGGCCTCGGTGCTGCTGTGGGTCGGCTTCATCGGCGCCACGATCGCCGGGTTCTCGTACATGTCGGCCGGCGGCTTCTGGGGGCGCCAGGCCCTCAACCTGACCATCGCCGCGCTGGCGTTCGCCGACGTGGCGTTCAGCGCCCGAGCCGTGCGGGTGTGGCACAACAAGACGCTTCCGGTCCGCCGCAAGCGCCGGGCCGGGCCGGCCACCCGACGCACCGCGGAATAGATACCCCCCGGGGGTACTTATCTGGGCCATGGACACCCACGAACACCATCACGGGCCCGACACCAGCTGGGCCGGGGCCCGCAGCGCCACGCTGCACTGCCTCACCGGCTGCGCCATCGGCGAGGTGCTCGGCATGATCATCGGGACGGCGACCGGGCTGCACAACGCGGGGACCGTCGTCCTCAGCATCGTGCTCGCCTTCGTGTTCGGCTACGGCCTGACCGCCCGCGGCGTGCTCGCCGCCGGGCTGACGCTGGGCGCCGCACTCCAGGTCGCCTTCGCCGCCGACACCGTCTCGATCGCCGTGATGGAGGTCGTCGACAACGCGTTCGTGGTCGCCGTGCCCGGGGCGATGGACGCCGGCCTGGGCGACCTGCTGTTCTGGGCCTCACTGGCCGGGTCGCTGGTGATCGCCTTCGGCGCGGCCCTGCCCGTCAACAAGTGGCTGATCGCGCGCGGCCGGGGCCACGCCGTCGTCCACGAGTACCACTAACATTCCCGACATGACCGACGTCCTGACGGGCCGCGCGTCGACCGTCGAGGCCGTCGAGGGCAACGAGCGCCTGACGGCCTGGGCCGGCGCCGCACTGCTCGCCGGGTTCGGCGCCGAGTTGCTCACGCTGCTCGACGTGCACTGGTACCTGACGTACCACGTGCTCATCGGCGTCGCGCTGTTCGCGCCCCTGAGCGTCAAGCTCGCCTCGACCGGCTACCGCTTCGTCCGCTACTACACAGGCGACCCGGCGTTCGTCCGGAAGGGCCCGCCGCAGTGGGCCTTACGTGTGCTCGCCCCGGTGCTCGTGGCCGTCACCGCGGTCGTGCTGCTGAGCGGCGTGGCTCTCGTGGTGACCCACTGGTACCACCGCGAGACCGAGACGCTGCACCTGTGGGCCACCTGGCTGTGGGTGACCCTGGCCGCGGTGCACGTGCTCGCCTACCTGGCCCCGACCGGGCGCTCGGTGCTCGCCGACCTCAACCGCCGCGGGACGACGCCCGCGGCCGTGGCGGTACGGCTCGGCCTGGTCGCGGGGTCGGGTGTCGTCGGGCTGACCGCCGGCGCGGTCGCCGTCGCGGTGTTCCTGGACTGACCGCACCACAGTCGTTGACGAGGGATCCTCGCGTGGATATGGCAGCTGAGGATGCCTCGTAAACGATCGGGGCCAGCTGGATCGAGCTCTCCCAGGGGCAACCGGGCCAGGACGGCGGCCGAGCCGGTCAGCGCGCAGATGCCGTAGAGCACGGGCGCGCGCACGCCCGACGCGAGCCCGTACCCGAGGAACAGCCCGCCCTCCAGGGCGAGCATCAGCCAGGCCGTCGGGGAGAGGCCCGTGACGTCGGGGCTGCGCCATGCGGTGACGATCGCCGGGACGAGCAGCCAGGCGATCGAGGCCCCCACCAGGGCCCCCGTCGTCCCGGCCCCGCCCGCGGCCTCGACGGTGGCCGCGACCCCCAGCACCGACGCCCAGGCGACGGGCAGCCACAGGCCGGCCCGATCGGCGTCCAGGCGCCAGGCCGCGACCGCGGTGGCCACTGCGAACGGGACGCCGATCGCCGACGACGCGACCAGCCACACGTCGCGCACGTGCAGGGCGTAGCCCGTCCACGCGACGAAACTGATCGCCGAGTTGGTGGCCGCGGGCAGGCTCACGCCCGCCGCGGTACCGCCACTGACCAGCCGGACGAGCTGCGGCAGGCTGACGGCGACCGCCAGCACGACCGTCCCCGCCCCCAAGAACGTTGCGAACACGTGCCGTCAGAGCGGCGTCCGGCGACGCAGATACATGTCCGATCAACGAATCCTGCGTTTGCGCATGATCACCGCACGCCCTCGTTGATCATGCGCAAACGCAGGATCGGCCGCTAGATGAAGAGCCGGCCCTCGCCGCGGTAGGTGGGCAGCTCGCCCGTCACCCGGTCGCCGGAGACCAGGTGCAGCGTGTCGAGGTGTTCGCACAGCTCGCCGGCCTTGGCGTGCCGGAACCAGACCCGGTCGCCCACCTGGAGAGAATCGGCGGCCGCCCCGCGCAGCGGCGTCTGCACCTCGCCGGCCCCCTCGGTCGGCACCAGGTCGAGACCCACCGGCCAGACCGGCGTCGGGGAGCGGTCGGGGCCCGACGGACCGGAGGCGATCCAGCCGCCGCCGAGCACCGTGACGATGCCGGGGGCGGGCCGCCGGACGACGGGCAGCGCGAAGTACGCGGCCGGGCGCGCCTCGAACGTGGTGTAGCCGTCGAACAGCGTGGGCGTGAAGAGCCCCGACCCCGCGGCGATCTCGGTGACCGAAGGGTCGAGAGCCGTGAGCTGCACGCTGCCGGTACCGCCGCCGTTGACGAACTCCAGGTCGGCCACCTCGCGCACGGCCGCCACCACCGCGGGGCGCCGCTCGAGCAGGTCGGCCATCGACCGCTTCTGGATCAGCCGCACCGCGCGCCGCCGGGCCGCGGCCGCCGGCGACGAGCCGCCCGCGTCGTCCTGCAACCCGGCGACCTGCGCCTCGTAGGCCATCAGACCGACCAGCGAGAACCCCCGCCGGACAACCTCTTCCGCGAGTGTGCGCGCCTGGGCGGGGGTTCGTACGGGCGAGCGTCGCACACCCAAGTGCACGCGGTCGCCGCCCAGCCGCAGCGAGGCGTCAAGCTCCAGGCAGACCCGCACGGGCGCCCCCGGCCCGGCGCCCGCCGCGGCCAGCAGCTCGAGCTGGCTCACGTCGTCCACCATGACGGTCACCCGGCTGCGCAGCAGCGGGTCGGCCGCCAGCGTGCGCAGGGCCGCCCGGGCGGCCGTCGGGTAGCCGACCACGACGTCGTCGCTGACCGGGTCGTCACCGGCCGCCAGCCACAGCGCCTCGGGCAGGGTGAAGGCGAGCACCCCGGCGAAGCCGGGGCGGGCCAGGACCTCACGCAACAAACCCCGGACTCGAACGCTTTTGGAGGCCACGCGGATGGGTTTACCGCCGGACCGCCGGACCAGGTCGTCGGCGTTGGCGCTGAAGGCCGCGTGGTCGAGCACGCCGAACGGCGGGTCCAGGTCGGCGGTCGCGGTGGCCAGCGCGGCCGGGAAGGCGCTCATGCCCCGAACACCCGCTCGACGTAGGCGTTCGCGAAAAGCCGCCCGGGATCGACGGAGTCACGGACCGCGAGAACGTCGTCGAACCTCGGGTACAGCTGCGACAGGTCGGCCCGGGTGAAGTCGTGCAGCTTGCCCCAGTGCGGCCGCCCCTCGTGGGCGCGGACGATCCGCTGCGCCTCGGCGAAGTACCGGGTGTGCGGCTGGCGCCAGTGGGTCTGGACGGCCACCCAGGCCGTGCGCCGCCCGTGCGCAGTGCCGAGCCAGGCCTCCTCGGGCGGCCCGACCCGGACCTCCATCGGGAACCCCACCTGGTTACCGGGTTTCGCCAGCCACGCCTGCAGGTCGGCCAGCACCGACGGCATCGCCTCCAGCGGCACCGCGTACTCGCCCTCCCGGAACCGGACCCGTCGCCGGTGCGCGAACACGTGGTACGAGCGGTCGACGTACTCGCGGTTGGTGTAGAAGGTGGGCAGCACCCGGTTCACGGGCCGGATGAGGCGTGGGACGAGCGCGGTCGTCGCCATCACCGCGCCCAGCAGACCGTTGGCCATCACCTCGTCGTCGACGAACGCCTTGAATCGCGGCTGCGGGCCGGGCGGCGTGCCGGCCTCGACCACGTCGCTGTACTTCCACAGCACGGTGTCGGTGTGCGGGAAGAGGAAGAACTCCGGGTGACCCGGCTCCGCGTCGCCCGAGGCCAGCAGCCGTTCGACCGCCTCCGCCAGCGGCATCGGTCGCTCCGCCGAACGCAGGTGGAAGGCGGGGACGCACTGCAGGGTGACCGCCGTGATCACGCCGAACGCACCCAGGCCGACCCGGGCCGCCTCGAACAGCGGCTCCCCCGGCCCGCACTGCACCACCGCCCCGTCGGCCAGCACGAGTTCCAGCCCGCGGACCTGGGCCGAGAGGGACCCGGCGACCGTCGTCCCGGTGCCGTGGGTGCCCGTCGAGAGAGCGCCGCTGATGGTCTGCCGGTCGATGTCGCCGAGGTTGGGCATGGCCAGCCCCAGGTCCCACAGGGCCGGGGACAGCTCGTACAGGGGCGTCCCGCCGGCCACGGTCACGAGCCCGGTCGCGCTGTCGGCGGCGAGCACCCCGCGCAGCCCGCGCAGGTCGAGCTGGACGTCGGGAGCGACGGCGATGTCGTTGAACGAGTGCCCCGAGCCGACCGCCCGGACCTTCAGACCGTCCCGGGCCGCGGCCTTCACGACCGCCGCGAGCTCGGACACCGACCCGGGCACGGCCACGCGCGCCGGTCGCACCGATTCCAGCCGGGTCCAGTTCCGCCACTGATCAGCCACGTCTGGATCGTAGGCCCCGGGCCAAACGAAAGAGAGTCCGGAACCTCTCGGGCTCCGAACTCGATGCCGTGCATTATTCCAGGAAATTCGTTTCGCGTCAAGAGCGCCCACCCTTGCCCCCGGCGACCGGGCCCGGCCTGCCGGTCGTCCCGCCGAGCGCTCCGCCGAGCGACCGACCGGCACCGTTCAGCGCCGCGGCCCATCGCTGCAACGGCGTCGCAACCATCACGGGATTAGGGTCGAGCCTGGAGATCTTGCCGGGCCAAAGACGGCCGACCACGGAGGTACGCCCCATGAGCAACGAGACGCTGTCGAACCTGCTGCACGAGGAACGGCGGTTCCCGCCCAGCGAGGAGTTCGCCGCCCACGCCGTGGCGAAGGCCGACCTCTACGAGCAGGCCCAGGCCGACCGGCTCGGCTTCTGGGACGAGCAGGCCCGCGCGCTGAGCTGGGCCCAGCCGTGGACCCAGACCCTGGACTGGACGAACCCGCCGTTCGCGAAGTGGTTCGTCGGCGGCACGCTCAACGTCGCGTACAACTGCGTCGACCGGCACGTCGAGGCCGGGAACGGCGACCGGGTCGCGATCCACTTCGAGGGCGAGCCGGGCGACACCCGCACGCTGACCTACGCCGAGCTGCAGAGGGAGGTCAGCAAGGCGGCCAACGCCCTGACCGCCCTCGGTGTGCAGGCCGGCGACCGGGTCGCGATCTACCTGCCGATGATCCCCGAGGCGATCGTGTCGATGCTGGCCTGCGCCCGGATCGGCGCGCCGCACTCCGTCGTCTTCGGCGGCTTCTCCTCCAGCGCCCTGCGCAGCCGGATCGAGGACGCCGACGCCCGCGTCGTCATCACCGCCGACGGTGGGTACCGCCGGGGCGCGCCCGCGGCGTTGAAGCCGGCGGTCGACGAGGCGGTCGACGGCCTGGACGCCGTCCGCTCGGTGCTCGTCGTCCGGCGGACCGGGCAGGACGTCGCGTGGACCGACCGCGACGTGTGGTGGCACGAGGCGCTCGAGGCCGCGGACGACGTCCACGAGGCGCAGCCGTTCGACGCCGAGCACCCGCTGTTCATCCTCTACACGTCCGGCACCACCGGGAAGCCGAAGGGCATTCTGCACACCAGCGGCGGCTACCTGACCCAGGCCGCGTACACCCACCGCAACGTCTTCGACCTGCGGCCGGAGCGGGACGTCTACTGGTGCACCGCCGACATCGGCTGGGTCACCGGGCACAGCTACATCGTCTACGGGCCGCTGGCCAACGGTGCGACCCAGGTGATCTACGAGGGCACCCCGGACACCCCGCACCGCGGCCGGTTCTGGGAGATCGTGCAGAAGTACGGGGTCACCCAGCTCTACACCGCGCCCACGGCGATCCGGACGTTCATGAAGTGGGGCGACGACATCCCCGCCGAGTTCGACCTGTCGTCGCTGCGGGTCCTCGGCTCGGTCGGTGAGCCGATCAACCCCGAGGCGTGGGTCTGGTACCGCCGGGTGATCGGCGGTGACCGCACCCCCGTCGTCGACACGTGGTGGCAGACCGAGACCGGCGCGATGATGATCAGCCCGCTGCCGGGCGTGACCGCCGCCAAGCCGGGCAGCGCCCAGGTCGCGCTGCCGGGGATCGGCATCGACGTGCTGGACGACGAGGGGCACCCGGTGCCGAACGGTTCCGGTGGGTACCTGGTGCTGACCGAGCCGTGGCCGTCGATGCTGCGCGGTATCTGGGGCGACGACGAGCGGTACAAGGAGACGTACTGGTCGCGGTTCAAGGGCATGTACTTCGCCGGGGACGGCGCGAAGAAGGACGAGGACGGCGACATCTGGCTGCTCGGCCGGGTCGACGACGTGATGAACGTGTCGGGGCACCGGCTCTCGACGACGGAGATCGAGTCGGCGCTCGTGTCGCACCCCAAGGTGGCCGAGGCGGCCGTCGTCGGGGCGACCGACGAGACGACCGGTCAGGCCGTGTGCGCGTTCGTGATCCTGCGCGGGGACGCGGGGTACGACGAGTCGCAGGCCGACGCCGTGATCAAGGAGCTGCGGGACCACGTGGCGCACGAGATCGGGCCGATCGCCAAGCCCCGCCAGGTGATGGTGGTCGCGGAGCTGCCCAAGACCCGGTCCGGCAAGATCATGCGCCGCCTGCTGCGCGACGTGGCCGAGAACCGGCAGGTCGGTGACGTCACCACGCTGGCCGACTCGACGGTGATGGACCTGATCAAGCAGGGGCTGTCGACGGGGAAGTCCGAGGACTGAGGCCGCCGACCAAGATCACCGCGAGGGCGTCACTTCGTCGGGTGGGACCCGCTGAAACGACGCCCTAGCGGTGATCTTGGTCAGGGACGGCGACTGCGCCAGGTCCGGCGGCACCCCGTGTGATCTCACGTAACCCCTGAACGCATCCGCCCGGCCCGACGGGTGGAACCTAGGTCAGCTCTTCGGCCTGCGCCACGGTCCGCATGCGCCGCCGAACGAGCACGCCCGCCCCGGCGATCACGACCAGCAGCACGTAGACGGGCAAGGGCGGGGTGGGCGGGGAGAGCAGTGCGTTGACGAACCGCTCCCACCGCGTGACCACGGGCCGCACCGCCGGCACGAGCCCCGCCGCGACCACGTCGTTCGCGACGGCGACGGGCACGACCTGCCGAGGTCCGGTACCGAGCTCGCGCCAGACACCGGTGTCGGGGTTCAGCTCGTACAGCGTCGTGGGACCGTTCTCGTCGCCGGCCAGGGTGGTGACGCGGACCAGGACGCCGCGGTCGGACCAGGCCATCGCCGTGGCGTAGGCGACGTCGGTGCCGCCCGGCACGGGCATCGCCTGGGTGACCGCCTTACCCCGGGCGTTGCGCCGGCCGATCAGGATCTCGTAGCCGTAGCCGCTGCCGCCGCTGATCTGCTCACCCTCTGCCGGCTGGACGCTGTCCGCGAAGGCCGACCGGGTGCCGTCCGGGGACGCCGTGAGCGGGGTCGAGACGGAACCGTAGGCAGCCCTGTCCCAGCTGGTCATCGGTACCCAGGGCATCCCCTCGATGTCGAGGTACCCCCCCTCGGCGGCGGGTTGGAACACCCGCCCGTCGCCCGAGCGGGCCAGCGCCGTGACGTGGCACGTGCACAGCCGCCGCACCTGTCCGGCGGCGGTGACGAACGAGACCGCCTGGTCCTGGACCACGTAGATGCCGCCATCACCCCAGACCACCTGGTGACCGGCCCCGGCCGGCAGCTCGACGGACGTGCGCCGGCCCTCGGCCAGTCGCCACGTCCGCAGACGCGGGTGGTCGCTGTCGTCCATGTCGAGCCAGGCCACCTGCCGCCCGTCCGGTGAGAGGGCCAGGTCCTCGTTGGCGCCGCCCTTCCAGGGCAGCTGCGCGTACCGGCGCCCGTCGGCGGAGACCAGGAAGTAGCCGTTGACGGGGTAGTCCCTCGTGACGGTCGGCCCGGCCCCGAGCACCATCGAGGCGGCGGTCATCGGCTCGTGCCGGACGTTCGGCAGACCGCGGGGGACGTCGAACCAGCTGTCCGGCAACCCGGTCCGGCCCTCGCCCGTGGCCGGGACGGCGGTCACCGGCAGCAGCGACGTGACCAGCGGGGCGGCCAGCAGGAGCACGGCGGCGGCGACCAGCAGGTTCCGGCCGACGGTGCGCCACCGGTCGCGGCGGTGGCCGGCGACCCGGACGTACACGTCGTCCAGGTCGATCGGCACGTCCTGCACGACCTCGGCGGACAGGTCGTCCAGCAAGTCCCTCAGCTCGGCGGTCATCAGGCCACCTCTCCTTCCAGGAGAAGGGTTTCCAGTTCGGGGGCCAGCTCCCGCAAGCGGTGCAGGGCGTGCCGGGTCTGCGACTTCACGGTGCTCACCGAGCAGCTCATCGCCTGCGCGGTCTGCGCCTCGGTGAGGTCCTCGAAGAACCGCAGGACGAGCACCGTGCGCTGGCGCGGGGTGAGCCGGGCCAGCGCCGCCCGCAACGAGAGCCGGACGGCGGTCCCCTCCAGCCCGCCGTCCGACCCCGCCGTCCCCCGCCGCTCGGGCAGCTCGTCGACCAGGTCCAGCCGGACCCGGGCCGCGCGGCGCCGGAACCCGTCCACCCACACCGAGCGGATCGTCGTCCGCACGTACGCCTCGTGCCGGCCCGGCTCGATGTCGGCCCAGCGCGGGACGGCGCGGGCGAGCGCCTCCTGCACCAGGTCCTGCGCGGCCGGGACGTCGGCCGTGAGCAGCCAGGCCAGCTGGAGCAGCGCGCGGCCGCGGGCGGCGACGAACTGCGCCAGGTCCGGCGATGTCCCTGTCGTGTTCACGCATCCCCTAGACGCATCCGCCCACCCTCCTGGGTGGAACCCTGGGGCAGAAACTCTGCCGGACGACGCCGGTCGGGTCGCGGGGGTGGGCTTCAGTCGGTCTCGGCCCGACGGCGTCGGACCACGAAGCCGATCGCAGGGCCGGCCCCGAGTAGGACGGTCACGGCTGTCACGAGCGCGATCCGGTTCTGGCGCCACACCCAAAGGGCCACGTCGGTGTGCCAGCGCGGGGAGACGGGCGGGGCGGCCTGCACGGTGCCGCCAGTCCGGACGAGCCCGGAGGCCGCGGAAACCGGGGACCAGGCGGTATCGGTGGTCGAGATCGTCTCGAGGCGCCCCGACTCCCAGTCGAGGACCGCGATCGAGAAGAGGTCGCGCGTGGCCCCGCCCTGGGCCTCGAGGCGCAAGACAAGGCCGAGGCGCGTCCAGGCGAGCGGGAAGGCCGACCGGGTTCCGGCCGGTAGTGGCCACGAGTTGTGGACGCCGACCCCCTTGGGCGCGTTGTCGAGGGGCGTGGAGTCGATCCGGACCCGCTCGGCCGACACCTGCGCGTACAGGCTCCCGTCGGGGTTGCGGATGTCCCCCCTCGCGGCGTCGACGGCCGGGCCGGTGACCCCGGCGGGTGTGAGGGTGCCCCGGTCGTCGAAGGTCGCGACCCGCTCCGCGTACTTCCCGTTGGCGCCGAACCCGAGGTGCACGTCGTCGCCGACGTAGCGGATCGCGTTCAGCAGGAGGGTCTGCGGGGTCATCACCTGGGTCCGTTCGCTCCCGTCGGACAGGCGCAGGTCGTGCAGGATCGCCTGGTTCCGGCCGCCTTCGTGGTCGTCGGACGAGATCCACTCGACCCACGCGACCCGGCGTCCGTCGGGGCTCAGCGTCGCGTTCATCACCGTCTTCCCCGGGATCCGCGCGTACCGGGTGCCGTCGGCCGACACCACGACGTAGCGGGTCATGTCGTAGTTGGTCAGCAGCAGCGAGGCTTCGACCATCGGCCAGGTCCGGACCGTCGGCAGCGCCAGGGAGGTGGCGTACCAGCGGTCGGGCAGGCCGCGGGGGCCGGCGTCCGAACCGGCCGGGGCCAGGGCCCGGTCACCGAGGTAGGCGGCCGGGACCGCGACAGCCACCAGGACGGCGGCGGCCAACGCGAAAGCACTGCGCAGAGCCGCTTTTCGCACGGTTCTGCCGTCCGTGACCCGGGCCCGGAAGGTCAGGCCCTCGGGCGCGGGGTGGCGGCGACGCAGGCGACCCCGGCCAGGAGCAGGAGCGCGGTCAGCGCCGCGCCGCCGGACAGGACGGTCCAGCGGTGGCTGCTGTAGAGGTTGCCCCAGTAGGAACCCAGCACGTACCGGATCCGGTCGGCGTTCCAGCGCGGGAACGCCGGGGGCGCCGCCTTGACGGGTTGCCCCGCGCCGACCACGTCCGGGGCGACGGTCACCGGTGTCGACGTGCCCTCCCCGGGCCGGCTGACCGCGTGCAACTCGCCGGTGTCCGGGTTCATCAGGGCCACCGAGCTGCGGCGCTCGGAGGAGGAGGTGTAGTCGAGCCGCATCACGATGCCGCCGGGCGCCCAGGCCAGAAGATCCACCGCGGTGACCTCTTTCGGCAGCGCCCGGCCCGGCTTGCGCAGCGCGGTCGACTGCAGCAACTCGGTGCCGACGTAGAACCGTCCGTCCACTCCCTGGGCGCGGGCCGAGCGCGTCCCGCCGGGATCGACCACCTCACCCGAGGCCCGCCGGACGCCGACACCGGTTTCCGTGACGGCCAGCCGGTCACCGTCGAAGGTCGCCGTCCGCTCGAAGTCGGCACCGTTCTTCTGCTCGCCGAACAGCCGCACGGCGTCACCGTCAAAGGCCAGCGCGACGATTCCGGCGCCTGTCGACAGGATCACCCGCTGGGAGCGGCTCTTCCCGTCGGCCAGGGTCAGCTCGGTGAGGGTGAGCCGGTCGCCGTCCCGCGCGACCCAGGCCACCTTGCGCCCGTCGTCGCTCAGGGCCACCTGCTGGACGTCGCGGCCGGGTAGCCGCGCGTAGCGGGTGGTGTCGGCGGAGACCAGGGTCCACTGCGTCCGGTCGGGGCCGCGCAGCACCATCGAGGCGGCGGGCATGTGCCACGTCCGGACCGTCGGCGCCGAGACGGGCGCGTAGTACCAGCGGTCGGGCAGGCCGCTCCGCCCGTCGCTCGCGGGGGCCACGGAGAGCGTGGCGAAGATCGGCAGGGTGACCAGTGCGGCGAGAACCGCTGCGGCGGTGAGCATCAGGGCCGTGCCGAGAGTCCGCAGCCGGTCGCGACGGCGCGTCGCGCCCTCCCGCACGGCCGCGGTGTCGATCCGGCGACCGGTCACGACCTCGGCCGCGGCGTCGTCCATCAGCTCTTTCAGGGCCGGGCTCATCGGGCCACCTCCCCCTCCAGCAGGAGGGTTTCCAGTTCGGGTGCCAGCTCCCGCAGGCGGGCCAGCGCGTACCGGGTCTGCGACTTCACGGTGCTGGTCGAGCAACTCATCGCCCGGGCCGTCTCGGTCTCCGACAGGTCCTCGTAGAACCGCAGCACCAGCACGGTGCGCTGCCGTGGGGTCAATCGGGCCAGCGCCGCCCGTAACGAGAGCCGGACGGCGGTCCCCTCCAGGCCGCCGTCCGGCCCCGCCGCCTCGGGCACCTCGGGGACGACGTCCAGCGCCACCCTCGCCCCCCGCCGCCGGAACGAGTCGATCCAGACCGAGCGGATCGTCGTCCGCACGTAGGCCTCATGCTTGCCCGGCGCGATCGAGTCCCACCGGCGGAAGACCCGGGTCAGGGCCTCCTGCACCAGGTCCTCGGCCGGAGGATCGTCGGCGGCCAGCAGCCAGGCCAGCCGCAGCATCGCCTCGCCGCGCGCGGCGACGAACGCCTCGAGACTCAAGGCCTCGGGCGCGGCCGCGCCCGGCGAACCACCCACCGTCGGCACCCCCGTCGTCACCCTCACACCCTCAAGGACGCGCGCGGGCCGCCCTCCGGGTGGAACGGACCGTCAGCCCGATCCCGGCGCCGAGCAGCAGGACCGGCACCACCACGAGGAAGACTGCCAGCAGCGGCAGGTCGTCCAGCACCCCGCGCGTCGTCGCCGCCACCTCGGCGGGACGCCAGAACGGGTAGGACGGCGCCGGCGCGGCGACCGCCGTCCCGTCACCGACCGCGGCCGGGACGACCGCCACCGGCACCGTCCAGCCGGCCCCGGGGCCGGGGCGGGCCAGCACCCGCTGCCGGAGGGTGTCGGGGTCGACGAGGGTCAGACGACCGGCGAGCGTCGGGTGGCTGTAGGGCCACGTCCCGGTGACGAGACCGGCTCCGGACCAGGCCAACAGGGTGGGCGACGTGGGTTGCCCGTTCGCGTCGTCGGTGGGCAGGGAGAGCCGGTGCGCCCCCACGAGGGTGTTGCCACCCGGTCCCGAGACGACCAGTTCCGGCTCGGCACCCACGTTGCCGAAGAGGAAGGCGTTCCGGCCGTCCGGCGAGAACACCTGGCTGTACGGGCCAAGCGTGTCCGCAGAGGGTTTCGCAGTCGACGCGGCCTGCAGCGGGACGCCGCCGCATCCGGTCGCCGGATTCAGCATCGCGGGCAGGACGAGCCGGTCGGGCTTCTGGAGCACGCCCGCCAGCCAGCAGGAGAGTTCGCGCTCTGACGCGGGATCGGCGCTCCCCCCGGCTCCGGCGGCCACTCCGTAGCCGGTGACCTCGAACGACCCGCTGTTCCAGCGCAACGACACGGGCCGGAAGGTCGTCGTCGGGATCGCCGTCGACGCCTCCTTCCCGTCGGCCAGGCGCAGCACCTGCAGGCGCCCCGCGCCGTTCGCGTCGACGGACAACCAGCCCAGGAGGCGGCCGTCGTCCGACAGCGCGGGCAACTGCCCCTGGGCGCCGAGCGGCACGCGGGCGTAACGCTTCCCGCCCGCGGAGACCACGTAGTAGCCGTCGTCGGACATGTCCCGCAGCAACAGCGCGGCGGCGGCCATCGGCCAGTACCGCACGGACGGCGTCCCGACCGGTGGCCGGTACCAGGTCGCCGGAACCCCCTCGGTCGGCCCGGTCGCCGGGCGCACCGTCGTCACGGCGAGCGCCGGGACGACGACCAGCGCCAGCAGCGCCGCGGCGGCCGTGAGCATCAGGGTGGTGCCCCAGAAGCGTTGCCGCGACCGCCGCCGGTCGCCCCGGGCCGCCGCCTCGACCATGTCGACGCGCATGCCCTCGACGGCGTCGGCGGCCGCGTCGTCGAGCACGTCCTTGAGCGTGCTCACCCGAGCACCTCCCTCTCGCTGCGCACGGAGTCGTCCGGGGGTTCCACCAGCAGCTCGGCCAGCTCGGGGGCCAGAGCCCGGAGCCGGGCCAGCGCGTGATGGGCCTGCGACTTCACCGTGCCGACGGAAATGCGCATCAGCCGGGCGGTCTCGGCCTCGGTCAGGTCTTCGTAGTACCGCAGCACCAGCACGGTGCGCTGCCGGACGGACAGCAGCTTGAGCGCCTGCTGAACGGCGAGCCGGGCGGGCGCCCGCTCGAGATCACCGTCGGGCTGCGGGGTCTCGGGCGGTTCGGGGACGACGTCCAACACGACCCGCGCCGCGCGCCGGCGCAGCGAGTCGATCCAGACCGAGCGGATCGTCGTCCGCAGGTACGCCTCGTGCCGACCCGCCCCGATCGACGACCAGCGCGGCAGGGCGCGGGCGAACGCCTCCTGCACCAGGTCCTCCGCGGCGGGCCCGTCGGCGGTCAGCAGCCAGGCCAGGCGCAACAACGCGGGGCCACGCGTCGCCACCACCTGTTCGGGAGTCATGTCCCCGTCCCCGTGTTCACACCCACCTAGACGCGCCGCACCCTCTCAGGGGTTGGCACCATCCCGCTCAAGATCACCGCACGAGTGCAGCGATTCGCAGCCACACACCGAATTTCTGCACTCAGCCGGTGATCTTGGACCTCCGGCCCCGCGAACCGAGCAGGGCGATGCCCGTTCCGAGCAGGAGGACGGGTACGGCGAAGGCGGCGAACTCCACGACGGGGTGCCCGGCCCGGACCTGCCGGGTGAGCTCGGCGATGCGGGCCGGCCGCCAGAACGGGTAGGACGGCGGGTCCGCGGACACCGCCGTCCCGTACCCCACCGCACCCGGCGCCACCGCGAGGGGCATCAGATCGTCGGCCCCTCGGGCGAGCACCCCTTGTCGCAGGGTGCTGGGGTCCACCAGCAGCAGGGCTCCCGAGCGGGCGTCGGGGTCCTCGCCGACGGACACCGTCCGCAGCAGGATCCCGGCGTCGGCCCAGGCCAACAGGCGGGCCGTGAGGATCGTGGCGCCGGGCGGCCACGCCGCGAGAGTGGTCGTTCCGGCTCGGGGAAGGACGACCCCGCTGTCGAAGGACGGCGACACGAACAACGTCCACTCGTCGTTCAACCACAGGTCGGCCTCCTGGCCACCCCCGGCCGGGTGGACGGCGTCGAACCGACCCTCCGGGTCGCCCCCCTCGAAGGCCGCGACCTGGACCGGGGTGCCGCCGCAGTCGTTCACGGAGCGCTGGGTCCCGGCCGAGGTGAACCGCTGAGGTGTGGAGACGACGGGAGCCAGCCAGCACGAGATGTCCCGGGTCGGTTGACCGTCGGGGCTGTCGTCGTCGCGCGGCACGGTGCGCCAGCCGCTCACCTGGAAGGAGCCGGTGTCCCAGCGCAACGCGACCGCCCGGAACCCGTCGGCCTGGATCCACGTGCTCGTCTGCCGCCCGTCGGCCAACCGCAGCAGGTGCAGGCGGCTCGCCCCGCCCCCGGCCGACGATATCCAGGCGACCAGGCGGCCGTCGTCCGAGAGCGCGGCGAGGTCGGAGTCGGAGTCGACAGGGACTCGGGCGTAACGCTTTCCACCGGGGGAGACGACATAGCGATGGCCGTCGAGATCACCCAGCAACAGGACGGCGTTCGTCATCCGCCAGTCGCGTACCGACGGCACCGACCCGGTCGGCGCGTACCAGCGCGCCGGGACGCCGGTGCGCGGCCCGGGCGGAGGGCGCACCGCCCGCTGGGCGAGAGCCGGGAGGGCGACGGACGCCAGCAGTCCGGCGACCCCCAGCAGCACGAGCACCAGACCGGTGACCCGGCGCCGCGACGACGAGCGCCCCGTCGTCGATCCGGCCGCCTCCGGCTCACCCGGCGGTTCGTCCAGGTCGTACTCGAACGTCACGGTTCCCCTCCCCCGGGCGGTCGTCCGGATGCGGTCCCACCTGCGATCACCCTGCCACCGGCTACCCTGGGTGTCTGGTGTGCCGGGAAGTCTGGTCGGCGGCAGGTTCGTCATGCCCTCGACAAGTTCGGACAGGAGCACGCCGTGAAGGCTCTCGACCTCGTCGAGCAGGTCCCCCTGGTCACCTGGGAGACCGATGCGCTGAGCGCCGTCCAGATCCTCGCCGAGCACCGGCTCAGCGGCCTGGTCGTCGCCGACCCCGACGGCGTCCCCGCGGCCGTGGTGCCCGGGCCACAACTGCTGCGGGTCGTCGTCCCGCAGTACGTCCTCGACGACCCGAACCTGGCCCACG
Organism: Spongisporangium articulatum; assembly: GCF_044465595.1. Lineage (NCBI taxonomy): Bacteria > Bacillati > Actinomycetota > Actinomycetes > Kineosporiales > Kineosporiaceae > Spongisporangium > Spongisporangium articulatum. The sequence goes on along the minus strand of NZ_JBITLV010000001.1, from coordinate 908,258 downwards.
TCTACGACGAGGCCGGAGCGGGCGAACAGTTCGGCAGCATGCGCGAGCACCGGCTGGGCGAACTGCGGGACGCCGAGCAGCTCACCACCCGCCGGGTGGTCACCGTCCTCCCGGAGGACACGGTGATCGAGATCGCCGCCGCCATGTGGGAGGAGTCGACCCCGCTGGTGCTGGTGCGCGGCCGGGGCGGCGAATACCACGGCGTGGTCACGCTCGCCCGGCTGGCCGCGGCCCTGCTCGAGTACGGCGGCGCGGGCACCGACGGCACCGGCCGCACGCTGGAGGACGGCGCCGTCGGGGACGGGCCGCAGTGAGCCTGCAGGCCTGGCTGGCCGTCGCGGTCTTCGCCTCCGCCTACGTACTGATCGCCACCGAATGGGTGCACCGGCTCTACGCCGCGCTGGGTGGGGCGGCGGCCATGGTGCTGATCGGGGCGGCCACGTCGGAGTCGGCGTTCTTCTCCGAGGAGTCGGGGATCGACTGGAACGTCGTCTTCCTGCTGCTGGGGATGATGATCATCGTCGGCGTCCTGCGCCAGACGGGGGTCTTCCAGTTCCTGGCCATCTGGGCGGCCAAACGCGCGCGGGGCCGCCCCTACCGGGTCCTCGTCCTGCTTCTCGTGATCACGGCCGTCGCCTCGGCGCTGCTCGACAACGTCACCACCGTGCTGCTGATCGCTCCGGTCACCCTGCTGATCTGCGAGCGGCTGGGCCTGCCGCCGGTGCCGTTCCTGATCGCGGAGGCCATGGCCAGCAACGTCGGCGGGACGGCCACCCTGATCGGCGACCCGCCGAACATCATCATCGCCAGCCGGTCGGGGCTGTCGTTCAACGACTTCGTCCTCAACCTGGCCCCCCTCGTCGTGATCCTGATGATCGTCTTCGTGCTGCTGAGCCGGGTGATGTTCCGGTCGGCCTTCCGGTACGACCCGGAGCGCGTGCAGCGGGTGATGGCGCTGGAGGAGCGCGAGGCGATCACCGACCCGAAGCTCCTGGTCCGGGTGCTCGTCGTGCTCGCCTTCGTCCTGGCCGGTTTCACCCTGCACAGCGTGATCCACCTCGAGCCGTCGGTCGTGGCGCTGCTCGGGGCCGGGGCCGCCGTGGTGGTGTCCCGGCTGGGCAGCGAGGACTTCCTGGCCGAGGTCGAGTGGGAGACCCTGGTCTTCTTCATGGGCCTGTTCGTGATGGTCGGCGGGCTCGTGCACACCGGCGTCATCGAGGAGTTGGGTCGGCTGGCCACCGACGCGGTCGGGGATCACTACCTGGTCGCCGCCACGGGCCTGCTGTTCGGGTCGGCGGTGCTGTCGGGGATCGTCGACAACATCCCGTACGTGGCCACGATGGCGCCGCTGGTCGCCGACCTGGTCGAGAAGGCTCCGCCCGGCGAGGCCCACGCCCTGTGGTGGGCGCTGGCGCTGGGCGCCGACCTGGGCGGCAACGCGACGGCCGTCGGGGCGAGCGCGAACGTGGTGGTCACCGGCATCGCGGCCCGCAACGGGCACCCGATCTCGTTCTGGCAGTTCACGAAGTACGGGCTGGTGGTCACGGCGGTCACGGTGACGCTGTGCTGGCCGTACCTGTGGCTGCGCTACTTCGTGCTGGGCGGTTGACATGCGAAAACTGTTCTCCCGCAGCGACGACCGCACGGTCGCCGAGATCCTGCGGACCGAGACCACCGGCGGTTTCCTGCTGCTGATCGGCGCTCTCGTCGGCCTCGGCTGGGCCAATTCCCCCTGGTCGGACGGCTACCACGCCCTGCTCGAGCAGACCGTCGGGCCCGCCCGGCTGCACCTCGACCTCGACCTGTCCGCCTGGGCCGCCGACGGGCTGCTGGCGATCTTCTTCTTCGTCGCCGGGCTCGAACTCAAGCGCGAGCTGGTGGTCGGCGACCTGCGCGACCCGGGGCGGGCCGTCGTCCCGGTCGTCGCCGCGGTCGCGGGGGTGGCGCTGCCCGCCGTCCTGTACCTGGGGGTGACGTGGCAGGACGCCTCGGCCCGCAGCGGCTGGGCGGTGCCGGTGGCCACCGACATCGCGTTCGCGCTCGCCGTCCTGGCCGTGCTCGGCAGCCACCTGCCCAGCGCCCTGCGGTCGTTCCTGCTCACGCTGGCCGTGGTGGACGACCTGATCGCCATCACGATCATCGCGATCGCGTACTCCGACCACCTCTCCTGGACCCCCCTTCTGGTGGCCGCCGTCCCGCTGGCCGCCTTCGCCGGGCTGGTCCGGGCCGGTCGCGGGCACTGGTGGCTGCTGTGGCCGCTCGCCCTGACGACGTGGGCGCTGGTGCACGCGTCGGGGGTGCACGCGACGGTCGCCGGCGTCCTGCTGGCCTTGACCGTCCCGGCGGCGGGACGGCACGCGGCCGCCGAGCATCTGGAACACGTGCTGCGCCCCGTCTCGGCGGGCGTCGCCGTGCCCCTCTTCGCCTTCGCCGCGGCCGGGGTCACGGTGGACGGCGGGGTGCTGCGGGCGGCGCTCGACGACCCGGTCACGCTCGGCGTCGTCGTCGCCCTCGTGGCGGGCAAGGGGGTCGGGGTGCTGGGCGGGACGTGGCTGACCGCGCGCTTCACCCGGGCCGAACTCGACCCCGAGCTGGGCTGGAGCGACGTCGCCGGGGCCGCCCTGCTGGCCGGGATCGGTTTCACCGTGTCGCTCCTGATCGGCGAGCTGGCCTTCGACGACGCCGAACGGGCCGAACGCGTGCGGCTGGCCGTGCTGGCGGCCTCGCTCCTGGCCGGCGCCCTCGCCTCGGTGGTGCTCGTCCGGCGCAACCGCCGCCACCGTGAACAACTCGCCTCGGCGCACACCACCGGCACCCAATAGGCTCTGACCGGACCGTCGTGGTCTGCGGCGACGCCCACATCGCCATCGCAACCGGAGCAGGAGGCCTCATGCCCGAGGAACGGACTCTCGGCCAGCTCGTCACCGAGGCCAGCGAGGACCTCTCGGCGCTGGTCCGGTACGAGATCGCCCTGGCCAAGGCCGAGGTGAAGGACGACGTCGTGCGCGGGGCCGTCGGCGGGGCGATGTTCGTCGCAGCTGGGACGTTCGCCTTCTTCTCGCTGATCACCCTGCTGGTCACGGCCGGCTACGGCCTGCACGCGGCCGGGCTGTCGGAGTGGTTGTCGTTCCTGATCATCACCGTGGTCCTGCTCCTGCTGGCGGGCATCGTGGCGGGTCTCGGCGTGCTGCAGCTGAAGAAGATCCGCCCGCCCGAGAAGGCCATCACCTCCACCAAGGCGACCCTCGCCGCCGTCCGCGGCCGGAAGGCCCCCACGACGACCTGAGGTCGCATTGGACGTCACCGACGAGGCCGAGACCCTCATCGAGGGGCCCTGGCAGCACCGCTTCGTCGCGGCCAACGGCGCCCGCTTCCACGTGGTGGAGGCCGGATCAGGCCCGCTCGTGCTGCTGCTGCACGGGTTCCCGCAGTTCTGGTGGGCGTGGCGACACCAGCTCGAACCGCTCGTGGACGCCGGGTACCGGGTCGCGGCGATGGACCTGCGGGGCTACGGCGCCAGCGACAAGCCACCCCGCGGGTACGACCCGGCGACCATGTGCGCCGACGTGGCGGGCGTCGTCCGGTCGCTCGGAGAGGCCGAGGCCGTGGTGGTCGGGCACGACTGGGGCGGCTGGCTGGCCTGGTCGATGCCGGGCCTGCAGCCGGGCGTGACCCGGGCGGTGGCGGCGGTCTCGATGGCCCACCCCTTGACCCTGCGTACGGCGCTGGCCCGTGACCCGGGGCAGCGGCGCGCCTGGACGCCGGTGCTCGGGTTCCAGCTGCCGGTCCGCCCGGAACGGCAGCTGACCGGCGGCGACGGCGTGCGCGACCTGCTGCGGCGCTGGTCGGCCACCCGGTTCCCCGACCGCGACGAACTCGACACCTATCGGCGGGCGATGCGGGTGCCGTTCGTGGCCCACTCGGCGCTGGAGGCGTTCCGCTGGGTGATGCGCTCGGTACCGCGCAGCGACGGGCGCCGGTTCGCGGCCGCGGTCGAGGCGCCGGTCGCCGTCCCGGTGCTGCACCTGCACGGCGGCCTCGACCCGTTCGTGCTGACCGGCACCGCGCAGGCCTCCCACGCCCGGGTCGCGGCCCCGCTGACCTGGCGGTTGGTGCCGCACGCGGGGCACTACCTGCCCGAGGAGGCCCCGGCCGAGGTGACCGAGGCCCTGGTGGGGTGGCTGAAGACCCTCTAACCGGCGGTGCAGGACGTGCGGCCGACGGGCGTGGACGAGTTCACGCCCTTCTCGATCGTGCTGCGCGCCTCGGTCATGGTCAGCGCGTACGCCGTCCGGTCGTCGTCCAGCGACTTCGCGAACACCACGCCCACGACGTCGCCGCGCGAGTCGAGCAGCGGCCCGCCCGAGTTGCCGGGCTCAACGGTGGCGTACAGCGAGTAGACGCTGCGGACCGTGTCCGTCTTGCCGTAGATGTCGACGCCCCGCGCCTTCAGCACCTGCCGGACGCGAGCCGCGTCGACGGTGAACGGCCCGTCGTTGGGGAACCCGGCCACCACGGCCGAGTCGCCGCGGGCCTGGTCGGCCCCGAGGTCGAGGGTCTTGGCCGGCAGTCCGGGCACCGCCAGGACGGCGATGTCGCGGCGGGGGTCGAACAGGACGACGCGCGCCTGGTAGCGCCGGCCGACGCCCCGCACCTGCACCTCGGGACTGGTCACGCCGGCGACGACGTGCGCGTTGGTGACGACGCGGCCGGGCGCGACGACGAACCCGCTGCCCTCCTGGCCGCGGGAGCAGTTGGCGGCGCCGGTGATCTTCACGATGCCACCGCGGGCCCGCCGGACGGCGTCCGAACTCGTGACCGCGTCGTCGGGCGGGTCGACGGGCACGATGTTCTCGGCGCCGAACCCCGAGAACACCCGGGGGAAGGCCGAACCGCCCACCGCGGAACGGAAGCTGTCGGCCACCCCGTCGAACTGGGCCGGCACCACCGAGTCGATGGCCTTGATCACCTCGGAGCGCCCGACCATCTTCGACAGCGCCTCGGACGGCCCACCCCGGATCGCCCCCGCGACGAACCACAGCACCAGGGACACCGCGACCAGCCCGGCCAGGCCGCCGGCGACGTGGTCGACCAGGGCCAGCGGCCCCTTCGGGATCGACTCGCGCAGCCGGCCGCCGAGCAGGGCGCCCGCGAACTGTCCGGTCCAGGCGGCCACGATCACCGCGACCAGCACGACGAACGACCGCTGCGGCCCCTCCTCCAGACCGGACACCAGGCGCGGGACCAGCCAGATCGCCAGCACGGCGCCCCCCACGAAACCGCCCAGCGACAGCAGGCCGATCACCACGCCCTGACGGAACCCGGAGACCGCATAGGCGATTAGTAGGGCGAGCAGCACGAGATCGATCACTCGGGCACCTGCTCCTCGACGGCGTCCTCGGCCACGGCGTCGGCGCCCGCAGCATCGACCGAGTCGTAGCGGGTCGCCCCTGCCCGTGCGGCGTCCAGCGGGACGGTCCGGTCCCGGTCCCAGGGCCGGGTCAGCCCGGCCAACTCGAGGACGGCGTCCAGCACCCCGGCGGTGAAACCCCAGACGAACAGCCCGGACGCCTCGAACCCGGCCCCCTCGTAGCCGCTCGGGTGCCGGACGGTGAACCGGTTGGCCGGGTCGGCCAGCTCCGCGACGGGCACCCGGACCACGGCCTCCACCTCCGCCGGGTCGACGGGGGCGACCGGCGAGGGCGTGCGCCACCAGCCCAGCACGGGTTCGACCACGAAGTTGGTCACCGCGACGTGCAGGTCACCACCGACTCCGTGGACGTCGACGCCCGCCGGGTCCAGCCCCGTCTCCTCCCACGCCTCCCGCAGGGCCGCGTCGGCCGGGCCCGCGTCGTCCGGCTCGATCCGTCCCCCCGGGAACGCCACCTGACCCGCGTGCGAACGCAGGGTGGCGGCCCGCCGGGTGAGCAGCACGTCGTCCCCGTTCTCCGATGACCCGAAGAGGATCAACACGGCGCTGCGCCGAGGCGGTTCGTCCCACGTGGGCAGCTGCCGCAGCACCTCCTGCGGCCGCTGCGGGAAGGTCAGCTGCGAAACCCTCCCGGCCAGCCGGACGAACCACTCGGGGGGCGACGCGTCCGGGTACGGCTGAGCAGACGTGCTCACCCAGACACCTCGACCGGTCCCTTGACCAGCTTGACCGCCCGCTCGGGGTCGGTCTCGCCCGCCCCGTAGCTCGGGCACAGCGCCGCGACCGGGCAGGCGCCGCAGGCGGGCTTCCGGGCGTGGCAGGTCCGCCGGCCGTGGAAGATCACCCGGTGCGAGAGCATCGTCCACTCGCTGCGGGGGAAGAGGGCGCACAGCTCCTTCTCGATCTCCACCGGATCCTCGGACGTCGTCCAGCCGAACCGGCGTGACAGGCGCCCGACGTGCGTGTCCACCGGCAGGCCGGGGACCCCGAAGGCGTTGCCGAGCACCACGTTGGCGGTCTTGCGGCCCACCCCGGGCAGGGTGACCAGTTTGTCCATCCGGTTCGGCACCTCGCCGCCGAAGTCCTCCACCAACCGGGCGCCGAGCTTCATCACCGCGTCCGTCTTGGCCCGGAAGAAGCCCGTCGGCTTCAGCAGGGTCTCCAGCTCGTCCCGGTCGGCCCCGGCGTAGGCGGCCGCGGTGGGGTAGCGGCGGAACAGCTCGGGCGTGACCTGATTGACCCGCACGTCCGTGGTCTGCGCCGACAGGATCGTGGCGACCAGCAGCTCCAACGGCGTGGTGAAGTCGAGCTCGCAGTGGGCGTCGGGGTACCGCTCGGTCAGGAGCCGGTTGATCCGGCGCGCACGACGGGTGCGCGCCAGCGGCGACTCCCCGCTGATGTCGAGGGCGGTTTTCGCCGTCCGTCCGGTCACCTGGTCAGCCTAAACGGGGCTCGTGGGTTGCGTCCGGCGACCACCCTCGAGCCGGCCGCCGTGCCGTGCGCCAGCAGGGTGAGGCACCGTGCCCCCCGCTCAAGCGACAGCCGGGCGCCGACGAAATTCCCCGCATCCGGGAACACGACCTTCACGCGGAACAGGAGACGAGATGCCCTTCGGCCTGACCGATCCGACGACCGCACTGTCCTTCTCGACGATGCCCATCGAGGAGCTGTCCCAGACCCACCGGGATCTGGTCGCCGCGCAGCGCGAGGCCGAGCACTGGCACCGGCTGGTCTCGGCCCGGATCGACCTGGCCGTGGCCTCGGTCGCCGACCTGGAGGAACCGCATCCGCTGCCCGAGGAGGTCATCTGCGGGACACCCTGCACGCCGCCCTCCGGCCTGAGTGACCTGCTGGGGATCCCACGCAGCGAGGACCGGCTGGCCGAGACCGGGCTGCTGCTGCGGCTGCGGCACGCCCTGGCGGACCTGGAGACCTACGGCCGCACGCTCGACGCGCTGGCCGACGAGGCCGGGCGCGTGCTCGGCGCCCGGGTCGGGTCGGTCCGGCTCACCGCCTGAGGGGACTTACCAGCACTCGCTGCCTTCCTCAGATGACTGGCTGTCACGTTTTCGCGCGTGCGATGCTGATCGGCGCTCGCTCCGCTCGCTGGGTGGGTCACCCAGTGCTCCCCTCGGGTGTGTCCCGATGCATCCGTGCACCAGACTGTGCACCGGTAGGGCAGGATGCCTACGCAGGGTGAGCCCTGCCACGGACGGGCCGAGAGGGGCCCCCGTGACCACGGATGATGGAGGAAACCGGTGGACGACGACGTCGTGCGTCAGGCGCCCCTGTTCGCTGCGCTCGACGACGAGGCCGCCGACGCTCTGCGGGCGACGATGAGTCGCGCCGAGATCGGCCGGGGGCAGGTGCTCTTCCACGAGGGCGACCCGGGCGACCGGCTCTACGTGATCGTCGAGGGCAAGGTGAAGCTCGGCCGCGCCTCGGGTGACGGCCGCGAGAACCTGCTGGCGATCCTCGGCCCCGGCGAGATGTTCGGCGAGCTGTCGTTGTTCGACCCGGGCCCGCGTAACGCCACCGCCACCGCGGTCGCCGACACGTCGCTGATCGGCCTGGGCGCCGACGACCTGGTGACCTGGCTGACCGGGCGTCCCGATGTCGCCCGCCAGCTGCTGCGGGCCCTGGCCCGTCGCCTGCGCCGCACCAACGAGGCCCTGGCCGACCTGGTCTTCTCCGACGTCCCGGGGCGGGTCGCGAAGGCCCTGCTCGACCTGTCGGAGCGGTTCGGCCGGCCGACGGACGACGGCCTGCGGGTCGCGCACGACCTCACCCAGGAGGAGCTGGCCCAGCTGGTCGGCGCCTCCCGCGAGACGGTGAACAAGGCGTTGGCCGACTTCGCCTCGCGGGGTTGGCTGCGCCTCGAGGCGCGGGCCGTCGTGCTCATCGACGTCGAGCGGATGCGCCGCCGGGCGCGCTGAGCCTTACAGGCCGAGGTAGTCCAGCTGTGCCTGGACGCTGACCTCGGCCGCGCCCCACAGTTCCTGCGGGACGTCGGCGTAGACCACCTCGACGACGGCGCGCGCGGTGCGCGCCCCGGCCGCGTGCGCCGCGCTCACCTGGTCGAGCCGGGTACGCCGGTGCTGCTGGTACTCCAGGACGACGCCGGCCGGGTTCTCGCGCGCCGGCCCGTGGCCGGGCAGCAACCACCGGACGTCGTGGGTGGCCACGACGCCGGCCAGGACGTCCAGCGAGCGCAGGTACTCGCCGAGGTGGCCGTCCGGTTCCGCGATGATCGTCGTCCCGCGCCCGAGCACGGTGTCGCCGGTCAGCAGCAGACCGGCGGGTTCGAGCAGCAGGCTCGTGGAGTCGGCGGTGTGGCCGGGCGTCGCGACCGTCCGCAGCCCGCCGTCCCACGCCGCGCTCGGGCGGAAGTCGTCCCAGCCGTGCTCGGCGCCGTACACCGGCGCCCCGGACAGTTCCGCGAACCGCGGCGCTCCCTCGGCGTGGTCGAAGTGGTGATGGGTGAGCAGCACCGCCTCGACGCGCGCGCCGTCGGCCGTCGCCGCCGCCAGCACCGCCTGGAGGTGCCCCTCGTCGAGCGGGCCCGGATCGACGACGACCGTCGCCCCGGAACCGGGTGGGCGCAGCACCCAGGTGTTGGTGCCGTCCAGCGTCATCAGCCCCGGGTTGTCGGCGCGGACCAGCCGCGCCCACGGTCCGAAGTCGGAACTCGGTTCGGTCACGCGCTTGATGCTACGCACAGTCGTCGCCTGCGCCGCCGGTTGCCTGCGCTCTCGTGCTCTGCCTGCGATAGTGAAGACTTCAACGGTGGGAGCGGCGTCAGTACGGCCACGGGGTGTAGCCGGCTCGGGCGTCGCGATGCGACAAACGGGGTTGAGGCATGGGAGCGGAAGACTCCTACTCCATAGACGAACTGGCGCGGGCGGCCGGGATGACGACGCGGAACGTGCGGGCCTACCGGACCAAGGGCCTGCTGCCCCCGCCGGTCCGGTCCGGGCGGGCGTCGCAGTACCGCACGGCGCACCTGGACCGGTTGCGGGACATCCGCGAGCTGCGCGACGCGGGGCTGCCGCTGAAGATGATCGTGGAGGCCGCGCGGCGCGGCGAGGACCTGGGCCCGGGCGGGCCGTTGCGGTTGCTGGCCGCGGGTTTCGGTGACCAGGACGGCTGGCCGGACGACGACGCCGGGCCGGGCCCGACCGTGCTGGACGACCCGCGCGCCTACGAAATTCTGCAGCGGCTGCGGGAACTCGGGCTCGCACCCAGCGTCGGCCTGGTCGCGTCGTTGCGCATCGCGCAGCGCAGCGCGGACCTCGGCCGCGAGCTCGACACGCTGGTGGCGCAGGACGCGGGTGGTGTCGACCCGTCGAGTGAGCGCGGCGTGCAGGTGCGCGAGTCGCTGGTGCAGCTGAGCGTGCTGATCACCGATGAGGTCGTGCGGCAGATGCTGCTGCCGGACTGACCAGCCGCGGTCAGCGGACGGCGAGCACCATTTCGACCTCGACGGGCGCCCCGAGCGGCAGGGCGGCGACGCCGAACGCCGAGCGGGCGTGCACACCGGCCTCGCCGAAGACCTGGCCCAGCACGTCGCTGGCGCCGTTGATCACCTGCGGCTGCCCGGTGAACTGCGGGTCGCTGTTCACCATGCCCAGCACCTTGACGACCCGCACGACGCGGTCGAGGTCGCCGAGCACGGAGTGGGCCGCGGCGATGCCGTTCAGCGCGCAGATGCGGGCCAGCTCGTAGCCCTCCTCGACGGTGACGAAACCCTCGCCATCGCCGAGCTTGCCGGTGCGGGCCAGTGAGCCCTGCACCATCGGCACCTGGCCGGAGACCCACACGTGGTCGCCGTCCAGCACGGCCGGGGTGTACGAGGCGACGGGGGTGACGACCGCGGGCAGCTCGATGCCGAGTTCGGCCAGCCGGTCGGCGACGCGGCCCATTCAGGCCACCGGCCGCTTCAGGTAGGCCACCAGCCCGCCGGTCGGGCCGGTCACGACGGTGACCAGCTCCCAGCCGTCCTCACCCCACTGGTTCAGGATCGCCTGCGTGTTGTGCACGATCAGGGCCGGCGTCGCGTACTCCCACTTCGTCATGCGCGCGAGCTTACTCAGGGCCACCCCGACGGCGGCGTGCCCAGCGGAAGCACAGAAATCCGGCCTCGGGAGCGCGAATCTCTGTGCTTTGGGCTGGCACGCCGGTGAAGGTGGGCGGCGGGCGTGCCCACGGCGGGAACGCTGCCTACGCTTGAGGGGTGCCCGCCCGTCGTCCCCCCAGCCTGTCCCCCCAAGAACGCCTCCTCGCCCGGCCCGCCGACCACGCGACCGACTGGGACGACGTGCGGCTGCACGTCGTGACCGGCAAGGGCGGCACCGGCAAGACGACGGTCGCCGCCGCCCTGGCACTGGGGCTGGCCGCCGGCGGGCGCCGGACCCTGCTGGTCGAGGTCGAGGGCCGGCAGAACATCGCCCGGCTGTTCGACGTCCCGGCCCTGCCCTACGACGAGCAACGCATCGCCGTCGCCCCCGGCGGCGGGGAGGTGTACGCGCTGGCGATCGACGCCAAGGAGGCCCTGCTCGAGTACCTCGACGTCTTCTACCGGCTGGGCCGGGCGGGCAAGGTGCTGGAGAAGGTCGGGGCGGTCGACTTCGCCACGACGGTGGCCCCCGGGGTGCGCGACGTGCTGCTGATCGGGAAGGTCTACGAGGCGGTCCGGCGGACCCAGCCCGGGCGTGGGGGCCAGGGCCGCCCGGTCTACGACGCCGTCGTCCTCGACGCCCCGCCCACGGGGCGGATCACCCGCTTCCTCAACGTCAACGAGGAGGTCGTCGGGCTGGCCAAGGTCGGGCCGATCCGCAACCAGGCGAATGCCGTGATGACGCTGCTGCGTTCGCCGCAGGCCGCCGTTCACCTGGTCACGGTGCTGGAGGAGATGCCGGTCCAGGAGACGGTGGACGGCGTGGCCGAGCTGCTCGCGGCGCACCTGCCGGTGGGCGGTGTGGTGGTGAACATGGTGACCGAGCCGTTCTTGCCGGGCGACGCGCTGGAACGTGCGTCGGCCGGGACGCTGGACCGCGACGAGGTGCTGGCCGGGCTGACCGCGGCCGGGCTCGGACGACGGTCGCAGGCCACCGGGAACGACACGAGTCCCGCAGCGCTCACCACCGCGCTCCTCGGCGAGGCCGCCGACCACGCGTCCCGGGTCGCGATGCAACGCGACGAGCGCAAGGAACTGGCCGAACTGGCCCGCCCCACCTACGAACTGCCGCTGCTGGCCGGCGGGATCGACGTCGGGGCGCTCTACGAACTCGCCGCCCGGCTGCGCGAACAGGGGATGTCGTGACCGGCTCACCGTCGTCCCTCGACGTGGACGCGCTCCTGACCGACCCGGCGACGCGCATCCTGGTGTGCTGCGGCTCGGGCGGGGTCGGGAAGACGACGACGGCGGCCGCTCTCGGTCTGCGCGCGGCCGAACGGGGGCGCCGGGTGGTGGTTCTCACCATCGACCCGGCCCGTCGGCTGGCCCAGTCGATGGGCCTGCAGGAGCTGGACAACACCCCGCGCCCGGTGACGGGAGTCGCCACCGCGGCGGGTGGGCGGCTCGACGCCATGATGCTCGACATGAAGCGCACCTTCGACGAGGTGATCGAGGGGCACAGCACCCCCGAGAAGGCCGCCTCCATCCTGGAGAATCCCTTCTACCAGGCGCTTTCCAGCTCCTTCGCCGGCACCCAGGAGTACATGGCGATGGAGAAGCTCGGCCAGCTGCGGGCCCGGGCCGACCGGGATTCCGACGGCTGGGACCTGATCGTCGTCGACACCCCGCCCAGCCGGTCGGCCCTCGACTTCCTGGACGCCCCGCAGCGGCTGGGGTCGTTCCTGGACGGCCGGTTCATCCGGGTGCTGACCGCTCCGGCCCGGGCCGGCGGCCGGGCGTACCTGAAAGTCGTCTCCGCGGCGATGAACACGGCGGCCTCGGTGGTGACCAAGGTGCTCGGCGCCCAGGTGCTGAAGGACGTGCAGACCTTCGTCGCCGCCACCGACACGATGTTCGGCGGGTTCCGCGAGCGCGCGGACGCCACCTACAAGCTGCTCCAGGCGCCCGGCACCGCCTTCGTCGTGGTCGCCGCCCCCGAGCCCGACGCGCTGCGCGAGGCGTCGTACTTCGTCGAACGGCTGGCCGACGAGCGGATGCCGCTGGCCGGGCTGGTCCTGAACCGGGTGCACTCGTGCCGGGCCGAGGGCCTGTCGGCGGAGCGGGCGCTGGCGGCGGCCGAGGACCTCGAGGACGACGAGGCGCACCCCCTGGTCGCGGGCCTGCTGCGGTTGCACGCCGACCAGATGCGCCGGGGCGCCCGGGAGGCGGAGCTCGCGGCCCGGTTCAGCCACGCGCACCCCGACGTCCCGGTCGCCCGGATCGCCGCCCGGCCTCGGGACGTCCACGACCTCGATGGGCTGCGCGAGGTCGGGGAGTCACTGGCTTCCTAAGGCGTGTACCAGCGGATCGCGTCCCACACGCCGGGTGAGATCAGGACGACGACGGCCAGGGCCCCGTTCAGCAGCACGGCGACCAGCCAGCGGGTCCAGGTGTGCCCGGCCCAGCCGGCCAGCAGGAGGTTGGCGCAGACGAATCCGGCCACGGCCCCGGCCACGACGAGCGCCGCGAGCACCCAGTCGACCGCCCCGTCGTCGAAGGTCGGGTCGAGCGCGGCCAGGCCCCGCGGGGCCAGCACGTACTGCTGGAGGGTGGCCACGCCGAGCACGTAGGGGACGACGGCCACGTAGCCGATGACCAGGTTCATCGGGACGGCGAGCAGCCAGTAGCGGAGGCGGAGCCCCCGGCGCGCGCGAGCCGCACGGCGCTCCCGCCGACCCCCGGGGACCGGGCTCGCGTCGTCCATCTGCCGATCGTGACCCACCGGGCGCCGGCCGGTGGGCAAAACGTTCGAGCCCCGCCTGAGCGGAGCAGGCGGGGCTCGAACGACGAGAAGGTGGGTCAGCTGGCGCGGCTGGCGGAGACGGGCTCCTTGCCCGGCTCCAGGAGGTCGACCAGGCGCAGCTGCTCGGCGCGGGCCGTCTCCAGCAGGCGGCGCCACGACTGGACGTTCGGGCGGCGGCGGAGCAGCGCACGGCGCTCACGCTCGGTCATCCCGCCCCAGACCCCGAACTCGATGCGGTGGTCGAGCGCGTCGGAGAGGCACTCCGTCCGCACGGGGCAGGAGAAGCAGACCGCCTTGGCCCGGTTCTGCGCCGCACCCTGCACGAACAGTGCATCCGGGTCCGACCCTCGGCAGGCGCCCTGCGTAGCCCACTGGTTCACCGTCACGCTCACTCCTTGACCCTCCCTGGACCCCCGTGGCCCAACGTCGCACCCCGAGCTGAACCGTCACTGATGACGTTAGGTGAGCAACTGCTACGGCAATAAGGGCCGGATGGCTGAATCGCCATCGTCCGAAGTGACGATGAGTTACAGCTCGCAAACGATCCGACACTTTTAGTGCCCATTTGACGTTGGCCTGACATCCGTCTGGGTGACGGAGCCGGTTCCAGGCGTCTCCTGGCCCTGCAGTCGCCTGACCTCGACCCCGTTCGCCCACCTCCACGTGGGCGACCGAGACGTCGGTCGGACAGCTCGTACCAGTGCCAGATCGAACAGAAGGCCCGAAGCGTTACGGGACATCCTCAAAAAGACTTAAGACACGGAACGTGCTCAGCCGTCACACCAGCCGCACCGGCCACGCGCGCCGCGACGAACTCCACCGCGCTGACAGGGTGCGACCTGCCGAAACGGTCCCCCGGACGGCTTAGGCTGAGTCCATGAGCTCGGGCCCCGAACGCAACGTCCTCGGTCTCTTCGGCGCCTTCGTGGCGTGCAGCGTGGTGATGGGCCTGCTCGGCGCCGGCCTGATGCTGCCCGTCGTCGGAGCCTCGGGAGTCGGCGCCAAGAAGTCGGTCGACGTGTTCGCCAAGCTGCCCAGCAACCTGGAGCAACCGCCGCTGTCGCAGGGCTCCACGGTGCTCGACAAGAAGGGCAAGGTCCTCGCCTCCTTCTACGAGGAGAACCGCGAGGTGGTGCCGCTGTCGAAGATCAGCCCGAACATGCAGAACGCGGTCGTGGCCATCGAGGACGCCCGGTTCTACGAGCACGGCGGGTTCGACTCCAAGGGCCTCGTGCGAGCGTTCGTGACCAATAAGGTCAACGGCGCCACCGAGCAGGGCGCCTCGACGCTGACCCAGCAGTACGTGAAGAACGTGCTGGTGGAGACGGCCTACGTGAACAACGACAAGCAGGGCATCGAGGACGCGCGGGCGCAGAACTACGGCCGCAAGCTGAAGGAGATCCGCTACGCGGTGGCGCTGGAGAAGCAGCTCACCAAGCCGGAGATCCTCGAGCGGTACCTGAACATCATCTGGTTCGGCGGCAAGATCTACGGCGTCGAGGCGGCCGCGCACTTCTATTACGACACCACCGCCGCCAAGCTGACCCTGCAGCAGGCGGCGATGCTGGCCGGGATGATCCAGGCACCGGCCCAGTGGGACCCGGTCGACCACCAGGACGACGCCGCGCAGCGCCGCAACATCGTGCTGCGCCGCATGCTCGACCTGAAGATGATCGACCAGGCCACGTACGAGACGACTCGCGAGCAGTCGCTGGGCGCCAAGGAGCACCCGGTCCCCAACGGCTGTGCCAACGCCGGGTACTCCGCCTACTTCTGCGACTACGTGAAGCGCACGATCGAGCAGAACGACGCATTCAAGGCCCTCGGCGCCACCCAGGACGACCGCGCCAACGCCCTGCTGCGCGGCGGCTACACGATCAAGACGACGCTGGACCCGAAGGTGCAGAAGGCGGCGTGGAACTCGGTAAGCCGGACCATCAAGCCCAGCGACAAGAGCAAGGTCCGCACGGCGGCCGTCACCGTCGAGCCCGGCACCGGCAACATCATCGCGATGGCCCAGAACACGACGTACAACGGCAAGGGGCCCGGCACCGGCGTCTTCCTGAACTACTCGGTCGACCGGAAGGACGGCGGCTCGGCGGGCTTCCAGACCGGCTCGACGTTCAAGCCCTACACGCTCCTCGCCTGGCTGAAGGCGGGGCACACGCTCAACGACACCGTCGACGCCAGCACCGGGACGCGCTCGTTCAGCTCCTTCAAGGCCTGCGGGAAGCCGCTGGTCGGCGGCAGCTACACATACAGCAACGCCGGCGACTCGGGCAGCAAGGGCGGCGGGATGAGCGTCTGGAACGCCACCGCCAACTCGGTCAACAAGGCCTACGTGTCGATGGAGCAGAAGCTCGACATCTGCGACATCGCCAAGGGGGCCGAAGCGCTGGGTGTTCACCAGGCCATCCCGACCGGTGACTGCCAGCCGAAGGGCGAGACCAGCGAGGACATCCCGACCTGCTACCCGTCGCTGACCCTGGGCGTCATCAACATCTCGCCGCTCACGCAGGCCACCGCATACGCCGCCTTCGCGGCGGAGGGCGAGTACTGCAAGGCGCGGGCCGTCGCCTCGATCGAGGATCGGGACGGCAACGACGTCAGCGTGCCCGGCAAGTCGTGCAAGCAGGCCATGGACAAGGACGTCGCCGACGGCATGGCGCTGGGTCTGAGCCGGGTGCTGACCAACGGGACCGCGGCACGAGTCGGCCCGCTGCCGGGCGGCCGCCCGGCGTCCGGCAAGACCGGTACGACCAACAACTCGATCGCCACCTGGTTCGTCGGGTTCACGCCGCAGCTGGCGACCGCCGTCTGGGTCGGCCGCCCGAACCACGACGGCGAGCCGACCTCGCTCAACGGGCGCACCATCAACGGCACCTACTACGGCTCGGTCTACGGCGCCACGCTGGCCGCCCCGATCTGGAAGAAGATCATGGAGCCGGCCCTGAAGGGCAAGAAGGTCGAGAAGTTCGACCAGCCGCCCAGCAGCATGATCGGTCACTACACGCCGCCCAAGCAGGAGGGCGACGACAAGAAGAAGACCAACGACGGCCCGGGCAACAACGGGAACGGGAACGGGGCCGGTGGGATCGTCGACCCCAACCGTTGAAGAGAACTGTTCGGCGGCCTGTTCGGCTGACGACGGCCGAGGGGGAGGGCCCAGGTACGGCCCGAGCTACATGCCGAGCTGGCGACGGACCTCGGCGGCCACCGCCCCGCCGTCCGCCTTGCCGTCGGTCTGCGGCTTGACCCGCTTCATCACCGCGCCCATCGCGCCCCGGCCGGTGGCGCCGTCGGCCGCCGCCGCCTCGACCGCCGCGGTGACGAGCGCGGCGATCTGCTCGTCGGACAGCTGCTCCGGCAGGTAGTCGGCCAGCACGTCCAGCTCGGCCCGCTCGCGGTTGGCCAGCTCCTGACGGCCGGCGTCGTCGTAGGCCTGCGCCGCCTCGCGGCGCTTCTTGGCCTCCTTGGTGACCACCGTGGTGACCTCGGCGTCCGAGAGCTCCCGCGCCGACGTCCCGGCGACCTCTTCCGCGCGCACCGCGGTCAGGACCATCCGGATGGTGGCCGAGCGGACGGCGTCCCGGGCCTTCATCGCGGTGGTCAGGTCCGACTGCAGGCGGGTCTTCAGGCCAGGTGTGGTGGACATGACGGCCATCCTCGCACCACGGATGGGAGAATCCGACGATGCGCCCTCTCACCGCCACCGCCCTGGGCACGTTCGGCCTCGGGGCCGGCGCGCTGGCCTGGTCGGTGCTCGAGGCGGAGACGATGTTCACGCTGCGGCACGTGCGGCTGCCGGTGCTGCCGCGCGGTTCCGCGCCCGTTCGCGTGCTGCAGGTCTCGGACCTGCACCTCGTCCCCCGGCAGCTGCGCAAGATCGCCTGGGTGCAGCGGCTGGCCGCGCTGGAGCCCGACCTGGTGATCAGCTCCGGCGACAACCTGGCCTCCGTCGACGCCGTGCCGAGCGCCCTGGCCGCCTACGGGGACCTGCTGTCCTTCCCCGGCGTGTTCGTGCTCGGCTCGAACGACTACTTCGCGCCCAAGCCCAAGAACCCGGCCCGCTACCTGCTGCCCTCGGGCGGGCGGAAGCGGATCGTCGGGGCGCGGCTGCCCGTGGGCGACCTGGTGCGCGGCTTCGTGGCCGCCGGGTGGTCGGACCTGACGAACGCCCGTACGACGCTGAAGGTGGGCTCGCACCTGCTGGAGTTCGTCGGGGTGGACGACCCGCACATCAAACGCGACCGCTACTCGGCCGTGGCCGGGGCGCCCGACCCGACGGCCACCCTGACCGTCGGGCTGGTCCACGCCCCCTACCGGCGGGTGCTCGACGCCATGACCCTGGACGGGTGCTCGCTGATCGTCGCCGGCCACACGCACGGCGGCCAGCTGCGGGTCCCGGGCTTCGGGGCGCTGGTCACCAACTGCGACCTGCCCCGGCAGCAGGCGTCCGGGCTGTCCCGCTGGGGGGCCTCGTACCTGCACGTCTCCGCCGGCCTGGGCACCTCCCCCTACACGCCCTTCCGGTTCGCCTGCCGCCCCGAGGCGACGCTGATGACCCTCGAACCGGTGGCCTGACAGGTATCGATTCGGAACGGCGCGGGTGCCTCGGCTAAGCTGCTCAGGCTCCACCGGGGTGTGGCGCAGCTTGGTAGCGCGCTTCGTTCGGGACGAAGAGGCCGCAGGTTCAAATCCTGTCACCCCGACTCACGTTCTCGCAGGTCAGAGGCCGATTCCGCCACACGGCGGGGTCGGCTTCGGACGTACTGAGTGACTAACTGAGTGACTAGAGCCGGGGGGCGTTGGGTGTTGGGTGTTCTAGTCACTGCCGTAGTGCCGCCAACTCCCACGGTCACCCTTGGCCCAAGCCTGCGGCTGGTCATCCCCAGCGCAAGCACTCCGGCCCCGTCGACAGCGCACGGGTTCTGGTTCCAGTTCTTTACCTCATCCGGCTTCGGCGGCTTGATGGCTGTCGTTGCTGCCTCGATCGCGGGCGTACTTACGTTCGTACAGTTCCAACATTCACGACGGAAGTCAGAGGAAGATCGTTGGTGGGATTCACTTACCTGGATCTATGACCGCTCCATCCCTAGGGACGGTGGACTTTCCCCCATCCCACGCGAGGCCACCTATTCAATGCTGCTCGCACTCAATGAGAAAGTTGATCGCGGAAACACGATACAAGGCGAAACCTTGACTTCTATATTGAAACTATTCAAGATAGAAGACGCGAAATCGGAAGAGTCGAACGAACGCCCCGACGGAGCACCTGAAACTCGACATCCCCCGTTCTCCGATCCGGGAATTGCACGCGCACTCGCAGATTCCCTTTCCCGGCAACTCAAAAGTAAAGGCTTCGGCCAAAACGCGGAGGCGATAGCCTCCGCGCATAAATACGAAGAATCCGTTGCCGCCGCCCTCGGGCGAGCTTACGCAATTCTAGGCAGGCGCCCTATCATTGGCGGTGGCGACCTTGACTCTAAGCCTGATCTAACAGTCCTCACTGACGAGGTCAACATCCTGGTCGAAGTCAGATACTCGCCAAATCGACTTGTGCTGACTTGGGAGCATCTCCAACGTGCGGTCGCTCAGATGACTTCTTTTGCTCGTCTTATGAGTAAAGCCGATCGACCTGTCGCGTCCCTGATCGTCTCGAACGTTGACATCGCCCTGAGCGCCAAAGAACGCTGGAAAGGCGAGGACGGATTATTCTTCGCTATTTGGCGCGATCAAAATGATGATCGTAACCTAGCTCGCATTCTACGAGACGTCTCCGACTGGGGAAAAAATCGAGTCCATAATACGAGCTCCTGATTGAATCACTGGTCGAATCTGCTTGCGGTACACGAGTTCGGTCACAGCTGTACTGCTATGACCAACCAGGCGGGAAATCTCTTCGAGCGGTACGCCGCTGTCCGACAGCAGCGAAACGAAGCTGTGTCGCAGCTCGCGAGGCGTCCAATCTGACGGCGCAACTTCAGTCGCCGATCGAATCGCGGCCCGGAAATCTCGGCGAACATGTGAAGGATCGAGCGGCGTTCCAACCTTGGACGCGAAGACCAGGCCGCGGTCGCTCCACGATTCCCCTGCGGCCTTGCGCTCAGTGTTCTGCGTAGCCCTCTGCCCGTTCAATGCGTCAACGCATCGCTGCGGAAGGGCCAGCGTGCGACGCGACTTCTTGGTCTTGGTATCTCCACCGCGCCGGACTGATCGCCACACGGCAATGTGCGGAGGCACAGGTGGTTCGGCGCCCGGATCGCCATTCAGGTCGACGTGATCCCACGTCAACGCACGCAGTTCCTCAGTCCGGGCACCCGTCAGGAGCGAGACGACGACGTAAGGGCCCATGCGGGTGCCCTCTGCTGCTCGGAGCACAGCCTCAGCCTGGGCCAGCGTGAGCGCCTTGGACGGACGTCCCGGCTTGCCTTCGGGGACCGAGCACAGCTCGACCACGTTCCGCTTCACCTTGTCGCGTGCCATTGCCCGGCGTACGGACCGATTCAGGCAGGCTCGAATCTCCTGCAGGCTGCGGGTACTCAGCTCCGTCGTCTTGGACGCAAGCCACTTGTCGACGTCCTCGGCCGACAGGTCGCGGAGTCTCCGCGCCCCGAGGTTCGGGATGACGTGCGTCTCGCTGAGGCTCCGGTACTTGGCGACGGTGTTGGCGTCGCGGCCGTTCAAGCCGTAGGTCAGCCAGTCACGCACGGCCTGCTCAACGGTGTAGTCGGTTGGCGCGATCGCTAGACCGTCGTCCAGGTCGCGAAGAACCTCTTTGAGCTTGGTCTTGGCCTCGGTCTTGGTGCGCCCGCTGCCCCGCTTCACGATGCGCTTACCGGCCGGGTCGAACCCGAGGTGAGCGGTTGCGATCCATCGCTGACGGCGAGCGTCCCAGTGCAGGCCGCCGTCCCCACGGCTGCGCCGTGCTGCCATCAGGCGGCCTCCCTCTCCAGCAACGACAGGTACTCGCGGATAGCCGATGCCGGGATCAGTCGAGCACGGCCCTCCTTGACCGACCTGAGCCGACCGCTCCTGATCAGTTCGTAGATGACGGTGCGGCTCAGCCGAAGGAGCTGCATCGCTTCCTCGACTCGGTAGAGCAGCGGGATCAGGTTCTCGGCTCCATCTGCTGCCGACGTAGTGCTCATGGTTCCTCCCGAGGTCGTGCCGGATGGGGACAACGCGTGTTCCAGAGGGGACGGGCGCTCATCGCGAAACCAGTGGTCAGCGCGATTCAGGGTCAGGTGGGACAGCGGAGTCAGAGGCCCTACTCGCCCGCGGGTTCGGTGCCGGGGATCGGGGCCGACCCGGGCATGGGTGCGGTGTACTTGCCGCCAATGGAGGGGTGGAGCTGTCCGGCCTCGGCCATGCGCGCACACGTGCGCTTCACGAGGTCGTAGCCGATGCCGGTGCCCTCGCTGATGGCCTTGGGGCCGAGCGGCGTCCGGGATTCGGAGACGTGGGTGAGGATCGCAGCTCGGGTGGCGCCCATTTCGGCGGCGGCGGCCGGGCCGTTCATCTTCAGCCAGCGTCCGGTCTCGGCTTCAAAGGTCAGCGGGAGTTCAGCCTCGTGGACGTCGCGGCCGGTGACGTGGAGGATGCCGTCTCCGGTGCCCCGGGCCCGCTTCAGGACCAGGGTGGCGTCGGCGGCTCCGGCGATGCCGTTGGTGCCGGAGACCTCTTGGAGGAAGTCCTCGGACCCGGCCTTGCGGACGTGGTGGATCAGGACGATCGCGATGCCGTAGTGATCGGCGATGGCCTTCGCGCGGCCGACGGCGGCGTAGTCAGCGTCATAGGCCGACATGCCGACCGGGACCGGCCCGCGGACCTTGGCGAAGACATCGATGACGACCAGGCGGGCGTCGGGGTTGTCGTCCAGCCAGGCCGCGATGGCGATGTCGCCCCCGGCGGGGAGGGTCGGCCACTCGGTGGCGATGAACAGCCGCGACGGCGGGGTCGCCTCCCCGAGGAGCTGGCTCATGCGGGCTTTCAGCCGCCGCGGGGTGTCCTCCAACGCCAGGTAAAGGACCGGTCCGGGCCGGACCGGGATCGCGCCGAACGCTTGGCCGCCGGTCGCGACGGCGATCGCCAGGTCGAAGGACAGCCACGACTTACCGACCTTGGGTGCCCCGGCCAGCAGGGTCAGGCCCTCACACAGGACGCCGGGCACGGCCCACTTCGGCGGTGGGAAGTAGGTGTCCATGAGCCGGGCCGCGGACCACAGGACCGGCCGGAACCGGGGACCGGCGTCCCCGTCGACCGCGACCAGGCGGCGCGCCGGCCCAGGGTTGCCGAAGGCACCCGCCTCGGCGTCCTGCGGCGAGGTGCGGGTCTCGGTGGGCTCAGAGGTGGGTTCGGTGGTCACGCGGCGGCTCCCGGCATCGTGGCGGCGGTCTGGGGGGCGGTCTGAATCGGCTTGGTGGGCTGGGTGATGGTGCGGGGGCGCTTGGCTCCGGCGCGCAGGCCGGAGGCGATGGTCCGGGCGATCTCCTGGGGCTCGAGGCCGACGTCGAGGGCGGCGGCCTCGAGGATCTGGGTCACGTAGTCGGGGTCGAGTTCGCCTCCGGCGACGAGTTGTCCGAGGGCGATGGCGGAGTGGTAGAGCGCGTCGTTACGGCCGCCCTTGGCCGCATCGGTGATGCGGTCGAGCTGGCCACCGATAGCGGCGTCGAGGTAGCGCGAGGACCGTCCGGGCTTGCTCTGCGCGGTGGTGAGCTGGACGGTGGTTCGCCCGGTGGGGATGGGCTTGGGGGTGAGCCGGTCGGCTAGCCAGTCGGGCAGGGTGGTGACGGGGATGTCGGCGCCGACCTCGTAGCGGTGCCCGTTCACGACGGTTGGCGGGGCCACGACGTAGCCGCCTCGGGCGCGGGTGTCGATCAACCAGCCGAGCGTTCCGGCGGTGTTGCGGATCGCGGTCTGCTCCATCGCCTCGCGCACGGTCCGCAGGCCGGATTCCATAGCGCGGTTGGCGTGCGCTACCGGGTAGGCGAAGTACAGGTGAGCTCCGCCGGAGCCGGTGCATACGGTCCAGGTGTCGAACGGCCACGGTTCCCCGGCGTCGGCGGCCAGGGCGGTGAGGACGTCGGAGCCGTCCACGATGCCCGGGCGGTTCCACTCCGGCGGTGGGGTGGGGACGACGCCGTGGCGGTCGGGCTTGGGGACGTCGAGGTCCAGCACGACCAGACCGGAGGGGCCGCAGGCGATCCCGATGCCGTAGGGGCCATCCGGGGTGATCGTCTGCCAGGCGCGCATGATGCGGGCCGCGTCAGTGGTGGCGCGTTCCTCCCACGTGACGTGCCGTCCGGCGCGGCGGCACTTCACATCGGCCCGGTAACCCTTCTCGCGGCCGGAGTCGGTGCAGCGGTCCTCGGTGTGGGCTGGGAAGGCGGGCCGCTTGTCACCCGGGCGCAGGGGGAACACGTGCCAGCCGCGTTCGGCGTAGGACAGGGCGGCCGGGATCAGAGCGTCCCGGCGCGGCATGCCGATGGGGTTCATGCGGCCCTCCCGGTGGAGTTGGTCGTGGGCTTGGCTGTGCGGATGCTGGGCCGGTTGGTGTTGGCCATGAGCAGTCGCCACAGGTCGGGGCGTCCGGCGCGAGTGAGGGCGTGGCACAGCGATCCGGGCCGCACGTGGAGGCGGGCGGCGGCACCGACGTGGGTCTCTCCGGTGGTGGCCATCCAGGCGACGTCCTCCACGAACGCCGCCCGCCGGGCCAGCCGGACCGGGCTCGACTCGCTCAGCTCGCTCGACTCGTCCCCGGGCATCGGGGTGGGCGCCGGGGTGGGCGTGGTGTCGGCGGTCATCGCTGCCCCCGCTCGTTGCGGTCGTGGTTGGGAGGTGTGGTCCCGGGGCGGTGCTGCCCGGGGGCGCGCGGGCCGGTGCGTGCGTCGGTGGCGCGGTGGGCTTCGGTGCGGATGCCTCGGAAGTGGTTGATGATCTTGCGGCCGATCCGGAGTCGGCGGCCGGTGTGGTGGCAGCGGGTGCAGGTCCGCTTGCCGCGCCCGTAGCCGACGAAAGTGCCCAGCCAGGTGACGAGTTCGCCGTCTCCGCCGCAGCGCCAGCAGACGCCGAACGGCTTGATCCAGCACAGCAGCAGGTACCAGAGCAGGTAACCGAGAGTGATGATCGTGAGGGCGGCTGCGAGGGTGCCAGCAGCTCCGAGGTGTGTGTTCATGTGGGCCTCCGGGGCGGTGTCGGACCGGTCTTTGGCATGGCTTCGCTAGCTGCTAGGCCGCAGGTGGTTTCAGGTGTGGGGTGCTAGCGGAGGTGCTAGCGCTAGCAGTCGGGCCCGCTAGCGCTAGCAACCTCCATCGGGGGTGTTGCTAGGGGTGGGTGTCGCTACGCAGCGTGTCCACTGCTCAGACCGTCAGCGTCACCGTCGTCGGGCTTGCTCCTCCCCTGGTCGCGGTTGGTGGTGCGGTTGTTGATGGTGGTGAGGACGTCGGCGCGGGTGATGCCGCGCTTGTTGACGGTCTTGCCGTCGATGCGGCGCCCGACCTGGGCGACGGCGATCCGGTGGGGCTTGACGGCGGCGGTGAGCTGCTCGGACTCCCACCCGCCGTAGACCTCGGGCCGCAGCTCGGCCAGGCCAACGACTAGGTCGGCGTTCCACGCCTTCTCCTGGTCGGCGGGCCAGACGGTGAGCAGATCGGCGAGAAGGTCGACGCTGGAGACGGTTTCGCGCTGGACCGGGGCCTCGGGCAGCGTCCCGGCCTTCCCGCGCAGCACCATCGCGGTCGCGATCATCTTCTCGGCGGCGGCGGTGTCGACGTAGTACGACCGGTAGGAGCCGGGCTTGCCGAGCCCGACCGCGATCCCCCACCCGGCCTCGACCACGGGCTCGAATACCGTTGCCCGGTAGCCGTTCTTGTACATCGACGTGCCCAGGATCATGTCGTTCGCGGTCTGGTCGGCCACCGACAGGCAGAATCGGGTGTTCACGTTGCGGGTGATCCCGGTCGGCAACGAGTCCTTGTCGGGGATTTGGGTGCCGATGATCAGGATCACGCCGAGGGCCCGGCCGAGCTTGATCACGGCTTCGGCGTCCTCCCCGGCCTGCTTGCCGTGGACCTTGTGGGTAAAGAGATTCTGAACCTCGTCGGTGAACACGACGAGGGGGTGCAGGCCAGAACCATTCAAGGAGGCCAACTCTGGGGTGACCTTGTTCTCCGGGCACATGCCCTTGGCCGCGTAGAACGCGATCCGCTTGGCGCGTCGCTCGCACTCCGTCCGCAGCCACTGGTACATGGCCGCGCACGCGGCGATCGTCGCGTCATCGAACCCGTTCCCGTACTCCGTGGCCACCGGCTCGATCGGCCGGAAGTCCCCGACACCCTTCAACTCGTAGCCCCGGATCTCGACGCGGGGGTCCATCGCGGCGGCCAGGACCAACAGCCGCAGCGCGAACGTCTTACCCGAGCCGGGCTGGCCACCGAACAGCCAGTTCCGGGACATCAATGCGGCCAACAGTGTGCGCTGACGCGGGTCAGTCCCGAACGGGAAGTCCTCGAAAACGTCCACCCGCTTGCCGGTCTCAGCCGCCCGCAGCAACGGCCACACCGGCTGCGGCATCACCGACGCGGGCTCATAGCCAACCCACAAGGCCAGGCGGCCGGGGTGCGACCGGTCGGTCTCGGGCCACACCTGGTCCAGCGGCAGCCGCAGCGCCGACGCCAGCCGCCCGCGGCGGGCGATGACGTCGGTCGCCTCGACCCCGAACGGCAGGTCGACCACGGCCAGGTGGCCGGGGCCGTCGCGGTGGATCTCGGACGGGAACGACAACGCGGTCGGGTCCTTCGCGACGGCCTGGTTGATCCCGGCCAGGCCGAGGGACATCAGCCCGCGCCGCACCAGGTCGGCGGTCAGCTTCCGGTACACCCGGCCCTCGATCACCCGGTCGGTGATCCGCCGGTCCTGACCCTGTCCGGCCTTGGCCAGCACCGGCACCAAGACCACGGCGGCCAGGACCTGCACCCACCAGACGGCCAGCAGCACCAGGGCCGCGAGCCCGGCCGCGGTGGCCATCAGGGTCGGGACGGTGACCCACCACCGCCAGATGGCCTGCCGCTGCCGCTGCCGGTCCAGCTTCAACCAGGTCTCGGCGTCGCCCCGGGTCGCGGCGTGCTGCCGCAGGCCCCAATTGCCTTCCTCGGCCCACGCCCACCGGATCAGGCGGCCGGTCGTCTTGGCCACCCCGACCGGCGCCCAAACGGCGGTCTTGGCGGCGTACTTCGGGGACCGGGTGCCGTGATACGTAGCCACGTACGCGCCGTAGCGGACCCACCAGCGCGCCAGCAGGTACAGGTTCGACCGCGACCGCGCCCACTCCGGAACGATCGGCTTCGACGGCCCCTTGCGGCCACCCGGACCAGGTCGACCCTGCGCCAGGACGGCGGCCGGGACCGCCCCCTGCTCGGTGTCGACCGGGCGGCCCTCGGCCGAGATCTCGACCAGGACCGACTCCCGGTCCCAGAACTCGTCACCCTCGTCCAGCTCGTCGCCCTGGTCGTCGGACTGGTCGGCTGCCGGGACGGCAGCCGGACCGGTCTGCGGACCGTCGTCCGGGCTGGTCTGGGGGTTGGCCGAGGGGTTGGTCTGGTCCGGCTCGTCGGCCGGGCCGCCGAACCCGCTGAACTCGGACCCGTTGGACTCGTTGGACTCGTGATCACTCATGTCTCGTTGCCTCCCTGCTCTCGCTCAGACGTCGTGGTGTCGGCTGGCCCGGCCGGTCAGGCGGCCAGCTCGGCGGGCTCGACCAGGACGTCGGTCGGGCCCTCGTTCTGGGGCTGGTTCTCGGCCTGGTTGGAAGGGCCGGCCGTTTCGGTGGCCAGGTAGCGGCGCACGGTCCGAGGGGCGCATCCGGCCTTCTTGGCGATCTGCTCGACCGTCCAGTCCGGGTGCGCGGCGGCCAGCTTCAGGACCGTCGCCTTGTAGGTGGTGCGGCCCGTGGGACGGCCCCGCTTGCGCGCGACGGGACGCGGGAGCGGCTCCTCAGCAGGCGCCGAATCCTGACCATCGGTGCCAGCGACAGCACGGGCATCCGAGGGCAGCGCGGGAACGGTAGGGACGACGGCGGCGGCCTCGACCGGCGCGGCGGACTCGGCCGTCACGGCGGCGGTGTCGGCGGCCACGGCCTCGGCCGCGTCGCGCAGTCGGGCGCTGATCTCGACGAGGCTCACGGAGGCGACGACGACCAGGCCGTCGACCGACAGGGGCAGCAGGTGCGCCGACGTCGAGGTCTCCCCGTAGCGCAGGGCCACCGCGACCATGTGCCAGTACGACACCCACGCGGCGATGCCCGCGATCGTGGCGGTAGCCGTCATGCGGGCGGCGGTCAGGGCGGGCCGGTGGACGGGGACGCGGCTGATCAGCTCGACCGTGAGCAGCAGCGCCAGCGGCGACCAGGCGGCGATGGCGCGGCCGACGACGTTCGGCTGTGCGTGTAGGACGTTCGCCGCGACCGATGCGGCGACGGCCAGGGCCAGGACGGAGCGCACGAAAGTGCGCACCCGGTAGAGCTTCTGAATGTTCTGAGTCGTGGTCATTCTGGTTACCTCCGTAGGCTTGTTGGGCTGCTCAGTCGCAGATGCCGAACACGGCGCCGACCTTGGCGGCCAGCTCGTAGGAGCCGGGCTCCAGGTAGATCGGGCGATGGTTCGCGGTGCGGCCCCAGTGCTCCAGCCGGGCGGCCGAGCCCTCGGGGACGACGACGGTCCACACGAGCTGGTCGTCCGCGGGCTTGCGGCGGAACAGGACCGGGCACCTGCCGATGGGCACGAGCACGTGGGAGTTGGCGCCGGTCCGGGCGAACAGGGCATCCGGGCGGGTGATCGTGATGAACGGGCGCTGCACGGTCCCGAGGCCGCTGTAAGGGCGGCCCGACGTCGGCCGCACGGTCTCGACGTCGACCGGCGGGATACGGGTGATGAGGATGTCGCCCTGCCGGTCCGGCACCAGCTCCGGCGCCACGACGGGCTCGGGCAGCTCGGCGGTGCGCAGGTCGGTCAGGTCAGTGGGCAGGTCGGCCAGCAGGTTGTCGAGGTCGTGGGTGTTCATCTGGTCCTCCTTGATGGACGGGACAGGGCGCGGTGCGGGTGGCTGGTCACGTGGCTCGGCGGGTGGCGGCGTAGACGTGGGGCTCGACCCGCCAGGAGCTGGCTTGGGCGGTCAGCGGGTCGGGGTCGGTGGCGATCTCCCCGTACAGGCCGTAGCGGGCCGGGGGGGCGCCGCCCGGGAACAGGCCGAGACGTCGGTGGTGGCGGTGTGGGGAGGCGTCGACCATCAGCAGCAGGTACCGGCCATCGGCCGGGCTCCGGCGGGCCAGTAGGGGGCAGGTCCAGGTGGCGATCAGGCGGCCGGGGTTGCCCGGGTCGGCGGCCGGGTTCGGCCGGTCCGCCCGGCCGGTGTGCGCCAGCTCGAAACCTCGGCGGGCGGCGAACGCCGCCCACTCCTGACCGAAGCCCTCCTCCGCGCCGTCCAGGGACAGCCGCCGGACCCGACGCTGGAGCCGCTCAGCCCGCGACCACGGGATCTGCGGGCGGGCGATCTCCGCCAGGACGGCCGCCGCGACCCGCACACCGCCCCAGGCGACCACCACGACGAGGAAGGCGAGCCCGCCGAACTTGACGGCCAAGAGCGGGAACTCGACGCTCAGCCACGCAGTGGCGATAACGACGTGCACGAACAGGAGACGGGGCATCGCCACAGCGGCCAGGGCTCCGGTGAACACCAGGACGGCGGCGAGGACGAACGCGAGGAAGCTCACGAGACGGACTCCTTTCGCTGAGGGGGCAGGGTTAGGCGGCGGCCGGAAGGGCTGCGCCGGTGGGGTTTTCGTGGCAGTCGAGGCAGCAGCCCAGCGACGTCGGGATCACGTACCCGGCGTCACGGGCGCAGGTCGGGCAGGTGCGGCGGGCGCGCATGGCCTTCGCCAGCGCCTCGGCCTTGGCCGGGGTCATGGGCCGCTTGGGCTTCGCGGCGGCCAGCGAGTAGAGGTCGGCCCACCGTTCACCGCGACGCCACGACAAGCCCGCGACCGGGCGGGCGCCGCCGGGCCGCAGACCGCAAGCGGAGAGCTGACGGCGGGTGGCCAGCCCGGCCGGGGCCATGCCCCACCGGAACCACAGCCACTCACCATCCGAACCGGACGCCACCGACAGGCCGTCAGCGGTCAGCGCGGCCGACCGGCCGTCGACCGTGACCCCGACCGGGCCGCCGGTCCCAGCGACCAGACCAGCAAGCCGGACAGCCGCCGCGTCTCCGCCGGTCACGCTGCACGGTCCAGGGCGGCCGGTTCCTCGGCGTCAGGGACGACGTCCTCGGCGGCGGCGGTGGCGGGTTCGGCGAACAGGGCCTGCACCTCGTCCACGCACTCGGCCAGCGGCGGCAGTTCCCGCGCCTGCAGGACCTCGGCCCGCGCGTTCCACGCCGCGACCCACGCCGCGGGCGGCTGACGGTTCGTGCGCTCCTGCCAGCCGACCAGGACGACGCACACCGCGACGGTCAGTAGCAGCGCGAACAGGCCGAACAGGGCCAGGTCCACCACCACGCGGCCGATCACGCCGCACCGTCCGGGGCGTAGGTGAACCGCTGCGCCTGACGCGCCGCGCGGGCCGCCCGCCGGGCGGCAAGCTCGTCACCAGCAGCGGCTCGACACTCGGCGTCCACCACGGCCAGCTCACGCTCGATCTGCGGCCACTCGGCCTCGATCGAACGGAGATCGCGGCGGCTGGGCTCGGAAGGGGCGTTACGTCGTCGCATCTCTGACTCCCTGTCAACGTCTGACCGGTTTGGGTGACGTGAAGCTAACAGTTGTTAGGCAAAGAGGTCAACTGTTAGGTCTGACCGAGTCGCGCGGAGTCTCGGCCAGGCCATACAGGGCCGTACAGCTGATAGGTTTCGCGTGCTCGACATCAGCCGGTGCCGGGTACGCCAGCTCAGGACGGGAGCACGTGGCTACGTCTGATCAGGAACCCCGCAGCGGCGCCAAGGCCGGGTACCGAGAGGTCGCCCGCGACCTCCGCACGCAGATCGAAGCCGGTCGGCTTCGGCATGGCGACGTGCTGCCCTCCACCCGGGAGTTGGCCGAGAGCTGGGGTGTCAGCGTCTTCACGATTCAGGAGGCCATGAAGGTCCTCGCCGAGGAGGGCTTAGTGGTCGGCAAGTCCCGGTCGAAGCGCGTGGTCAACGCCCCGGCGTCCGCGCAGAAGTTGGGATGGCGGCCGGACAGGCCGCAGGTCGTTCTCGTGGGCGGTTACCCGGGTAGCGGCAAGTCCGAGCTGAGTCGGATACTCGCCCGCCACACCGGCTGGCCGATGATCGACAAGGACACGATCACCCGGCCGGTCGTCGAGGCCGCGCTAGAGATCATGGGCCACTCGCCCCACGACCGTGAGTCGGATGAGTACGTGACCCGCATCCGACCGATGGAGTACGAGGCCCTGCGGGCCGCCACCCTCGAAAACGTCGAGTGCGGAAACAGTGCCGTCGTCGCGGCGCCCTTCGTTCGCGAGTTCGGCGACGCCGCGTGGTTGGACCGGACGCGCGCCGCATTCGAGCAGCAAGGAGCCGACCTCGTCCTGGTGTGGGTCTACTGCGACGGCGACTCGATGCACCGCTACATGCGCCAGCGCGGAGCCGCCCGGGACGCGACCAAGCTCGCCGACTGGCCCGCCTGGCTGGCCAGCCTCGACCTCGACTTCCGCCCTGCCGCCGAACACCTCGTGGTCGACAACTCCGAGTCCAGCGCCCCACTACAAGCGCAGGCCGTCGCGCTAATCGACCAGGTACTCAGCGGTCAGGAGTAGACGTTGTCCCTGGGCGTCATCCTTTACGGCCCCCCGGCCAGCGGAAAGAGCACCATCGGGCGACTGCTCGCCGAGCAGGTCGAGCCGTGCCGGCTGTTTCGCCGAATCAAGGTCGGCGGGATTGCGAAGCCCGAATACCGGGCCATGACTCCCGACCAGCTCGAAGACTTGGAGCGAGCAGGCGACATCGTGTGGTCCAACGATCGGTATGGGGCAACGTACGCCATTGACCGGCCCGAACTGATGGCCGAGCTGGGCAATGGTGTGCCGGTCCTGGCACTCGGTCAGGTCGCGGCAGTCTGGGCCGTCGCTCAGAGCGTGCCGTCCGCTCGGTGGCTCACGGTCGAGCTGTGGTGCCCGCGAGACGAAGCCAAACGCAGGTTGCTCGCCAGAGACCCCCAGGACGTCGAGCGCCGACTCGCCGTGTGGGATGCGACCGAGCATCTGCCCCAGAGCGACCTCGTCATCGACACCAGGACGACGGCGCTGGCCGAGGTCGTAGAGCTGATCCGGACAAGGCTCATCGCTGGGGCGGGTAACGCGAAGCTTCGAACCAGCTCAGGATCGTGAGCCGTTGATCAGCCAGGCTTAGAGGACAGTCGCGTGACACTCCGTACTGCCATCTATCCAACAAGTACTGGGGTGCATCTGATTGAGTTCCAGGGTGGGACGATGTCGCGGTGCCGCAGTTCCCCTCGATGAAGGCAAGCGCACTCTTCCGGGTGTTGACACGTCAGCCGTTGGCCTACTCTGTAGTACGGCAAAACGGATCACATCGGACACTTGAGTCGTTGGACTATCCGCGACTCACTTTCGCGTTCCATGATGGAGCCACAGTTCCCCCGGGGTTGGTTCGCAAGATCCTCACTAAAGATGTGGGGCTCTCTGACGACGATGCACTTGGGCTGCTTGGGAGGTAGCGATGTCAGTGATCACGATGCAGTACCACCACGAGGGCGGTTCGTGGTGGGCGGAATCTGACGACGTGCCCGGCTTCTCTGCGCTCGCCGACAGCTTGGCCGCCCTCCGGGCCGAGGTGCGCGAGGGTCTCGCCTTTCACTTTGAAGACGGTGACGTTGCCGACCTTGACGTGCGAGAGCTGATTGTTGATCAGGCAGCAAGCGTTGTCAGTGCACGCCTGTCGGTCTGGGAGTCGGCGCAGGTCTACGGCACCTCTTCTGGCTCAGCTGCCGTTGTGGACGCCATCACGTCGTCCGTCGGCGCGGCCCTGGCCGTGGTGTACCCGGCAGGGGTTCGTGGCTCCAGCAGCGTTGGGTGCCTTGCCTGACGGTGGTCTCAGGGCATGATAAGTCCGTGAAGCTCACCATGTTGTTGTGCGATCACGTAGCCGTGGCCGAGAACAAGCTCTACGTGAATGGTGGCGGTTGGGTAGAGATCGGCCCTGACCCGTCCCCCACTGCCATTGCGGTTCTCCTGGAAGTCCCCTGGAATCAGACGAACAGGAAGATTGCCTTCCACCTGCAGCTCCTTCATGAGGATGGCCAGCAGCCGGTAACCCAACCAGGGCCAATGGGGCCTGTCCCCGTGATCGTTTCCGCTGACCTGGAGGTTGGCAGGCCGGTTGGCGTCCCAGAAGGTGCTGCCATCCCCGTTCCGATGCCGATCAATCTGCCGCCCTTGCTCCTCGAGCCCGGAGCCAACTACTACTGGGAGGCGGACATCAACGGTGAGAAGCGTGAGGAATGGAGACTGTCCTTCCGGACACGCTCTCGACCGGCGCCGCCGACTTCACCCACGTCCATCCCTCCTTTGTAGCTTGCCCGGCTGGCCTGGCCCAACAGGCGCGGAGCACGTCTCCCCGGCCATCTGACGGGGCCGTGTGGGCCGGACGGCAGTCCAGCAATGAACCGGTGCGTTCCCCTCTGTCTCCCCTGTCCCTAGGTCGCCATTATCTGCAGAGACCTGACCGGGCCCTGTCCCCCGTTCCTCGAAACTGTCCCTGGCTACGCGCAGAGCGGGTGGGAATGGCCGCGCGGCCGGTTCCGTGCGCAGTGGGCAGACGCCAATCAATCCATACGACTAGGGATAGCTGAAACAGTGGCCCCCCTGTTTCAGCCATCCGAGTCAGATCCAGGTCGAAGCGGCGCGGTGGAGTAGCAAAGAAAACGCAGGTCAGGGCCGTCTGCGGAACCCCTTGAAAGCGTCCCACGGGTGGAGCCGGCCATCGGGCACTGGTTGTCTCCGCGTCTACCGCTGAGTGTCTAAGTGAGTGACAACCGACGCGAACAACGGCGGACGCAACCGGACCGTCCGGGACGGTCCCGAGCACGACTCTTCTACGTCGAGACAGGTTGCGAGACAGCGGATTCGGCTTCGGGACGAAGAGGCCGCAGGTTCAAATCCTGTCACCCCGACTCACGAAACCCCTGGTCAGAGGCCCTTTCGGGTCACCGACCAGGGGTTTTCCGCATTCTGGGGCCTCAGCCTTGGCATGATCTACGCCATGCCGGACCGGGGGATGTCGAGACGACTCGTCCTGCTCCTGCCCTCGGTCGCGGCCGTTGCGGCCTGCTCACCCGACCACGGCCTGCCCGCAGCGAGCGCCGACGCCCTGACCGCCGCAAGTACATCGCCGGAGGCCTCCGTGGCTGGTGCACCCACCCGATTCACGATCCGCCCCGACGACTACCACGTGCCCTACGCCGGCACGGCCGAGGACGGGCGCAAGTTCTTCCTGAGCAACGAACTGTTCGACAGCGGCACCGGGTGGGTCGGGCTGTACCTGTGGAAGGCCGACGGGACGTTCGACGAGGTCAAGGTCGAGGCCGTGGGGCGGGCCGAAGGCGTACCACCGGGGCAGGCCGCCGCCAGCGGTGACGACGTGACGCGCAAGCGGCTCGACGAGCTGGGCGACTACACGCTCGAACCGATCTCCGTCGAGCCGTTCATGACGAAGGTTCACGGGACCGAGTTCGGTTGGCACGTCGGGCATTACGACGACGGCACGGTGTACGTCAACATCGAGCCCGGCGACTTCATCTGCTACTACGCCCCGTGGGACGGCTACGTCTACGACACCTGAGCGAGGGGTGAGACGTGACTGTCGGACGATGGCGAGCGGCCCGGAGATTCCGCCGGGACGTCGCGCGGCACGGGTGGCTGGTGCACTACGTCGCCGACGCCGACCCCTCTCCGCTGCATTTCACGGTGGGCCTGACCGAGCGCGACCTGCCTGAGGTGTTCGCCTACGGGCTGCCCGCGGAACAGGGTGGGCTCATCCTCAACGACGTCGCCGAACGGATGCTCGACGGCCTCGAACTCACCGAGCCGACAGTGTTCGACGATCTGCTGGAGGGCGACTACAACGTCCACCTGTGGTCGGTGACCGAGCCACCGGTCCTCGGCGCGGCCTACCTGCTGTACGGGGACCGCGTCCGCGCCCGACAACTCGTGGTCCCCGACGAGGCCAACCGCATGCCCTGGCACCCCGATCATCATGACTCCCACCGGCAGCCACTCTTCTTCGATCCGCCTTCTTAGCCCGCCCGCTCCTGACCGCTCACCTCCGATCCGCTCCGCTATACGAGTTCGGCGTCCACACCACACGGCGGCCGCCTAAGTTGTCGATCATGCGTAAGTACATCGTCGTGCTCGCGACCACCGCCCTCGCCTCGACCGCGCTCCTCGCCGTCGGCGTGCCCAGTGCCGAGGCCGCCAGCAAGCTGCAGATCACCAAGGTGAAGTACGACAGCGACGGCAGCGACGCACCCGTGACGAACAAGAAGCTCAACGACGAGTGGGTCCGGATCACCAACACCGACGACCGCACGCGCACACTCACACACTGGACGCTGCGCGACGCGTCGAACCACGTCTACACGTTCCCCACTTTCACCCTGGACGCCGGCGAAAGGGTCTGGGTGCACACGGGTTCCGGTACCGACACCGCTCATCACCTGTACCAGAACCGCGGGTACTACGTCTGGAACAACACCTCGGACACCGCGAAGCTGCGCAACACGTCCGGTACGGGCGGCGACACGTGCTCGTGGACGACGAGCGACGACTCGCCGTACTACTGCTGAGCCGCCGGTAACGCGATCGAGCCGGTGCGGACCACGTCGTCGGCGATCTCGCGCAGCTTGCGGTTGCTGCGCTGACTGACCCGGCTCAAGGTGTTGAAGGCCTGCTCCTCGGTGAGCTTGTGGCCCATCATCAGGATGCCGATGGCCGCCCCGATCTGACGGTTGCTCTCCACCGCGCGTTCGAGGTTCGCCACTTTCTCGCGGTCCCGCCGGGCGGCGGCCACGACGCCGAGAACGCCTGACACCTGGCGGAACACGTCGAACAGGAAGGCCTGGTACTCGGCGTCGAGGGCCAGCCGGTTGCTGACCCCGAGGATGTTCACGACGCGAGGCAACCGCTCACCGAGTTCCACGACGCCGACGAATGCGCGCTCGACGGAACCGGCCTCCGGGCAGCTGAGCTCGAGACCCGGGAACCGGGTGGGCAGGTCGTCGACCAGAACCGGAGTGCCCTGGGAGGCGGCCAGGACCACCGGCCAGAGGGCGGCGTCGTCCAACGAAATGCTCTGCGAGGCAGTCGAAGAGCCGCCACACAGACCTGAGGCCGCCCGCAGGGCGGCTCGGCGGTCCCGGGGCTCGGCGCTGTACAACAGGGAGAACGGTATGTCCTGGTGGGCGTCACCGAGCGTCTCGGCGAGCCGGTCGTAGAGCACCTCGGGCGAGCCGCTTTCCACACCGTCGGCGGCCAGCCGCCGCAGCGTCCCGAGCCGGCGCTTCAGCTGCACGCCCCGCGTGATATCCAGGATGGACACGTGCACACCACGCACCTCGCCCGCGCCGTCCAACGCGGGCGACAGGTGGCAGGTGTAACTGGTCTCCCGCTGCACGCCGTGTCGGGTGATGACGGTCTCGCGCTTGGGGATCCAGCGGGTCTGCCCGGTCGCGAACACCTGCTGCAGATGCGGGCCCAGCACCGCCCAGGCCTCCGGCCACCCCTGGTGGAGTGCCTCGCCGAAGCGGGCCGCCGGCGGGGTCGGGGCAAAGTCCAGGAACGCCTGGTTGTAGACGACTCGGCGGTCGTCGCCCCAGACCAGGAGCGCCGGGCCCTCGGAGTCGAGGCACAGGTTGACGGCGCCCCGCAGGCTGCTCACCGGCTCACCGGTGGCGTCGGCACGGTGCAGGAGGTCGGCGAGGTCCTGAGGACCGGCGTCCTCGGGTAGTCGGTCGACCTGGTCAGAGAGAATCTGGGTCATCAACGCCCCCCGGCGTTCGCGTCGTGATGCACGCGTCCGGAGGGCCCGGCGCCACAGGGGCGCCGGCCCGCAAACACGTCCTCGCCCGTGGTTGGAGCGGTGGTGCGATGTCGCTGCAAACCACGGAGGCGGTCACTCTCCGCTTGATCCACAGTACTGGACGAATGGTCAGCCGGAGCGTATCCCGGGCATCGACGCGGGTCGCCAGCACGGATGCCGAGGCTACCGGAATGCGTCTCCGGTACTCGGAGTTAGTGTCCGGTTGTGACGATCAAACTGGGGTACCAGATCCCCAACTTCAGCTACCCCGACGGCGACCCGGCCACGATCTTCCCGACCGTCGTCGCGCAGGCCCAGGAGGCCGAGGCCTCGGGCTTCGACACCGTCCTGGTGATGGACCACTTCTATCAGCTGCCCGGCATCGGCACCCCCGACCAGCCGATGCTCGAGTCGTACACGCTGCTCGCGGCCCTGTCCGGCGCCACGCAGAGCGTGCAGCTGAGCACCCTGGTCACCGGCAACACGTACCGGCACCCGACCCACCTCGCCAAGACCGTAACCACCCTGGACGTCGTCAGCGGGGGCCGGGCGGTCCTCGGCATCGGCGCGGGCTGGTTCGAGCGCGAGCACCACGACCTGGGCTTCGAGTTCGGCACGTTCACCGACCGGTTCGAGCGGCTCGAGGAGGCCCTGAACATCATCAAGCCGATGCTCGAAGGTGCCGACCCGACGTTCAAGGGCAAGTGGTACGAGGCGAACACGGCGATGAACAACCCGCGCGTGCGGCCGACGATCCCGGTCATGCTCGGCGGCAGCGGCGAGCAGAAGACGTTCCGGCTGGCGGCCCGGTTCGCCGACCACATGAACATCATCTGCGACCTGACCGACCTGGCCCGCAAGGTCGAGGTGCTCAAGGAGCGGTGCGAGGAGATCGACCGTGACCCGGCCACTCTCGCGACCAGCTACCTCGCGTCCGTGTTCATCACCGAGACCGACGCCGAGGCCCAGGCCGCGCTGGAGCGGGTGCCCGAGAACCGGCGGGCCCGCGCCTTCATCGGCACCCCGGCCCAGGTGGCCGAACAGCTGCACGAGAAGGTGCTCGGCGCGGGCGTCACCGGCCTGACGATCAACATGATCGCCAACGGTCACGAGCCCGGGAAGGTCACCGCGGCGGGCGAGGCCCTGGCACCCCTGGTGAAGTAGGGCCTCAGCGCTGGTGGGCGACGGTGTGCACGAAATGCGCGCCCCCGTCGTCCACCAGCGACCAGCGGTTGCGCAGCTCACCGGGGTGGGCCATGAAATCCCCCGGCCCGAGCCGGTATTCGCCGGCGCCCTCGATCTCGACGGCCAGCCGGCCGGCCAGCATGTAGAGGGCGGTCTCGCCCGGGAACTCCCACCAGTCGTCCGCGTACTGCCCCGGTTCGAGGCGGTACTCGGTGACCTCGAGCGCGGCCCCGGGCTGCATCAGCAGAGACCGGCCCACGGCCGAGTCCGGCCGGTCGGCGACCGGCAACACCTCTCCCTCGCCGGAGCGCACCACCGTCACCTTCCCGGCCGCCGGGCTCGGCAGCAGGGCCCCGGGGACGACGCCGAGCGCCTCCGCGAGCCGGTACAGCGTGAACATCGAGGGGGCCGAGACCCCGCGCTCGATCTGGGACAGGAACGCCTGGCTGATGCCGGCCCGCCGCCCGAGTTCACGCGTCGACAGCTGAGACTTCTCACGCAAGGTGCGGATCGTCGTCCCCACCGCCCGGGCCAGCCCGGCGTCGCCAAGCTCGTCAGGGGCCTTGTCGTCCGTCATGTGTTCGTCACATACTCCGAATGCCGTGGCAACTCATCCAGCACACATTGAATGCTGAGACTACTCAGAGAGGCACACCGATGAGCACTCCCGACATCCCGCTGATCGACATCTCCACCTGGCGCACCGGGACGCCCGAGCAGAGGGTCGAGCTTGCCACGCGGCTCGACCGGGCGATGCAGGACTCGGGGTTCTTCATGGTCAGCAACCACGGGGTGAGCGCCGAGCTGATGCAGCAGATCCGCGACGCCTCGAAGCGGTTCTTCGCGCTGCCGTCCGCGACCAAGCGCCCCTACGCGGCGAAGGTCGGCGGCCGGGGCTGGCTGGCCAAGGGTGAGGAGGCCAACGCCTTCTACGGCGAGGAGGCCGACGCCGACAAGCCCGACCTGAAGGAGAGTCTCACGGTCGGGCGGCCCGCCGCGGAACTGAGCGCGGGCGTCGACCCGGCGATCGTCGAGGCGTGGTTCGAACCCAACGTCTTCCCCACCGAGGTACCGGAACTGGAGGCCCTGGTCGCCGAGTACACGACGGCCACCCGCGCCCTCTACGTCGAGCTGCTGCAGGTGCTGGCCACCGCCCTCGGCCTCGACGAGGACTTCTTCGCCGGCCGGGTCAGCAACGCGCCCTACACGTTCAACATCAACCGCTACCCGCCGCTGACCGAGACGGAAACCCCTGCGGAGGGCCAGTTCCGGGTCGGCCCACACACCGACTGGGGCATCCTGACCATCCTCGACCGGCAGGTCGGCTACGGCGGGCTGCAGGTGCAGACCCGGGACGGCGAGTGGGCCGACGCCCCGGCCGTGCCCGGCGCCTTCACGGTGAACATCGCGGACATGCTGGCCCGCTGGACCGGCGACCGGTGGCGCTCGACCCGGCACCGGGTGCTGCCGCCGTCGGACCAGGCCCCCGACGAGGAGCTGATCTCGCTGATCCTGTTCTGCGAGGCCGACATGGACACCCGAATCGAACCGCTGCCGGCCCCGATCGGCGGCGGCGTCGACTACCCGGCCATCACCGCCGGCGACTACCTCCTCGAGCGCACACTCGCCGCGTCGACCAGCTGATGCTGCGTTTGCGCATGATCAACGCGGAAGTGCTGCGTTTGCGCATGATCACGGAGGGCTAGGGGAAGAGGGTGGTCAGGCGGGTCGTGTCGGCCGGGGTCCAGCCGTCCGGGGGTGCGACGGCGGCCCACCCGGCACCGATCGATGCGCCGTAACGGTGGCCGGCCCCGGGGACGTCGTTCGCGGCCAGCAGGTCCGCAGTCACCTGGAAGAACGTGACGATCGGGTACCAGCCCATCGAGGACGAGACCCCCGGCCCGCGCGGTTCGCGCAACCAGTCGGGGCGGCGCAGCAGCAGGTCCGGCGACCACCAGACCACCGGGTCGGACGCATGGGCCAGGAACAGCACCCGCGGCTGCGACCACGGCTGGGCGGCCGCGGCGGTCAGCGACGCGCGGTCCACGCCGACCCGGACCACGGCCCCGCTCCCGAAGGCGGGCCGCCGGGCCGGTGATCCGGCGTCGCGATGGTCCTCGACCTCCCGCCACAGGTGGTTGGAGTTCGGCGGGCCCACGAACAGGGCCCCGTCGACCCGGTCGCCGGCGTCGGGGAAGGACCCGAGCGCGGCGGCCCCGCCGTTGGTCCCGAGACTCTCCCCGTACAGCAGGAGCCGCGGCCGGTGGTCGACCGGCAGCCGCAACCAGTACTGGCGGATCGTCGAGAACAGCTGCGCGCCCTCCGATTCCACCTGGTCGTCGTCGAGCACGAAGGCGACCGGGCTGGGCAGGTAGGAGTACTGGGTGGCCACGATGGCGGTGTCACCGTTCCACAGGTACTCCAGCGAGTTGGCCGCTCCTGGATCGACCCAGCCGGTGCCGGTGGTCGACACGACGGCCAGCACCGCCCGCGAGAACGCGCCGGTACGAACGAGTTCGGCCAGCGCCAGGTCGGCCCGCTCGAGCGAGGTCGGTGCACTGTTCAACCCGACGTACACCCGCACGGGCTCCTCGGCGGGCCGCCCCGAGAACGCCGACAGCTGCCGCCCGCTCGGCCCGCCCGCGACGAACCGGCGCCCCCGCAGGCCCAGGTCGGCCCAGGCGACCGACGACCCCGGTCCGCCCGAACGCAGCGACGAGGTCGGGGGTGAGAGGTTCTCGGTGACGGCGTCGTTGACGCCGCTGGAGACCCGGTCGATCGTGAAGAACGTCGCGCGCAGCACGACCTGCTGGAACAGCACCCCGGCCCCGGTCGCGACCACCACCACGCTCGCGACCGTGGCCACCAC
Organism: Spongisporangium articulatum; assembly: GCF_044465595.1. Classification (NCBI taxonomy): domain Bacteria; kingdom Bacillati; phylum Actinomycetota; class Actinomycetes; order Kineosporiales; family Kineosporiaceae; genus Spongisporangium; species Spongisporangium articulatum. The sequence continues at coordinate 868,768 of NZ_JBITLV010000001.1, read as the reverse complement.
CACCGGCAGGCGGCGCGCGAGAAACCTGGCCACGAAACGGGTCACGCGCCGCACGCCGCACCCGGCCAGCAGCAGCCCGGCGAACAGCAGCACCGAGAACGCGACCGTCCAGAGCGTGGCCCAGATCGAGGGCACGGGGCTGCCGGCCAGCCGGTGCGCCTCGGCCTGCCACCCCCGGCCCGCGACCATGAACCCGACGACGCCGCCCGCCCCGACGAGCAGCGCGAGCCGCGCGACCACCGCGCGGACGGCGTCCGGCACCCGCGCGGCCTCCGGCACCAGAGCCCGCGCCAGCGCGGCGATCGCGAACCCGAGCAGGTAGCCGGCCGCGGCAACCACCCCACTGACCGCCCCCTGGAACGTGGGGCTGCGTGGCAGCAGCGACGGAGTCAGCGACATGCAGACCAGCGCGGCGGCCAGAGCCGACCCGGTCGGGTCGAGCGCGGGCGCGCGAAAGCGCCCGCGGGGAGACTCGGACTCGTTCAGGGGGCCATTAGAGCAGGCGCGGGGTGCGGACCTCGATCGACAGCCCCGCCGCCTCGGCCCGCGAGCGGCCCGGGGTGAACGTCCAGGCTCCGCTGTCGACCTGCGCGATCCACTGCTTCAGGGCGTCGCCCAGCGACCCGGCGACGGGGGTGTTCCAGTCCCACCCGGCCCGGTCCCACTGGACGTCGAACACGCGGCAGGTCGGTGCGCCCGGCTCGATCTCGGCCACCACGACCCCACCTCCCGACGAGGCCAGCGGCAGCCAGCTCGGCCGGAACCAGTGCTCGGCCCGGTTCCACGGCGCGTCGTCCGGGGCCATGTCGGCGGCCGCGCGCCCGGCGTCCGCGAGCCGTCCGGCCCGTTCGGCCAGGGCCCACTCGAGGGCGGCCGGTTGGTGGTCGACGGGAGAGGTGTCCGGATCGCAGCGGCACGAGTGCCAGCCGAACCACTCGACGACCTCGGCCGGGGCAGCGGAGAGACCGGCCTCGGCCAGCCGCGCGCGGACGTCGTCCGCGGCCGCCCCGGCAGCGAGGTGCTCGTCGAGGCGCACGCCGGCGCGGGCCCAGCATTCGTCCCACCGGTGCAGCAGGGCGGCAAGCTCGGTCACGTGACCCCCAGACGGTTCTCCACCGGCCGGTTTCATCGACCGGTTCCGCCCGGGACTTAAGCTCCCGCGCCCGCCGGTTCGGCCGCCGCGGTGACGCCGGCCGGGCGCAGCACCGACCCGACGAACTTCAGGACGGCGGGCCGCAACTCACGGAACGGCCGGTCGGGGTGGTTCTCGGCGTGGGTCAGCACGAGTTCGGTGACCCCGCCGACCAGGGCCAGCGCCTGGTCGAGGTCGAAGGGGTCGTCCGGGGGCCGGTTGCTGACCTCGAGCATGACCCGGGCCAGCTCGAGGTTGGTCTCGCGACGCACCCGGCGGCCCTCGGCGCCCGCCGAGGTGATCTCGACCAGGAGGGCGGCCGCGGTGGCCCGGGACTCGTCGAGGAAGCGCAGGTAGGCGTCGATCAGGCCGGTCAGCCGCTGCGCGCCGTGGGCCGCACCGCCCGCCCCCTGACTGCGCAACCCGGCGACGAGCAGGCCGTTGGCCTCGGCGTAGCAGGCCAGCAGGCACTCCTGCTTGCTCTCGAAGTGCTCGTAGAAGGTGCGTTTCGAGACCCCCGCCGCGGCGACGATGTCGGACACCGTCACGGCGGCGTACTCCTTGCCGGCCAGCACCTCGGCCAGGCCCTGGAGCAGCCTCAGCCGGTGCGGCAACCGCTGGTCAGTCATCGCTGGAACACCGTCCCTTCCGCAGCGTCCCGGCCCCCTCGGTACGTGGAGGTACCGTACCGCGCATGACGCTGGACCCGAACCTGGAGACGATGCTCCAGGCGATGGTGACGTACAACATGATGGGGCTCTCGCGCGGCGGCGTGGAGAAAGCCCGCCGCGGGTTCCGCGCGGTCACCGCGGACGCCCGGCCGCCGAACCTGGTCATCCCGGTCGCCTCGACCGCGGACGGCGAGTACCCGGCGGCCGAGGGCCCGCTGAGGTACCGCGTCTACCGGCCCGACCTGGAGGGGCCGCTGCCCACCGTGCTGTTCCTGCACGGCGGCGGCTGGGTGATCGGCGACCTCGACACCCACGACAACCAGGCCCGGCGGATCTGCGCCGAGGTGGGCGCCGTCGTCGTCTCGGCCGAGTACCGGCTCGCGCCGGAGCACCCGTTCCCGGCCGGTGTCGAGGACGCCTGGGCGGCGCTGCGCTGGGTGTGGACGACGATCGCCGGGTTCGGCGGCGACCCGTCGCGTCTGGCGGTGGCCGGGGACAGCGCCGGCGCGACGCTGGCCACCGTGGCGGCCCGGCGGGCCCGGGACGCGGCGCGCGCCGGCGCCCCCGACGCCCCCCGCGTCGCGGCCCAGTTCCTGATCTACCCCGGCACGGACTTCGCGGCCGAGGTCACCGACTACCCGTCCCGGACCGAGAACGGCTCCGACCGGTTGCTGACCCTGGAGGACATCGTCTGGTTCGCCGAGCAGTACGTGGGCCCGCGCGGGGCCTCCGGCGACCTGGACCTGGCCGACCCCGACCTGTCGCCGCTGCGCACCCCCGACCTGGCCGGGCTGGCCCCGGCGATCGTCGTGGTGGCCGAGTACGACCCGTTGCGCGACGAGGGCGTCGCCTACGCCGAGGCCCTGGAGAAGGCGGGCACGCCCACGACGCTGCTGCGGATGCCGGGCATGATCCACGGGTTCTTCGACCTGGGCCCCGTGTCCCCGGCCGTCGAGGCCGCCGTGGTCGAGTCGTGCGCGGTGCTGAAGAATCGGCTCTCATGAGTTCTGACCTCCCCGTCTGGGAGCAGCGGTTCCGCTCGGGTCGTACGGGTCTGCCGCAGTGGGCGCTCGACGCGCCCGCGCGGTGCGTGGTGGTGGCGACCACCGGCGGGGTGCTCGAACTGCACTCCTGGGACGCCGGGAGCGGGCGGCTCACGCAGCTCACCTCCCGCGCGGAGGGCACGGTCGACGGCGTGCTCGACCGGGCCGGCGAGTGGGTCTGGTGGTTCGACGACGACGCGGGCAGCGAGCACGGGATCTGGCGGCGACAGGCGTTCGGGTCGTCGCCGGACGCCGATTCCCCGCCCGCCACAACGCTTCCCGCGGCCTACTCGGCCGGGCTGGTCCTCGGGCACGACGGGCTCGCGGTGGTCGGCAGCAGCGACGACGGGTACGGCACCCGCATCGACCTGGTGTCGGGCGACGGGTCGGCGCCGCGCCGGTTGTACGAGCACGCCGAGGACGCCGGGGTCGCCGACCTGAGCGAGGACGGCGCCCTGTTGGCCATCTCGCACAGCGAGCACGGCGACTCCCGGCACCCGGCGGTCCGCGTGCTGCGTGTCGAGGACGGTTCGACCGTCGCCGACCTGTGGGACGGTGACGGGAAGGGCCTGGAACCGGTCGGTTTCGCGCCCGTCGCCGGTGACAACCGGCTACTGGTCTCGCACGAGCGGCGCGGGCGCTCCGAACTGCTGCTCTGGGACCCGGTGACCGGCGCGCAGACCGAGCTCGAACTCGGCCTGCCGGGCGAGGTCTCGGAGGCGTCGTGGTCCGTGGACGGGTCGAGCCTGCTGGTCGGCATCGACCACGAGGCGCGGACCCGGCTCTACACGGTGGCCCTCGACGAACCGGGGACGCCGGTCGCGGTGGGCCGAGGAGACGGCACCGTGCTCGGGGCCACCCCGCGACCGGGCGGCGACGCCTGGGTGCTGTGGTCCTCGGCCGCCGAGCCACCCGCCGTCCGCACCCTCGACGGGGCCGTCGTGCTCACCCCGCCGGGGCTGCCGGCCCCGGGATCCGTTGCGGTGGAGGACGTCTGGGTGGAGAGTCGGGGCGGGCGGGTGCACGCGCTGCTGCGTCGACCGGCCGGCGCCGAGGGGCCGCTGCCCCTGTTCTTCGACGTCCACGGCGGGCCGACCTGGCACGACTCCGACGCGTTCCGCGCCTACCCCAGCGCGTGGGTCGACCACGGGTTCGCCGTGGTCCAGGTGAACTACCGCGGCTCGACCGGTTACGGGTCGGCCTGGCGGGACGCGCTCGAGGAGCGGGTCGGGCACATCGAGCTCGAGGACATCGTGGCGGTCCGGGACTTCCTGGTGGACGACGGCATCGCCGACCCGTCGAGGATCGTGCTGTCCGGGGCGTCGTGGGGCGGGTTCCTCACGCTGCTGGGCATCGGCGTCCACCCGGACAAGTGGTCCGTCGCCGTCGCCGGTGTGCCGGTGGCCGACTACCTCACCGCCTACGACGACGAGATGGAGGGCCTGAAGGCGTTCGACCGGGCCCTCTTCGGCGGGTCACCCGAGGAGGTGCCCGACCGGTACCGCGACTCCAGCCCGCTCACGTGGATCGATGAGGTGCGGGTCCCGGTGCTGATCCTGGCCGGGGAGAACGACCCGCGCTGCCCGATCCGGCAGATCGACAACTACCTCGACGCCCTCGCCGCCCGCGGGATGCCGCACGAGGTGTACCGCTACGACGCCGGCCACGGCTCGCTGGTCGACGACGAACGGGTGCGCCAGTTCCGCGCCGAACTCGACTTCGTCCAGCGCGTCCTGCGCTGATCATTCACATAGTCGTGATCATGGAAACTTCTAGTCTTCGAGGGGCCGGCCCCCACGCGCTCGCGCCTCAACAGAGACTAGAAGTTTCCATGATCACGACATTTAGAGGCGCGCGGCGACCAGTTCGGCGATCTGGATGGCGTTGAGGGCCGCGCCCTTACGCAGGTTGTCGTTGCTGACGAACAGGGTCAGGCCCCGGTTGTCGGGCACCGAGCTGTCCTGCCGGATCCGGCCTACGAACGACGGGTCGGCACCGGCCGCCTCGAGCGGGGTCGGCACGTCGCTGAGGGCGACGCCCGGGGCGTCGGCCAGCAGCGCGCGGGCCTGCTCGGCGGTGATCGGGTCGCGGAACTCGGCGTTGATCGACAGCGAGTGGCCGGTGAAGACCGGCACCCGGACGCAGGTCCCGCTGACCAGCAGGTCGGGGATGCCGAGGATCTTGCGGCTCTCGTTGCGGAGCTTCTGCTCCTCGTCGGTCTCACCGCTGCCGTCGTCGACCAGGTTGCCGGCCAACGGCACGACGTCGAAGGCGATCGGCGCGACGTACTTCTTCGGGGCGGGCAGGTCGATGCTCGACCCGTCGTGGGTGAGGCCGGCGAAGTCCTGCTCGAGTGCCGCCCGCACCTGACCCTCGAGCTCCTCGACGCCGGCCAGACCGGAACCCGAGACCGCCTGGTACGTGCTGACGACCAGCCGCTGCAGCCCCGCCGCCCGATGCAACGGCATCAGCACCGGCATCGCGGCCATAGTGGTGCAGTTCGGGTTGGCGACGATGCCGCGCGGGGCGTCGTCCAGGTCGTAGGGGTTGACCTCGGAGACGACCAGGGGCACCTGCGGGTCCATCCGCCAGGCGCTGGAGTTGTCGATCACCACGGCCCCGGCCTCGGCGAACCGGGGCGCGACGGCCTTCGAGGTCGAGCCGCCGGCCGAGAACAGTGCGATGTCGATGCCGGACACGTCGGCGGTCGCCGCGTCCTCCACGACGACCTGCTCGTCGCCCCACGGCAGCGTGGTGCCGGCCGACCGGGCGGAGGCGAAGTACCGGACCTTGCCGACGGGGAAGTTCCTCTCCGCTAGCAGCTTCCGCATCACGCCACCGACCTGGCCGGTGGCTCCTACAACAGCAACGGTCAGGCCGCTCATCGCCCGGTACCTCCGTAGACCACGGCCTCACCCTCGACGGAGTCGAGACCGAAGGCGGTGTGAATGGCCCGCACGGCGTCGTCCAGCCGGTCCGCGCGGGTGACCACCGAGAGCCGGATCTCGGAGGTGCTGATCATCTCGATGTTGACCCCGGCCGCGGCCAGCGCCGCGAAGCAGCGGGCGGAGACGCCCGGGTGCGAACGCATCCCGGCGCCGATCAGGGAGACCTTGCCGATCTGGTCGTCGTAGATCAGCTTGTCGTAGCCGAGGGTCGACTGGGCCCGGGTCAGGGCCTCCATCGCGGTCGAGCCGTCGGTCTTCGGCAGCGTGAAGGAGATGTCGGTGAGGCCGGTCGCCGCGGCCGACACGTTCTGCACGATCATGTCGAGGTTGATCTGCGCGGCCGCGACGATCTCGAAGATCTCCGCCGCCTTGCCGGGCTTGTCGGGGACGCCGACCACCGTGATCTTGGCCTCGCTGCGGTCGTGCGCGACGCCGGAGATGATCGGGTCTTCCATTGCTTCTCCTTCGGCGGCCGGGGCGTCGGTCACCCACGTGCCCTCTTGGTGGCTGAACGACGACCGCACGTGCACGGGCACCTGGTACCGCCGCGCGTACTCGACGCAGCGCAGGTGCAGCACCTTGGCGCCCGAGGCGGCCATCTCCAGCATCTCCTCGCTGCTGATCCGGGGGATCCGGTGCGCGGCGGGGACGATGCGCGGGTCGGCGGTGAAGATGCCGTCGACGTCCGTGTAGATCTCGCAGACGTCAGCCTTCAGGGCGGCGGCGAGCGCGACGGCGGTCGTGTCGGACCCGCCGCGGCCCAGCGTGGTGATGTCCTTCGTGTCCTGGCTGACGCCCTGGAACCCGGCGACGATCGCGATGTGCCCGGCGTCCAGCGCAGTGCGGATGCGGCCCGGGGTGACGTCGATGATGCGGGCCCGGCCGTGCGCGGAGTCGGTGATGACCCCGGCCTGGGAGCCGGTGAACGAGCGGGCCTCGGCGCCGATCGCCTGGATGGCCATGGCCAGCACGGCCATCGAGATGCGTTCACCGGCGGTCAGCAGCATGTCCAGCTCGCGGGCCGGCGGCAGCGGCGTGACCTGCTCGGCCAGGTCGATCAGGTCGTCGGTGGTGTCACCCATCGCGGAGACCACGACGCAGACCTCGTGGCCGGCCTTCTGCGTGTCCACGATGCGCCGGGCCACCCGCTTCACGCTCTCGGCGTCGGCGACGGATGAGCCGCCGTACTTCTGCACGACCAGGCTCACCACTTGCTCCCAGGACTCACCACGACGACATCGGTAGGGGTCAGTCTACCCGGGCCGCCCGGGCCCCCCTCGAGCCATTAACGGGCTCTGGACAGGACCCGGACATTGCAGGCAGAGTTCGCCGGGTGACGCCTGCTGACACGGGCATCGTCGCGCACGGGGTGAGACGCACGTTCGGGGACGTCGTCGCGGTCGATTCCATCGACCTCGAGGCACCGCCCGGTCAGGTCACCGCCCTGGTCGGGCCCAACGGTTCCGGCAAGACGACGCTGCTGCTGACCCTCGCCGCCCTCCTGGTGCCCGACTCCGGCACCGTGTCCGTCGCCGGTTTCGACCCGACCGTCGACCCGCGGGCCGTGCGCGCCCGCACCGGCTGGATGCCCGACGTGTTCGGCACCTGGGACGCCCTGACCTGCGCCGAGGTGCTGCACACGGTCTCCGACGCCTACCGGGTGCCGCGCCCCGAGCAGGTCGAGCGGGTCCGCGACCTGCTCGAGCTGGTGCACCTGGTCGAGTTCGCCGACCGCCCCACGACGGTGCTGTCGCGCGGGCAGAAGCAGCGCCTCGGCCTGGCCCGCGCCCTCGTGCACGACCCGAGCGTGCTGCTCCTCGACGAACCGGCGTCCGGGCTCGACCCGCGCTCCCGGATCGAGCTGCGCAGCATCGTGCGGGCGCTGGCCGCCCAGGGCCGGGCCGTCCTGGTCTCCAGTCACGTGCTCGCCGAGCTCGACGAGATGGTCGACCGGGCCGTCGTGGTCGCCCAGGGCCGGACGGTCGCGGTCGAGACCCTGACCGGGCCGGAGGCCGTCGCCGACCGCCGCCCCCGCCCCTGGCTCGTGCGCTCGCTGGACGACGCGCGCCTGCTCGAGACCCTCGACCGGCGGCGGGTGCCGCACGGCACTCCGGAGCGGGACGGCGTCCAGGTGGAACTGGCCGGCGACCACGACGCGGCGGAACTGCTCGCGACGCTGGTGCGGGACGGCGTCCCGGTGGTCTCCCTGCACCCCGCCGCCGGGGTGCTCGAGCAGGTCTACCTCGAGCTGACGGAGGACCGGCGATGAGCGAGACGCTCGGCACCGGCCGGCCGGTGGACGACGGCCCGCCCCTGCTGCGCGGGCCCGGCACCTGGTCGGTCACCTGGGGCGGCGTGCGCACGCTCACGGTGCTGGAGCTGCGGCAGCGGATCCGCTCCGCCCGCTGGGTGATCGTCGTCGGCTTCTGGGCGCTGACCGTCGGGGCGCTGTCGTCGCTGATCCGGTGGGCGGCCATGACGTCACAGACCGAGCGGGACTCGGCCGGGGCGTTGATGTACGGGACCGTCCTGCTGCTCGTGCTGTCGCTGGCCTCGCTGGTCAGCCCGGCCCTGTCGGCCACCAGCGTCAACGGCGACCGTTCCGCGGGCGTGCTGGCCATCATGCAGAGCACCCTGCTGAGCCCGGCCGAGCTGGCGCTCGGCAAGCTGCTGGCCGCGTGGACGTCGGCGCTCGTGCTGTTCGCCGTCACCCTCCCGTTCCTGTTCTGGGCCTTCCTGGAGGGCGGGACGTCGGGCGGCCGGTTCGTCATCACGACCGTCCTGACCGCGTTCACCCTGCTGGTCGTGTGCGCGGTCGGGTTGATGTTCTCGGCGCTCACCGCGCGGACGTCGACCTCGGCGGCCCTGACCTACCTCACCGTCGCCTTCCTCGGCGTGGGACTGCCCCTGGTGTTCGTCCTCGGGCTGGCGATCGTCCGCTCGGACGACACCTTCCGGCAGCAGTACCGGGCCTACGGCTCCGACGAGTGCCAGCTCGAACTCGTCACCGAGAGCCGCGCCCACACGGAGAAGACGTGGTGGCTGCTGGCTCCCAGCCCGTACGTGATCGTGTCGGACGCGGCCCCCGCGCGGCACGACCTGGGCGACCCGCTGAGCATCATCCGCAGCGCGGTGCGCGAGGCCCGGCTCGGGCCGCCGATCGACGAGGACTACTGCTCCGAGAGCCGGGACGAGGACCGGGCCGCCGAACGCGACGCACAGCCCGCCGTCTGGCCGCTCGGGGTCGCCGTCGACGGGCTGGTGCTGGTCGGTTCGGTGGTGGTCACCGTGCGCCGGTTGCGGTCGCCGAGCCGCGCCCTGCCCCGCGGTTCCCGGGTGGCCTGACGGCCCTCAGTCGTTGAGGTGCAGGGCCTCGAACTGGGCGTCGGCGACCGTGTCGGGGTCGACGTCCAGCCGGAGGTGACCGAGCATCGACTGCAGCACGCGCAGGGCGCTCGTGGCCCGCGCGCCCCACGTCGACAGGTACGAGAACTGCCACCACCACAGCGCCTCGTCGACCCGGCCGGCGCGGTAGTGCCGCAGGCCGTGGGCCAGGTCGGCGGCCACGTCGGCGAGGTCGCCGGACAGGTAGCCGTGCACGCGCTCGCCGGAGGTCAGCGGGTCGACGATGTCGGCGTACTCGTCGAGGCCCTCGAGCAGGTTGGCCAGGCCGGCGCGCACCGGGTCGACGTCGGGGTCGGGCCCCGCGTCGGGCTCGAACCGCTCGCTGGGCACGATGTCGTTGATCGCCCCGAGGCGAGCACCGGCCAGCAAGACCTGGGACAGGGCGAGCAGCAGGACGGGGATCGCCGTGTCGGGGGACGACCCGGCGGCGACCTCGGTGACCGTGTCGAGGTACGACTGCGCCTCGTTGGCGGTGTCGTCGGCGAGGTCGTTGAGCTCGCGTGCCTCGGCCACCCGTTCGTCGGTGACGTCCACGGAGCCCGGACGCCGCGACGCCGGAACCGTCGTCGGCGGCTGGTTCACAGTGTTCTCGCGCTCAGACATCCAGCAGTCGTCTCCCCTCGAAGGCCCGACCGAGAGTCAGCTCGTCGGCGTATTCCAGGTCGCCCCCGACGGGCAGACCCGAGGCGAGCCGGGTCACTCGTAGGCCCATCGGTTTGAGCAGCCGGGCGAGGTAGGTCGCGGTGGCCTCGCCCTCCAGGTTCGGGTCGGTGGCGAGGATGATCTCCGTGACCTCCCCCGACGCCAGTCGGGTCACCAGTTCCCTTACCCGCAGATCGTCCGGCCCAACCCCCTCGATCGGGCTGATCGCCCCACCGAGCACGTGGTACCGGCCGCGGAACTCGCGCGTCTTCTCGATCGCCACGACGTCCTTCGGCTCCTCGACCACGCACAGCACCGCGGGGTCGCGCCGGGGGTCGCGGCAGATCTTGCACTGCTCGTCGGCCGACACGTTGCCGCACACCTCGCAGAACCGGACCTTCTCGATCACCTCGCCGAGGGCGGTGACCAGCCGGCGGACGTCGACCGGGTCGGACTGCAGCAGGTGGAAGGCGATGCGCTGGGCGCTCTTCGGCCCGACCCCGGGCAGCCGCCCGAGTTCGTCGATGAGGTCCTGGACCACGCCTTCGTACACGTGGGCGAGCCTACGTCGTCGCGTCGCCGGCGTCGCCCCCGGCGCGCGCGGATGGGACGGGTGTGGCGAACTGCTCGATCACGGCATCGCACAGCGGCGGCCACGCCGCCCGGGCCCACTCGCCGAAGTCGAGGTCGCTCAGGCAGACGGCGGCCACCCCCTGCACCGGGTCGACCCACAGGAACGTGCCGGCCGCGCCGAAGTGCCCGAACGAGCTGGTCGAAACCCGCTGTCCCGCCCAGTGTCTCGGCCGACCGAAGTTGCGCTCGAAACCCAGGCCCCAGTCGCAGGGATCGAACCGGCCGAGCCCGGGCAGGACGCCGGACAGGCCCGCGAACTGCACGCTCGTGGCCTCGGCCAGCGTGTCGGCGTGGATCAGCGTCGGGGCCCGCAGCTCGACGGCGAACCGGGTCAGGTCCTCGACCGTGCTGTGCGCGTGCGAGGCCGGTGACCCCCTCAGCTCGGTGGCGGCCATGCCCAGCGGCGCGAGGACCGCCTCGTGCAGGTACGGCCCGAACGGGATCTCGGTGGCCCGTTCGAGGTGGCGGACCAGCTCCTCGATGCCCCGGTTGGAGTACACGCGCCGGGTGCCGGGCGGGGCGAGCACCGGGGCGTCGCTCTCGAACCCGTAGCCGGCGGCGTGCGCGAGCAGGTGCCGGACCGTCGCCCCGGGCGGCCCCGCAGGCTCATCCAGCTCGATCGCCCCCTCCTCGAGCGCGACCAGGGCGGCGTAGGCGGTGAGCAGCTTCGTCACCGAGGCCAGCCGGAACTCCCGGCGCACGTCGCCCACGGTCTCCACGACGCCGGCGTCGGTGACGACGGCGACCGCCGTGTTCGGGACACCCCAGGTGCCCGACCAGTCGGTGACCTGACCGAGGGCGGTCACCCTTCGCGTTCCTCGATCACCTTGCCGCCGAGCAGTTGCTGCACGACCTGCGCGCCGACCAGGTGCGAGCCCTCGAGGTCCGCATCGTCCTTGCTGGGGGTGTCGTCGGCGGGCAGGACGACGGGGGCCGGCGGGGTACGCACGTCGACCGAGCGCGGGGCGGCCTGCGGCCCCCGCTCGGACCGGGCCTGAGGCTGGGCCTGCGGTGGGCGGGTGCTGCGGGGGGCCTGACCGGCGGGCGGGCCACCGGCGCGCCACCCGTCGTCCGGAGGCACCTCGTCCTCGCGGACGGGCTCGTCGACCGGCGGCGGGATGTCGTCGTACGGCGTGGGCGTCGCCGGGCGGCCGGGGCGGCCGGGCCCGGACGACGGGCGGTCGGCCGGGCGGGACTGCGGCGCCCGCGCCGGCGCCGGCTCGGGACGCGCCGATTCGGGGCGAGCCGATTCGGGACGCGCCGATTCGGGACGCGCCGGCGAGGCGGGCGGCGACGGCTGTGGCGCCGACTGTGGCGCCGACTGTGCGGCGGGCGCCGGGGTGGGCGCCGGGCGGGACGGCGCTCCGCCACCACCACCGGAGACGGAGGCCTCGACCCGGCAGTCCAGCCCGATCACGTCGATCAGCGCCTGTCGCACCACATCGGCGTGCGGACCGCGGCCGAAGGTCGTCACCCGCCCCGGGGAGTCGAAGCCCAGCAGCAGCCGCTGCCCGTCGTAGTCGAGGACCTGCGCGTACTGCGAGACCAGGCTCCAGGTGGTGCGCTTGATGGTGGCCAGCCTGGCCAGGATGTCGGCCCACATCCGCCGGACCGCCTCCAGGTCGGCCGCGCCGCCGGGCGCCGGTGCCGCCGAGGTGGCGGCGACGGGCTGCGGGGCCGGGGCCCAGTCGTCGGCCGGGTCCGCGGATCGTGTGGGTTTCGAGGCTGATGGCGCCGCCGGAGCCACACGTTCTTCGGGTTCGGGGGTCGGGGCCGGTGCGGGAGTGGGGGCCGGCGGCGCCGCCGGGGCCGCCGGCTGGGCGGCGGGCGCCGGGGCCATCGGCGCCGGGGCGGCGGGCGCCGGGGCCATCGGCGCCGGGGCGATCGGCGCCGCGCCGGAACCCAAACGGCGCTCGAGCCGGTCCAGCCGGGCCCCGAGACCGAGCTGGCCGTCGTCCACCGCGGGCAGCAACAGCCGCGCGACGAGCAGTTCGAGCTGCAGGCGCGGCGACGTCGCCCCCGTCATGTCGGTGAGCGCGGTGTTGGTGACGTCCGCGGCCCGCGACAGCTCCGAGGCTCCGTACCGGGCGGCCTGGCTCTGCATCCGCTGCAGCTGGTCGTCGGGAACCCCGCGCAGCACGGCGTGCCCGGCATCCCCACCGCGACCGGCGAGCGCGGCGACGACGAGCAGGTCGCGGAACCGCTCGAGCAGGTCCTCGACGAACCGGCGCGGGTCGTGGCCCGACTCGATCACCCGGTCGATCACGGTGAACACCCCGGCCCCGTCACCGGCGGCGAGCGCGTCGACCACGTCGTCGAGCAGGGCCGTGTCGGTGAAGCCGAGCAGGGAGACGGCCGTCGCGTAGTCGAGGCCGTTCTCCCCGGCGCCGCCCATCAGCTGGTCGAGCACCGAGAGAGAGTCACGCACCGACCCGCCGCCGGCTCGGACGACCAGCGGCAGCACGCCCTTGCCGACCGGCACCGACTCGCGTTCGCACAGCTCGGCCAGGTACGCCCCGAGCCGCTCCGGCGGGACCAGCCGGAACGGGTAGTGGTGGGTGCGCGAGCGGATGGTGCCGATGACCTTCTCGGGTTCGGTCGTGGCGAAGATGAACCGGATGTGCTCCGGCGGCTCCTCGACGATCTTCAGCAGCGCGTTGAAGCCCTGCGGCGAGACCATGTGCGCCTCGTCGATGATGAACACCTTGTAGCGGTCGCGCACCGGCGCGAAGGCCGCGCGTTCGCGCAGCTCGCGGGCGTCGTCGACCCCGCCGTGGCTGGCCGCGTCGATCTCGACGACGTCGAGCGACCCCGGGCCGCCGCGGGCCAGCTCGACGCAGCTGGGGCATTCGCCGCACGGCGTCGGCGTCGGCCCCTGCTCGCAGTTCAGGCAGCGGGCCAGGATGCGCGCGCTGGTCGTCTTGCCGCAGCCGCGGGGGCCGGAGAACAGGTAGGCGTGGTTGACGCGGTTCTTCGTGAGGGCGACCGACAGCGGTTCGGTGACCTGCTCCTGACCGATCACCTCGGCGAACGAGTCGGGCCGGTAGCGGCGGTACAGGGCAGTCGTCGTCACCTGGACGAGCCTAGTTGTTGGAGCCGACAGTTCGGGCCGCTCTCCACAGCGGGCAGCGGCTGCCAGACGACCGGGACGTCGCGCATCAGCAACGCCGTGTCGAGCACGACGCTGCCCGGCGGGAAGCGGCGCTCGTCGTCGTAGAAGGACGACGTCACGCGCTCGAGCGCGACGGGCTCCACCCGCCAGCGGTCGCAGTGCAGGTGGACGGCGTCGAGCCGGTTCGCCTCGCGGGTCACCGACAGCCCGGGGCCGCCGGTCTCGAAGAACCGCGACGCCGCGTCGAACGAGCCCCACAGCGCCGAACCCGGCCACGGCGCGAGCCGGGCCCGGACGTCGACCCGCGCGGCGTCGTCCTCGAAACCCACCGCGAGCCGGTCGCCGGATTCGGTGACCGTGAACCGGGACCGGCTGTGCAGGCCCGGGAAGACGCGGCCCCCGAGGGTGGCGACCAGCCGCGACGCGGTGTGCCGGGCCGGGATGTACACGCCGCGGCGGGTCGCGCCGGCGTCGTCCCACTCGACGGCGATCCGGTGCGCGGCGTTCTCGGCCCGCAGCCCGACGGCCGCGGGCAGCCCGCGCGGGCGTACCGACCTCAGCCGGATGAGGCAGATGCCGGCGACGGCGTACCCGTTGGCCAGGCGGGGGCGGAACGGGGCGGGCAGGAGGCGCGCGGCGACCTCCGGGTCGACGCGGTAGTTGACCAGGAGGCGGCGCTCGACGGTGCTGGCGACGTCGAAGCTCATGCGCGGTCCCGGGTGCGGCGCAGGACGACCTGCTCGGGGCAGACCGCGGACAGGAACCCCCCGACGCACAGGGCCAACCGCTCCTCGACCAGGCGGTAGTAGATGCGGTTCGCCGCGCGCCGCTCGCGCACCAGGCCGGCGGACTTCAGCATGCCCAGGTGCCGCGAGATCGAGGGCCCGCTGATCGGGAACCGGCCCGCGATCTCCCCCGCGCTCAACTCGCCGGCCCTCAGGTCCTGCAGGATCTGCCGCCGCGTCGAATCGGCCAACGCGCGGAACACGCCCGCGGTGTCGTCGTCCGGGTCCATGGTCAGCATTTATAGCTGTATTGCTAATTAGCTGTAAAGCTAATTAGCAATACAGGCTGGGGCCCGCGCCCAGCCACCCGTTCACCTGGGGGCGCGGCAGGACGAAGCACCCCTGCGCCGCCGCTATGCTCTTCGGCGGAGGATTCGCCTAGTGGCCTATGGCGCTCGCTTGGAAAGCGGGTTGGGTTAACGCCCTCAGGGGTTCAAATCCCCTATCCTCCGCCAGTCGCTGACCTGGGTATCCGCCCAGGTCAGCGCCATTTTGTCGCCCGGTCGAGCGCGAATGCCCTCCTGAGTGCACGGCTCGGGCCCTCCGCGTGCCCCCAGGAGGGCACTCGCGTACGGGCGGTTCCGCGGAACCGCTAGGGTTATGCGCAGACCCCTCGTGCGGCGTTATCCCGCTGAACTCCCCCAGGGCCGGAAGGCAGCAAGGGTAGGCAGGCTCTGTCGGGTGCGCGGGGGGTCCTTCGTTTGCCCCGTCACCTCAGGGACACCCGCGCACAGCGGACACACGGTTACGATCCCCACGATGTCCAGCCGCAGGTACCGCGTGCTCGGCGGCCTCGAGGTGATCGAGGAGTCGGGCCGCCTCGAGCTGGGCACCCGCAAACAGCGGGCGCTGCTCGGCGTGCTGCTGCTCGCCGAGGGCCGCGCGGTCAGCACGGACGCCCTGGTCGACGCGATCTGGGGCGACGCACCACCGGACCGGGTCGAGGCCAGCCTGCAGTCGTACGTCTCGATGCTGCGGCGGGCACTCGAACCCGACCGGGCGCCGCGCGCCCCCGCCCAGGTGCTCGTCACCGCGGGCAACGGCTACGCCCTGAAGGCACCGCGGGAGCAGGTGGACGCCTGGCGGTTCGCCGACCTGGTCGAACAGGGTCGCGCGCAGCACGCCGAGGGCGACCTCACGCACGCCAACACCACGCTGCGCAACGCGCTGGCGATGTACGCGCCGTTGCTGCCCGAGTTCGCGGGTGAGGAGTTCCAGGAGGCCTCCGCCCAGCACCTGCAGCGGCTGCACCTGGTCGCGCTAGAGCTCTCCTACGAGGTGCGACTGGCCCTGGGCGAACACCAGGTGCTGGTCGCCGACCTGGAGTCGGCGGTGCAGCGCCACCCCCTGCACGAGGGCCTGTGGGCCCTGCTGGCCGTCGCCCGCTACCGCGCCGGGCGCCAGTCCGACGCGCTGCGCGCCATCGCCGACGCCAAGCGGCTGCTGTCCGAGGAGATCGGCGTCGACCTCGGCCCGCGACTGCGGCAGCTCGAGTCCGACCTGCTGGCGCAGGCCCCGCACCTCGACCCGCCGCGCGTCGTCGAGGACGCGCGCCCGGTGCCCGAGCAGAAGGGCCGGGTGGACGACGTCCGCCACCGTCCCAGCCCCGACGAACCGCTCGTCGGGCGCGGGAACGAGCTAGCCCTGCTGCAGTCCGCGGTGGAGGCCGTCGCCGGCGGCGGGAGCGCGCTGATCCTGGTCGAGGGCGAGCCGGGGGCCGGGAAGACGCGGCTGCTCGAAGAGGCGGTGGCCCGGGCCGACGGGGCGGTGGAGCTGCTGTGGGGGCGGTGCCTCGACGGTGAGGGGGCGCCCAGTCTCTGGCCGTGGGTGCAGGTGATGAACCAGGTGCAGCCGCTGCTGGACCCGGACGTCCGGGAGGCACTGCCGGCCAGTGACCTCGGCCAGGTGTGGATCTCGCGGCGCGAGGTCGTCACCGACAATGCCCTCGCCAGCCGGGTGATCCCCGACGCGGGCGGCCGGTTCCGACTGTTCGACGACGCGGGCCGGCTGATGGAGTCGGTGGCGGCCGACCGGCCGCTGATGATCGTGATCGACGACCTGCAGTGGGCCGACGAGACGTCGCTCGAGCTGTTCGTGCACCTGGCGCAGCGGCGCACCCCCGGCGTCGTCCTGGCCGCCGCGATGCGCGACCGGGCGCCCGGTCCGCACGAGCAGCTGCGCCAGGCGCTGGCCGAGCTGTCGCGGGTGACGTCGCAGCGCCGGATCCGGCTCGGGCCGCTCGGCGGGACGGAGGTCGCGGAGATCATCCGGCGGCAGACCGGTGCGGCCCCGAGCGGCGCCGTCGTCGAGGGCGTCCTGAAGCGCAGCGCGGGCAACCCGTTCTTCGTGCGCGAGCTGTCCCGGCTGCTCACCGACGAGGGCGACCACCCCGGCGGTGAGGTGCCCTCGAGCGTGCGCGACGTCGTCCGGGACCGGGTCGACCGCACCGGTACCCCGACCCGTGAGCTGCTGCAGCTGGCCGCCCTGATCGGTCGCGACTTCTCCCTCGGCCTGCTGGCCCGGGCCGCCGACCTCGACGTCGAGGCCTGCCTCGACCGGCTCGAACCGGCGGTCGAGCTCGGCCTGCTCGGCCAGCCGCCGGACGACCCGTTCTCGTTCCGGTTCGAGCACGACATCGTGCGCGAGTCGATCGCCGAGACGATCACCCCGCTGCGCGTCGTCCGGCTGCACCTGCGGGTGGCCGAGGCCCTCGACGCCCTCGGTGACCGCGCGGACAACGTCGAACGGCTCGCCCACCACCTGTGGTCGGCGGGGCCCCTGGCCGACTCGCACCGCACCGCGCACGCGCTGGTCGAGGCCGCCAAGCGCGCGTCCAACCGGTACGCCTACGAGGCCGCGCAGCGGCACCTCGAGTCGGCCGTGACGATCGCCCGCACCACCGACGACGGCGAGCTGGAGCTCGAGGCCGTGGCCATGCTGACGTCGGTGATCGGCGTGCAGCGCGGGTACGTCGGGGCGGCCGTCGAACTGCTCAAGCGGGGTGAGGAGCTGGCGCGGCGGCTCGGCCACGAACGGCAGGCCGGCTCGTTCCTCTACTCGCTGTGGTCGGCGTACTCCCAGCGGCTCGACCTGGTGCTCAGCGAGCAGCTGGCCGCCCAGATCCGCGACCGGGGCGAGGCCAGCGACGACCCCGTGCTGCAGATGTACGGGTACCACGCCTGGGGCGTGAACGCGTGGGACCACGGCATCATCGGCGTCGCGTACCGGTCGCTGCTCAAGATGGCCGACCAGATGCAGGCCAACCTGGCCGAGGCCGCGCAGAGCAAGGACGTGCTGGCGTTCGACCTGCAACTGCTCTCGCCGGGGTTCCTCGGCTACATGACCGCCCTGCACGGCGACGTCGAGGGCGCCCGCCGACGGTTCGACGAGATGGAGCGCGAGCTCGTCACCGGTCCCTACCCGCTCGTGGTCTGGGGGTCGTTCTCCGCGACGACGGCGGCGCTGGTCGGCGACGCGCAGTGGGCCGTCGAGGTGGGCGAGCGGTGCATCGCCGCCGACCCGCAGATGCAGTTCGTCTTCTTCGGCACCTACCTGCGGATCCAGTACTGGTGGGGCCGCTCCATGCTGGGCGAGGCGGCCGCGGGGTGCGAGCGGGTGCGCGCGCTGATCGACTCGCTGCCCGACGACTCGCCCCGCTCGGGCGAGGCGCACTGGTGGGCCCTGCTGGCCGAGTGCTACCTCGAGGCCGGGCGGCCGGACGACGCCGCCCAGGCGCTCGAGCAGTCCCGGCTGTCGCTGCAGCGGACCGGGCAGATGTACCCCGAGCCCTCCCGGCTGTTCGTGCGGGCGAAATGGCTGCACGCGACCGGCGCCCCGCGCGCCGAGGTCGAGGCGGCACTGGACGACGTGCGCCGCGACGCGACCGAGCGCGAGGCCTTCCTGTTCGTGCAGCGGGCCGACGACCTGCAGAGACGTCTCTTCTCATAGAACTTGCAAGTCGGTTCCAAGTGACCGGCCCCCGGGGACAAGTCGATGCCGGGTGATCCGCAAGAGGGTCCGGCGAGAGTCGGTGGCGACAACGACGAACGCGGTCGCCGCAACCGGCCGCCACCCCTGGGAGAGAACCCGTGAGCATCATCGAGACCCAGCCGACGACCGAGCACCCGGACCAGCTGGAGCTGCTGCGCAACACCGTCCAGGGCCAGGTCTACCTGCCCGGTGACACCGGCTACGACACCACCGTCTCCGGCTTCAACCTGCTCTTCATCCAGCGCCCCCGCATCGTGGTGGCCGCCGCGACCGCCGCGGACGTGTCCGCCGCCGTCCGCTACGCCGCCGCGCTCAACCTGAGCGTCGGCGTCCAGGCCACCGGGCACGGCGGTGCCAAGCCCGCCGACGACGCCCTGCTGATCCACACCGGCGCGCTGACCGGCGTCCAGGTCGACCCGGCCACCCGCTCGGCCCGCGTCGAGGCGGGCGCCCGCTGGGCCGCCGTCCTCGGCCCGGCCCAGGAGCACGGCCTGGCCCCGCTGCTGGGTTCGAGCTCGGACGTCGGCGCGGTCGGCTACACGCTGGGCGGCGGCTTCGGCTGGCTCGGGCGCCGCTACGGCCTGTGCTCCGACAGCGTGCTGCAGTTCGAGCTGGTCACGCCCGACGGCCGCGAGATCGTGGCCTCGCCGTGGCAGAACGAGGACGTCTTCTGGGCCCTGAAGGGCGGCGGCGGGGGCACCCTCGGCGTCGTGGTGGCCATGACCATCGAGCTCTACCCGGTGGCCGAGGTCTACGCCGGCAACATGCTGTACCCGGCCGCGCAGGCCGGCGAGATCCTGCGCCGGTTCCGCGACTGGGCACCCGGTACGGACGAGAAGCTCACCTCGGCGGTCACGCTGATGCACTTCCCGCCGCTGCCCGACGTCCCGGAACCGTTGCGGGGCAACAGCTTCGTGCTGGTCCGCGGCTGCTGGAGCGGGGACGTGGCCGAGGGTGAGCAGGTCATGTCGTACTGGCGGGACTGGCAGACCCCGGTGATGGACATGTTCGGCCCGATGCCGTTCGCCATGGCCGACATGATCAGCCAGGACCCGACCGACCCGATCCCGGCCGTCGTGTCGAGCGAGTGGTTCGACCAGCTCGACGACGAGGCGATCGACCTGCTCGTGGAGATCTGGACGCCCAAGCCGGGCCAGCCGCCGCTGCTGCTCCTGGCCGAGGTCCGCAACGCGGGCGGGGCCATCCGGGCCGGGGCGTCGGTGGCCGTGAACGACCGCGGCCGCTCCGGTGAGTTCCTGCTGGAGATGATCGGCGTGCCGTTCGCGCCCGACCTGGTGCCCGCCGTGTACGGCCACATCGCGCAGGCCCGTGAGCTGCTCGCGCCCTACGTGAACGGCGCGACGTACCTCAACTTCACCGAGGGCGCCGAGAAGCAGGACCGCACGGCGGCCGCGTTCAGCGACGAGCACCGGGCCCGGCTGGTCTCGGTGAAGCGCTCGCTGGACCCGGACAACCGGTTCTCGCACGGTTTCGACGTCCGGTGACGGATCTGACCCTGGAGCGCGGGGCCGCGTCCGACCTGGCCCGGCCCCGCTTCCACCCGCTGGTGCGGACCGTGCGTCACTCCCCACGGGGAGTGACGCCGGTTCGCACCACTGGTGGTGGCTCCTACAATCTCCGGGTGATTTTCAAAGCGGTGGGGGACGGCCGGCCGTATCCGGAGCACGGGTACGCGACGCCCAAGCAGTGGGCCGGGGTCGCCCCGCGCCAGGTGCGCCTCGACGAGCTGGTCACGACCAAGCGCACGCTGGACCTCGACGCCCTGCTCTCGGAGGACTCGACCTTCTTCGGCGACCTGTTCGCGCACGTCGTGCAGTGGAAGGACACGCTCTACCTGGAGGACGGCCTGCACCGCGCCGTACGGGCGGCCCTGGCCCAGCGGCCCGTGCTGCACGCCCGGGTACTGGTGCTGGCCGACGAGCCGGCGGACGCGCCGGCGGACGGGCCGGCGGACGACGCCCCGCGGGTCATCGACGTCGCCTCGGCCGAGGCTCCGGCGGAGGAACCGGCCGACTGACCCCCGGCGGGCCGGATGAGAGGCCTCTCACCGGACTCTCCCGGGATGCTCACGCGGCACCGGTGAGGTGGGACCAGATCGAGGAACCCACCCCCCTCCCGAGGAGATCGACCATGAAGCGCGCACTGATCGCCGTCCCCCTGCTCGCCCTCCCGCTGGCCCTGGGCGGCGCCGGCGCCCTGGTGCTGGCCGGCCCCGCCCAGGCCGCGACGACCTACACCTGCGACGGCGTGAAGGCCACGATCGTCGGCACCAGCGGCGCCGACGAGATCGAGGGCACCAGCGGCCGCGACGTGATCGTCGGGCTCGGCGGCAACGACGAGATCGACGGCAACGGCGGCAACGACCTGATCTGCGGCGGCTCCGGTCACGACGAGATCGAGGGCGGCTCCGGCAAGGACGTCGTCTACGGCAACAGCGGCAACGACGAGATCGACGGGGACTCCGGCGCCGACAAGCTGTACGGCGGCAAGGGCCACGACGAGATCGAGGGCGGCTCCGGCGCCGACAAGCTGTGGGGCAACAGCGGCAACGACCTGCTGGAGGGCAACTCCGGAAGGGACACGCTGTCCGGCGGCTCCGGCCGCGACCGGGTCTACCAGGGCAGCGAGCCTGACTGGGATTGATACCTCCGGGTAGGTTGGCCCGATGTCCAGGACCGCACGGCCGGCCGTCGTCACCTCGGTGGCGGCGGCCGTCGCGCTGTCCGCCCTTCTGTCCGGGCTCCTCGCCGGATGCGGGGGCGGGTCCTCGGCGGCCGGGCCGTCGGCGCCCGCCCTGGTGGCCGGGGCGACCTGCCCGACGTCGGCGCAGTTCGTGGACCTGACCGGCAGCGCACTGGCCGGGCAGGGGACGCCGACCGTCACCTCGACCGCGTGCGCGGGCCGGTGGGCCGCGGCCCGGTTCGAGCTGAAGGAGGGCCTCGAGGGGCGGGTCGCCCTGCAGTGGTCCGGGTCGTCGTGGACGACGGTGCTCGTGGACGGCGCGGACGGCACGTGCCCGAAGACGGTCAGGACGGCGCCCGAGAAGGTCCGGGGCGTCCTCGGCTGTTGATCAGCCCGGCAGCGCACCGATCGCGCGGGCGGCCCGCAGCAACGCGGAAGTCACCTCGGACGGACGGCTGAGGGCCGCCAGATGTCCGCCGGGGACGACGTCCGGCTCGACTCCGAGCCGTTCCCGAGCCACGCGCGCCTGGAACGCCCGCGGGAAGAACCGGTCGTCGGCCGCGCTGACCACGCGCACGGGAAGGTCGGGCCAGCCGGGGAAGGGCGCTGCGAAGACGCTGCCGGACTGCGGGCGCGCACCGTCTGTGGTCGCGGCCCGCACGGCTTCGGGCACGTCGTGCAGGAAGTAGGTCTCGACGTCGAAGGCCGGATCGCCCGGGCCCGCCGCCGGGACGCGGCCCTCGCGCCGGTCGTGAGCGGCCATGGCCGCCCCCTGGCCGGTCGCCTCCCACCACTCGCCCGCGGATTCGCCGGCCCGGGGCACCATCCCGTTCAGGAGGACGACGCCGGCGGCCCCCAGTCGGCCCGCGGCCGTCGGCGCGCTGAACGCACCCAGGGACTGCCCCACGACCAGCAACGGACCGTCGCCCGAGATCTGCTGACCGGCGTCCACCACGAGGTCGACGTACTCGGGCAGACCGAGGGCGGGATCGTCGGCGGGCAGGTCGACGGCCACGGCCCCGTGGCCCGCGGCGCGCAGGGCGTCGACGACGAGATACCAGTACGAGGCCGCACCCCCGGCCCCCGGAACGAGGAGCGTGCGCACGCTCCAGACACTAGCCTGGGCGCGGTGAAGCTGACGTTGGCGAGCCTGCTGCTGTGCGCGGCGGCCGTCGGGGGGCTGTGGTGGTACGAGGGCCACCGGGACCAGTGCAGCACGCAGGGTTTCGGGATCATGAGTTCGGTGCAGTACTGCCAGAGACCGGACGGCAGCGTCTACCTGGTCACGCCCTCGCCGACACCCCCGGCGCCCGACCCTTCCGAGAGCGCGGAGGCCACGTGAGCGACGAAGGAGCGAACTCCTCGACGCTGCGCGCGCGAGCGGCGAGGAACGAGCCGTGAGTGCTCTGACCGCGTGGATCGACGGCTACCTCGTCGCGTGGAACACCAATGCCGCCGACGACATCCGGCGGCTGTTCACCGCGGACGCCGAGTACCGGACCGAGCCGTACGCCGCGCCGTGGGTGGGCCACGAGGCGATCGTGAACGGGTGGCTGGCCCGGCCCGACGACCCGGGCGACACGTCGTTCGAGTGGAACCGCGTCACCGTCGACGGCGACCTGCACGTGATCACCGGGACGACCCGGTACGCGGCCGAGCAGCTGACCTTCAGCAACCTCTGGCTGGTGCGGCTGACCCCTGAGGGCCGGTGCTCCAGCTTCACCGAGTACTGGATGGAGCACCCGCGCGACTAGGGAGACACACCCTCGCGACCGACGATCACACGCAGCGCGGAACGGGCTTCGTGTACGTCGTGTTGCTGGCGTTGGCCACGTAACGGTCGGTCACGTAGGTGTCGCCCTCGAGCCGGTTCCAGACCTTGGTGTCGCCGACCTTCGACCCACTGGTCTGGCACTTCACCCAGGCCAGGGCGCCCGGCTGGAGCGTGCCCTTCGACGTACCGCTCGACTTCGGCGTAGCGCGCTTGGTCAGGTAGTCGGTGGCGCTGACCTGGAACGGAAAATAGCACCGCGGTAGGGCTTTCGCGTAGCCCGTGTCCCCGGGCGTGTTCACGAACCAGTCGTTGACCCAGCTGCCGTCGGCCAGCCGGTCCCAGACCGTCGTGCCGTGGTGCGAGGCGCCGGCGCTCTGGCAGACCACGTCCACCGGCGAGCCCTGGGTGAGCAGACCCTTGTCGTCGCCGGTCGTCCGGAACGTCGACCGCTTGTGGGTGTCGCCGTACTGCGTGGTGTACCGCTGGGCGACGGTCGCCACCGCGGTGTCCAGGCTGTCGCTGTCGATGGTGAGGCTGACCCCGCCGTAGGTGGTCTTGTGGTCGCCCAGGTACTGCTTGGCCCGCTGGTGCGTGGCCCAGTTCTTGCCGGACACGCCGCTCCAGCCGGTCAGGCCCTTCTTGCCGTCCCAGCGGGCCACCCAGAGCAGGTCGGGCCGGGCGTACTTGGTCGACGTGTAGACCGCGTCGAGGTGCTGGGCGCCGTGCAGGAGGTTCATGTAAACCCCTGACAGGTAACCCTTCTGATGTACGGCCTTGGTGAACCCGGAGACGTAGCGGCGCACGCCCACCCGGCAGTCGAGGTCACCGTCGAAGTGCTCGACGTCCAGGTAGATCGGGCTGCCGGCCAGCAGCCCCAGCCCCTGCAGCTCCGCGACGGCACCCGCCCCGTCGGTGCCGCCCTGGGTCGTGGCCTTCGAATAGCTGATCTTCGGCTTGTTGCCCGTGTAGCAGGAGGCCTGGCGGCCGACGTAGATCGGGATGATCTTCCAGCCCATCGCCGTGACCTGCTGCACCCAGAGCTGGTTCAGGTTCGGCTGCGCCTGGCAGGCCGTCGCGAGCCCCAGCCCGCCGACGTAGATGCCGACCGCGCGGTACGGGCTCGCCAGCCACGCCTGCATGGTCGCGACCGTGGGGGCGGTGCAGGTGTCGAACGCCAGTCCCTTGAAGTGGTTGGCCACCCCGGCGGTCGGGTAGCTGATCGCGGTCGCCGGTTCCGCCTGCGCGGCGGGCGCGACCGCCACCCCGGCGGCCCCGGTGAGCAGGCCGAGCCCGAGCACGGCGACGAGCATCCTGCGGTACATGAGAATCCCCCGGCTGTTCTGGGACGCGGGCGGGCCCGCGCGCACGGCCATCATGCCCGCCCCCGCCGCCCGTGTCACCGGTTCGGGGGGTGCCTAGAGCGGTCGGCGCATCCGCTCGACGATCTCCTGCAGCTGCTGGTCACTGGTCCAGTCGGTGCCCTCGGGCGGCGGGTGACCCCACGGCATGTCCCGGCGGAAGACCTCCACGAGTTCGCCGTCCACCCGGTAGTAGTGCCCGATCCCGTAGGCGGTGACCGTCTCGACCACGGACTCCTCGACGACCCGGAACCCGTGCGGCACGCCCGGTCCGACCACGGCGACGTCGTCCTTCTCCAACCGCCGGGTCTCCTCCCCCACCCGGACCTGCACCTCACCCTTGACCACGCGCAGGACCTCGTCACCGTCGTGCACGTGCAGCGGGCCCACGTCGCCGGGCAGCAGCCGGGCCACGATCACCATCAGGTCGCGCAGGCCGTTGTGCCGGCCCGCGACGACGGCGAACCCCGGACGGTTCTTGGGCGGCGGGCCGAAGCTGACGAAGGTCACCCCTTCACCAGCCCGTGCTCGCGCAGGCTCTCGGCGGTGGCCACCAGGGCGTCGGCGTTCGACCGGGGCCGCCAGCCGAGCAGGTCCCGAGCCTTGGCCCCGGTACCGCTGCGCGGGCGCCCGAGCTCGGACAGGAGCGGGCGCAACGACCCGTCGACCAGCGACGCCGCCCGCACCAGCCAGTTGGGCAGCTCGCGGGTGGGGATGCGCCGCCCGGCCGGGCCGAGCCGTTCCTTCAGGGTCAGGGCCATGTCCTTGACGCTCATCCAGTCGCCGGCGGCCGCGAGGAACCGTTCGCCCGCCGCGGCCGGGTCGGTCATCGCGCGCAGGTGCAGGTCGGCGACGTCCCGGACGTCGACGACCCCGAAGGTCAGCTGCGGCAGGCCGGGCATGCTGCCGTCGAGCAGGCGCCGGACCAGTTGGACCGAGGTCGAGAGGTCCGGCCCCAGCACGGGCCCGAACACGGCGACCGGGTTGACGGTGGCCAGCTCCACCTTCGTCGTCCGGGCGAAGTCCCAGGCAGCTTGCTCCGCAAGGGTTTTCGACTTCGCGTAGGCGCTGATCACGCCGCGCGGGTCGGACCAGTCGCGCTCGTCGAGCGGCCGGCCCGCCGGGATGGCGCCGTACCCGATCGCCGCGAAGGACGACGTGAGCACCGTCCGCCGGGCCCCCGCGGCGTGGGCGGCGCGCAGCACCCGCAACGCTCCCTCGCGGGCCGGCACGATGAGTTCGTTCTCGTCCTTCGGCGCGCGCAACGGGAACGGCGACGCCACGTGCAGCACGTAGTCGCAGCCGGCCGCGGCCTCGTCCCACCCGTCGTCCACGAGCAGGTCGGCCCGGGCCACGTCCAGGTCGGTGGTGTCGGCGCCCGCCGAGGCGAGCAGCCCGCGCAGTTCCGGTTCCCGCCCGAGCGAGCGGACCGTCGTCCGGACGCGGTACCCCTGGGCGAGCAGCTGGACGATGCAGTGCGAGCCGATGAACCCCGACCCGCCGGTCACCAGGACCCGTTCGCCCGCCATGGGCCCGACCCTAGGACCTCAGCCTGAGGCCCGCGCGATGGATCACTGGCTGTCGGGGAAGATCACGGATTTCGCGATCTTCGGGCCTGCGAGGGGCGGATTCCGTAGCCGAGAGCCGTCGCTCATGAGTAGGGCCCCCAAGCGCTCTGCGCTGGGGGCCCCTCTCATGAGCGGTGGCGGAGGGATTTGAACCCTCGGTGGACTTGCGCCCACAAACGCTTTCGAGGCGTTCTCCTTAGGCCGCTCGGACACGCCACCGTGGGCGAGCTTAGCGAACCAGGGGCTCCGATCCCGAATCGGTGCCGAGTGTGACGCTGGTGCGCCGGAATGGCCTCTCTGACGCCGAGTGCTGTGCACCGGCGTCACACTCGGCGAGCCGGCGACGTCAGCGCTGGGCGGCCCAGGCCTGACCGAGCGCCTGCCGGAAACCCTCGAGCGGCTGGGCGCCGCTGACGCCGAAGACCTGCGCCTCGCCGTCCAGGTCGCCGAGCACGAAGAACGGGACGCCGTTCACCCCGACGGCCGACGCACGGGCCTCGTCGGAACGCACCTCGGCGGCGAACTCCTCCGAGCCCAGCACGTTCTCGACGGCCTCGGTGGGCAGCCCGACCGACACGGCCAGGGGCAGCAGCGACGCCGCGTCGAACACGTTGCGGCCCAGCCCGAAGTGCTCGTGCCAGATGGCGTCGCGCAGCTCGTCGCGCAGGCCCTTCGCGGCGGCCAGGTGCAGTACGCGGTGGGCGAGGAAGGTGTTGCCGATCGGCCGCTCCGGCACGTACTCCAGGCCCTCGGCCTCGGCCTGGGCGGCCACCCGCTGCTCCATGGCCAGGATCTGCTCGCGGGACCCGCCGTACTTGCGGGCCAGCATCTCCAGGTTCGAGCCGCTCACCTCGGTCGGCGCGGAGGCGTCGAGCTCGAACGACCGGTGCTCGACCTGCACCGACGAACCGTGCTCGAAACCCTCCACCGCCTTCGAGAACCGGGCCAACCCGACGTAGCACCACGGACAGGTGATGTCGCTCCACACCTCGACGCGCACGGACTTCTCCCTCAGGACTCTCGGTGACCTGCGAAGAACGACCGCAACAGGTCGCCGCATTCCTGCTCGCGCACACCACCCGTCACCTCGACCCGGTGGTTCAGCCGGCGGTCGCGGACGACGTCGCGCACCGACCCGGTCGCCCCCGCCTTCGGGTCCCACGCACCCAGCACGAGGCGGGGCACCCGGGCCAGCAGCAGGGCACCGGCGCACATCAGGCAGGGCTCGAGGGTGACGACCAGGGTGCAGCCGTCCAGCCGCCAGGTGCCCAGGGACGACGCCGCTCGCCGGAGCGCGAGGACCTCGGCGTGCGCGGTGGGGTCGGCGAGCGCTTCGCGCTCGTTGTGGCCGCGCCCGACCGCCCGGCCGGCGTCGTCCACCACCACCGCGCCGACCGGCACGTCACCGGAGGCGAGACACAGCCGCGCCTCCTCGAGCGCCAGCCCCATCCACTCGTCGTCCACGCGGCTCAGCATTCCAGGCGACACATAGCGCGAGTACGGTGCGATCGCATGGAGCTGCTTGTCGCCGACCACCCGCTGGTCTCCCACAAATTGACCACCCTGCGCGACGAGCGCACCGACTCCCCGACGTTCCGGCGACTGGCCGACGAGCTGGTCACGCTGCTCGCGTACGAGGCGACGCGGGACGTGCGGGTGGAGCCGGTCGAGGTGACGACGCCGGTGGCCGCGACGACGGGGGTGCGGCTGTCGTCGCCGCGGCCGCTCGTCGTCCCGATCCTGCGGGCCGGGCTGGGCATGCTCGACGGGATGACCCGGCTGATCCCGACGGCCGAGGTCGGGTTCCTCGGCATGATGCGCAACGAGGAGACCCTCGAGGCGGTCGTCTACGCGAACCGGTTGCCGGACGACCTGACCGGGCGGCAGGTGTACCTGCTCGACCCGATGCTGGCCACGGGCGGGACGCTGGCGGCGGCCATCCGGCTGATGCTCGAGCGCGGGGCGACCGACGTGACGGCGGTGTGCCTGATCGGGGCGCCCGAGGGGGTCGCCGCCGTGCGGGAGGCGGTGGGCGACGCGCCGGTGCAAATCGTGCTGGGTGGCCTGGACGAGAGGTTGAATGAGGTCGGCTACATCGTTCCGGGGCTCGGAGACGCGGGCGACCGGCTCTACGGCGTGGTCTCTTGACCCATTTGCAGTAGTCTCTGCCTCAGGTTGAGGTTGAGCGTAGCCATGCGTGACATCTCGGCCACGGAACCAACATACTTGGTACCAAGTCGGGCAAGACCCCCTGAGCGGCCGCTGGGAGGCCTACGTGGTTAAGGCAAGGCGCGTCCTCATCTGGATCCTCCTGGCGTTCGCGATCTATGCGGTCTTCAAGAGCCCGAACCAGTCAGCGGAGGTCGTGGGCAACGGCTGGGATCAGGTGAAGCTCGGCATCGGGCAGATCTTCGACTTCTTCAACTCGTTGATGAATACGTGACGTCATGGCCGCCCGCGCGCACCCCGACGTACCGAAAGAGCTCGACCGGTACCTGATCCCGAGCGAACAGATCATCTTCGAGATCCGGCGGCACAAGATCCTCCTGGCCGAACCGTTCCTCTCGACGGTGCTCGCGTTCGTGCTCGCGCTGATGGTCGACAACTGGCTCAACGGCTCCGCCCCCGTGCTGCGCAACATCATGTACGGGTTGGCGCTCGTGGTCCTCGCGCGCTTCGTCTACAAGTGGACCGACTGGTACCGCGAGCTGTTCCTGGCCACCGACCGGCGGCTGATGCTGGTGTACGGCATCTTCACCCGCAAGGTCGCGATCATGCCGATGTCCAAGGTCACGGACATGCGCTACGACCGGACGATCCCCGGCCAGGTGTTCGGGTACGGCAAGTACATCCTGGAGAGCGCCGGTCAGGACCAGGCCCTGTCCGTGATCAACTTCGTGCCCGACCCGGACCGGCACTACCAGGAGATCTCGGCGGTCATCTTCGGGTCGGGGGCCGGCCGGGACAGCCGGACGGGCATGGTCTCCTCGGGCTCCGGCGGTGCGCTGCCCGTGAACGAGCCCGAGAACCTCTGGTGGAACCGCAAGTAGGGCGCGACTCCTACTTGTCGCGGCCGCGACCGGCGGCGTCTTCGGCGTCCATGACCGCCGCCTCCTCCGGGGTCGGCGCCGCGCCACCCAGGTAGGCCGGCAGCCACCAGCGGTCGGCCTCGTTCTTCGGCTGCTGCGGGTAGTTCCGCTGCAGGCCTTCGAGCAGTTCGCCGATGCGGGTCCTCATGGTGTCGGCGAGGTCGTTCGCGTCGGCGCCCGCGGGCGTCTCGATCGGCTTGCCCACCGCGATGGAGATGGCCTTGCCCCGCGACCAGTCGGGCTTGCGCTTCTTGGTGAAGATCCGGTGCCCGCCCCACAGCGCGACGGGGATCAGCGGCACCTCGGCGGCCTGCGCCATCCGCGCGGCCCCGTTCTTCATGTCCTTGAGGACGAAGCTGCGCGAGATGGTGGCCTCCGGGAAGATGCCGACGACCTGACCGCCACGCAGCCGGGCCACCGCCTCCTCGTACGACGCGGCGCCTGCGGCCCGGTTCACCGGGATGTGGTGCATGCCGCGCATCAGCTGCCCGGCCACGGGCTTGTGGAACACCGCGTCCTTGGCCATGAACCGGACGAGACGCTTGCTCGGCCGGGCCGCGAGCCCCACGAAGATGAAGTCCAGGAACGACTGGTGGTTGCTGGCCAGGACCGCGCCGCCCGCGCGCGGGATGTTCTCGCCGCCCTGCACGTCGATCTTCAGCCCGAGGCCGAAGAACATCGTGTACGCGAGGCCGAGGATCGGCGGGTAGACGATGTCGCGCAGTCCGTCGCTCATGCCCGGGAGATTAGCGCCCGCCGAAACCTGTGGATCGTGACGTACGGCGCGTCGCGCCCGTACGGGGGGCAACCGGTCAGTAGCCTTGTACGGGCACGAAATGGGCAGACGCGTCGTCCGCAGTGCTCGCGAGAGGGTTGACGGCGGGCAGTGTTGCGACGTACACCCATTTCGGGCACTTTTGGTGTTTGTGGAGTGACGCAGGGTTAGACCTCACGGAGCGAGGTAGTACATGTCGGGCATGACCGCGACCGCGATGGCGGTACTCAGCGCGGCCAAGAACGACGACTCGCCGAACTTCAACGCCAACGGCCTCGTCGAGTGGGGCGTCAAGAACATCATCCCCGTGGTGCTGCTGATCATCGGCATCGGCATCATCGCCTCGGCCCGTAAGGGGCGCATCAGCGACAACGCCAACACCATCACCAACGTCGTGCTGGGCATGAGCGTCATCGCCGGGGCGGGAGTTCTCTTCGTCTTCGCCGGGCAGCTGACGGATCTGGCGTTCGGAAGCTGACCAATGCGGGTGGCCCCAGATGACGAGGTCTACCGCGTCAACACGGTGTGGCTCGGGCCGTCGGGCCTGACCTTCCCCTGGACGGCGCGCTACCTCGCCTACGCGACGTGGTTGATCGTCTTCCTGCTCATCCTGCTGGTCGAGGCGCTCACCCCGCTGACCGTGCACGTGCCGCCGGTCTGGGAGCTGTGCATCGCGACGCTGGCCACCTACGGCGTGATGGGCTTCGTCGACCACGAGCGCCCGATCACCGCCGTCTGGCAGACGTTCATGGCCGACCTGCGCGCGCCGCGCGCCGACGACCGCACCCGCAAGTACCGGGCCCGCGGGTCGGTGCGCGTCCACGAGGGCCGCACGGCGTCCCGGGCGAGGCGGGCCAAGGGATGAGGCTGCGCCGCGACCGGAACACGCCTGCCGCCCGCGAGGCCCGCGAGCTGACCGTCACCTCGCTCGCGCTGCGCTCGATCGAGTCGAACCTGGCCTTCACCGACTCCGCCACGTGGGCCTGGTTCGCGCTGCCGACGCAGCGCTGGGCGTTCCGGGCGGACGGCGAACGCCTGAACCTGGTCACCGACCTCGCCGGCCGCCTGGCCGGGCTCTCGGGCCGGCGGCTGCACCTGCGGGTCACGTCGCGCCCCTACCCCGCCGCGGCCTGGGCCCGCCAGCTGGACGCCGACACGTACGACCCGCTGCCCGGCGTCCCGGGCGAGACCTGGGCCGACCACCTGGTGCGGGCCCAGCAGCACGTGCGCGCCTCCACGCTGGCCGAGAAGGAGGTCTACCTCGGTGTCCTCATCGGTGAGCGTTCCGGGATGGCCGCGGCCACCGAGAAGCTGCTGCGCCGGCCGGGCAACGCCGAGATCGACCGGGTCCGCCGGGAGGCCGCGCTGGTGCTGGAGACGGTCGCCGGGCCGGGCATGGAGGGCCGCCCGGTCAGCGCGCGCGAGCTGGAGTGGCTGCTGCGCCGCTCGCTCGGGCTCGGCCTGCCCGCCCCCGGTGCGCTGTCGCCGGCCCAGAGCGAGAACTGGCTCACGGAAGACCTGCACGAGCTGACCGAGGGCGTCGTGCACGAGGCGGAGCCGTTCGCGCCGACCGTGCGGATCCGCCGCCGCGACCCCTCGGGCGCGGGGCAGGAGCGGCACGTGAGCGTGCTGACCGTCGGGCGGATGGACGAGATCGAGGTGCCCGACCCGGCCAACGACCCGTGGATGGTGCACGCCGACCGGCTGCCGTTCCCGGTCGAGTGGTCGGTGCGGCTCGACGTGCTGGGCGGTGACGAGGCGCTGGACGCCGTGCAGCGCAAGCTGCTGGTGGTGCGTGACATGCAGCGCCACTACCGCGACCACGACCTCGACGAACCGCTCGCCCTCGAACGGCAGGCCCGCCAGGCCCGGGCCATCGAGGACCAGATGCAGACCGGCGACGACACGTCCGGCACCCGCGTGCACGGGTGGATGCGGATCGCGGTCAGCGGCGAGACCCAGGAGGAGTGCCTGGAGCACGCCCGGCAGGTGATCGACAGCTACCGCAAGCGCCAGGTGACGGTCGCGCACCCCAAGGGCCAGTACGGCCTGATGCGGGAGTTCGTTCCGGGTGAACCCCTCTCGTCGACCGCGTACCGGCGCCGGCTGCCCGCGTTCTACTTCGCGGCCGGCATGCCGACGGCCTCGTCGCCGCTGGGCGACCGGCGCGGCCCGTACCTCGGGCACACCGCAGCGGCCTCGCGCCGGGCCGTCATGTTCGACACCCACTTCGCCACCGAGGTGCGCGAGACCTCCGGCCTGGTGCCGATCGTCGGGGCGCTCGGTTCCGGGAAGTCGGTCCTGGCCGGTCTGATCACGTACGAGGCGGTCCGCCGGGGCATCACCTCGGTCATGCTCGACCCGTCCGGACCGCTGGCCCGGCTCACGGAACTGCCTGAGCTGCGGGCGTTCTCGCGACACATCGACCTGACCACCGCGCCGCCCGGAACGCTGAACCCGTACGCGGTCGTCGTCCAGCCCCGGCCGGAGGACTACGCGGGCGAGCAGGCCTTCGAGGAGGCCAAGACGCTCGCCGCGCAGGACCGCAAGCTGCTCGCGCTCGACGTCGCGACCATGCTCCTGCCGCCCGCGATGGCCAGTCAGCCGCGGACGAGACTGGCTCTCACCGAAGCGATCCGGATGACCCGGGGGGCGCCGTCCACCAGCCTGTGGGCGGTGCTGGAGGCGCTGAAGCGGCAGGACGACGACCACGCGCGCGACATCGCCGCGTTCCTCGGCGACATGGCCGAGATGCCGCTGGCCCGGCTGTTCTTCCCGAACGGGCCCGACAGCGACGACGAACCGGGCCGCGACGACACGGTGCTCACCGTGCTGACCATGCCCGGGCTGTTGCTGCCCCCGAAGTCGGTGCCGCGCGAGCACTGGTCGACCAGCGAGCAGATGGCCGTGCCGCTGCTGCACCTGGCCTCCTGGTACGCGACCCGGACCATCTACGGCCGCTCGCGTTCCGAGCGGAAACTGGTCGCGCTCGACGAGACCCACTTCCTGGGCGAGTGGAGCGCGGGCCGCGCACTGTTCACCCGGCTGGGCCGCGACTCCCGCAAGTGGAACACCTGCGTCCTGGCCGCCTCCCAGAACCCGGCCGACGTGCTGGGCATGGAGGTCTCGAACTTCATCTCGG
Source organism: Spongisporangium articulatum (assembly GCF_044465595.1). Taxonomy (NCBI): domain Bacteria; kingdom Bacillati; phylum Actinomycetota; class Actinomycetes; order Kineosporiales; family Kineosporiaceae; genus Spongisporangium; species Spongisporangium articulatum. Next base: position 835,998 of record NZ_JBITLV010000001.1, on the reverse strand, counting down.
CGGCGTTCGTCGGGCGGATCGAGGACGAGGCGGTCGCCGCCGACGCGCTGCGCATGCTCCGGGTCCCACCGGGGGTCGGGTACGAGGGCGTCCTGGCCCGGCTGTCGCCGCGCGCCGCGTCCGGAACCCGCTCGGGGCTGCGGGAATTCGTGATGCGAGACGTGGACGGCAACGTCGACCGGATGCGCGTCGACCTCGACCACCTGCCGCACGTCCTGGCGGCGCTCGACACCACGGCCGCTCCGGCGACCGGTTCGATCGAGCTGTCCGACCTGTCCGACCTCCCCGCCGGGTCGCGCGCCGAGGCCCCGGGCCCGTCCGTCGGCGAGCCCGTCGGGTCCGTGGAGCCGGGGCCGGTCGAGATCGTGCGCGAGCCGTCGGTTTCTGCCGCCGAGGCCATACCGACCGGCGCGGCCATCCCCGCGCCGGCCGCGACCGACGTCCCCCCGGTCGACCCGAGCTCCCTGCTGGGTCCCGAGGACTTCGAGCCCGAGGAGCCGCCACCGGCTCCCGCACGTCCCCCGGCCCCCGAGCCGGTCGTCGTCGAGGAGCTGGACGACGACCCGCCCGACTGGGTGCTCGACCTCACCGACGCCGCACAGGCGGCGCGCGACGCCCGCGAGCAGACCGTCGGTACCGGCTGGCCGGCGGGCGAACAGCCCCCCGCCGGGCGAACATGAGACCGCGCCTGAAACGGATCCTGGCCGTCACCACCCTGGTGGCCGCCGGGCTGCTGGCCTCCGCCCCGGCGGCGACCGCGACGGGCGGCGCGGGCGTGCCGGCCGTCGGCGTCCCCGACCTCCTCGGCTGCAAGCAGGCGCCGACCCCCGAGGTGCCGGGCCGCGGCGTCGTCGGGTTCTTCCAGTCCGAACCCGACACCCTGCCGCCGGCCGGTGACCCGTTCGCGAAGAACTCGACCACCACCATCTACGAGCAGTACGGCTACGCCGGGCTGCGCTGGAACACCTACGACCTGGGCTGCGGCCCCGACCTCGCCCGCGCCCCCGACGCGACGGTCGGCACGGCCGTCGCCAACTGGATGATGGGCCTGCCCAAGGCCGCCGTAGCCGCGACCGGCGCCGTCGTCGACGCCGCGTTCTCGCCCGACTTCCTCGGCGTCTTCGACCCGCTCATCGAGACCGTCGTGACGACGCTGCAGGAGACCGTCTTCGAGCAGTGGGCGTTCGTGGTGCTCGCCGCGCTCGGGCTGCTGCTGATCTGGCGGGCGCGCAAGGCGTCACTGGCCTCCTCGGCCGGGGCGATCGGCTGGGCCCTGCTGGTGATGGTGCTGGTCACGATGGTGTTCCGCTGGCCGCTGGTGGCCGGTCACGCCGCCGACGAGACGGTCACCAGCACGCTCGCGGCCGTCACCGGCGGGCTGAACGACCACCGGACCGGCGCCCCGACCGCGGTCACCGGGACGGAGAACGGCGAGGAGTCCGGCCAGCCCGACGCCGCGCTCGAGGCGATCTCGGGCATGCAGGAGGCGCTGCTCTACCAGGCCTGGCTGGGCGGCACGTTCGGCAACGCCGACTCGGCCGTGGCCACGGAGTACGGCCCGACGATCTTCGCGTCGCAGGCGCTGACCTGGCGGGAGGCGGAGGTCCTCAAGACCGACCCCGACCAGGGCAAGAAGATCATCGAGGCCAAGCAGAAGACGTTCGAGGAGACCGCGGCCAAGATCAAGGCGCAGGACCCGGACGCCTACGAGTACCTGACCGGCCAACGCTCCGACTCCCGGGTCGGGTACGCGGTGCTGGCCGGGTTCGCGACGCTGTGCGCGGTGCCGTTCCTGTTCGCCGCGTCGTTGCTGGTGATCGGGGCGCTGGTGATCGTCCGGTTCGGCGTGATGCTGTTCCCCGCATTCGCCACGCTCGGCCTGTTCCCGACCATGCGTTCGCTGGTCACGGGGGTCGGCAGCACGGTCGCGTCGGCGCTGATCAACTCCCTGGTGTTCGGCATCGGCGCCGCCGTGACGGTGCGCGGGATGGGCGTGCTGCTGGCGCCGAGCAGCGCCGTCCCGCCCTGGCTGGCGATCGTGCTGATGCTGCTGCTGACGATCGTCATGTGGGTGGCGCTGCGGCCGTTCCGCCGGCTGACCCAGATGGTCTCGACGGGCCGCAACCACTTCGGTTCGGCGGCCGGTGGCGTCGGCACCGTCACCCGCGGCGCGACCCGCGGCGCCGGGCGCATCCTCGCCGGGGCGGCCAGCGTCTTCCTCGGGGTCTCGGCGGCCAAGGCGGGCGACGGGACCGACGAGGCGGGCGACGGCGCCAAGCGGGTGCCGCAGCGGATCGAGGGGTTCAGCTCCTACGACGGCGGGGCGGGCCGGGCGGCGCTGGCGGGCACCGTGAGCGTCACCGCGGGGTCCGTCAACGTGTCCCAGACCCCGTCGGCGCCGGCGGGTGGGTCCGGCACCGGGTCCGGCACCGAGCGTCCGGCGCCGGTCGCGGCCGAGGGGCGTTCGTCGTCCGGCGACGCCTGGGGTGACGGCACCCGGTTCGAGGGCCGCTCGGGCGGCAGCTGGTTCGACGGTGGGCGCGAGGAGCCGCGCGAGCGGCCGCGGGCCGAGGTCTACGCGAACGACCCCCGGCTCGACGAACCCGACCTCGACGAGGTCTTCCGGCCCGCGGCCCGGCGGTCCTGACCGATGATCGGCCGCGCGGTCCTGTGGGTGTGCCGGTCGCCGCAGCGGCTGGCGATGGTGGTGGTCGTGGTGCTGGCCGTCGTCCTGCTGGGCGGTGGGGCCCTGTTCGGCGGGGGTGGGGACGAGGGCTCCGACGCGGCGACGGCCACCCGGCCGGCGTCCACCGCCGCGACCGTGCCGGACGCCGGACCGTACGTCGGCGCCGCCGTCACCTTCGTCCGGGCCTGGGCCCAGGTCCCGGCCGGGCGGACCGCGCAGCAGTGGCGGGAGACGCTGAAGCCCCTGGTCACCGACGACCTGGCCAAGGCGCTGGCGACCACCGACACGAGCACCCTGCCCGGCGTCCAGCCCTCCGGTGAGCCCGTCGTCCGGTTCGTCTCGCAGACGTCGGCGCTGATCGCCGTCCCCCTGGCCGACGGCAGCAGCGTGCTGGTGACCGTCGTGTCCGACGCGACGTCCACCAAGGTCTCGGACGTGCAGCCCGACGTCGGGGACTGAGATGCACTTCTCGACGCGGGCGAAGCTGCTCGTGCTGGCCGGGTTCGTGGTGCTGGTGCTCGGGGCCGGCCTGGTGATCGTGCCGCTGATGATGGTGATCGGCGCGACCACCACCGACTACGACACCTCGGGTGCGCAGGCCTCGACGTGCCTGACGGTGGGCAACGTGGCCGGACAGACGATCCAGCTGGACGACGGGCAGCTGGCGAACGCCCGGACGATCATCTCCGTGGGCCGCGAGCTCGACGTCCCGGCCCGCGGGCAGGTCGTGGCCGTGGCGACGGCCCTGCAGGAGTCGACGCTGCGCAACCTGGACTACGGCGACCGCGACAGCCTCGGACTGTTCCAGCAGCGGGCCGGGTGGGGCAGCGCCGCGTCCCGGACGGACCCGCGGTCGGCGGCCGAGATGTTCTACACCGGCGGGATGGCCGGTCAGCCGGGGCTGCTCGACATCTCGGGCTGGACGACGATGAGCATCACGGTGGCCGCGCAGGCCGTGCAGCGCTCGGCGTTCCCGAACGCCTACGCACGCTGGGAGTCGCTGGCCGGCGGGCTGGTCGGGTCGGTCGAGCGGGACACCACGTCGCCCGGCTGCTCGGACGTCAGCCTCGTGGGCCTGCCCACCGGCGCGGTCGGGACCATGCTGAAGAACGCACTGGCCCAGCAGGGCGACCCGTACGTGTGGGGGGCCGTCGGGCCGGACGCCTTCGACTGCTCGGGGCTGGTGGTCTGGTCGTGGCGGCAGGCGGGCTACAGGCTGAACGTGCGGACGGCGGCGCAGATGTGGTCGGTCAGCTCGGAGGTGCCGTACGGCGACGAGCAGCCCGGTGACCTGCTGTTCGGGCAGTTCGCCGCCGACGGCCCGCACCACGTGATGATCGTGGTGAAGAAGGGCCTGGCCGTGCAGGCGCCCGAGACCGGTCGGGACGTCGAGCTGACGCACTACTCGTCGAGCTGGGCCCCGGGGTGGAAGCTGGCCCGCTTCGACGCGCGGGCGATGGTGGCCCTGTGAGCAGCCGCAAAAGATGTAGCCGGGTGCCGCCCTGACCCGGCACCCGGCTACGGGCGAGAAACTCGGGGCTCAGGCAAGCCGAGCCGCAAACATTCCCGCCATAGGCAGTATGGACGCAATATCGTCCGCTGGCCACCCGCTACTTCAGCGGCAGGTTCACGTACGACCCCGAGCCGACGACGACGCTGCTGCCCGTGGGGGTGTTGCTGGAGAACGTCACGTCGTCGGTGGAGACCGCGAAGATCAGCTTGTGCCCGGCCGGGACGTCGTAGGCGTTGTACGGGATGGTCACGTCCACGCCGAGCTTCGCACCGGGGGTCGCCCCCGCGTACGTGTAGGGCTTCACGCCGATCACGTACGTCAGCCCGAGCGGCCCCTGCTCCAGCAGGTAGACGAAGACCGACCCCTTGGCCGTGCTCGGGGTCAGGTCGAGGTGGCTGCTGATCGCCCCCCGCAGCTGCAGCTTCTGCGTCAGCTTCGGCCCCTCCCACAGCCCGGTCACGCCCTGGTCGACGCCCTGGAGCAGAACGGTCGTCGGCATGCCGGTGGCCGTCTCGATCCCGCCCTGCGCCATCGGGATGCCGTCCTGCAGCAACAGGTTCCGGCCCTGGCGCAGCCGCTTGCCGTCGGGGCCGGGGGTGTCGGACAGGGTGGTGCGCGTGGTCAGGCCGAGCCAGGCGGAGGACGACGACAGGTACTGCCGCTTCGTCGCCCGGACCGTGAGCCGGTCGTAGCTCTCGAACGGGAACTGCGTGAACAGCTTGGACTCGATCGCGTTCGTCCCGTCCGGGCCGCGCGGGGCGACCCGGAAGGTCGGCCAGGTCCGGGCCACGGTCGAGGTGCCGGCGACGTACGTCTCCATCCAGTCGTAGGCCGACTTCCAGGTCTCGGCCGGGATGCCGAAGCCCTGCGTGAGCTCCGTGGTGGCGTGGTCACCGGGCAGGATGTCGGCGTGCTTCACGCCGGGGTAGGCGTTGAAGAACTCCAGCGTCTGGTCCTCGGGCCAGATGTTCTCGTTCATGTTGGTGCTGGCGAACAGCGGGACCGGGTGCTGGGCCATCAGGTCCAGGTACTTCACCGGTGAGCGCTGGTCGGCGAACGTCTTCATGCCCGGGGTGAAGACGTTGTCGACCATGCTCTGCAGGAACGACTTCAGCTCGGGGGACGGCCGGCCGTTGCGCAGGGCCAGCTGCTGGAGCGCGAGGTTCGCGACGTAGGCGCCGGTGTTGTTGGGGTAGCGCGACTTCCACATGTCGCCCCAGCCCGAGAGCATGGCGACGGCCTTGAACCGCGGGTCCTGCGCGGCGGCGGTGGCGACGAAACCCGCGCCGTAGGAGAGGCCGATGATGCCGACCCGGGCCGGGTCGACGTTCTGCGTGGCCAGCGCCCAGGTCAGCACGTCGGAGGCGTCGGACACGTCGAGGGGGCCGCCGACGTCCATGTACCCGCCCGACTTCCCGAACCCGCGTTCGAGGAAGCTGACCGTGACGAACCCGCGGGCGGCCAGCGGGGCGGTCATCAGGTCGATGTTCGTCTTGTTGCCGTCGAAGGTGGCCGGCGCGACGACGACGGGCCAGCGGGTACCGGCCGGTGGGCTCACCGCCGGCCGCTGGATGCTCAGGTCGAGGGTGACCCCGTCGCGGGCTTTGATCAGGGTCTCGGTCTTCACGACCTCGTACGACGCCGCCCGAGCCGGCGCGGCGGCCAGGGCGACGAGCCCGGCACCGGCCAGGGCCAGGACGGGGACCAGTGCGGCGGACAGGTGCGGGCGGACGCTCAAGGGCGGGCTCTCCTCGCGACGCAGGTCGGGCACGTCGAACACTCGGGGAACGGGCGGCGCGACACTGCGCCGGTCGGACGGGTCAGCGCAGCGGGATGTCCACGTAGGAGCCCGAGCCCACGCTCACGGTGGCCAGGGGCCCGTTGTTGGACGTGTACATCACGTCGTCGGTCGAGACCGCGAAGACCAGCCGGTGACCGGCGGGCACGTCGTAGGCGTTGTACGGGATCGTCACGTCCACGGGCAGTTTCGTGCCGGGGGTCGCGCCGGTCCACGAGTAGGGCTTGTGCCCGACCAGGAACGCGGTGCCGTTGGGGGCCTTGTCGATCAGGTACACGAAGACCGAACCCTTGGCGGCGCTCGGGACGAGCTCGAGGTGGCTGCGGATGGCGCCGCGCAGCTTGAGCGGCGACTTCAGTTCGGGCCCGGTCCAGACGCCGGTGACCCCCTGGTCGACGATGCTGAGCGGGACGGTGGTGGGGGCACCCGTGACGATCTCGAAGGCGCCCTCGTACATCGGGATGCCCTGGTTCATGAGCAAGTTCTTGCCCATCCGCAGCTTCTTGGCGTCGCTGCCGGGCGACGTCGCCAGCGACGTCTTCGTGATCAGCCCGAACATCGAGGACGACGTCGCCAGGTACTGCCGGCTGCGCGCCGTCGGGGTCAGGTCGGTGTAGCCCTCGAAGGCGTAGTCCGACAGCAGCTTCGACTCGAGGATGTTGGTGCCCGTGGGGCTGCGCGGCGCGACCCGGATCAGCGGAAGCCCCTTCGCGGCGTCGTCGTAGCCCCCGACGTAGGCGTCCATCCACTCGAAGGCCGTCGTCCACGTGACGCCGGGGCTGCCGACCGGCTGGCCGAGCTCGGTGGTGGCGTGGTCGCCGGGCAGGATGTCGAGGTGCTTCACCCCGGGGTAGGCGTCGAAGAACTCCAACGTCTGGTCCTCCGGCCAGATCATCTCGTTCATCGACGTGGAGAAGTACGTCGGGACGGCGTGCTTCTGCAGCTGCGGCAGGTACGTCATGGGCGAGCGCAGCGCCGCGGCCGCCTTCATGTCGGCGGTGTACTTGTTGGCGATCATGTTCTGGAACAGCCGCCGGACCTCGTCCGACGGCTTGCCCTGCGTCTCCGCCAGTGTGTACAGCGCGACGTTCGAGGCCCACGCGCTGGTGCCGTTGGGGTAGCGGGCCTTCCAGAGGTCGCCCCAGCCCGAGATCATCGCGAGGGCCTTGAACCGGTGGTCCTGCACCCCGACCATCGGTAGGAAGCCGGCCCCGTACGAGATGCTCACGGACCCCACCCGGTCCGGGTCGGCGTCCGTGTGCGCGAGCACCCAGTCCAGCACGTCGGAGACGTCGTTCACGTCGAGCGGGCCGGCCGCGTCGATCTTCCCCGTCGACTTGCCGAAGCCGCGCTCGGTGTAGTTGACGGCGATGTACCCCCGGGAGGCCTGCAGGACGGCCATCCGGTCGATGTCGATGGTGTTCCCGGCGAACGTGCCGGGCATGATCACGACGGGCAGCCGGCCCTCGGAGTACAGCGGCTTGTTCACCGTGGCCGCCAGCGTGAACCCGTCCCGGGTCGGGATGGTCACCTTGGTCGAGGTCGTCGGCTGCCCGGTCTGCACCGCGGCCGCGGCCGGCGAGGCGGTGCGGGCGACCGTCAGCCCCGCCGCGAGCAGCGCGGGGGCGAGCAGGACGGAGCGGCGGGTCGCTCCGGAGCGGTGGGTCATGGCTGGCGTCCTCCGGTGAGCACCGGGAAGCCGCCGGTGTCGGTCAGGTCGATGATGATGTCCTGGATCGGGTCCACGTCGATCGGCTCGGAGGGCGTCGCCGGGTCGGGGAGCATCGCCTGGCCAGGGAACAGCGTGAACCAGGCGACGACGGCGCCGACCAGGGAGACCGCCGCGCCGAGCATCAACCCGGCCCGGTAGCCGGAGAGGAAGCCGGCCAGCTCGGTGGCCCCGCCGTCGACGACCGCGTTCTGCCGGGCCACGACCACGGCCCCGGTCAGCGCGATGCCCAGCACGCCGGCCATCTCCCGGCTGACCGACAGCAGCGCCGAGACGACGCCCGCGCGACTGACCGGGACGACGTCCATCGGCGCGGCGACCATCGGGACGGTGAACGCCGAGCCGACGCCCATCACCACGACCGCGGGCAGCAGCCGCCAGACCGGGTCGCCGTGCCCGACCGTGCCGACCAGCATCAGCCCGCCGGCCATCAGGACCATCCCGAGGGCCACGACGCGGTGCGTGCCGTAGCGCTGCGAGAGCTTCCCGGAGAACGGGACGACGGCGGCCACGGTCACGGCCAGCGGGACGAAGACCAGTCCGGCGGCGGTGGGCGGCAGCCCGACGACGTTCTGCAGGAACAGCGACGTGAAGAAGACGACCCCGTTGATGCCCAGCCCCCACAGCAGCTGGCAGAGCAGGCTGCCGGCCACCAGCCGGTGCCGGACCAGCGGCAGGTCCAGCATCGGGTAGGCGGCCCGCCGCTCGGCGACGACCGTGCCCAGTACACCCACGGCGACGAGCGCGCAGGCGGCCAGTACCGGCACCGAGCGGTAGCCGAGGTTGCCGCCCTCGACCAGGGCGAAGGTGATTCCGCAGAGGGTCATGGTGGAGAACAGCAGGCCGTACCCGTCGAGCCGGGACAGCCACTCGCGGACGCCGTACCGGGCCGGTTCCTGCTTCGGCACGGCCCGGGCCACCGCCCACGACGCCACCACGACCACGGGCACGTTGATCCAGAAGATGAAGCTCCAGTGCAGGTACTCGGCGATCGAACCGCCGACCACGGGGCCGAGCGCGATCGCGCCGCCGACGGCCCCGGTGAACACCGCGGCGCCCAGGTGCCGGTCCTCGTACCCCATGTCGACGGCGACCAGTGCGAACGCGGCGGGCACGATCAGCGCGGCCGCCACCCCCTGCAGGGTGCGGCCGGTCAGGATCAGGGCCGGCCCCGGCGCCACCGCGACGCCGATCGAGGAGACGCAGAACAGCCAGAGGCCGAGCTGCAGCACACGACGCCGGCCGAGCATGTCGGTCAGCCGGCCACCGAGCAGCATCAGGCCGCCGAAGGCGAGCAGGTAGCAGGCGGCGATCCACTCCAGCGAGCTGAGCGACAGGTCGAGGTCGCGCTGGATGGTCGGGGCGGCCACCGACGTGACGCTGCTGTCGAGGGCGGTGATGAACGCGGCCAGGCCGAGGGGCAGCAGGACCCGCCGCCCACCCCGGGCGGGCTCACCGCCCGACCGGGCGGTCGTCGTCCTCGAAACCGCTGCCTCAGCCAAAGAGACCCCCGAACAGGCCCCCGAGGAGGCCGGTCTTCTTCGGGGCCGGACGGCCCGCCGGCGCCGGCGTCGCGCTGGGCGTGCTGCTCGTCGAACTGCTCGGCGAACTGCTGGACGAACCGTTCGGGCCGGACGACGGGCCGCTCGGGGCCGTGTCGGTCGGCGCCCCCAGCGGCGTGGTCAGGAACGACCAGGACAGGCCCAACTCGCGGTCCCAGTACGTCCAGTAGTGCAGGCCGCCCGGGTAGAAGTGGGTCGTCACCCGGGCGCCGAACAGCTTCGCGGTGGACGCGAACCGCTGGTCCATGGCCGAGGTGACGCCCTCGATGACGCGGCCGCCGACCTGGTCGTGGTAGTTCGGGTCGGTCTTGTCGAGGGGCCCCGGCAGCCCTCCGCCCGAGGAGACGTAGAGCCGCTGGCCCCGGTACCGGGCGACCAGCGTCTGCGGGTTGCGCTGCAGCTTGTTGGCGACGCCGACCAGCAGCGGGCCGAACGGGTCGAGCGACTGCCCGGCGGCGATCCGGTTCTTCAGCACGGCCAGCGCGCCGGCCGGGTCGAACAGGTCGGTCATCGCCGAGTAGGCGCCCACCGCCGAGAACATCTGCGGGTGCCGGGCCGCGTAGCTGAGGGCCCCGAAGCCGCCGGAGGAGATGCCGGCGATCGACGCCTTGCCGTTGGCCCGGTAACCGCCCGCCAGGATCTGCGGCAGTTCGACGGTGTGGAAGGTCTCCCACTTGGGCCGGACCTTGCCCCACGAGTCGTACTCGTCGGTGTAGATCGCGCTGGCCCCGCCGGTCGGCATGGCGACGATGACGTCGGAGTCCTGCGCGTACTCCTCGACCTTCGTGTAGTAGGTCCAGGCCTTGTAGTCCTGCACGTCGGGGCCGTGCAGCAGGTACACGGTCGGGAAGGACCAGGTCGGCTTGCTGTTCCAGCTCTTCGGCAGGATCAGCCGGACCATCCCGCTGCCGCCCAGCGCGGGGGAGCTCACGGTCAGGTCGACCGTGCGCGCGTCGATCACCGTCTCGGCGGTCACCTTCGCACCGTCGGCGGCGACCGCCTTGGACGGATCGCCGACACTCGCCGAGGCCGCCGGGGCGACGGTCAGCGTCGCCGCCGACACGGCGGCCGCCACCACCACGGTCAGCGTCGCCCAACCACGTGCACTGCGCTTCATGCGTGAGCCCCTAGATCGTCCTTGATCCCCGAGCGGGTGTCAGAGCGGAATGTTGCTGTGCTTGCGGACCGGAACCGTGACGCGCTTGTTGGCCAGCGTCCGGAAGGCGTTGGCCACCCGGAGCCGGGTCTCGCGCGGCGGGATGACCGCGTCAACGTAGCCACGGGCGGCCGCCAGGTAGGGGCTCGTCATCGACTCGTTGTAAACCTCGAGCAGCTTCGCCTTGGTCTCGGCCTCGCGGCCCTCCTCCTTGGCCCGCTGCATCTCGTTGCGGAACATCAGGAGGATCGCGCCCTGCCCGCCCATCACCGCGATCTCCGCGGTCGGCCAGGCCAGGTTGACGTCGACGTCGGCGTGCTTGGAACCCATCACGGCGTAGCCGCCGCCGTAGGCCTTGCGCAGGACGACGGTGACCTGCGGGACCGTGGACTCCGAGACCGCGAAGCCCAGCTTGGCACCGCGGCGGATGATGCCCATCGACTCCTGCTCGACGCCGGGCATGTAGCCGGGCACGTCGACCAGGTAGAGCATCGGGATGTTGTAGACGTTGCAGGTCCGCACGAAGCGGGCCGCCTTCTCCGAGGCGTCGATGTCGAGCACCCCGGCGTTGACGGACGGCTGGTTGGCGATGATCCCGACGCTGGCGCCGTCGATGCGGCCCAGCCCGCAGATGATGCTGCGGCCGAACCCGGGCGAGATCGCCGTGAAGTCACCGTGGTCCACGAGCGTGTGGATCACGGCCTCCATGTCGTAGGCCATGTTCCGGGAGTCCGGGATGATCGTGTCGAGGGTCCGGTCGAGGTCGGTCACCTCGGTCTCGACGTCGACGTGGTACCTCGGCGGGTCCTCCATGTTGTTGGAGGGCAGGTACGAGATCAGGTTCCGGGCCCAGTCGATCAGGTCCTTCTCGTCGTGCGCGAGGTAGTGCGCGTTGCCGGCCAGCTCGGCGTTGACCCGGCCGCCGCCCAGCTCCTCCAGCGTCACGTTCGCGCCGGTCACCGCGTTCACGATCTCGGGGCCGGTGATGAACATGAACGAGGTGTCCTTCACCATCCCGACGAAGTCGGTGGCGATCGGCGAGTAGGCGGCGCCGCCCGCACACGTGCCCATGATCAGCGAGATCTGCGGGATCACCCCCGACAGCTTCACCGAGTAGTGCGCGATGTCGCCGTAGGCGGCCAGGGCGACGACGCCCTCCTGGATGCGCGCCCCGGAGGAGTCGTTCAGCCCGACGATCGGGATGCCCAGCCGCTCGGCCAGCTTCATGATCTTCAGGACCTTGCCGGCGAACGCCTCGCCGACCGACCCGCCGAAGACGGTGAAGTCCTGGGCGAAGACGGCGACCTGGCGGCCGTCGATCTCGCCGATGCCGGTGACCACCCCGTCGCCGTACGGCCGCTTGTGCTCCAGGCCGAACCCGGTGGCCCGGTGCTGGACGAACTCGTCGTACTCGGTGAAGGTGCCGGGGTCGAGCAGCAGGTCCAGCCGCTCCCGAGCCGTCATCTTGCCGCGCGCGTGCTGCTTCTCGACCGAGCGCTCCGAGCCCGCCTTCAGCGCGGCGGCCCGCCGCTTCTCCAGGTCGGCCAGGAGGGCTGCGGTCGTCGGCTCGCCCGTGATCTCGCTATCGGACATTGCTGACGACCTCCGAAAGGGCTCGTGACATGTGCGCTGCCATCACATCGACCTGGGGCCGGTCGATGATCGACGTGTGGGTGCCGGGCACCAGGACCACCTCGAGGTCGTCGCAGAACTCCTCCCAGCCGAGGGTGTCCTCGATCCGGGCGTAGCGGGGGTCGATCGTGGTCATCTGCCCCCGATCGGTGGAGCGGTAGAGCACGACCCGGCCCGCGCCGTACGCCTCGGGCGTGTACCGCTCGGCGATCCGGGCGTCCTCGTACGAGGTGCGCTGATGCTTCAGGAGGGCGGGGCTGAGGTTCGCCCCGGTGGCCACGAACAGGTCCATCAGGGTGTCGATCTGCTCCTGCTCGGGCTTGGCCACCAGCTCGTCCAGGTCGACGTCGAGGGTCACCCCGTAGGTGTTGGTCAGGTGGGCCAGGAACCGACCGAACCGCTCCTTCAGCATCTCCGTCTCGGACTGGCCGGTGTCCTGCGGCATGATCGTGTCGATCATGAACAGGACCTCGACCTCGTCGCCCTCGGCCCGCAGGCGCTGGGCCGTCCGGTAGGCCAGGGCGCCGCCGAACGACCAGCCGCCCATCCGGTAGGGGCCCTCGGGCTGGAGCTGACGGATCAGCTCCATGTAGGTCGTGACCTTCTCGTCGATGTCGACCAGACCGTCGAGCCGGTCGAAGCCGTAGACCGGGACGTCCTCGCCCAGCTGGCTGACCAGCGGGTGGTAGACGACGGTCGCGCCGCCGGCGGGGTGGAACAGGAACAGCGGCCGGTGACCGAGTTCGCCGGGGGCGAGGATGCGCAGCGGCCCGTCGGCCGCCCCGGAGCCCTCGATGATCGGGCGGACCAGCTCGCTCTGCTCGGCGAGCGTCGCCGCGCTCAGCAGCTGCTCACGGGTCGGTACGACCTGCCGGGAAGCCTCGGCGGCCGCGTTCAGCCGCTCCAGGATGGCGTCGACGGCCTTGTTCGCGGCCACCTCGTCACCCAGCTCGGCCAGGGGCAGGTTCACCCCGCCGGGCCGGACGCCGGTCGCCACCTGCCAGGTCGAGACCAGCCAGCGCTCGACGCCGTCGCGCGGCTCGATGCCCTTGGTCGCCCGCGGCCCGGCGGCCGCCGCGACGTCCCCGAAGCCCAGCTCCGTGGCGAGGTGCTGCTCCAGGTCGGCCAGGCTGGCCCCCTGCAGCAGCAGCCGCACCGGCAGCGTGACGGCCACGTCGGCCTCGACCGCGTTCTTGGCCCGCAGCGCGACCAGCGAGTCGACGCCCAGCGCCGACAGCGGGACGTTCGGGTCGACGTCGTCCGGGCGGTAGCCCATCAGGATCGCGACCCGGGACCGGAGCCGGTCGGACAGCAACTGGCGGGCGACGGCCGGCGGGAGAGCGCGCAGCCGCTCCGGACCCGGCCAGCCGTCGTCGCCCCCGTCGAGGGCGGCCGACCGGACCAACTCGTGGAAGTACCCGACGCCGGGCAGCGCGGCCGGGGTACGGGCCACCCCCAGGTCGGCGCCGCCGGCGGGCAGCAGGGCCAGCGCCTGACCGAACTGCTCGGCCGTCACGGCCTCACCCCAGCGGACGACGGACCCGGTCAGGCCCTGGGCGCGGCGCCAGGCCGCCAGGGCCTCCAGCCAGCCGGCCCGCACGGCGGCGCGGGCGCCACCGGCCTGGCCGAACAGCGCCGAGGCGTCGGCGGCCAGCGCCCACACGTCCAGGTCGCCGTCGGTCGCGGCCTCGTGCAGCAGCCAGGCGATCGGCAGCACATCGGCGTCCTCGACGGACGACGACGGCAGCTGCAGCACGCCGCGCAGCGGGACGTCGCCGGTGGTCACGGCCGCGATCTGCCGCTTCACGGTCTCGGCGTCCAGGCGGTCGACCGGCAGCACCTCGACGGTGACGCCGACCCCGGCGCGCGCCGCGAGCTGCTCGACGGCCGGCAGCACGTCGACGTCGCTGACCTCGACCCCGGACAGCAGGACCCGGGCCGGGACGGCGCCCGCCCCGGAACCGGACTGCAGCCGGCCGGTCAGCCACTCGGCCACCGCGACGGAACTCTCGCCCAGGTCGCCGGTGATCAGGTACCCGCCGGCGCGCGGCTCCCACGAAGCCTCGTCCGGCGTCACCCGCAGAACGCGGCGGACGCGGCGGGTCCCGCCCCGCCAGGTGATCTCGTCGTCCCCGTCCTCGGGCACGACGATGCCGAGCTCCTCGACGGCGGAGGCGACGTCGTCCACGTCGAGCAGGGTGACGGGGGCGGCCTCGGGCTCCTGGGCCGCGGTCCGGACCAGCCCCCGCAGGGCGGCCAGGGCGGGGCGGCCCCGCTCGTCGCCCAGCGCGACGCCGCCGGTGGTGACCACCCAGACGCGTACGCCGGCCGCCGCGCGGACCGCCATCACGAGCTCGGCGAGCCCGTCGGCCGCGCGCAGGGCCGGCTCGTCACCGACCGCCGAGTCGTCGTCCCCGAGCTGCGGCGCGACGACCACGACGCCGGCGGCGGGCCGGTCGTCGTCCTCGTCGAGCCGGGACAGGCCGAGATCCAGACGCAGCGCGTCGATCGGGTCGAGCACCCGGTGCCGGGCCCCCTCCAGGGCCGCCCGCAGGTCCGCGCCGGCGCCCGGCTCGGCCTCGACCAGCAGCCAGCTGCCGCGGCGCTGCACCCCGGCGAGCGCCTTCTCGGTCCACACGGTGTCGTGCAGCAGCTCGGGCAGCGGCACGGCGATCTCGTCGGCCCCGACCCGGCGCAGGACGACGTCGCGCAGCTCGAGCAGGTGCGCGCCGTCGGGCGAGACCACCCGGACGGAGCCGGTCAGCCGGTCGGTGGAGCCGCCCTCGGCGTGCAGGCGGGCGGTGGCGTAGTCGCCGTCCACCGCATCGCCGGCGGGGGCGACGAGAACGTGCGCGCTGCCGATCGCGACCGGCAGGTAGACGCCGTCGTCCCCGGCCGCCTCGGCCAGCTGCTCACCCATGGCCAGGGCCGAGACGGCCAGGACCTGGAGGCAGACGTCGAGCAGCACGGGGTGCACGGTGTAGCCGGAGCCGGCCGCGTGGAAGCGGGTCACCTCGGGCAGCGAGACGCGGGCCGTGGCCAGGCCGTCCTCGGACAGCCGGGCCTCGGAGACGCCGAGGAAGCTGGGCCCGGGCTCGCGGCCGGCGGCCCGCAGCGCGGCGTACAGGTCGACGGGCTGCGCCTGCTCCAGCGACGACAGGTCGAGCAGCAGGTCGGCGGGTGCCGCGTCGCCCGCCTCGACGGCGGCGGCGAGGCGCACGGTCGCGGTCGCGTTGCGGACCATCCGGGAGCCGGCGGCCGACCCCGGGGTGCGGGACCAGACCTCGAGCGAAGCCGTACCCAGCCCGGTGACGGTGAGGGACGTCGTCACGTCGGTGTGCTCGCCCAGCGACATCGGCGCGCCGAGCACGAGGTCGGTCAGGACGACGGCCTCCGGGCCCCGTCCGGCCGCCAGCACGTCCCGGCCCGCGGCCAGCGCCATCTCGGCGTACGCGGCGGCCGGCAGCACCGGGACGCCGAACACCGTGTGGTCGCTCAGCCACGGCAGGGCCGCGGTGCCGATGTCGGCCCGCCACACGTGCCGGTCACCCTCGGGCAGCTCGACGTGGACGCCGAGCAGCGGGTGCTCGCCGAGGGCCACGGTCGGTACGGCCGGCGCGCTCGGCTCGACCCAGAACCGGCGGTGCCGCCACGCGGGCAACGGCAGGTCGGCCTGCTCCGTGCGCGGCACGAAGGCGTCGACGTCGACGGTCAGTCCGGCCCGGTGCAGCGCCATCGCGCTGGACCGGAAGGTGACGACGTCGTCGCCGCCCCGCCGCAGCGTGGGCAGGACCAGGAGTCCGGGGCCGACCAGCTCGGAGACGCTCTGGGTCAGCGGGTGCCCCGCGACGGGGTGCGCGGAGATCTCGAGGAACGCCGCGTGGCCGTCGGCGGCCAGCCGCTGCACCACCTGCGTGAACCGCACCGGCTGGCGGGCGTTGGTGGCCCAGTAGTGCTGGTCGAAGGTCGGCACCTCGGCCGGGTCCTCCAGCGCGGTGCTGATGAACGGCACGGTCGGGGTGGCGCCCTGCACCTCGCCGAGCTGCTCGAGGAAGCGGGGCAGGTACGGGTCGACCATGTGCGAGTGCCCGGCGCCCTTGACCGGCAGCGGCCAGGCGGTCCGGTTCAGCGACTCGACGTACTGGACCAGGCGGGTGAGCTCCTCGGCGTCGGCCGAGCCGACCGTGAGCATGGTCGAGGAGCTGTAGACGCAGACGACGACGCCCGGGAACCGGTCCTTCAGCGCGTCCAGCTCGTCGACGGTGATCTCCAGGACCGCCATCGACCCGGTGCCGGTGCGGTTGCCCTCCTCCTGCAGCCAGGAGCGCACGGAGATGATCCGGATGCCGTCGGCCAGGCTGAGCCCGCCCGCGACGACGGCGGCGGCGACCTCGCCGACCGAGTGCCCGATCACGGCGGCGGGCTCGACGCCGTAGGAGCGCCACAGCGCGGCCAGCGCGACCTGCACGCCGAACGTGGTGATCTGGAACGCCGCCAGCCCGTCCATCGGGGTGTCCCCGGCCAGGACCGAGCGCAGGGAGAACCCGGCGTGCTCGACGAAGTGGGCGTCCATCCCGTCGACGGCGGCGGCGAAGGCCGGCTCCTCGGCCAGCAGTGCGCGGCCCATGCCGTCCCAGGCCTGCCCGAAGCCGCTGAACACCCAGACGGCCTTCTCGGTGCCGGGGTGCAGGAACGACGTGCGCGGCACGGACCGGACGGCGATCGTGCCGGCCGGCGGCTTCTGCTCGGCGGCGAAGGCCCGCAGCACCTCGACGGCCCCGGCCCGCCCGCGCGCGGCCAGCACCGAGGTGGCGGCGGCCCGCCCGCGACGGCGGGTGAGCGTCGCGGCCACGGCCGCGACCGGCTGCTCGGGGTGGTTCTCGAGGTGGTCGGCGAGGCGCTCGGCGGCGTCCCGGACGCGCTCGGGCTTCACGCCGGAGAGCGGCAGGACGACGACGGCGCTGTCGTCGTCCGCCGGGCTGGTGGGGGCGGCCTGCGCCCCGTGGTCGGCCGCGACGTACTCCTCGAGCACGACGTGGGCGTTGGTGCCGCCGAAGCCGAAGCCGGAGACCCCGGCGACGGCCCGGCCGGTGTGCCGTGGCCACGGGGTGGCCTCGGCGGCGACCTGCAGGTGCCAGTCGTCGAACCGGATGTGCGGGTTCGGCCCGTGGAACTTGATGCTGGCGGGGATCACGTCGTGCTGCATGGCCAGCACGACCTTGATCACGCCGGCGATGCCCGCGGCCGACTCGGGATGGCCGAGGTTCGACTTCACCGAGCCGATGAGCAGCGGGGTCTCGCCCGTGCGCCCGGCGCCGAGGGTGGCGCCCAGGGCGCCGGCCTCGATCGGGTCACCGAGCAGGGTGCCGGTGCCGTGCGCCTCGACGTAGTCGACCCCGCCCATCGGCAGGCCGGCGTCGGCGTACGCCTTGCGCAGCACGGCCTCCTGGGCCAGCGGGTTCGGCGCGGTCAGACCGTTGGAGCGGCCGTCCTGGTTCACGGCGGTCCCGCGGACGACGGCCAGCACCCGGTCGCCGTCGGCGAGGGCTCGGGAGAGCTTCTTCAGGACGACGACGCCGGCGCCCTCCGCGCGGGCGATGCCGTCGGCGTCGTCCGAGAACGGCTTGCAGCCGCGCTCCTCGGCGAGCGCCCCGGCCTGCCCGAAGGTCATGGTGGTGGCCGGCGCGAGCAGCAGGTTCACGCCCGCCACGAACGCGGTGTCGATGTCCCCGTCGCGGATCGCCCGCACGGCGTTGTGCATGGCGACCAGCGACGACGAGCAGGCGGTGTCGAGGGTCATCGACGGGCCGCGCAGGTCGAACAGGTACGAGATGCGGTTCGCGGCGATGCTGAACGCCGAGCCCGCGGCCATGTACGCGTCGACTGCGGCCAGGTCGGCGCCGGCCAGGAACGCGTACTCGTTGGTGGACATGCCGACGTAGACGCCGGTGTCGCTGCCGCGCAGGTTCTCCAGGTCGAGGCCCGCGTGCTCGACGGCCTCGACGAAGACCTCGAGCAGCATGCGCTGCTGCGGGTCCATCAGCGCGGCCTCGCGCGGGTAGATGCTGAAGTACTCCGCGTCGAAGCCCGCGACGTCGGCCAGGAAGCCGCCCGTGCGGTTGACGGTGGCCAGCGCCTGCTGCGCGGCGGGGCTCGGTGAGGTGAAGTCGGCCCAGCGGTCGTCCGGCACCGTGCCGACGGCGTCGCGGCCCTCGCGCAGGAGGTCCCAGAAGCCGTCGGGGCCGGTCGCGCCGCCGGGGAGGCGCACGCCGAGCCCGATCAGCGCGATCGGCTCGGGACCGTCGGCCGGCTCGTGCGGGACGGCGGGAGCCGGCTGCGGTGCGGCGGCCGCCGGGGCCGTCGGGGCGGCCGGGAGTTCGGCGCCGGAGGCGAGCAGGCGGGCCAGGTCGAGGATGGTCGGGGTCTGCCACACGAGGGTCGCGTCGAGGTCGCGGTCGAGGTAGTCCTCGAGTTCGCCGACCAGGCCGACCGCGTCGCGGGAGGAGATGCCGAGCTCGGTCAGGGGGCGCTCGGGGTCGATCTCGGACGCGTCCAGGTCCAGGAGATCGGCCACGGCGTCGCGCAGCCAACGGAGCAGTTCGGCCTCGGTGCGTGCCCCGCTCATCGAAGGGCTCCGCGGGCACCGCGGAACTCAACCGTCGACCGAGCGTTCTTGGGGGCAACCGAGAGGCCACCGTCGAGCGTCATCAGGTTCGGGGCCTGGTGACGCCCGTAGTTCGCCACGCCTGCAGTGGTCGCATTACGCGCAGACACGACGCTCCTTCCTTGTCCCCGTCGACTGGTGTCAGGGCCCGACCCGGGGGTAGATCGGCGGGCAACACTTTCCGTGACCTCGGACACGGATGTGGTCCCGAACACGGCATCCTAAGTTACTCAGAGGTACTCCGCACAGACCTTGCGGATACCGGACCCTCACCCTCTTGCCGGGCCACGACACGCACGAACAGCCGATCTTGCAGGCTGATTTCGCGATCTATGAGTCGATTAGTCCGCCGTTAACACATACACAGGGAAGCACTACTCTCTGCAACCAAACGGGTGACGGGCGTCACCTCGAAGGCAAGCCTCGAGAACGTGACATAGGTCGCACACAGGTGTGCAGACGGGTGTCCGATTCAGGCCAGAACGGCCTCGTGAGCCCGCAGCCGCCACTGCGGAGGGTCACCGGCCACGGCGACCGCCCCGGGGTACCCGCCGAGGTCGACGTCCGTCCCGTCGAGGCGACCCGCGCCCTGCGGGAGGTCGACCGACCAGACCGGCCCGGCGGCGTCCCGAAGCCCCTCCAGCGGTCGCGTCTCGACCGTGCGCAGCGGCATGGCCAGCCCGTGCCCGACGGCCTTCACGGCCGCCTCCTTGCGCGCCCACGTCCGGGTGCGCTCGGCGTCGGGGTCGGGGTGCGCGCCGGTGCGGGCCCACTCGGCGTCGGTGAAGACCTGGCGCCGCAGGCCGGCCCAGTCGACGCCGCGGCGGGTCTCGACGTCCACGCCGACCGGCACCCCGGCCGGGGCGAGCGCCACGACGACCCGCTCACCCGAGTGGGAGAGGTTGAACTCCACCGGCGCACCGACCACGGACGGCTTGCCGTGCCCCACCTCGCCGCAGGCCGCGCAGAACGTCTCGAAGACCAGCTCGGCCGGTCGGACGTCCAGACGGTCGGCGAGCACCCGGCGCAGCAGCGCGTGGGCGGCGAGGCCGCGGTCGCGGTCCTCCGCCCGGACGAAGCGGCCGAGCTTGGCCAGCCGGTCCGGGTCGACGTCCAGACGCAGCGATGCCCGGGTGGACTCGCTCAACCGACCCGCGTCGACCGCGGCCCAGAAGAGTTCGACGTCCACCCGGGCATTAAAGCTGACGGGCGTCAGTCCTTCGGGCCGCCGGCCACGTAGATGATCTGACCCGAGACGAAGCCCGAACCCTCGGAGGCCAGGAACGAGACGGTGTGCGCGATGTCCTCGGGCTGGCCGACGCGGGCCACCGGGATCATGCTCGCCGCGGCGTTCTTGAAGTCCTCCATCGAGATGCCGACGCGGGCCGCGGTGGCCGCGGTCATCTCGGTCTCGATGAAGCCCGGGGCGATCGCGTTGCAGGTGATGCCGTACTTGCCGAGCTCGATGGCCACGGTCTTGGTGAAGCCCTGCACGCCGGCCTTGGCGGTCGAGTAGTTGGCCTGGCCGCGGTTGCCCAGCGCCGAGGTCGACGACAGGTTGATGATCCGGCCGTACTTGGCCTGGGTCATGTACTTCTGCGTGGCCTGGGTCATCAGGAAGTGGCCCTTGAGGTGCACGGCGATGACCGCGTCCCAGTCGCCGTCGGTCATCTTGAAGAGCATGTTGTCCTTGGTGATGCCCGCGTTGTTCACCAGGACGGTCGGGGCGCCCAGCTCGTTCGCCACGCGCTCGACGGCGGCCTCGACGGCCTCCCGCTCGCTCACGTTCACCCCGACGGCCAGGGCCTTGCCGCCCTCGGCCTCGATCGCCTTCACGGTGTCGGCGCAGTTCGCCTCGTCCAGGTCCAGCACGGCGACGGCGAACCCGTCGGCTGCCAGTCGCTTGGCGGTCGCCGCGCCGATGCCGCGCGCCGCTCCGGTCACGATCGCCACTCGCTGATCGGCCACAGAACCCTCCAGGATCGGGTGGGCCGGCCTCAACCCTGGGGGCGCCGGCGCCGGTGTATTCAGTCGTTCCGCAAACTAGCCTGCCCCGCGAGGGGCGCCGCCGGGGCGTCGTGTGACACCGGCCACCCGACCCTGCGTGACGGGTCCCTGCTCCGTTCGGGGTAGGTCGCGTCGGATGTCGTGGCGCTGCGTAGTCGGCGGCCTAGCGTGGTTCCCATGAGTTCCCGTCACCGGCGCGACGACGCACCGGCCAAGCTGTCACCCTCCGTCGTGCTCACGAGCGGGCTCTCGGTGGCCGCCGGCACCCTCGTGGTCCTGTCCGTGGCGGCCTCGCTGAACATGCTGTTCGACGGCCCCGCGTCGCAGAGCGTCATCACCGACCGGGTGGCCGCGGCCGCGAGCCACCCGAGCGCGTCGCCCACCGCCCGGGCCCTCACCCGGACGACGCCCGCCCCCTCGGCCGGCCACGCCGCCGCCTCGGGCGGGTCGGGTTCGGGTCACACCGCACCGACGACGGCGAGCACCACGAGCCCGGCGGCCACGCACACGACGGCCACGCACACGACGGCCACGCACACGACGGCCACGCACACGACGGCCACGCACACGACGGCGCGCCCGTCGTCCCCCACGGGCCGCCCGTCGTCCCGACCGACGGCGAAGCCGACGCAGACCGGTCGACCGACGACCCCCGTGACGACGGCACCGACCCAGACATCGAAACCCGTCGAGACGAGCCGTCCCACCGAGGCCGGCAAGCCCACGCAGACCTCGAAGCCCACCGACCCGGCACCCACCAGGGGATCGGGCGGCGGTCACCATCACCGCGACCGGTCGAACCCGATCACCGACCTGATCGGCGGGTTGCTGGGGATCCTCACCGGCCACTGATTTCGAGACTGGGTGGATCTGCACAGGCCCTGACCTGGACAGATCCACCCAGTCTTGGTTGTCCACAGGCGTCACGGACCCCGGCCCGGTCTTTCGGCCACGCTGACGACATGGAGGTGTCGGCGCTGGCCGCGGAGCAGGGCGGCGCGGTGTCACGGCCGCAACTGCTGGCGATCGGCGTGACGCAAGCGCAGATCGAGGCGGCGCTCCTGGCCCGGCGGTGGCGGCGCGTGCTGTCCGGCGTCTACGTGACCTTCACCGGGCCGCTGCCCGACCTGACCCGCATCTGGTGCGCCGTCCTCCACGGCGGGCGGGGCGCCGTGGCGAGTCACGGAACGGCCCTGTGGCTGCACGACCGGACGAATCTGCTTCTGCCGTCGACGATCTCGGTGAGCATCCCGCACGAACGACAGGTCTCGGGGCGACCCGGCCTCGTCGTCCACCGGCGTCGCGACCTGGCCCGCGTGACCGCTGCCGCAGGCTCACCGCCGCGGGTGCGACTCGAGGTCGCGGTCCTCGACGTGGCCGACCAAGCTGCGGCGGAGGAGGCGGCGCTCGACCCGGTACTGCGCGCGATTCAACGTCGACTGACCACCGCGGATCGGTTGCGCCTCGAGTTGTCGTCGCGAGGCCGGCACCGCTGGCGAGGGCTGCTGGGCGAGATGTTCACCGAGGTGGACGACGGGGTGACCACCCCACTGGAGCGTCGCTACGTCCGGGACGTCGAGCGAGCTCACGGACTGCCGGTGGCCGAACGCAACCGGACGGAGCCCACGAGGCGGGGCAACCGCTACCGGGACAACCGCTACGTCGACTTCGGACTGCTCGTCGAACTCGACGGGCTCGAGGCGCATCCGCCGGAGGAGCGGCATCTCGACCGGGCCCGTGACAACGCGACGGCGGTGACCGGGCAGGGCACCCTGCGCTACGGGTGGCGTGACGTCACCGCGTGGCGATGCGCGACCGCCGAGCAGGTCGGGACGGCGCTACAGGTACGCGGTTGGCGAGGCGCACCGCGGCGCTGCGGGCCCGCCTGCCGGATCACAGGAGAACGGGTGGATCCCTACAGGCTCGGACCCGTATAGATCCACCCACTGAATGAGTCTCAGCGCAAGATCGCGGCGTCGAGCCACTCGTCGGGGATCGCGAAGGCGTCGACCAGGCCGACGGCGGCCGGTCGCAGTCGCCCGCACAGCACGTCGACGGCCTTGATCACCGCCCGGCTCCGGGCCGGCGTGAGTCGGTTGTGCTCCATGAACCAGGCCCGGTCGGCCTCGATCGTGGTCAGCACGAACAGGTCGCACAGCCCGTCCAGCAGCGCCTTCGCCGCGGGGTTCTCACAGCGCTCGATCGCGCGCGAGAACGCTTCCAGCAGTAGGCGATCCACGTGCACCCGAGCCACCTTCAGCACGTGGTCCTGGGCCTCGTTGAACACGGCGAACGCGTCGCCCTTCAACGCCCGCCGCAACCGCCGGGCGGCGCCTTCGAGCACGTGCTCCTCCCGGTCGGCGAACACCGCGAGCTGCCACGTCCGGTCGAGCAACTCCTCCTCGTCGTCCCGTCCGGGCACGGCGGCGGCGAGCCGGTCGCGCACGGTGCGGGCCGCCGTCCGCTCGATCACGGTGTCGACCACCGTCTCGGTCAGGAACCGGACCATCCCGAGCGTGTCGAGATCGCCCACGTGGTCGGCGTACTGCGTCAACAGGTTCTTGGCCACCAGTTGCAGCAGGACGGTGTTGTCGCCCTCGAACGTGGTGAACACGTCCGTGTCGGCCTTCAGCTGGGGCAGCCGGTTCTCGGCCAGGTACCCGGCGCCGCCGCAGGCCTCGCGCGCGGTCTGGATGGACAGCGTCGTGTGCCACGTCGAGATGGCCTTCAGCCCGGCGGCCCGGGTCTCCAGCTCACGCTGCCGGCGCTCGTTCTTCTCCTCGATCGGGCCGTCCTTCTGCAGCTCGTGCATCTCCTCGACCAGCTCGCCCTGCGCGAAGTGCAGCGCGTAGCTCTTGGCCAGCAGCGGCAGCAGGCGACGCTGGTGGGCCAGGTAGTCGAGCACCGGCACCTCGGCCTTCGGCCGGTCCTCGTAGGCGGGCGCCTCGAACTGGCGGCGGGTGTCGCCGTAGCGGACGGCGATCGTCAGGGCCTCCTTCGCGGCGCTGCCCGCCGCGCCGCCGACGCTGATCCGGCCCCGGACGAGCGTGCCGAGCATGGTGAAGAACCGGCGGCTGGGGTTCTCGATCGGGCTGGAGTACGTGCCGTCCTCGGCCACCGAGGCGTACCGGTCGAGCAGGTTCCCGCGCGGGATGCGCACGTCGTCGAAGCTGATCCGGCCGTTGTCGACGCCGTTGAGCCCGGCCTTCAGCCCGTCGTCCTCGATCTCGACGCCCGGCAGCACCGTGCCGTCCTCGGCGCGCAGCGGGACGACGAACGCGTGCACCCCGTGACTGACCGGCGTCTCCCCGGGCGAGGCGGTGACGAGCTGGGCGAACACCACGGCCAGGCGCCCGTCGCGGGCCGCGTTGCCGATGTAGTCCTTGCGCGCCGAGGGGGTCGTCGTGCGGACGACGAACTCCTGCGTCCCGGGGTCGTAGGTGGCGTGGGTGCCGAGGGACTGGACGTCGGAGCCGTGCCCGGTCTCGGTCATCGCGAAGCAGCCGGGCAGCTTCCCCGACATGACGTCGGCGAGGTAGGCGGCGTGGTGCCTCTCGGTGCCGAGGGCGGCCAGCGCGCCACCGAAGAGGCCCCACTGGACGCCGGCCTTCACCATCAGCGACAGGTCGCCGTAGCCGATCATCTCGAACGCGGTGACCGAGCCGCCGAGCTCACCGCCGCCGCCGACGTCCTTGGGGAAACCCATTGCGGGGTAACCCATCTCGGCGAGCTCGGCGACGCGCGCGGTCACCCGGGCCCGGTACTCGTCGCGGGGCAGCCCGGGCTCCATCGGGGCGAGGAGGCCCACTCCCTCGGTGCGGCTGCGTTGCCGCACCCAGGCCCAGCGGCCGTCGAGCAGATCGGTCAGCGCCTGAACGGTGGCGGCATCGGGCCCGCTCGTCGCGGTGCTGCCGGCGCCGTCCACCGGTGTCGTCGTAGCCACGGGCCGACGCTAACCCGCGAGGGGTTCTGTCGCTCGTCGAATGATCACCCGCGCCGGGCGGCCGCGCGGCGACGCGCGCAGCGGGCCCGGGTGATGCGCACCAGGACGGGGACCGGCAGGTGGTCGAACGCGAACGCCTCGACCCGGTCGTTCAGCCGCGCCCGCCACGAGGGCCGACCGGTCGCGTCGACTCGACGCGGCCCGAGGCCGGCGGCACCCTGTTTGCGCACAGCCGGTGATCCTGCCAGGCAGGCGGGCCGGAGGGCACCCGGGCGGCAGCCCCGGCGTGTTCCCTCTTGGGGTGCTTCGGGTACGGATATTCTGAATGTCCGACCTCGATCGCCTCCGGTGACCCGCGGCGGTCGTGCAGAAGGGAACTCCCAGCGCCTTGGCCACACCGATCAGCCCGAACCCGGGGCGACGACAGATGGGCTTCCTCGTCTTCACCGTCGTCCTGGTCGTCGCCGTCCTCGTCCTCGTGCTGACCCTCGTGGCCGCGGCGCAGGGTCCGGAGAAGAAGAACCCGACCGCCGCCATGCCCTCCGTGCTGAACAAGGGCCTGGAGTACGCGGTCGAGCAGACCCATGCCGAGTACAGCCGCGACGTCGACTCGATCGACGCCACCGGCCGCGACCGGCGCATCGGCGACAAGCGCAACTGGGTGGTGTGCTTCCAGCAGCCCGACGCGGGCACGCAGACCCCGGGCCAGAACGTACGGCTCTACGGCGTGCGCACCGACGAGACGTGCAACTCCCTCGACAAGAACTACGGCTACCTGCCGCCGGTCTACGACCCGCCGGGCGGTCGCGGCACGCACGAGGTCCCCGACCTGACGAACTTCACGCCGTTCATGGCCCGGCAGGCCTTCGGTGACGTCGCGAGCATCGTGAACACCGACCCGTCGGCGTCCCCGAGCCCGGAACCGGTCGGCGCCCGGAACCGCGTCGTGCGGGTCATCGACCGGGCCGGGCTGGCGATCTTCGGCGACTGGGGCGACTACCGGATCTGCTCCCAGTCCCCGGCGCCCGGCGTGGTGTGGACGGGTCAGGTCGTGCGCCTGACGGTCGTCCCCTACGACGACAAGTGCTGAGCGTCGTACTCCTGAACTAGCCTCCGGACGGTGGACGTTCCGCGGCTGCGCCTGGCCGCCCACCACCTGACCGGCGGCGGTCTGCCCACGCCGGCCGGCGTCGTCCGGCACCTGGGGGCGCTGCAGGCGCAGGACTACGGCCAGTGCCTGTGGGCGGTCGGCTCGCGCCTGCGCACGCCACGGGTCTCGGCGGTGGAGGCGGCGATCGCGGCCGGTGAGATCGTCCGGAGCTGGCCGATGCGCGGCACCATCCACCTGGTCCCGCCGGGGGACCTGCGCTGGATGCTCGCCCTGTGCGCCGGTCGGAAGGTCGCGGCCGACGCGCGCCGGATGGCGCAGCTCGAGCTGACCGAGGCCGACGTCGACCGCGCGGCGGAGCTGGTCGGCGCGGCCTTCGCGGAGGCCGCGCCCGGGCCCCTGAGTCGCGCAGCCCTGCTGGCCGCGCTGGAGGCGGGCGGGCTGTCGACGGCGGGGCAGCGCGGCTACCACCTGCTCTGGCGGCTGGCCCAGGCGGCGCTGATCTGCCTCGGCCCGCAGCAGGGGTCGACCCAGACGTTCGCCTGGCTCGACGACTGGGTGCCGCGGGCCACGTCGCTGGACCTCGACCGGGACGCCGCCCTCACCCGGCTGGCCACCCGTTTCGCGCTGTCCCGCGGCCCGGTGACGGCGCACGACCTGGCGCGGTGGGCGGGCCTCACGGTCACGGACGCCCGGCGCGGCCTGGCCGCCGCGACGGCCGAAAGCTGCGACGCGGCGCCACTCGTCGAGGGTGAGCTCGGCGGTCGGCCGGTGTGGTTCGCCGAGCCCGGTCCGGCCCGCCGCGGCTGGCGGGCCCCGCTGCTGCTGGCCGGTTTCGACGAGTACCTGATCGGTTACGCGGGGCGCGACAAGATCCTGAACCCGGCGTTCGCCGACCGGATCGTGCCGGGCGGCAACGGGGTCTACCGCCCGATGCTGGTCGAGGGCGGGCGCATCACCGGGGTCTGGCGGCGCACCCTGAGCGCCAAGGCGTTGACGGTGGAGGTGTTTCCGTTCGCGGCGGGCACCCCGGCGACCGAAAGGGCGGTCGAGGCGGCGGCCCAGCGGTACCTCCGGTTCCTGGAGCAGCCCGAGAAGGTTGCCCTGAGCGTGAGATTCCCGGGCTGAGCACTCACTAGGGTGTGGCCTGTGAGCCTGCGCATCGTGGTCGCCGAGGACTCCCTCCTGGTCCGGGAGGGCATCCAACGCATGCTCGAGCTGCAGGACGATCTCGAGGTGGTGGCCGCGGTCGGCGACCTGCCCGAACTGCTGGCCGCGGTCGAGGAGCACTCCCCGGACATCGTGGTGACCGACGTGCGGATGCCGCCGACCAACGCCGACGAGGGCATCCAGGCCGCGAGCGGGCTGCGGGCCACGCACCCCGGCGTGGGGGTCGTCGTCCTGTCCCAGTACGCCGAACCGGCCTACGCGAGTTCCCTGTTGGAGGGCGGCAGCTCGGGCCGGGCCTACCTGCTGAAGCACCGGGTCAGCGAGCCCGGTCAGCTCGCCGAGGCGGTGCGCACGGTCGCGGCCGGCGGCTCGGTGATCGACCCGGCGGTGGTCGAGGTACTGGTGGCGGCGTCGGGCCGCTCGGCCAGTTCACCGCTGGCCTCGCTGACCACCCGGGAGCGCGAGGTGCTCGACCAGATCGCCCAGGGCAAGAGCAACGCGGCCGTGGCCGAGGCGCTCTTCTTGACCGAACGCGCCGTGGAGAAGCACATCAACGCGCTGTTCGCGAAGCTCGGCCTGGTCGCCGAACCGGACATCAACCGCCGGGTCAAGGCCGTCCTGCTCTATCTGTCGGCCCGGGACCACTCAGGCGCCTGACAGATCTTGGTCGTACGCTCGGCAGGACAGTCGCCAGGGGGCTAGCACCACCCGGAGGTTGGCATGGTGCCTCCCTTGGGTCGCGGGCCCTGGAAGCCGATGCTGGAAAGGTGAGGATCGACCTGCCGGACGAGACGGGCACGCAGAGCGCCAGGGCCGCGGCCGGCGTCGCCGTGCCACCCGTGCGGGTGCTGATCGTCGACGACCAGGCCCCCTTCCGCAGCGTCGCGCGCACCCTGGTCAGCCTGATCCGGGGCTGGAGCGTGGTGGGCGAGGCCGAGAGCGGTGAGGCCGGGGTGGCCGCGGTCGACGAGCTGGGGCCGCAGCTGGTGCTGATGGACATCAACCTGCCCGGCATCAACGGGGTCGAGGCGACCCGGCGCATCCTGGCCGCGCACCCCGAGGTCACCGTCGTGCTGGTCTCCACCTACGCCGCGGAGGACCTGCCCGCCGACGCCCTGTCCGTGGGGGCCGCCGGGTACATCCGCAAGGAGGAGCTGACCCCGAAGCTCCTCCGCTCCCTCCTCCCCTCCTAATCCGTGATCATGGAAACTTCTAGTCTCCGCTCACCGCGAGGGGCGCGCTCAGCGCTCAGCCGAGACTAGAAGTTTCCATGATCACGAACGTTTGAGGGCGAGTTTTGCGGCGTTGTAGCCGCACATGCCGTGCACGCCGCCGCCGGGGGACGTGCTGGCGGAGCAGATGTACAGGCCCTTCACCGGGGTCGCCCACGGGTGCAGGCCGAGCACCGGGCGGGCCACGAACTGGCGCAGGTCGGCCGCCCCGCCGACGATGTCGCCGCCCACCAGGTTGGCGTCGTAGGCCTCCAGCTCCTTGGGCGACATCACGTGCCGGGCCAGGATGCGCTCGCGGAAACCCGGTGCGAACCGCTCGATCTGGTCCTCGATGACGTCGGTGCGGTCGACGGTCGAGGAGTTCGGCACGTGGCAGTAGGCCCAGAACACGTGCCGGCCCGCGGGCGCCCGGGTCGGGTCGGCGGCGGTGGGCTGCACGGCCAGCACGTACGGCCGGTCCGAGAACCGCCCGCGCGACATCGCCCGCTCGCTGGCCACCACTTCCTCGAAACTGCCTGCGACGTGGATGGTTCCGGCCGCCGCGACGCGGGGGTCGGACCAGGGCACCGGGCCGTCCAGGGCCCAGTCCATCTTGAAGACGGCCGGCCCGTAGCGGTACCGGTCCAGCCGGGCCCGGTACCGGGGCGGCAGGGCGTCACCCGCGACGGCGACGACCTGGCGCGGGGTCAGGTCCAGCAGCACCGAACGGGCCGGGGGCACGTCGCGCAACGAGCGGACCGTCGTCCCGGTGTGGATCTCCCCACCCAGGGCCAGGAGTCGCGCGGCGAGCACCTCCGCGAGCCGCTCCGAGCCGCCCTGCACCACGGGCCAGCCGACGCTGTGCGCGAGGGCGGCCATCAGCAGCGCGTACCCGGCCGTGATCGGCTGGGCCAGGTCGAGCACGGCGTGCGCGGCGATGCCGGCGAACATCGCCCGGCTCGGCGCCTCGCGAAAGGCCAACCGCGACAACACAGAAGCGGGCAGCGCGCCGGACACCCCGTACCGGGCCGCGGCGAGCGGCGCACGAGGCAGGGAGAACGGCGACATCAGCGTGTCCACCAGTGGCAGCCCGGCGTCGGCGGTGGCCCCGACGAGGGCCCGCCAGGCCCGGGCGTCACGGCCCAGCGCGGCGGCCGTCTCCTCGACGGAGCGGTGCACGAGGACGGCGTCCGCCCCCTCGAGCGGGTGCGCGATCGGGATCTCGGGCTGGGCCCAGGTCACCCCGTGGTCCTGCGGTCGCAGGGCCCGGAACGCCTCGGAGCTCAACGCCAGCGGCAGGACGGTGGCGCCGACGTCGTGCACGAACCCGGGCAGCGTGAACGACTCGCTGCGCAGCGCGCCGCCGACCCGGTCGGCCGCCTCGACGAGCAGGACGCGGCGCCCGGCCTCCGCGAGGGTCACCGCGGCCACCAGCCCGTTCGGGCCCGAACCCACCACCACGGCGTCGAACCCGTCAGCCGTCACGATGCCGTCCCTTCCGTCAGTGCGGAAACCGTTTCCGCAGAGGCTTTCTCGATCGGGATCAAACCGCCGACCCGGGCCCCGCGACTCGGGGTGGAGTCGATCAGCAGCGAGCCACCGATCGCGCCGAGCCGGTCGCCCATGTTCACGAAGCCGTGCCCGGCGGCGACCCCGACCCCGAACCCGGGCCCGTCGTCCTCGACCACGAACTCCAGGGTGTCACCGGTTGCGTTCAGGTGCACCGAGACCGTCACCCGGGCCGCCGGGCCCGCGTACTTGCCGGCGTTCTGGATCGCCTCCAGGCAGCAGAAGTAGGTCGCTGTCTCCACGGCCTCCGGGAAGCGCCCGGGCAGCGAGACGTCGACCGTGCAGTCCAGCGGCGACCGGTTGGCCGCCGCCCGCAGCGCCTCGGCCAGCCCGCGGTCGCGCAGCAACGGCGGGTAGATGCCGTGGGCCAGCTCGCGCAGCTCCCGGATCGTGGTCTGGACGTCGCCGCGCAGCTCCCGCAGCAGCTGCGTCACCATCTCCGGGTCCTCGTCGACGAGGGTCTCGGCCAGGCCGAGTTTCACGGCCAGCGCGACGAGGTGCTGCTGGGCGCCGTCGTGCAGGTTCCGCTCGATCGCCCGCCGCGACTCGTCGGAGGCGGTCACGATCCGCAGCCGGGACGCGGCCAGTTCGGCGTTGCGTTCCTCGAGCTCCTCGAGCGAGGCCTGCAGCGCGGAGTCGAGGCGCACGTTGTGCAGGGCCAGCCCGAGCTGGCGGGCGAGGTCGACGAGCAGGCGGTCGTCGTCGTCCGAGAAGTCGTCGGCCCCGGGTGGGCGGCGCACGACCAGCAGGCCGAGCAACTCGCCGAGGTGGGCCAGCGGGGCCACGCGGACGTCCTGGCGCGGGCCGTCGTCCTGGCGCGGCCCGAGGTGCGGCAACCACACGGAGCACCAGCTGGGCCCGCCGATCCGGGCCCGCCCCACGACCACCCGCTCGCGCTCGCCGAGCGTCAGCCGGGCGGTCGGCCGGTGGGGGACGGACACCGTCCGGTTCAGCACGCCGTCCGCGCCGACCCAGATCTCCGCACCGCCGCCGGCGATCGTCGCCTTCAGCGACTCGACCAGCTGCAGCATCAGCTCGTCGAGCGGGACGGCGCGGCTCATCCGGGCACCGAACGTGTTCACGACCTCCTCGGCCGAACCCTCGCTACGGTCGATCAACCCGGTGCCGAAGTCCAGCAGCCGCCAGCGCACGGGCTGGGCCAGCGCGGCCACGACGACCGCGGCGGCCAGGCTGGAGACGAAGATCCCGCGTTCGGCGCCCTCGGGGACGTGCCCGAGGCCGACCACGACCACCAGGTAGACGGCCACCACGAGGCAGGCCAGACCGGCCACCACGATGGACTGGACGAGGACGACGTCGGCGAGGCGAGGGCGGTCGAGGAGCCCGCCGAGGATGCGGCTGAGCGGCACCAGCAGCAGCGGGCCCGCCAGCCAGACCCGCAGCGCGTCGGGGGTGCCGGCCATCAGGTGCAGGGCCAGCAGGACGACGACCGCGGCCGCCGACAGCACGCTCGCCGCGCCCAGCCACTCGACGGCCGCCCGCTCCTGCGCATCCGCCGTCCGCAGCCGCAACGCGATGCCGACGACCACGACGGCCGAGACGCCCAGCGCCCCGGTCACGAACTGTGCCGGGGACAGGGACCGGTCCTGCGCGACCAGCAGGCCCGCCCACCCGGTCAGCCCGAGCACGCCCAGCGCGACGGTGACCCGGCGGGCGGCGCCGGGCAGGGCGCCGTCCGGGAAGGCCAGCCCGTACCCGAGCCAGGTGGCCAGGACGACGGGCGCGGCGTGGGGTGCGACGGCGGCCACCGCGTGGCCGGCGGCCACGAGCAGGCACCACCCGGCGGCGGACCGCCGGCCGGACCGCAGCTCGACCACCGCGGCGAGCCCCCACGCGCCGGCGAGCACCGACGACAGCACGCCCAGGGACAGCTCCATCTCGATCACTCCGCCCGGAGCACGTGGGCGACCCGCAGGACGGCGGCGCGGCGGCCGGGCCAGGCGGCCAGCAGGTTCGCCACCAGCACGGCCCCGGGGATGGTGAACAGCATCGGCCACAGCGACACCGGCGAGACGTACTGTACCGGAGCGTATTCCGCGACGACCCCCCAGACGCTGCGGCCCAGGGCGAGGCCCAGGGGCACCCCGAACAGGAGGCCGACGACGCCCAGCACGGTGGCCTGGACGAGCACGATCCCGGCCGACTGCCAGCGGGTCAGGCCGAGCGCGCGCAGCACGGCGATGTCGAGCCCCCGGCGCCGCACGGCGGTGGCCAGCGCGTGCCCGACGGCCCCGATCGCCAGGAGCACGAGGAACACGCCCAGCGCGACCGGCAGCGCCCGGACCTGCTTCAGCAGCGCCATCTGCGGCACCGGGTCGGTCGGCTCGACGGCGATCGCGCTGCCGTCCTTCCCCAGCGCGGAGGTGAGGGTCCGGTGCACGGAGGCGGCGCCGTCCGCGGGGCGCACGCCGGGCCGGAAGGCGATGAGCTCGACCCGGTACTTGTACCCTTCGAACAGGTTCTCGTAGCCGGCGGTGCTGACCCAACCGCCGTCGGCGTACCCGTTGTGCGGGCCCGCGGGGATCAACCCCTCGCCGGTCACGAGCAGGCGCACGGGACCGGTCTTCCGGTCGCCGAGAAGCGTGACGACATCGCCGATCTCCGCGTCCAGGGCGGCCAGGGTCTGGGGCGCCAGCACGACCTCGTCCGGGCCGGCGGGCATCCGCCCGTGCAGCATCACGGTCGGGATGTTGCGCCCGGTGCTGTACTCCCACAGCGGCACCGTGTGCTCGCCGCCGGGAACGTTCGCGACCGCCGTCCGGCCGTCGTCGACGCCCGCGACCGTCGGGTCGCGCAGCACCGCCGCGCGGACGGCGTCCACCGGACCGAAGTCCTGCCCGTTGATCCCCAGGAAGATGCCGGCCTGCGCGGTCTGCCCGAACCGTTCGGGGTGCGTCGACGCATCCGAGATGCCGTGCGAGAACGTGAACACGGCCAGCACCCCGATCACGCCGATGGCCGCGCCGAACAGGGCCGGGCGCACCGGGACGGAGGTGCGACCGCGGCCGGGCTCGAGGGCGAACCGGGTGCCCACCGCGACCGGCACGCCCGCCCGGGCCACCAGGGCCGCGGCCGCCGACCGGCGGGTCGGGGCGTCCGGAGCGGCGCCCAGGGCCAGCCGCGCGGCGAGCGCGGCCCCACCTCCGACGAGCAGGACGACGAGCAGCCAGCCGAGCCCGAGCACGAGAACGTCGGCGGACGTCCCGGGAGCGGGTTCCTGGTAGTGCGCGGTGCCGATCGGGAACCACCGGGACGCCGTCGCGGCGGCGGCCACGGCCAGACCTCCGCCCAGCACCCCGGCCAGCACCGGACCGCCCGCCGCCGCGAGGACCGCCTGCCGGGGCGCCATGCCGACGGCCCGCAGGGTGCGCAGCTCCTGGGCCCCGCCGGCGGCGTACCGGACGATCGCCTGCCCGACCAGGAACAGGGAGGCGACGAACGCGGCCAGCCCGAAGGCCAGCAGGCACCGGGCCTCGAAGAGCACCGTGTGCTGGAGCTGGCGGTACTGCTCGGGCAGGTTCCAGATGTCGATGTCCGTGCGGCCGGTGACCTGTTCGAAGTGCGTGCGGAACGCCGGGATCGCCGCCTCGCCGCCGCGCAGCCGGACGAGCGCGTTGACGTAGGCCAGGTTGTCCGGCGACTTCTCGTCGCCCAACACGCTGCCGGGATAGCTGGTGGTCAGCCCGGGCGAGAACTGCAGCCCGCCGTTCGATCCGGGGCTGTCGGAGTACCACGGGGACAGGCCGACGCCGACGATCCGGGCCCGGACGACGGGCCCGTGCAGGACGAGGCCGTTGGGCCCCGGTTCGACCGTGGCGTACTCCTGCGGGGTGGGTAGGTGGATGACGACCGTGTCGCCGACGCCCAGGTGGTACTGGTCGACGAACTTGCGGGTGACCATCACCTCGTCGGCGCGGGCCGGGTCGGGGACGCGCCCGGCGTAGACAATCGGCTTCTCGACCGTCCGGAACGCGGCGCCCCGCGGGTCGCGGCCGAACGGGAAGCCGAAGCTCGGCTCGGCCTTCGGCTGCCCGGGCAGCTCGACCGTGAGCGAGTAGTCGACGACGAAGGTGGTCACCGCCTCGACCTCCGGCATCGCGCGGATCGTGTCCCAGTCGAAGCCCGGGGTGTTGGCCAGCACGGCCGACGTCGCGGGGAGGGTCGGCTCCGCGAGCCGCTCCATCGCACTCGACGCCCGGCGAGCCCCGGCCACGGCCGTCATCACCGTGCCCGCGGCCAGCAGGATCAGCAGCGCGAGGGCGACCAGCGACCGCGCCCGGCGGCGCAGGTCGAGGCCCAGCCACATCCGGACGGCGGGCACCGGTCAGCCCGCGGTGGCGGCGACCGCGCCACCGGCCGAGTCGCTCAGCGCCACGACACCGGTGCCGTCGTCCTCGACCAGGCCGTCGCGCATCCGGACGGTGCGCAGGGCCCCGGCGGCGACGTCGGGCGAGTGCGTGACCATGACGATGGTCTGGCCGTCGTCGTGCAACCGGCGGAAGAGCTCGAGAACCTCCAGGCCGCCGTCGGAGTCGAGCGCCCCGGTCGGTTCGTCGGCCAGCAGGAGGGTCGGCTCGTTGACCAGCGCGCGAGCGATCGCCAGTCGTTGCCGCTGCCCGCCGGACAGCACCGCGGGCACCTGCTGGGCCCGGTCGCCGAGGCCGAGCAGGTCGAGGAGGTCACGCGCTCTCGACTCGGCCTGCTTGCGACGCATCCCGCCGAGAACGCCCGGCAGGACGATGTTGTCGAGCGCGCTGACGCCGTCGAGGAGGTTGAAGAACTGGAACACGATCCCGACGTGGTGGCGGCGGAACCGGGCCAGCCAGTCCTCGTCGCGCCCGTCGATGCGCTCACCGGCCACCTCGACCGTGCCGTCGTCCACCGAATCGAGCCCGGCGATCACGTTGAGCAGCGTCGACTTCCCGCACCCCGACGGGCCCATCACGGCGACGAACTCGCCGGCCGCGACGTCCAGGTCGACGCCGCGCAGGGCGCGCACCGGGGCGAGCTCGGCCGCGAACGTGCGCCGGGCGCCCCGCACCCGGACCGTTGGTTCACTCATGGCAGTACCTCCAGATCCGAAGTGAGAGAGACGGTTTCGGGGGCACCGGCCAGCTTGTAGGCGACGACCGAGGCGGCGCGGCCCTTGATCGGGCGGGCCCCCAACGGTTCCCAGTCCCACCCGGCGTCGGCGCCGCCCTCGGCGGCGACGGCGTCGAGCGTGGACTGCCCGGCGACGGTCGTCCCGGCCGGGCGGGCCATGTCCTGCAGGCGCTGCGAGAGGTTCACGGTGTCGCCGACCAGCGTGTACTCCAGCCGCTCGGCGCTGCCCAGCAGCGCGGCCGCGACCTCTCCGGTGGACAGCCCGATGCCGAGCCCGAACGGCGACAGCCCCTGCGCGGCCCACTCGGCGTCGAGCGCCCGCTGCCGGGCGTGCATCGCCAGGGCCGCGCGCACTGCCCGGACCGCGTGGTCGGGATACGGGTCGGGCGCACCGAACACGGCCATCACGGCGTCGCCGACGTACTGCATCACCGTGCCGTTCTCGGCCAGGATCGCGGCGTTCATCTCGCGCCGGTGCGCGTTCAACTGCCCGGCCAGCACCGCCGGGTCGGACTGCTCGGCGATGCCCGAGTAGCCGCGCACGTCGGACATCAGGACGGTGACGACCATCCGCTCGGTGCGCTCCGCGGCGCCCGAGTCGGTGCGCAGCTTCTCGGCCAGGCCGCCCGGCAGCAGCCGGGACAGGGTCTCGCCCTGCTCCTCCCGCTGGGTGATCGCCTCGTGCAGCATGCGCAGCCGGCGCAGGGCCTCCTCCTGGCCGGAACTCGCCCCCTTGGCCAGGTCGAG
The DNA here is from genome assembly GCF_044465595.1 of Spongisporangium articulatum. Lineage (NCBI taxonomy): Bacteria > Bacillati > Actinomycetota > Actinomycetes > Kineosporiales > Kineosporiaceae > Spongisporangium > Spongisporangium articulatum. Next base: position 800,379 of record NZ_JBITLV010000001.1, on the reverse strand, counting down.
GAACAGTTGCTCGATGGCCGCGTTCACCGCCTCCGGCGGGACGTCGCGCGACAGCGCGATCGCCTTCACCGGCCTCCCCTCGGCGATCTCGTGCAACAGTTCCTCCTGCTCGTCGGTCAGTTCGCCCTCGCGCCGGGCCGGGTTCACCAGGGCCTGCACGATCTCCGGGTCGAGCATCGAACCGCCCGAGGCGACGTCCTTGATGGCGCGCGACAGCCGCCCCGAGTCGGCGATCCGGTCCTTCAGCAGGTAGGCGTACCCGGCCTGCCCCTCGGCCAGCAGTTCGACCGCGTACTCGGGGCTGTCGTACTGGCTGAGGATGACGATCCCGGTACCCGGCTGCCGGCGCCGGACCTCCTTGGCCCCCTCGATGCCCTCGTCCTGGAAGTTCGGTGGCATCCGGATGTCGGTGACCACGACCTGCGGGCGCAACCGGGCGCACGCGTCGACGAGCTCGTCGTAGTCGCCGGCCACGCCGACGACCTCGAGCTCCTTGTCCAGCGACAGCAGAGCCCGCACGCCCTCCCGGACGATCAGGTTGTCGTCGGCCAGGACGACCGTGATCCTCTCCACGACGTCCATTCACCCGTGTTCCGGCGGCCACGACAAGGGAGACAGGACGACCGTTGATGGGGGTGCTGGCCCCCCTCCCGAGGTGCCGGGCAGCGCCCTGCCGCCGCGCCCGCCGTCCACCTAGCGTTCTGGGTGACGACGAGAGAGCGACACGAAGGAGAAGGCCATGCGGGTCGAAGCCGCCGGGACGTCGGTGTCCTGGATCCCGTCCGAAGCGGTGTCCGGACCGATGAAGGCCACGTTCGCCACCGGGCTCAGCCACTACGACCAGCCCCCGCCCGGGGAGCTGGGTGACGCGGCCGCGATGCGCGCGACGCTCGAGGACCTGCGCGACCGGGACGCCTTCCGGTTCGCCAACTTCCTGCACGCGTGGGCCGAGTTCGACGGCGACCGGGTCGTGGCGCACGGGTCCGACGGCGGCATCGTGATGGGCGCCACCACCGTGCGGGTCGGCAAGCTGGGCGCCACCTTCCAGGCCGTGAAGCTGCCGGACCTGAAGCCGGAGCCCGAGATCGGGCCCGGGTGGGTGAAGTTCACGCAGACCGCCGGTGGGCGCACCGCGCTGCCGTTGCCGCGCCCGATCCGCCGGCCGCCGTTCTTCCGCCTCCAGGCGCCGCTGGTGTGGACCACGCTCACGCTGACGCTACGCGCCGACGGGACCTCGGAGATCGGGATGGAGGGGGCCAGCCCGTTCCCCCGGCACTGGGTGTACGGGACGGACGGCGACGTGACGCTCAAGGCCGGCGTCGCGGACTGGTCGAACTGGCTGGGCCAGCCGTCGTGGAAGCGCACCCCGTGGGGCGACGAGGACTCGCCGGTGCTGGTCACCGCGGCCGAGACTGCACTCGAGCGTGAGCTTTCCACGCTGCTCATGCACGGCGCAGCCAAGCCCACGGTGCGGACGCTGGCCGAGGGCGAGGTGCTCGCCGAACGTGGTGAGCCCGGTTCGTCGCTCTACCTGATCCTCGACGGGGTGCTCGGCGTCGAGGTGAACGGTGAGGCGCTGGGCGAGCTGGGACCGGGTGCGGTCCTGGGTGAACGGGCCGTGCTGGAGGAGGGGATCAGGACGGCGACGCTCACCGCGGTCACGCCGGTGCGGGTCGCGGAGGCGCCCGGGTCGGACATCGACCGCGCGGCCCTGGCCCGGCTCGCGGAGGGGCACCGTCGCGAGGAGCAGAGCGCCTGATGAAGCTCGCGCTGCTCGGGGTGCGGGGTTCCACCCCCGCCCCCGGGCCGGCCTTCCTGCGCTACGGCGGCCACACGTCGTGCGTGGCGGTGCTCGACTCCGCGGACCGGCCGGTCGTGGTGCTGGACGCCGGCACCGGGGTGCGTGAACTTCCCCGGCTGCTGCACGGTTCCGCGTACCGGGGGCCGCTCGTGCTCAGTCACCTGCACTGGGACCACCTGCACGGGCTGCCGTTCTGCCCCGCGCTGGACTCCCCCGAGGCGGAGGTGGAGCTGTGGGTGCCGCCGGCCGAGGACGGGGTGTCCGCGCGGGAGCTGCTGAGCCGGGTGATGTCCCCGCCGTTCTTCCCGATCGGGCCCTCGGGGCTGCTCGGCCGGTGGACCTTCCGGACCGCCGGGACCGGGCGGCTGGACGGCGCTTTCGGTGCCGCGCGGGTCGAGCTGGCGCCGGTCCGGCACAAGGGCGGCCGGACGTGGGCGGTGCGCGTGGACCTCGACGGGACGTCGGTCGCCTACGTGCCGGACCACACCCTGGTGTCCTTCGAGGACGGCGCGCTCGTCGACCGCTCGGGCGACGACGTGGAGGCGATCGAGCTGATCCACGGGGTCGACGTCCTGCTGCACGACGGGCAGTTCGTCGGTTCCGAGGGGCGGTTGGCGGCGGAGTACGGGCACTCCACCATCGAGGACGTCGTGCGCTGGGCCGACCGGTGCGCCGTGGGTTCGCTGGTGCTGACCCACCACGCGCCGACCCGCGCCGACGACGCCCTGGACGCCCTGGCCGAGAAGTTCACCGCCACCCCCGAGGGCCGCCCGGTCACCTTCGCCCGCCAGGGCACCCTCCTCAGTTGTTGACTTGGGAGGAGGCGCGTCAGCGCCGACGGCGCACAACAACAACTAGAGGGCCGTGCAGCGGATCTCGACCCGGCGGTCACCGCTGAGGTTCGCGGTGTCGAAGAAGCGCGGTTCGCGCGGCCCGGCCGGGGTTCCGGCACCCTCGCGCACCTCGATCTCCACCCGCACGTCACGGCCGTGGTCGGGCACCGGCAGCCGGTCCCACACGGCATCCCCGAGCCGGGCCGCGGCGGCCAGCTCGACGCCGTCCAGCCACCACGTGAAGACCGGTTCGGCGTACCCGGCCGTGAACGCGTGCACCGCCGGACCGCCGTCCCCCTCCTCGACCCGGGCCCAGGCCATCGGCACCCCCGGCTCCGGGCCGACGAGAACCGTTGCGACACCGCCGGAGTAGCCGGTCGCCCGGATCGTGAGGCGGGCGTGTTCGGGGCCGACCTCGACGTCGGTGTCACCGCCGAGCGGCAGGGCGACCGTGCCGCGGTAGGTGACGCAGGCCGTCTCGTCGATCTCGTGGACGACGAGCCCCGGCGCGTCGTGCGGGTCGCGGTCGGGCAGCGGGCGCCCGGTGCTCGGCTCGCGGTCGAGCCGGAACGCGGCGTCCCAGTCGGGCCCCTCGACGCCGTCCGGCAGCGGCCCGCGCACCTCGAGCGTCAGCCAGTGCGTGCGGCCCGGGACCCCGAAGGCGACCAGCCGCGGGGCCCGGTCGCGCAGCCCGGAGTGGGCGACGGTGACGGGGCGGGCCACGCTCGGCCAGGCCAGACACTGCACCGCCGGGGACGACGGGGCGGGCCAGTCGTGCTGCTGCGCCCAGGCGCTGGCCCGGGCCAGGTCGGGGCCGGCCATGCTCCACAGCGCCGCACCGGGCCGCAGGTCACCACCGGTCAACGAGCGGGTGACCTGGACCGTGCGACCACCGAAACGCCGGGCGCTCATGATGCAGTACGGGTCGCCGTACTCGGCCCCGACCCGAGCGGTGCTCAGCCCGAACGAGTGCCCGTAGCCGAGCAGGTGCCCGACCTCGTGGGCGAGGGTGGTGTGCGCGACGTCGATCGGCACGTGCGCACAGGGCACGAGGACGTCGGGGGCGACCTCCACCAGCTGCGTCCAGGCCAGGGGGCTGCCGGTCGTCGTCAGTACGAGAATCGCCTCGGCAGAACGCATCTCGGGCCCAAGCGTGCCCCCGCCGAGCAACCCGTCGATCAGCCCCTGCAGTGCGGCGGAGAGCTGCTCGCCCGGGGTGAAATCGGCCGAACAGGCCTCCAGCCCCACCCAGGCCGGATGGTCGGCCGGCAGCTCCTGCGCGGGCAGGGCCACACTCGGGGTCAGGTCGTGCCGGCCGTCGCTCGCGTCCCACCAGAAGTCGCCCACCGAACAGCGTTGCGCGGGCGGCACCTCCGGCGCGGACGGGCGCAGGACCCGCTCGACGTCGTCCGCACTCCACCGCACCCCCTCGTCCCCGGCGCGCCCGACACAGACCCCCACCACCCGCACCCGCTCATACTCCCGAAATGCACGCTTTCCGGCGGCTTTTTGGCCGCGAAAGTGTGCATTTCGGGAGTATGAGCGGGAGGTACTAGGCCCAGCCGAGCGCGTGCAGACGCTCGTCGGAGATCCCGAAGTGGTGGGCGATCTCGTGCACGACCGTGATGCCCACCTCGTCCACGACGTCCTCCTCGGTGTCGCAGACGGCCAGCGTGGGGTTCCGGTAGATCGTGATCCGGTCGGGCAGCGAACCGGCCGCCCAGAACGAGTCGCGCTCGGTCAGCGGCGTCCCCTCGTACAACCCGAGCAGGTCGTCCTCGCCGGGCGGGGGGTCGTCCTCGACGAGGATGACGACGTTGTTCATCATCCTCGTGAGCTCCTCGGGCACCGAGTCGAGCGCGTCGGAGACGAGTTCCTCGAACCGCTCGCGGCTCATCTCCACGGGGCTGCTCCCTCGAAAGGCCCCAGCACCCGCGGCACCGCCCCAACCCTTCATACTTGCGACGTGTCGATCGAACTCACAGTAGACGAGTGGGCCGACCTCTGGGACCTGCCGGAGGGCGAGGCCCGGCCCGTGACGATGTACGGCACGGCCGTGCTGCACGAGCCGTGCGCCGAGGTCACCGCGTTCGACGACGACCTCAAGCAACTGGTCGCCGACATGTTCGAGTCGATGGACTGGGCCGAGGGGGTCGGGCTGGCCGCCAACCAGATCGGCGTCGGCCTGCGGGTGTTCGTCTACGACTGCCCCGACGCCGAGGGCGTGCACCACGTCGGGGTGGTGGTGAACCCCGTCGTGGAGGTCCCGGACGACGCCCCCCTCGACGAGGACACGGAGGGTTGCCTCTCGGTGCCGCGCGAGTTCTCGCCGCTGGCCCGCCCGGCACGGGCCACGGTCACCGGACAGGACCTGAACGGCAAGTCGATCCGGGTCGAGGGCACGGGGTTGCTCGCGCGCTGCCTGCAGCACGAGACTGACCATCTCAACGGCATCGTCTACGTGGACAAGCTGACGCCCGAACGGCGTCAGGAGGTCATGGCGGACCACGCTGCGCGGATCGCGGCCGGAGAGCTGCCCGAATGGTCGGCCGGCGCGCACACTTGAAGAGCACGACTGCGCCGGCTCTTTCCCTGGTGAGGAGCTCGACGTGAGTCTGACGAACCGCGAACAGCAGGAGATCACCCGCGCGAACGACTCGGGCCGGGTCCCGGTCGTGTTCGTGCACGGCCTGTGGCTGCTGCCCAGCAGCTGGCAGCCGTGGCGAGACCTGTTCGAGGAGAACGGTTTCACCACCCTCGCCCCCGGCTGGCCGGACGACCCGGAGACGGTCGAGGAGGCGCGGGCGAACCCGTCGGTGTTCGCGGGTAAGAAGGTCGGCGCCGTCGTCGCCCACTTCCTCGAGGCGATCGCCGCGCTGCAGGTGAAGCCCGCGGTCGTGGGTCACTCGTTCGGGGGTGCGTTCGCGCAGATCCTCGCCGGGCGCGGGGTGTCACGGGCGAGCGTCTCGATCGACCCGGCCCCCGTGCGGGGTGTGCTGCCGCTGCCGATCAGTACGTTGCGCTCGGCGTTCCCGGTGCTGGGCAACCCGCTGAACGCCACCAGGGCCGTCACCCTGACCTTCGAGCAGTACCGCTACGGCTGGACGAACGCGGTCGACGAGGCCGAGGCACGCTCGCTGTACGAGGCGACGCACGTGGCCGCGCCGGGCGCCCCGCTGTTCGAGGGGGCGACGGCCAACGTCAACCCGTTCAGTGCGCTGAAGGCCGACGCGAGGAACCCCGACCGCGGGCCGCTGCTGTTCGTGTCGGGCGGCGCCGACCACACCGTGCCGCACGCCATCACGAACGCCAGCTACAAGCGGCAGGCGAAGAACCCCGGGGTCACCGAGATCGTCGAGGTCGAGGGCCGCGGCCACTCGCTGACCATCGACTCGGGCTGGCGGGACGTGGCCGACCCGGCCCTGGCCTTCGTCCAGCGGTTCAGCTGAGGTCGATCACGAAGTAGGCGCCGTCGGCGTCGTGCTCGATCTTCGCGGTGCCCGCCCACCCCTCGAACGAGCCGGAGCCGGAGTGGGGGACGACGTGCCCGAACCACGACTCCGGCGACGACTCGAGCCCGCCGTGGTGGATCGTCACCGACCCCTCGGCGCCCCCGTCGACCGACCCGGTGATGCGCTCGGCCGCGAAGTACGACCGCTCGCCCTCCACCTCGCCCGAGGCCACGAACAACAGGACGCTGGTGCCGGCGATGCCGCCGGCGAACGTCTTGTACATCGTCATCGCCCCGACCCAGGCGGCGTCTACTCCCTCCACCTCACGAGGCTCGACTCCGGTCACGGCGAAACGGGCGATCAGGCTCATGACCCGCCACCGTACGGGCCCGGTCCGACAAGGCCCGCGTGGTAGAACGAACCGTGCCCGACGTCCTGCTCCTCAACGGCCCGAACCTCCGCCTGCTCGGCACCCGCCAGCCGGAGATCTACGGGACGACGACCCTCGCCGACGTCGAGGCGGGCGTCGCCGCGGCCGTGGCCGACGCCGGGTGGAAGGTCGCGGCGTTCCAGAGCGACTCCGAGGCGGAGCTGATCCGGATCATCGAGGAGCACTACGACTCCGCCGGGATGATCATCAATCCGGGCGCCCTGATGATGGCCGGCTGGCCGTTGCGCGACGCGCTGGCCTCGTACCCGAGGCCGATCGTCGAGGTGCACATCTCGAACGTGTGGGCGCGCGAGCCGTTCCGGCACGAGTCGGTCATCTCCGCGGTGGTGGACGGCGTGATCGCCGGGTTGGGCACCGACGGGTACCGGCTGGCCGCGCTCGCCCTGCTGGAGCGCTCCGCCTGACCGAAACCTGATCGGCGGTCATCTGGACTGAACCTTTTGCCCGTTCCGGCCGTACGGTCAGGCATGACCTCTCCCTGGTACCGGCGGGCGCGACGCAGCGCCGCGACCGCGAGCCTGGCCCTGACAGCCGGTCTCCTCACCGCAACCACCACCGGTGCGCCCGCGCAGGCGGCCACCGTCACGTGCCCACCCGTGCAGGCCCCCGTGCAGATCGGCGACGCCGGCGTGGCGCTCGAGGGCGCCGTCGTCGACAACGCCGGCCGGCTGTTCGTCACCGACCTGTTCGGCGGCCGCGTCCTGCGCTTCGACAAGCCCGGGGCCGCCCCGGTCGAGGCACTGAAGCTGCCCGTCGGCGGGGGTGGGGCCCTCGCCCTGCGGCCCGACGGCACCCTGCTCGTCGGTGGTGGCGCCAACCCGAAGGTGTTCCTCGGGGACGTGCTCAAGCCCGGCGTGATCTACGGCTGGAACCAGAACACGGGCGCACTGACGACGGTCGCCAAGGGGTTCAGCGCGGCCGACGGTCTCGCGGTCGCCCACGACGGGACCATCTACGCCACCAACGACTTCGGCACCCTGATCGGCCGGGTCACCCCCGACGGCACGAAGCAGGCCGACTGGGCCCGCCTGCCCTCGGCGAACGGCGCGGTGCTCAACCACGACGACTCGTACCTGTACGTCTCGCGCACGTTCTGGAACCCCGGCGTCAGCCGGATCCCGGTGGCGCACCCCGACAAGCCCGAGAGCCTGCTGGACCTCACCTTCCCGCGGACCTTCGCGGCGCCCGACGGCCTGACGATCGACTCGCAGGACCGACCGGTCGTCCCGACCGACGTGGGCGGCAAGATCCTGCGGATCGAGAAGCCGGGCGTCACGTGCACGCTCGCGACCGGCGTCGGCGCCTCGAGCGTCATCGTCTACGGGCACGGGACGACCGGGTTCCTCAAGGGGCACCTCTACCGGGCCGGGTTCGACGGCAAGATCTACGAGATCCCGGCCGGTTTCGACCCCGGCGCCTGAGTCAGCACCTGACTCAGGTCGGGTGCACGACCGCGGCCGAGCCACCCCCGCGCCGGGTGGGCTCGGCCGCGGCCTGGAACCGTCCGTGCGGCAGCACCCGGATCGCCGTGGCCGCCCCGATCTCCGGGTTGGCCTTGAGCACGTGACCGAGCGCCTCGAGGGCGGCCCGCTGCGGGCCGTCGTAGATCCCGGGTTCGGCCTCCTCGACCCCGTTACGCGACGAGAGTCGCGGCGCGGCGATGGCATCCACCAACGGCAGCCCGCGGTCCACGTACCCGGTCAGGACCTGGAGGACCGTCGTGATGATGGTCGCGCCACCCGGTGAACCGAGCGCGAGGTACGGCGTCCCGTGGCTCAGCACGATCGTGGGGCTCATCGACGAGCGGGGCCGCTTGCCGGGCCCGGGCAGGTTGGGGTCGGGCACGCCCGCGGTCAACGGTGCGAAGTCGAAGTCGGTCAGCTCGTTGTTCAGCAGGAACCCGTGACCCGGCACGGTGATGGCCGATCCGCCGGTCTGCTCGATGGTCAGCGTGTACGACGCCACGTTCCCCCACCGGTCGCTCACCACGAGATGCGTGGTGCCGTGGTCGTCGCGGGCGGCGACCTGGGACGACGTCGAGCCGGCGCACGCGCTCGAGCCACCGCCGGTCGGGGCGCCGTAGGGGATCGGCCGCGGCTGCGCCGCGGTCGCGGAGAACAGCTGGCAGGCACGGGAGTTCGCGTACGGCTGGGACAGCAGCCGGCGGGCCGGGACGTCGGGGACGTCACCGATCCAGCGGTTCCGGTCGGCGAAGGCGGTGGCGCTGGCCTCGGAGAACCGGTGCAGGTACTGGGTCTGGTCCACCGAGCTCAGCGGCGTCCCGCTGAGCCGGTCGTAGGCCTCGAGCAGGTTCAGGGCCTCACCCGTGGCGATCCCGCCGGAGGAGGACACGGGCATCCCGTACACGTCCAGCCGGCGGTACCGGGTGTGCGTCGGGGTGCGCGAGAGCGCTTCGTAGCGCCGCAGGTCCGCGGTGGTGATCTGCCCCGGGTACACCGACTTCCCGGTGGTCTGCGGGTTCCGGGCCGTGGCCACGAGCGCCCGCCCCAACGACCCCGAGTACAGCGCCGAGACCCCCTGTCGGCGCAGCAGCGCGTAGGTGTCGGCGAGATCGGGGTTGCGGAACGTGCTGCCCACGGCGGGCGGCGCACCACCGGGCAGGAACAGCTGCGCCGTGGCGGGGAAGACCGCGAACCGGGCCGCGTTGTCGGACGTCTGCTGCGCGAAGGTCGCGTCGACCGGGAAGCCGTCGCGGGCCAGTCGCTCGGCGGGGGCCAGCAGGTCGGACAGCCGCCAGGTGCCGAGGGTCCGCGCGGCCCGGTCCCACAGCGCCGGCGTCCCCGGAACGCCCACCGACAGGCCGGAGTTCACGACGTCCGCGAACACCAGCGGCTTCCCGTCGGAGCCGAGGAACACGTCGGAGGTGAAGGACTTCGGAGCGGTCTCGCGCCCGTCGATCGTGGTCACCCGGTGCCGGCGGGCGTCGTAGTAGACGAGGTACCCGCCCCACCGATGCCCGACGAGTACGGCTCGGTGACGCCGAGCGCGGCCGCCGTGGCCACCGCGGCGTCGGCCGCGTTGCCGCCCCGCCTCAGCACCGAGAGGCCGACCGCCGTCGCCGACGGGTCGACCGAGGCGACCGCACCGCCCGTCCCTTCGGCGGTCGGCGACCGGTCGGGCGCGGCCTGGGCCGGGAGGGCCAGCGAGGCGAGCAGGACGGGGACAGCAGCCAGAACGGGAACGGCGCGCATACGGGCGCCTCCTCACCTTCAGCGGGTGAAGCCGGTGATCCCCATCTGGAAGCCGGAGAACCTCGGCCTGCCACCGTTGATGGAAACCCAGTCCCCGTGCGCGCGCATCTTCGCAAGCCCCGCCCCGACGTTCTCGACGGTGATCCCGCCCGCCGCCAGCGCCGTCGACGTCGCGCTGAAGTCCTCGTCGGACGTCGCGTCCGGGCCGAACGTGTCCGACCCGACCGCGAAGATCCCGCGTTGCTCGAACAGCCACGCGGTGGCGTCGCCGGTGAACCCCGGCGCCGGGTCGAAGTAGGCCGGGTCGGAGAACACGAGCGAGAACCCTGTGTACAGCAGCACGCAGCCGCGCGCCGGGTACCGCCCGTGCCGGCGCTCCCAGGCCTTCAGGAAGTCGACGTCGAGCGAGAAGTCGCCCCCGATGCGCTGCACCCGCCGGGACACGTCGATCACGGCCAGCGGCATCAGGGCGAACGTCTCGTCCAGCTCGCTCAGGTACTGCGCACCCTCGTGGAAGTGGGCCGGCGCGCTGATGTGCGTCCCGGTGTGCGTGCCCAGCGACGTGATGTGCTCCAGCAGGTAGCCGGACTCGGCGACCGTCGTCCAGATCTCGCTCGTGAACGCCGGATCGCCGGGGAAGATCGGGTTGGACGGCGCCAGCTCCTGCCAGAGGGGAACGCGCCGGGCCGTGCGCGGGTCGACGCCCGCGTACCCGCGCGGGATGGGACCGGCCTGCCGTGACTGCACGTCCGTAGCTTCGGCACGTCCGGCCTCCCACGCAACGACCAGCGGCGCGACCGCCGCCACCGCCAGCGCCCGGCGCCGGGCGATCCGCCTCTCGACCTCGCTCATGAGCAGTTCCCCTCCGTTGATGACGACGCGGCCTACGACAGCACCCGATGCAGTTCCGCGACGTGCGAGAACATGACCGACCGGCTCACCGGGTCGTGCTGGGCCGGGCCGGCTCCGGTGAGTTCCCGGTGCCGGGCCAGCACGTTCAGGGCCAGCCGCTCAGGGGCCAGCCAGTCGCGGAACCGGCCGAACCCCGGGTCGTCGACCAGGCGCCGCATCACCTCGGCGGGCGGGCGGCCGGTCTCGAACTGCAGGGTCGAGGCGCTGATCAGCCACTCCCAGTAGGCCCGCTGCGCGAGCAGGTCGTCACGGGTGGCCAGCGGCCCGTGCCCCGGCACGTAGTGCTCGGCCCCGAGGGCCAGCAACCGGTCGATCGCGGTGACCCAGTGGCTCATCGGGCCGACCCAGATCACCGGTGTCACCCCGACGAAGAGCAGGTCGCCCGCGAAGACGACTCCCGCGTCGGGGACGTGCACGACGGCGTCCCCGTCGGTATGGGCCGGCCCGAGCCGCAGCAGCCGGACCTCCCGGCCCCCGACGTCCAGCGTGTGCTCCCGGGCGAAGCCGTCGGTCGGCGGCCGGGGCGTGGTCCGGCCGTGCGCGAACGGCCCGAGCATGTCGGCCGTGTACGACGCGAGCCGGCCGACGCGGCCCGGGGCGTGGCGGCTCAGCCTCGACAGCCGGTTCAGGGTGGCCAGCGCGCGCGGCGGCGGTTCGTGGTCGATCTCGGCGCGGGTGGCGTCGGAGGCCCAGATCCGGACGTCGGGCGGCAGCGCCACGTTGCCCCACCAGTGGTCACCGTCGCGGTGGGTGTTGACCGCCGTCGTGATCGGCGCCCGGGCCACGAGGGACTCGGCCTCGCCGAGCATCTCGGCCGCGAGCCGGACGTCCCACAGGGTGTCGACGACGAGCGTCTCGCCGTCGCCCACCACGAGCCCGGCGTTGGCCTCGCCCCAGCTGCCGTTCGGTTCCAGCCACGCCCACGTCCCCCGCGCAAGTTCGGTGTACCCGCGCGGGTATTCGCCGGGGGCACCGTGCAGGCTGACGTAGCCCGTCACCAGACCTCACCGTTCACCGTTCACCGTGACCGTGCCCTCCAGCCCGGACGAGGTGGCCAGGTACGGCAGGACCTCGTCGGGCGTCACCACCTCGGTGCCGAGCGCGGAGGCGGAGCTCTTCGCCGTGCCGGTCGACCCGAAGACGCCCTGGCGGGTCTGTTTCCACTGTTCGTCGCGGGCGGTGAAGTCGTTGTACAGCACGAACCCGCTCATCGCCCCCTCGGGAGCGGACGTCGTCCAGCACCGCGGTGCCCGAGGTCACGTCAGTGCTGCCCAGCCCCACCCGTCGCACTCTCATGAGGAACCTGGTTCTACTCGAGCCGGGCAGCCGGGACAAGGTGGACGGACCGGTCGGCGGGCCGGAATCATGGTCACAGGCGCCCCAGGGGCGGTACGGTGGCGTACCATTGCGGGGTCACGAGGGTGTGGAGGCCTGATGTCCGAGGAAACGCTGACCGGTTCGCCGAGCCCGGCGACGGCGGTCGAGCACGTCGACGTGCTGATCGTGGGGGCGGGGCTGTCCGGCGTCGGCGCCGCGTACCACCTGCGCGACAAGTGTCCCGGCCTGTCGCTGGCCATCCTGGAGGCGCGGCAGGCGATCGGCGGCACGTGGGACCTGTTCCGCTACCCCGGCGTCCGCTCCGACTCGGACATGTTCACCCTCGGCTACAAGTTCCGGCCCTGGGCCTCGGCCCGCGGCATCGCGCCCGGCGGGTCGATCCTGCAGTACGTGCGCGACACGGCCCGCGAGACGGGCGTCGACCAGCTGGTGCGCTTCGGCCACAAGGTCGTGAAGGCCGACTGGTCGAGCGCCGAGTCCCTGTGGTTCGTCACCGTGGAGACGGACGAGGGCGAGAAGGTGATCAGCTGCTCGTTCGTGTTCGGCAACACCGGCTACTACCGCTACGACGAGGGCTACTCGCCGTCCTTCCCCGGCGTCGAACGCTTCGGCGGCACCGTGATCCACCCGCAGCACTGGCCGGAGGGTTTCGACTACTCGGGCAAGAAGGTCGTGGTGATCGGCAGCGGCGCCACCGCCGTCACGCTGGTCCCGGCGATGGCCGACACGGCGGCGTCGGTGACGATGCTGCAGCGCTCGCCGTCCTACGTGCTGTCCCTGCCCTCGACCGACCCGGTGGCCGCCACCCTGGGCCGGGCCCTGCCGAAGCGATGGGCGTTCCCGATCGTGCGGTGGAAGAGCATCGCCATCGCCTCGTTCATCTACAACGTGTCGCGCAAGCGGCCGGAGCTGGTCAAGCGGATCCTGAAGAAGCAGGTCGCGGCCGCGCTGCCCAAGGGCTTCGACGTCGAGAAGCACTTCTCGCCCACCTACAACCCGTGGGACCAGCGGCTGTGCCTGGTGCCGAACAACGACCTCTTCAAGGCCATCCGCAAGGGCAAGGCCGACGTCGTCACCGACACCATCGAGACGTTCACCGAGACCGGCATCCGGCTGACCTCGGGGCAGGAGCTCGAGGCCGACGTCGTGGTGAGCGCCACCGGCCTGAACCTGTTGCCGGTCGGCGGTATCCACGCGCACATCGACGGCGAGCCGATCGTGATGAACCAGCACCTGACCTACAAGGGCACGATGCTGTCCGGGGTGCCGAACTTCGCCTTCGTGATCGGCTACACGAACGCCTCGTGGACGCTGAAGGCCGAGTTGGTCGACGAGTACGTCTGCCGCCTGCTGAAGTACATGCAGGACAACGACTTCCAGACGGTCACGCCGGTGGCGCCGCCGCTGACCGGTGATGAGGCCCCGCTGATCGACTTCAACTCCGGGTACGTGCTGCGCAGCATCGAGAACCTGCCCAAGCAGGGCACCGACGCACCGTGGCGGCTGTTCCAGAACTACCCGAAGGACGTGAAGTTGTTCCGGCGCGCGGCGATCGACGACGGCGTGCTGCGCTTCGACCGGGTGCCCACGGGCACGAAACTCGGTGAGGGGCGGAAGGTCTCCGCCTAGAACGACCGCTCCCCAGGGCTCGACCGGGGGGACGGCGCGCGCCTGGACGGCGTCGTCCAGGCCGAGTTCGTCGAGGCACGCCAGCAGGGCGCGACGCGCGGCTTCGGCCTGCTCGGCGCCGGCCGCGGCGCCGAACCGTGCGGCCAGGTCGGCGCGCAGCCTGCGCATGGTGGCGCCCACGTGGATCTGCCCGTCGAGTTGCCAAGCCGACTCACAGGAGGAAGGTGACGAACGGCACGTACGGCAACTTCCCGATGACGCGGAGTTCGAGATGGCGGTTCAGCGGCGTGGTCCGGTCCTGATCGGTCTGGTGGCCCTGGCGGTGCTGGCCGCCGCGGGCGGGTCGGTGGCCGCCAGTCCCCCGTCGAGCGACGAGGCCGCCCTCACGGGTACACGCACGGCGTCCGACCGCGGGGTCGAGCAGCGGGTGAACGCGCTGCTGCGGAGGATGACCACGGACGAGAAGCTGCAGCAGGTCCAGCTGCTCTCGGACGGGCAGGTCACGGACGCCGACGCGAAGGCCGGCGTGGGCGGCGTGTTCAGCCTGGTCGACGCGCAGCGGATCGACGAGTTGCAACACATCGCGGTCGAGCAGTCGCGACTGCACATCCCGATCCTGTTCGCCTACGACACGATCCACGGGTACCGGACCGTCTTCCCGATCCCGCTCGGGGCCGCGTCGTCGTTCGACCCGACCGTCGCGGCCGACGACCACCGGATCGGGGCCCGCGAGTCCGCGGCCGTCGGCATCAAGCAGATCTACTCGCCGATGGTCGACGTCTCGCACGAGCCGCGCTGGGGCCGGATCTCCGAGGGCGGTGGCGAGGACCCGTACCTCAACTCCGTCCTGGCGGCCGCGCGCGTGAAGGCCGCGCAGGGGCCGTCGTACGCGGCCCCGGACAAGGTCGTGACGAGCGTGAAGCACTACGCCGCCTACGGTCAGCCCGAGGGCGGGCGTGACTACAACACCACCGACCTGTCGCAGCAGCGGCTGCGCAACCTGTACCTGCCGCCGTTCAAGGCCGCGGTCGACGCCGGGGCCGACACGGCCATGTGCTCGTTCAACGCGATCAACGGCGTGCCCGGCTGCGCCGACCCGGACACCGAGACCCGGATCCTGAAGCGGGAGTGGGGCTTCGACGGGTTCATCGAGAGCGACTACACGGCGGTCGCCGAGCTGCGGGCCTGCCCGCCGGTGAAGCCGGACACCGGTCCCTGCGGCCACGGCGTCGCCGCCGACGGACCGTCGGCCGGGGCGCTGGCCCTGAACGCGGGCACCGACTCCGAAATGGTGTCGACCAACCTGCGCGACTACGGCGCCCAGCTGCTGGCCGACGGGCGCATCTCGATGAGCCGGCTGGACGACGCGGTGCGGCGCATCCTGCGGGTCAAGTTCCGGGCCGGGCTCTTCGAGCACCCGTACGTCGACGTCTCGAAAGCCGATTCGGCACAACTGCTCCCGGACGCCGTCGCGACCGCTCGCCGCGATGCCGCCCGTTCGATGGTGCTCCTGAAGAACGGCGACGGCATGCTGCCTCTCGACCCGGCGAAGAGGACCGCGGTGATCGGGCCGCTCGGTGACGACGGGCACGACATGCTCGGCCCGTGGTGGGGGCAGGGTAAGGACGCCGACGCGGTGAGCGTGTTCACCGGGGTGAAGGCGCAGAGCGCCGGCGCCACGTTCACCCCCGGCTGCACCGTGAAGAACACCGAGCCACCGGACAACACCGACGCCGACGTGTGCGGCAGCACAGCCGGTTTCGATGACGCCGTGGCCGCCGCGAAGAAGGCCGACCAGGTGGTGCTCGCCCTCGGCGAGACCCGCGAGCAGAGCGGGGAGGCCGCGGCCCGCAGTTCGATCACGCTGCCGGGGCGGCAGCAGGAGTTGCTCGACGCGCTGGCCGCGACCGGCAAGCCCGTCGCCGTCGTCCTGTTCAACGGCCGACCCCTCGACCTGACGGGCGTCGCGAAGTCGGCGACCGCCGTCCTCGAGGCGTGGTACCCGGGCGTCCAGGCCGGGAACGCCGTGGCGGACGTGCTGTTCGGCAAGGTGAACCCGGGCGGCAAGCTGCCCGTGACGTTCCCCCGCTCGGTCGGCCAGGTGCCGATCTACTACAACCACGAGCCGACCGGCCGCCCGTGCGACGCGACCCAGAAGTACACGTCGCGCTACCGCGACATCGCCGACTGCGGGCCGCTCTACGAGTTCGGGTACGGGCTCAGCTACACGACGTTCGCGACCTCGAACCTGAAGCTGTCGTCCGCGTCGGTGCGGCGGGACGGGCGCGTGCAGGTCAGCGTCGACGTGAGGAACACCGGGAAGGTCGCGGGTGACGAGGTGGTGCAGCTGTACCTGCACGACCCGGTCGCCAACCTCTCCCAACCCGTCCGCCGGCTGCGCGGTTTCGAGCGGGTCACCCTGCAGCCGGGCGCCTCGCGGACCGTCACGTTCACCCTCGACCGCAACGACTTCGGGTTCTACGACAACAGCGGGAGGTTCGTCGTCGAGCGCGGCCGGATCGACCTGTTCGCCGGCCCGAGTTCGGCCGCCACGCTGACGAAGTCCTTCACCGTCACCTGACCTCTTCCCCTCGTGATCATGCAGAAACGAAGCGTTTCTGCATGATCACGAGAAGAGGGGCGGGAGCAGGAAGAGCATCATCATCGACCACGTGCAGTGGGTGATGATCGGCGCGAGGATCCCGCCCGACGCGCGCCGCTGCAGGGCCAGGACCACCCCCAGGGTGGCCGCCGCGAAGACCAGCATCGGGTTCAGCGTGGCGATCGTGGCCACCGCGTAGACCGCGGTCGAGATGGCCACCGGGTGGCGGCGCCCGATCGCGGCGAACAGGCCGCCCCGGAAGAAGATCTCCTCGCCGATGCCGTTGATCAACGTGACCAGCGTGACCGGGACGATCGAGCCGTACCGGGCGTGGTCGAGGACGTCGGCGACGAAGTCGTACAGCGGGGGCACCAGCCGCACCAGGAACGCCCCGGCGAGGAACACGAGCCCGGCCAGGACGCCGATCACGAACCCCGACCGCACCGGACGTTCCAGGTCGTCCCCCCGCAACGGCAGGTACCCCAGATGCAGTGGGCCGGAGAGGAATCCGCCGACGATCCACACCGCGGCCACCGCCAGCGTGAGCGGATAGAACGTCGCGTCACCCGGCTTCACGTTGAGCGAGATGCCCAGCAGGGTCGCCCCGACCACCAGGACCACGGCGACGACGACGCGCCGGCGACGGAACTCGGCGTCCGACTGCTGGTGGTCGCGCGGGACCTTGTCCACGAGATTCGCGGCGACCACCCGCCGCAGCCGCGCCCGAGCGGCCGCCCGGGCGGGCGTCGTCCCGGTGGGCTCCTCGCTCACGCCGGCACGTCCTCCCCGCGGTGGGCGGCCCGGTCGGCGAGCGCCCGCCGCACGGCTTCGTCGTAGCCGATCGTAGGCCCGGGCACGACCCCCTCGATCGAACGGTCGTGCACCACGACCTCGTTCGACATCGAGTCGACCAGGTTGCGCGCGGTCGCCGTGTCGACGTCGGTCACCAGGGACAGCCACATCGACGACAGGTGCGGGGTCAGCAGCGGCACCGTCACGTTGGGCAGGGACTTGCCCATCACCGCGGCCGCGCGCTGCAACATCTGCAGGTAGGTGAGCACCTCCGGACCGCCGATCTCGAACACCCGGCCGCGGGCGTCGTCCGGTTCGAGAACCCCGACCAGGTATCGCAACACGTCGGCCAGCGCGATCGGCTGGGTGCGGGTCGCGACCCAATGCGGCGTGACCATGGCCGGCAGGTGGTCGACGAGTTGGCGGGTGATCTCCCACGAGATGCCGCCGTGCCCGATGACGACCGCCGCCCGCAGCACGGTCACCGGCACGCCGCCCTCACCGAGCAGTTTCTCGACCTCACGACGGGAGCGCAGGTGCGGCGACAGGTCGGCGCCGTCGGCGCCCAGCCCGCCGAGGTAGACGATCCGCTCCAGCCCGGCCTCCGCGGCGGCCGCAGCGAAGTTCCGGGCCGCCTCGGCGTCCTTCTCCTCGAAGTCGTCGGACTCCAGCGAGTGCACCAGGTAGTAGGCCGCGGCCACCCCGTCGAGGGCCGCGCGCAGGCTGGCCGGGTCGGCGACGTCCCCGAACACGGGCTCGCCGGCGCCGGAGTAGTCGTCGGGGTGGCGGGTCATCGCCCGCACCCGGTGGCCCTGGGCGACCAGCGCCGAGGCCAGGTGCGAGCCGACGAACCCGGACGCGCCGGTGACGAGCACGGAGGTGGTCATACCGCCGAGTGTTGGCCCTTCCCGGCATCGCGCCAACCGAGCGACCGGGTGGACCTAGTCTCACCCGTGTGGAGCGGCGCGCACGGGGATGGCGACTGCTCGTGGACATCCCGCTCGATTATCCCGCCGGGCATCCCGAACGGGTCAGGCGCAGGACTCCTGCAGCGCCTTCAGGTCGGAGGCCTTCGCCTGGCCCTGTTCGACGACGGCCCGCGCGGGGGCGAGGGCCTCGGCGTCCACCCCGGCCGCGTCGGCCTGGTCGAGCAGCGTGCTGATGGTCGCGATGTCGGAGTCGCTCAGCCTCTGGTCGCCGACCGCGGCGCACACCTGGTCGGTGATCGCCTTCGTCAGCACGGCCTCGGCCTCCGAGCGCGCCCGCTGGGAGGCCGAGTCGACGGCGTTGTCGGCGGCGTCCTGCGCGGCGTCGCACCCGGTCAGGACGAGCAGCCCGGCCACGGCCAGGAGAGTCAGTCGGCGCATGCGGCCGACCCTAGGCCACGACGATGAGAAGTCCCCGCGGCACGGGCCGGGCACCCACCTGGACGTTTTGCCGGTCTCGGGCCACGACCTTGACGTTCTACCGCTGCCAGGGCCCAGAATCGGCGACCACGAGGCGCGCAACGTCCAACTCGACGCCGTCAAACCCCTCAACGTCAATCAGGACGACGTCAGGGAGGACCGACGAGCGTTAGGCGAAACGGCGGAAATCGCTTCCCAAGAGACCACACCTTTGCCCACGCCCGATGGTGACTTAACGTCATAGGCGAAATACTGAAAGTTATGAAAGCGGTGGCGATCACGTTGGCGGCGGCGGCCCTGGCCGCCGGGACCCTCACGGCCGCGGCCCCCGCGGAGGCGTCCAGCGGGTGCAAGCTCCCGTCGTCCAGCATCTTCCGGCAGGACGTCTCGAAGCTCCCCGTGCGCAGCACGGTGGGCTGGCAGCTGTCGCCGAACAGCGCGTTCCACCCCGACTTCGGCTCCGGCACCTGGGAGGGCCGGCCGTTCGGCATCCCGGTCACGAAGGTCACGAGCAGCACGCCCGGCCGCACGGTCACGTTCGACTACGCGAGCGAGAGCGACCGGGGCACCTACCCGATCCCGAGCAACGTCCGGATCGAGGGCGGGAAGAACGGGGACGGCGACCGCCACGCGCTGTTGCTCAACACCAGCACCTGCCACCTGGCCGAGCTGTACTACCTGCGCCCCAACGGTTCCCGGTGGCTGGCCGGCTCGGGTGCGAAGTGGGACGTGCACTCCAACGCCATGCGACCGAAGGGCTGGACGAGCGCCGACGCCGCGGGCCTGCCGATCGAACCGCTGCTGGTCAGCTACGCCGACGTGGCGCGCGGCGACGTCCAGCACGCCATCCGGATCACGATGCCGTCGACGTCTCGCAGCTACGTGTGGCCGGCCAGCCACCAGGCTGGGAAGTCGGGCGTCGCGGGACCGCCGATGGGCGCGTACTTCCGGCTGAAGGCGAGCGTCTCGACGCGCGGGCTGGGCAGGCAGGCCACCGTGATCGCGAAGGCCATGAAGAAGTACGGCGTCGTGCTGGCCGACAACGGATCGGCCTGGTACCTGTCCGGCACCCAGGACGGCCGTTGGGACAACGACGACCTGGGCACCCTGAAGCGCTTGCACGGCAGCGATTTCGAGGCGGTCGACGTATCGTCTCTGAAGAAGTCCTCCACCTCCTACGCGGCGCGGGCATAATCAGCCGCGGTCGTCGTCGGGCAACCGATGAGCGGGCCCAGCGCGTCGACAGCAAGGAGGCGGTCGATCCCGGCCGTCCGGATGTGGGCGATCCTCTCGGGGGATCACCGAGAGGATGGTCAGGATGACGCTCCGCAGGACTCGAACCCCCGGACGGCGGGCGCGCGCCCTCGTGGCGCTCGCGGCGGTCGGTCTCGCCGCGCCGCTGCTGGCGGCGGCCGGGGCACAGACGGCATCGGGGGCGACCACCGGCGCGTTCTACGTCCTGCGCAGCCAGGCCACGGGCAACCCGGCGTCCGCGGCGGACAACGCGAAGTGCGACAGCTACCTGGGCACCCCGCGCAAGTACCTGACGCTGCAGCGGCTCGACGCCACCCTCAACGCGCCGGTCGTGTCGACCGCGAGCGGTGAGCTGACGAACGGCACCGCGGTGCCCGTGACGCCCGCATACCTGTGCGCGGCGCTGCCCGGCGACGGCGGCGTGGTGCAGTCGTACGCCCGGACCACCCTGCCGACGATCGGGGCGGTCGAGCTGGCCGGGCCGTGCAACCCGTCGCTGGCCGCCGCCCAGCTGGGCACGGCGCTCGTGGACTGCCGGCTGAACGTGCTCTCGGCGCCCGCCGGGTTCAGCGGGGTGGGCCAGACGAACTCGATCGACAACCCGTTCAACGGGCCGGGCGCGCAGACCGGGTCGCTGATCAGCGCCTACGTGACCGGGCCGACCACGTCCGACAGCGGGACGCCGGCCGCGGCCGCGCCCGCCACGGTGAACGGCGCGAAGTTCTACGTGCTGCGGGCGACGAGCTCGACCACCTCGACGGGCCTGTCGGCCTGCCCGAGCGGCTGGAAGGGCCGGGTCAGCACGCTGAAGGCGGCCCAGGTCGCCTCGGACTCGGGCCGCGTGCTGGCGCCGACCGGGGGGAGCGTCGGGTCGCTGACCACCTGCTACGCCTCGGCGTCGACGTCGGGGAAAGTGTCGGCCAAGGCCGCGCTGACGCTGACCTCGACCGGCAGGACCTACAGGTCCGAGGGGGACTGCACCCAGACGGCGCTGGCCGCGACGCCGGGAACCGTCGTCCAGACCTGCGGGCTGGTGCTGAGGGCGCCCGTGTTCACGGTCGAGGACGGGCTGCTGACCGGGACGCTGACGGTGCCGTCGGGAGCGGCGGCCGAGACCGTGGACGCCGGGGTGTGGTCGTTCACGGACCTCACCTAGGGCAGGTTGCGCGAGGGCAGCAGCGGGCGGCTGGTGTCCAGCTCGTCGTAGCGCTCCAGTTCCAGCTCGGCGGCCAGCGCCTCGTCGGTGATCAGCTCCAGCAGCTCCTCCGGCGTCGCGCCGGGGTGCTCGCGGGCGGCTTCGGCGAGCCACTGGCGCGTGGCCTGGAGCATGCCGAGCCGCAGGGCCTTCGCCATCCGGGTGGTGGGCTGGTAGGTCTCCACCGGTTCAGTCTCGCACCTCCACCCGGACGGCACGAGGCTCAGCCGACCTCCACCTCGAGCTGGACGTCGACGTTGCCCCGGGTCGCGTTGCTGTAGGGGCACACCTGGTGAGCGGCCTCGACGGCGCGGCGGGCGTCGTCCTCGCTCACCCCGCCCAGCTCCACGTGCAGGGTCACGGCCAGGCCGAAGCCCTGGCCCTGGGGGCCGATGCCGACCTCGGCGGTGACCGCGGAGTCGGTGACGTCGACGCCGACCGATTTGCTGACGGCCTTCAGGGCCGAGTGGAAGCAGGCCGCGTAGCCCGAGGCGAACAGCTGCTCAGGGTTGGTCGCACCACCCTCGCCGCCCATCTCCTTGGGGATCTTCACGTCGGTGTCGATCAGACCGTCGCTGCTGCGTACGTGGCCGTTGCGGCCGTCGCCGGTCGAGGTGGCGACGGCGGTGTACAGGATCTTCTCGGGCATCGTACGGCTCCTCGGTTCTTGGTAGACTAACTAGTACGTCTACATCCGATGGAAGCATGATCGTGCAACCATGGCAACCCGGGGAGGTGGGGTCGTGGCCGTGACTCAGGCGTCTGGCGCAACGCAGGACGTGCCCGTGCGCGAGCGCATCCTCGCGGCGGCCTCGCGGCGCTACTACGCGGACGGCATCCGGGCGGCCAGTGCCGACCGGCTGCTGGCCGAGGCCGGCGTCTCGAAGGTGACCTTCTACCGGTACTTCCCGACCAAGGACGACCTGGTCGTCGCCTACCTGCAGGAGGCCTCCGCCGCCGAACGGGCCCGGGTCGCCGCCCAGCGGGCCGCGCACCCCGACGACCCGGTCGCCGTGCTGCGCTGGTACGCAGGCGCGGTCGGTCAGCTCGCCTGCGGGCCGGGTTTCCGCGGCTGCCTGTTCATCAACGCCGCCGCCGAACTACCCGACGGGAACCACCCGGGGCGGGCGGTGATCGCCGAGCACCGGGCGTGGCTGCAGGGCCAGGCCGCCGAGTTGCTGGCCGAGCTGCAGGTGCGCGACCCGCAGGCCAAGGCCGCTCAGTTGATGATGTTGCGCGACGGTGCGATGGTCGCCGGTTACCTCGGGTCGACGCCCGAGTCCGTGGCCGCCGGGCTTGAGGCCGCCGCGCGCGCCGTGCTCGCCGGCTGAGCCCGGCGGCGAGACCAGTTCCACCAGAGGAACACGCCGTACAGGGCCAACGAGGTGGACCCCGCGACGACCATGAGCGGGATGGTCGGCCATTCGCCGTCGCCGTAGACGAGTTTCATGATCACGACGTCGGTGACGCCCAGGCCTAACCCGGCCACCAACCACCAGACAACACGCATGATCTTCAACCCCGTCATAGGCCCACCGTGAAGATCAAGTATGACCGTTTCGGGCCGAACGCCGCGACCATCATCGAATTCCTGCGGTTCAACAGGTTGAGCTGTGCACCCCGTCCGTGACCGTCACCTCGAACTCGTAGGCGGACGACGTCCGCGCGGCCTTCTGCGGGATGCTCAGCTCGAGGAGCTGATGACCGTCGCCGCCGGCCACCCCGTCGCGCACCGCACAGAGGCCGAAGGTCTCCTGGTCGGCGTCCACCGGCAGCACCCGCAGCTCGTCCCACCCCTGGGCGCCGAGGTGCAGGCCGAACCGGCCGATCAGGTCGGCCGCGGCGACCGACGTCCGGTACTGCGCCGCGTAGGACTCCGTCTCCTCGCCGTCCCGCGACCGGCAGCTACCGTGCCCGGGCGGGTCGGCCAGGTCGACGCCGTCGATCGGTTCGGTGAAGACCGCCTCCTGGCTCAGACTCTCGGCGGAGGCCAGGCTGCACGACACCTCGTCGGCCTCGCCGATCCAGTCCTGGGCCCCGACCACGCCCAACGCGATCACGACCCCGCCGACCAGCGCCGCCCCGACGGCCAGAGCGACGGTCCTCACCGCGACGCCTCACGGGGCAGCAGGTCCGTCACCGACGGTTCCCGGGCGTCGAGGCAGGCATAGCGCGCATATCGCCGTTCCACGCGGTCAGTATCGCGGAGCGCGGGCCGGGGCCACGCCCTTTCACGGGCGGTCGGGAACCGCGGCCCCCCAGCCGTCGAACTCGACGCCGTAGCGGTCGCCCAGCACCTCCATCCGCTCCACCATGGCGTCCAACGTCGCGAGGTCGACGCGGGCCAGGTGCAGTACCGCATGGACGCTCACGACGGTCCGGCGTCGCAACCAGCCGTGGGTTTGTTCGTCCACGGTCGCCGCGATCCCCTCCGTGGCCAATGCCTCCGCGAGCGCGTCCGCGGCGGGGCGGTCCGTTGCGAACCAGAACAGGTCGGCGTCGAGCGAGGCCCCCTCGGTCAGACCGTGATCCTTCGTCATCACGTCCCACATCGCGTGGTTCTTGGCCTTCTTGTCCTCGCCCGCCTCATCGGTCACAGAGGTGGAGTGTGCCGCATTCGCCAGCAGAGGGCGGCGCTGCGGGACCGGGCTCACAACTGGACCGAGGCCTCCGGCCCGATCGTCCCGGGGGCCGCGACCGACGGCGTGCGCCCGGATTCGACGACCACCCGCGACCATTCCGTCGGACGACCGTGCAGCCATCCCTGTCCGAGGTCGGCCCCCAGAGAACGGCACATGTCGGCCTGGGCCTCGGTCTCGACGCCCTCCATCACCACCGACATGCCCATCCGGGTCGCCATCTCCTGGACGGCGAGCACGATGTCCCTCGTGCGCGGCTCGGCCTCGAGGCTGCGGGTCAGGGACATGTCCATCTTCAGCAGCTGCACCGGAAGCTGGCGGAGGTAGCCGATCGCGGAGTAGCCCGTGCCGAAGTCGTCGATGGCCAGTCGTACGCCGAGCGCCCGCAGGTCGATCAGGGTCCGCAGCGCGGGGTCGTCGTCGGTGATCAGCACACTCTCGGTGACCTCGATGACGAGCTGCTGCGGGTCGAGGTCGTGGATCTCGAGCTGTGCCTCGACGAGTTCGGCCAGGCCCGGGCGACGCAGCTGCACGGGCGACGCGTTGACGGACAGGTAGCGGCCGGCGGCGAAGACCCCGGCCGCCGCGGCCTGCTCGATGCTGCGCACCAGCACCTGCCGGCCGATCTCGATGATGAGGTCGCTCTGCTCGGCCACGGGGATGAACTCGCCCGGGGAGATCTCGCCCAGCTCCTCGTCCCGCCACCGGGCCAGCGCCTCGTACCCGCGGGTCTCGGCCGTGGCCATGTCCCAGATGGGTTGGGCCACCGTTCTGATACGCCCGTTGGCCACGGCGGACCGCAGACGGGACTCCAGCAGCAGCTGTCGTTCCCGCGTGGCCTGCAGGGCCCCCTCGTACACCTCGATCGCATCCGGCCCGAGCTGTTTCGCGACCGCCGCCGCGGCGACCACCTCACCCAACCGGTTCATCAGGTCTGACGTGTCGCCCGTCTCCGGCGAGGGCTCAGCCGCGAGTCCCATCGGAAGGAGTCGCCCGACGCCGACATGCGTACCGACGTCGACACCCGGCAGCTCGTAGGCCAGGGCCTCCGATGCGGCGGTCTGCATCGTCACCCCCAGGCGGCGTCCGTGCTGGAGTTCGCCCGGCGCCAACAGCATGAACTCTCCGCCACCGAGCCGCGCCAGGACGGCGTCGGCCGGGGCGCAGCGGGACATCGCCCTGGTCACGACCAGTAGCAACTCGTCGGCAGCACGCACCCCGAATCGCTCGTTGACCGCGGTGAGGGAGTCGACCCCCAGGATCAGCGCCATCCACGGCTCGTCGCCGTCGTCGATCTCACGCAACCGCTCGGCC
Source organism: Spongisporangium articulatum (assembly GCF_044465595.1). Lineage (NCBI taxonomy): Bacteria > Bacillati > Actinomycetota > Actinomycetes > Kineosporiales > Kineosporiaceae > Spongisporangium > Spongisporangium articulatum. Next base: position 775,549 of record NZ_JBITLV010000001.1, on the reverse strand, counting down.
AGCCCCGACCGGTTCAACAGCCCGGTGAGGCTGTCCCTCCCACTGTCGTGCAGCAGACGGTTCGCGTGGTGCCGCCACCATCGGGCCGCGGACCAGGCATGGACCCACAGGGTCGCCAGCGTCAGTGAGAGGGCGAGATGCGCCCCCAGGAACAGCCCACCCAGCGTCGACACCCCGGCGGCGAGGGCGACCAGCAGGGCGGCGCCGATCAACCACGCCGGTCGCAGGCGATGAATGGCCGAGGCGCGTCCAGGACCACGGGCCGCACCCGACCGCGCGCCATCCGTGGCGGTCGGTTCGCCGACGACAGCTCTCAATCGCGCCTCATCCCGCCTGCCGCCTTGTGCCCCGTTGCTAGGGCGCTCCACAGGTGATGTCGGGACCGTCGGCGGTGGGCCTGATCAGCCGAACAGGTGGCGATGGCGTGTCCCGTGCCACATGGCGGCCTCGCTCCGCCAGTTCCGTCCGAATCGAGCATCGCGTCGTCGTAGGAGTCGAGAGCCTCCACCGGACCCGTCACGGGTCAGTCAGACCCGCAGGCCGTCGACCAGCAGCCGGATCAGCCGCTCGCGCAGATCGGGCTCGGCCTGATCCTCGGCGATGAAGGCGAATCCCCCCAGGGCCATCAACACGTCCAGCGGGTCGAGGTCGTGGCGCAGCTGCCCGGCGTCCGCAGCCGCCTCGAGCAGACCGGCGCAGGCCTCGACGAGCGCCGCACGGGTCTGCAACCGGAGGCCCTGGTCCGTGGTGAACAGCAGCCGGAGGGTCTCGGCCATCCCGCTCTTGGTGGAGAGGTATTCGAGGAACTGGCGCATCCACGCGATGACGGCCTCGAGCGGCGGCAGGGTCTCGCGCAGCTGTTCGGCGGCGTCGGCGAGCCGGCCGGACTCGTTGCGGTAGACCGCTTCGACGAGCAGCTCGCGGGTGGGGAACCGGCGGTACAGCGTCGCGATCCCGACCTCCGCGTCGCGCGCGATGCCGCGCAGCGAGGCGCCCGGCCCGTCGGCGGCGAAGGCCCGGGCGGCCGCCTCGAGGAGGCGGTCATGGTTGGCCCGCGCGTCCGCGCGCAGCGCCTGCTCCTCGGTCACGGCGCACATCTTCGTGGCTAAGTGGAGCACAGTCCAGTTAAGCTCTACAGTAACCGGAGCATGCTCCGATACCGTTCGAGGAGGGCCCGTGTCCACACCGTTCCCCTTCGGGGCGACCAGCACCGGCGAGGACGTCACGGCCGGCGTCGACCTGACCGGCCGGACCGCCGTCGTGACCGGCGCGTCGTCCGGCCTCGGCGCCGAGACCGCGCGGGTGCTCGCCCGACGCGGCGCCCGCGTGGTGCTGGCGGTCCGGGACGTCGCCGCCGGGCAGCGCGTCGCCGCGCAGCTCCCGGGCGAGGTGGCCGTGGAGCCGCTCGACCTCGCGGACCTGGCCAGCATCGACGCCTTCACCGGCCGGTGGTCGGGGCCGTTGCACGTCCTGGTCGACAACGCCGGCGTGATGGCCACCCCGTTCGGCCGTACCGCGCAGGGCTGGGAGACCCAGTTCGGCACCAACCACCTCGGTCACTTCGCGCTGACCTGCGGCCTGCGGAACTCGCTCGCGGCGGCCGGCGATGCCCGGGTGGTGGTACTGAGTTCCGTCGGGCACATCAACGGCGACGTCGACCTCGACGACCCGAACTTCGAGCGCGGCGGCTACGAGCCGTGGCTGGCGTACGGGCGGTCCAAGACGGCCAACATCCTGTTCGCGGTCGAGGCCGCCCGGCGGTGGGCCGGTGACGGGATCGCGGTCAACGCCCTCAACCCCGGGCGGATCGCCTCGACCAACCTCAGCCGCCATGTCCCGGCCTCCGCGGCGCCCGCTTCGTTCGACCCGAACGGCCGGACCGGCATCTCGGTGAAGGACATACCGCAGGGCGCCGCGACCAGTCTCCTGCTCGCCGCCTCCCCGCTGGTCGCCGGCATCACGGGCCGGTACTTCGAGGACTGCCAGATCGCCGAGCCGCACGTCGACGGCGTCCGCCGTGGCGTGGCCGCCTACGCGATCGACCCCGACCGGGCCCGCGCACTCTGGGCCCTGTCCGAGGAACTCGTCGCGGAGGCCCGGACCTGACAGATGTCACGGCGAGGTCGTGACAGCCGTTCCAGGGCCCACACCCTCAGGCCGGGCATCGTCGAGGCATGGATCCACAGCAGGTGCAGACCTACGCCGTGGACGCCGCGATCGGCGTTCTGGTCGTGGGGCTGCTGATCGCCCGCCAGACCCGCCCCCGCGCCGTCCGCGAGCGGTCCTCGGTACGGTTCGCGCTCGTCCTGGGAATCGTCGGGCTCTACCAGATGTCGCAGACGGTGAGCGTCCGCCGACGGCACCCTCATGCAGCAGGGAAGGACGACGACGGCCGTGCTGTGGGCGGTCGCGCTGGGTGCCCACGTGGCGCTCGACGTCCTCACGCACCGGCTGGGAGCCGGTGACTTCGCCGGCGCCACGCTGCTGCCCTACCTCGCGATCTCCCTCGGGGTCCAGCGCGAAATGGTGCGCACCAGGGCCTTTCGAGTGCCGATCGGATCGGCGGGGTGATGACCGCACTGATCAGCAGGTCTACGCTCCCGCGATCGTCACGTGCATCAACGGGCTGCCCTGCATCCAGTCCCCGACCGGTTCGACCGGCTGCGCGAGATACGCACGGTGCCGGGGGTGATTGAGGTCGGCCACGACGGCCGTGAAGACGCGCCGCCGCTCGTCAGGGTCGAGCAACGGTTCCGCGGTGGCCGGCAGGTCGGCTCGCACGCCGTGCTTCAGATGGATGGTGAACGCGGGATTGGCCAGCAGGTTGGCGTACCAGCTGCGCCGGGCCGGCTGGGTGGTCAGGTAGATCTCGCCGTCGACCCGGTAGAACCAGATCTCGATCCGCCGGGCCCGTCCGGTCTTCGCGCCGGTGGTGGTGATGTCGATGGTGCGCTCGGCCGCCGACGAGGCGGGGGTGATGGCCGGCGCGCGCCGGATGCGCTCGTCCACTGCTCCGTCCTTCTGGATCACACGTCGCCGGTGACGGCATCCGCCGTCCGGCGCACCGCCGCGGCGCCGCGCGATGCCGCCGGCTGCCCGACGTAGGCGGACAGCAGGATCATGACGGCCTCCAGCCCCCGTTCGCCGACACCATGGCGGCGGGCCAGCGCGAGGTAGGGCTCGAGACGGTCGTCGGTGACGTGTTGGGCCACGAGGGCCGCGACGACGACCAAGGCCCGGTCCCGGTCGGTGAGGTCCTGGCCGTGCCAGCCCGGACCACCGGCGGCCAGATACGCCTCCCGCACGAAGTCCGGGCCGGCGACCGCGCTCATCGCCGCCTCGGCCGCGGACTCGTCGAGCCCGAGATTGCGCCCGTAGAGCCGCTTTCCGCGGGCGGTTCGCTGCTCCACGGTCTCCGAGGCGTTCACAGGCACGTCCCCTGGTCCTGGGTGTCACCGATGAGCCCGTAGAGCATGCGTCGCAGTGTGGCCACCTCGGCCTCACCGAAGGCAGCGAGGGCCGCCCGCTCGGCGCGCTCGGTCTCCGCCGACACCAGCCGGCGCCGGTGCTCGCCCTGCTCGGTGACGTCCAGCGTGCGGGCCCGCCGGTCCCGCGGGTCGATCGAACGCCTGACCAGCTCCAGTCGCTCCAGTCGATCCAGCTCACTGGTCAGGGTGGTCTTGTCCATCCCCACCGCCCGGCCGAGCTCGACCTGCGTCATGCCGGGCGCGAGGTGCAGGGCGCTCAGGACGATGTGCTGACGCATCGTCAGACCGTGCTGGGCGGCCACGTCACCGGTGGCCGTGCGCATGCGCTGCGCGGCCCGGTGCAACAGCCACGTCAGCTCGGAGTCAGGCCCGGGCCCCAGAGTCGGCACGGGCAGCAGCTTGCCGTCCTCGGAACCCTCTGACGAGCGGACGGTCCGCGGTGCGGCCACCGGCTCGGTCGCCGGACTCGTCATCGGCTCGCGCCCGCGGAGGCCTCCACGGCGGGCAGGAGCGGGATCGGGTCGTAGGCGGAGACGTCGTGCGCGGGGATCAGGTGGACGACGTCCCGCAGGGCGATGCACCGCTCCAGCCCCGCGCGCACCCCGCCCGGATCGACATCGGTCAGGCCGCGCATGAACCAGGGGCGCTGCTTGTTGTGCGTGAGACCGTCGCACTGCCAGGTGAGGTCACCGATGAAGCCGTACCGCTGGCCGGTGGGAAGGGCGACGAACACGACCACGGAACCCGGCGTGTGCCCGCCGGCGTGGGCGACGACGACCGACCCGTCACCGTGGACGTCCCAGCTCGCCGGGAAACCCAGGTACGGGCCGTCTTTCATTTCGTAGGGCCGGATCTCGTGCCCCGCCGAGACGGCACGGTAGACCGCCCCGTGTGAGTCGTCCGCGCCGTAGCCGACCTCGTCGGCGTTCATCCACACCGGGACGTCGAGGGAGTCCAGCCCGCTGACGTGGTCCCAGTGCACGTGGGTCACGATCACGCCGAGCAGCCGGGAGAAGTCGTAGCCGGCCGCGTCCAGCTGTTCGCGGGCCGTGCTCGCCCGCTCGAACGGCGCGCGCTCGAAGCGCGGCAGCATCGCGATGTGCTCGTCGACCGCGGCGCCGAACCCTGCATCGATCAGCAGGTCGCCCTTCGGGTGGCGGACCAGCACCGCGGTCGCCGCGAAATGGCGCTTGTCGAACACCGAGCCACCCGAGAACGCGAAGACGGCCCGCGTCTCGTACGTGCCCGTCGGCAGTCGGTAGACCTCCAGCTCCGCCGGAGGGTGAGCAACGGGGAGCGGATCGAGCGGCGCAGCAGTCATGTCGAAGACTGTACGACCTCAGATAGTCTGAGACAAGATGTTCTTGGCTCGGACTATTTTGCGGCAGGCGTCCACCGGCCCGCGACCGCAAACAGAAGAGGCCCCCGCCTGCACCGAAGTGCACCGAGGGCCTGATCTGTCGCTGTCTCAACGAGTGCGCCCGAAGGGATTCGAACCCCTAACCTTCTGATCCGTAGTCAGATGCTCTATCCGTTGAGCTACGGGCGCTGGAACAGCCCGGCCACCATACCGGAGCACCGGCCCCGCACCGAAATCAGTTCCGCGAGGCGCCGACGGCTTGGCTCCGACCTTGTCTTCCGGAGCGTCGGTTCAAGGGTCCCATCGGGCGGCTGGACCGATGCTCCGCGAGACAAAGTGAGAGCAGAGTCGCCGCGGCAACCCGACCGCGGAACCCGACCGACGTCGTCCCCACAAGCGCCTGAACATGACAAATGCCCAGGTCGCAAGCCACTTCGACGGCGACGCAGGGTGTGAACTACTTCACCGGATGAATCTGTCCGGACAGGTAGCCCATCCTATGTCCGGACATTTACCGTGGCCAGACCCGTGGACGACGGCGTTCACCGTCACGGTCACGGGACCACCCACGTCCGAACACGAGGAAGGGCAGCCCCGTGACAGCACTCGACGAGACCCCCACCGAGCTCGACACCGTCACCACCACCCACCCCACCAGCCACGCGAAGCTCATCGCCTGGGTGGACGAGATGGCCGCGCTGACGACCCCCGACCGGATTCACTGGATCACCGGCACCCCCGAGGAGCACCAGGCCCTCCTCGACGAGCTGGTCGCCGCGGGCACGTTCACGAAGCTCGACAAGAAGCCGAACTCCTACTGGTGCGCGTCGGACCCGACGGACGTCGCGCGCGTCGAGGACCGGACCTTCATCTGCAGCGTCGACGAAGAGGACGCCGGCCCGACGAACAACTGGATGGACCCGGGCGAGATGCGGGTCATCATGCGCGACCTGTACCGCGGCTCCATGAAGGGCCGCACGATGTACGTGATCCCGTTCGTGATGGGCCATCTCGACGCCGAGAAGCCGATGTTCGGTGTGGAGATCACCGACTCGCCGTACGTCGTCGTGTCGATGAACGTGATGGCCCGCACCGGCACCAAGGTGCTCGAGGCCCTCGGCACGGACGCCGATTTCGTGCCCGCGATGCACAGCATCGGCGCCCCGCTCGAGCCCGGGCAGGCCGACGTCGCGTGGCCGTGCAACGACACGAAGTACATCGTGCAGTTCCCCGAGAGCCGCGAGATCCAGTCCTTCGGAAGCGGTTACGGCGGCAACGCGCTGCTCGGCAAGAAGTGCTACTCCCTGCGCATCGCCAGCGTGATGGCCCGCGACGAGGGCTGGCTGGCCGAGCACATGCTGATCCTCAAGCTGACCAGCCCGCAGGGCACGGTCAACTACATCGCGGCCGCGTTCCCCAGCGCGTGCGGCAAGACGAACCTGGCCATGCTCGAACCGACCATCCCGGGCTGGAAGGTCGAGACCCTGGGCGACGACATCGCCTGGATGCGGTTCGGCAAGGACGGCCGGCTCTACGCGACCAACCCCGAGAACGGGCTGTTCGGCGTGGCTCCCGGCACCGGTTGGGACACGAACCCGAACGCGATGCGCGCGATCGACGCCGGCGGAAGCGTTTTCACGAACGTCGCCCTGACCGACGACGGCGACGTCTGGTGGGAGGGCATGACGCCCGAGGCCCCGGCGCACCTGACCGACTGGAAGGGCCGGGACTGGACGCCGGACAGCACCGAGCCGTCCTCGCACCCGAACTCGCGGTTCTGCACCCCCATCCGCAACTGCCCGATCCTCGCCGAGGAGTACGACGACCCTCAGGGGGTGCCGATCAGCGCGATCCTCTTCGGCGGGCGCCGTAAGACGACGATCCCGCTGGTCACCGAGTCCCGCGACTGGACGCACGGCACCTTCATGGGCGCGACCCTCTCGAGCGAGACGACGGCCGCGGCGGTCGGCGCGGTGGGCGTCGTCCGGCGCGACCCGATGGCCATGCTGCCGTTCATCGGCTACAACGCCGGCGACTACTTCCAGCACTGGATCAACGTCGGCAAGGACGCGGACTCCACCAAGCTGCCCAAGATCTTCTACGTCAACTGGTTCCGCCGTGACGCCGAGGACGGCTCGTTCCTGTGGCCGGGCTTCGGCGAGAACGGCCGCGTGCTCAAGTGGGTCGTCGAGCGGCTCGAAGGCACCGCCGCCGCGGTCGAGACCCCGATCGGCCACGTGCCGGCGCCGGGTTCGCTCGACGTCGACGGCCTCGACGTGTCGGCCGAGCAGCTGGAGAAGGCGCTCGCCGTCGACCCGGAGGAGTGGAAGGCCGAGGTCCCGCTGATCCAGGAGTGGTTCGACAAGATCGGCGACAAGACCCCGACGACGCTGCTCACCGAGCTCGACGGGCTGAAGGCGCGCCTGGGGCTCTGAACCCGCAGACCGCTCAGCACCCAGGGGGCCTACCGGCCCTACTGCCCGGGGCCGGGCCCCGCTGAGAGAACCGGAGGCCGGTCGACCACGAGTCGGCCGGCCTTCGGGCTTTGGCCCGGACGACGACCGCCTGGCTCGAGCGGGCCGGCGCGGCGCCCGCGCTGCGCGGCGTCGAGTGGAACGAAGTGCCCCTTATGGGGCCCCGGCGAGGGGTTTTGAGGGGCAGAACGTTCCACTCGGTGGCGCGGGCTGGGCTGGGTTTGTTCGGGCTGAGTTGGCAGGGCGGGCTGCGGATAGCGGCCTGCGGCCGCTGGCGGAGGTGGCGAGAGCCGTCGTGGCGGGCACTGCTCGTTCCTCGCGGCGCTCTCCACTCCTCCCAAATCCGCCACCTCCGCGGAACGGCGAAGGGCCCCGACGTCGTCGGGGCCCTTCGTTGTTCCGCGGAGGTGGCGAGATTTGAACTCGCGATGGGGTTGTAGCCCCAAACCCGCTTAGCAGGCGGGCGCCATAGACCGGACTAGGCGACACCTCCCCAGCCGGAGAGGGTACCCGCCCGCCCGTACCGGCGGCAAAGCCGCACGACAGCGGTGGGTACTCACAGGTGACATCGCGTATTTCCAGGAAACGAACCGGGCGTCATGGGCGATCCTCTACTTGAAACCCACGCCCTCGTTCGCCGTGGAACAATGGGCGGCTGGTCAGCCGGAGGCTTCCCCTCGTACCCTGCCTGACCTGCGGTACCGGGCCGTCGGCGCGCGTGTCGTCGCGAATGGAGGAGCAGTGACCCAGGTGGAGTCGTACTCCTCCCGGCGCGAGCGTCGCGCCGCTGACTCCGCCCAAGCACCAGAAGAGCCGGCGGACTACCCGACCACCACGACGCGGCCGACGCGACGCTCCGGCGGGGGCGGGGGCGGAGGCGGCGGCGGGCTGCCCGGCGTCCGGTCCATTCCCGGCATCCTGCGCGGTCGGCACGCGACCCCGTGGGGCCAGGGCTTCGCCTACGTCGTCGGCTGGACGATCGTCTCCTACCTCTTCCCCGGCGCCGGTCTGGCCGCCGCGGGCTGGCGCAAGTTCGGCCGCTTCCTCCTGCTGCTGCAGGCCCTGGCGATCGCGATCGGCGTCGGGCTGGCTCTGCAGGGCACCGCGCTCCTCGACCAGGTCGTCGCGGTCGGGGTCAGCCCCAACAAGCTGCTCGCCCTGCTGGGCGTCTTCGTCTTCGGCGCCCTGCTCTGGGGTCTCTTCATCCTCATGACCAGCGCGGGGCTGCGCCGCTCCGCCGTCCTGACCCGGTCGCAGAAGTCGTTCAGCAGCCTGCTCGTCGTCGCCCTCCTGGTCGGCATCGCGCTGCCCGTCTACTGGAGCGGCGAGCGCGTGTTCGCCCAGCGCGACCTGATCAACACCCTCTTCCCGAGCTCCGGCGGCGGCACGAAGCCGAACAACCAGAAGGCCGACCCGTGGGCCGGCATCCCGCGGATGAACGTGCTGCTGATCGGCAGCGACGCCGGGGCCGACCGCACCGGCGTCCGGACCGACACCCTGATCCTGGCCAGCATCGACACCAAGAGCGGCTACACGATCCTGTACAGCCTGCCCCGCAACCTGGGCCACGCCCAGTTCAAGCCGGGTTCCCCCGGGGCCCGGAAGTATCCGAACGGGTTCACCTGCGGCGCGAGCGTCACCACGGACACCTGCATGATCAACGCGGTGTGGACGTGGGCCTCCGGCCCCGACGGCAAGCAGTACTACACGGGCAAGACCCCGGGCCTGCAGGCCACCGAGGACGTGGTGTCCGGCACGCTCGGCCTGAAGATCGACAACTACGCGCTGCTGAGCATCCAGGGCCTGGTCGACTTCGTGAACGCGATCGGCGGTGTGAAGGTCAACGTGACCCAGCGCCTGCCCCGCGGCGGCCACCCCGACGCCACCCCGGCCATGGGGGCGTACTACACCGAGGCGACGCAGGGGTACCTGGAGCCGGGCAACCGGAAGCTGAACGGCTTCGACGCCATGTGGTACGCCCGCTCGCGCCGCACCACCGACGACTACGACCGGATGCGGCGCCAGCGGTGCCTCATCGGCGACCTGGTCGAGCAGAGCGACCCGATCACGCTGGCCCAGCACTTCCCGGACATCGCCAAGGCGATCAAGAAGAACTCGGCGACGAACATCAGCCAGGACTCGCTGGAGGCGTGGGTCGACCTGGCCCAGCGCATCCAGAAGGGCGGCAAGACCTACAGCCTGGCCTTCACCAACAAGGTCCTCTCCTCCGGGACGTGGAACCCCGACTACACGGAGATCCACCGGCTGGTGAAGAAGGCCATCGCGAAGTCCGACAAGGACTACGCGAAGGCCCAGGCCGACAAGGCCGCCGCGGCCGCGTCGCCGTCGGCCGGCACCACGCCGACCCCGACGAAGACCAAGAAGCCGACGGGCACCGGCGTCAACGCGGACGACTCCAGTTCGGCGCAGGACATCAAGCAGCTCTGCGGCTAGCTCAGAGCGTTCGTGATCATGCAGAAACCTCGCGCCCTTCGGGAGCCGGTCAACGGCCTCCGGAGACTGCGCGAGGTTTCTGCATGATCACGAACTACGAAGCGGGCTTGCCGACCTCCACGACCTCGAGGTCGCCGTCGGCGTACCGGGCCCGGATGACCTTCTTGTCGAACTTCCCGACGCTCGTCTTGGGCACCTCGGCGATGAACGCCCAACGCTCGGGCACCTGCCAACGGGCCACCCGCTCGGCCAGGAAGTCCCGCAGCTCCTCGGTCGTGACCGACGAGCCCTCCTCGAGGACGACGGTCGCCAGCGGCCGCTCACCCCACTTCTCGTCCGGGACGCCGACGACGCTCGCCTCGCGCACCGCGGGGTGGGCCATCAACTGGTTCTCCAGGTCGACGGAGCTGATCCACTCGCCGCCCGACTTGATCACGTCCTTGGCGCGGTCGGTCAGGGTCAGGAACAGGTCGGGGGTCAGCTTGCCGACGTCGCCGGTGCGCAGCCAGCCGTCGTCGAACTTCTCCGGGGCGTCGGCGTTGTAGTACGACGCCGTGATCCACGGCCCCCGCACCTCGACCTCGCCGACGCTCTCGCCGTCGTTGGGCAGCGTCTCACCGTCGGGCCCGACCAGCCGCGCGTCGACCGACATCGACAGCCGGCCCTGCATGAACCGGCGGTCCCAGTACTCCTGGCCCTCCAGCCCGGGCGGCGGCACCGCGACGGTGGCCAGCGGCGACGTCTCCGTCATCCCCCAGCCGTGGTAGACGGTGACGTCGAACTTCTCCTGGAACGCCTTCATCAGCGCGGGCGGGCAGGCCGAGCCACCGACGATCGCGCTCTTCAACGTGGAGATGTCCGACTCGGGATGCGCCTCGAGGTGGTGCAGGAGGTCGTTCCAGATGGTCGGCACGGCCAGGGCGTTCGTGACCTTCAGCTGCTCGATCATGGTGGCCAGGGGCGCGGCCTGCAGGAACCGGTCGGGCAGCACGAGGGTGGCCCCGGTGGCGAACCCGGCGTAGGCGACGCCCCACGAGTTGGCGTGGAACAGCGGCACGATCGTCAGCACCACGTCGCCCTGCTTCAGGGACAGCGCCGTCGGCATGGCCAGCTGCAGCGTGTGCAGGTAGTTCGAGCGGTGCGAGTAGACGACGCCCTTCGGGTCGCCCGTCGTGCCGGACGTGTAGCACATCGACGCGCCGTCGTTCTCGTCCAGCACCGGCCACTCGAACTCGGCCGGCTGCGCGTCCAGCAGGGCCCGGTAGTCGTGCACCTCGCGGGCCCCGTCCCCGGCCAGCGCCGCCTTGACCTCCTCCGGCACCGGACCGTTCACGATCACGTGCTTCACGGTCGGCGCGTGGGCCAGGATCTTGCTGAACGGCTCGGCCAGCGTGTTGTCGACGACCACCACGTAGTCCTCGGCGTGGTTGATCGTGAAGATCATCTGCTGCGGGAACAGGCGGATGTTGATCGTGTGCAGCACGGCGCCCATGCTCGGCACCCCGATGTACAGCTCGAGGTGCTCCTCGTTGTTCCACATGAACGTGCCGACCCGCTGGTCGCCGGTCACCCCCAGCGAGCGCAGCGCGTTGGCCAGCCGCTTGCAGTCGGCCGCCACCTCGGCGTTCGTGGAGCGCCGCGGCCCGTCCGCCGTCCAGGTGATGACCTCGGAGTCCGCGTAGGCGGTGGCCCCGTAGTCGAGGAAGCGGGAGAGCAGGAGCGGGGTCGTTTGCATCGTGCTGCGCATGGGCCACCTCGTCGTGTCGCCGGTCGGGGAGGAACGTCAGGGGGTCCGACGAGCGGCGCGGGTCACGTGTTCCAGCGCAGGATCATCGGCGAGCCTCGGTCCCAGCCCAGCACGCTCACCGTGGCAGTGTCCAGAGCCAGGTGCCGGCCCAGTTCAGGGCTCTCCCCCAACCAGCGGGCGGCCAGCACCCGCAGGAAGTGGGCGTGGGCCACGAGCACCGCCCGGCCGTCGGTCTCGGCCCGCACGCGGGCGACCACGGCGTCGGCGCGGCCGGCCACCTCGGCCAGCGTCTCGCCGTCCGGGACCGGGCCGTCCCAGACCGACCAGCCGGGCCGTTGCTCCTGGATCTGCGCCGTCGTCAGGCCCTCGAAGGCGCCGTAGTTCCACTCCTTGGCCAGCGGTTCGGCCACCGGGACCAAGCCGGCCAGTTCCGCCGTCCGCCAGGCCCGGGACAGCGAGCTGGCCAGCACCAGGTCGAACCGGACCTCATGGAGGCGGGGCAGCAGTTCGCGGGCGGCCTGCTCCCCCACGGCGGTCAGCGGGATGTCGCTGCGCCCGGTGTGCTTGCGCTCGCGGCTCCACGCCGTCTCGCCGTGCCGGACCAGCCACAGCTGAGGTTCTGCCATCGGTTCCTCGGGGAAGAAGGTGCAGGTCAGACGGGTGTGAGCACCGTACCGACGATCTGGCCGACCTGCCCGACGCGCCACAGCTCCGAACGGTGGAACTCCGGACCGTCCTCCCGGACCAGCAGCAGGCCCAGCGCCCCCGACCCGAGCGGCACCAGCGCCGCCCCGGTGTACTCGGCGCCCCGCGGCCCGGTGACTCGGGGCGTGGCCAGCCGCAGCGGTGAACTCAACCGGACCTGCGAGGGTTCCGGTGCCCGGGTGCTGGCCGCAACCACACCCGCGAACTCGGCGTTCGCGTACTCGACCACGGCGGCCCAGTCGGCCCCGAACGCGTGCGGGGCGCCGTCCACCAGGGTCTGCACCCCGCGCTGCGGCGCGGTGAGCACGTGGTCGAGCAACTCGAGGTCGGCGTGCCCGGTGATCGGCGGCGCGGGCATCTGGCGCCCGGTGACCTGGACGCCGGGCAGCGCGTCGAGCCGCTGGCAGACAGCGGTCAACTGGTCGCGGTCCCGCACCTGGACGAACACGTCGTCGAGGGCGCGGCCGCCCTCGCTCTCCAGGACGTCGATCTCCGCGATGTCCGCGCCGGAGGCACCGATCGCCGAGGTCACCAGACCGAGCGAGCCCGGCCGGTCGGGCACGCTGAGCCGTACTCGCGCCAGCATCTCGCCTCCAGGTCAGGGGGTTGATGATCAGGATTACACACGGCCGTTGCGCGCACATGTCGTGCGGTACAACCCATCCCGGGGCGCCCGGAGCGGGAGCACAATGGGCCGATGGGTGCGGACCGACCGGGTGAGAGCGAGGCCGAGCGGGCCGACCGCAACTTCGTCGAACTGCTCCAGGAGCTGCGGGTGGTGCAGACCGGCGTGCAGATCCTGTTCGCGTTCCTGCTCACGATGCCGTTCCAGAGCCGCTTCGAGGGTCTCGGCGACGGTGAACGCGACGTGTACGTGCTCGCCGTCCTGCTCGCCGCCGGCGCCGTGCTCTGCCTGACCGCCCCGGTCGCCTACCACCGGGCCCTGTTCCGGATGCGCCTCAAGGACGACCTGGTCACGATCGCCGGCCGCTTCGCGATCGCCGGGCTGGCCTTCCTGGGGGCGGCGATCGTGACCAGCGTGGGGCTGGTGCTGGACGTCGCCCTCGGCCCGGGTGCGTCCCTCACCTTCACGCTCGTGCTGGGGGCCGCGGTGCTCACGGTCTGGCTCGCGATGCCGTTGTGGACCCGCCGGGAGCACAAGAAGCACCAGGGCCATTAGGATCTGAAGCCGGTAGCGACGATTCCGGAGGTGGGTCACGTGGCTCCGGACATCGATGGGTTCGAGGACGAACCGGACGGCGACGAGCTGGACGATCTCGACGGCGCGCACGGGCTGGACCGCTCCAGCCCGATGCCGTTGTGGGCGCAGCTCCAACAGGACCTGACGCGTCGGCTCGGTTCGGGGGAGTTCGACAACGGGTTCCCCGGTGAGCTGGAACTGGTGGAGGCGTACGGCGTCTCCCGGTACACCGTGCGCGAGGCGCTGCGCCGGTTGCGCGAGTCGCGGCTGATCGACTCGGCCAAGGGCCGCGGGTCGTGGGTGCGCCGCGGTGGCGACAACAACCCGCCGCTGGGCTCGCTGTACTCGCTGTTCTACGAGGTCGACGCCAAGGGCATCCAGCAGCGCAGCGTCGTGGTGTCCCAGGAGCGGGTCACCTCGGCCCTGGCCGCCCGTGAACTCGGCCTGCCCGAGGACACCGAGTTCTTCTACCTGGAGCGGGTACGGCTGGCCGACGAGCAGCCCATGGCCCATGACCAGACCTGGATCCCGGCGTCCGTGGCGGCCCCGCTGCTCGACGTCGACTTCGCCGTCTCCGGCCTGTACGACGAGCTGGCCGCCCGGTGCGGGGTGTCGCTGGCCGGAGGCCGGGAGCGGATCAGCGCGGTGCTGCCCAGCGACGCCGACCGCAAGCTGCTCGAGGTGCCCGACGACATCGCCTGCTTCGAGATCCGGCGGGTCAGCACCGTCGAGGCCCGGCGCCTGGAGTTCCGGCTCACCGTGGTGCGCGGCGACCGCTACTCGGTGCTGGCCGACTGGTCGCCGCAGGGTTACACCGTCTCGGCCGAACCGCTGCCCGGCGCCCCCACGGAAGGCTGACCGAGCGGATGCCCGGTTGGACCGTACCCATGCGCGCCCGGGACGCGGGCGAGGGCCACCGCACCGCCACGGTGCTGGAGCTGCTGTTCGACCTGACGTTCGTGGTGGCCGCCGCGTCGGTGGCCACCGAGCTGGCGCACGACGTCGCCGACGGGCACGCCGCCGAGGGCGCGTTGCGCTTCGGCATGGTCTTCTTCGCCATCTGGTGGGCGTGGATGAACTTCACCTGGTTCGCCTCGGCGTTCGACACCGACGACGCCGTGTACCGGGTGGTCACGCTCGTGCAGATGGCCGGCGTGCTGGTGCTGGCCTCGGGCGTGCACGACGCGTTCACCGGCGACGACTTCACCACCATCACCATCGGCTACGTCGTGATGCGGGTGGCGATGATCAGCCAGTGGCTGCGCGCGGCCCGGGGTGGCGACTTCGCGCCCGCGGCCCGCCGGTACGCGGCCGGCATCGGCGCCGTGCAGGTGCTGTGGCTGGCCCGGCTGGCCCTGCCCGCCGACGCGCAGTTCGCGACCTTCTTCGTGCTGGCCGCGCTCGAGGTCGCCGTGCCGTGGTGGGCCGAGCGGCCCGGCATGACGACGTGGCACCCGCACCACATCGCCGAGCGGTACGGCCTGTTCGCGATCATCATGCTCGGCGAGTGCGTGCGCGCGGCGTCGCTGGCCGCCAACGTCGCGGTGGAGGAGGAGGGCTGGACGCCCGACGTCCTCACGGTGTTCGCCGCCTCGCTGGTGATCACCTTCGCCCTGTGGTGGATCTACTTCCTGAAGCCGGCGGGCGAGGGCCTGGAGGGTCGCCGCGACCGGTCGTTCCTCTGGGGCTACGGGCACTATTTCCTGTTCGCGGCGCTCGTCGCCCTGGGCGGCACGCTCGAAGTGGCGGTCGAGGCGGCCGAGCACCACCTCGAGGTGGGCGACCTGACCGTGGCGCTGGCGGTCGCCGTCCCGGTGGCGGCGTTCCTGGTCCTCGTCTGGGCGCTGCACCACCCGCTCGGGGTGACCCGCGCCGGGGACCGCGAGAAGGCTCTGGGGGCAGCCGTTCTCACGCTCGGGGCGGGTTTCCTCCCGGTGGCCGGCGCGTCGTTGCCGGTGGCTCTGGTCGCGGTGGCAACGCCGGCTGTCCTCCTCGTGGTGGACGCGGTCGCCGCCGGGCGGGCGGGAACTGCACGCCCCGCGCGGCCAGCATCCGCCGAGCGGTGACCAGCTTGTAGACGAACAGGACGGTGGCCCCCACCACCCCGGCGTCGTCCACCAGACCGAACGGGCCGAACAGGCCCTCGGGGATCACGTCGATCGGCGACAGCAGGTAGAGCAGCGCCCCGAACATCGCGACGATGCCGCTCAGCGGCACGTCGTACCGCCAGATGACGAAGCCGATGACCCCGAGCAGCAGGACGCCGATCGTCGCCACCACCACGAGCAGGACGACCAGCACCGTTCCCAACGTGTCACCCATATCGTTTCGAGTATGGGTGACGTTCTGCGGACGCGCATCGACGCGGACCTCGTGCTGGAGGGGGAGCCCGAGCCGGAGTTCGTCCCGGGCGTCGCCGCGACCTTCCCGCGCAAGCGCGTCTCGGCCGCCGTGCTGGTCCGGGACGCCGGGGGCCGGGTCCTGCTGCTCGAGCAGTCCTACCGCTCGACGTGGGGTCTGCCCGGGGGCGTCCTGGAGGACGACGAGCCGCCGCTGACCGGGGTGCTGCGCGAGCTGCGGGAGGAGCTCGGCGTCGAGTGGCCGGTGGGGCGCATGCTGGCCGTCGACTGGGCGCCGCGGCACGGCGTCTGGGGGGACGCGGTGCACTTCCTGTTCGACGGCGGGGTGGTGGACGCGCGGGACGTGGCCGGGTTCCGGTTGGAGCCGGGCGAGATCGACGCCGTCCACCTCGTCGAGCCGGCCGCCGTGGGCGCCCATACCCGGCCGTCGTTGGCCCGCCGGGTGGCCGCCGGGCTCGACGCCGTGGCCACCGGGCGGACCCACCTGCTCACCTTCGGCCGGAGGATGGAATCCTGAGGCCCGGAAACCGGGGCAACACAGATATTTGAGAAATTCTCCTCCGCGGGGCAACCGGATGCGGGGACCACCCGGTCTGACGGGCATGACCAGTCATGCCCTGGCGGCCGGCACCTCCCTGCCGGCCCCCGGGAACGGGGTAGCCGAGACGCCGAGGGGTGCGGTCATGGAAGAGCTCGTCGCCGGGCGCTCGGAGCGCCCGGTCCGCACGAGCACGGACGACACGATGGTCTTCGAGTCGTTCGTCGCCGCCCGCGGCGACCAGTTGCTGCGCACGGCCTACCTGCTCACCCGCGACCAGATGCTCGCCGAGGACCTGCTGCAGACCAGCCTCGCCAAGGCCTGGATGTCGTGGGGGCGGATCAGCTCCAGCCCCGAGGCGTACGTCCGCAAGATCCTGGTCAACACCTACTCGTCGTGGTGGCGGCGCCGGTGGAACGGTGAGCAGCCGCACGCCGACGTCCCCGACTCCCCGGTGGCCGACCCCGCGGTCGACTCCAGCGAGGACCGGCTCGACCTGTGGGAAGCGCTCGGCCGCCTGCCGAAGCGGCAGCGGGCGACCGTCGTCCTGCGGTTCTACGAAGGTCTTTCGGAAGCGGAGACCGCCGAGCTGCTCGGCTGCAGCCTCGGCACGGTGAAGAGCCAGACCAGCAAGGCGCTCGCCAAGCTGCGTATCGACCCCGCCCTGACTCCCACCGAGGAGGTGGACCGATGAACCTCGACGACCTGCAGCGTGAGCTGCATACCCGGGCCGACGGGGTCCGCGGTCCCGACGTGACCGGGCCGGGGGTGACCACCAGCCGGCTGGCCGGGGTACGGCACCGGGCCCAGGTGGTCCGCCGGCGCCGGGCCGCGGCCGGGGTGGCCGCCGCGGTGATGCTGATCGGGGCGGCCGCCGGGGTGCCGAAGCTGCCGCTGCTGCACGAGACGGACGCCCCGCCCGCGAAGCAGGTGCTGACCGAGTTCCCGCCGACGTACAACGGCGACCCGCTGGTGCAGCGGGAGATCGGCGCCTTCGGAGCCGGTTCGGTGATCCTGAGGTTCACCCCCACCGACGCGAACATCGCCGTGGTCAGCACGTGCTTCATCGACCAAGCGGTGGCCGCCAAGTACAACGAGCACGTCGACGGCATCACCACGACCATCACGGTGAACGGGAACCCGATCAGCGCCGGCTGCAAGCAGGGCGCCTTCACCGAGGTGTACCAGGACGGCCAGGACCCGGCGGCCAACCGCAGGGCGTGGGGCAAGGAGGGCGTCAAGCCGGGTCGGGAGAGCACCGTCGTGTTCACCTACCCGGGCCAGACCCTGCACTCGGTGCGGCTCGCCGTCGCGGTCTACCAGATGAGCGGTCGGCGCATCGACTTCGACGGATACCGGCTGCCGGGCGAGATCACTTTCGGCGGCGCCGCTTTCGGTTCGCCCCAGGCCGGGGTCACCGCGTTGAACGGCACGGTCCGCTCGGTGTCGAAGCCGGTCCGGCCGGGCGACCTGGTGTGCGGGGTGGTCTACAACCCGGACCCGACCGCGAACGATCTCGTCCTCGACCCCGACCAGCTCACCGTCTCGGGGGCCGACATCGTCGCGCAGGGCCCGGTGGGCGCGAAGCTCGACTCCGACCTGCTCTGCAGCCTCGTGAGCTCCGAACCGATCGACGGGACGGCCACCGGGACGTACGCGGCGGCGGCCGGCTCCCGCGGGACGATCGTCATCGCGGTGTACTCACCGACCGCGACCTGAGCGGGCCGCGGTGACCGGGGGGTCGGTCGGCCGATGGTGACGTTGGCGGACCTCGTGAACACGCTGGCGCTGCGGGCGTTCTCGTTGGGCGGTACCGGCGGTTCGCGTAGCGTCCTGACGACCCGGCTCGCGGGGGTGCGGTACCGCGTGCGGACGTCGCGGCGGCTGCGGCTGGCCGCCCTGCTGGTGGTGACCGTGCTAGTGGGCGGTACGGCGTTCACCGTGGTGGCGATCGCGGTCTGAGCCTGCGACCCTGCGGCTGCGCCGACCCACCGGTACGGTCGTTCGATGGGGAAGGACGCCGAACCGGGGCTGGCGGAACGCGCTCTCGGTGCACTGCTGGGGGTGCACGCGGGCGACGCGCTCGGCGCCACGGTCGAGTTCATGCCCTGGGCCGAGGTGCGATCGGTGCACCCGGACGGCGTCCGCGAGATCGTCGGCGGCGGCCCCTTCGGGTGGGCGGCGGGTCACGCGACGGACGACACGGACCTCACCCGGGCGCTGATTCTCGGTTACCGGCGGGCCGGGGCGGGCGGGGACGTCGTGCGCGCGACCGGGGAGGCCATGCTCGACTGGCTGCGGGGTGACTGGCCCGACCGCGAACCCGGCAGCCGGCCGCGGGACATCGGCGGTGCGACCCTCGACGGGCTGACCAAGTACGGGCGGACGGGCGACCCGCGGCAGGCCGGGGCCGGCCGGGGCAAGGCCGGCAACGGGTCGCTGATGCGTTGCCTGCCGACCGCCCTGGCCCGCTCCACGCGGACGGCCCGGATCACGGAAGCCGTTGAGCTGTCGGCGATCACGCACGACGACCCGCGCTGCACCGTGGCCTGCGCCGCCTACGTCGAGATGGTCGCGAAGCTGTTGGCCGGCGGGTCGCCGGACGACGCGGTGCGCGCCGGGCGGTCCGTGACCCTGGACCTCGAGTGCCCGCCCGTCGACGAGGCGATCGCGTTCGGCGCGCACCTGGTGCCCGCGACGATGGCCGCGACCGGTCAGACGTTCCTGGCCGACGAGGGCGGCGGCTACGTGCTGGACTCGCTCAGCCTGGCCGTGGCGGCGTTGTGCGACCCGCGGCCCCTCGTGGACGTGCTGGTCGACATCGTCCGGTTGGGGATGGACTCCGACACCAACGGGGCGATCGCCGGCGGCCTGCTCGGGGCGCGGGACGGTGCCGCGGCGATCCCCGCCGCCTGGGTGGCGAGACTCCAGTTCGCGCAGGAGTTCACGGCCGCCGCCCCCGAACTGCTGGCCCTGCGGGAGAGCCCATGACCGACGAATTCGACCTGAACCGCTTCGTCGAGGCCCAGGCGGGTGGCGTGTTCGAGCGGGCCGTGGCCGAGGTGCGGGCCGGCGAGAAGCGTTCGCACTGGATGTGGTTCGTGTTCCCGCAGGTGGCCGGTCTGGGGATGAGCGCGACGTCGCGGCGGTACGCGATCTCGGGCCGCGCGGAGGCGGTCGCCTACCTGGCCCACCCGGTCCTCGGTCGCCGCCTGCTGGAGTGCTGCGAGGCCGTGGCGGGACTGCCGCCGGGTACGTCGGCGGAGAGGGTGTTCGGGTCGGTGGACGCACTGAAGCTGCGCTCGTGCCTGACCCTGTTCGAGACCGTCTCTGCGGAGCCGGTGTTCGGGCGGCTGCTGGACCGGCTCTTCGGCGGGGTCCGGGACCCGGCGACCCTCGAACGACTGACCTGACCCGCTTGTCATGGGCTCAGAGCCCGACCAGGCCCCGCAGGCGGTACTCGGCGATGTGCCCCACGCCGCCGAGGAGGCGCCCGGCCGGGACCGCGGCGGGCGGCAGGAGTCGTTCCAGGCGTGAGGGTCTCGCCCAGCCCGGGTCACTCGGGGCCAGCACGTGCGGGTCGCCACCGACCTCCGTGCCCTCGAACGGCGTGTACGGCTCGCGCAGCGCCCGGCGGATCGCCGTCTCGACGCCCAGCGGGTTCGCCGGGGCCAGCGGGTCGGACCGGCCGGGGTCGCAGACCATGTCGTGGGTGAGCGACTGGACGAGCGACATGACGGTCCACCACGGCGCGGCGGTGGTCAGCGGGGAGACGGCCGCCACCAGGGCGTTCGGGACCGGGGGCGCGGGCAGCTGCACGCGCCGCAGGCCGGCGACCCGCGCGTAGGTGGCGAGCAGGTCGGCGTAGGTCAGGACGTCGGGCCCGCCGATGTCGAGGTGCCCGGTCACGCCGTCGTCCTCGACGGCCCCGGCCAGCTCGGCCACGGCGTCCGCGACGGAGATCGGTTGGACCCGCGAGCGCATCGACGGGGGCAGCCACTGCACCACGTTGACCGCGGCCACCTGCCGGAGGATCTCGAACGACGTCGACCCGGCCCCGAGCACGATCCCGGCGCGCAGGGTGAGCGTGCTCACCGGGCCACCGGCCAGGACCTCCTCGACCTCCAGCCGCGACCGGATGTGCTCCGACAGCTGCTCCTCCGGCACGTCCGGCACCAGCCCCGACAGGTACACCAGTCGCGGCAGCCCCAGCTCCCGCCCCACGTTGCGCACCACCCGGGCCGCCTCGCGGTCCGCAGCCGCGAAGGCCCGCCCGCTCAGCCCGTGCACGAGGTAGACGGCGGCGTCGGCCCCCTTCAGGGCGGCGTGCACGTCGTGTCGCGACCGGGCCTGCACCCGCCGCCACTCCACCCGGTCCGACCAGGGATAGAGCAGACGGCGGGGGCGTCCGGAACCGGTGGCCACGACGTCGTGCCCGCGGGCCAGGAGTTCGGGCACCAGTCGGGACCCGATGTACCCCGTTGCTCCGAGGACGACGACGCGCACGGGGTCAGTCTGCCTACTCCGGCGTAGGAGGCCAGTCAGGCGGGCCGCCGCGGGGCGTCGGAGACGCGTCAGAGCGCCCCTTGATCACCTTGCGTGTTCCCCACGATGCGGTGGGTAGCTGAGCGGGGGCTGAGTAAGGATGAGAGTGGATCTCTTGACAGATTTTGCTGCGCGTGAGTCTCCCGGCCGAGTTAACTGCCCGAGGATGTCGAGGAGTTGGCGAGGGAGCACGGCGATGGCACAGGAGATCCGCACCGATGTCTGCATCATCGGCGCCGGCCCCTCGGGGCTGACCATCGCGCGCGAACTGGTCGGCGAGTCGTTCGACGTCCTGGTGCTGGAGAGCGGCGAGTACGAGCCGTCCGCGGCCGCCGACGACCTCGCGGCCGGGCACACCGAGTCCCCCTACTACGGCCCCTCCGCCATGGCCGGGGGCCGCCGCCGGCAGTTCGGCGGCACCGCCAACAACTGGGTGCACGTCACCTGGCCGGGCAAGAGCCGGGTCTACGCCCGCACCATGACGGGCGAGCAGATCGACTTCGAGACCAAGTCGTGGCAGCCGGGCAGCGGCTGGCCCTTCGACCTGGCCGAGCTCATGCCCTACTACGACCGCACCCACCTCGCGTGGGGCGGGGCCGTCGTCAACGACTCCCCGTCGCACTGGTCGCGGGCGACGACCCCCGAGCTGACCATCGAGAACACCCGCACGACGGTCGCCCAGTACGCGCCCGCCGACTGGTTCACGCTGCGCGCCCGCGACGAGCTGCTGGCCGCGCCCAACGTGCGCGTGGAGGTCGGCTCGACCGTCGTCTCGCTGGACGGCGAGCGCGACGGGAACGCGGTGCGCTCGGCGTCCGTGGTGCGCTCGGACGGCACCTCGTTCACCGTGACGGCGCAGCTGTTCGTGCTGGCCGGCGGCGGCGTCGAGAACAGCCAGGTGCTGCTGTCGTCGGAGCTCTGCCGGCCGGGCGGCCCCGGGAACCGCTACGACAACGTCGGCCGGTACGTGACCGACCACCCCGAGTTCCGGCTGGGCGCCCTGCGCCCGTCGTCCCCCGACGTCCTCGAGAACCTCGGCCTGTACGACCTGCACTACGTCGACGGGCAGCTGATCAACGGCGTGCTCACGTTCGACGAGGAGTACAAGCGGGCCGAGCAGCTGCTCAACGTCGGCGCGGTGTTCATCCCCCGGCGCTCCGGGTTCAACACCGACGCCGAGCGCGCCTTCCGCCACCTGAAGGCCGAGGTGCGTGGCAAGAAGGGAGCGGCCGCCCTGGCCTCGGCCCGGCGGCTGCTGACCAACCCGGGTGAGACCCGCAAGGTGCTCGGCATGCAGTACGAGTGGGACGGGCCGGACTGGCAGGACAACCCCGACGCCTACCAGTGGTACCGCGGCGGCTGGTCGCGGCCCGGCGCCGACCGCTCGCAGTTCCCGGTGCTCGAGGTGCACGTGCAGACCGAGCAGACCCCCGAGCGGGAGAACCGGCTCACGCTGTCCGGCACCAAGGACGCGCTCGGCCGCGGCCGGCTGAACCTGAAGCTCGGCTGGTCCGAGGCCGACCAGCAGAACCTGACCCGGTACATGGACCTGTTCGCCCGCTCCGTGGAGCGCGCCGGGCTGGGCTGGTTCGACCCGTGGATGCAGTTCGACGGGCCCCTGCGCATGAATCTCGGCGGCATCCACCACCCGATGGGCGGCACCCGCATGCACGCCGACCCCCAGCTCGGGGTCGTGGACGCCGACTCCCGCGTGCACGGGCTCGAGAACCTCTACGTCGCGGGCAGTTCCGTGTTCCCGACCAGCCTCGGCTACGTGAACCCGACGCTCACCATCGTCGCGATGAGCAGCCGGCTGGCCGACCACGTCCGGGCCACGATGACGGGTTCGGCGCAGCGAATCGTGGACCTGACGGCCGTCGAGGCCGTGGTCGAGGCGCCGGTCGAGGTCTCGGAGCCCGCGCAGACCTTCTGAGGTTTCTTCACCGCGGTGTCGCATTTTGGGGTCGCCGTTCGTAGCCAGGGTGAGAGTGGCCCACGAGGGCCCACCCGGGACGAAGGGAACCGCGACCATGAAGCTGACGACCACCACTCAGGTCTCCGTGGACGGCGTGATGCAGGGCAACGGCGCCTCGGCCTATGACGTCGGGCTCGGGTTCGAGCGGGCCGGCTGGGCCACGCCGCACCTGACCGCCGAGGGCGGGGCGTACATCGCCCGGATCATCGAGCGGGCCGACGCCTTCCTGTTCGGGCGCAACACCTTCGACATCTTCGCCCCGTACTGGCCGACCATCGAGCCGGGCGTGACGCCGATCGCCGACGCCTTCAACACCCGGCCGAAGTACCTCGTGACGAGCCGGCCGGACGTGCCCGACTGGGACGGGACGACGGTGCTGTCCGGTGACGTGCTCGAGGCGGTGCGCGAGCTGAAGGCCGAGCCGGGGGGCGAACTGCAGGTGCACGGCAGCGGCGCGCTGGTGCGGTCGCTCCTGGAGGCCGACCTGGTCGACGAGCTGACCCTCGTCGTCGTCCCGGTGGTCGTGGGCGGCGGGGCCCGCCTCTTCCCGGAGACGGGGGTGGACGTCGCGCTGGAGCTCACCGAGTCGAAGGTGTTCCCGAGCGGCGTCGCGGCGCTGACCTACCGGACGGCCGGGCGTCCGACGTATGGCCCGGCGTCCTGATATCAGTCGCCCTTCTGGGCGGTCAGCAGGCCGCCTGCGCTGTATGCGGCGAACGAGAGGACGGCCGGCACCGCCCACCACCAGGAGAAGGCGGGCTCGTCGCGGGCGAGACAGAACACCACCGAGGCCAGCATGGCGGCGGCCGCCGTCCACGCGAGCCACAACCGCCAGGCCGGCAATCGGGCGTGCTTGGCCATGGTCGACCCCGTCTCAGTCGTTCTCGCCCGCCGACTCGTGCGGGTTGCGCTCCGCCTCGGCATACCGCCTCAGCAGCTCGGGCCCGTGGCGGAACCTCAGGATGACACCACCGGTCCCGACGCAAGCCAGAATTCCCACCCCCACGGCTTCCGACCAGCGGTGCCCGACGAGGTCGCCGACGAACCAGAACCAACCCGCCACCGTCGCGACGACGCTCACGGCGGCGAAGACCGCGTACTGCCATCGGCGGTAGGTGAGCGCTCGACTCATGACGATCTCATCGTCCGAGCCCGTGGCCAGGCTGTCGACTCGACCCGTTCAGGACGCGAGCGGAGGGCGAGGGATTCGAACCCCCGAGCCCGGGGTCACCGGACTAACAGTTTTCAAGACTGCCGCCATCGGCCACTCGGCCAGCCCTCCTGGGTGCCGGTTCCGCGGAACCGAGCACTGGACAGTCAGTGTCGCACAGGGGCAGGAGTCGTCGAGTGCGGAGCTGGTGCACCGTCAGAGGCCGAAACCGGCCCGAACGCGCGCACCAGCATCACACTCGGCGCGCAACGAAGCGAGAAGGGCGGTCAGCCCAGCCGACGCCAGCGCCACCGGCCGACCACCGCGGGCCGAGCGGAGGACTCGGCCAGGAGGTCGCTGCACCGCGCACACAGCGGCGCGTTGTCGTCGGGTCTCGGGAGGGTGTCGTCGGAGCACCCGACGCAGCGGACGAGCCGCGTGCCCTTCCCAGCGGTCAGTGCCGGCCCGAACTGGTCCGGAGGGAACTCCGTGACCGGTCCACGGGGGCGGACCATCCACACCGGCCTGGTCTCGGCCGGAACCGCGCGCATCCCCGTGTCCTGGAGCTGCTCGCCGTCTGCGAACACCTGTGCCATCGCCGTTCTCCGTCGCCATCGGAGGGGCCTCCCGCCGAGGAATGCACCCGGGCGAGCAACCCCACAAGGCCAAGTTCGTCGTCCAGCTGGTCTGAACAACTGACCAGTTGTAATCGCACGGTCACTCTACGCGCTTTAGGAGTACCGGCTAGGGCTGATATCAAACCTTTATCAATGCCCGGGTTTGAACAACCTGCGAGCTGAACAGGTGAAAGCACACGAACCCCGGCGGTCGGCCGTTCGGCCTAGTCAGGACGGAAAAGCCTCAGATCCAGATGGCCGGGTCGACGGCGTCCAGGTCGGCGACCGGCGAGGTCGTCGGCGCCGGAGCGTTACGGATCTCCCCCGGAACGCCCACCACGCTCGCCCCGGGCGGCACGTCCCGCACCACGACGGCGTTCGCGCCCACGCGCGCATGGTCACCGACGACGACCGGGCCGAGCACGCAGGCCCCGGCCCCGATGATGACGCCGTCGCCGATCGTGGGGTGCCGCTTGCCCTTGTCCAGGCTGCGACCGCCGAGCAGCACACCGTGGTACAGCATGACGTCGTCGCCGACCTCGGACGTCTCGCCGATCACCACGCCCATGCCGTGGTCGATGAAGAACCGGCGGCCGATCACGGCGCCGGGGTGGATCTCGATGCCTGTCCGCGCACGGGCCCACTGCGACAGCAGCCGCGCGGCCAGCGGGTGCCCCCCGGTCCACAGCCGGTGCGCCATGCGGTGCAGCCAGACGGCGTGGATGCCCGGGTAGGCCAGGATCAGTTCGGTCGTCGAGCGGGCGGCGGGGTCACGCCGCCTCGCCGCCTCGACGTCCTCGCGCAGACGCGCCCGCCAGCCGAGCCGCTCGACCTTCGCCCGACCGGCGAGCGCATCCGACACGTCAGTCCACCAGGTCCTTGAACAGGATGGTCGACAGGTACCGCTCACCGAACGACGGGATGATCACCACGACGACCTTGCCCTCGAACTCGGGCCGCTTGGAGACCTCGTTGGCCGCCCACAGCGCCGCCCCCGACGACAGGCCGACCAGCAAACCCTCCTGGGTGGCCGCCTTGCGGGCCCACGCCACCGCGTCGTCCACCTCGGCGTCGAAGACCTCGTCGTACACCTCGGTGTCGAGGATGTCCGGGACGAAGTTCGCCCCGATGCCCTGGATCGGGTGCGGTCCGGGCGCCCCGCCGTTGAGGATCGGCGACAGCTTGGGCTCGACCGCGAAGATCTTCACGTCGGGGTTCTTCTGCTTCAGCACCTGGCCGACGCCGGTGATGGTGCCGCCCGTGCCGATACCGGCCACGACGGCCGCGACCTGGCCGTCGGTGTCCTTCCAGATCTCCTCCGCCGTGGTCTTGCGGTGGATCTCGGGGTTGGCGACGTTCGCGAACTGGCGCACCAGCACGGCACCGTCCTGCTCGCCGATCTCCTCGGCCTTGGCGACCGCACCCTTCATGCCGAGCGAGCCGTCGGTGAGCACGAGCTCGGCACCGTACGCGCGCAGCAGGGCCCGGCGCTCCTTGGACATGGTCTCGGGCATGGTCAGCACGCACTTGTACCCGCGGGCGGCGGCGACGAACGCCAGCGCGATGCCGGTGTTGCCGCTGGTGGCCTCGACGATGGTGCCGCCCGGCTTCAGCTGGCCGGACTCCTCGGCCGCGTCGATCATCGCCACACCGATGCGGTCCTTGACCGAGCTGGCCGGGTTGTAGAACTCGAGCTTCGCCGCGATCGTCGCGCCGCCCTCGTTGATCCGGTTGAGCCGGACCAGCGGGGTGTTGCCGACGAGCTGCGTCACGTCATCGTAGATCGGCATCGTTGCAGGTCACCGCCTTGTTGGTGGATGAGTCGTGCTTCTTGTGAAGATCGGTCAAGAATCAGGCTAGAACACTCAAGCGGGCCAGCCGGACGCCACCTCACCCAGAGTCTGCCAGGCGGCCTCGTACGCGACCTCGTCGAGCGCCCGCCGGTGCCCGAGATCGGCGTGCAGGAGCCCGTACGTGAACCCGGGTTCGCCCCACCGACCGGCCCGCGTGGCCAGCAGCATCAGCTCGTCGCGCAGGACCACCGCGTCGTGGTGGTCGCCGAGGATCTCCTGCACCTCCTTGGCCGCCTTCGCGTACGCCCGGGCCTGCGTCCGCACCGGGCTCCTGCTGCTCCCGCCCGTCCTCGTGGGCACGTCGAGCGCCGCCACCTCGGCCGCGTACCGGGCCCGCTTGGCCGCCTTGCGCACCTCGTGCATCTGCAGGTCATGGACCTCGGGCGACGTCGCCTTCGCGGCCTTCTTGGCGGCCTTCTCGACGCGGTGGTGGGCGTGCCGAACCCGCCCGGTCAGCAGGTCCGCGGCCGCCTTCCGCCCGGCCTCGGCGATCGCGGGGTCGAACGGCGGCTCGGCGAGGAACGCCTCCAGGTCGTCCAGCAGGACGCCGTAGCGCTGCGAGTCCAGCGCCCGCACGCTCGCCGCGTGCGCCTCGGTGTACCGGCGGCCCAGCTCGGTCTCGATCCGGTGCGCGACCGGCCCCAGCACCCACTCCGGCGGCTGGGCGTCGAGCGACGCGAGGAGGTGGTGACGCATCACCTCGGCGTCCCGGGCCTCCCCGAGGACCCCCGCGATCCAGGCGATCTCGTCGCGGAGCCGGCGCACGCCGTCCGCCGAGGAACCGTCCCCACCGGTGAAGAAGGCTCCGTAACTGGCCAGGGTGCTGCGCAGCCGTCGGCAGGCGACGCGCATCCGGTGCACGGCGTCGTGCTCGTCCATCCGCACGTGCGCGTCGGTGAGCAGCAGCTCGGCGAGCTGCTCGCGCAGGTAGGCCAGGACGACGCCCGCGGCCCCCGCGGGTTCGCTCACGTGGGCGGGGGTCGGCTCGAGGCGCGCCTGCAGCGCGCGGGCCAGCTTGGACGTCGTCACCGCGGGCCGCGCGCCCGCGGCCAGGAGGGCGTCCGCGACCGGCGCCAGGACGTCGTCCGCCCGGCCGTCGACCAGCTCCACCTCGATCTCCCGCCAGTCGCTCGACGAGCCCAGGTCCGAGCCGGCGGCGTACGACTCGGCCCGCACCGCGTCGTCGGCCAGCTCGGCCAGGCGGCGACCGTCGTCCGCGTACAGGTCGTGCACGGTGCGGGTGGTGCGCAGCCGGGCCACGGGGCCGACGTCGCGGCCGCGCAGCCAGGCCTGGGCGAGCGCGAGCAGCGCCGCGGGCGGGGACGCGCCGGTCAGCGGCCGCTGCACCTCCAACCGGCCCCCGGACGCGGGCAGCTTCAGGTGCCAGCCCGCGTCCGAACCACCCGACCGGCGGCGCAGGGTGATGCCCGACCGGATCAGCGTGAGCTCGGCCGTGTCGTAGTAGGTGGCGTCCAGCTCAGCCGCCTCGCGCAGCTGGACGCTGGCCACCCGCCCCGTCCCGACCAGGGCCGGAACGGTGAATCCCGAGTCCGCGTCGAGGGTGGTCTCGACCTCCAACTGTGCCCGCTGATCGCCTTCGTGCTGCTCAGCGGGCATGCGCGTCCTCCACCAACTCGACCGGCCGCCAACAGGATACGGGTCCTGGTCAGCCCCGCAGGAAGGAGAGGCGCACGGTGCGCTGCGGGTTGTCGCCGTTGGAGTCGACGAGGACGACGCTCTGCCAGGTGCCCAGCGCCATCCGGCCGTCGAGCACCGGGATGCTCACCGACGGGCCGACGAACGCCGGCAGCACGTGGTCGCGACCGTGCCCGAGACTGCCGTGCCGGTGCCGGTAGATGTCCTGGGCCGGCAGCAGCCGGTCGATCGCGTCGGCCAGGTCGGGCTCGCTGCCCGAGCCGGTCTCCATCAGCGCGACGCCCGCCGTGGCGTGCGGGACGAACACGTTGACCAGCCCGTCCCCCCGCCCGCGGACGAAGGCCGCGACCTCCTGGGTCAGGTCCGTGACCAGGGTGCCGCCCGACCGCACGCTCAGCTCAGTCGTCTCCATGGGACTCACCCTGCCGCACCCCCGCTCTTGCCGCGTGCGGGAGGCTCCGTGACGATGGCTCGGGTGACGACGCCGTCCGCCCACCCCGCCCTCGCCGACCTGCCCGGCGCGCTGCTGGCCGACGCCGAGCCGCTGCTCGGCCGGTTGGAGGCCGTCGGGTTCGCGGCCCGCCTCGAGCAGAACCTGCCGGACGTGGCGGCCGCGCTGAGCCGGTTGTACGGGGACGACGTCGCGCCGGGGTTCGTGGCCCGGCTCGCCCGGGTGGCGCTCGCCGCGCTCGCGGAACGGCCCGCACCCCTGCGCGAGCTGGACCGGCGGCGCGAGATCGACCGCGACTGGTTCCAGCACCACTCGGCGGTCGGGTACGTGACCTACGTCGACCGGTTCAGCGGCACGCTCGCGGAGCTGCCCGCCCGGCTCGACTACCTGCAGGAGCTCGGGGTCAGCTACCTGCACCTGATGCCGCTGCTGCGCCCGCGCCCCGGCGAGAACGACGGCGGCTACGCGGTGCAGGACTACCGGGACGTCGACCCGCGGCTGGGCACCATGGCCGACCTCGAGGCGGTCGCGGCGGCGCTGCGGGACCGGGACATGAGCCTGTGCATCGACCTGGTGCTGAACCACACCGCCCGCGAGCACGCCTGGGCCCAGGGCTGGCTGGTCGGCGATCCGGCCTACGCCGACTTCTACACCGCCTTCCCCGACCGGTCGATGCCGGACGCCTACGAGGCCACCATCGCCGAGGTGTTCCCCGACCGGGCGCCCGGCTCGTTCACGTGGGTCGACGAGGCGCGCGGCGGGGCGGGCGGCTGGGTCTGGACGACGTTCTGGCAGTACCAGTGGGACCTCAACTACGCGAACCCCGCGGTGTTCGAGGCGATGCTGGAAACCGTTCTCTGGCTTGCGAACCGGGGCGTCGAGATCTTCCGCATGGACGCCGTGCCGTTCATGTGGAAGCGGATGGGCACGTCCTGCCTGAACCAGCCCGAGGTGCACCTGCTCATCCAGGCGTTGCACGGGCTCGTCCAGACCGCCGCCCCGGCAACGGTTTTCAAGGCCGAGGCGATCGTCTCGCCGGAGGACCTGGTGCCCTACCTGGGCGGTCACGACCGGTACCGGCCGGAGTGCGAGCTGGCCTACCACAACCAGCTCATGGTCATGCTGTGGAGCAGCCTGGCCACCAAGGACGCGACGCTGGCCGTCCAGTCGTTGCGCCGGATGCGGGTGATCCCGACCTCGGCGAGCTGGGTCACCTACGCGCGGTGCCACGACGACATCGGTTGGGCCGTCAGCGATGTCGACGCGGCGGCCGTGGGCTGGGACGCCTTCCGGCACCGGCGGTTCCTGAACCGGTTCTTCTCCGGCAACTACCCCGGCTCGTACGCGCGCGGAGCTCTGTTCCAGGAGAACCCGGCCACCGGCGACGCCCGGATCAGCGGGTCGGCGGCCTCGCTGTGCGGGATCGAGGCCGCACTCGAGTCGGGCGACCCGGTGGCGCTGGAACTGGCCGTGCGCCGGCTGGTGCTGCTGCACGCGGTGACCTACGGGTTCGGTGGCGTGCCCCTGCTGTACATGGGCGACGAACTGGCGCTGCGCAACGACGCCCGCTACCTGGCCGACCCCGCCCTGGCCGACGACAACCGCTGGATGCACCGGCCCTGGATGGACTGGGACGCCGCCGCCCTGCGCCGGGTCCAGGGCACGCTCGAGGCCGACGTGTTCAACTGGATGCGGCGGCTGGCGGCCGCGCGGGCCGCGACCGAGGCCCTGCACGCGGGCGGTGAGGCGGCCGTCGTCGGGGTGGACGACACCCGCGTCCTGGCCTGGTGGCGGCGGCATCCCCGGTCGGGGACGTTCGTGGGGCTGGCCAACTTCGGCGAGGAGCCGGCCGCCGTCCAGATCGAGCGCTTGAAGGGGGCGCTGCCCGCCGCGGCCCGCCCGGACCGGCTCGTACAACTCCTCGGCACCGAACCGGATCTGACGGTCCGTAACGGGTGGGTGCAGCTTCCGTCACTGGGCTTCGCCTGGCTGGTGGAACCCTGATCGTCCCGGCTCCCCTGGACGCACCGCCTGATGCAGGCTGACCCGATCTGTGCTGCCGAAAGTGTGAAAGAGGAGAGACCAATGAGGGTTTCCCAGCGGATCGTCCGGCTGATGCTTGCGGGGACGGCCGTCGCCGCGCTCCTGACCACCGCGCTGGCCGCACCGTCCCAAGCGGCCACCGCCTGCCCGAGCGGCCTGCTCGCCTTCCAGGCGACGCTGAGCAACGGCACCTTCAACATCGGCAAGAACGTGAAGACCACCGGTGGCGGCGCGAACATCTGCGGTGAGATCACCGTCGGCGCGGGCGGTCTGGTGCCGAAGGTCGACCCGAACAACATCAGCTTCACGAGCGGGAAGACGTCGGCCGGGCCGCTCAGCATCCCCACCGACGTGAAGACCGTCGGGGACATGACCGGCACCACCACGATCAACCCCGACGGCACGATCTCCGCGAGCTTCACCACCTCGGTCGTGGTGACCACGAAGATCCTCGGCCAGAGCTGCCAGATCCCGGTGAACCTGACGCTGACGACCGGCCGGAGCGGCTCGTTGAGCGGCAAGCCGCTGTCCTACGACCTGGCCACCGGCGTCTCCAAGGGCAAGCTCGTGGCGGGCGACTTCACGGTCCCGAAGATCAAGACCACGAAGCAGTGCAACGTGATCGTGGCCACCGCCTCGAACGCACTGATCGGGCTGCCGCTGGCCGCGGGCAAGTCGTCGATCAGCTATGACATCGCGCTGAAGCTCGGCGTCTGAGGTACCCGTCCCGATCGTCGACGAGGCATTCTCGGCTGCTATTTCCAGCTGAGAATGCCTCGTCGTCGATTGTGGGGGCGGGTCAGTCGTCGACCGGGTCGGGCCGCTTGGCCTTGCCCTTGCTGCGGCTCGGCATGAACGTCTTGCGGCGCGGCAGCACCTCGACGGCGAGCGTGGTGGACGGCGCCGGCAGCTGGTCGTCGTCCTCGATGTCCCAGGGCGCGGGCGGGCGGGTGCCGGCCTCCGCCGCAGCGTGCGACGGCAGATCACCCATCGGGTAGCCGCCACCGTCGTCGGTGACCGTGTACTCGCCGGGCCGCGGGCCGGAGTCCTCGCCGCCCTCGCCGAACGTGATGTCCGAGTAGTCCGCACCCGTGTACCCCGGGTACTCAGGAACCGTCTGCCCCTGCGGGTACTGCGCGGGGGCCGCCGCCTGGGGCGGGTACTGCGGGTGGGCCTGCGGCACCGGGTACTGCGGCGCCGGGTTCTGGGCCGGCGGCTGGGCCTGCTGCTGCGGCACCTGCTGCGGCACCTGCTGCGGGGACGGCGGCGCGTAGGGCGCCGGCGCCGAGGGCTGCGCGAACTGCTGCGGCTGCTGCGAGTACGCCGGCGGAGCGGGCGGGCCCGGGACGGCGGGCGCCTGGGGGACGCCGGGCAGGTGCGGCGACGGCGTCTGCTCGGCGACCGCGTTGAGCCAGCTCATCCCGCTGAGGTTCTCGCCCGGCGGTGGCTGGTTCTGCCGGCCGAAGGGAGAGGGGGCCGGCGCCGGGTCCTCGTCGTCGGCGGTCTCTTCGGCCCACGAGGGGGCCAGCGACCGCGGCTTCGATGCGGCCGGGGCGGGCGACGGAGTGGTCGGGTCCTGGGCGATCAGCGGTTCGTCGTAGGGCTGTTCGTAGGGCTGCTCATAGGGCTGCGCGGTCACCGGCTGCTCGTACGCGACGGCCTGCGCCTCGGCCACGAAGTCGGGGACGGCGGGCTCGGGCGCGAGCCGCTCGGGTTCCGCGTAGGCGACGGGTTCCGCGTAGGCGACGGGCTCCAGATAGGCGTCGGGCTGGGCGTGGGCGACGGGCTCCAGATAGGCGTCGGGCTGGGCGTGGGCGTCGGGCTCCGTCTGAGCGACGGGCTCCGCGTGAGCGACGGGCTCGAGGTAGGCGTCGGGGGCGTCGTACATCTGCGACTCGGCCTGAACCTCGGGCTGCACGTCGGGTTCGGGCTGCGCGTACGCCTCCGGCTGCGCGTACACGTCGGGCTGCGCATACGCCGCAGCCTGCCCATGCGTCTCCGGCAGTGCGGCAGCGGCGGACATCGCGGCCGCAGCGGCCGGCTCGGCCAGGCCGGGATCGAGGTCGAACTCGGTCAGGCCCGGGCCGAGCGCGATCTCGGACATGGCGTCGGCGACCGCGGGCGGGATGACGATCTCCCCCGTGATCACGCCCAGCCCGTCGTCGTACGGGTCCGACGCCGCCACCGGTGCCGACGCCACGGCAGCCGAGGCCGGCACGGGATGGGCAGCAGCGGGCCCGGCGGCGGGGACGGGCACAGGAACGGGCGCGAGCACCGGACCGTCCAGCGGGGCATCCATCGGGGACGGCCCCGTCACGGGCTGCCGGGCGGGAGCAGCCGCCGCACCCACGAGCGCGGGCGCCGGCCTCGGCGCGGGCATCGGAGCCGGACCCGACCCACCGCCCAGGGGAGGCAGGCCGCCGACGAGCTCGTCGTCGTCCAGTACCGCCGCGTACCGGGCGTCCGGGTCGTCGAGCGGCAGGTCGACCGACGCGACGGTGCCGCGACCGGGGTTGGAGCTGAGGTACACGTCGGCGCCGAGCCTCTGCGCGAGCTTCCCGACCGCGGCCAGCCCCAGGCTGCCGGGCTTGGCGCCGGGCTCGACGACGGTCCCCGACGGTGGCTCGACGATCAGCGTGTTCAACCGGGCCAGCTGCTCGGGCGGGATGCCGGCGCCGTCGTCGGTGACCCGGATCCGCAGGCCCTCGTCGGTGTGCGAGACCAGGACGACGACGCTGGTGGACGGGTCGGAGTAGCGGGTCGCGTTGTCGATCAGCTCGGCGAGCATGTGGCTGAGGGAGTCGACCAGGTGCGCGGGCACGACCGGGTCGGCGGCCATCGAGAAGGCCACCCGCTCACCGTGCTCGACGGCCTTGATCGTCTCGCGCAGCAGTTCGGACGTGGGCATCGCCCGGTGCCGGCTGTGGTGCACCTCGGCGCCGGCGACGAGCATCAGCGAGGCGTAGTTGCGGCGCATCTCCTGGGTCAGCTGCTCGATCCGGTCGAGCCCGTCGAGCAGGTCCGGGTCGCCGGTGCTGATCTTCAGCTGGTCGATGATCGCGTACTGCCGGTTCAACAGCGGGAGGTTGCCCCGGGCCAGCTCCACCTGCTGCGGGTCGGCGGTCGCGGGCCCGTCCACCCGGGCGGGCCGGGGCGCCGGTGCGTCGGACAGCTCGGGGGCGATCGCCGTCCAGTCGTCACCGTCGGCACCGTCGACATCGTCGACGTCGTCCCGCGAGCGGCGCATGAGGGCGTCGACGATCCGGCGCGTGACGACGATCGCCAGCGCGCCCAGCAGGGCGGCAGCAGCGAGCAGCAGCCAGCCCCCCATGGCGTTCGAGGGCATGATCTGCGACCCGATGTCTAGATTTCGCAGCATGTGGCCTTCCGAGTCCCGATCCGGGGAAGCCTGACCCCGGCCCGGTCTCCTTCGGCCGAACCGGGCCGGAAGTTGAATGCCCACCGGCCACGGGTTCCGGGGCGCCGGTGGCGCGCCCGTAGAGTCGCGACCATGCAGGCGGTGACGATTCCCCAGTCCGGCGGCCCCGAGGTACTCACGCTCGACGAGGTGCCGGAGCCGGTCCCGCAGCCCGGTGAGGTCGTCGTCCAGGTGACGGCCGCGGGCGTGAACCGGGCCGACGTCGTCCAGCGGCAGGGTTTCTACCCGCCCCCGCCGGGGGCGCCCGCGTGGCCGGGACTGGAGGTCAGCGGCACGATCGCCGCCCTCGGGGAGGGCGTCGAGGGGTGGACGACGGGAGCCCGGGTCTGCGCGTTGCTGTCCGGCGGCGGGTACGCCGAGCGGGTGGCGGTGCCTGCCGGGCAGCTGTTGCCGGTGCCGGACGACCTGGACCTGGTCGACGCCGCGGGCCTGCCCGAGGTGGTCTGCACGGTGTGGAGCAACGTGTTCATGGCCGCCGGGCTGCGGCCGGGCGAGGTGCTGCTGGCGCACGGCGGGTCGAGCGGCATCGGCACGATGGCGGTGCAGCTGGCCCGGGAGCTGGGGGCCACGGTGGCGGTCACCGCCGGCTCGGCCGAGAAGCTCGAGGCGTGCCGTGCACTGGGCGCCTCCATCCTCGTGAACTACCGCGAGGAGGACTTCGTCGAGGCGGTGAAGGCGGCCACCGACGGGCGCGGGGCGGACGTCGTCCTCGACCTGCTGGGTGCGAAGTACCTGGCCCGCAACGTGGAGGTGCTGGCCACGGCGGGGCGGCTCGTCGTGATCGGCATGCAGGGCGGGGTCCGGGCCGAGCTGGACCTCGGCAAGCTGATGGCCAAGCGGGCCGCCGTGATGGCGACGTCGCTGCGGGCGCGACCGGCGGCCGAGAAGGCGGCGATCGTGGCCAGCGTCCGCGAGCACGTGTGGCCGCTGGTGGTGGACGGCCGAGTGAAGCCGGTGGTGCACGAGCGGCTGCCGTTGGCCCAGGCCCGGCAGGCCCACGAGCTGCTGGAGTCGTCGCAGCACATCGGGAAAGTCGTTCTCACGGTCGGGTGATCGGTTGATCTGTCCCCGACCGCGGTCCTCGCGGGGTGTCGCTGGGGCAGGATCGGGCCGGGGATGCTCGACCATGAGCTCACCCGCGCATGAACTCCCGGGCCGGCTGAGGCGTCACGCCCCGGTGGTCCGCGCCGCCGATCCCTCGGCGCGTACCGCCGCGAGTGGACCCGGGTCGGGGCGGTGCTCGGCGAACGCCGCCCCGGGGTGGCCCCTGCACTCGCACTGCAGGGGCCACCTGTGTCCGCCTCGGGCGCCGAGTGTGACGCTGGGCCGGATCGGAAGGGTCGTACCGACTCGTGGGCGTCACACTCGGCGTCGGGCGTCCCGGACGTCACGTGGTTCAGTCATTCGACGATGCGCTGGGTAGTTGTTCGTGTACGTTGCGAAAGCGATTGCGCCAGAACGAGTCGTGATCATCAGCCGGTCGGCCGATGCTGTACTCACCGAGCGGTTGATCTGAGGACGAACGGGCCCCGAAGCTCTCGCCGCCGCGCTCCCTGGGAGGGAGGATGGTCGGGTGGGTGAGACACCAGACCTCGGTGCGACCGGATCGGACTCCGAGCCGGGCGGCGAGAGAGTCGTGGTCGTGACGCCGGAGGGGATGGCCGTGACGGGCCCCTCGGACTCCTCATCCCCGGCGCACCAGATCGAGGAGCCGGCCAAGGTCATGCGCATCGGCAGCATGATCAAGCAGCTGCTCGAGGAGGTCCGCAGCGCGCCGCTCGACGAGGCGGGGCGCGCGCGCCTGGCGCAGATCCACGAGCGGTCGGTGGCCGAGCTGGAGAAGGGCCTCTCGCCCGAGCTGGCCGAGGAGCTGCACGCGATGGCTCCCGCGTTCGACCCCAGCACCGTGCCGTCCGACGCCGAGCTGCGCGTCGCGCAGGCCCAGCTGGTCGGCTGGCTGGAAGGCCTGTTCCACGGCATCCAGACGGCACTGTTCGCCCAGCAGATGGCGGCCCGCACGCAGCTGGAGCAGATGCGCCGGGCCCTGCCCGGCGGCGCCGACGGGCCGAGCACGATCCCCGGGCCCGGCCAGGGCGGCGGCGTGACCGGCACGGGCCAATACCTGTAGGCGGGGGCGGACGATGAGCATGCTCGACTGGATCCGGACCCCGCGGCCCGGGACGAGCCCGCTCGGCAACGGGGTCTGGCGCCGGGTCAACGAACGGTTCGCGCGGGCGGCGCGGCGCTACCGGTCGCTGATCGAGGTGGTGCCGGCCCGCGCCGTCCGGGTCGAGTTGGAAGAGGTCGCCGACGAGCTGGACGACGTCGCGCGGCTCGTGCGCGACGTGTGCGAGCGCGCGCAGGCGGCGGCCCCCAGCAACGGCCCGGACGTGCCGCTCGGGCCGGGGGACATCTACTTCGACGTGCACCGTCGGCTGGCCCGCGCGGCGACGCTCTGCGCCCGCGCGTCGGAGTCGGCGATGATGGCGCGGGTCAGCCTGCGGACGAAGGACGCGGCCGGGGTGCGCGACCACGTCGACGCCGCCCGGCGCACGGCCAAGCAGGTGCGCGAACTGGTCGAGGGCGCCCTCATCTGAGGGCGGTGATCAGGCACGGACTCGCGCTTCAGCCTCGGGTGAGCGTCGGACTCACCGCCGGGGAAGCGCGAGCCTGCGCATGATCACCGCGAGAAGGTCTGGTCCGGGCGCAGCACGGTGACCGGACCCGCCGCGGTCGGGGCGGCGTCCGAGAGGTCCAGCCGCTGCGCCGGCGGCGGACCCACGGGCCGGGTGGCGGGCGCCTTCTTCGCCTTGGCCTTCGCCTTGGCCGGGAACAGCAACCGCTCGAGCACCTGGGCGACGCCGTCCTCCTCGCACGGGGGCGCGGTCTGCCCGGCGGCGCGGATCGCGTCGCGGTGACCGCCCTCCATCGCGTACCCGTCGCCGGCCCACTCGAGCATGTCGACGTCGTTGGGCATGTCGCCGAACGCCACCACGTCGCGCGGGCTGACCCCGAGCTTGCGGGCCAGCCGGGACAGCGCCGCCGACTTCGTGACGCCCACCGCGGACAGCTCGAGCATCCCGCCGTCGGGGTTGGAGTGGACCGCCTCGGCCAGCCCGGCCACCGCTGCGCGGGCCGCGGCGAGCATGTCGTCGGCGCGCATCCGGTCGTACGGGGCGGCCAGCTTCACGAGGACCTTCAGCACCGGCGGCATGTCGATCAGCAGGTCGGCCAGCGCCCCGACCTGGATCTCCTCGCCGGCCCCCTCGGCGTGACCGGGCAGGAAGGCGGGCTCGCGCCGGTAGCCGGTCATCGTCTCGATGGCGAACACGGCACCGGGTAGCCGCACGCGCAGCCGGGCCACGGCGTCGAGGAGGTCGATGATGCTCAGCGGGTGCGACTCGGTGACCACACCGGTCGACAGGTCGAGCACCGCGGCCCCGTTGCCGCACAGAGCGACCCCGCGATTACCGGTCAGCGAGGCGATCGGCGCCACCCACCGGGGCGGGCGGCCGGTCACGAACACGACCTCGACGCCCTGCTTCTCACACGCGGTCAAGGCTTCCTTCGTGCGGCGGGAGACGGTCCCGTCGGCCCGCACGATGGTCCCGTCGAGGTCGCACGCCACCATTCGCATGTGCATATCCTGCCTGTCGGCCCGGCCCGATCCGCAGCACGTGCGGATCGGGAGCTTCCTGTTGCTTCAGGGACTTTCGCGACAGAAGCGCACCGGCGTGGCCTCAGTCCTCGAGTAGCCCGTCCTCGACCGCCCGGCGGTGCAGGGCGATCTTCGTGCGCGCCTCGCGACCGGCGGCCGCGTACTTGTCGCGCACCCGGGCCAGGTAGGTCTTGGCCGTCTCCATCGAGATGTCCAGTTGCCGGGCCACGGATTTCAACGGCAGACCGGAGGCGTAGAGGGTCAGGGCCCGGCGCTCCTGCGGGCTGAGCGCGGGCGCACCGGTCGAGTTCCCGTCGTCCAGCAGCATGCCCGCCAGGGCGGGGGTGACGTGCGCGTCGCCGCGGGCGGCCGCGTGCAGCGCGGCCAGCAGTTCGGTACCCGACTCGCTCTTCGGGACGTACCCGAGCGCGCCGGCCGCGATGCTCTCCCGGACCCGGCGCGGGTCGGCGAAGGTGCTCAGGACGACGACCGCCACGCCCTCGGCGGTCAGCCGGGCGATGCGCGGCGGCACCGGGATGTCGTCGCCCAGCTCGAGGTCGAGCAGGACGACGTCCACCGGGTACGCGGAATCGTGCACCAGGTCGTCGAAGCCCGTGACGGCCACCGCCACGTCGACGTCCTCGGTCTGCTCCCGCAGCCAGGTCGACAGGCCCTCGAGCATGAGTCGGTGGTCGTCGACGATCCCCACCCGTACCACGGGCCTCACTATGCCGCCTGCTCACACAGTGATCAGGGAGGCACGCCCAGTCACAGCTCGCCGAGGGCCTGCAGTTCCTCCTCGGCGAGCAACCGCGACCGGATCATGAACCGCACCCCGTACGGCGCCTCGAGCGAGAACCCGGCCCCGCGGCCGGGCACCACGTCGATGGTCAGGTGCGTGTGCCGCCAGTACTCGAACTGGGCCTTCGACATCCAGACCGGCACCGAGAAGTCGTCGACTCCCAGGTCTCCGAGGAACACGTCGGAGTCGCCGGTCAGGAAGTCGCCGGCCGGGTAACACATGGGCGAGCTGCCGTCGCAGCAGCCGCCGGACTGGTGGAACATCAGGTCGCCGGCGTCGCCCCGGAGGCGGCGGAGCAGGTCCGCCGCCTCCGGGGTCACCGCCACGCGGTCGGCCATCAGAAGAAGCCGAGCTTGTCCGGCGAGTAGCTGACCAGCAGGTTCTTCGTCTGCTGGTAGTGGTCGAGCATCATCTTGTGGTTCTCGCGGCCGATGCCCGAGCCCTTGTAGCCGCCGAACGCCGCGGCCGCCGGGTAGGCGTGGTAGCAGTTCGTCCACACCCGCCCGGCCTCGATGCCCCGCCCGAACCGGTAGGCGGTGTTGATGTCGCGGCTCCACACCCCGGCGCCGAGGCCGTACAGGGTGTCGTTGGCGATCTTCAGCGCGTCGGCCTGGTCGTTGAACCGGGTGACCGACACGACCGGCCCGAAGATCTCCTCCTGGAAGATCCGCATCGAGTTGTCGCCCTCGAAGATGGTCGGGGTGACGTAGTAGCCACCGGACAGCTCCCCGCCGAGGTCGGCCCGCTCGCCACCCGTGACCAGCCGGGCGCCCTCCTGCTTGCCGATGTCGATGTAGCTGAGGATCTTCTCCAGCTGGTCGTTGCTGGCCTGGGCACCGATCATCGTCTCGGTGTCGAGCGGGTTGCCCTGCTTGACGGCCTGCGTACGGGCGGTCGCGTCGGCCAGGAACCCGTCGTAGATGCTCGACTGGATCAGCGCCCGGCTCGGGCAGGTGCAGACCTCGCCCTGGTTGAGCGCGAACATCGTGAAGCCCTCGAGCGCCTTGTCGTAGAAGGCGTCCTTCGCGTCCGCGACGTCGGAGAAGAAGATGTTCGGGCTCTTGCCGCCCAGCTCCAGCGTCACCGGGATGATGTTCTGGCTGGCGTACTGCATGATCAGCCGGCCGGTCGTGGTCTCGCCGGTGAAGGCGATCTTCTTGATCCGGGGGGACGACGCCAGCGGCTTGCCGGCCTCGACGCCGAACCCGTTGACGATGTTCACGACGCCGTCGGGGAGCAGGTCGGCGACCAGGTCCATCCAGACCATGATCGAGGCGGGCGTCTGCTCGGCGGGCTTCAGCACGACGGCGTTGCCCGCCGCGAGCGCCGGGGCCAGCTTCCAGACCGCCATCAGGATCGGGAAGTTCCACGGGATGATCTGCCCGACCACGCCTAGCGGCTCGTGGAAGTGGTAGGCGACCGTGTCGTCGTCCAGCTCCGAGATCGAGCCCTCCTGGGCCCGGATCGCGCCCGCGAAGTAGCGGAAATGGTCGATGGCCAGCGGGATGTCGGCCGCGAGCGTCTCGCGCACCGGCTTGCCGTTCTCCCACGACTCGGCGACGGCCAGCAGCTCGAGGTTGGC
This sequence comes from Spongisporangium articulatum, assembly GCF_044465595.1. Lineage (NCBI taxonomy): Bacteria > Bacillati > Actinomycetota > Actinomycetes > Kineosporiales > Kineosporiaceae > Spongisporangium > Spongisporangium articulatum. The sequence continues at coordinate 735,451 of NZ_JBITLV010000001.1, read as the reverse complement.
CTCCATCCGGTCGGCGATGCGGTTGAGGATCAGCGCCCGGTCGGCGGCGGACGTCTTGCCCCAGGCGGGAGCCGCGGCGTGTGCGGCGTCGAGGGCGGCGTCGATGTCGGCGGCGGTGCCCCGGGCGACCTCGGTGAACGTCTGCCCGGTGACCGGGGTCGGGTTCTGGAAGTACTGCCCGCCGGCCGGGGCCACGTACTGGCCGCCGATCCAGTGGTCGTACCGCGACCGGAAGGTCACGGGGCTGCCCGGCTGCCCGGGTGCTGCGTAGACGGTCATGCGCTGTACCTCCGCTGCGAGGTGCGCGGCGCCACGTCGGGCCGCGCTCTGCGAGCGACGGTAGGTAGCGGGACGTTGCAGCTACGTTGCGTCGGCCACCACCCGGCCGCGGGCGTCGACGAGCACGGTGGCGGGGGTGGTGGTGACCCCGAAGTGCGCCGCGTACCGGCCGTCGGGGTCGAGCGTGACCGGGCGCCCGACGTCCGCGCGCAGGCGCTCGGGGGCCAGGACGACGACCGCCGCCCCCGGCGGGACGCTCACCCGGGGAGCCGGGTCGTCCCGGCGCAGGAACACGAGCAACGTGCGCTCGGCGCCCGCCGGGAGCGGCAGGTCGTGTCCCTGCCGGGCGACCTGCCAGCGGCGCAGCACGGCCTCGGGGCCGACGACGCGCTCGGCGCTCGGACGCCCGTTGCCGTCGACCTGGTGGCCGTCGGCGTCCAGGACGAGGGCGCTCGGGGTGCGCGCCACCCCGTACCGGTCGAGCGCCTCCGGGTCCTCGTGGACGACGACGCGCGGGCCCTCCTCGTCGGCCCACCAGTGCGGGAGCCGGGCCCGGACCGCCTCGCAGTTCGTGCAGCCGGCCGACAGGAACACGAGCATCGTCTGCCGCCCGCCGAGGTCGGGATCGCCCTGCAGCGGGAGGGGTTCCCGCGGCGTCCGGCCCAGGAACAGGACGTAGGTGGCGGCGAAGCCGGTGGGCGTCCCGAGCAGGAGTGCGGCCGTGGCGTACCACGGGCCCAGCGGCCCCAGGCCGAGCCCGCCGAAGGCCAGGAGCACGAACCCCAGGTTGCGCGCGATGCTCACCCGGCGGGAGGCCTCGAAGGCGCCGAAGCAGTGGCAGCCGCCCTCGGCGTCCAGCTGCGGGTTGCCGTACAGGAACGCGGTGAACCCGCCCAGCGCGACGAGCGCCCCGAGACAGGCCAGGTCGCGCAGCGGTCGCCACGGCTGGGCCAGGGCGAACGCCAGCCCGAGTTCCCCGTACGGCACCAGCGGCGCCACCCACGGCGGCACGCGTCCGTTGCTCAGTCGCAGGGCCCGCGCGAAATCGGCCGGGGCGCTGAACTTTCCGATCGCAGCGACGGCGAACGCGACCGCGACCCCGGCCTGCATGAGCCAGGCGACGGTCGGGTACGACAGCCCGAGGATCATGTCACCGGCACCGTGACGAGATGTTTGCCGGAGAGCGTGACGACCTCCAGCGAGCGCAGCTGGCCGATCGGGATCGACACCTGTCCGACCGCTCGGGCGCTGCCGTCGGAGGCGGCCCCCCACGTGGCGGCGGTCTCGCGCCGGCCGTCGCGGGAGACCGCGATCAGGGCGCACCGCTCGTCGTCCTCCGAGACGTACGGGCCCCCGGCGTTCTCGTAGGCCCCGGCGAGCCGGACGTTCATGGACGTGCCCGAGTCGCGCTGGTCCATCCGCACCTCGACCCACACGTGCGAGGCGGGGTCCGTGGCGGCGACCGTCGTCGTCCCCCCGTCCACGAACGCGTTCCTGACCCAGGAGCCGCCGGCCACCAGGGCGAGCACCGCCACGGCGGCCACCAGCCCGGACAGCACCGGACGGCGGGTGCGGCGCCGGGCGCGCAGTTCCTCGACGGCCCGGGCGGCCAACGCCTGCGAACTCGCCGCCCGGTCCGGCGCCGACCCGTCGTCGTCGACGAGCCCGGCCGGGTCGACCCGGGCCAGCAGCCCGGGCAGCGCGGCCAGCGAGACCAGTTCGTCGCGGCAACCGGGGCAGTCGGAGAGGTGCTCCTCCAGCTCGGCCCGCTCGGCGGCGTCCAAGGCCCCGAGGACGTAGGCGCCGAGACCGACGCGCAGGCGTGCGCAGTCGATGCTCACGGCGTCCACCCCCGCTCCTCGAGCGCGAGCCGCAGGGCCCGCAGGCCGTAGAAGAGGCGTGACTTCACGGTGCCCGGCGGGACCCCGAGCACGACGGCCGCCTCGGTGACCGACCGGCCGCGGTAGAACGTCTCGACGATGGCCTGGCGGTGCGGCACGCTCAGCGTGCCCAACGCCTCGGCCACCTCCCACTCCTCGAGAGCCCGGTCGAGCTCCTCCCCCGAACCGGCCAGGGCGGCCAGCGGACCGTCGTGGTCCAGCAGGTCCGTGCGGACCTCGGCCGGGCGGACCCGGGCGGCCCGGTACCCGTCGACGACCAGCCGGTTCGCCACCGTGAACAGCCACGGGCGCAGCGGGCGGTCGGAGTCGCCGAGCTGATCGACGTGCTTCCACGCCCGCAGCACGGTCTCCTGCACTATGTCCTCCGCCTTGGCCCGGTCCCCGGTCATCCTCGTCACGTATCCGATCAACGCGTGCGCGTGCTCGGCGTAGACGGCACGCACGAACGCGGCGCCCCGGTCCTCACCGAGGTCGGCGCCGTCGTCCCGCGGTCGTCGCACGCCCCTGACACGTGCCGGACGCTCGATCGGTTCACCTCCACTGATTTCCGGTACCTCTGAACCAGGGCCCGATCGCGCCCGTATCAGGTGGTAACGGTACGTACCATCCGATCCGGACAGGCGACTCGGGAGGGTCACATGGCGAACGGCCTACCGGTCCGCTCCCCCAATGATCCCGCGCAGTACGACGACCTGACCGACGAGTGGTGGAAGCCCCACGGCCGGTTCGCCGCCCTGCACTGGCTGGCCGAGGCGCGCGGCGCCCTGGTCCCGCCCCCGCCGTACCCCGGGGCGCCGCTGCTGGACGTCGCCTGCGGGGCCGGCCTGCTCGCCCCGCACCTGCCGCCCGGGTGGCGGCACGTCGGGCTCGACCTGTCTGCCCTGTCGCTGGTCCAGGCCCGGGCCCACGGGGTCGGGCCGGTGCGCGGGGACGCGCTGCGGCTGCCGTTCGCCGACGCCTCGCTGCCCTGCGTCGTGGCCGGTGAGGTGCTGGAACACCTGCCCGACCTGGAGGGAGCGTGCGCCGAGCTCGCGCGCGTCCTGGCGGGCGGCGGGGTGCTCGTGGTCGACACCCTCGCCGACACGCTCTTCGCCCGGCTGGCCCTGCTCGGGGTGGCCGAGCACGTGCCCGGCGGGCCACCGGCCGGGCTGCACCGGGCCGACCTGCTCGTCGACCCCGGCCGACTGACCCGCGCGCTCGCCGCGCACGGCGTCCACGTGCGGCAGCTCGGCGGGCTGCGGCCGTCGGTGCCCGGCTACCTGCTCTGGCTCCTGCGGCGCCGCAGCAGCGTGCGCATGCTTCCCACCCGCTCCACGGCGGGTGTCTACCAGCTGATCGCCGTCAAGGAGGACACATGACTGCAGCAGTGCTGACCGGCCAGGGCCACGCCTTCCCGCCGGCCCGCGACCAGAAGACCGTCTGGGACGGCTTCTTCGCCGCCCGCAGCCCCGGCAACCCCGTCGCCGAGACGCTGTTCCTGCACTGCGGGATCGAGACCCGGCACGTCGTCGTCGACCCCATGGAGGAGGACGTCAGCGACTGGGGCACCGGACGGCGGATGGAGCGCTACGCGGTCGAGGCCCGGTCCCTGGGCCGGGACGCCGTCGCAGCGGCCCTGGCCGACGCCGGGCTCTCGCCCGGGGACGTCGGGTTGTTCGCCGTCGTGTCGTGCACCGGGTACCTGACACCGGGGCTCGACATCCTGATCTCCGACGACCTGGGCATGCCGGCCTCCGTGCAGCGCCTGATCGTGGGTCACATGGGTTGCTACGCGGCGGTTCCCGGGCTGGCGGCGGTGTCCGACTACGTCCGGGCGCACGGTCGGCCGGCGGTGATGCTGTGCGTCGAGCTGACGTCGTTGCACGTGCAGCCGGCCGAGTCGGCGGGCGACATCGAGCAGCTCGTGGCCCACGCCCTGTTCGCCGACGCGGCGACGGCCGTGGTGGTGGAGCCGGACGCCGCCACGGGGCTCGAGCTGCTCGACACGGCGGCCTCCACGGCGCCCGGTTCCGCACCGCTGATGACGTGGGCGGTGACCGACCACGGGTTCCGGATGGGCCTGTCTCCGAAGGTGCCCGACGTGCTTTCGGTGCACGTCGGCGGTGCGGTGGGCGACCTGCTCAAGCCGCACGGGCTCGACGCCTCGGAGGTCGACCGGTGGGCCGTGCATCCCGGCGGGCCGCGGATCGTGGACGTCGTGGAGGATCGCTTGCGGTTGGGTACCGGGCGGCTCGACGTGAGCCGGGACGTGTTGCGGGACAACGGGAACTGTTCGTCGGGGACGGTGATGCTGGTGCTCGACCAGGTGCGGCGGGCCGGCGTCGCACCCGGTGAGTCGCTGGTCGCCATGGCGTTCGGGCCGGGGTTGACGCTGACGACGGCGCTGATGCGGCAGCGGTAACGCCTTGGAGGCCGACTCGGCCGGAGCGTCGAGTGTCCACCCGTGCTTTGCACTGAACGCCGATCGGCGTTCGCGGGTGGGGACCAGGACGACCAGGAGTTCCCCCGTTCTCTCCTGTTGCCAATCGGCGTTCAGTGCAAAGCCCGTCAGGCCGCGCGTCCGCCGAAGAGGGTTCGGACGTGCTCACGGAAGCGCGGCACGTCGACCGTGTGGGCGACCCGCCAGGGGTGGAAGCCGTCGGGCAGGGTCTGGGTGGATCCCGGCAGCTTCGCGAAGTACGGGGCGCGCTGGTCCACCACGGTCATCCCGGCGGCCGGGCCGTCGGCCTGGACGGCGAGCGGCAGCACCGGGGCGCCGATCAGGTCGGGGTCGGCCCAGGCGATCGTGGCCAGCAGGTCGTGGCACGGGCAGTCGTCCGGGCCGGTGAACGTCGAGCCGAAGGTCCGGTAGAACCGCAGCGGCTCGTCGAGGAACGCGGCGGCGGGCGTGAGATGCCTGGCCATCAGGTCGAACTCGACCTCGGTGAGCGTCCCCACGTGTGACACGTCGAGCGTGACCAGCGTCGGCGTCGTGGCCCAGCCGGCCGCGACCAGGTGGTGGGCGGCGACCGGGTCGCCCGCGATGTTCGCCTCGCCCCACGGCAGCGCGTTGCCACCCAGCCGCACCGAACCACCCATCACCACGAGGTCGGCGACCCGGGACGCCCAGGAGGGGTCGGCGTCCAGCGCCCGGGCCAGGTTGGTCAGCGGCGCGAGCGCCACCACCGACACCTCACCCGGACGCTCGTCGACCAGGCGGCGCAGCAGGTCCTCGGCGGGCTCGGCGACCGGGGCGACGTCCGGCACCGGACGGTCGGTGTCGCCCTGGCCGTCATGACCGTGGATGAACGCGGCCGGTTCGACCACCGGGCCCGGGCCGAAGCGGCCGGGCCCGCCCGCGGCGACCGGGATGTCAAGCCGGTCGGCGGCCGCCAGGAGCGACAGCACCGAGCGCGTCGCGTTGGGCTGGACGACGGAACCGTGCGTCGTGGTGATGGCCAGGACGTCGGTGCCGGGGTCGGTCAGGGCCCACCAGATCGCCGCGCAGTCGTCCACGCCGCCGTCGGTGTCGATGATGAGGGAACGCGCCACGCGCTCATCATGCCCACCCGTCTCACGGCACCGTCGTGCGGCGGTAAACGTCGGGTCAAATCTCGCGCATGTCCGTCTCCGCGAGCGTCAAGGCGATGACAAAGCGCCTGGTCAACGGACTTCTGCGCATCAAGCGGGCCGCCCCGGAGGGCGCGATCCGTTGCTAGCTTCACCGCGGTTCGACAGGCGAAGCGGGCGAAAGAGGTCGAGGCGGGCGATGGGCAGGCACAGGGACGACGAGAGCGGCGTGGCGGGCGACAGATCGCTGCGGCGCATCCGGCTCGTGGCGGTCGGCGCCAGCGGGCTCCTCGTGGCCGGGGTGGCCGTCGGGGTCGCGCAGACCCTGCCCGGCGGCTCCGACACCGACTCCCTGGTCGTCCGGTCGGCCCTGTCGACGGCCGCCACCGTCACCCCGACGACCGCCGAGCAGAAGCAGACCACCGAGCAGACCACCGCGACGAAGCCGACGACCTCCACCTCGGCGACGGCGAACCGTAAGCACCGCTCCGGCACCCGGACCGAGCACCGCACGCGGCGACCGGCGCCGTGGTGGCCGGGGGCGTCGTCCCGGCCGACGTCGAAGCCCACCACGAGCCCGACGGCGAGCCCGACGCACGAGCCGAGCGCCCCGTCGTCCGAGCCCGCGCAGCCGGCCCCGACGACGGCGAAGCCGGCCGAGGCGAGCGACACGTCGTTCGCGCAGCAGGTCGTGAGCCTGACCAACGCCGAGCGGGCCAAGGCGGGCTGCGGCGCGCTGACGGCGGACTCGACGCTGACGTCGGTGGCCCAGGCGCACAGCGCGGACATGGCGTCCCACAACTACTTCTCGCACAACAGCCAGGACGGGACGACGCCGTTCCAGCGGATGTCGGCCGCCGGGTACGGCTACCGGACGGCCGGGGAGAACATCGCGGCCGGGCAGCCGACGCCGAGCGCCGTGGTGAGCGCGTGGATGAACTCGGCGGGGCACCGCGCGAACATCCTGAACTGCTCGTTCACCGAGATCGGCGTGGGGTACGCGACCGGCGGCAGCTACCGCACCTACTGGACCCAGGACTTCGGCACGCCGCGCTAACCGGCTCCGTCCAGCCCGCCGGCCAGCAGGCAGATCACGAACGCCCAGCCACCACGCAGGCGCCGGCCCGGATCGCGAGGGGCCGGGATCAACGGCGTCGGCCCGCTCAGCAGCAGGAAGAGGAAACCGCCCGGGGGCAGCAGGAACAGCCAGAACCAGGCCCAGCGCGTGGCCCGCCACGGCTCGGGCCCGCCGATGATCAGCATCAGCACGAGCAGCTGGACGACGACCACGACGGCCTGCAACCACATCGGCACTCGCCAGCCGGCCAGCACGCTCGTGTCGTAGTCGATGTCGTCCTGCCGGGTCACCAACAGGTCGGGCTGCCGGTCGGTCAGGAAAGCGCCGACGTCGCGAGCGTGCAGGCGCCACACGCCGTCACGGACGTCGTAGTCCGGCGGGGCCGAGGCGCTGGTCGCCCGGACGCGTGTGTAGAGCCGGTGCCAGCCACCGCGCCCCTCCCGCCAGTGCACCACCTGCTCGGCGGACCCCTTCTCGTCGACGGCCAGTCCCGGACCCTCGACGGTCACCTGCGTGACCCGGCCCGCCTGGACGCCGTCGAGCAGCCCCCGGAAGTCGCCCCCGTCGTCCCCCACGACGGCGAACACGCCGGCCATCGCGATCCAGGCCACCAGCAGGACGACCCGGAAGGCGTGCGCGTAGTCATTGCGCCGAGACCACTTCAGCCGCGCCGCGACCGACGGCGCAGGCCGGCCCCCCTCGACGTGATCAAGGTCCCCCATACCCGACAGGGTACGGAGGGTGTCTAGAGGGCGAGGCGGACCACGTGAGCCTGGGCCATCGCCCGCCGGGCCGAACCCAACGGCAGCGCCTCGGCGAGCGCCGCCCACGCCTGTGCGTCGTCGTGCCCCTCGGCGTTCGCCGTCCACCGTTCGAGCACGGGAGCGCTGCGCGAGTCCAGCACCGCGTGACGCAGTTCCGCGACGAACTCCTCGGTCCGCGCCCGGACGCCCGGCGCCTCCGACCCGGCCAGCGGCCGACCGGCGTACGCGGACACGGCGTCCAGCAGCCGGTCCGAGTTCAGCAGCGCCCGGACGTCGTCGAGGTCGGTGCTGACCCCGACGGCCAGCCGGTAGGGCCGCGACTGCAACACCTGGTCACCGAGAACCCTTCGCAGCCGGTTGATCTCGACCCGGACGGTGACCAGGTGCTCGCCGTCGTCGTGCAGCAGCGCGTCCAGCTCCTGCGCGGTCAGGCCCTGCGGGGCACCGGCCAGCAGCCAGACCAGTTCGGCGTGCCGGCGACTGAGCCGGAACTCCTGAGCGCCCAACCGGAACACCCCGGTCGCGGCGCCCATCAGCGCGAGGCGGGCGGTCGTCGTCCGGGCGCCGGCCTGTTCCACGTGAGCCCGCGACGCCCCGACCTGCAGGGCGAGCCCCGCCTCGACGGCCGCCGCGCACGCGCGGACCAGCGCCAGGGCGCGGGGGTGCGCGACGTCGCTGGCGCCGGTCAGGTCGATGACGCCCAGCATCCGGCCGGTCAGCGGGTCGTGGACGGGCGCGGCGACGCAGCTCCAGGCCTGGACGTTCAGCCCGAAGTGTTCGGCCGCGCGGATCTGCACGGGAGCGTCGACGGCCAGCGCGGTGCCGGGCGCGTTGGTGCCCGCACCGCGCTCGCTCCACAGCGCACCCTCGACGAACCACATGTCCTCGGCGCGCGACCTCAGCCGGTGGTGCCCCTCGACCCACAGCAGCCGGCCGAGCTCGTCACCGACCGCCACGATATGTCCCGCCTCGTCGGCGTCCTCGGTGAGCAGGCGGCGGATCAGCGGCATCATCGGGGCCAGCGGGTGGCTGTCGCGGTAGGCGCGCAGCTCGTCCTCGGCCATGTCGAGGGGGGCGGCGCCCGCGTTGGGGTCGACTCCCAGCGCCAGGGAGCGGCGCCAGGACTCGGCGACGATCGGGCGGATGTCGGTGCTGCTCAGCGGCAGCGCCGGGGCCGCCAGGAAGCGCTCGTGCACCTCGGCGACCCGCCCGTCGTCCTCGACCATGCCTCATGGTAGGGGCCGATGATCGCGTTTGGGCAGGCCAGGATGGCTGAGTGTTCGGTGAACAGGCTTCAGCGGACGAGCTCGTGGATCTCCGCGCTGAGCCGCCGGTGCCAGGCCAGTCGCCGCTCCCCCCAGCTGTGGGCGGCGTCCGGCCCGGGGGGCGGGCCCAGCGAACGGTTCGGGTCCTCGACGTCGTAGGTGATCCGGTAGGCCATCAGGTCGGCGGCCGTCTCGGTCCAGCGTTCGCTGTCGTGCAGCGGTTTCACCGGGCCGAGGGCGTCGACGAACCATTCGGGCAGCAGGGCGCCGGTGTCGAGCGCGCTCTTCAACCGCTCGTGCAGCTGGGACTGCAGTTCGTGCCAGGCCTCGTCACCCTCCCGGACGACGGTCGCGCCGTCACGCTGCGCGCGCTCGTCGTCCGCGAGGGCCTGCGCCGCTTGGACGGCGGGCCCGGCCAAGGCGCGCACGTGAGCTCGCGTCTCGTCGAGCCGTTCCATCAGGATCGGGAAATCGGCTGCCGTGGAACGGTGTTCGGGGTCGTCGAGGTCGCTGCTGGCCAGGACCAGGCAGGCCGACAGGCCGGCCCGGCGATGGGCGACGAGGTCGTGGACGGCCGATGCGTGGGCGTCGACCGCTTGCCGCAGCGCGCGTCTCGCGTTGTCGTCGAGGCCGCGGTCGGCCGCTTCCCTTCCCTGCTCGGCCGTTCTGGCGAGCGTGCGCAGCCTGGCCGGGACGTCGTCCAGCGGCGCGTCGACCCCGCCCCGGAGCCGGACGTTGCGTTCCAGCCACTCGACGCGTGACGTGAGCCGGCGGATCGCCGCGACGAGGTCCCGGTGACTGGTCTCGACCTCCAGCGAGCGGCGGTCGACCCGCAGGACCGTCTTCTCGGCGTCGGCCAGGCGGCCGTCCATCCCGGCGACCCGCGGAGCCAGGCCGCGCAGCATCGCGGACAGTTCGTCGATATCGTCACGAAAGGTCTGCGGGGAGTAGGGGTACTGGACGTCCTCGGCGTCGTCCCAGCTCATCGGATGTCCAGCGGGGCCGTGCGGTCGTGGTGGGCTTCCGGGTGATGCGTGCGGAGATCGAGGGTCTCGGGTGCGACCGGCACCGCGCGGAGCGCGATCAGGCCCAGGGACGCGGCCGCCGCCGCAGCGGCCAGCCACCAGATCATCGGCTGCTTGTCAGGGGTCGCGAGCAGGACGCCGAGCAGCAGCACCGCGCCCGCGGCCACCGCGATCGCGCCGGGTCGCTGCCGGCGGTGCGGGCCCTTCGGCGGGTGGACCTGGGTCAGGAACACCAGCCCACCGGCCCCCAGCGCCGCGGCCGCCGCGACCATCCAGCCGAAGCTCCTGCCTCCCGCCGCGGCCGCCACCGCCAGCCCGAGGCCCACGAGCGCCGTGAACGCTCCGGACCCGCGCAGGATCAGCGTCGTCACCCGGTGCGGGCCCAGTTCGGCCTGCCGACGCAGGTGGCTCTCGGCCTGCACCAGCCGGTGCCCCACCTCGAACACCCGGTCGCACGCCGCTCCGTAGCCGGGATCCGATTCGGGCAGCAGCGAGACGGCGGCCAGCCGCTCCTCGAGCTCGGTCTGCAGCCGCCGTACCTCGTCGGGCCCGCCCTCCACCTGCGACATCACCTACGACGGTAACCGCGCGACGTGCGTGATCCGTGGAACGACGCCGCACCAAGCTCGTGATCAAGGAATCCACCACAGGACCGGGAAGGTGGGCACGGTGTCACACAGTGCTCACCAGGCGGTCGCGGTGTCACACCGCGCCCAGGACGTGAGCGCGCGGTCCCGCCCGGTTCACGCGGCGATGCTCACGGAGCAGGGCGGTCCGCGACGATCTTCTCCAGGAGCAACGCCAGGCCGTCGTCCGCGACATCGCCGCAGACCTCGCCGGCCGCGGCCTTGACCTCGTCGACGGCGTTGCCCATGGCCACCGACCGCGCGGCCCAGGCGAACATCTCGATGTCGTTGCGGCCGTCGCCCACGGCCACGGTCGCCGAGGGGTCGACCCCGAGCGTGACGCGCACCTTCTCCAGCGCCGACGCCTTGGACACCCCTTGCGGCGCCAGGTCCAGCCACGCCGTCCAGCCCACGGCGTAGTTGACGCCGTGCAGGCCGACCTTGCGGGTCAGGGCCATGAAGTCGTCGCTGGTGTGCTCAGGGCTGCGCACCACGACGCGGCACGCGGGCGCAGCCATGAGCTCCTCGAACGACGAGGCCACCCGCACGTGCGGGCCCTCCAGCTCACCGGGTGGGAACGGCGCCGTCAGCAGGAAGCCACCCGAGTCGGTCTCCAGCGCGTACAAGGCCGTGGGCAGGTGCTCACGCAGCAGGGTCAGGATCTCCCGCGCGTCGAACGTCTCGACCGCCGCCACCTCGTACCCCCGCTCCAGCGAAGGGTCGAGCCGCAGCGTGACGGAACCGTTCGAACAGACCGCCCACCCGTGCAGCAGCTCGAGGCTGTCGAGCACGGGCAGGGTCTCGTGCAGGGAGCGGCCGGTGGCGATCACGACGTCCAGCCCGGCCGCGACGGCCGAGCGCACCGCCGTCCGCACCCGCTCGGACAGCTTGAAGTCGTGGTCCACGGTGGTCCCGTCGATGTCCAGCGCGAGCAGCTGAGGGGCCGGAAGTCTCGGGATCATCACCTGAGCCTATCGCCGTGCCTCCAGCCCGGCCGGAGGCGGACGGTGACTGTCCGACGTACGGAGTACGCCCCGGGCGTTACCGTTCTGTGCCATGAGCACAGGCGAGACGGTCACGACGGTGGTGCTGGTCGTCGTCCTCCTGCTCGCCATCGTCCTGCTCCTGGCCCTGCGGCGCGCCCGCCGGCGCGGCCTTCCGTGGGTGGCGAGCCTCCCCGGAGCCGACGGTCTGGCGCCCCGGGCGGCGGTCGTCGTTCACGGGGTGAAGGTGGAGGAGGCCGACGTGCGACGGCGCCAGATCGAGTCGCTGTCGGAGCGGCTCGGGTGGCGGGAGCCGCTGTGGCTGGAGACGACGGCCGAGGAGACCGGCCGGGCCCAGGCGATCGAGGCGCTGGACCACTCACCGGCCGCGGTCCTGGCCTTCGGTGGCGACGGGACGGCCCGGATGGTGGCCGACGGGCTGTCCGGTTCGGGCGTGCCGATGGGGCTGCTGCCCGCCGGCACGGGCAACCTGCTGGCCCGCAACCTCGGCATCCCGCCGAACCGGCTCGACTCGGCGCTGCAGATCGCGCTGACCGGCGGGGACCGGCCGATCGACGTGTGCTGGGCTACGTACGCACCCGACGCCCCCGAGCCCGGCCCCGACGAGCCCGTCCCCGCGCCGCCGGACCGGCAGGCGTTCCTGGTGATGGCCGGGCTCGGCTTCGACGCCGAGATCATGGCCGGCACCGACTCCGCGTTGAAGGAGAAGTTCGGCTGGGGCGCCTACGTGGTGGCCGGGGCGCGCCGGCTGCGCGGGCGCCGCACGCCGGTCTCGATCTCGGTGGACGACGGACCGCCCGTGCGCCGTCGGGTCCGGGCCGTCGTGGTCGGCAACTGCGGGACGCTGCAGGCGGGCATCCGGTTGATGCCGGACGCCGCGCCGGACGACGGGTGGCTGGACGTCGTGGTGCTGTCACCGCGCTCGGTGCTCGGCTGGTTCGACGTGGTCGGCGGCGTGATGACCCGGCGCGGGCGGCGCACGATCGAGCACCTGCGCTGTCACACGATCGAGGTGAAGGCCGAGCGTCCGATGCTGGCCCAGCTGGACGGCGACCCGCACGGCGAGTCCCAGTTCCTGCGCGTCACGCTCGACCACAAGTCCCTGATCGTCCGCGTCCCCACCCGTTCGTGATCATGGAAACTTCTAGTCTCTGGTGCAGGCTCGGCTGCAAGCCGCACCTGCCCGTGAGACTAGAAGTTTCCATGATCACGAACTGAGGATGGAGTTCAGCCAGGCGTCGGCCTCGGCGAAGCTCGCGTTGCTGTTCTCGGGGCGCACGTGCGGCGGCTCGCCGTCGGCGCGGGGGTAGGAACCGAGGAACCGCACGTGCGCGGACACCCGGTGCAGGCCCTTCAGCGCCTCGGACAACCGCGCGTCCTCGACGTGACCCTCGGCGTCGATCGACATGCAGTACCGGCCCAGACCGTCGCCGGTGGGCCGTGACTCGAGCCGGTTGAGGTTGATCCCGCGGGTGGCGAACTGTTCGAGGATCTCCAGCAGGGCGCCCGCCCGCTCGTCCTTCAGGAACACGACCAGCGTGGTCTTGTCGGCGCCCGTCGGGGCGGGCAGCCGGCCGGGCCGGGAGACCAGCACGAACCGGGTCATGGCGTTGGGGTTGTCGCCGATGTCGGTGTACATCGGGGTCAGACCCAGCTTCTGGGCCGCGAGCGGCGAGCAGAGCGCGCCGTCGTAGGCGGCGTCGTCCTCGAGCAGGCCCACGGCGGCGGACGCCGTGGACAGCGCGGGGATCAGCGTGGCCTTGGGGAACTGCTCGTGCAGCCAGTTGCTGCACTGCGCGAGGCCGTGGGGGTGCGAGGCGACGCGGGTGACGTCCTCGCGGCCCAGCCCGGGCCGGACGACGAAGTCGAACGTGACCGGGACGACCTCCTCGCCGACCACCTGCAGCGGTTCGCCCGCGGTCAGCGCGTCGAGCGTGGCGCTGACGCCGCCCTCGACCGAGTTCTCGATCGGCACCACGGCGGCCTCGAGCTCCCCGGCGCGCACGGCGTCCAGCGCGAGCAGCACGCTGTGCATGGGCAGCAGGTCGGCCTCGATGCCCCGCGCCGCCGTCAGCTTCCGGACCGCCGCCTCGCTGAAGGTCCCCTCGGGCCCGAGGTAGCCGTACTTCATGTGCCCAGGGTAACCGGGGGCTCCTCGGGCTCTCGATCGGTTATCGCCCGACGCGGCCGGGCGATGAGCAGCCACAACGCGAGCAGCGCGACGACGGCCAGCTCGGTGTAGGAGCTCTGCACCACCCGGGCCAGCCCGTTGGGCACGGCGTTCCCGGCCAGCAGGTTGGCGCCCCACCACGGCAGCCGGCACCAGAACAGCACCGCCCCGACGACGGTCGCCACCACCCGCCGCCGGTCGCGCCCGTCGCCGAGCAGGGCGCCGAGGACGACGACGATCCAGTGCATGTGGTGCACCCAGGACACGGGCGAGACCAGGTAGGCGAGCATCCCGCAGGCCGCCACCACGGCCACCGGCTCACCGAGCGCGTCGAGCCGCCGGCTGAGCCGCAACCCGAAGTACAGGACGACGACCACGACGGCCAGCCACAGCAGCGAACCGCCCAGCCCGGCCGGGCCGATCCGCAGCAGGGTGCCGCGCAACGACTGGTTCGACGTCCCGGCGTTCGGGCCCAGCCGCCCCGGGTCGGTCAGGGCGTCGGTGAAGTAGACCATCGACTCGTTGGGCATCAGCAGGAACGACCCGGCCGTGACCCCGACGACGGTGCCCAGCGAGACGGCCAGCGTGCGCCAGCGGCGGGCCACCGCCCAGTGCAGCCAGAAGACGCCCGGGGTCAGCTTCACGGCGGCGGCCAGCGCCACCCCGACCCCGCTGCCGCCCCGGTCGACGGTCGCGCGGCGCGTCACGTCCCACAGGCACAGGGCCACGATCACGCAGTTGACCTGCCCGTACCGGATGCCCTCGGCCACCGGCAGCAGCCACACCCCGCCCGCGGCGAGCATCCCCTGGACCAGCCCGGCCCGCTCGCCGAAGCGCTGCGTGAACGGCCGGAACGCGACGCCGACCGTGTACCAGAGCAACGCGAACTGCAGCACCGTCCAGGCCCACGCGATGCCGTGGAACGGCAGCACCAGCAGCGGCAGGGCGGTCAGCGCGGCGAACGGCGGGTACGTGAAGGGCAGGAACTGCGGGGCGTCGGTGCGCATCTCGTACAGCGGGAAGCCCGTGACCAGGGCCTTCGCGCCCTCCCGGTACACCTGCAGGTCGACCTGCCAGATCTCCTGCGGGTACTCGACCAGGTAGTGCCGGGCCAGCGGCGCGGCCGACAGCGCGAGCACGAGGACGCCGAGCAGCCGCCAGCGCAGCGCCGCCCGAGAGGTGTCTGCGCCCGTCACGCCCGCAATTGTGGCGGGTGCCTCCGACAGCCTCGGCACCGAGTGGAACGTTGTGGCCCCTGAAACGGCCCGCGGGCCCGTGCTTCGGGTGCAGAACGTTCCACTCGCGGAGCGAGCCCTAGGGTGATCCGGTGCCTGCTGCCCGGATCATGCGCGCGACGCTCGCTGCGCTCGTCGCCCTGACCCCCGTGCTCGCCAGCCCGCCGGCGCAGGCCGCGACCGAGGCCGCGACCGGGGCAGAGGTCGTGCTGATCGGCACCGGTGGGGTGCGCTGGAGCGACATCGGGGACAACACCACCACCCCCAACCTGTACGCCCTGCTGCGTGACGGGGCGTCCGGGCTGATGGCCGACCGCAGCGTCCGCTCCTGGACCTGCCCGGTCGACGGCTGGCTCGCGGTCTCGGCCGGACGCCGGGCCGCCGAGGTCTCGTCGAAGGTCAAGCCGAAGCCGGCCCGCACGTGCTCCGAGCCGAGCCTCACGGTCACGGACCCGGGCGGGGCGACCGCCGTCCCGAAGTGGTCGACCTACCGCGCGGCCGCCGCAACCGAGTCGTTCGACGCCGAACCCGGCCTGCTCGGCGACACGCTCGCGAAGAGCGGCAGGACGGCCGCCGCCGTGGGCCCGGGCGCCGCGATCGGCCTGGCCACGAGCGCCGGCAGGGTCGCGCACGCCTGGGCGGGCGGGGCGAGCGCGGGCGGGGTGGTCGACACGGACCGGCTGGGGGACGACGTCCAGGCGGCTCTCGCCACCGACCCCGACGTGCTCGCGGTCGACGTGGGCGTGGTCCGCGACGCGGGCACGACCCCGGGCGTCAACTACGGCCGCGGCCGGCCCGACCAGGTCCGGGACGTGGACACGCGGATCGGCATGGTGATCAGCCAGGTCCAGGCCGCCGAACCGGACGCCACGATCGTCGTCGCGTCGTTGGCCGACTCCGGCTACAGCAGCCGCCTGCAGCTGGTCGGCGCGCTGGGCCCGGCGAGCAGCGGTGGCGCCTTCACCGGCAGCCTGCTCGGCAGCCGGTCGACCCGCCAGGACGGGCTGGTCCAGGAGACCGATCTGCTGCCCACGCTGCTGGCCGCGGTCGGGGTGCCGGAGCCGTTGACGGCGGTCGGGTCGCCGCTCACCCCGGTCGAGCGCGGCGGCGACGCGGGCGACCGGCTGCAGGCGCTCACCGACCTCGACACCGCGAGCCGCGCGGTCACGCCGATCGTGCCGATCTTCTTCAACGGCCTGGTGGTCGCCCAGATCCTGCTCTACGGCACGGTCGCCCTGATGTTGCGGCGCCGCGGTCGCGCGGGTTCCGACGACCCGGCCGCGGGCCCGGCCCGGCGCCGGATGCTGGGCTGGATGCGCCGGGGCGCCGTCGTCTTCGCGGCCGTGCCCGCCGCGACGTTCCTGGCCCAGCTGGTGCCCTGGTGGCGGTCGTCGCACCCGGGCTGGGCGGTGACCGGCGCCGTCGTCCTGTTCACCGTGCCGATCGCGCTGGTCGCGCTGCTCGGCCCGTGGCGGCGCACCCTGCTCGGCCCGGTCGGCGCCGTCGGCGGCGCGACCGCGCTGGTCCTCGGCGTCGACGCCTGCACCGGGTCGCACCTCGCCCTGTCGAGCCTGATGGGCGTGCAGCCCGTGGTCGCGGGCCGGTTCTACGGGTTCGGCAACGTGGCCTTCGCGCTGTTCGCGACGGGCGCCCTGCTTCTGGGGCTGGCCGTCGCCGACCCGCTGCTCGAGCAGGGACGGCGCCGCGCGGCGGTGCTGTCGGTGGCCGGGATCGGGCTGGTCGCCGTGATCGTCGACGCGACCCCCGGTCTGGGCAGCGACTTCGGCGGCCCGCCCGCGCTGATCCCGGCCTTCGCCGTCCTGGGCCTGCTGATCGGCGGGGTGAAGCTGACCTGGCGGCGGCTCCTGCTGATCGCGGGGGCGACCGTCGCGTTCCTGGTCCTGATCTGCTTCGCCGACTGGCTGCGGCCGCCGGCCGACCGCACCCACCTGGGCCGGTTCATGCAGACCGTGATCGACGGCGGCGTGTGGGATGTGGTGAGCCGCAAGGCTTCCCAGAACATCGGCATCCTGTTCGGGTCGTGGCTGTCGGCGCTGATCCCGTTCGCGGTGGCCTTCGTCGTCCTGGTGCTGACCCGGCCCGTCTCGTGGGGCGCCCGCCCGCTGCAGGTGGCCTACGACCGCTCGCGCGTGCTGCGGCACGGCATGGCCGCGTTCGGCGTGATGGTGTTCCTCGGCTTCGCGTTGAACGACTCGGGCACCGTCGTCCCGGCCATCTCGGCGACCGTCGCGCTGCCCGGGCTGATCGCCGTCAGCGCGCGGGCGCTCCAGCTGGACGACGAGGAACGGCTCGACGCCGCCCTCCGGGACGTACGCAAGAAGCGTTGACGGGCGCTACTTCTCGCCCTCGGAGTCGTACTTCATCTTGCGCTCGCGCATGATCCGGACCTGCTCGTCGAACTGGGCCAGCGGGACGCCGTAGCTCTCCAGGTAGCGCCGCGTCACCTCGAGCACCTTGTCGCGGATCACCCGGGCGAACTCGAGATCGTCGACGTAGGGGTAGCGCCACATCTTCGAGGCGTCCGACGCGGCGAGCCGGATGTTGATCCGCGAGCCGTAGTCGATCCGGCTCTCCTCGTCGCGTTGTTTGTGCAGCTGCCGGACCACCGTCTGGCGGCCCGACGGCGTGAAGAAGTTGTTGTAGTTGGCCCGCAGCGACTGCAGCAGCAGCTTCGGGGTGTACACCCGCAGCGTGCGGCGCATCGCCTTCCGGAGGTTGATCGGGTTCTCCGGGATGTCGAACATGTTGTTGAACTCGTCCTGCAGCGGCGGCAGCACGTGCGTGTTGCACTCGATGTTCAGGGTGTTCCCGCCGCGGTAGACGTTGACCGCGGTGCCGATCACGAGATGCCCACGCCAGGCGTACTTCTGGAAGTACGCGTAGACCCGCGCGCCCTCCGGCGGGTGCTGCAGCCAGTTCTCGATGGTCCGGCGCGACACCCGGTTCTGCGGGTGGTCGGTGTACCAGCCGGGCGTGTGGCCGGGCTTCGACTCCTCGTCGGTCTCGGCGAAGAGCCCGAGCTCCTTGGGGTGCATGCCGTTGGCGACGACGACGCTGCGGCTGCGCAACTGCGGCAGCAGCCCGCCGGGCACCTCCTCGACCAGCTTGTCGTGCAGGTCGCGGGCCGACAGCGTCGCGGCGTGGTCGACGCCGTTGACCTGGCGGTTCACGTCGACGGTCAGGTTCCAGTCGTCGAGCGTGACCCCGGCCATGCCGAACGGCTTCTGGTCGCCCTGGAACAGGATGACGTTGGCGTCGTACATCGAGGCCAGGTAGTCGAACGGCGGCAGGACCGGGTTCTCGCCCTCGTGGATGAAGGCACCGCGGCCCCGGACCCACTTCCACCAGTCGATCAGGAAGAACCGGGCCTTCACGATGGCCACGTTGAACCGGGCCATCGCCCGGTAGACGATCGAGAGGAAGTCGGTCGAGCTCGCCGGTGGCGGCAGGCCGTCCCAGGCGCCGAGCCGCTCGTTGGCCTCCGCCGGCTTCTCGCGGATGGCCGCGACGATGTCGATGGTCTCCAGGAAGTAGGCCTTCACGATGCGACGGGCGGCGACCCACACCCAGGTCGCGATCAGCGCGACGGCCAGCAGCGTCAGCCCCCAGGGCAGCCCGCCGCTCAGCCAGGCGACCAGCCCGATCGCGACCCACGAGCCGATGAGCGCGAGCATGAGCAGGGCCAGCGCCAGGTCGCGGACCAGCCGCCGCTCGCGGCTCCACTTCGCGTGCCGGGCCAGCACCGTGTAGTCGACCGCGTCCCACACCGGCCAGATCGCCTTGTGCGGGACGGCCATCAGCTCGCCGCCGACCTTGTTGGCGAAGGGGCCGTCGAGGTGCACGGCCGCGCACATCTGGCGGGTGACCAGGTCCTCGGCGGAGTAGTTCGGGTCGTTCGGGCCGAAGCCGAACGGCGGCATGAAGTCCGGGAGCGTCGACCCGCTGGGCGGGGTGCCGCCCTCCGTCCCGGAGGCACCGCCGCCGGGGGGCACGTCGGCCGGGGGCGGGGTGTGCGTCCCCTGGGTCATTCACGGCCTCCTGATGCCTGGTCCTGGTTCGCCACAAAAGATAGCGATCAGTCCCGTTATAACTCACGCATCGTGCGCGCGTCGGCACGCAAAAATGGCGTGCCCCGCACAGTAAGGGTGACGACGCAGGCCAGCACGGCGAGCGTGAGCCAGGGCGCGACGTCCCGGCGGAACCAGAGCGTCCAGTGCTCGACGTCGTCCGAGAGCCCCACCACCCGACCCGGCGCGTAGGCGACGGCGAGCACCGTGAGCCGGGCCAGCAGCACGCCGTCCAGCACTCCCGGGGCGAGCAGGGCGAGCGGCGCCCAGGCGATCGCGTCGTACCAGGGCAACGCGTAGGGCACGGTCAGGACCCAGGCCAGGGCCAGGACGACGCCCGCCCGGGCCGCCGCGCCGGTCACCTCGTCGGGGACTCCGGTCGGGTGGCCGCGCAGCGCGCGGCCGAGGGCGAGGGCCAGCAGGACGGCGAACCCGGCCGACAGCGGGCCGGCCAGCGAGCGCACGGTGTCGGCGCCGAGGACGCCGTCGAGGTTGTCGGCGACCAGACGCCAGGGGGTGGCGAACGAGATCGAGCGGGT
Source organism: Spongisporangium articulatum (assembly GCF_044465595.1). Taxonomy (NCBI): domain Bacteria; kingdom Bacillati; phylum Actinomycetota; class Actinomycetes; order Kineosporiales; family Kineosporiaceae; genus Spongisporangium; species Spongisporangium articulatum. Next base: position 715,928 of record NZ_JBITLV010000001.1, on the reverse strand, counting down.
GGCGCGGTGCAGCTGCCCGTAGGTGTGCGACCCGGACCAGAGGTGGGCCGGCACCAGCACGAGCAGCGCGCCGAGCGCGCCGAGCCCGGCCGCCCGCCCCGCGTCCCGCCGCGGCAGGCGGGTGACCAGCGCCCAGAGGATCGCCAGGCCGAACAGCGCGAACGTCACCTTGGAGCCGACCGCGCCGCCCAGGGCCAGCCCGGCGGCGAACGGTTGCCGCGCGGCGAGGGCCAGCGCGGCCATGGCGAAGGCGACGGCCAGCACGTCGACGTGGGCGCCCGCGACCAGCTCGGCCAGCAGCAGCGGGTTCACCGTCCAGAGCAGCGCGGCCCGGGTCCGGGCGGCGGGGTCGGGCCGGGTGATCCGGTCGAGCAGGTAGGCGGTCAGCAGGAACGCGGCGCCGGCGATCAGCTGCCAGAACCAGACCGTCGTGCGGAGGTTCCCGTTCCCGGCCTCCGCGGCGACGGCCTGCAGCGCGGTGGTCACCGGGCCGTAGACGCTCGGTGTGTCCTGCCACGGCGGTTGGACGGCGGACGTCACCGGGTCGGTGCCGCCGTGCCAGCCGATCGGCGCGACGGCGTACGGGTCACCGCCCTGCGCGGCGATCCGCCCGTAGGCGACGTAGGAGAGGTGGTCGGCCGACCCGAGGGGCGGCACGAGCACGCAGGCCAGGACGGCGAGCGCCCCGCCGACGCCGATGACCCGCCCCGGGAGCCGCGCACCACGTGAAACAGCGCGCAGACCAAGGAGAACGGCGAGTCCCCCGAGCGCGTACGCCGCCACGAGCGCAACGGTGACCGCCCCCGACGCGGGGTGGCGACCGGCGTCCCAGGGCGGCAGGACCGTGTGCGGCCCCAGCCCGGGGGCCGCGGCGGACTCGCCCGCGGCTGCCGTCGCGACGACCAGCAGCAGCGACCCGACGCCACACAGCGCGGCGGGCCGAAGACTCATCGACTGACCGCGGCTAACCGCGGCCGAGCACGGAGCGCGCGATCCGGGCGGCCACGACGGTCACCAGCACGACCCGGGACTCACGCTTGCGCACCCGGCGGTCGAGCAGGGCCAGCCACACGTCGCGGTACTGGTCGGCGCGGTGCTTCTGGTCGGCCTTCGACGTGCCGGTGACCCGGTGGTGCAGGTCGGCCTCCACCTCGCCGACCCGGAAGCCGTCGTGCAGCAGGTCGATGGTCAGGCCCACCTCGACACCCCAGCCGGGGGCCAGCGGCTTGGCCGCGTCGAACGCCTTGCGGGTCAGGCACCGGTTGCCCGACAGCGGCTGCTTCGGCGTCCAGCCGGTCTCGCGCTCGATGCCCTTGGTCGCCAGCTTGACCACCCGGCCCCGGCCGCCGCCGGAGGTGGCCTGCGGCGGGATCGTCGCGATCGACATGTCGAGCTCGCCCTTCAGCACCGGCTCGGCGAGCGCGGCCGCGGCGGCCGCACTGCCCTCGAGGTCGGCGTCCAGGAAGAGCAGGGCGCGCGGCGCCGGCTGCTTCTGCGACCGGTCGAGCGAGGCGACCCGCGCCGCACCCGACGACATGGCGCCGGCCTTGCCCTTGTTCTTCGGATGCTTCACGACCACGGCCCCCGCCGCCTCGGCGAGCGCGGCCGTGTCGTCGCTGCTCCCGTCGTCCACCACGACCACCAGGCTGACGGGCACGCCACCGGCGACGATGCCCGCGGCGGCCTGCACGGTCGCGGCGATCCGCTGCGCCTCGTCCTTCGCGGGGATCACCACGGCCAGGCCGCCCGGAAGCTCTCCGGGGGCCGTGCCGGGGTTGACGCCCTCGTCCACCACGTTCTCCACTCCGCTCACGATCGGCGAGCCTAGGGGGCAGTGCCTACCCGGCGGTAGGTATGCACCACTTTCAGCGCAGGGTCAGTTGCCGGTTGAGCATGCCGGCCTTGGCCCGGCGCTCGGCGTCGGTCAGCGGGGTCGTCTTCTTCATGGCCGTCCGCAGCTTCTTCTCGAAGGCCGCCATCGGCTCCTCCAGGTCGTCGGCCTCGGTGGTCGCGTCGACGTCCCAGACCGGCACGACCACGCCGTCGGCGCGGAACGACCCCACGTACCGGGACCCCTCGACGATGCCCGAGCCGCCCGCCGCGTGCAGCCGCGCGATCCCGTCGAGAACCTGCGTCTCGTCGTCCGGCAGCACCCAGCGCAGGTGCCGCCGGCCGTTCACGTCGACCCAGTAGGCGGCCTCGACGCTGCGCAGCCGCCGGCTCGGCATCGCGGTGTCGTTGGCCTGCTGGAGGCTGGCCTTCGCCGCCTCGTCGAGGCCGTCCGGGTCGTCGAACCAGAACTCGAAACCGGTCTGCATCTGGACCTCGAACGGCTGGGCCTCGAGGATGTCCTGCAGCCGCGGGCCCGGACCGGGCAGCCCCGCCTCGGGCACCGGCTGACCCGCCTCGGTCTCCAGGGCCCGCAGGATCGCGGCGGCCACGTCGCGGCTCGGGTCGCCCGACCCGCCCTGGGTCTGCAGCGCGGCCAGCACGGCGCCGTCGGCCCGGTGGATCGCCGGCCAGGCCATGGGCAGCAGGGTCACGATCGTGACCTCGCGGCCGCCGTACTCCTGCGTGAGCGTGACGGTCGCGGTGGCGGCGGGCACGATCTCGCGCATCGCGACCCAGTCGCACTCGCCGGTCAGACCCTCGAACGGGCGGGTGACCAGCTTCGCCGCCTCGGCCTTGGCGGCCCGGCCGTGGCACTGCTTGTACCGCTTGCCGGACCCGCACGGGCAGGGCTCGCGCAGCCCGACGACGGGGACGTCCCCGGTGACGGCGGGCTTGTCCAGTACGGCGGTGCGGCTCTTCTTACCCATGGCCCGACCCTACCCGCGTGCCGCTGCCCGGGGCGTCGCCCGACCCCCGACCAAGATCACCGGAAACCCGTCACTTCGTCGGGTCGGACCCTCTGGAACGCCCGGAATTCGGTGATCTTGATGATGGGGTGACCTCGCCTGCTTGGATCAGCCTGCGACTCACACGGTTGGAGGGCGGGACGTTCTATGAGCGTGGCTCTCCCCCCGTTCCAGAACCTGGTCGACGCGCACTGGCGTGACGTGGCCCGGTTGGCGCACGCGCTGGCCGGACCGGACGACGCCGAGGACGTCGCGCAACTGGCCTGGACCAAGGCGCTGGCCGCCTACCCGGACCTGCGCTCGGCGGCCAACCTGCGCGGTTGGCTCCTGACGGTCGTCGCGCGCACGGCGACGGACGCGCACCGCGCCCGCGGTCGGCGTCCGGTACCCGTGCCCGAACTGCCTGACCGCGCCGGACCGGGCTCCCCGGCCGCGCCGGACCCGGCCGTCTGGGCGGCCGTGCGGGCGCTGCCCGAGCGGCAGCGGACCGCGGTCGCGCTGAAGTACGTGGTCGACCTCGACCACGCGGCAATCGCGGCCCACCTGGGGACGACGCCCGCCGCGTCGCGACGACTCGTCGCCGACGCGCTGGCCGCTCTACGGAAGGACCTGCTGTGAACGATCTCGAGAGGGCGCTGGCCGCCGACCTGCCCGTGGGCGCACCGCCCGTGCTGTCCGGCGGCGACGTGCGGTACCGCGAGGTGGAGCTGCCGGTCGGCTCGATGCTGCTGGCCACGACGCCGGACGGCGTGCTGCTGGCCTCGACCTACGCGGTGCACGAGAGCGCGGACGACGTCCTGGCGCGGCTGGCGCGCGCGGTGTCGCCGCGGGTGCTGCGCGGGGGCTCCGGCCCGGACCACGTGGCCCGGGAGTTGGAGGCGTACCTGAGCGGGTCGCGCCGGGCGTTCGACCTGGAGGTGGACCCGGTGCTGGCCACACCGTTCCAGCGTTCCGTGCTGGCCGGTCTGGCGGCCGTCCCCTACGGCGCGACGGCCTCGTACGGCCAGCTGGCGGCGTCGATCGGGCGCCCGAAGGCGAGCCGTGCGGTCGGGGCGGCGCTCGGCGCGAACCCGCTGTGCGTCGTCCTGCCGTGCCACCGCGTGGTGGCCGGCTCCGGCGCGCTCACCGGTTACGCGGGCGGGCTCGAGGCGAAGAAGTTCCTGCTGGAGCTGGAACACCGTTCGTGATCATGGACGACAGCGGCCCCGTACCGACCACCGTGGGGTGACCGGCGCGGGGCCGCCGCTCTCGTCCATGATCACGAACTCATGGCGAGGGGTGCTCAGGCCTTGTCGGCCTCGATCTCGAGGACGAGCTTGACCTTGTCGGAGATCAGGAAGCCACCGGTCTCGACGGCGGCGTTCCAGGTGAGGTCCCAGTCGGCGCGGTCGACGGTGGCGACACCCTCGAAGCCGGCCTTCCAGCCGCCGCCGAACGGGTCCTTGGCGACGCCGTTGAAGGTCCACACGATCTCGACGGGCTTGCTGATGCCCTTGATCGTCAGGTCGCCGACCATGACCAGGTCGTCACCCTTGAGGGTGGCCGAGGTGCTCTGGAAGGTGATCTTCGGGTTGGTCTCGGCGTCCCAGAAGTCGGGGGACTTCAGGTGGCCGTCGCGGCGCTCGTTGTTCGTGTTCACCGAGGCGGCGTCGATCTCGACGGTCGCGGTGGAGTTCTCGGGGTTCTCGGCGTCGATCGTCGCGGAGCCGGTGAAGGACTCGAACCGGCCCCGGGTGGTGGAGACCATCGCGTGCTTGACGGCGAAGCCGACGGTGCTGTGGACGGTGTCGATGTTCCAGGTGCCGGTCAGCTCGGCGGGAAAGGTGCTCACGATCGATCAGATCCTCTCGACGATTGTCGTCCGGACCGTCTCGGGCCCGGTGGCTTGTAGTTCAGTATTAAACCAACTACTTGACGCTTGAAGCAATTCCCGACCGGCGGGTCGCGTATTCGGCGTAGCCGGGAAGCCGGGCGGCCAGCAGCCGCTCCTCGCGGTGGGCCCGGTACAGCTGCAGCGCCACCAGGCCCACCACCACCATCAGATGACTGATGTGTCCGGCCCGCACGCCGAAACCGGTGACCGCCACCACCTCGCCCACGTAGAGGGGGTGCCGGGTCCACCGGTAGGGCCCGGTGTCGACCAGGCGACGGGCCTGGGGCAGCACGCTCAACGAGGTCGACAGGTGCCGCACCGCCCAGACGCTCCACGCCGTACCGACCAGGATCAGCACGAAGGCCACCGCCGACCGCTGCCACGACCCGACGGTCGAGGGCAGCAGGGGAGACAGGAAGGGCAGGCAGGTCGTGAGCGGGGCGGCCAGCCAGGCGCCCAACCCGCGGTCGGTGGCCGACGCCGTCGACCGCCCCAGGTACGCCCGCACCACCAGCGTGCAGAAGGCGATCGAGAGCCCGGCCGCAGCCAGCTCGAGAGCCGCCTGCGGGCCGGCGTCCAGCCGGGTGAGCGCCCGGACCGCGCGGACCACCGCGGCCGCCGTCGACAGGCCGAACAGGGCCACGACGACGACCCGGCCGAGGTCGGGGCGCTCGGCCGGCGACGGTTCGGCGGGGGACGGCTCAGCCACCGAAGACCCCCGCGATCCGGATCACGCCCGGCCCGATGACGATGATGAAGAAGACCGGGAAGATGCAGAACAGCACCGGCATCAGGATCTTCACCGGCACCTTCTGGGCCTTCTCCTCGGCCCGCTGCCGGCGGCGTACCCGCAGCTCGGCGGCCTGCTCGCGTAGCACGCCGGCGATCGGGACGCCGAGCCGGTCGGCCTGGACCACGGCGGCGACCAGCGTGCGGACCTCGGTGACGTCGCAGCGGGCGCCGAGATCGGCCAGGGCGTCGGTGCGGCCGCGGCCGAGGTGCATCTCGCGCAGCACCCGGGCCAGCTCCTCCGACAGCGCACCCGTCGTGTTGGTGCAGACCTGCTGGAGGGCGGCGTCGAGGCCGAGGCCCGCCTCCACGCAGACGGTCATCATGTCGATGGTGTCGGGGGCCGCCCGGCGGATCGCCTCCTGCCGGTGCTGGCCGGCGTTGTGGATCAGCAGGTCGACCAGGCAGTACCCGAGCGCGGCGAGCAGCCCGAAGGTCAACGCGCCCAGAGCGCTGCGGGTGTGCCACCAGAACAGGAGGCCGAGGCCGCCCAGCACCAGCGTGGCCGCCCCCTTCGCGGCGAGCGCGGTGTGCACGGTCAGGCCCGACACGTTGCCGAGCAGCTCGATCCGGCGGCGCATCCGCTCGGGCGTACCGGCCGGGCTGATCCGCGCCCCCAGGGCGCCGGCGGCGGTCAGGAGGGGACGCCACAGCCGCTCGGCCGCGGGGCGGTCGGCCGGATCGCCCGGCTCGAGCACCCCCGGCCCGCCCCGAGCCAGCTCCAGCGACCGGGCCAGCCCGCGTGACTCACCCCGGGGGGCCACCGCCACCCCCGCGAGCAGCGCCGCTCCCAGGCCGACCAACACGGCCGCGAGCACGAGGGCCATCAGACCTCCACCCGCGCGACCTTGAGCATCCACGTGGTGCCGGCGGCCATCATCAGCGCCGACAGGAGCAGCAGCCCGACCCCTACCGGGGTGGTCCACAGCGGTTCGAGGTAGTCCCGGCGGAACATCAGCAGGAAGGCCCCGACCAGCACCGGCAGGCCCATCAGCACCCACGCCGACAGCCGTCCCTCCGCCGAGAGGGCCTTCACCTGGCGGACCACGCCGGCCCGCTCGCGCAGCGTCGCCGCGGTGGTCAACAGGATCTCCGCGAGGTTGCCACCCACGGACCGCTGGATCCGCACGGCCATCACCGCCATCCGCCAGTCGTCGCTGCGCATCCGCATCGCCACCTGCTCCAGCTCGTCCTCCAGCTCGAGGCCGAACCGGGCCGCCGACAGCGCCCGGCCGAGCTCGGCGGCCATCGGCTGCAGCCCGCCGTCCTGGGCGGAGGCGAGGGCCTGCGGCAGCGAGAACCCGGACCGCAGGCCGCTGGCCACGATCTGCAGCGTGTCGGGCAGCTGGTCGGCGAACGCGCCGCAGCGGGCGGACTGGCGCTGCCGCAACCAGAGCACGGGGACGGCGAACGCGGCCGCCGCGCCGAGCAGCAGGCCGAGCACCCGCCCCGGCACGAGCACCGCACCGACGGCGGCCCCCGCCAGCAGCACGCACGCCCGCAGCACCAGCCATTCGCGCGGCAACAGGGTCAGCCCGGCCCGGTCGAGGGCCAGGGCGCTGCGCTCGCGCCGGTCGCCACGGGACAGGAACCGCTCGGAGAGGCCGAGCACGCGGCGGGCCACCGCCGACGACGATCCCTCCTCCTGCGGGCCGGCCGCGGCCGGCGTCGCCCCGAACCCGTAGGCCCGCAGCGCGGCGTCCAGCTGCTCGGCCGCGCTGGATCGGCGCGGCCAGAGCAGCAGGCCCACCCCGATGGCCGCCAGCGCGCCGACCAGCACGGCCAACCCCAGCGGAGCCGCACCGCCGGCCGCGGGCAGGGTCACGACCGGTGGCCGGTGCGCCGAGGCCGCCGCCACCCGGAACGCGGCGCCCAGCTCGCCGGCGTCGCGGGCGGTGACCAGCCGCCCGCCTCCGGCCAGCGCGATGCGCCGCAGGGGGTCGGCGGAACCGCTGCCCGGCCGGAAGGCGACCACGTCGACGTGCACCCCACCGTCCGCCACGGCCGCCAGCGCGTCCTCCAGCCCGGCGTGGCTCGCGGTGTCCTGCCCGTCCGACAGCAGCACCACGTCGCCGCCCGGACCGGCCGCCCGCACCCCGGCCAGCAACCCGTCGTACAGCGCGGTGCGACCGCCTGCCGCCACGCCGTCGAGGGCCGTCCCCAGCGCCTCCCGGTCGGTGGTCGGGGCCACCGTGCTCGTCGTGGCGGCGAACGAGACCAGCCCGACCGCGACGTCGTCGCCGACCGCCCCGGCGTAGACCTCGGCGGCCGCCCGGGCCGCGTCCAGGTCACGGCCGTGCCGCATCGACCCACTGGTGTCCAGGACGACGACCGCCCGGCTCCCCGCGGCCTCGGCACCGGGGGCCATGGGGACGGTCACGACGCTCAGCACGGTCAGCGCGAGCGCCAGGGCCGCGACCCGCCTCACCGGGGGTGGTCCGTGAACAGCGAGGGCGGCAGGGCCACGCCCTGGTCGGCGAGCTTCTCCGTGAACCGCGGTCGCAACCCCGTGGGCCGCAGACCACCGAGGAACCGGCCGTCACGGTCCCGGCCCGCGGCGAAGTCGAAGCGGTACAGGTCCTGCATGGTGACCACGTCGGTCTCCATCCCGAGCACCTCGGAGATCGCCAGCACGCGCCGCCGGCCGTCGCGCATCCGGGCCTGGTGGACGACGAGATCCAGTGCGCTGGAGACCTGTTCACGGATCGCCCGGACCGGCAGGTCGACCCCGGCCATCAGCACCATCGTCTCCAGCCGGGACAGCCCGTCGCGCGGGGAGTTGCTGTGCACCGTGGTGATCGAGCCGTCGTGACCGGTGTTCATCGCCTGGAGCATGTCGAGCGCGGCTCCGTCGCGGACCTCGCCGACGACGATCCGGTCGGGGCGCATCCGCAGCGCGTTGCGGACCAGATCCCGGATCGCGATCTCGCCCGAGCCCTCGGCGTTGGCGGGTCGGGACTCCATCCGCACGACGTGCGGCTGCCGCAGCTGCAGCTCGGCGGCGTCCTCGATGGTGACGATCCGGTCGCCGGGCGGGATGAAGCTGCTCATCACGTTCAGCGTCGTCGTCTTGCCGCTGCCGGTGCCGCCGCAGACGAGGACGTTCAGCCGGCCCTCGACGCACAGCTTGAGGAACTCGGCCACGTGCGGCGGGAACGTGCCGAACGCGATCAGGTCCTCGACGGTGAACGGGTCGGCGGCGAACTTGCGGATGGTCAGCACCGGGCCGTCCAGGGCGATCGGCGCCACCACCGCGTTCACCCGGGACCCGTCGGGCAGGCGCGCGTCGACCATCGGCGAGCTCTCGTCGACCCGGCGACCCACCCGCGAGACGATCTTGTCGATCACCCGGCGCAGGTGCGTGGTGTCGTGGAAGCGCACGTCGACGGGGTCGAGCGAGCCGTCGCGCTCGACGAAGATCCGGTCCGGCCCGTTGACCATGATCTCGGTGACCGACGGGTCGCGCAGGAACGGTTCGATCGGGCCGTGGCCGAGCACCTCGTCGACGATCTCCTGGGCCACCCGGGCCCGGTCGCCCGCCGTCAGGGGCGAGTCCTCGGCCTGGACGACGTTCTGCACGCTGCTGCGGACCCGCTGGTCGAGGTCGGCCGTGGACAGTTGCGGGTCGTACAGGCTCGGGCCCAGCGAGTCCATCAGACCCTGGTGCACCCGGTCCTTGACCGCCTGCAGGGCCCGGCCCGGCCGCGGGGGCGGGACCGCCGCCTCGCCGGGGGCCCGCCGGGCCGACTCCAACCGCTCACCGAGGTTCATCGCGCTCCTCCTCGTCCGACCAGGGCCCGCAGTCCGCGCCGCGGGGTTCGGGGGGCCGGTACCCCGGGGTCCGGCCGGTCGTGCGCGCGGACCGCCGACGCCAAGGAGCGGACGGCCACGCTGAACGGGTGCTCGGGGCGCTGGGCCACCAGGAGCTCACCGCGGTTGAGGCTGGCCGGGACGTCGCCGCTGCTGGGCACCTCCACGTCCACCCGGGCGCCGAGGGTGCGCTCCACGTCGTCGCGGGTCAGGCCGACCTTCGCGTCGGCCCGGTTGAGCACCACCAGGCGCGACTCCGAGGGGTGCCGCAGCATGTCGAACGCGGCCAGGGCGAGGCGCAGGTTCTTCAGCGACGGCACGTCCATGGTGGCCAGCAGCACGGTCACGTCGGAGGCGTCGAACGCGGCCAGCACGGGCTCGCTCAGCGCGGGCGGGGTGTCGACGACGATCACGTCGTACATCCGGCGCAGCACCCGGATCAGCTCCGGCAGCACCCCGGGATCGATCCGGCCGGCCTCGCCCGGCGAGGGCGGGGCGAGCAGGGCGTCGAGGCCGACCGGACCGCTCGTGATCACCGAGCGCAGGCCCTGCTCGTCCAGCTGGCCGGCCATCGGCATCACGTCGAGCAGGGTGCGTTCGGGGGCGAGGTGCATCGAGATGGCGACGTCGCCGAACTCGAGGTCGAGGTCCAGCACGCAGACCCGGGCGCCGTCCCGCGCGAGCGCGGCCGCCAGGTTGGTGCTGATCGTCGTCTTCCCGGCCCCGCCCTTGGCGGAGAAGACCGTCACCAGCCGGCCGGAGGGCTCGGCCCGGCCCGGCCCCCGGCGCGACTGGGCGCGCAGCCGCGACAGCTCGAGGCTGCGCCGGGCCGCCGTCACGACGGCGGTCAGGTCGTCCGGTACGACCACCTCGCGCACCCCCGCGCGCAGGGCCTCGGTCAACAGCTGGACGTCGACCCGGCGGCGCAGCAGGACCACGCCCAGCTCGGGGCGGTCGACCTGCCAGACGGCGACGGCGCGCAACGCCTCACCGACGTCGATGGACGGACCGATCACCACGAGCAGCTCGTCGGGGTGGAGCTCGAGGTCCCGCTCGGCGGCGGTGACCGACTCCACAGCGCGCAGGCCGTCACCGAGGGCGAGGGCCAGGCTGTCGGCCAGCGCGTGAACCGGGTCGATGATGAGGGTCACGACGCCTCCCGGAAGAGCGACCCGTCGTCCACCGCGTCGTCCGCACCGGTGCCGGAGCCGACGTCGGCGCGGGGGCCGAGCAACGCGAAGGTGAGGGTGCCGGTCAGGGTCACGTGCACGAGCCGGCGGGCGTCCGCCGGTGAGACGGCGAGCGTGAAGAGGGTGGTCGCGTCGGCGGGCTGCTGCTGGGCCGCCGCGTCCGGGGCCGCCGCGTCCGGGGCGCCGTCCGCGGCGACGGTCGTGCTGGAGGTGCCCACGGCGAGCACCTCGACGTCCGGCAGGAGGACGCGCGTGGCCCGCCGGTACTCGTGCCGCTCGGCCAGGTGGTCGCCGGCCGGCGTGCGGTTGCCCGAGCCGAGCACGTTGTAGGTGTCGTAGACCGCCACCCGGGCCCCGACGGTGACGAACGAACCGACGTGCGAGGGGTCGGTGAGCGCGACCGACACCGCGACCATGCCCTCGGGCACGGCGAGCCCGCCCGGCGTCGTCCCGGGCACCGAGAACCGTTCGCGCAGAACCAGTTCTCCGGCCGGGATGGCCGAGGTAGCCACCCGCTGCCCGTAGTCGGGGCCGATCTCGCCCAGCGCCCCGTCGGGCACGCCGAGCCGGGCGACCAGCTCACGCCGGATCAGCCCCTGCGCCGCGGCCGACGCCGCGCTCGTACCGGCCGGGACGTCGTCCACGGCCACGTAGACGGAGACGGCCTGCTGACCGGCCAACGCGCGCCGGTCGGCACCCCGGGCGTAGGCGACGACGAGCACCACGCCGAGCAGGAACACGGTGCCGGCGGCCAACACCGTGAGCACGCGTCGGGACATGGAAGGCCTTTCGGGAGAAGGATTCGGGCGGTCGGTGGGGCGCGGTTCAGCCGGTCAGGGCGACGACCCGCGAGCCGAAGTCGGTGCCGTTGCCCAGCGCCCCGCCGCCGGGGACCAGCGCCTGGGTGAACCAGCCGTAGACGCACTTGTCGGAGCCGCGGCAGAGGTTCCCGCCGACGGGCGAGGCGACCTTGTTCGGGTGCGCGCCGGGCAGGTAGTAGCCGCTGAGGTGGAAGGCTGCGAAGCCCGCGATCCGGTAGGTGCCCCCGCTGCCCGACCCCCAGGCGGCCTCGTAGATCGGGAGGTGGATGACGGTGCCCACCGCCCCGGCCACCGCGTCCCCGGCGCAGCCCGACGCGCTCACGCCCGGGTCGGCGGCCACGTTCCCGCCGTTGGTGACCGCGGCCCGGCACGCGGAGTTCGCCGCGAGCCAGCCGAAGCCGCCGGGCAGGTCGGCGAAGGCGCCGCCGACGCTCGCACAGCCGGTCCGGTCGGTCGTGCTGTGCAGCTTGAGCGCCACCTCCTGCAGGGGGGTGGCGTTCAGGCCGTCGGCGACGAAGGTCGTCCCGTTGGCGGTGGCCAGGAGCCACTCGCATTCGGAGATGGTCAACGGCAGGACGTCGTCCAGACCCGCGGGGACGCCCCAGGCGGCGATCGCGCAGGCCCGGACGGCCGTGCCCGATCCGGCGCGGCCGGTCAGGGCCCGGACGAAGGCCGCCGGCAGCAGAGTGCTCCCGCCCGCGGTGAGTGTCCCGGTCCGCACCCGCGCGTAGCCGCGCACCCCCGAAGGCGATGCCGGGCAGGTGGCGAGCGCCGGGTCACCCGTCCCGGTGCACGGGGCAAGTGTCGCGCGCCCGCTGCCGCACACCCCGAGCACGGAGGTGCGGCCGTCGGCCGCGTTGGCGTCGGCGAGGCTCTTCGCGCGGCCCGCGCTCGACGTGTCGCACGTGGCGCGCGTGGCGCAGTCGGCGGCGACCGCGAGCGCGGCCGCGTCGGCACCGTTCTGCACCTGGCGCCGCTCGGCGTACACCTGCCCGAGGTCGACGGTGACGGCCCCGAGGCCGAACAGCAGGCCGGTGGAGACGAGGACGGCGACGAGCGCGGCGACGGCCCCCGAGTCGCCGGCCCGGGTCGCCGGGCGAGGGTTCAGCCGCCGCATCGCATGACCCCCCGCCCGGTGAGGGTGACGGTGCCCGGGAACGAGCCGCCGAGCAGCCGGGCGACCCGGCCGATCGGCGTGATCGGGACGTAGACGGACGTCACCGTGACGGTGGCGTTCGTGCCGGTGGCGTTCGCCGGGCAGCTGATCACCGACGTGGTGGGCGCCGACCGCAGCGAGGTCGTGGCGGCGGCCACCCGGCTGGTCACGTCGGTCCCGCCCAGCGCGGCGGAGCGGACGCCCTCGCGCGCGGCGGCGCTCAGGGCGATCTGGGTGTTGAGCATCATCCCGAGGTCGATGAACCCGCACACGACGAGCAGCAGCAGCGGCGTCACCAGGGCCATCTCGACCGCGGCGGCGCCCCGGTCACGGGACCGGGGCGCCGGGCGGGCAACGCGGCGGAAGCGGGTGCGGATGGTCTTCTCCTCGACGCCGGGACGTGGGTCTGAGCCTCAGACAGGCCTTAGATGGCACCGGCGGCGTTGTTGAAGATGGCGAGCAGGTTCTGCCCGAGGAGGGTCACGCCGGCGATGATGATCACGGCGATCAGGGCGACCATCAGGCCGTACTCGACGGCGGTGGCGCCGCGGTCGACGGGCATGGTCCGGCGGAACTTGGTGATACGAGCGAGCATTCGGGCCCTCCATGGGTTCGGTCGGTGGCGCCGTCCGTCAGCGCCGCTCAGCAGGTAAACCCGTGGGCCGGATACCTGTCCACGCGTCCGTCCGGGGTGAGGCCCGGCCACCGTGCGTGAGCGGCAAACCGGACGTACGGGCCCGCACCGGGCACCTGTCCGGACCACCCGACGCCCACCCGGGTGAGGGCGGCCAAGATCTCTCTCCGGGTCGCGGGCGCGGGCACCCGGACGGCGCAGCGGGGAGCCGTTGCGGCCCGGTGGGCCACCCGTAGGCGACGGGCGGGCGGATGGGTTGGGCCGCCGCGATCCACCCGACCGGACGCACCTCTCACCGTGGGTAACGACCCGCCGTCGCGACAGCCCGGCATTCCGGTGACCTGACCGCCCCCCGGACTGACCCGATCCGGGTTCCCCCGCTCGGCGCAAGGCGGGCCGTGAAACCTCCCCGGAGACACCCGTGCGGCGCAGATCACGTATCCCGACGACGGTCTCGTGGTCCCGTCCGGCGCGCCGGGCGGGCGGGGAGACGGCAGTATTCGGGGAATGGCAGACCCGATCTCCGGGCCGCCCGGGCCCGCCGATGCACTGCGACTGACCCGGCTCCGCCGGATGAAGGCGTTGGCGACCGGCCTGCTCCTGCTCGCGGCCGTCGTCTACCTGCTCACGCTCGACACCGACGGCGTGCTGGGGTTCGTGAACGCCGGCTCCGAGGCGGCGATGGTCGGCGCCCTCGCCGACTGGTTCGCCGTGACGGCCCTGTTCCGGCATCCGCTGGGGCTGCCGATCCCGCACACGGCGCTGATCCGGACCCGGAAGGACTCGATCGGCGCCGAACTCGAGGAGTTCGTGACCCAGAACTTCCTCGCCGAGCCGGTCGTGCGGGACAAGCTGGCGCGCGCCCAGGTCAGCCGGCGCGTGGGGGTGTGGCTGTCCGACCCCGACCACGCGGCGCGGGTCGCGGCCGAGGCGGCGGTGGCCGGTCAGGCCGTGCTGAACCGGGTGCGCGACGACGACGTCGTGTTCCTGATGGAGAACGTGCTGTTCCCGCGGGCCGCCGCGCTGCCGACGGCGTCGATCGCGGGCTCCCTGCTCGACGGGCTGCTGGACGACGGCACGCACCAGGAGCTGCTCGACGTGGGGCTTGAGCAGCTGGCCGGGTGGCTGGAGAACAACAGCGACCGGGTGATCGAGCTGGTCACCGACCAGGCCCCGATCTGGTCGCCGCAGTGGCTCGACCGGCGGGTGGGGCGGCGGATCTACCGGGAGATCGTCGACTGGGTGTTCGAGATCCGCTCCGACCCGCGGCACCGGGCCCGGGCCGCGCTGGACGACCTGCTGCGCCGCTTCGCCCAGGCCCTGCAGGAGGACGAGGCGGTCCGCGCCCAGGTCGTGTCGCTCACCGAGCGGTTGCTGGCCAACCCCGAGCTGCGGGAGGCGACGCTGGCCATCTGGGGCACCGTGCGCCGGTTGCTGCTGGAGGCGGTCGAGGACCCGACCGGCGAGCTGCGCAAGCGGGTCGAGGCGGGACTGGTGGAGTTCGGGGACCGGCTCGCGGAACCGGGCAGCGAGCTGGCGGCCCGGCTCGACGAGTTCGGACAGGACGCCGCCGGGTACGTCGTGCGCGGGTTCGCCGGCGAGATCGCGACCGTCATCTCCGACACCGTGGCCCGCTGGGACGCCGAGGACGCCTCGCGCCGGATCGAGCTGTACGTGGGTCGTGACCTGCAGTTCATCCGGATCAACGGGACGGTCGTCGGGGCGGCGGCCGGCGTGCTCATCCACACCGCGACGGTGCTCATCACCTGACCGGTCCCCCGACCGCTAGGACCAAAGGTCCATATCGGGCCGCGAGGTCGGGCCCGCTCGTACGACGCGCCGACCACGCCGCCGTACCTAGCGTCGGCGGACGTGCCGCCCTACGTCATCACCGCGCTGACCCACCCGGAGCCCGACCTCCTCGCCGAGGTGCGGGACCTGCGGGCCCGCGCGTACGCCGTCCACCGGCCCGAGGTCGCCCCGCGCATGCTGGAACCCGACGAGATCGACGAGCGGCCCGGGACCGTCGTCCTCGTGGCCCGGGCCGAGGACGGTCGGGCGGTCGGCACGATCCGGCACACGGCCCGCACCGACGGACCGCTGCCCCTGGAGGCGGAACCGGACCTGCGGCTGCCGGCCGGGTTCCTGACCGGGCTGTGGTTCGAGACGGCCCGCTACTGCGTCCGCCCCGACTTCGCCCCGGAGGGGGTGGCCCCGGTCGGGTTGATGCTGGTCAAGGCCTCGTACCTGACCCTGGCGGCGCTCGGGGCGGCGGGCACGCTGGTCGCCTCGCGCGGCGCCATGGCCGCCCGGTTCACCGACTTCGGCTTCGTCGAACCGGTCCCGGGCGCGGTCATCCGGCTGTCCCAGCTGGGCGGGCTGGAGCACCGGGTGTTCGCGCTGCGGATGGGCGTGGACGACGACGCGGTCACCGCCGCGGGCCACCCGTTCGCCCGGTTCGTGCGCGAGGTCGACAGTCCCGAGATCGACCTGACGGGGTTGCGGGAGAAATTCTTCGCAGAAACCTCGGTACCCGTGTCGCATCCGGGCTGACCCGTTCGTGGAGGGGTGTCAGGCAAGGCACCGACTCCCCGAAGGAGCACTGCGATGGAACTCGCGGTCCACCTCTTCCTCAGCCTGGACGGCGTCTACACGTCGCCCGGCGCCCCCGACGAGACGCCCGGCCGGTACTTCGAGAAGGGCGGCTGGGTCATCCCGTTCGGCGACGACGAGTTCGGCGCGATCGTCGACGGCTGGTTCGCCGCGACCGACGCCCTCCTGCTCGGGCGGGTGACCTACGAGATCTTCGCCGGGTTCTGGCCGCAGGTCACCGACCCGGACAACGCCGTGGCCGCCCGGCTCAACGGCGCCCGCAAGTACGTGGCGTCCCGCACGCTGACCGCGCCCGAGTGGGCGAACACCACCGTGCTGGACGGCGATGCGCTGGCCGGGGTGCGCCGGCTGCGGGAGGCGCCGGGCGGCGAACTGCAGGTGCACGGCTCGGGTGCCCTGGCCCGGTCGCTGCACGTAGCCGGGCTGGTCGACGTCTACCGGCTGATCATCGCCCCGGTCGTACTCGGCTCGGGTGAGCGGCTGTTCGAGCCCGGCTGCCCGCCGTCCGGTTTCGAGGTGGTCACGCAGCGGACCACGAGCCAGGGGCTCACGTACCTGGAGCTGCGGCCGGCGCACCTGCGGCAGGCTGTGCCCACGATCGAGGACGGCCGCGAGGTCGTCCACGCGCTCTGAAGTCCTTGTACACAACGTTCGAAGGAGAAGTGAGATGCCCCAGTACCTGTTCGGCGTGATGCACGGTGACGAGATCAGCTGGCCGGAAGGCGTGACCTTCCAGCAGGTGATGGACGACGTGGACGCCTTCAACAAGCGGATCACCGACGAGAAGCGCTGGGTGTTCGGTGGCGGGCTCATGCCGCTGTCCGCCTCGACCGTCGTCTCGAACGAGAACCCCGGCGGGCCCGTGATCACCGACGGCCCGTACATCGAGACCAAGGAGTACATGGGCGGCTTCTGGATCCTCGAGGCCGCCGACCTGGACGACGCCCTCAAGCTGGCCGCCGACGCCTCCGCCGCCTGCCACGGGCCGATCGAGGTCCGGCCGCTGCAGGCCGAGCCGCCGGCCGACCCTGCCCAGGCGTGAGTTCGAGCGACGGGACGGTGCGCCCCGACTTCGAGTCCGTGTTCCGGGCCGAGTACGGGCGCACCGTCGCGGCGCTCATCCGGCGCTTCGGGTTCGAGGTGGCCGAGGACGCGGTGGGGGAGGCTCTGGTGGTCGCACTCGAGCGGTGGCCCGTCGAGGGGGTGCCGCCCAATCCGGGCGGTTGGCTGACGACGACCGCGCACCGCAAGGCGCTCGACCGGCTGCGCCGCTCGGAGGTCGGGTCACGCAAGGAGTCCGAGGCGTCCTACCTGGGGTCGTTGCCGGTGGAGCCGCTGCCCGACGACGGGGTCGTCGAGGACGACCGGCTGCGGCTGGTCTTCACCTGCTGCCACCCGGCGCTGGCGCTCGAAGCGCGGGTCGCACTGACCCTGCGGCTGGTCGGGGGGCTGACGGTGCAGGAGATCGCCCGGGCCTTCCTGGTCCCGGAACGGACCCTGGCGCAACGGATCACGCGGGCCAAGAAGAAGATCGCCGACGCGCACATCCCCTACCGGGTGCCGTCGGCCGAGGACCTGCCGGGGCGGCTGGCCGGTGTCCTGCACGTGCTGTACCTGGTCTTCAACGAGGGCTACCTGGCGACGGCGGGGTCCGACGTCCGGGACGAGCTGGCCCTGGAGGCCGTGCGGCTGACCCGGGTGCTGCACTCGTTGGTGCCTGCCGAGCCGGAGGTGACCGGGTTGCTGGCGCTGCAGCTGCTGACGCTGGCCCGACGTCCGGCGCGGGTCGTCGACGGTGCGTTGGTGCCGCTCGACGCGCAGGACCGGTCGCGGTGGGACGCCGCGCTGATCGCGGAGGGGCACGCGCTGGTCCGGTCGTGCCTCGAGATCGGGCAGCCCGGGCCGTTCCAGATCCAGGCCGCCGTGGCCGCCGTCCACACGGACGCCGCGACGTTCGCGGACACCGACTGGTCGCAGATCGTCGCGCTCTACGACCAGCTGCTGGTCGTGGCGCCGTCGCCGGTGGTCGCGCTGAACCGGGCCGTGGCCGTCGGTGAGCTGGACGGGCCGGTGGTGGCGCTGAGACTGGTCGACTCGCTCGAGTTGACCGACTACGCGGACTGGCACGCGACCCGCGGTGAGCTGCTGCGCCGGCTCGGGCGGGCGTCGGAGGCCGCTTCCGCACTGGAGCGCGCCGCGGAACTCACCGCGAACGAGGCACAGGGCACCTTCCTGGCCCGCCGCCTGGCCGCGCTGCCCGAGTAGTGCTCAGGATTCGACACATTCATGTCGGATTCCGAGCGTTACTCGGCGACGAGACGCTTCACGTAGCGGCGCGTGGGCACGTCGACCGGGCCGTCCGGGCCGGGCGCCCGGTGCACGTACCCACCGCCGTCGGACCAACCCTGCTTCTCGTAGAACCGGCGGGCCCGCGCGTTGCCGGGGGCGACCGCCAGCCAGGCGTCGGTGTGACCGGCGGCCGCGATGCGTCGCTCGCCCTCGGCCAGCAGCGCGGCCGCGATGCCCGCGCCCCGGTAGTCGCCGGCCACGTAGACCTGGTCGATCTCGTCGTCGATCACCGCCACGAAACCGGCCACCGTGCCGTCGATCTCGGCCACCGTCAGGTCGGTCGTGTCGCGGATGCGTTCCACCAGCCGGTCGGTGAACGAGGACGACGGGCGGGCCCGGGTGAGCTCGTCGGGCACGTTACCGTCGTGCGCGTCGTGCCAGCCGGTCTCCCACAGGGCGGCGAGCGCCGGGACGTCGTCGGGGCGCGCCGCCCGCAGGACCGGCCGGGCGTTCACTCGGGCGCCTGACGACGCAGGTAGCGGCCGAAATGCGGCACGGTGAAGGCGATCCGGCCGCGCTCGCCGCTGTAGATCAGACCCTTTTTGATCAGGTTGTCCCGGGCCGGGGACAGCGACTGCGGCTTGCGCTTCAGCTGCTCGGCGATCGCGGACGTCGGCACTCCCCCGTCGTCCAGCGCGTCGTCGGCCAGCAGGTCGGCCATCGCCCGCAGGTACTCGCGCTCGGCCGGGGTCGCGCGCTCGTACCGGGACCCGAAGAACCCGACCGACAGCTCCGTCTCGGCCTCCGGCGCGGCCACGCGCACGTCGTCCACGGTGATCGGCGAGGCGGGCGCGACGTCCCACGCCACCTTGCCGTACGCCTGGATGAAGTACGGGTAGCCGGCGGTGGCCTCGTACATCGCGGCCAGCGCCTCCTCGGTGAAGTCGGCGCCCTCGTCGAGGGCCGGCGTGCGCAGCGCCCGGTCGGCCCCCTCCCGGTCCAGCCGGTCGATCCGTAGGTAGCGGACAGTCTCTCCGAGTATGACTTCGACGCCGACAAGACCGCCGGCAGGTGTGGCAGACCGGCCCCCACGACGACCAGCGGCAGGCCCTGCTGGCTGAGCTCGTGGCACGCGGCGCACAGCGCGGACACGTCGTCCGGCATCAGGTCCTGCATCTCGTCGATGTAGACCGCGACCCCGCGCCCGGCCGCCCCGGCCAGCCCGGCGACGTCCGTGAGCAGTTCCACCAGGTCGATCTCGATGTCCCCCGAGTCCGCCCGCCCCGGCACGGCCGCCACCTCGATGCCCGGCTGCCAGCGGTCGCGCAATTGGGGCGCCTTCGCGCCCCGGGCGCCGACCTCGACCGGGACCTTCAGCGCGAACGACTTCAGGACGCCGAGCACGTGCGCGACCTCGTCGGGGTGCGGCGCCGCGAGCTCGCGCACCGCCTGGTGCAGGGCCGCGGCCAGCGGCCGGCGCAGGGGCGTGTCGGGCCGGGCCTCCAGCTTGCCCGTCCCCCACCGGCGCCGGACGGCGGCGCTGCGCAGCGCGTTGAGCAGCACGGTCTTGCCGACGCCGCGCAGGCCGGTGAGCACGAGGCTGCGCTCGGGGCGGCCCCGGCTGACCCGCTCGAGGACGACGTCGAAGCCGTCCAGCTCGCCGTCGCGACCGGCCAGTTCGGGCGGGCGCTGCCCGGCGCCCGGGGCGTAGGGGTTCCGGATCGGATCCACGGATCGCACTGTATCCGGGTCTCTAGGGTTGAACCTAGAAAGCTGTAGAGGTCGGTATCGGCGTGTCGAAGTGTCCAGATCATGCCCGTATCGGTCGCTCGAGTGGCCGATCCGGCCCGCCTGGTTAGCGTGCCTGGGGTTCCAGCGATCTCGGAGGGGAAGCCGATGCGAAGGACCACCAGCAGGACGACGACCGCCTGGCTCGCGCTGGGCACCGCGGCGACCCTCGTGGTCGCCGGGTGCAGCGCCGGGTCCGGAGTGAACACCGGCGGCGGTTCCGGTACGGGTGCGGGCACGCTGAACGCGGCCATCGCCGGGGAACCCGACCAGCTCGACCCGCACAAGACGACGTCGTACATGTCGTTCGAGGTCCTCGAGAACGTCTACGACACCCTGGTCGAACCCGACGAGAACCTGGAGATGCAGCCGGCACTGGCGGAGAGCTGGACGACGTCGCCGGACAAGCTCAAGTGGACGTTCAAGCTCCGCAAGGACGTCACGTTCCACAACGGTGACGCCTTCACCGCCGACGACGTGGTCTACAGCTACGACCGGATCATCGACGACAAACTGCAGACCGCGTACAAGTTCGACTCGGTCAAGGACGTCAAGAAGGTCGACGACTACACCGTCGACATCGACCTGAAGACCGAGACCCCCAACCTGCTGGCCAATCTCGGCTCCTTCAAGGGCATGGCCATCGTCGACAAGGCCAACGTCGAGGACAAGAAGATCGGCTCGGCTCCCGTCGGCACCGGGCCGTTCTCGTTCGAGTCGTGGCAGCGCGGGCAGTCGATCTCGCTGAAGGCCAACCCCAAGTACTGGGGCGGCGCGCCCAAGCTGGGCGGGGTGAAGTTCACGTTCGTCAAGGAGCCGAGCACCGCCCTGGCCAACCTGCGCGGCGGCCAGGTCCAGTGGACCGACAACCTCCCGCCGGCCCAGGTGACGGCGCTGACGAAGAGCAGCAACCCGGTCGTGAAGAGCGTGCCCAGCAACGACTACTGGTACTTCGCGCTGAACGAGAAGAAGAAGCCGTTCAACGACGTGCGGGTGCGGCAGGCGTTCGCGTGGGGCATCGACCGCAACGCCATCACGGAGGCCGCGAAGTACGGTGCGGCGCAGCCGAACCAGACGGCGATCCCGAAGACCAGCTCCTGGTACTACGACTACGCGCCCTACTCGTACGACCCGGCCAAGGCCAAGGCGCTGCTCGACCAGGCCGGCGTGAAGAACCTGTCGGTCGACTTCATGGTGACCAGTGAGTACCCGGAGTCGGTGACCATCGCACAGGTGATGAAGGACCAGCTGTCGAAGGCCGGTATCGATCTGAAGATCCGGACCGAGGACTTCAACACCTGGCTGGCCGACGAGGGCTCGGGCAAGTACGACGGTTTCGCGCTGTCGTGGCTCGGGAACATCGACCCGGACGAGTTCTACTACTCGCAGCACCACACCGGCGGCAGCTACAACTTCCAGAAGTTCAGCAACAAGGACGTCGACGCCGCGCTCGACAAGGGTCACACCACGAGCGACCAGGCGGCCCGCAAGGCGGCCTACGACCAGGCGGCCAAGCTGATCGTCGACCAGGCCAGCTACATCTACCTGTACAACCCGAACGTGGTGCAGGGGTACAGCTCGAAGCTGCAGGGGTACACGGTCCGCGGCGACCGGGCGGTCCGGTTCCGGGACGCCTCCCTGAGCAGCTGATGGTCCGGTACGTGGCCCGCCGCGCCGGGCAGGCCGTCGTCGTCCTGCTCGGCGTGAGCGTCATCGTGTTCACGCTGATCCATCTGGTCCCCGGCGACCCGGTGCGCTCGGCCATGGGCACCCGGTTCGACCAGGCGACGTACGACGCGCTGCGGTCGCGGGCGGGGCTCGACGAACCCCTGGTGCAGCAGTACTTCACGTACCTGGGGCACGCGCTGACGGGCGACCTCGGCGTGAGCTTCCGCAGCGGCGAGCCGGTGACGTCGCTCCTGCTGCAACGACTCCCGGCCACGGCCTCGCTGGCGATCACGGCGCTGCTCATCGCCCTGCTGATCGCGCTGCCACTCGGCGTGCTGGCCGGGATGCGGGCCGGCTCGGCGTGGGACTACGGGGCGACCGGGGTCTCGCAGGTCGGGGTGTCGGTGCCGGACTTCTGGACGGGCATCCTGCTCATCCTGGTGTTCGCCTCGACGTTCGGGCTGCTGCCGCCCTCGGGGTACGAGCCGCTGTTCGGCGACCCCCTCGGCTGGGCCTCGCACGTCGTCCTGCCGGCCCTGGCCGTCGGGGTGGTGTCGGGGGCGATCCTGACCCGGTTCGTGCGCGGGGCGGTGCTGGAGTCGCTGCGCCGCGACTACACCCGCACGGCCCGCAGCAAGGGCCTGCGCGAGTCCACCATCGTGCGGCGGCACGTGCTGCGCGGGGCGCTCGTGCCGATCGTGACGGTCACCGGCCTGCAACTGGCCGGGCTGCTCGGCGGGGTGATCGTGATCGAGATCGTCTTCGCCTGGCCCGGTCTCGGGCAACTGACCATCGAGTCGGTGCAGAACCGGGACTACCCGATGGTGCAGGGCGCGGTGCTGCTCCTGGCCGCGATCTTCCTCGTCGTGAATCTGCTGGTCGACCTGCTGTACGCGGTCCTGGACCCGAGGATCCGGTACTCATGACCGAGCCCACGCAGCCGCAGACGCCGCCCGACGTCGTCCCGCACGAGTCGCAGACGCGGGCCGCGCTGCGCGCGCTGGTGGCGCACAAGTTCGCGCTGGTCTGTCTCGTCGTCCTCGGACTGGTACTGCTGGCGGCCCTTCTCGGCCGGTGGCTGGTGCCCTACGACGTGGACGCGACCGACATCCCGGGGCGGTTGCAGGGGCCCAGTCCGTCGCACCTGTTCGGCACGGACGAGCTGGGCCGGGACGTGTTCAGCCGGGTGATCGCCGCGTCCGGGGTGTCGTTGCGGGTCGGGGTGATCGCGGTCGGCATCTCGCTCGTGTTCGGGGTCGCGCTCGGGTTGCTGGCCGGGTTCTACGGGCGGTTCGTGGACGACGCCGTGATGCGGGTCATGGACATGCTGTTCGCCTTCCCCGCCGTGCTTCTCGCGATGGCCATCCTCGCGGTGCTCGGGCCGGGCGTGACGAACGCGATGATCGCGATCGGCATCGTGTACCTGCCGATCTTCGCCCGGGTCACGCGCGCCGGGGTGCTCGCCGTCCGCGAGGAGGTCTACGTGACGGCGGCCCGCTCGATCGGCGCGGGTGACCTGCGGATCATGGCCACGCACGTGCTGCCGAACGTGACGGGGCCGATCATCGTGCAGACGTCGTTGTCGCTGGCCTTCGCGATCCTGTCGGAGGCCGCCCTGTCGTTCCTGGGCCTCGGGGTCCAGCCCCCGGCGCCCAGCTGGGGCCGGATGCTCTACGACGGAAGGGATTTCGTTGAGCAGGCCTGGTGGATGGGCTTCTTCCCCGGCCTGGCGATCTTCCTGACGGTGCTGTCCTTCAACATCGTCGGCGACGCGCTGCGGGACGCGCTCGACCCCGCCCAGCGCAGCGCCATCGAGGCCCGGCAGGTGGGAGACCGATGAGCGAGCCGTTGCTGGACGTCCGGGCGCTGAACGTGTCGTTCCCGACCCGGCACGGGGTGGCGCGCGTCGTCCTGGACCTCGACCTGACCGTCGAACGCGGCGAGACCCTGGCCGTGGTGGGCGAATCCGGGTCCGGCAAGAGCGTCACCATGCTCGCCGTGGCGGGGCTGCTGCCGTCGCCGCCCGCGCGGATCACCGGCGAGGCCTGGTTCGACGGCGTGCAGTTGATCGGGGCGTCGGACGACGAGCTCCGCTCGGTGCGGGGCGCGCGGATCGGGATGGTGTTCCAGGACCCGATGACGTCGCTCAACCCGTACCTGCGGGTGGGCCGGCAGGTGACCGAGGGCCTCGTCGAACACCAGGGCCTGTCGAAACGCGAGGCGGCCGACCGGGCCGTGGAACTGCTCGACCTGGTGGGCATTCCGGAGCCTGCGCGGCGCGCCCGTGACTACCCGCACGAGTTCTCCGGCGGCATGCGGCAGCGGGTCATGATCGCGACCGCGCTGGCCTGCGACCCCGACCTGCTCATCGCCGACGAGGCCACCACGGCGCTCGACGTGACCACGCAGGCGCAGATCGTCGACCTGGTGGCGTCGCTGCAGGACCGGCTCGGGATGGCGGTCATCTGGATCTCGCACGACCTCGGCGTCGTCGCCCGGATCGCCGACCGGGTCGCCGTGATGTACGCCGGTCAGGTCGTCGAACAGGCGCCCGTGGACGAGCTCTTCGCCCACCCCCGGCACCCGTACACGCTGGGGCTGCTGCAGTCGCTGCCGGTCGTCGAGACCGCCGGTGCGGACCTGCCGACCATCGAGGGCCTGCCCCCCGACCCGCGCCACCGCCCACCCGGTTGCGCCTTCCATCCGCGCTGCCCCTACCGGCTCGACGCCCGCTGCGCGACCGAGGTGCCGCCGTTGCGTGAGGTCGCGGCCGGGCACTGGTCACGGAGCTTCTACGAGGTGCCCGATGCCTGAGATCCATGACGCCGAGACGCTGCTGGCGGTCGACCGGCTCAAGGTGTGGTTCCCCCAGCGCGGCAGGCTCTTGGGGCGGTCGCCCGACTACACCCGGGCCGTGGACGACGTCAGCCTGGCCGTCCGCCGCGGGTCCACCCTGGGGGTGGTCGGGGAGTCCGGTTCGGGGAAGTCGACCACGGGGCTCGCGATCATGCGGCTGCTGCAGGGTTCGGGCGCCTTGATCGAGGGTGACGTGACGTTCGACGGGCAGCGGGTCTTCGGCCTGCGCGGGGCGGACCTTCGGGCGTACCGCCGCCAGGTCGCCATGGTCTTCCAGGACCCGCTGGCCTCGCTCGACCCCCGGCACACGGTCGGCTGGTCGGCCGCCGAACCGCTCAGAGTGCACGGTCTGCACCCGGGTGCGGGGCGTCGTCCTCGTGTTTCGGAGCTCTTCGGGTTGGTCGGGCTCGCGCCCGACATGATGGACCGTTACCCGCACGAGCTGTCCGGCGGGCAGCGGCAGCGGGTGGGGATCGCCCGGGCGCTGGCCGTGGAACCCGAGCTGCTGGTGCTCGACGAGCCCATCGCCTCGCTCGACGTGTCGGTGCAGGCCCAGGTCATGAACCTGCTGCGCCGGCTGCAACGCGAGCTCGGTCTGACCTACGTCTTCATCGCCCACGACCTCGCCGCCGTGCGTCACGTGTCGGACGACGTCGCCGTGATGTACCGCGGCCGAGTCGTGGAGTCGGGCTCGGCGGCCTCGGTCTATTCGGACCCGCAGCACGACTACACGAAGGCTCTGCTGTCGGCCGTGCCCGTGCCCGACCCTCCCCGGGAGCGTGCCCGGGAGCGGATCGTCTACTCGCCCGGCTGAGCTTTGCACTGAACGCCCATTGGCGTTCGCGGGTTTTCCACAGATCGCATTCCGGGGTGTTACCCGCCAGTCGGGGCTGGCTAGGCTTTGTGCGGTGAACGGGGATCACTCTGAGGCGGCGGTTCCGCGGAACCGATACATCGCGGCAGCCGTGACGCTGGCCGTAGTCTTTACGCTGAGTGCCTGCACCGGTGACTCGGGTTCCACCGTGCCGACGACAAATGTCCCGGTGACGACGAGCCCGACACCGACGGTCCCCGTGCCGACCGCACCCGTTCAGGAGGCGACCCCCGAAAGCGCGATCGAGTTCGTGAAGTACTTCTGGGCGCTCTACAACTACGCCTACAGCACGCTGGACACGAACCCCATCGAGGCCGCCTCCGATTCCAAGTGTCGATTCTGTTCCGGCGTCGTTGACGACGTGAATGATTGGGCGACAAGCAAGACCCAGGTTTCCGGGTTCGAGGTCAGCATCAAGAGCATCGTGTCACCTCATGCCGATGTCCAGTCTCAGGCCGTTGTTCTGGTGATTGTGAAACAGGAACCGGGGCGGCTAACCGACACGTCCGGTGAGGTCACTAAGCAGGCAGGCTGGAAGGAGTTGAGCACGACCCTTCTGTTGCTTCGAGACGAATCGGGGTGGCGCGTCCGCGCCGTCGAAGCAGATACGAAGTCAGGCAAACCATGGGATGCCTGAGAAGGGTCTGCTCGCTGGCTGCCGCCTCGCTCCTGGTCTTCGGGTTCGTAGGCCCTGCTCGGGCGGCCACAGAACCACATCAACCCGGGGCCATCGACGGTGCCTTCAACGAAGACGTCGCCTCACTGGTAGGCGAGACACGGGAAACAAGCTCGCATTCATCGACCGGTCGCACCAAGAAGACAAGATGGCAGATCAAGTACCAGATCATTTGCTCCCGCGAAGGGAACAGGAACAACCTCCCTTTCGGGGTCGAGTACCCACAGGGAGATGCCTGCAAAGCAGCATCGATGATCTGCGACGGTGAGCAAGCTGCCTGGGTGATGAGGGCCGCAACATCTGGTGAGGCTAAGGGCGATTGGTTTCCCAGCGGTGAGGTTGCTTGTCTTCGGGGCGGCAATCGGATCCCTGTACTCACGCAGAAACAGTTCCGAGAGCTCCCCATTCCGGCCGCGAAGCTTCTCATCCAGCCCGACCCGGACACCGCCGGCCCGACGCTGGTGAACATCGCGACGAACCTGTACACGGTGCGCAAGGTCCAGATCCTGAACACGACCGTCCTCGGGCAGGCGGTGCAGGTTCGCGCGACTCCGTCGACGTACACCTGGACGTACGGGGACGGCGAGCGGCTGACCACGACAAACACCGGTGGCGCCTACCCGGACCTGTCGCTGGGGCACACCTACCAGCAGCCGGGGAAGTACGCGGTGGGCCTGGCGACCACGTTCACGGGTGAGTACTCGGTGGCCGGCGGTCCGTGGCAACCGGTCGACGGGACGGCCACCGTGAACAGCCCGCAGCGCGACCTGACGGTCCTCCAGGCCCGGAGCCAGCTGACCAGCCAGTAGAGATCGGGTGGATTCGTGCAGGTCAGGGCCTGCGCAGATCCACCCGTTCTCTGAGCGGTGCCAATTGGCGTTCAGAGCAAAGCTCCCAACAGGCGAAGGGGCGAGAGCCGACCTACCCTGCCGCTGACCGTCCCACGGGCGAGAGGTGACACCGATGTCCCTGAACGACGAAACGCGTGCTCGCGATGTTCGACCCGACCACAGCGAGCACAGCCCCTGGAACTATCTTCTGGCCATTCCGATCGTGCTCCCCCTGCTCACCCCCCTGTTCAACCGGAAAGAGCCGATCTTCCTGGGCTTTCCGGCCTTCTACTGGCTCCAGCTGGCCTTCGTCCTCGTCGGCGTCGCCACCACCGTCACCGTCTACCGGATGACGAAGCGGGGTGACTGACATGGGTGACCACGCGGTCGAGCTGACCATCGTCATCGTCCTGTTCCTGCTGGTCTCGGGGATGGGCTTCGCGGCGGCCCGGTGGCGACGCGCCGAGAGCCTCGCCCACCTCGACGAATGGGGGCTCGGCGGGCGCAATTTCGGCACCTGGATCACCTGGTTCCTGCTCGGCGGCGACCTCTACACGGCCTACACGTTCGTGGCCGTGCCGGCGCTCGTGTTCGCGAGCGGCGCCATCGGGTTCTACGCCGTCCCGTACACGATCCTGATCTACCCGATGGGCTTCCTCGTCCTCACCAGGCTCTGGTCGGTCAGCTACGTGCACGGCTTCGTCACGCCGGCCGACTTCGTCCGCGGGCGGTTCGGCTCCCCGACCCTGGCCCTGCTGATCGCCCTGACCGGCATCGTCGCGACCATGCCGTACATCGCCCTCCAGCTGGTCGGCATCGAGGCCGTCCTGAAGGCGATGGGCGTGACCGGACACCTGCCGATCGTCGTGGCGTTCCTCGTCCTCGCGCTCTACACCTACAGCTCCGGGCTGCGAGCCCCGGCGCTGATCGCGTTCGTCAAGGACACCCTGATCTACATCGTGATCATCGTCGCGGTGATCGTCATCCCGTACAAGCTCGGCGGCTGGGACGTCGTCTTCGGGTCCGCCGAGAAGGCGCTCTCCGCAACGAATCCGAACACGGGTGCCCCCAAGGGAAGCCTGCTGCTGAACGCGAACAACCAGCTGCAGTACATCACCCTGGCGCTCGGTTCCGCCCTCGCGTTGTTCCTCTACCCGCACTCGCTCACCAGCGTCCTGGCGGCGAAGAACCGGAACACGATCAAGCGCAACATGTCCGCACTGCCGGCCTACTCGTTCCTGCTCGGCCTGATCGCCCTGCTCGGCTACATGGCGCTGGCCGCGAGCCAGGAGTTCGGGGTCAAGCCGATCGTGACCGACGGCAAGGCCGACCCCAACACGATCGTGCCGGTGCTGTTCGACAAGCTGTTCCCCGACTGGTTCGCGGGCGTCGCGTTCGCGGCCGTGGCCATCGGCGCGCTGGTGCCCGCGGCCATCATGTCGATCGCGGCGGCGAACCTGTTCTCCCGCAACATCTACAAGGAGTACCTCAACCGGGACGCGACACCTGCGCAGGAGGCTCAGGTCAGCAAGCTCGCCTCGCTGGTGGTGAAGGTCGGCGCCCTGGGCGTGATCATCTTCATCAACCCGCAGTTCGCCATCGACCTACAACTGATCGGCGGCGTCCTCATCCTGCAGACGCTGCCCACGGTCGCCCTCGGCCTCTACACCCGGTGGCTGCACGCCTGGGCTCTCGTGGGCGGGCTCGTCGCGGGGCTGGCCGTCGGGCTCGTGATGCTCTACCAGATTCCCAACCCCAACAACGGGAAGCTGCATTTCGGCGGCTCGGCCTACAAGTTGTCGGAGCTGGGCATCGACTCCGACAAGCAGATCTACGTAGGCTTCGTCGCCGTGCTGGTCAACATCGTCGTGGCGGTGCTGCTCACCGCCCTGTTCCGGGCCCTGAACGCGCCCGAGCTGGACGACGTCACGCAGGCAGGCGACTACGTGGCCGACCGCTCCCCGGACTCGGCGCCCCCGGCCGCCACCACCGCCGGCGCGGGGATCGCCGGACCGGAGGCCTGAACTGGGCGCCGGCCTGCGGGCGGCCCGCGGGCTGGCGCTCAGCTGCCACCCCCTGCCGTGCCTGGCGGTGACGGCGTTCGCGACCGCGTGCGCCGTCGCCCTGGGTGCGGACCTACCCCTGTCGGTCGGCGTGGCCGCCGCCGCCCTGACCGGGCAGCTCGCCGTCGGGTGGAGCAACGACGCCCTGGACGCCGGGCGTGACACCTCGGCGGGCCGTCCGGACAAGCCGATCGCTCGGGGCGAGGTCGGCGTGCGGGCCGTCTGGACGGCGGGCGCGGCGGCCCTCGTGCTCTGCGTGCCGCTCTCGCTGAGGCTGGGGCTGCTCGCCGGAGCGTTGCACCTGGTCGCTGTGGGCGTCGCGTTGGCCTACAACCTGAGCCTGAAATTCGTTGCGGCGAGCCCCGTCCCGTTCGCGCTGGCCTTCGGACTGCTGCCGGTCGTCACCTACCGGGTCGTCGACGACGCCTGGCCGCCGGGGCTGCTGGTGCTGGGTGCGGTCCTGCTCGGGGCGGCCGCGCACTTCGGCAACACGATCGGCGACACGGAGGCCGACCGGGCGACCGGCGTCCGCGGACTGCCGCAACGGTTGGGCCCGCGAGCGTCGGTGCTGAGCATGGCCGGACTGCTGGGGGCGGCCGGGGCGGTGCTGCTGGCGCAGGTGGTGCACTCCGGGGAGTTCTCGACCCGGGTGTGGGCCGGGAGCGCATTGTTGACGGCCGGTGTCGCGCTGGCCGCTACGGTGCCCCTGATCGTGGCCACCCGGGAGGCGAGCGCGTGGCGCCTGACGCTGGCCTCGGTGGCGCTCGTCGTCCTGGGGTTCCTGCTCACGGTGTGAGCTGGTCGAGGAGCCAGCGCGGGCCCTCGGCCACGACGCCGGAGGGCAACCGGGCGCGCAGGCCGCGGTCGGCGGTGACCACGACCACGTCCGCGCCGGGCGCCCACTCCTCGGCGACCCGGACGATCTCGTCGTCACCGGAACCCGCGGCCGCCCGGACCGTCACCCCCTCGACGCCGGCCGCCGACCGGGCCTGGCCCTCCACGACCGCCACCACCGCGTAGGGCAGCGACGGCAGCCGGGCGATCAACCGCTCGGCCGCCCCCCGCCGGTCCCGCCACCAGCCGTCGGGCACCGAACCCATCACGTTGGCGACGTCCACGACGAGGACGGTCACAGGCTCAGCCCGACACCAGGGCCTGGGCGGTGGCCAGCACCTCGTCGGGCGAGACGGTCACCAGCGACGCGGCCCGCCCGTACGGCAGGATGGTGTCGCGGGCCGTGACCCGGGCCAGCCGGCCGTCGAACCCGGCCTCCAGCACACCGGTCACCAGCGCCTCGGAAACCCCACCCGTGCGGCGGGTCTCGTCGACGATCAACAGGCGACCCGTGGCGTCGGCCTCGCGCACGACGTCGTCCACGGGCAGCGGCGACAGCCAGCGCAGGTCGACCACCCGGCAGCTCACCCCGGCCTGCTCCAGCTGCGCGGCGACCCGCATGACCAACTGCAGCCCGGTGCCGAACGAGCACAACGTCAGGTCGGTCCCGTCGCCCCACGTCGCGGCCCGGCCGATCGGCGCGTGCTGCGAGCCCCAGCGGTCCGGCTCGGGGTAGGGCGCCGTCCACGCGCCGTCACCCTGCCGCAGCATGTCGCGTTCGTGGTACAGCGCAACGGGTTCCAGCAGCACCGAGACCATGCCGTCGGCATCGGCGGCCGCGACGACCGTGCGCACCAGACCGGGTACCTCCGAGGGGTGCGCCGGGCAGGCGACCACCAGACCCGGCACGTCGCGCAGGATCCCGAGCCCGACCTCGCCACCGAACTCGTGCGACAGGCCGGGCACGCGCAGCACCATCGGGTTGCGGAACGCTCCGCTGGAGTGGAAGGACAGGCCCATCGCCTCGGCCCGCACCTGCTCCTGCGCGGCGTGCAGGTGGGCCAGCGACGACACCTCCACGATCGGCAGCAGCCCGCTCACCGCGGCCCCGAGAGCCAGCCCCAGGATGGAGTTCTCGTCGGGCACCGTGTCCGTCACCCGGGCCGGGCCGAGCACCGCGTGCATCCCGGCCGTCACCCCGTACCGGCCGCCGCGGCGGCCGATGTCGGTGCCGAGCATGACGATCCCGGGCAACGCCGCGGCGGCGTCGAGCAGCGACCGGTTGAGGGCCTGGGCCAACGTCAGCGGCCCCTCGGTCTCGGGCAGCCCGTCCGGGAAGACCCGGGACCGGGCGGCCGGGGCCGGCACACGGGCCGCGACCATCGCCACGGCCGCCGGTCGGTGCGGGGCCAGCGGCACCATCACCTGCGAGCCGGTCTCCAGCGTCGGCCGGCGCACGGCCTCGTGGAAGGTCAGCTCCACCCGGTCGCGCGCCTGCAGGAACCCCTCGGCGACGTCGTCGACGCTCAAGGTGCCGGTGTGCACCAGGGCCCGCATGGTGGCCACCAGCGGGTCACGACGCAGGTCGGAGGCGATCCGCTCCGGGCGCCGGTACGCCATCTCGGTGTCGGTGCTGTCCTGGCCGCCGATCCGCACGCAGCTCAGGTGCAGCAGGACGGGACGCCGGTGCGTGCGGGTGAGAGCGACCGCCCGGCGCGCGGTCTCGAGCAGCTCGAGCGGGTCGCCGTCCGAGCGGGCGTGCAGGTACCGCAGACCCTCGCGGGCGTCGAACAGCTCGCGGATCCAGCCCGGCGGGGTGGGTAACGACCCGCCGAACCCGTTGTCCTCGCAGACCAGCAGCAGCGGGATGGCCACGCCCTGCCGGGCCGCCCAGCAGGCCGAGTTGATCGCGCCGAGCGCGTTGGAGTGCTGCGCGCCACCGTCACCGAACGAAACGATCGAGATGGCGTCGTCCGGCCAGCGCAGCGGCTCGCTGGCCCGCTCCCGCGAGCGGGACTGGCGGCCCAGCGCCCACGCGATGCCGAGCCCGCGCGGCAGGTGCGCGGCCGTCGTCGACGTCTGCGGCAGGATCGCCAGGTCCGGGTGCCCGAAGGCCGGGTAGCGCCCTCCGGCCAGCGGCTGGTCGGCGGACCCGGCCAACGCCTCGGCCAGCTCGAAGACGCCGTCCATGCTTCCGGTCTGGGCCGAACGGGCCAGGTAGAAGGCGCCCGACCGGGCGTGCAGCAGGGCGGGGTCGTCGGCGCGCGAGGCCATCGCGACGACGGCGTTCCCCTCGTGCCCGGCGCCCGAGGGCAGCGCGGGCAGCAACCGGGCCGCGGCCAGCCGGCGGGCGAGCACGTCGAGCCAGCGGCTGGTGGCCTGGGCCTCGAACAGGGTCAGCAGGTCGTCGCGCACGGCGTCGGACGTCGGCTCCAGCGCGTGCCCGCGGGCCGGCTGCGGCGCGGCGAGCGTCTCGAGCGCGTCACCGAGGTGGGCGACCAGCTCGGCACCGGGCCCCGCCTCGCCGGTGCCGACCGCGCCGAGGTCGACCTCTTTGAGCGTGATGTCGCCGGGGGCGGCACCGATCAGCCGCATCATGCCGGTGGATGCGGCCGCCCCGGCTGTCGGGTCCACCGCACCTCCCTGAGGCTCTCTCTGGACGCCCCTCGACGCCGGTCCTGACCCGGCCATCTTGTCAGGTCAGTGGACACATCCGTGATCCAGCAACATCTGCATCACGCGGTGTCGGCACCGCAGTACGCAGCGCAGAGGGATTCATCCGGACGGGTCAACGCGAAACGGATGCGAGGGGAACCGGACGGGGCCCGGCGGCGTCCCACCCGTGGCAGGCTCGACGACGGGAGGGACACACATGACCGGACGACGCCCAGCACGTCCCGTGCGCATGCTCGGCCTGCGGGCGGGGCTGGCGGCGGGGCTGGCGCTCGCCCTGACCGCCTGCGGCGGCACGGGCAGCGACGTGGACGTGACGGCGAGCCCGGGCGCGAGTGCCGGGGCGATGACGGCGTCCGCGGACCTGACGATCATCGTCACAGGGTCGGGTCAGAAGGCGAAGACCTGGCATCTGACCTGCATGGACGACGGCATGTCCGGCGGTGACCACCCCGACCCCGCCGCGGCCTGCGCCGCGCTGGCGAGGTCGGCGGCCACGGCGCTGCCTCCCGTGGGGAAGGACAGGATGTGCACCGAGCTCTACGGCGGCGACGACGAGGCCACCATCACGGGCACCTGGCGGGGCCGGGCGGTGAAGGCGGAACTGAACCGCCGCAACGGGTGCGAGATCAGTCGCTGGGAGGCCCTGGTCGGTCTTCTCCCGAAGGCCTCCGGCGCGGGAGTGCGATAGCCGCCACGGCGGCCAGGAGCCCGGCGCCCACGATCGTCGCACCCACGACGAACCACGTGCTGGACACCCCGTCGCCGCCCGCGTCCGTGCCGTCGGTGGCCACCGGACGGGCGACCGCGGGGGTCGCCGTCGGCGACCCCGACGCCGACGGTGAGGCGGACGTCGTCGGAGAACCCTCGGTGGCCGAGCGAGCAGTGAAGCTGAACGTGCCCTCGATGGGGTGACCGTCGTTCGAGGTGACCCGGTAGGTGACCGTGTAGCGGCCCGCGGGCCGCTCGGCCTGCAGCTCCTGGGCGACGGCCGCGCCCGCGAGCTTCGCCCGGCCCGCCTCGACCCGACCCGCGGGGCCGCTGACCCGCACGGCCAGGCCCAGGTCGGAGACGGGTTCGGAGAACTGCAGGACGACGGTCGCCGGGGCCTGCTCCGGTGTCGCGTTCTTCGCCGGGGAGCTGCCGATCAGCTCGGTGTGCGCCTGGGCGCCGACGGCCAGCGGCCCCGCGAGCAGGGCCCCGGCCAGCACGACGACGGCGGTGGCCGGACGGCTCCTTCGGGCGGCGCGCATGGCGACGACGGTACCCGGCCGGTGGTCGCCCCGCCGTTCCCAGGCGTCACTCGAGGTCATACCAGGGTATGGAATTCCCCCGAAGCCCTGCCATTTCCCGTGAATTGCCCATACGTTTCCGCTATTCGCGGGGGCGGTTGGAAGCCTCTGCCGAAATTGGAGGGGGCACCACCGTCATGGGACGACGAACCACCAGCGCGTTCATGGCCGGCACCATGGCCGCCGGAGCGCTCGGCTTCGCGGCACTGGCACCGTCCGCACAGGCCGCGGTCTCCGCGCCGATCGACTGCCCGACCGCGCTGCCCACGGCCCAGGCCGTGGACGGCTTGACCGGGACCGGCTTCACGGTCACCAACGGGACCAAGCCGACGCCGTTCACCGTCACCGTGATCGGCAAGCTCACCGACGCCATCGGCCCCGGCATCGACATGATCGTCGTCGAGGCGCACTCGACGGTCATCGACAAGGCCGGCATCTGGGCCGGCATCTCCGGCTCACCGGTCTACACGTCCGACGGCAAGCTGCTCGGCTCGATGTCCTACGGCTTCTCGGGCTCGGGCACGATCGGCGGGCTCACGCCGGGCGCCGACATCCTGAAGGTGTCGGACGCCGCGACGAAGACGGCCGCCTCGGTCGCCGCCACCTCGGCGCTGCAGAAGAAGCTGGTCGCCAGCGGCGAGGTGAGCAAGGCGGCCGCCGCGGGCTCGAACTTCACGCCGCTCGCGCCGTCCATGTCCATCTCCGGCCCCGGGCCGAAGAACACCAAGCTCCTCAAGAAGCTGAGCAAGAAACTCGGGACGCCGATCCGGGTCAACGGTGACACCGCCACGGGGGCGCTCGAGCCGGCCTCGACGATCTCGGCGGGCAGCAACTTCGCGACCGCCCTGTCGTACGGCTTCATCACCTTCGGCGGCCTGGGCACCACGACCACCGTCTGCAACGGCAAGGCCGTCGCGTTCGGCCACCCGTTCCTGCACACCTCGAAGCCGCAGGCCTCGGCCCACAACGCGAGCGCGGTGTACATCCAGGACGACCCGGTGTTCGGCTCGTTCAAGCAGGGCAACTTCGGCGGCGTCGTCGGCACGCTCGACAAGGACTCGCTGACCGGCATCCGGGCCCAGCTCGGCAAGGCGCCCGGGACGTACTCGATCACGTCGTCCCTGTCCGTGGACGGCGCGGCCCCCGTGACCCGCACCACGACCGGCGTCGACCAGACCACCCACGCGTTCGACGTCTACACCTACGCCGGTCTGATCGCCGACGCGCACCTGGAGTCGGCGATCACCGACGCCACCGACTCCGAGTGGGGCGGCAGCGCCGACCTGACGTTCACCGTCAAGGGCACCCGGGCCGGCGGCGCACCGTTCACCGTGTCGCTGCGCGACCACTACAGCTCGATGGACTGGCTGTCGGCCTACGCCGGCCCGGCCCTGGAGAACCTGGTCGACTCCCTGCTCAGCAACAAGTACGAGAAGGTCACGATCAGCTCGATCGACGTGACCGGCAGCCTGAGCGACGAGTACAAGCAGTGGAGCGTCGACAGCGTTAAGGTGTGGAAGGGCGGCGCCTGGTCGTCCAGCAAGAACGTCAGCGTCAGCGCCGGTAAGACCGTCAAGTTCCGGGCGGCCCTCTCGCCGTACCAGAGCGACAAGGTCACCTACTGGGAGTTCGCGCTGAAGGCGCCCAAGGGTTCCTCCGGTTCGTTCGGGACGGCGAGCATCCTGACCGCGGACAACTACCCGTACCCCTCGCCCAAGGGCACCAAGGCGCAGAAGTTCGACACCTTGCTGAAGCAGCTGTCGCAGCCGTACAACGACTCCCTGATCGGGCTGCTCGACGTCGAGGGCTTCACCCCGGTGGCCAACGGCAAGCGGGCGACCGCTCCGATCGAGAGCTACGAGAAGGACTACAACATCACCGTGAAGTGATGGAGTAGCGCCGCACCGCGCGGCCGTCCCGGCTCCTCCAGGGCTACTTGAGGAGTCGGGACAGCCGCCGGTCGGCGAGCACCTTGCCGCCGGTCTGGCAGGTCGCGCAGTACTGCATCGACCGGTCGGCGAACGACACCTCGCGCACGACGTCCCCGCACACGGGGCACGGCTGACCGGTCCGCCCGTGGACCCGCATGCCCGCGCGCTTGGAGTCCTTCAGTTCCTTCGCGGGTTTCCCCGCACTCGCCTCGATGGCCCCCGTGAGCACGGCCTTGAGCTGCGTGAACAGCTCGTCGACCTGCTCCTCGGTGAGCTTCCCGGCCACCGCGTACGGCGACAGCTTCGCGGCGTGCAGCACGTCGTCCGAATAGGCGTTGCCGACGCCGGCGAGCACCGACTGGTCGCGCAGCAGCCCCTTGATCTGGGTGCGGGACCCGGCCAGCAGCGCCCCGAACGCCGCCCGGTCGAACTCCGGCACCAGCGGGTCGGGGCCGAGCTTGGCGATGCCCGGCACCTCGGCCGGGTCGCGCACGAGGTAGACCGCGAGCCGCTTCTGGGTGCCCTGCTCGGTGAGGTCGAACCCCGGCTCGGCCTCGGCGTCCAGGTCCGACTCCCCCGCGAGCGAGGGGTCGACGACACCGGTGAACCGGACCCGCAGCGCGTTCGGCCCCTTGCCCGGACGCAGCAGCCCGGCCGGCGCCGAGTCGTACCAGCGCAGCCAGCCGGCCCGGGAGAGGTGGAAGACCAGGTGGACGCCGTCGACGTCCACGTCGAGGAACTTGCCGAACCGGTTCACCCCCGTCACCGTCAGCCCGCGCAGGGCCGTAGGCGGCGGGTCGTACGTCTTGAGCACGCTGATCGCGGCCACGTCGACCCGGTCGACGGCGCGGCCGAGCAACCGCGGGCGGAGGAAGTCCGCGAGCGACTGCACTTCGGGCAGCTCCGGCATCCGGCCATTCTCACAGGTCACGTCAAACACTCGTTCGTGAACGACGATGAGGGGGTTCTCATCTTCGTCTCACGGGCCGCTCCTGCGGACGGCGCACGGTGGCGACGTGAGCGTCACCCGGGTGCTGGCCATCGCGGCCGCCGTGCTCGTCGCCGTGACGGGCGCCGCGGTGCTGTGGCCGGGGGCCGGCTCGGCCGGCGCCGACCCGGCCGAGCCGCTCGGCTCCGCCGTGGTGGCCAGCCCGAGCCCGGGGACACCCGTTCGGAGCAGTCCCGGGGACGACGCGGCGTCCTCGGTCGTTGTTCCCGTGGCGCCCGCCGTCCCCCGCGCCGCGGAGGAACCGGACGATGACGACGACAACGACGAGCCCGACGACGACCCCGACGACAACGACCCTGACGACGCCGACGAGCCGGACGACCCCGACGACGATGACGAGCCAGACGACGAGGACGACTGAGTCGCGTCGGCGCGGGTTCAGTGTCCGGATGCGGGTGCTGGCCGCCGTCCTGGCGGTCAGCGGGCTGGGCATGGTCGGAGTCGGGGTGAGCACCGTGCTGCTGCAGCAACGGTTCCTCGACGAGCGCGTCGACGCCTCGCTGCGCACCGAGGTGAGCGAGTTCCAGGAGATCGCGCTGAACGGCACCGACCCGACCACCGGGCAGCGGTTCAGCACCGTCGAGCAACTGCTGGAGGTGGCCCTGCGCAAGCAGGCGGCCGACCGCGACGAAACGTTCCTGACCCTGCTCGACGGGCGGCCGTACCGGGTCAACGGCGGAGAGCGGTTCGTCGCCCTGGAGACGGAGTCGGCGCTGGTCGCGACCCTGGCCGCGTTGCCCCCGAACGCCCGGACGACGCTGCGTGAGGCCGACACCCGGGCCGGTCGGGTGCGGTACGCG
This sequence comes from Spongisporangium articulatum, assembly GCF_044465595.1. NCBI lineage: Bacteria > Bacillati > Actinomycetota > Actinomycetes > Kineosporiales > Kineosporiaceae > Spongisporangium > Spongisporangium articulatum. The sequence goes on along the minus strand of NZ_JBITLV010000001.1, from coordinate 678,601 downwards.
GCGGTGCAGGTGACGATGCCCGGGCAGGACACCGTCGGCACGTACGTGATCGCCCACTCGCTGGCCCGCGCGGACGCCGAGGTGAGCGCGACGGCGCAGCGGTTCACCGTCGTCGCATCGATCAGCCTGCTGGTCATCGGGGTGGTCGGGTGGCTGGTCGCCGGACGTCTGCTGCGGCCGCTCACGTCGCTGCGGCGAACCGCCGCCCGCATCTCGCACACCGACCTGTCGCAGCGCATCGCCGTCACCGGGGCCGACGACGTCAGCGAGCTGACCCGCACGGTCAACGGCATGCTCGACCGGCTCGAGCACGCGTTCACCGCCCAGCAGGAGTTCCTGGACGACGCGGGCCACGAGCTGCGCACCCCGGTCACCATCGTGCGGGGCCATCTCGAACTGCTCGACCCAGCCGACCCCACCGAGGTCGCCGAGACCCGCGCCCTCGTGCTCGACGAGCTGGACCGCATCGACCGGCTGGTCGGCGACCTCATCGTGCTGGCCAAGGCGCGCCGGCCCGACTTCCTGCGGCTCGCCCCGGTCGCGCTCGGGCCGTTGACGGACGACGTCCGCGACAAGGCGGTCGCGCTGGCCCCCGACCGGCGCTGGTCGGTCGACGCGCGCGCCGACGTGGAGCTGACCGCCGACGCGCAACGACTCACCCAGGCCCTGCTGCAACTGGCCCACAACGCCGTGAAGCACACCGCGGCCGGGCAGACGATCGCCCTCGGCAGCGCCGTCACCGGTGAACCCGGCGCCCGGATCGCGCGGCTGTGGGTGCGCGACACCGGGGCGGGGGTGGCACCCGAGGACCGGGAAAGGATCTTCGAACGGTTCGGCCGGGCCGCCAGCGGGCGTCGCGTCGAGGGCTCGGGGCTCGGGCTGGCGATCGTGACCGCGATCGCCGCCGCCCACGACGGACGCGTGGAACTGACCGACACCGACGGGGGCGGAGCGACCTTCGCCCTCGTGCTGCCTGTGGAGATGCCCCTGGAGGAGGAGCAGTGAGCCGGATCCTGGTCGCCGAGGACGAGGAGCGCATCGCCTCGTTCGTCGCCAAGGGCCTGCGCGCCGCCGGGTACACCCCGACGGTGGTCGGCGACGGCGTGACCGCCTTCGACTACGCGATGTCGGAGGAGTTCGACCTGCTGGTCCTCGACATCGGGCTGCCCGCGCTCGACGGGTTCGGCGTGCTGCGCCGGATGCGCGAGCACCGCAGCACGATGCCGGTGATCATCCTGACCGCGCGGCAGTCGATCACCGACACGGTGGCCGGGCTCGACGGCGGTGCCGACGACTACATGGCCAAGCCGTTCCGGTTCGAGGAGCTGCTGGCCCGGATCCGGCTGCGGCTGCGCGACGAGACCCGGGCCCCCGAGTCGACGGTGCTGGGCTACGGCGACCTGTCCCTGGACCTGCGCACCCGCCGGGCCGCCGTGTCGGGGCGCACGGTCGAGCTGTCGGCGCGCGAGTTCACGCTCGCCGAGACGTTCCTGCGGCATCCGGGGCAGGTGCTCTCGCGCGAACAGCTGCTCAGTCACGTCTGGGGCTACGACTTCGACCCGGGCTCGAACGTCGTCGACGTGTACGTCCGGTACCTGCGGCGCAAGCTGGGCGCGGCGCGGTTCCAGACCGTGCGCGGCGTGGGGTACCGGTTGGTCGATTCGATCGACCACGCATGAGCCTCGACCTGCTCACCGGGCCCGACGCGGGCGAGCTGCTCGCGGCGGCGGTCGCCAGCGCCGGGGGTTCGCTGCTCGACTGGGTGCCGCAGCAGGTCGACCACCGGCCGGGGCGCGGGACGACGGTCGCCTACCGCGCGCAGGTGTCCTGGCCCGGCGGGGTGCGCACCGAGACGCTCGGCGCGAGCAGCCGGGAGGACGACGGGCCACCTCCGCCCTCCCCGGGCCTGATCGCCCTGTCCGACGGGACCACCCAGGTCGGCGTCTGGTGCCTGCCGTACGACCCGGACCTGCCGGCTCTGGCGCGGGCGCTCGATCCGGGCGAGCTGCTGGCCTCCCTGGGCGTCGCCGGCCGCTCGGTGAGCACCGCGGTGGTGAGCTACCGGCCGCGGCGGCGGGCCGTCGTCCGGGTGGACGCGGGAGCCGTGCGGCTGTACCTGAAGGTGCTGGCGCGCGGGGCGGACGTCGAGCCGCTGCACCGGCGGCACGTGCTGCTGCACGAGGCCGGGGTACCGGTGCCGCGCTCGCTCGGCTGGTCGGACGACGGGCTGCTGGCCCTCGAGGGGTTGCCCGGCACCGGACTGCGGGCGGTACTCCGGGCGGACGGCGAGATCCCTTCGGGGGCAGCGGTTCTGGAGGTCCTCAGTCGCTTCCCGGCGGCGGTGGCCGACCTGCCCCGGCGTACGCCTTGGGCGGAACTGGCCCCGCGCTACGCCGCGTCGATCGCAGCGGTGCTGCCCGAGGAGGGCTTGCGGGTGGTCGACCTCGCCGGGTCGGTGAGTGCGGGTCTCCACGGGTGCGCGCCGGGTTCGGAGCCGACCCACGGCGACCTGTACGAGGGGCAGCTGACCGTGGCCGGCGGCCGCGTGGTGGGGCTGCTCGACGTCGACACCGCCGGTCCCGGGCGCCGGGTCGACGACCTGTCCAACGCCCTCGGGCACCTGGAGGCGCTGGCGCTGGCCGACCCGCCGTCGGCCGAACGGGCCCGGGCGACGGCGCGGGCCTGGGAGGTGGCCTTCGGGGCGGCGGGCGACCGCGACGAGCTGCGGCTGCGAACGGCCGGCGTGCTCATCGGGCTGGCCACGGGGCCGCACCGCACGCAGGCCGCCGACTGGCCGGCGGCCACCGTCGCGCACCTGGACGCGGTCGAGGCGTTGCTGTCCCCCCGAGTGTGAGCTCGGGGCACACGAATCACCCCTCTCACGCCGAGTGCGGTTCACAGGCATCGCACTCGGCGATGAGAACGGGCTCACGAAGCTCTCCCGGTCGTTTCACGGGCACTCGAGAACGTAGGGGTCAGACGGCGCCGGAGGGCGGCGCCCGACGACGAAGGAGACAGACCATGAGGAAGCCGCGCAGGACCTGGGCCGTGATCGGGACCGCCGCCGTGCTGGGCGTGGGTGGCGCGGCCGTCGCCGGGACCGCCGGGGCGTCGCAGCTCAACGACCGGGCGACGGTGTCGCCGTCGGCGAGCGCGACCGACACGCAGGCGAGCACGACGAGCACCGCGGCCGACACCGCGAACACGCCCGGCGACGTCCAGACGCCCAACACCCCCGGCGACGTCCAGACGCCCAACACCCCCAACGACGTCGACACCCCGAACAGCCCGGTGAGCCCGAACACCCCCGACTCCCCCGACACCCCGAACGACTGACCGCTCGTGATCATGCAGAAACGCTCCCTGCGCCACCGTAGGGAGCGTTTCTGCATGATCACGGTGGGAAGGGAGCGCAACCGGAGGGCGTGATCGACACGATTGGATAACCTCGCGCCACAGGAATGCACAACGTTGTCGCTCGGATGCACACCGTCGTGCGCAGCGAGGAGGATGGACATGGCCGGTGACCCAGCGAGCGCAGCGAGTGCCAGTCAGCACCGGGCGGGGCAGCCCGCGCGCCCCGAGGACCTGATCGACGTCGCGCACGTCGTCACGGCCTACTACACGACCTGGCCCGACGTGTCGCTGCCCGAGCAGAAGGTCGCCTTCGGCACCTCCGGGCACCGCGGCACCAGCCTCAACGGGAGCTTCACCGAGGCGCACATCGTGGCCACCACGCAGGCCATCTGCGACTACCGCGCCGAGCAGGGCATCAAGGGCCCGCTCTTCCTCGGCCGCGACACCCACGCGCTGAGCGAACCGGCCTGGGCGAGCGCGCTCGAGGTGCTGGCCGGCAACGAGGTGCGGGTGCTGGTCGACGAGCGCGACGCCTACACGCCGACCCCCGCGCTGTCACACGCGATCCTCACGTACAACCGGGAGCGCGAGGGCGAGGCCCGGGCGGACGGGATCGTCGTCACGCCGTCCCACAACCCGCCCGCCGACGGCGGTTTCAAGTACAACCCGCCGCACGGCGGCCCGGCCGACACCGACGCGACGGGCTGGATCGCCGAGCGCGCGAACGAGCTGCTGGCCGAGCAGTTGCGCGACGTGAAGCGGGTGCCGCTGGCCCGCGCGCTGGCCGCCGACACCACGGGGAAGTACGACTTCCTCGCGGCCTACGTCGACGACCTGCCGAACGTGCTCGACCTGGACGCCGTCCGCGCGGCCGGGGTGCGGATCGGCGCCGACCCGCTGGGCGGGGCGTCCGTGCACTACTGGGGCGAGATCGCCGCGCGGCACAACCTCGATCTCACCGTGGTGAACCCGCTGGTGGACCCGACCTGGCGGTTCATGACGCTGGACTGGGACGGCAAGATCCGGATGGACTGCTCGTCACCGAACGCGATGGCGAGCCTGATCGCGCGCAAGGACGAGTACGGCATCGCCACCGGCAACGACGCCGACGCCGACCGGCACGGCATCGTCACCCCCGACGGCGGGTTGATGAACCCGAACCACTACCTCGCGGTGGCGATCAACTACCTGTTCGCAAACCGCGACGGCTGGCCGGAGCGCGCCGCGATCGGCAAGACGCTCGTGTCGTCGTCCATCATCGACCGGGTCGCGGCCGACCTGGGCCGCACGCTCGTCGAGGTGCCGGTCGGGTTCAAGTGGTTCGTGCCCGGACTGCTGAGCGGCGAGGTCGGGTTCGGCGGCGAGGAGAGCGCGGGGGCGAGCTTCCTGCGCCGCGACGGGTCGGTGTGGACGACGGACAAGGACGGCCTGCTGCTGGCCCTGCTCGCGTCCGAGATCACCGCCGTCACGGGTAAGACCCCGAGCGAGCACTACGCGGCCCTGACCGAGAGGTTCGGCGCTCCGGTGTACGCGCGCGTCGACGCCCCGGCGAACCGCGAGCAGAAGGCGGTGCTGGCGAAGCTCTCGCCGGAGCAGGTGACCGCGACCGAACTGGCCGGGGAGCCGATCACCGCGACGCTCACGGCGGCCCCCGGCAACGGCGCGAGCATCGGCGGCCTGAAGGTCACCACCGAGAACGCGTGGTTCGCGGCGCGGCCGTCCGGCACCGAGGACGTCTACAAGATCTACGCCGAGTCGTACAACGGGCCGGAGCATCTAGCGCAGGTGCAGCAGGCCGCACGTGATCTCGTCTCGGAGGTCCTGAGCGGCGAGGGGTGAGTCGGCAGGCATGATGTCGGCATGACCGACGTGCATTCCGAAGACCTGGTCGCGCCCCACTACCCGGTGAGCACCTCGTCGGTGCCGCCGGCGGTGAGTCACCCGGTGGGTGAGCTGGCGCACCGGCAGGCGGTCGAGCGGCTGGTCGCGTCGTACCGCGCGATCCCGTCGTCGAGCACGGTGCGGCTGGCCAAGGAGACGTCGAACCTGTTCCGGGTCCGGTCCGAAGGGCCGGTGGTGGGGCTGGACGTGAGCGGGCTGCGGGGCGTCGTGTCGATCGACCCGGTGAACCGGACCGCCGACGTCCAGGGGATGTGCACGTACGAGGACCTGGTGGCGGCGACCCTGCCGCACGGGTTGATGCCGTTCGTCGTCCCGCAGTTGAAGACCATCACCCTCGGCGGCGCGGTGACCGGGCTGGGCATCGAGTCGACGTCGTTCCGCAACGGGCTGCCGCACGAGTCGGTGCTGGAGCTGGACATCCTGGTCGGCACCGGTGAGGTGGTGACCGCGCGGCCGACGGGCGAGCACGCCGACCTGTTCCGCGGCTTCCCGAACTCCTACGGCAGCCTGGGCTACGCGACCCGGCTGCGGATCGAACTGGAGCCCACCAAGCCCGCGGTCGCGCTGCGGCACGTGCACTTCCCCAACCTCGACCAGCTGCAGCAGGCGCTCGAGACGATCGTGGCCACGGGCGAGTACAACGGGGAGCCGATCGACTTCCTGGACGGCGTGGTGTTCGCCGAGGACGACTCGTACCTGACGCTCGGGCAGTGGTCCGACCACCGGCACGACCTCTCCGACTACACGGGCCGCAAGATCTTCTACCGCTCGGTCCGCGGGCTCGGCAGCGACGCCCTGACCGTGCACGACTACCTGTGGCGCTGGGATCCGGACTGGTTCTGGTGCTCGGGGGCGTTCCTGGCGCAGAACCCGGTCGTCCGGGCCCTGTGGCCGGCCCGGTACCGGCGCAGCGACGTCTACCACCGCATCGTCGGGCTGGAGAACCGGTACGGCGTGATGGCGAAGATCGACGCCTGGCGCGGGAAGCCGGCCCGGGAGCGGGTGATCCAGGACGTCGAGGTGCCGGTGAACCGGACCGCCGACTTCATGCGCTGGTTCATCCGCGAGGTACGCATGTCGCCGGTGTGGCTGTGCCCGCTGCGGCTGCGTGACGACAGCCCCGTCGGCCCGCTGTCCGCGGGTGAGCAGCCCTGGTCGCTGTACCCGCTGAAGGCCGGGACGACGTACGTCAACGTCGGGTTCTGGGGCACCGTGCCGATCGAGCCGGGCCGGGCCGACGGTGACGTGAACCGGAAGGTCGAGGAGGCCGTCGACTCCTTCGACGGCCACAAGTCGCTCTACTCCAGCGCGTTCTACGACGAGGAGACGTTCTGGGCGAAGTACGGCGGCGCGGCGTACCGCGGGCTGAAGGACCGTTACGACCCGCAAGGCCGTCTGACCGACCTCTACTCGAAGGTCGTCCGCAGCCGCTGACGCCCTTCCCGCGGGTCCGGAGGAGCCCTCCGCATTCGGCCGTTCGGGTGATTGCTGAAGGCAACTATTTCGGCGGAGTCTGACGAACGACGCGTCCATGCACGTCAGCGACGGTTTGCCGGAAACCCCCGTCGCACATTCCGGGCATCGCGTGTCAGGATTCGCACAGGCAACCTTGTGACAGTTGGAGGACCCGTTGCACCCGCTGATCGCGCGCACCGACGAACGGCCCACCGGCCCGCTCACGATCGCCGAGATCGTCGACCTGCTCCTGGAGGGTCCACCGCTGCTGCGGGTCACTGCGTTCGACGGCAGCTCGGCCGGCCCCGACGACGCCAAGCTCCACCTGCACATCGCCAACCGCAAGGCCGTCGCCTACATGGCCACCGCGCCCGGTTCGCTCGGGCTGGCGCGCGCCTACGTCAGCGGTGACATCGAAATCACGGGCGTCCACCCCGGCGACCCGTACGAGATGCTCGTCTCGCTGGGCAACTTCAACTTCCGCCGCCCCGACCCGGTGACCGCCGCCCGGATCGTCAAGGCCATCGGGCTGAAGCAGCTCATCCCGCCACCCCCGCCACCGCAGGAGGTGCTGCCCGACTGGCGGCGCCGGCTGGAGGGTCTGCGGCACTCCAAGGAGCGCGACGCGGAGGCGATCCACCACCACTACGACGTCTCGAACCGGTTCTACGAGCTGCTGCTCGGCGAGTCGATGACCTACACCTGCGCCTGTTACCCGAGCGAGGACGCGACGCTCGAGGAGGCCCAGTTCACCAAGTACGACCTCGTGGCCCGCAAGCTAGACCTCAAGCCCGGGATGCGGCTGCTGGACGTCGGCTGCGGCTGGGGCGGAATGGTCCGGCACGCGGCGAAGCAGTACGGGGTCAAGGCGCTCGGGGTCACGCTCTCCAAGGAACAGGCCGAGTGGGCGCAGGCCGAGATCAAGCGGCAGGGCCTGGAGGACCTCGCGGAGGTCCGGTTCCTGGACTACCGCGACGTCACCGAGACCGACTTCGACGCGGTCAGCTCGATCGGCCTGACCGAGCACATCGGGGTGAAGAACTACCCGGCGTACTTCGAGTTCCTGGCCGGCAAGCTGAAGCCCGGCGCCCGGTTGCTCAACCACTGCATCACCCGGCCGGACAACGTGGCCCCGCCCCGGGCCCCGGGCGGGTTCATCGACCGGTACGTCTTCCCCGACGGCGAGCTGACCGGCGCCGGCAAGATCATCAGCACGATCCAGGACGTCGGGCTCGAGGTGCGGCACGAGGAGAACCTGCGCGAGCACTACGCCAAGACGTGCGCCGCGTGGTGCGACAACCTCGTCGCGAACTGGGACGAGTGCGTCGCCGAGGCCGGCCTGGCCACCGCCAAGGTGTGGGGCCTGTACCTGGCCGGCTCGCAGATGGGTTTCGAGACCCGCCAGATCGAACTGCACCAGGTGCTGGCGGTGAAGGCGGAGGAATCGGGCGCCGCGCACATGCCCCTGCGGCCCACCTGGGGGGCCTGACCGCGGGCCTCGTCCTAAACCTTTCGAGGTCCGGAGCCGACAACCTCTTGGGGGAATCGGTCGAAAAGACGGGCCAGGTGGTTGAGGGATGAGTACGGCTGCGATGGACGTGCCGGGGGCGGCGCTCACGACGACGTCGAGCACGCTGGTCAGTCGCCTGCCCGTGCACGACCGGACCGCCCGGCTGCAGGCCTACGACCTGCGCTTCGGCAGCCCCGGCGACGCCCCGGACGTGATCACCGCGGCGCTGCTCGACACCTTCTCCCGGTTCTCCGCCGACGACCTGTTCGGCGACCGGGCCGGTTACGTGAACCTGACCCGCCCCTTCTTGAGCGGGCAGCTGCCGCTGCCCGTCGCCGCCGGCGTCGCGTCCGTGCGGATCGGGTCGGACGTGCGGGTGGACGACGAACTCCTGACCGGGGTGACCCGGCTGACCGGGGCGGGCTACCGGCTCTCGCTGGCGCGCGACGGCGCCGCGACCGCCGGGGTGGAACGGCTGCTGCCTCTGGTGCAGGCGCTGAGTGTCCAGATCTCGGGCCGCCCGTGGGAGGCGGTCCGGGCCGACGCCGACGCCGGACGTGCGCTGGGCCTCGACCTGCTGGCCGAGGACGTGACCACGCGGGCCGAGATGGAACGGTGCGCGGCCGAGGGTTTCTCCCTGTTCGAGGGCCCCTGGGTCGAGCGCGACCGGCCGGGCGACCTCGCGGACCTGAGCCCGGGCCAGGCGGTGGCCCTGCAGCTGGTCGGCATGCTGGGCGACCCGGGGGTGTCGATGGACGACGTCGAGGACGTCGTGCGGCGCAGCCCCGAGCTCGCGTACCGGCTGCTGAAGGTGGCCAACTCGGCGTCGTCCGGGGCGCGCCGCGAGGTCGGTTCACTGCACGAGGCGATCGTCATGGTCGGCGTCTCGCGGCTGCGCTCGTGGTTGCTGCTGCTGTCGATGTCCGGCTCCGCGAGCGCTGAGGGCGCGATGCTCGACGCCCTGACCCGGGCCGCGACCTGCGAGCGACTGGCCCAGGCGACGGGGGCCGCCGGACCGGAATCGGCGTTCACGATCGGCCTGCTCGACGGGGTCGGCGAGGCGCTGGGGGTCGAGGCGGAACGGTTGCTGCAGCACATCCCGGCGCTGGCCACGGAGCTGGCCGAGACGCTGCTCGGCTCCCCCGGACCGCTGCGCGGCGTGCTGGACTCGGTGGTCACCTACCAGCACGGCGAGCTGCCGTCGCAGGTGGACGCCGGGGTGATCGTCGACTCGTACCTGAACTCGGTGGCGTGGACGACGCATACGGCCGCCGCCATTCGCCGTTGATCATGCGCAAACGCAGCTTCCTCGCGTTGATCATGCGCAAACGCATGATGCGTTTGCGCATGATCAACGCGAGGAAGCTGCGTTTGCGCATGATCAACGGCTAGGGGTTGCGGGCGCGCCAGCGTTCCAGCAGTCCTTCCAGCTCCTCCTCCAGGAACTGCATGAACGCACGGGTCTCGACCAACCGGCGCCCTCCCGGGCTGTCTGCGCCCAGCACCTCGATGCCCTCGCCCAGGGTCGTCACCCATCGGGCCAGCATCTGGTCGCGCGAGGCCATCATCTCGTACCAGGCGTTGGCGTAGAGCCGGTACACCTCGCGCCGGGAGCCGGGCAGCCGCTCCCGCGCCGCCAGGTCGACCTGGATCAGGTAGCGCACCGCTCCCGACACCGCCGCCGGACTGACCTGCAAGGACTCGGCCAGCTCGGCCGCCGTCAACCGGCCCTGCGGGCTGACCAGCAGGCAGGCGAAGACCCGCGAAGGCATGCGTGGCATGCCCGCCGCCACGAGGTTCTCGGCGAACTGTTCGACGAACCGGCGCACGGCCGCTTCGTCGCCGTCCGGGGTCATGGGACCTATCCTCTGCCATCTTCTGAACGTTCACAACTTTCTGAATGAAGAGTACAGTCACCGTCGTGAGCACACCGATCGCGATCTCCGGGCTGGTCAAGGCGTTCGGCCGGCACCGGGCGCTCGACGGCCTCGACCTCGAGGTCCGTGCGGGCGAGGTACACGGCTTCCTCGGCCCGAACGGCGCCGGCAAGTCGACGACCCTGCGGGTCCTGCTCGGCCTGCTGCGCGCCGACGCGGGCACCGTGACGCTGCTCGGCGGTGACCCCTGGCGGGACGCCGAGACGCTGCACCGCCGCCTCGCGTACGTGCCCGGCGACGTCACGCTGTGGCCCAACCTGTCCGGCGGCGAGGTGATCGACCTGCTGGGCCGGATGCGCGGCGGGCTCGACGCCACCCGCCGGGCCGGCCTGCTGGAGCGGTTCGGGCTGGACCCCACCAAGAAATCGCGCACCTACTCCAAGGGCAACCGGCAGAAGGTCGCCCTGGTGGCCGCGCTCGCCTCGGACGCCGAACTGCTCCTGCTCGACGAACCCACCTCCGGCCTGGACCCGCTGATGGAGGAGGTGTTCCGGCAGTGCGTCGTCGAGGAGCGCGACCGCGGCCGGACCGTGCTCCTGAGCAGTCACATCCTCAGCGAGGTCGAGGCGCTGTGCCAGCGGGTCAGCATCATCCGCGACGGGCGCACGGTCGACTCCGGCACGCTCGCCGAGCTGCGGCACCTGACCCGCACCGCGATCGACGCGGCGGTGAAGGCCGCCCCCGGTGAGCTGTCCGAGCTCGGCCGGCTGTCCGGCGTCCACGACCTGCAGTTGTCGCCGGCCGACGGGCCGGACGGCGGCACCCGGGTGCGCTGCCAGGTGGACGCCGTCGCGCTCGACGACCTGCTCGCCGCGCTGGCCGCGGCCCGGATCACCTCCCTGGTCAGCCGCCCGCCGACGCTCGAGGAGCTGTTCCTGCGGCACTACGAGACGCAGGGCGCGTGATGGACGACCTCACGGGCGTCGGGCACCTGCTGCGGCTGGCCGCGCGCCGGGACCGGGTCATGCTGGCGGTCTGGCTGGTCGCGATCGTCGGCACGATGGCCGCCACGGTGAACAGCTACCAGGGGCTCTACCCCACGACGGACGACTTGCGCGCCGTGGCCGCCGAGGTGACCGGCTCGCCGTCGCTGATCGCCGTGTCCGGACCGCCGTTCAACCTGCTCTCCATCGGTGGGCTGGCCGCCTGGAAGGTGGGCGCGTTCCTGGCCGTGCTGGCCGCCGTGCTGAACGTGCTGCTCGTCGTCCGGCACACCCGGGCGGAGGAGGAGTCCGGGCGACTGGAGGTGCTGCGCGCCTCGGTCGTGGGCCGGGACGCCGCCCTCGCCGCCGCGCTGACCCTCACCGTCGTCGTCGACGGGCTGATCGTCGGGCTGGTCGCCCTCGCCTGCGGCGGGCTCGGGCTGGCGTGGTCCGGCGCCTTCGCCCTGGGGCTCGCGACGGGGCTGACCGGGTTGCTCTTCGCGGGGGTGGCCGCGGTGACCGCGCAGGTCGCCCGCGTCGGGCGCACGGCCGACGCGATCGCCTTCTCGGTGCTGACCGTGGCGTTCGTGCTGCGCGCGGTCGGTGACTCCAGCGGGCCGGTCGCGCTGTCCTGGCTCTCGCCGATCGGCTGGGCGCAGCGGGTGCGGCCCTTCGCCGGTGAACGCTGGTGGGTGCTGCTGCTCCCCCTGGCCGGCGCGGTGCTGCTGAGCGCCGGGGCCTTCGCCCTGGGCCGGCGCCGGGACTTCGGCGAGGCGCTGCTGAGCGACCGCGACGGTCCGGCCGCGGGAACCCTCGACTCGCCGCTGGAGCTGTGGTGGCGGCTGCAGCGCGTGACGGCCGTCATCTGGCTGGTCGCGTACGCGGCCACCGGCCTGCTGTTCGGGACGATCGTCCCGGGCCTCGACGACATGGTCTCCGGCAACGCCAACCTGACCGACGTGTTGACGAGACTCGGTGGCGCGCAGGGCATCATCGACGCCTTCATCGGCGTGCTGATCCGGATGGGCGGCCTGCTCGCGGCGATCTACGCGGTGCAGGCGGTGCTGCACGTGCGGGCCGAGGAGACCGGGGGCACCGCCGAACCGGTGCTCACCACCGGCACCGGGCGGCTGCGCTGGGCGGGCGCCCAACTGTCCCTGGCCCTCCTGATCTCCACCGCCCTGCTCGTGCTGTTCGGTCTCGGGGTGGGCGTCGGCCAGTGGTTGGCCGACCCGTCGGGGGCCGACGTGCACACGGTGGTCGACCCGACGGCCGGGGCGATCCTGCAGCTGCCCGCCGTGTGGGTGGTCGGCGGTGTCGCACTGCTGCTGTTCGGACTGCTGCCGAGGCTGACGCCGGTGGCCTGGGGCGTGTTGGGGCTGGTGCTCGGGATCTCCTGGCTGGGGCCGCTGCTCGAGCTCGACCAGTCGCTGCTCGACCTGTCCCCCTTCACGCACGTGCCGACGATTCCCGGCGGCCCGATGCGCTGGGCGCCCGAGCTGTGGCTGGTGGCTCTCGCGATCGGGCTGGCCGTCGCCGGCCTGACCGGGTGGCGCCGCCGCGACCTGTCCCCCTGACCTCAGCGTGCCCAGCCGAAGCACAGAAATTGGCGGGTTCGGCGCAGAATTCCTGTGCTTTGGCTGGGCACGCCGCCAGGGCCGGGCGACCTGACAAGCTAAGCGAGTGCAGGTAGCGATCCTGGGGCCGCTGGCCGTCGAGAACGCCGGGCGGCCGGTCGTACTCGGCGGGGCCCGGCTGCGCGCGCTGCTCGTGCGGCTGGCCGCCGACCCAGGGGGCTGGGTACCCGTCTCGGCGCTGGTCGACGCGCTGTGGCCCGAGGAACCGCCGACCGACGAGGTCAACGCACTGCAGTCGCTGGTCTCCCGGCTGCGGCGGGCGCTGCCCAGCGCGGCGCTGGTCGAGTCGGGCCCGGCCGGGTACCGGCTGGCGGTCACGGGGGACGACGTCGACGCGGCCCGGTTCGAGGCGCAGCTGGGCGCGGCCCGGCGGGCGCCCGGCGGCATCGATGGCGCGGGGGTGCGCGCGGCGCTGGCCCTGTGGCGCGGGCCGGCGCTGGTCGACGTCCCGGACCTGCCGTTCGCCACGGCCTGGGCCGCCCGGCTGGAGGAGCTGCGGCTCGGGGCCGTCGAGGACGCCGTCGAGGCCGCGCTGACCGGCGGGCTCGACCTGCAGGCCGCGGACGTCGTCCTCGAGCTCGAAGAGGTCGTAGCCGCCCACCCGCTGCGGGAACGCCCGCACGGGCAGCTGATCCGCGTGCTCGCGGCGACCGGCCGCCAGGCCGAGGCGCTGGCCGTCTATGACCGGTTGCGCACCCGGCTGGCCGACGAGCTCGGCGTCGACCCGGCGCCGGAACTGCAGGCCTTGCATCTCGCGCTGCTGCGCGGCGAACCGTTGCCAGGGGCCGTGGTCTCGGCGCCGCCGGTGCCGAAACCGTTGCGACGCACCAATCTTCGTCCGGCCCTGACCAGTTTCGTGGGGCGCGAGGACGACGTCCGCCAGGTTCGGGAGCTGCTGCGCCGCGCGCGGCTGGTCACCCTCATCGGGCCTGGCGGCTCGGGTAAGACCCGGCTGTCGGTGGAGGCCGCGGCCGGCTTGACCGAGCGCGGCACCGAGGGGGTCTGGCAGGTGCAGTTCGCGCCCGTGACCGACCCGGCCGACCTGCCCGCGGCCACCCTGACCGCGATCGGGATGCGCGACGCGGTGGTCGACCGCGGCACCAAGCAGCCGACCTACCGCGACCCCACCGAACGGCTGGTCGAGGCCATCGACGGAGCCGACGTCGTCCTGCTCTTCGACAACTGCGAGCACGTCATCGACGCGGCGGCGGCCCTGGCCGAGACCCTCCTCGGCAGTTGTCCCGAACTGTCGGTGATCGCGACCAGCCGTGAGCCGCTGGGCATCGGCGGTGAGTCGTTGTGGCCCGTGAACCCGTTACCGTCGCAGGTGGTCCCGGACGAGCAGCTGCCGGCGGCCCTCGAGCTCTTCGTGGACCGGGCCGCACTGGTGCGACCGGGCTTCACCCTCGATGCGTCGAACACGCCCGTCGTCGCCGAGATCTGCCGCCGCCTCGACGGGCTGCCCCTGGCCATCGAGCTGGCCGCCGCCCGGCTGCGGACGCTGCCGGTCGAGACCATCGAACAGCGGCTGTCCGACCGGTTCCGGCTGCTGACCGGGGGGAGCCGCACCGCGCTGCCCCGACACCAGACCCTCCGCGCCGTGGTGGCCTGGAGCTGGGACCTGTTGACCGAACCCGAAAGGCTTCTCGCCGAACGGCTCTCGATCTACCCGGGCGGCGTGTCGGTGGAGGCGGCCGAGGCCCAGCCGGTGGACCCCGACGGCCCGAGCACCCCCGAGCTGCTCGACACCCTGGCCGACAAGTCACTGCTGGTCGTCGTCGAGCCCGGGGCCGGAAGCCTGGCCGGCCCCCGGTACCGGATGCTCGAGACGATCCGCGAGTTCGGCACCGAGCGGCTGGCCGAGCGCGGCGAGATCGCCTCGACCCGCGCGGCGTTCGTGCGCTACTTCATCGACCTCGTGGAGGAGGCCGAGCCGCAACTGCGCACCGGTGAGCAGCTGTCCGCCATGGCCCGCCTCGACCTCGAGCGCGACAACATCCTGGCCGCGCTGCGCTACGCCACCGACGCGGGCGACGGCCCCTCCGCCGTCCGCCTCGGCGCCGGGATGGGCTGGTACTGGACGCTTCTCGGCCAGCACGAGGAGGCCGCCCTGTGGCTGGGCCCGGCGGTGGCGCTGCCCGGCGAGGAGCCGTTCGAGCAGTACCTCGTGGCCCGGATGATCTACCACCTGTCGGCCGGGGCGGTGGCCGGCGAGTTGCCGGACGCCTCGGTGATCGCGCAGATCGGAGCCCTGGCCGAGCGCGTCGACACGGCCCGCAGCCACCCGCTGCTCACCCTCGTCAAACCGGCGCTGGCCGTGCTCACCGACGACGACGAGGGCACCCGCAAGGCGATCCGCGAGAACCTTGAGCATCCCGACCCGTGGGCCCGGGCCATGCTGCACCAGTTCTCGGCCATCAACGCGGAGAACTTCGGCGACATCGACGGGCTGCGCGTGGTGCTCCCCCAGGCGCTCGAGGGGTTCCGGTCCATCGGCGACCGGTGGGGTCTGGCCACCGCCCTCGGCACCCTGGCCAACCTGCAGCAGCTGGACGGGCAGGACGCGGCGGCCCTGGCCTCGCTGGAGGAGGCCCGGGCCCTGATGCGCGAGCTGCGCGCCCGCGACGACGAGGCCTTCACGCTGACCCGGGCCTCGGCCCTGCGGGCCCGCGGTGGCGATCTCGCGGGGGCCCGCGCGCTGGCCGACCGGGCGATGGAACTGGCCGGCGAGGGCGGCTCGCAGCACGCGGAGGCCGGGGCCCTGATGGCGTACGGGAACATCGCCCGGCTCGAGGGCGACCTCGTCGGAGCCCGCGCTCACCTGGAACGGGCTCGCGTCGTCCTGGCCCAGACGAAGATGTCACCTCCACAGATCGGCGCCATGCTCGACGCCGCCCTGATCCGGTTGGACCTCCTGGAGGGTGACCAGAAGTCCGCGCGACGGCGGGTCCCCGCGGTGCTGGAGGCCGTCGAGGAGGGACACGACATGCCGGTCGCCGGGATGGTCGGCGACGTGCTGGCCTGGGTGGCCCGGGACATGGGCGACGACGTGCTGGCGGCCCGGATGCTGGGGGCCGCCACGAGCATCCGCGGGGCGCAGGACCTCGGCGAACCCGACACCCTGACCCTCGTCGCGGCGCTGAAGGAGAGCCTCGGCGAGACCGCCTACGCGCAGGCCCGGGCGAGCGGCGAGGCGCTCACCCGGGCCCAGGCGTTGGAGCTGTTCGGTTCCGTCGCGCCACAGTAGGCCCGGCGGAAGGGTTCTCAGGTCCGGCGACGGTAGGCCCGCACGGCCAGCGGCGCGAACACCACCACGAGCCCGATGCCCCACGCGATCGAGGAGACCAGGTCGGAGGTGTCGAGGCCGCCAATCAACAGCCCGCGGATCGCGTCGGTCAGGTGCGTGACCGGGTTGATCTTCACCCAGGCCTGCAACCAGCCGGGCAGGGTGTCGGCCGAGACGAACATCGAGCTGCCGAAGGTCAGCGGGAACAGGGCCATGAAACCGATGCCCTGCACCGACCCGGAGTTGCGCAGGACCAGCCCGAGGGTGACCGACAGCCAACTCATCGCCAGCGCGAAGCCGAGGGCCAGGAGGCAGGCGGCGAGCGCCTGGAACGGGTCGGTCTCGATCCGGAAGCCGATGATGTAGCCGAACCCGATCATCACCACGATCGAGGTGACGAACCGGACGACGTCGCCGAGCACCGCTCCGACCAGCGGCGCCGACCGCGGGATCGGCAGGCTGCGGAACCGGTCGAAGACGCCCTTCTCCACGTCGGTGTTCAGGTTGACGCCGATGGCGACGGACGAGAACAGCAGGGTCTGGGTCAGCAGGCCGGGCAGCACGTACTGCAGGTAGTCGTGCGTCGAACCGCTGATCGCGCCGCCGAACAGGTACACGAAGACGACCGTGAACAGGATCGGCTGCAGCGTCACGTCGATCAGCTGCTCGGGAGTGCGCCGGATCTTGGTGACCGCGCGACCGGCCAGGATCAGGCTGTGCCGGGCCAGCGCGAACGGGTGCTGGTCCTGCCCGGTCGGGGCCGCGGGGACGCCGTCGGCGGTCAGCGTCACGGCCTGGGTACGGCCGGGCGTCGGGCTGCCGGTCGGGCTGCTCGTCGTGGTGCTCATGCCGCCACCTCCTCGTCGGTGTCGGTGCCGCGCTCACCGGTGAGGGTGAAGAAGACCTCGTCGAGGCTCGGCAGGTGCAGGGACAGTTCGGAGACCGTGACCCCGGCGGCGGCCAGGGCGGCGATCGTGGGGTTGAGGACGTCGTCCGAGGTCACCGGGGTGCTCAGGACGCCGCGGGCGGGGGAGTCGACGGCCTTGCCGGAGATCCGCGCGAGGATCGTGCGGACGTCGTCCAACCGGGCCGGGTCGCTCGGGCGCACCTCGAGGGTCTGCCCGCCGACGATGTGCTTCAGCTCCGCCGGGGTGCCGTGGGCGATGACCTTGCCGTGGTTGATCACGGAGATCTCGTCCGCGAGCGCGTCGGCCTCCTCGAGGTACTGGGTGGTGAGCAGCACGGTCGTGCCGTCGTCCACGAGGTTGCGGACCAGCTGCCACACGCCGTCCCGCTTGGCCGGGTCGAGTCCGGTGGTCGGCTCGTCGAGGTAGATCACCGCGGGGTTGCCGACCAGGCTGGCGGCCAGGTCGAGCCGGCGGCGCATGCCGCCAGAGTAGTGCTTGGCCTGCTTGTCGGCGGCCTCGGTGAGGTCGAACTGGGCCAGCAGGTGCTTGGCCCGGGCGCGGGCGTCGCGGCGGTTGAGGTCGAGCAGCCGGCCGATCAGGACGAGATTCTCGGTGCCGGTCAGGTCCTCGTCGACGCTGGCGTACTGGCCGGTCAGGCCGATGGTGCGGCGGACCGCGGCGGCGTGCTTGACGACGTCCAGCCCGGCCACGGTGGCCGTGCCGGCGTCCGGCCGGAGCAGGGTGGCGAGGATGCGCACCGCGGTGGTCTTGCCGGCCCCGTTCGGGCCGAGCACACCGAGGACGGTGCCGGTGGTGGCGGCGAGGTCGACCCCGGCCAGCGCGGTGGTGTCACCGAACCGCTTGACCAGGCCGCGCGCCTCGAAGGCGTAGGACATGGGGGTTGCTCCTTGGATGCTGCGCTGTGCTGCGGGGATACGGGTTCTAGGGCGCCTCGACGGTGCGGCGCAGGTATCACGATGGACGCCGCCGCTGACAGCCCGCGCACACACCGCTGTCACCACCTGACGGGGCGGCCGACCTCTTGTCATCGGTCTCTGCGCCAGGTCGGCTTCCTCCTGGCGGCGCAGGAACCCAACTGACTGCCGCCCTGCATTCGGCCTTCGACCTGGAGTAGGTCGCGGGAAACGCTCAAGTACCCGGCGGGGACAGTCGATTGGGGGGCTTCACCGCACCCACCCCTCCGAAAGCCGGCCCCCATGTCATCCCGGATCACCGCCGGAACCGTCACCACTCTTGCCGCGCTCACCCTCTTACCCGCGACTCCCGCCGCCGCGGATGTCCACGGGCAGTCGAACACGATCAAGGTCGTGGTCGACGCCCCGAAGGAGACGATCACCCTCCCGATCGTCACCAGCGCGAGCGCCGACGGCTCGCACAGCGCCACCCTCTGGATCCACTACCCCGACGACCCCGTCTACACCCTGGCCGGCGCGACCGCCGGGTCCGGGGCGAGCGTCACGCTGAAGGCCACCCTCGACACCCGCAAGATCACCCGGTGGGGCGCCCTGCAGGCCGACGTCGTGGACGACACCGACGGCTCCAGCACGACGATCGACCTCGATGTGCGGCGCCGTAGCCAGGCCATGCTCAACCACGCGGAGGTCCGGACGGCGCCGAGCGGCTGCCAGGTCGCCCTCGGCGCCCGGGTCCGGCACTACTCGCCCGCCGCGCGGGACTACGTGGCCTCGAAGCGTTCGCCGGTCCGGTTCCAGGAGTACACGAAGGGTCGGTGGGCCACCGCGAAGACCGCCACCACCACCGACGACGGCCTGTCCGGGGCGACCGTGACGGCGGCCCCCGGGAAGCACGTCTACCGGGCCTGGCGCCCCGACGGCGCCACCGTGTGGGCCGACGCCTCCCCGGCCGTGAGGGTCGTCGTCCCGAAGACGTGCGCGTGAACTCGGCGCAGCACAAGCAGACGGCCGAGGAGCTGTTGGCCCGGGTCGCCTCGGCGCCGCCCGGCGAGGTGGCCCACCTGATCGCCCAGGCCCAGGTGCACGCCACGCTGGCCGGGCTGCCCGACGTCCCGTCGACCCCTGCCGTGCCGGTGAACCCGCCGCTCAACCTGGGTGAGCGGCCCGACCTCACGGAGACGGTCGGGAGTGGCGCCGAACACGTCGTGGACGCCCAGGTCGTCCCCGACCCGATCCCCCGACAGCTCCCCGGCTGACCGCCACGGATCAAGATCACCGTCTGCGCCGGATGTGACGCACAAATACTGCACGAAACCCGGCACGGACGGCGATCACGGTCGGGTAAGCCAAACGACGAAGGCCCTCGACCGGGATCTTCCCAGGTCAAGGGCCTTCGACGATGGTGCGCGAGGGGGGAGTTGAACCCCCATGCCCTTTCGGGCACACGGACCTGAACCGTGCGCGTCTGCCTATTCCGCCACTCGCGCGAGCGCTGGACGAGGCTAGCACGGGGTTGCGGAACGGCTCACATCCGGTTCGGATGATCTCCCGCCCCCGGGCGATGTGGGGCAACGTCGATACCCTGACCCGGACGGCCCCACCGGCACCACCGGAGGGGCGGGTGAGAGCCGGGTAAGAGCAGGTACGGGTCGAGGCGAGCGAAGGAGGCGGTCATGGGGATGCTCGACAGGTTCGAGAAGGGCATCGAGAGGGCCGTCAGCGGCGCCTTCGCGAAGGCGTTCCGCAGCGAGGTGCAGCCCATCGAGATCGCCAGCGCCCTGCGCCGGGAGATCGACGACCGGGCCAACATCGTGGCCCGCGGCCGCACCCTGGCCCCGAACACGTTCGTCGTGGAGCTCGGCCCGGCCGACCACGAGCGCCTCGGTGAGTGGGAGGAGGCGCTGGCGCAGGAGCTGAAGTCCGTCGTCGACGAGCACGCGCAGGCCCAGCGTTACACGATGGTCGGCCCGGTGACCGTCGGCTTCGAGCAGGCCGAGGACCTCGACACGGGCGTCTTCCGGGTCCGCAGCACCACCACCCGCCGTTCCGCACCGCCGGTCGACTCGGGCCGGGCGCCCGACCCGTCGGGCAGCATCGCGCCGAACGTGACGCTGGAGATCGACGGACGCACCCATCAGCTCACCGGGACCAGTACGGTCCTGGGGCGTGGGCAGGAATCCGACATCGTCGTCGACGACCCGGGGGTCAGTCGGCGGCACGTCGAGGTCGCCGTCAAGGGGGCCACGGTGACCGCGACCGACCTGGGCTCGACCAACGGGACGTTCGTGGACGGCGAACGCGTGCACTCGGGCATCCTCGCCGAGGGCAGCCGCATCACCATCGGCCGGACGCGGATCGTCGTCCATCTCGGGACCTGGTGACGCGCGCCCGATGAGCGAACTCACCCTCACCATGCTGCGGTTGGCCTTCCTGGCCGCGCTCTGGCTGATGGTCCTCAGCATCGTGGCCGTCCTGCGCCGCGATCTCTTCGGCACCCGCGTCACCCGGCGGACCGCCCCGGCGGCGGCCGGCGTCCCGGCGTCCCCCGGCGCACCCGGACGACCCCGCCGCGAACCCGACTCGCCCCAACTGCCACGATTCCTCGTGGTGACCGAGGGGTCATTGCGGGGCACGCAGATCACGCTCGGCCAGGCGCCGATCCTGATCGGGCGCGCCCCGGAGTGCACGCTGGTGGTCGAGGACGACTACGCCTCCGGCCGGCACGCCCGCCTGTCGTTGCAGCAGGGTGTGTGGATGGTCGAGGATCTCGGCTCGACCAACGGCACGTTCCTCGCGAACAACCGGGTCGGGACGCCGGTGCCCGTCCCCCTCGGAGCGCCCGTGCGCATCGGACGGACCGTCATCGAGCTGCGGAGGTAAGGGATGGCTGTCGCGCTGCGGTACGCCGCCCTGTCCGACGTCGGACTGGTCCGCTCCAACAACCAGGACTCCGGCTACGCGGGCCCCCGGCTGCTGGTGATCGCCGACGGGATGGGCGGGCACGCGGGCGGCGACATCGCCTCCTCGCTGGCGATCGGCGAGATGGCCCACCTGGACGGCGAGTCGTACGGCCCCGACGCCGTGCTCAGTGCGCTGTCGCAGTCGGTGCACGCCGCGCACGGTGAGCTGCTGGCCCGGGTGGCCGAGGAGCCGGCGCTGACCGGCATGGGGACGACGGTCACCGCACTGCTGCGCACGGGCGGCCGGCTGGCGCTGGCCCACATCGGCGACTCGCGCGCCTACCTGCTGCGTGACGGTGAGCTGACCCAGATCACGCGCGACCACACGTTCGTGCAACGCCTGGTGGACGACGGGCGGATCACTCCCGAGGAGGCCGAGACGCACCCGCAGCGCTCGGTCCTGATGCGGGTGCTGTCGGACGTCGTCGAGGACGTCGAGCCGGACCTGTCGGTCCGCGAGGCGAAGGTCGGCGACCGGTACCTGCTGTGCTCCGACGGGCTCTCCAGCGTGGTCAGTCACGAGACCATCGAGGAGACGATGTCGGCGGGTGACGACCCGGCCGCGACCTGCCAGGCGCTCGTGCAGCTGGCCCTGCGCGGCGGTGCGCCCGACAACGTGACCTGCATCGTCGCCGACATCGTCGACACCGCCACCACCCCCACCGACACCGTGCCGACCGTCGTCGGCTCGGCCGCCCTGCGCGAACCGCCGCGGGCCCGGCCCGCGGCCACCACCCCCGCCGAACGCGCCGCCGAGCTGACCGGCGTCCTGCCCGCCGTCCCGCCGGCGCAGCCCGACTCGGGGCTGCGCGCGGCCCCCCCGGCCCCCGAACCGCCGCGCAGCCGGTTACGGCGCCTGCGGCTCTGGCTGGGCGTCTCCGCCGTCGTGCTGATCCTGGTCGCGGGCGGCTTCGGTGCCTACCGCTGGAGCCAGGGCCAGTTCTTCGTCGGGGACGCCGCGGGGGTCGTGGCCATCTACAAGGGGCTGCCCGACGACCTCGGGCCGATCAAGCTGTCCAGCGTCGTGGTGCGTGACCCCACGCTGCCGGTGGCGATCGTCCCGCAGAGCTGGGCCGAGCAGCTGGACGACGGGATCCCGGCCGACAGCCGGGCCGACGCCGAGCGCATCGTCCAGGCGATCCGGGTCGAGACCTGCACCGGCGACGACGGGACGAGCATCACGACCCCCACCGCGACGGCCGAGCCGACCGGCTCGCCCGGGGCGTCGTCGTCCGCCAGCTCCACCGCGAGCACGGAGCCCTCGCCCGACCCGTCGGCGAGCGCGAGCCCCGGGGCGCAGGACCCCTCGACCTTGCCCGCCTGCGAAGGGTTCAACTGATGGCGGTGGTCACCGCCGTCGCCACGCCGCGCACGGGCCGCAACCTCGAGGCCGCGCTCACGGCGGTGGCGATCGGGGTGGCCGTGTTCGCCTACGGCCTGGCCGGGGTGGCCCAGAACGACGGCAGTTGGCCGCCGGGAATGCTCGGCTACGGCCTGGCCTTCGGCGCGTTCACCGGCCTGCTGCACGTGGTGCTGCGCTGGCGCGCGCCCTACGCCGACCCCACCCTGCTGCCGATCGCGACGCTGATCAACGGGCTGGGCCTGGTGATGATCCACCGCCTCGACCTGTCCGAGGGGCGCAGCACCGGCGGGTCGCTGGCCGTGCGGCAGATGGTGTGGACGGCGGTCGGCATCCTGGCCGCGACGCTGATCGTGATGCTGCTGAACGACCACCGCGTCCTGTCCCGGTTCACCTACATCGCCATGGTCAGCGGTCTCGTGCTGCTGCTCATGCCGCTGGTGCCGGGTATCGGCAAGAACATCAACGGGGCCCGGATCTGGATCGGGCTCGGGCCGTTCAGCTTCCAGCCCGGCGAGCTGGCCAAGATCGTGCTGACCGTGTTCTTCGCCGGGTACCTGGTCACGGCCCGGGACTCGCTGTCGCTCGTCGGGCGGAAGATCCTCGGCCTGCAGCTGCCCCGCGGCCGCGACCTCGGACCCATCCTCGCCGCCTGGGTGGTCAGCGTCGGGATCCTGGTGCTGATCGAGAACGACCTCGGCACCGGCCTGCTGTTCTTCGGCGTCTTCGTCGCCCTGATCTACGTCGCCACCGAGCGCCTGAGCTGGGTGCTCATCGGTCTCGTGCTGTTCGCCGGCGGCGCGCTCGTCGCCGCGGTCAGCATCCCGCACGTGCAGACCCGGGTCTCGATCTGGCTGCACCCCTTCGCCGCCGACAACCTGGACCGCAGCTACCAGCTGGTGCAGGGGCTCTTCGGGATGGCCAGCGGCGGGCTGCTCGGCACCGGGCTCGGCCAGGGGCGGCCCGAGATCGTGCCCTACGCGGAGAGCGACTTCATCTACTCGGCCCTCGGCGAGGAACTCGGCCTGGCGGGACTGTTCGCCATCCTGCTGCTGTACGTCCTGATCGTGGAGCGCGGCCTGCGCACGGCGATCGGGGTCCGCGACGGCTTCGGCAAGTTGTTGGCCGCGGGGCTCTCGTTCAGCATGGCCTTGCAGGTCTTCGTGGTCGTCGGCGGCGTCACGCGGGTCATCCCGCTCACCGGGCTGACCACCCCGTTCCTGGCCTACGGCGGGTCGTCACTGCTGTCCAACTGGATGATCATCGCTTTGCTGATGCGCATCTCCGACTCGGCCCGGCGTCCGGCCGGCGAGGGCGCCGTCCCGCCGATCCTGCCGCCGTCCTCACCGCCCGCTCCCACCGGTCAGATGCCCACTCCCGCAGGCGCTTCCGGGGGCTCCGGAGGTGGAGCCGGGTGAACACCCCGATCCGCCGCCTCGGCGTCGTCATCTCCGTGATGTTCCTGTCCCTGCTGATCAGCACGACCTGGGTGCAATTCGTCTCCGCCGGGTCGCTGAACGCCCAGCCGACCAACTCGCGCACGCTGTACAAGGAGTACGGGGCCGACCGCGGGCCGATCAAGGTCGACGGGCAGGCCGTGGCCGAGTCCAAGCAGGTGAAGGACGAGTACAAGTACCTGCGCACGTACCCGGGCGGGGCGCTCTACGCCCCCGTGACCGGGTTCTACTCGATCACCTACGGCACGACGGGCCTGGAGGCGACGGAGAACTCGCTGCTGTCCGGCACGGCCGACCAGCTGTTCTACCGGCGGCTGAGCGACCTGCTCACCGGTCGGGAGCCCAGCGGCGCCACGGTCGAGCTGACGCTCAACGCCAAGGCGCAGAAGGCGGCCTGGAACGCGCTCGGCAACCGCAAGGGCGCCGTGGTGGCCCTCGACCCGAAGACCGGCGCCGTCCTGGCCATGGTCAGCCGGCCCAGCTACGACCCCGACCGGTTGGCGAGCCACGACGGCGCCGCGGTGAAGAAGGCCCGCACCTCGCTGCTCGAAGACTCGTCGGACCCGCTGATCAACCGCGCGATCGGCGGTGACCTGTACGCCCCGGGCTCGACGTTCAAGCTCGTCGTCGCGGCCGCCGCGCTGGAGAACGGGTACTCCGTGGACAGCCAGCTCGACGGGCCCGCGTCCCTCGACCTGCCGCAGACCACGAAGAACCTGAGCAACGACGAGCCGGGCAACTGCGGCCCCGGCGACAAGGTCAGTCTCGCCGACGCGCTGAAGATCTCGTGCAACACGGCGTTCGCGAAACTGGGCATGGACCTGGGCGCCTCGACCGTACGCGGCGAGGCCGAGAAGTTCGGCTTCGGCCAGAAGCTCTCGGTGCCGCTGGCGGTCACGCCGAGCAGCTTCCCCGCCGAGTTGAACGAGCCTCAGCTCGCGCAGTCGTCGATCGGGCAGTACGACGTGAGGGTCACCCCGCTGCAGGTGGCCATGATTTCGGCCGCAATCGCTAACGATGGTGTACTCATGCGCCCTAATCTCATCAGCAAGGTGCTGACCTCGGATGCCAAGGTGGTCGAGCAGCCGTCGCCGGAACGCCTGAACCAGGTGTTCTCGTCGTCGGTGGCCAACGACCTGACTTCCATGATGGAGCTCGTGGTTCAGTCCGGGACGGGTACACGAGCACAGATCAGCGGGGTCGACGTGGCGGGCAAGACGGGTACGGCCCAGCATCCGGGGCAGTCCCCCGACGCGTGGTTCACCTCCTTCGCACCGGCCAACGACCCGGAGGTCGCCGTGGCCGTCGTGGTCGAGAACGGCGGCGGGCTGGGCGATGCCGCGTACGGCGGCACCCTCGCCGCCCCCATCGCCAAGCAGGTCATGGAAGCGGTGATGGACAGGTGATCACCCAGAACGGCCTGAGGTTGGGCGACCGGTACACGCTCGAGGAGCGGCTCGCGGTCGGCGGGATGGGCGAGGTCTGGACCGCCCGCGACGACAAGCTGAACCGGCCCGTCGCGGTGAAGGTGCTGCGCGTCGACCTGGCCCCGGAACAGTCGTTCCAGCAGCGGTTCCGCGCCGAGGCCCGCACCGCCGCCATGCTCAGCCACGGCGGCATCGCGGCCGTCTTCGACTACGGCGAGGTCGACGGCTCGGCCTACCTGGTGATGGAACTCGTTCCGGGAGAACCGCTCTCGGCGATGATCGCGCGCCAGGGCGCCCTGGGTACCGACACCACGCTGCAGATCATCGGGCAGGCGGCCCGGGCCCTGCACGCGGCGCACCGGCACGGGGTCGTGCACCGGGACATCAAGCCCGCCAACCTGATGGTCACCCCCGAGCTGCGGGTCAAGGTCACCGACTTCGGCATCGCCCGCCCGCGCGACCACGAACCGCTCACCGCGACCGGGCAGGTGATGGGCACGGCCCACTACCTGGCCCCCGAACTGGCCCGCGGCGAGGTGGCCAGCCCGCTGTCCGACGTCTACGCGCTGGGCGTCGTGGCCTACGAGTGCCTGGCCGGGTGGCGGCCGTTCGAGGGCGACAACCAGGTCGCCGTCGCGACCGCACACCTGCAGGACGAGCCCCCCGCGCTGCCCACGACCATCCCCGCCCCCGTGCGCGACCTGGTCATGCTGGCCATGTCCAAGGACAAGCACGCCCGACCCCAGGGGGCCAACGAACTGGCCCGCCTGGTCGAGGACCTGCGCCTGCGCGGCCTGGCCGGCGACTACTCGGGTCGTTCCACGACGCCGGCCGGCGGCTGGCCCGCCGACGCCGAGACTCCCCCGCGCGGCGGTCGTCGTCCGGCCGTCACCGCCGCCGAGGGCGGCACCGTCGTCGGGCTCGCCCGGGCGGTCGGCAGCGAGGCCCCCGGCTCCTCGACCGGGGTGCCGGTGAACGCGTCCGGGTTCCCGGACCCGGCGCTCAACCGGCAGCCGCCCAGCCGGCGCACCCACCCGCCGACGATGCAGCAGCCCGCGCTCGGCGACCAGCCGCGCAGCCGGTCGGAGGCCCGCGGCCCGAAGAAGCGGCCGTTGCGCGCCTCGACCACCCCGCGCCGCACCGGCCTGGCCGTACCGCTCGTCGCTCTGGTCGTCCTCGTCGCGATCGTGCTGATCGGCACGATCGTGGGCACCCGGCTCGGTGCGGCACCCCCCGCCCTGAACACTCGCGGCCACGGTCCGGATACTGGTGTGGCGCGCCAGGGCTTCGACGTGGAAGGGTCGGACCCGTTATCGGGTCGACAGGGATGGCAGTGGTGAACGAGAGTCCGCGGGTGCTGGGCAACCGCTACGAGGTCGGGGAGATCCTCGGGCGCGGTGGCATGGCCGAGGTGCACCTGGGTCGGGACGCGCGGCTGGGCCGCACGGTCGCCATCAAGCTGCTGCGCACCGACCTCGCCCGGGACCCGCTGTTCCAGGCCCGGTTCCGCCGCGAGGCCCAGTCGGCCGCCGCGCTGAACCACCCGGCGATCGTCGCCGTCTACGACACCGGCGAGGAGCAGATCACCGAGTCGGGCGGCGCCGTCGTCAACCTGCCGTACATCGTCATGGAGTACGTCGAGGGGCGCACCCTGCGCGAGGAGATGGGCCAGGGCGGCCAGCACCTCGGCGTCGCCCAGGCGCTCGACGTGACCGCCGGCGTGCTCGCCGCCCTCGAGTACAGCCACCGCATGGGCATCGTGCACCGCGACATCAAGCCCGCCAACGTCATGCTGACGCCCGCGGGTGACGTCAAGGTGATGGACTTCGGCATCGCGCGGGCGATGTCCGACGCGTCGAGCACGATGACCCAGACCCAGGCCGTCATCGGCACCGCGCAGTACCTCTCCCCCGAGCAGGCGCGCGGCGAACCGGTCGACACCCGCAGCGACCTGTACTCGACCGGTTGCATGCTCTACGAGCTGCTGACCGGCCGGCCGCCCTTCGTGGCCGACTCCCCCGTCGCCGTGGCCTACCAGCACGTGCGCGAGGAGCCGGTCCCGCCGTCGCGACTCGTGGGCGGCATCCCGCACAACGTCGACCAGGTCGTCCTGCACTCGCTGGCCAAGGGCCGGGACGAGCGCTACCAGACGGCCGCCGAGTTCCGGGCCGACGTCGAGGCCGCCCGCGCGGGCCAGCAGGTGATGGCCGCCGCCGCGGTCGGCGCCGACGCCGCGACCACGCAGTACGTCCCGCCGATGGACGCGACCGGCACCCGGGCCATGGGTCCCGTGCCCGGGGGCGGCCTGCTGGGCGACGGCGGCTCGCCGTTCGACGACCCGTACGACACCTACGGCCAGGAACCGGGCCGGCGCCAGACCCGCCAGCAGCAGCCGTCGGGTCGCGGACCGCTGATCGCCGGGATCATCGTGGTGCTGCTCGTGCTCGGCGTCGGGGGCGCGGTGTACGCGCTGATCCAGAAGGGCAACAGCAGCGCCAGCGCCGGGACGACGGTCCCGGACGTGGTCGGCCAGACCAAGGCCAAGGCCGAGGACGCGCTCGACGGCGCCGGGTTCAAGCACACCGCGACGACCGCCCCCTCCACGCAGGAGGAGAAGGGCAACGTCATCGACCAGACGCCGGACGGCAACACGGAGGCCGACCCGAGCACCACGACGGTGCAGCTCGTGATCGGCGCCGGGCCCTCGACGGTGACGGTCCCGCCGCTGGCCGGCAAGACCTACGACGAGGCCGAGGCCGCCCTGAACGAACTGGGGCTGAAGGCCGAGAAGGCCAGTAAGTCCAACCCCGACGTGGAGGTCGGGACGGTCATCGACACCGAACCGGCGGCGGGCGAGTCCGCCGCCGCCGGCCAGACGATCACCGTGAACGTGGCCAACAACAAGGTCAAGATCCCCGACGTGGGCGGGCTGTCCCTCTCCGCCGCCCAGTCCAAGCTCAGTGACGTCGACCTGAAGTACCGGGTCTCGCGGGAGCCCTCCGACGAACCGACCGGCACGGTCATCGGCACGAACCCCAAGGAGGGCACGACGGTCACCCGCGGCTACACGGTGACGATCGTGGTCGCCGACCCGGTGGAGCCCGAGCCGAGCGAGTCGGCCTCGCCGACGGCCACCGCCACGGCCACCGAGTCACCCGATCCGGGCGGGATCCTCCCCTAGCCCGGGCGACTCGGCGGGAGTCTCAGCGCCGGACGAGCGGAGCCAGGCCGGCCGAGCGGGCCACCGCACCGTCGTCCCCGCACACCTTGAGCCAGTTCGCGAGCAGCCGGTGCCCGCCCTGGGTGAGCACCGACTCCGGGTGGAACTGCACGCCGTACAGCGGCAGCTCGCGGTGCTGCAGGGCCATCACGACGCCACCCTCGGTCTGCCCGGTGACCTCGAGGTCGTCCGGCACGGTGCTCGCGACGACGGCGAGCGAGTGGTACCGGGTGGCCGTGAACGGTTCGGGCAGCCCGGCCAGCACCCCGGCCCCCTGGTGCTGCACGAGGCTGGTCTTGCCGTGCATCAGCTCTTCGGCGTGGGTGACGGTCGCGCCGAACACCTCGCCGAGGGCCTGGTGGCCGAGGCACACGCCGAGCATCGGCAACCCGACGTCCGCGCAGTGCCGGACCATCGCCGGGCTGACCCCGGCGTCGGCGGGCGCCCCGGGGCCGGGGGAGAGCAGCACCCCGTCGTAGCCCGCGGCGTCGGCCGTGGTGACGGCGTCGTTGCGGAGCACGTCGCACTCGGCGCCCAGCTGGGCCAGGTAGCCGGCGATCGTGTAGACGAAGCTGTCGTAGTTGTCGACGACGAGGATGCGCACGGGCCCATTCTCCCTCAGGGCGTCGTGGCGTAGGACAGCGACAGGGGACCTTGGTACTCGGGCAGGTCGAGGTGCGTCGGGGGCGACACCTTCCAGCCGAGGTCCATCGCCGCCACGTACTGCAGGTAGTACTGGACGTCGGGGGAGGCGTCGAGCGCCGCCCGCAACTTCGCGGGGTCACCGACCGCCCGGACGGTGTACGGCGGCGAGTACACGCGCCCCTGCAGGATGAGCGTGTTCCCCACGCACCGCACGGCGCTGGTGGAGATCACCCGCTGGTCCATCAGCATCATCGCGCTCGCCCCGCCGGCCCACAGCGCGTTGACGACGGCCTGAACGTCCTGCTGGTGCACGACCAGATCGTCGGGGGAGGCCCCGGCGGGCAGGGCCCCGTTGTGGGGGGCGTCGTCCAGCGTGACCGTGAGCCCCTGACCGCTGACCGCCGTCCGCCCGGCCGACGGGCGGGCGGCGTCCAGCCGGGCCTGCAACTGCTTCAGCTGCCGGTCGCCGGCCGCGGTCAGGGCGCTGGCCCGCTCGTACCGCTCGCGCAGCGCGGACAGCTCGGCCTGCTTGCGCGCCTGCTGGGCGTTGGCCGTCTCGAGCAGGCTGGCCAGGTCGACGCTCTGGGAGCGCAGCTGGCTGCCGCCGGCGGTCTGGGCGGAGGTGGTGAACAGCAGCCCGGCGACGACCATCACCAGGACCACACCCACCGCCCCGGGGCCGCCCCGCCGCCCCCGGGTGGGCTGATCGGGTTCGGGTGCGCTCACGACCACTACGCTAATCCCAACTGCACGCTACGAAGGAGACGGCCGTGCCCGAGTCCAAGTCCCGCGACAAGGGGTCCTACACCGCCCCGACCGCCAAGTCGGGAGTGGTGAAGCCCAACCCCCGCTGGTTCGCGCCGGTGATGGTCGGCTTCCTGGTGCTCGGCCTCGCCTGGGTCGTGACCTACTACGTCAGCCAGGCCAAGTACCCCATCCCGGACGGCGGGAACTGGAACCTGATGGCCGGGTTCGGCGTGCTGCTGGTCGGCTTCGCGATGCTCACCCGCTGGCGCTGAACCTCTCACCGAGGGTGTCCACAGCGTTCCTCACAGCTGTGGAATTACACCGGTGAAACTTTCCCCAGGCTGTGGAAAACCCTGGGGACAACTCACTCAGAGCATGGGCCCCGTGGCGGCCTTGACCACGGTCACCAGCACCAGCAGGACGACGAGCGCGGCCAGGCCGCCCCACTGCACCTGGGTGCGGCGCGCCCGAGGCGCGTAGGCCAGCACCCCGGCCGCCACGACGCCCGTGGCCAGGCCGCCGAGGTGGGCCTGCCAGGCCACGCCGGAGATCACGAAACCGAGCACCAGGTTGATCAGCACGACCCCGACGATCTGGCCGGTGTCGCGGTTCATCGCCCGCTGCACCATGAAGAAGGCCCCGAAGAGCCCGAACACGGCGCCCGAGGCGCCCACGGTCGGGGTGAACCAGGTGTCGCCGCCGGGCGAGGCGAGCAGCAGGAAGCCGACCGACCCGCCGAACGCGCTGATCAGGTACAGGGCCAGGTAACGGGCCCGGCCGAACAGCGCCTCGAGGTACGGCCCGGTGACGTAGAGCGCGTACATGTTGAAGAGGATGTGCAGCGGCGTCACCGGCGAGTGCAGGAACGCCGCGGTCAGCATGCGCCACGGCTCGGCCTGCGTCTGCACGGGCGCGTACTGGAACCAGTCCGTGACCCGGGAGTCGGTCAGCTGCAGCAGCCACACGACGGCGCAGACGGCGATGATGCCCAGCGTCACGACCGGTCGGCCCTGGCGCACCCCACCGCCGAAGACGGTCCGGGCCGACCGGGTGCCCTGGTTCTGCTCGCGCACGCAGTCGACGCACTGGAACCCCACTGCGGCGGGGCGCTGGCACTCCGGGCAGGCCGGCCGCTCGCACCGCTGGCACCGGACGTACGACTCGCGGTCCGGGTGGCGCGGGCACACCGGGGTCGTGGGCGCCTCTGACATGTTCTGACTCATCCCCTGGATGAACTTCGCCGGGCCGGGAAGCGTTCCCGGCCCGGCGTCGTCCGGGTTCGACCCGAGGGTCAGTCGCGTTCGATGGTGACGCTGTTGATCACGACGTCCTCGGTCGGACGGTCGCGGGCGTCGGTGCGGGTGCCGGCGATGGCGTCGACGACCTTGCGGCTGGCGTCGTCCTTCACCGCACCGAAGATCGTGTGCTTGCCCTGCAGGTGCGGGGTCGGGCCGACGGTGATGAAGAACTGCGAGCCGTTGGTGCCCTTGCCCATCCGCTTGCCGGCGTTGGCCATGGCCAGGATGTACGGGGACATGAAGTTCAGCTCGGGGTGGATCTCGTCGTCGAACTCGTAGCCCGGGCCACCGATGCCCTGACCCAGCGGGTCACCGCCCTGGATCATGAAGCCGGCGATCACCCGGTGGAAGATCACACCGTCGTACAGCGGGTTCTTGGTCACCTCGCCGGTGCCCGGGTGCTTCCACTCCCGGGTGCCCTCGGCCAGCTCCACGAAGTTGGCGACCGTCTTGGGCGCGTGGTTCGGGTACAGCTCGATGGCGATGTCGCCCTGGTTGGTGTGCAGCGTTGCGGTGAGGCTCACTGTCTATGCGTCCCTTCGCGGGGGTTTGCCTGTGGTCTGACTCCGTCAGCAGTCTGTCACGGGCTGCACGGATGACTTCTCAGGTGGCGACGGAGCCGGATGGGGGAACGATGGTGATCTAGACCCGTTCCGCAGGAGGGATCCGTCGTGAAATACAGGAAGACGAAGGCCGACAAGGCCCGGACGAAGGCCACCGCCGCGGTCAGCGGGGCCGCCACGAGCGCCGGGGACGCGGTGAACGCGGCCCTCGAGAAGGCCGTCCCCTACGTCGAGAGGGTCACCCCCTACGTCGAGTCCGTCCGCGACAAGGCGGCCCCCGTGGTCGGGTCCGCGGTCGAGCGGGCCACCCCCATGGTGGAGTCGGCGCGGGACCGGTTCGTGGACGACGTGCTCCCGCGGCTGGCCGAGGCGGCCGTCGCCGCCGCGACCGCTGCGGCCGCCGCCCGGGACCAGGCCGTCGAGGCCGTCGAGGAGAAGGCCCTGCAGACCGCCGAGAACCTGCCGCCGTCCAAGAAGGCCCGCCGCACGAAGCGCCGTCGTCGCCTGATGGTGTTCGGCGTCCTGGGCGCCGGGGCCGCCGCCGGAGCGGCCGCGTACAAGCGCAAGCAGGACGCCTCGGCGTCGTCCGGGCCGTGGTCGGCGGCCACGACGGCTCCCGAGCCGACGGGCGTGAACGGCGTGACCCGTCCGGTGGTCGCCCCCGCCCCGGCGGCTACGGCTCCGGCCGAGCCGGCGCCGATCGCCGTGGACGAGCCCGCGCTCGACGAGCCCGCGCTCGACGAGCCGACCGGCACCGAGGTCACGGACGAGAGCACCGAGTCCCGCCCGTAGCTTCGAGAATGCTCAGAATCCGGCGATCGAGTGCCGGATTCTGAGCATTTCTCATGCCTGGTCGAGGTCGTAGACCGTCGTCCCGCCGATCGTCGTGGCCGGGTAGTGCTCCTGTACCCACTCCGTGATCTGAGCGGCGGCGTCGCTGCCGCTGCTCGCCTGGCCCAGGGTGCCGGTGCCGATGAAGTAGTGGATTCTCCCCTCGGCGACGTACTGCTGGAACTGCGTCAGGGTCGGTGACGGGTCGGTGCCGTTGAAGCCGCCGATCGCCATCACCGGTTCCTCGGTGGCCAGCTGGTAGCTGGCGGCGTTCTGCGAACCGATGGTCGCGGCGACCCAGGTGTAGGAGTCGGCGTCGGCCGTCAGGGCCGCCGCCAGCTCGCTGTCGACCGAAGCGCCGTTGAGCAGGCCGCCCATCCCGCCACCGGTGCCGCCGCCACGACCACCGCCGGTGCCGCCGCCGAAACTCGGCAACTGGCCGCCGTTCTGGGTCTGCTGGCCCCCCGGGGCGCCCCCGCCGAAACCACCGCGACCGCCGCCCATCCCCCCACCGCCGGGGCCACCGCCCATACCTCCGGACGTCGAGGGCCCGGCGGTCACGATCGACCCGGTGTGCGCGGTGCCCGCCGTCTGAATGGAGTACGCAGCCGGCCCGGCCAGCCCGAGCAGCACTGCCGCCACCGCACCCGCAGCCACCGCCCGTCGTCCGAGCCACGATCCGAAGGCCAGCACCGCGCCGGCGCCCAGACCGCCGATCAGCACGACCCACTTCAGCCAGGGCAGGAAGTCGGAACTGCGGCCGAGCAGCGTGTAGCCCCACAGCGAGGTGACCACCGCGGCCACCGCGAGGGTCAGCAGCGCGGCCGGGTGCTTCGCCTTCCAGAGCACGCTCACGCCGATCGCCACGACCGCCGCGAGCGCCGGGGCGAGGGCGACGTCGTAGTAGTCGTGGAAGATGCCCTGCATGTAGCTGAACACCAGCCAGGTCGTGACCAGCCAGCCACCCCACACGATCAGCGCGGCGCGGGTCCGGTCGGTGCGGGGGCGGTTCCAGGTGGCGACCAGTCCGGCGACCAGCAGGAGCAGGGCGGCGGGCAGCAGCCAGCTGATCTGGCCGCCCGACCCGGAGCCGAACAACCGGGTGATGCCGGTCTCGCCCCAGTTCCCGCCGGTGCCGCCGCCCCCGCCGACCGACCCGGTCTCGTCGCCGGTCAGCCGGCCCAGGCCGTTGTAGCCGAGGGTCAGCTCGAGGATCGAGTTGTTCTGCGAGCCGCCGATGTACGGCCGCGACGACGCCGGCCACAGCGAGACGGTCGCGATCCACCAGCCGGCGGCCCCGATCATCGCGACGCAGGCCAGCACCAGGTCACGGATCCGGCGTCCGACACCCGTCGGCGCGGCCACCAGGTAGGCCAGCCCCAACGAGGGCAGCACCAGGAACACCTGCAACTGCTTCGTCAGGAACCCGAACCCGACGAGCACCCCGGCCAGCAGCATCCAACGCAGCCGCGCGTGCTCGAGGGCCCGCAGCACGGCGTAGGCCGCGCCGGTCATCAGCAGCACCAGCAGGGCGTCCGGGTTGTTGAACCGGAACATCAGCGTGGCCACCGGGGTCAGCGCGAGCACGGCCCCGGCCAGCAGTGCGGTCGCTGCCGGGAACCGCCGCCGCACCGACGCGTACAGCACGCCGACCGAGGCGACACCCATCAGGGCCTGGGGCAGCAGGATCGACCACGAGCTGAGCCCCAAGAGCCGGACCGACAGCGCCATGGCCCACAGCGACGCGGGCGGCTTGTCGACCGTGATCGAGTTCCCGGCGTCCAGCGAGCCGAAGAAGAACGCCTTCCAGCTCTGCGAACCGGCCTGGGCCGCCGCGGAGTAGAACGAGTTGGCGTAGCCCGACTCGCTCAGCGACCACGTGTACAGCACCGCGGTGGCGGCCAGCAGCGCCAGCAGCGCCGGGCGGGCCCACCGTGGGGACGGCGGTCGCTCGGTCTGCGTGGCGACCGGCACCGGGGCTGCGGGGGCCGGCGTCTCGATCGTCGCGGTCATCGGAGGTTCGTCCTCTGCGGGTTGGCCAGGCGGGGCGCGGGAACGCCCCGGTGGGAGGGGTTCTGGCGATCGCTCGCCGGAATGGGGCGGGCGTGCCGGTCCCAACCGGCCACGGTGAGGGCATCCGAATGCACCGTGACCATCCGGGCCGGCACGCCCAGTTCGGTGAGCCAGGCGCGCGCCGAGGGGCCGCGCACCACGGCGGCGGCCGCGTGCCCGGCTGCCTCGAGACAGCTCAGGCCGAGGGTCATGACCGTCGACCAGACTGACGAGACCTGTTCTCCGGTAAGAGGATCCACCAGACCCTCGGCGTGCGCGACGGCCATCGCCGTCCCGGCGGGCAGGGCGAGCGTGACGTCGTCGAGGGGCACGAGCCAGCCGGCGGCCGGGGCGGGCCCGGCGGTCGCGACGTAGCCCCCGACCGCGACGCTCACCCCGACACCGAGGCGGTCGGCGATCCGGGTGGCGGCCCGGTCGCAACTGAAGGCCTTGGCGGTCGCGGTCAGGTCGAGCGTCACCCCGGCCGGCACCTGCAGGCGGCGGCCCGCCAACCGGACCGTCTCCCACCCGGCCACCCCACTCGATGAGCGCGGTGCCGCACGGTGCTCACCAGGCGGTCGCGGTGTCACACCGCGCCCACTGACAGCCGCGGCCCGCGGGAATTGGGCGCACGTCGGCACTGCGCGCAGGTCGACCGTGGAACCCCGCGCCGCGAGCCGGGTGACGGCCGCGGCCACGGTGGGGTCGACGTCCCCGCCCGTGCGCTCGGCGGTGGCGAGGGCCGCCGCGACCAGCTCGGTGAGCAGCGGGCTGACCGTGATCGCCCGTCCGCCCGCCCGGTAGAGGGCGTGGATCTCGGCGTCGGGGCGGTGCCGGTAGGCCGCCTTCTCGGCGGCGGCGAGCTCGCGACGGGCCAGCCGGCGCGCGGCGCGCAGGGCGTGCGGGTCGGTGACCGCCACCTGGACGTCAGCGCCCCACGCCGTCCACGCCGTGCTGGGTGGGCAGCCCGCCCCGGGACCCGGGCCGGCGTCGTCCCTCGCGAACCCGTCGATCACGTGCAGCGCAGCCATCTCTCCTCCTCGACCGTCCGTCGTTCGACAGGACCGAGAGTGACCCGCCCGGCTGGGCCGAGTGCTCGAAGGGGCTGGACGTCGACTGTGGATCGGCTCCGCCGCACCGGCCGCCGGCGTCGGGCCTTGGCGAGATCCGTCTGCTTCATCAGCCGATGTCAGGATTAGGATGCGTCGGTGCCGGAAAGTACCGTCCACGCACCCGTGCGTTCGGTGAGCGGGGCGAGCGTGCTCGGGCCGCGGCATGCGCGGGCGGGCCGCGTGAACGAGGACGCTCTGGGCTGGAGCCCGTTCGACCGGTC
Organism: Spongisporangium articulatum; assembly: GCF_044465595.1. NCBI lineage: Bacteria > Bacillati > Actinomycetota > Actinomycetes > Kineosporiales > Kineosporiaceae > Spongisporangium > Spongisporangium articulatum. Next base: position 642,858 of record NZ_JBITLV010000001.1, on the reverse strand, counting down.
GCTGGAGCCCCTGCGCACGGTGGCCGCGGTCTCGGACGGTCACGGAAGCCCGATGTGCAGCCGCAGCGAGCGCGGGGCGGCCATCGCGGTGCAGGCGGGGCTGACCGCCGGCCAGACCCTGCTGCGCGGGGCGGGCGGCACCGGGTCGGCCGACCCGAGGGAACTGATCGCCCTGGCCTCCCACCTGTGGCGCGACGCCGTCGACCGCGACCTGGCCGCGCACCCGCTCAGTCCCGAGCAGGTCGAGCTCGTCGAGCAGGCCGGCCCGCACACCGACCTGCGCCTGGCCTACGGCTGCACGCTGCTGCTCTGCGCCGTGACCGGGACGTCCGTACTGCTCGCGCAGATCGGCGACGGGGGTATCGCGACGCTCACGGACGACGGGCGCGGCTGGTTCCCGCTCGGCCCGAACCCCGAGCACGGGCGTGGGGCCAGCGACTCACTGTGCCTGCCCGGTGCCGAGGACCGGGCCCGGACGGCCACCCTCGACGCGGGGCTCCCGCACCTGCTGATGCTGATGACCGACGGGTGCACCAACGCCTACCCGTCGACCGAGGACCTGCTCATGATCGGGGCCGACACCGTGCGGCTCGAGGCCGAGACCGGGTTGCGCCGGGCCAACCTCACCCTCGAGTCCTGGCTGGCCACGACGGCGGACGCCACCGAGGACGACGCCACGCTCGTCTCGGTGTGGATGTAGGCGGGGAGTCGCAGCCCACGCCCTTCAGAAGAGCGACCCGCGCTCGAGGTCGAGCAGGAAACGCTTGCGCTCGAGGCCGCCGCCGTAACCGGTCAGGCTGCCGTCGGCGCCGATCACCCGATGGCACGGGACGACGATCGAGATCGGGTTGGCGCCGTTGGCCAGGCCCACCGCCCGGGCCGACCCCTCGGGGAGACCGAGCCGCCGGGCGAGCGAGCCGTAGGACTCGGTGACGCCGTACGGGATCTCGGTGAGCGCGTCCCAGACCCGCTGCTGGAAGAGTGAACCGGCGCCACGCAGGAGGAGGTCGAACGAGGTGCGGCCGTCGTGGAAGTACTCGGCGAGCTGACCCGCGGTGCGCCGCAGCACGGGGTGCGACGGGTCAGGCTCGCGTTCGGACTGCAGGCGCAGCAACGTGCGGTCGGTGCCCTTGTGCGGCGTGAAGTACAGCCGGGTGAGCGCCTCACCGTCGGTGGACAGCAGCAGGTCGCCGACCGGGCTGGGCTGCAGGCACCAGATCTCCGTCGCCGTCGCGTCCACGGGTAGGAAGGTACGCCCCGGCACCGACAGTCCCGGGGGATTTGTCCGACGCGTCGCCGACGCGTCGGGCCGGGTCCTGTCGGTCGGGGCGGATACCGTGTGGGCACCATGACGACGATCGCTGCGGGGCCCCCGGCCCGTCTCCGCGGCGAACCCCTGCGCAACGAACACCTGACGTTCCGGGCCAACACCGACGCGGGGCGGCACGGCTGGTTGCGGCTGACCCCGGCCTACGGAGTCGGGCTCGTCCGGGAGCGGGTCGCGCGTCTGGAGGCCGGCGCCGTGGTGACGGACCCGTTCTCGGGCAGCGGGACGACGCCGCTGGCGGCCGCCGAGGCCGGGCACCTCGGGCAGAGCCTGGACGTCAACCCGTTCCTGATCTGGCTCGGCACGGCCAAGACCCGCGCGTACCCGGCCGGGGTGGCGGCCGAGACGGTGCGGCTGGCGGCGGAGGTCGTCGGCTCGGCGGCGGGGTTGCTGACCCGCGACGACCTGTGGCGGCCCGCGTTGCACGCGATCGAGCGCTGGTGGTCGCCCGGGGTGCTGCGCGGGCTGTGCGCCCTGCGGGCGGCCCTGGACGACGCCGCGCCCGAGGGCGCCCATCGTGACCTCCTGCTGCTGGCCCTGTGCCGCACGCTGATCAGCCGGTCGGAGGCCGCGTTCAACCACCAGTCGATGTCGTTCTCCGCGCCGAAGTCGGCGTCCCCCAGGGCTTTCGACCCCGCCGAGGCGACCGGCACGCTCGAGGCGTTCACGGTGGCGGCGGCCGAGCTGGCCGCCCAGGCCGCGGTGACCCTCCCGGGGCGAGCGGTCGTCGTCCAGGCCGATTCCCGGTCGCCGGAGGCGGCCGCGCTCGAACCGTGTGATCTGTTGCTGACGTCGCCCCCCTACGTGAACCGGATGTCGTACATCCGGGAGCTGCGCCCCTACATGTACTGGTTGGGTCACCTCGAGGTCGCGGCCGACGCGGGGGAGCTCGACTGGCGGGCCATCGGCGGTACGTGGGGCGCCGCGACCTCGAAGTTGAACGGGTGGGAACCGAGCGGCTGCACCCCCGTGGACGGGGCGATGGAACCCGTGTGCCGGGCGGTGGCCGAGGCCGGTGGCAAGCACGGTCCGCTGCTGGCCACATACGTGCACAAGTACTTTCACGACATGTGGCGGCACCTGAGCGCGGTCCCGGCGCTGGTGCGGCCGGGCGGGCACGTGTCGTACGTGGTCGGCAACAGCTCGTTCTACGGGCAGCTCGTCCCGGCCCAGGAGTGGTACGCGGCGATGCTGCGCGCGGCCGGTTTCGACGAGGTCGCGGTGCACGTGCTGCGCAAGCGCAACAGCAACAAGGCCCTGTTCGAGTACGAGGTGACCGGGGTGCGGCCGTGACCGTGCAACCGAGAACCCGCCCCCCGGTCACGCCGACCCCTGCGCGCAGTCGGCGCCGGGCGATGGGCGCGTACTACACGCCCGCGTCTCCGGCGGAGTTCATGGCCGACTGGCTGGTGCGTGGCCCCGAGGAGACTTACCTGGAGCCGAGTTTCGGCGACGGGGTGTTCCTGGAGTCGCTGCACCGGGTGCTGGGCCGCCGGGGGCTCGAGCCCGAGCGCGTCGTCGGGGTCGAGCTCGACGCCCGGGCCGTGGAACGCGGACGGGGGCGGGGCGTGCTGGAGGGCTGCACCGTCGTCCGACGTAACTTCCTGGAGGTCGAGCCGTTCCGCGTGGACGCGGTGATCGGCAACCCACCCTACGTCCGGCTGCGGCACCTGCCCGGAGGGCAGGCGGCGACCGCGGCGACGGCGGCCGGGCGGGTGCTGCCGACCGGCGTCGACCCCAGCGGCAGCATCTGGATGCCCTTCGTCCTGCACAGCTGCTCGTTCCTGCGGGAGGGGGGCCGGCTGGCCTTCGTCCTGCCCTACGAGTTGACGTACGTCCGCTACGCGCAACCACTCTGGGAGTTCCTGGGCGCGCACTTCGCGGCGCTGCGGGTGCTGCACTCGCGGCGCCGGGTGTTCGAGGACATCCTGCAGGACGTCGTGATCCTGCTGGCCGACGGCTACGGCGGCCGTACCGCGGTGGTCGACTACGAGCAGTACGACGGCCCGGCCGACATCGGCGCGGGCGCCTGGTCGAGTCGCGAGTCGCTGCGCATCCGCGACGTGGTGAACAGCGAACGGGTGTTCCGCCAGGCCCTCCTGCCGGCCCCCTTGCGCTCGTTGCTGACCGACCATCTCGACGCGAGAACGGTTCCGGCGGGGGAGATCTCGACCCTGCGCATCGGGTACGTCGCGGGCGACCGGCACTTCTTCCACCCGGCGCCGGGCGAGGTGTCTCGGTACCGACTGCCCGCCCGACACCTGCGCCCGGCGCTCAGTTCCGGCCGCCAGATCGCCGGCGTGGGGCTGTACTCGAGTGGAGTGCCGGCCGAGAATCGTTCCCGGCTCTACCATCCCGGCGCGCGACTGGGTGCGGCCGATCGGGCGTACATCGCCGCGGGGGAGGAGCAAGGGGTCGACCAGCGCTACAAGTGCCGCATTCGCGACCCCTGGTACGTGGTGCCCGGGGTGAAGGTCCCCGACTTCGTGGTGTCGGTGTTCTCCGAGCGGCCCGTCTTCACCGTCAACGACGCCGGGTTGGTCGCCTCGAACAGCCTGATCTGCGGCTACACACCCCCCGGCCTCGACCCGAGATCCGTTGCCGCGTCGTGGTACACGTCGCTCACCCTGTTGCAGTGCGAGCTCGAGGTGCATTCCCTGGGGGGTGGCGTGCTGATCCTCGTCCCGGGCGAGGCGCAGCGGGTGCGGGTCGCCCCCCCGGGCCCTCCGTCGTCCAGCCCGTCGTCCCGGCAGTACCGGCACCTGGCCGCGGTCGACGCGGCCCTGGCCGCCCGTGACGTCGAAGGTGCCTACGCGGCCGGTGACGACCCCGTGCTGCGTGGGTCGCTGGGGCTGACGAAGGCCGACCTCGAGTCGGTGCGGGACGGCATCGAGGTGCTGGCCCGCTGGCGCCGGTCCGCCGGCCGCCGCAGCTAGGGCGCGTTCACACGAACAGGTCGAACCAGATGTTGCGGCGCTGGTAGGTCTCGACCACCCGGTCGACGAACGTCCGGATCGACAGGTCGACGTCCGGCACCGCGGCCGCCACCAGGTCGTCGCACAGCTGGATCGGGTCGGCCTCGAAATCGACCACCAGGTAGGCGAACTGGTCGTAGACGCCGGAGACGTTCTTGTAGAGCACGTCGTCCCGGCCGGTGATCGCCCGGTACATCTTGGCGTAGCGCGCGTAGTCGGTCTCGACCACCGAGTCGTTGCTCTTGCTGCGGGTGAACCGGCGCGGGTGCAGGTACACGTACGAGTGCACGGTCATCGGGTAGCGCTCCTCCAGGGAGACGGCCTCACCGACGATGTCCTGGTAGTAGTTCAGGACGTTGTTGCCGATGGAGCTCATCTGCGAGCGCGCCCCGACCAGGACCAGCGGCCCGGACGTCGGGTGGATGACCGCGACGTCGACGTCCTTCGCCTTGTGCGACCCGAAGACCGAGGCCTCCTCGACGACCCGGACGCCGGCGCGCATCGCGGCGGGGTGCAGCCGGTCGCGCAGCTGCCGGGCGACGAACCCGTGCAGGGTCTTGATGAAGTGCTGCCCCCGGATCGCGTTGTCCCGATCGGCCTTGTACAGCCGGTCCATCTCGGCGAGCGTCGCCGAGAGCCCGTCGCCGGGGGAGAACACCGGCAGCGGTTCAGGGGTGCTCATGGGTTTCCGGGGGACGAGGGCATGGGGTGGAGACGATGGGACTCGAACCCACAACCCCCTGCTTGCAAAGCAGGTGCGCTACCAATTGCGCCACGTCCCCGAGCGAGTGCCGGGGCACCCAGTGTAAGTGAGCTGGATCAGCGCACCTTGTCGGTGGCGCTCGACCACAGCTCCTGACCGGACTTGCCGGCCCCGAGCTTCTGGTACACGGCGAACCCGACGCCGGCGACGATCAGGGCGAGGATGATCTTCTTCACGGCTGGAAACCTTCCGCAGAGCAACCGACGAGCCACTGACGGCAGCGGCTCTGGAGCGTGCAGACCATATCACCGTGAAACCACGACCCGGCCGTTCCGGTGCGGCGCTCGGTTGCATATGATCAACTCGGCCATCGAGTTCACGGAGGCCCGGTCTTCCGCTCGTCCTCCGTCAAACCGAGGTGTCTGATGCCTGGCTCCGGCATTGCTGAACTGGACGTCCTGGTCGTCGACGACGACGAGGGTGACGTCCTGATGATCACCGAAGCGCTCGAGTCCAGCCGGCACCGGCACATCATCCAGATCGCGCCGGACGGCGAGCAGGCCGTCGCGCTGCTGCGGCGTCTGAGCGACAACGGTTCTCGACTGCCCGACGTCATCCTGCTCGACCTGAACATGCCGCGGATGAACGGTCACCAGGTCCTCCAGGTGATCAAGAACGACGACCGGTTCCGGCGGATCCCCGTGGTGGTGCTGACCACCTCGAACGCGCCGACCGACATCGTCGGCAGCTACGACCGGCACGCCAACGCCTACGTCACCAAGCCGATGACGATGGAGGAGTTCATCGCCGTGGTCGGCGAGATCGACAACTTCTTCGGCAGCATCGTCGAACTTCCGCGCGACACGCCCTAACCGAGCCAGCCGAGCGCGGCACGCACGATGGTGATCGCGCCGATCACGAACACGGCGGCCGCCAGGACGGCCAGCGTGCCCACCCCGAAGATCAACGCGCGCTCGCCGGTGTCGAGCGGGGCCGGCGGGACCCGCGGTGGCGGTTCGGGCAGCGGCTTGGCGAACCATTCCTGCGCGTGCTCGCGCGAACAGAACGCCGCGTAGAGCCGACCGCCGGAGAAGTCGACCTCCACCCCGAGCCAGTCCTCCGGGTCGTCGTCCCGCCCCCACGACCGGCCACAGATCTGGCAGGTCGGCGTGGCGGCCGCAACGTCGACTTCGGCGCTGTTCATGCCCAAAGGGTGGACCAGGAGTCAGCGTTAAGCCAGTGGCTGCGCGAGGGAGATTAGGTAACGGGTGGGCCTAAGAGGACTTGAACCTCTGACCTCTTCCTTATCAGGGAAGCGCTCTAACCGACTGAGCTATAGGCCCCGGGGGTGCCGAGCGAGACTACCTCAGCGCCCGTGGTGCACCCAAACCGGGTGGTGGTCACTCGTCCGAGAGGGTCACCCGCACGCCGCCGACCAACCCGGCCGAGATGTTGTAGATCAGCGCGACGATCACCGACAGGCTCATCAGCAGCAGCACGTTGAAGGCGCCGACCAGCACGCTGACCGACAGCACCCGGCCGAAGCCGATGTAGTCGTAGATGTCGAACGAGCTGGCCTTGGCCCCGTTCTCGGTGCTGCCGAACACGCTGTTGAGCTGGTCGAACACCCCGACACCCTTCAGCGTCAGCCACAACACCGAGGTGGCGATGACCAGCGCGACCCCGGCCGCGACCGAGAGCATGAGCGAGACCTTCAGCACCGACATCAGCTCGACGCTGCTGACGGTCAGCCGGGCGACCCGGCCGGTCGGCTGCGGCGGCGGCGCCGTGGTCAGCTCGGGCTCGCGGTCCCAACCGCCGCGCTCCGGGCGCTCGGCCGGACGATCCGTGGTGACGAACGGGCCACCCTGGGGACGGTTCTGGATCACGGGGCGGCCGGCGGCCGGGCGGGCGGCCGACAGGTCGGCGTTGGACGTGTTCGTGGACACCGGGGCCTCGGATCTGGTCGGGGCGGGGCCGGGGGTCGGCCGGCCGGCCGGCTTCGTGGCGGCGCTCGCCGCGGGAGCCACGCTCGTCCGTGAGCTGGAGTCCGGCTTTCCGGACTTCGCGGTCGTCTCCACCGCGTCGGTCTTGTCGGTCTTGTCGGTCTTGGCAGCCTTGTCGGTCTTGGCCGCCTGGACGACGGGGGTGCCGGCGGTGGTCGGGATGCCACCCGTCGTGGGGGACGACCCACTGGCCTCGCGGGCGGCCGCCCCTGCGGCGAACGCCCGCGCGGCGGCCTCCTGCTTGGCCGAGGACTTCTCGTCGGAGGAGTCGGACGACGACCCCGCCGTCCCGCTGGGCCGCAGCCCCGGGCCGGTCGGCTTGGTCGTGCCGTTCTTCTCGCCCCCGGCCGCCTTGCCGTCGGGACTGGGCGTGGGGCCGGCCGTGGCCTCGGACGTCGACACGTCGGGGACCGCCTCATCGGTCACCTGGAGTCCCCCCTTGCCCGGGCCGGCCGTTGCTCCGGTCCGCCCTCGGTCGTCCGCCAACTCACGCCTCCTACGCTCGAGCGTCCCGCGACCCTACCTGCGGGGGGGCGGTACGCCCACCTTGCAGTTCATGACCCCACCTCTGGCCGCGTGGCGACTCGATGGTACCGCCCGTCACTCCTCGCCCGGCTCATCCTCGGCCACCGCACCGGGGGCTTCACTGACGGCGGAGACGTCGTCACCCGCCGCGACCGTCGAGCCGGCCGGGCCCTCGGTGTCACCCTCCGCGCCGGCCTCGGCGTCGGCCTCGTCGTCGCCCAGCGAGCTCTCCGAGTTGATCGCGACCGCGATGATCCGGTCCCCGGCGTCGGCCTTGGCGAACACGACGCCCATGGTGTCCCGGCCCTTGGCCGGGACTTCGCCGACCGCCGAGCGCACGACCTTGCCGCGTTCCATCACGACCAGCACCTCGTCGCCCTCGCCGACGATCATCCCGGCCACGAGATCACCCCGCTGGTCGGTGATCTTGGCGACCTTGATGCCGAGACCGCCGCGCCCCTGCACGCGGTAGGCGTCGACCGGCGTCCGCTTCGCGTAGCCCGCCTCGGTGACGACGAAGACGAAGGCGTTCTCGACGTCCCGGACGACGTCCATCGACAGCAGCTGGTCGCCGTCCCGGAACTTCATGCCGGTGACGCCGGAGGTGGCGCGACCCATCGGGCGCAGCGCCGAGTCGTCCGCCGTGAACCGCACCGACATGCCCTTGCGCGAGACCAGCAGCAGGTCGTCGCCGTCGCCGACCAGCCGCGCGGCGACGAGCTCGTCGCCCTCGCGCAGGTTGATCGCGATGACCCCGCCGGCGCGGGGCGAGTCGTACTCGGACAACCGGGTCTTCTTCACCAGGCCGTTGCGGGTGGCCAGCACCAGGAACGGCGCGTCCTCATAGGTGCGCAGGTACACGACCTGGGCGATCTGCTCACCCGGCTGGAAGGCCAGCAGGTTGGCGACGTGCTGCCCCTTCGCGTCGCGGCCCGCCTCGGGCAGCTCGTAGGCCTTGGCCCGGTAGACCCGACCCAGGTTCGTGAAGAACAGGACCCAGTTGTGGGTCGAGGTGACGAAGAAATGCTCCACCACGTCGTCGCTGCGCAGCGTCGTCCCGCGCACGCCCTTGCCGCCACGCCGCTGGGCCCGGTACTGGTCGGTGCGGGTCCGCTTGGCGTAGCCGTCGCGGGTGATGGTGACGACGACCTCCTCCTCCGGGATGAGGTCCTCGACGTTCATCCCCCCGTCGAAGGGCAGGATCTGGGTGCGACGCTCGTCGCCGTACTTCTCGACGATCTCCGCGAGCTCCTCGGCGATGATCTGCCGCTGACGCTCGTCGGACGCGAGAATCGCCTCCAGGTCGGCGATCACGGCCTCGAGACGCTCGAGCTCCTCGATGATCTTCTGCCGCTCGAGGGCGGCGAGGCGGCGCAGCTGCATCGTGAGGATGGCGTCGGCCTGGACCTCGTCGATGTCCAGCAGGTCGATCAGGCCGCCACGCGCGTCCTCCACCGTGGCGGACGCGCGGATCAGCGCGATCACCTCGTCGAGCGCGTCGAGCGCCTTCACGTACCCGCGGTAGATGTGCGCCTGGCGCTCGGCCTCGGCCAACAGGTACCGGGTGCGCCGGACGATGACGTCCATCTGGTGGTCGACCCAGTACCGGACGAACTTGTCCAGGCTCAGCGTGCGCGGGACGCCGTCGACCAGGGCCAGCATGTTGGCGCCGAACGTGTCCTGCAGCTGGGTGTGCTTGTACAGGTTGTTCAGCACGACCTTGGCGATCGCGTCGCGCTTGAGCTGGATGACGATGCGCAGCCCGGTCTTGCCGGACGTGTCGTCGATGATGTTCGAGATGCCCTGCACCCGACCGGAATCCACCAGCTCGGCGATCTTGAGCTTCAGGTTGTCGGGGTTCACCTGGTACGGCAGTTCGGTGACGACGAGGCAGGTCCGGTTCTGGATCTCCTCGACCTCGACGACGGCGCGCATGATGATCGCGCCGCGCCCGGTGCGGTAGGCCTCCTCGATCGCCCGCGTGCCCATGATCAGGCCGCTGGTCGGGAAGTCGGGACCCTTGATCCTCAGGAGCAACTGGGCGAGCAGGGTTTCGTCGTCGGCACCGGGATTGGCCAGGAGCCACTGGACGCCCTCGGCCACCTCGCGCAGGTTGTGCGGCGGGATGTTGGTGGCCATGCCCACCGCGATGCCGGAGGCCCCGTTGGCCAACAGGTTCGGGAACCGGGCGGGCAGGACGTCGGGCTCACTGGTCTTGCCGTCGTAGTTGGGGGAGAAGTCGACGGTCTCCTTGTCGATGTCCCGCACCATCTCCATGGCCAGCGGGGCCATCCGGCACTCGGTGTACCGCATCGCGGCGGCCGGGTCGTTGCCCGGGGAGCCGAAATTGCCCTGCCCGTCGACCAACGGGTAGCGCAGCGACCAGGGCTGGGCGAGCCGGACGAGGGTGTCGTAGATCGCGCCGTCGCCGTGCGGGTGGTAATTGCCCATCACGTCGCCGACGACGCGGGCGCACTTGTTGTAGCCGCGGTCGGGTCGGTAGCCACCGTCGTACATCGCGTAGAGCACGCGCCGGTGAACGGGTTTCAGGCCGTCCCGCACGTCGGGCAGCGCGCGCGAGACGATGACGCTCATCGCGTAGTCGAGGTACGAGCGCTGCATCTCCAGCTGGAGATCGATCGGGTCGATCCGGCCGCCGGTGGGCACGGGCGGCGGGGCGGTCGGCGGCTGCTCGGTCACTGGGTTACGTCAACTCCACTATCGGCGCGGGTGAAGGCTTTTCGAGTTCTAGATGTCGAGGAAACGGACGTCCTTGGCGTTGCGCTGGATGAAGTTGCGGCGCGACTCGACGTCCTCGCCCATCAGGACGGCGAACATCTCGTCGGCGGCCGCCGCGTCCTCCAGGGTGACCTGCAGCAGAACGCGCTGGTTCGGGTCCATCGTGGTGTCCTCGAGCTCGGCCGCGTTCATCTCGCCGAGACCCTTGTACCGCTGGATGCCCTCGTCCTTGGGCAGCTTCTTGCCCGCCGCCTGGCCGGCCTGCACCAGGGCGTCCCGCTCGCGGTCGGAGTAGGCGTACTCCGGTTCGATGCCGCGCCCCGACCACTTGATCTTGTACAGCGGCGGCTGCGCCAGGTACACGTGCCCGTGCTCGACGAGCGGCCGCATGAAGCGGAAGAGCAACGTCAGCAACAGGGTTCGGATGTGCTGGCCGTCGACGTCGGCGTCGGCCATGAGGATGATCTTGTGATAGCGCAGCTTCTCGAGCGTGAAGTCCTCGCCGACCCCGGTGCCGAACGCGCTGATCAGCGCCTGCACCTCCTGGTTGGCCATGACCTTGTCGATGCGCGCCTTCTCGACGTTCAGGATCTTCCCGCGGATCGGCAGGATCGCCTGGGTGCGCGGGTCGCGGCCGCTCTTCGCGGAACCGCCCGCCGAGTCACCCTCGACGATGAAGATCTCGCACTCCTCCGGGTTGGTCGACTGGCAGTCGCTCAGCTTCCCCGGGAGGCCCCCTCCACCCAGTAGCCCCTTACGGCGGGTGGCCTCGCGCGCCTTGCGAGCCGCGAGCCGGGCCGCCGCGGCCTGGCTGGACTTGCGCACCACCTCGCGCGCGTCGTTGGGGTTGCGGTCGAGCCAGTCGGTGAGCTCGGCGCGCACGACCCGCTGCACGAACGTCTTCGCCTCGGTGTTGCCGAGCTTCGTCTTCGTCTGGCCCTCGAACTGCGGCTCGCCGAGCTTCACGGAGATGACGGCGGTCAGCCCCTCGCGGATGTCGTCACCCGTGAGGTTGTCGTCCTTCTCCTTCAGAAGGCCCTTCGTCCGGGCGTATTCGTTGATCAGCGTGGTCAGCGCCGCCCGGAACCCCTCCTCGTGAGTGCCGCCCTCGTGCGTGTTGATCGTGTTGGCGTACGTGTGCACCGACTCCGAGTAGGCCGTCGTCCACTGCATGGCCAGCTCGAGGGAGAGGCTGCGCTCCGCGTCCTCCGCCTCGATGTAGATGACCTCACCGTTGACCGGCTCGGACTTCTTCGAGGAGTTGAGGTGCTTGACGTAGTCGATCAGACCGCCGTCGTACTTGAAGGTGACCTCGGGGGCCTTGCCCTCGTCGTCGACATGGTCGGGCCGGTCGTCCCGCAGGGTGATGGACAGGCCCTTGTTCAGGAACGCCACCTGCTGGAACCGGGACCGCAGCGTCTCGTAGTCGAAGACGACGGTCTCGAAGATCTCGGCGCTGGGCCAGAACGTGATGACCGTGCCCGTGTCCTCGACGGACTCACCCTTGGCCAGCGGAGCGTCCGGCACACCGACCGTGTAGGCCTGGCGGTAGGCGAACCCGTCGCGGTGCACCTCGACGTTCAGCCTCGTGGACAGTGCGTTCACGACCGAGACGCCGACCCCGTGCAGACCACCGGACACCGAGTACCCGCCGCCGCCGAACTTGCCGCCCGCGTGCAGGATCGTCAGGACGACCTCGACGGCCGGCTTGCCCTCGGACTCCACGATGTCGACCGGGATGCCTCGGCCGTTGTCGATCACCCGCAGGCCGCCGTCGGCCAGCATCGTCACGTCGATCTCGGTGCAGTACCCCGCCAACGCCTCGTCGACCGCGTTGTCGACCACCTCGTAGACCAGGTGGTGCAGGCCGCGCTCACCGGTGGACCCGATGTACATGCCGGGGCGCTTGCGGACCGCCTCGAGACCCTCGAGGACCGTGATGGCACTCGCGTCGTACGCGACATCATCGGCGGAGCCGCCGTCCGGGGATGGGGTGACAGCCGTGCCGTCACCGGGCAGCGTCGTCTGGTCAGTCACGAGCTACGGGCTCCTGAGAGTCGAGGGCGGCAAGCACGCTGGGCGAACGCTCACCTGTCCGATCGGACCCTCACATCTTATCTTGTTACTGGCCCGGCAACCCGTCGCGGCGGGGGTTATCCACACGGATAATCCGGTCTCAACGGCCAGGGACCGCGGGCGCAACCGCCTCGTGGGCCGCCGGTGACTCCCCGTACGCCCGTGGGTGCCGCAGATCGACAGCGAGGCCCTGGAAGGGCAGTGGACGCCGAGTCTGGAGGGACCCCCGGACCATCCACGCGTCACTATCCGTAGGTATCACGCGGACCACGCGAACCGGGCGCGACCCGTGGCCCCTTCTTCCACGAGGGGGCCGAGGGGCCGCGGACGACGACCCGCGTCACCGTGCCCTCGCCGACCTCCTCCGCCAGCCGGCGCAGCACCGCCGGCACCAGCAGCTTGACCTGGGTGGCCCAGGCGGAGGAGTCGGCCTGCACCACGAGGACCCCGTCGGCGAAGCTCACCGGCGTGCAGTGCGCGGCGACATCCGGACCGACGACGGTGTCCCACCGGCCCAGCACACCACCGACCGCGACCGGCTCGTTCCAGCCCCGCTCGGCGACCAGCCGGGAGATCGCGCTCGAGACCGCCTGCGGGTCCCGGGCGTCGGGGCCGGCGCCGGACCGCTTGCGGGAGTCGTCCCGGCGCTGCCGGGCCCGGGCCGCGGCGGAGGCCCGGTTGTCGACCTGTCCGGGTCGCAGACCCCGGGCCGCGGCCGCCGCCCGAGCCCTGCCGAGTGCGGCCCGCACCGCGTCGATCCCCGAATCCTCTTCGGGCTCGGACTCTTTCGCAGCCTCAACCGGCTCGTCACCGGACACGGCGCACCTCGCTGGCCATGACGTCCACCCTCGCACCGTCGAGTACCTCGGGTACATCCTCCGCAACGGCGGCGGTGACGATCACCTGCTCCGCACCGGCGACGAGGTCGGCCAGCCGGGCCCGGCGCCCGGCGTCCAGTTCGGCGAACACGTCGTCCAGGATCAGCACGGGTTCGCTGTCGCCGTCGTGGGTGAGCAGCTCGTAGCTGGCCAGCCGCAGCGCGAGCGCGAACGACCACGACTCCCCGTGGCTCGCGTACCCCTTGGCGGGCAGGCCGCCGAGCGTGAGCAGCAGGTCGTCACGGTGCGGGCCGATCAGGCTGACGCCCCGCTCGAGTTCCTTGCCGCGCACCTTGGCCAGGGCCTCGAGCAGGCGGGCCTCCAGCAGGTCACGGGCCGGGACGACGTCCGCCCCGGTCGCCGGGGTCGGCGCCCCACCCGCTTCCCGGGCCCCGTCGGGGCCGGACTCGGCTTCGTCCAGGCTGCTCCGGTAGGTCAGCTCGGCGTCGCCCTGCCCGTTGCTGACCTGGGCGTACGCCTTGCCGGTGGGGACGGCCAGGTCCTGCACCAGCTTCAACCGCGCGGCGAGCAGGTCGGCGCCGGTGCGGGCCAGGTGGGCGTCCCACACGTCGAGGGTGCGCACGTCGCCGCGGCCGGCCTTGATCGTGGCGCCCGCACTCTTCAGCAGGGCGTTGCGTTGGCGCAGGGCCCGGTCGTAGTCGCTGCGCACCCCGGCGAAGCGGGGAGCCCGGGCCACCAGCAGGTCGTCCAGGAACCGGCGCCGACCGTCGGGGTCGCCCTTGACCAGGGCCAGGTCCTCGGGGGCGAACAGCACGGTGCGCAGCAGGCCGAGCGCCTCCCGGGCCCGCGGCAACGGCGAGCGGTTGACCCGGGCCCGGTTGCTGCCGCCGGGCACGAGTTCGAGCTCGACCAGCGCGTGCCGGTCGTCGCGCTCGATCGCACACCGGATCACCGCTCGCGACGCCCCCTGCCGGACCAGCGCGGCATCTGTGGATACCCGGTGGCTGCCGTGGGTCGCTATGTACCCGATCGCCTCCACGAGATTCGTCTTGCCCTGCCCGTTCGGCCCGACCAGTGCCGTCACTCCGGGGTCGAACTGCAGGTCGGCAGCGGTGTAGGAGCGGAAGTCGGCCAGTTGCAGATGACTCACCCGCACGGCCGACCCCGCATCCCTGCACAAATCATTCTGTGGAAAACGTTGTGGAAAGTCGTGTGGAGAACCGGCTTCCCGGTGTGGACGTACGTCAGTCCGCCGAACCCGAGCCCGAGCTCGGCCCGGCCTCCGGCGCCTGACGCGCCTTCACCGCGTGCCCACCGAACTGCTGGCGCAGCGCGGCGACGGCCTTCATCGCGGGGGAGTCGTCCTGACGCGACGTGAACCGGCTGAACAACGACGCGGTGATGACCGGCATCGGCACGGCGTTGGCGATGGCCTCCTCGACGGTCCACCGGCCCTCGCCGGAGTCGTCGACGTAGCCGGTCAGCTTGTCCAGGCGGGGGTCCTCCTCGAGGGCCTTCACCATGAGGTCGAGCAACCAGGACCGGACGACCGTGCCGCGGCTCCAGGCCTTGAACGAGCCCGGGACGTTCTTGACGATGTCCTTGGCCTCGAGCAGCTCCCAGCCTTCGGCGTAGGCCTGCATCATCCCGTACTCGATGCCGTTGTGGACCATCTTCGCGTAGTGCCCCGCCCCCACCTCCCCGGCGTGCACGAAGCCCTCGTCGCGGGGGCCTTCGGGGCGCAGCGCGTCGAAGATCGGCATGGCCAGCTCGACGAGCTTCTCGTCGCCGCCGACCATCAGGCCGTAGCCGTTCTCGAGGCCCCAGATGCCGCCCGAGACACCGCAGTCCAGGTAGCCGATGCCCTTCGCGGACAGCAATTCGGCGTGCTTGAAGTCGTCCGTGAAGCGGGAGTTGCCACCGTCGATCACCAGGTCGCCCTCGCCGAGCAGGCCGTTCAGCGCCTCGACGGTGTCGGTGGTCGGTTTGCCGTGCGGCACCATGATCCACACGACCTTGGGGCTGGGCAGGGCTTCGACCAACGCCTCGAGCGATGGCACGTCACTGATGTCGGGGTTGAAGTCGAAACCGGTGACCTCGTGGCCGGCGTTGCGCAGCCTGCTGCGCATGTTGCCGCCCATCCTGCCGAGCCCGATGAGTCCGATGTGCATCCGTGAACCCCTTGCCTCGACCGACGGAGTACCAGGTTCAGCTGGTGATCCGCACGGGCATGAGTAGATAGCGGTAGCTGGTGTCGTCCGGGCCGTCCGGCTCGGTCTGCGGGGAGAGCACCGCAGGCTTCCTCGGCTCGGTGAAGGACAGCCTAGCGAGCGGGGTGTCGAGCGCGCCCAGGCCGTCGAGGAGGAACTGCGGGTTGAACGCGATCGACAGCTCCTCGCCGACCAGCGTGGCCTCGACCGCCTCCGACGCCTGGGCGTCCTCGCCCTGCCCGGCCTCGAGGGTCAACGCGCCGTCGGTGAAGCTCAGGTGCACCGGCGTGTTGCGCTCGGCCACGAGCGCGACGCGACGCACGGCGTCCATCAGCGCCTGGGTGTCGACCACCGCGTGGATCGGCACCGAATCCGGGAAAAGCGCTCGTACCTTGGGGTATTCGCCGTCCACGAGCAGCGACGTGGTGCGCCGGCCGCCGGCCTCGAAGCCGACCATCTCGGTGCTGCCGCCGGTGCTCAGACCGAACGTGACGTCGGCGCCCGTGCCCAGGGCCTTGGCGACGTCCGACAGCGTGCGCGCCCGGACCAGCGCGACGTCGCTGACCGCCGGGTCCGACGGCTGCCAGGTGATGGTGCGCATCGCCAACCGGTAGCGGTCGGTGGCCAGGAGGGTGAGCTGGTCACCCTCGACCTCGACCCGGACACCGGTCAGGATCGGCAGCGTCTCGTCGCGGCTGGCGGCGACGCCGACCTGCGCGACGGCCTTCGCGAACGCGTCGCCCGGCACGGTGCCGGAGGCCTCCGGCATGCTCGGCAGACTCGGGTACTCCTCGACCGGCATGGTCAGCAGGGTGAAGCGCCCGGAGCCGCACGTGACCGAGACCTTCGAACCGTCGGTCGTGATGTCGACGGGCTTGCCCGGCAGGGACTTCGAGATGTCGGCGAGCAGCCGGCCGGAGACCAGCACGCTCCCGGCGTCCATCACCTCGGCCGGGACCTCCACGCGCGCGGAGACCTCGTAGTCGAAGCTGGACAGCCGCAGGATGCCCGCGGAGTCGGCCTCGAGGACGAGCCCGGCGAGGACCGGCACCGGCGGCCGCGCCGGCAGTGCTCGTGCGGCCCACGCGACGGCGTCGGCGAGTGCATCGCGCTCCACCCGGAGTTTCACGCCCGCCACCCTCTCTAGAACTCGTCCCCCGCGAACACTGGTCCCCCACGAACTACGGGTCGGCCACGACGTGCGGCCGTACGGGTGAAGGAGACAGTACGCGATGCGGGGTGTCGGCCGGTACCTGACCTCGTCAGACGGGAAGGGCTCAGAGCGGGGAGGGGCTCGGGGTAGTTGTGGGTGGATGACATTTCTTCCTAGGGATCTATTCAGTCTTTGTCATAGCGCCTGTTGAAGCTGGGGATATCTCGCGTCGTCGCAGTTGGGAAGGCTCGAGCGGGGGTGGACGAGCTGTCGAGGAACCGGCCCGCGGCCGGGGACGGCGGTGGACGACGGATGCTCGGTCCACCGGCGGCCACCGGGCTTTCCCCATCCGAACGCCGGGAGAACACACGCCGTCCCCAGGGCGACCGGGGATATCCACGGGACTGTCCACGCCCGGTTCCTCGCGACTGTCCCCAGGGTCCTCACCTGCGACGTTGCCGGACGGTGCGAACCAAACGCCCGTTTACCTGCCGTGTGTCCGGGAAGTGACCCGTTGGTAACGCCTCGCGTCGTCCACAAGGTTTTCCCCACCTGTGTACGAAGCGTGTCCATTCGCCACCGAGAGGTGTGGGACGCGAAGGCACCAGTGTTGCTCAGGGTGACCGGATTGTCCTGGTGAGACCGCACCGGGTGGACTGTCCACAGCCCGTCGGGCGGGTCAGGCGCGTGAGGTCTGCTTGATGCGGTTGGTCAGCTCGGTGACCTGGTTGAAGATCGAACGCCGCTCGGCCATCAACTGCCGGATCTTGCGGTCGGCGTGGATGACCGTGGTGTGGTCGCGGCCGCCGAACTGCTGACCGATCTTGGGCAGGCTCAGGTCGGTCAGCTCCCGGCACAGGTACATCGCGATCTGCCGGGCGTTGACCAGCGTGCGCGACCGGCTCGAACCGCAGAGGTCCTCGATGGTCAGGGAGAAGTAGGCCGCGGTCTGGGCCATGATCACGGCCGGCGTGATCTCCGGGGTGTCCTCGGTCGGGATCAGATCCTTGAGGACGATCTCGGCAAGGTTCAGGTCGACCGGCTGCCGGTTCAGGCTGGCGAACGCCGTCACCCGGATCAGCGCGCCCTCGAGCTCGCGGATGTTCGAGGAGATCTTGCTGGCAATGAACTCCATGACGTCGTCACGGACCTCGAGCCGGTCGCCGATCGCCTTCTTGCGCAGGATCGCGATGCGGGTCTCGAGGTCGGGCGGCTGGACGTCGGTGATCAGCCCCCACTCGAACCGGGAACGCATCCGTTCCTCGAACCCGGCCAGCTGCTTCGGCGGCAGATCGGAGGTGATGACCACCTGCTTGTTGGCGTTGTGCAGCGTGTTGAAGGTGTGGAAGAACTCCTCCTGCGTCTGCACCTTGCCCTGCAGGAACTGGATGTCGTCGATCAGCAGCACGTCGCTGTCGCGGTAGCGGCGCTGGAACGCGCTCGCCTTGTCGTCGCGGATGCTGTTGATGAAGTCGTTGGTGAACTCCTCGGAGTTCACGTACCGCACCCGCACCCCCGGGTAGAGGTTCTGGGCGTAGTGCCCGATGGCGTGCAGCAGGTGCGTCTTGCCCAGCCCGGACTCGCCGTAGACGAACAGCGGGTTGTAGGCCTTGGCCGGCGCCTCGGCGACCGCGACCGCAGCCGCGTGTGCGAACCGGTTGCTGGAGCCGATGACGAACGTGTCGAAGGTGTACTTCGGGTTCAGCCGGGCGGGTTCGCTGTTCTTCGCGCCGGGACGGGCCGCGGGGATCTCGTCGGTGCGCGGGTTCTCGCGCGAGCCGATGGAAGGGCCGTCGGACGACGGGCGCGGCGGGTCGACGTCCCGCACGTCCACGCTGCGCGCGTCGACGGCCGGACCGTCCGTCAGCCGCAACGAGTCGGCCCCCTCGGCCAGGCGGCCCTCGGACACGGAGACCAGTTCGTCGGCGTCGCCGGAGCGCACGTCGAGCCCGGCCCCGCGGTCGAGGTTCCGGACGTCGATCACGGCGCCGTCGGGGTCCGTCCGGTTCTCGGTGGCCTCGGGCGCGTCGGCGACCAGGCCCGGATCGACCGTCACGGCGAGGCGGACCTGGTAGCCGAGCTGCTCGCTGAGGACGGCGACGATCGTCTCCCGGACGCGCTGCTCCAGGATCTCCTTGGTCAGGTCGTTCGGCGCGGCGAGCAGGGCGGTGCCGTCCAGGAGGCCGACCGGTCGGGCGAGACGGACGAAGGCACGCTGCTGCGCGGTGACCCCGGCGCCGTCCAGAGCCTCGATGGCCCTTCTCCACAGAGTGGCGAAGGGCTCCTCAGACGTGGCCAAGGGTGCTCACCTTCCTTGGCCGAACGGCCATCGTCCCCACCTTTATCCACAGCTGTGTGCAATTCCGCGACACACGACGTCGTCGCCGGCGTCGGTAGGCCTGGCCCACCGGGTCGAGGGGGTCGAGAGCCTCTCGGTGACGACCCACGGCGACGGGCGTGTCGGCACGACCGCGGCACCCGTAAGAGAGGACCATAGCTTGTCGAATGCCGGGTAGGCGACGGCCTCGGCTCAGCGGTTTCGGCGGCATCCGCGGGGTGATCTGCGGGAGTCGGAACCACCGCGCCGGGCGGCTCGCCGCCGGTTTGACCGGCTGCATCGCGCCCCCGTACCGTTAGGGAGCTTGACGGCGGCCTGTCTTCGCATGTCCACGTTCCTGGTTCACCGAACCTTGGCGTGGGCGTCCGATGGAGGCCGGCGTCAACGTCTCAGGGGTGGGTCCGGAATCGCTCCGGCTCGCCCGTGAACCGTGCCAGGCCTGCACGTACTAGATCAGGAGTTCTCAGGTGAGCAAGCGGACCTTCCAGCCCAACAACAGGCGCCGGGCCAAGACCCACGGCTTCCGCCTGCGGATGCGTACCCGTGCCGGGCGCGCCATCCTCTCGGCTCGCCGCCGCAAGGGCCGCTCCGAACTGTCCGCCTGAACCGGGCGGGTCACCCCGGTGCTCCCGGCCTCTCACCGGATGCGCAGCGGATCGGACTTCACCACCGCCGTGCGCGGTGGTCGCCGTGCCGGTCGACGCACCCTGGTCGTGCACTACCGCGCGCCTGAGGGTGCGGCCACCCCTGCCGAGGCCCCGGCCCGAGTCGGCTTCATCGTCTCCAAGGCCGTCGGTGGTTCCGTCACCCGTAACCGGGTGAAGCGTCGGCTGCGACACCTCATGCAGGCGGAACTGGGTCGGCTCGCGCCCGGCTCGCTGGTCGTCGTCCGGGCCAACCCGGCGGGGGCGGACGACGGAGCGCGGCTCGCGTCGGACCTCACCGGTGCGCTGGGTTCGGTTCTGCGATCGACCAGGGATCAGGCGAGGTCATGAAGCGTGTACTGCGGACAGTGACTCGGTTGCCACGTCTGGTAATCGTCGGTCTTCTGCACGTCTACCGCGCGGTGGTCTCTCCCTGGTACGGGCCGACGTGTCGGTTCTACCCGAGCTGCTCGGAGTACGCGCTGATCGCGGTCGGGCGGCACGGGGTGTTCAAGGGGACGGCCCTCGCGGTCTGGCGCTTGCTGCGCTGCAACCCCTGGAACCTCGGTGGTGTCGACCTCGTTCCTCCCGTGCGCGCCCGTGGCCGTGAGCACCTCGAGGCCGACCCCGGCCACGACCACCAGTCTTGTCCTGGTCTCCACCCGGAGCCCCACCCCGTGCCGTCCGAGCGACGAGCGGCCTGACCCGGCGAGGAGCCGATGACCGAGATTCTCAAGCCGCTCGAGGTGGTGGTCGCCTGGATCATGGTGACCTTCCACGGTCTGCTGACCGACATCGGTCTGCCGGCGGAGTCCGGCTGGACCTGGGCGCTGTCGATCGTCGGCCTCGTGGTCGTCATCCGCATCCTGCTGATCCCGCTGTTCGTCAAGCAGATCAAGGCGTCCCGAGGGCTGCAGCTGGTCCAGCCGGAGATCCGCAAGATCCAGCAGAAGTACAAGGGGAAGAACGACCAGGCTTCGCGTCAGGCGATGACCCAGGAGACCATGGCGGTCTACCGGGAGCACGGCACCAACCCGTTCGCTTCCTGCCTGCCGATCCTGCTCCAGGCGCCGATCTTCTTCTCACTGTTCCGGGTCCTGAACGGGCTGAAGGGCATCGCCGACGGCAGCAAGGATCCGATCGGGGCCATGACCCAGACGCTCGCCTCCCAGGCTGAGCAGTCCACACTCTTCGGTGCCAAGCTCTCGTCGACGTTCCTCGGGTCGGACGAGCTGTCCGTCAAGATCCTCACCGTCGTGCTGATCATCCTGATGTCGGCGAGCACCTTCACCTCGCAGCGTCAGCTGATGATGAAGAACATGCCCCCGTCGGCCCTCGAGGGGCCGATGGCCCAGCAGCAGAAGGTGCTGCTGTACGTGCTGCCGCTGATCTTCGCGGTGTCGGGTGTCAACTTCCCGATCGGTGTCCTCATCTACTGGTTCACCACGAACATGTGGTCGATGGGCCAGCAGTTCTACACGATCCGCCGGATGCCGGCCCCGGGCTCGCTGGCCGAGAAGGCGCTGAACGAACGCCGGGCCAAGCGCGGCAAGCCGGCCGTCGGGGCGGAGCTGAAGTCGTCGTCGACCGACGCCGAGACCGAGCCGGCCGAGGGAGAGTCCCGGCAGCGGGTCCAGCCCAAGCGGCAGCCGAAGAGCAAGCGGTCCGGTCAGCAGCGACCCGGTAAGCCGACGGGTTCATCCGGTGGGGCGGGCGGCGGCAGCGCCGGAGACAGCGCCGGAGACAGCGCGGGAGCCAACAGCGCCTGAGGCGCGAGCAGATCGTCCTGCTGCAGCTCGGGGGTTCGAGTCGCGGGCAGGGTAGGCGGAACCGGTCGCGCCGGTGAGCCCTCGGGCTCGGGTGCGGCGACCCAGTGAGGAGAGCGTGATGAGCGAGACCAACGAACTGGACGTCACGGCCACGGAGGGAGCGGTCGCCACGGAGGCGCCGGCTCCTGACAGTGAGGCGCCCGAGGCGGCGGCCGAGGGCACGACCTCGAAGCGTCGGGGTTCGGTGCGCGACCTCGAGGAGGAGGGCGAGGTGGCGGCCGACTACCTCGAGGAACTCCTCGACATCATCGACGCCGACGGCGACATCGACATCGACGTCGAGAACGGTCGGGCGTCCTTGGCCATCCTCGGTGAGGCGGGCAACGACCGGAGTCTCCGGCGTCTGGTGGGTCAGGGCGGCGAGGTACTCGAGGCGCTGCAGGAGCTGACCCGGTTGGCCGTGCAGGCGAGCACCGGTGAGCGCAGCCGCCTGATGCTGGACATCGCGGGCCACCGCGCCAAGCGGCGGCAGCAGATCCAGGAGCAGGCGCGGACCGCGTGCGAGAAGGTCAAGTCCTCGGGTGAGAAGTTGAGCCTCGAGCCGATGACCGCCTTCGAGCGGAAGATCGTGCACGACGTGGTGGCCGAGGCCGGGCTCGTCAGTGAGTCCGACGGTGTCGAGCCGAACCGGCACGTGGTGATCCTGCCCGCCGGCTCCTGAACCCTGCTCGTTGTGACCGACCCGGTGTCTGTTCCACGTGGAACGAGCGACGCGGTCGCCGAAATCTTCGGCGACCGCGTTCTGCTTGTGCAGCGGTATGTCGAGGCACTCTCGACGAGTGGCCTCGAGCGTGGGCTCATCGGTCCGCGTGAGGTTCCGCGGATCTGGGACCGGCACGTCCTCAACTGCGCTGTCGTGTCCGAGCTGATCCCCCCGTCGGCCGCCCTGGCCGATGTCGGGTCGGGGGCCGGTCTGCCCGGCCTCGTTCTGGCCATCGCCCGGCCCGACCTGAAGGTGACCCTGATCGAGCCCCTACTCCGGCGATCGGTCTGGTTGCGTGAGGTGGTCCAGGAGCTGGGGTTGAGTGGGGTGGAGATCGCGCGCGGTCGAGCCGACGAGGTGACCCGGTCGGGGGCCCGGTTCGATGTCGCCACCGCCCGGGCGGTCGCGGCCCTGCCGAAACTGGCCGGCTGGTGTCTACCGCTATTGCGCCCGCAGGGTCAGTTGCTCGCTCTCAAGGGCGCCTCGGCCGCGGAGGAACTGGACGAGGCGCGCGCCGAGCTGACCCGCCTGGGAGCCGTGTCCGCCGAGGTCGTGGGATGCGGGGTCGGGGTCGTCGATCCCACGACGACCGTGATCCGCGTGACGGTCGGCGCGCACCGTTCTACCCCGGCCAAGCCCTCCACGAAGGCTCGCCGCAATCGCTGACGTTGTCTCGTCCTGTCCACAACGGTCTCCACAGGGGGCATGGGCATTTGCGCAGGCCGGAAGCCCGTGTGGTTCACGGGTGACGAGTTATCCCCACTTTCGAAGAACTATGTGGAACGACCCCCTGTACCGGTTCTGTCGGCCGACGGAGCCTCAGCCCTCATGGGGGTGTTCGCCAACCGTTTCACGGGAAACGACGCGCGACGGTGACGTCAGGGGATCCGGGTCTCCCACCTGACGGGTGGGCCATCAGTGCCGGACTATCGACATCGGACCACGTCCGCGGGACCGTGCTTCACCCTGGGCCCCGGCCTCCTCACGACGTTCTCAGGGATCGCTGACTGCGGCGGAGCGCAGGCACTGATCCAGGGCCGGGGCAGGTGACCTGAACGTCGACACCGTCGCATGCCGCATCCAGCCTCCGAGTGTCGCCGCCACGGCCGGGGGTGTCCGACCACCGTCGGGCGCGGCCGCCGCGTGGACCGCGGCCACTGGATCGGAGACCTGCGCCCCGGCTCACCCCAATCACTAGGAAGGCCAACGGCTGGGTCTTCGCGGGCGATGGCCGATCCAGCTTTGTCGAGCGCGCGACGGATCAGCGCGATGCAATGTGCGCCCCTGGCGACAGCCTCGAGATGGATCCTGTGATGTCGGCATGGGTTGCCTCGGCTCGTGGTCCGGATTGGACGGTGGGGGCGACTCGGCCCCGTCATGTTCGTCGGTTGGCGTGGTGGGAGCGGCCGACGGAGATCGCAGTGGCGGCAGTCGACCCTTGTCCCGCATCGTTGGCCGAGCGACGCATGGCTGGGCTGGCCGGCCGAGCGTCGCGGAGAACTGCTCTCACGGCTGGGCGGGAAGCCACCTGCTCATCCTGCCGTCACGCGTCGCCACCCCGGCGGGCGTCCTACCGTCGGGTCTGAGTGTCCGGTGCGGGCGTCTCACTCCAGACCGTCGAACTCACCTTCGCGCCCATGCCGGCCCGGCACGCCGACGCTCGGGGGCGCGATCGGCGAGGGTCTCTCGATGGCTGGGACGACGGCGCCTGTGGTCGACTCTCGTCCCGACGTTGGGGATCACCGCCGACACCGCCTCCGTGTTTCACGTGAATCGAAGCGGAGTGGCGCCCGATGCCCCGTGGGCTGAGCCGGGGACCACTCGCCGGTCTTGTCGTTCACGCCGACGACGGCCCCACCGGCTGTACCGGCGTTTCTGCCCCCACGCGGGTCGATGACCCCAACTACCGGACCGGTGTTGCTGGGAGAGCTGCCCTACGGCACGACCGGGGAGTGGTCGCCAGGCCATCGAATACGAGAGGCACGACGGTGCCGTGCGGTTCGTCGAATCTCGGTGGAGAGAGGGCGACGCACACCTGAGGGTCTGCGTCGGTCGCTCACCCACGGGCCAGCCGAACGCCGTGAGTTCCCTACGACCGGGCGGGCGCGGAAGCGGCGGGCCGGATCAGGAGGCGAGCGTCTGCCCGGGTCGAGGAGTGGCTGGTCTTGCGGGTCACGGCAGGACGGGCGCCTCATGCCTGGCGCCGCGTCCGCCCGGGACGACGGTCCGCGAGCCTGGTCCGACTCGGTCCGGGTTACAGGGACGGGCGGACGGCTGCACATCCTCGAGTTGCAGCGGATGCTGCGGACCATCCCGAAGGCCGCCCCGAGCACGCCTTGATGGGTCGCGCTGAGTGCGCCCGATCGTAGGCACCGGTCGACCGCGCGCTCGCTGAGATCATCCACACGCAACTGGGCGCGGGAGGCCCGGTTGAGGGGGACCGCTCGGAGGGGACGGCTCCTCTCGACGGACCGAGTCGTCAGGCACCACACGTGTCGCCTTGGTCGGGTGCGCGGGAGGTGGGTCGAGATGCGCGACCGAGACCATCGACGCGACCTCCCGGTCGCGTGGGCTTGACTAGCCGACATCTCGCTGGCATCAGGACCGGCGTCACCGACCTGGGCTGGGGATTCGCACGACGATCGACCCGGGCCAAACTTCGACGTTCCCCAGGCGACGACAGAGCTCGACGAGCGAGCCGCCCGTCCGGGCCCGTCGTCGCGAGGCTCCGATATCAGAGCCGCCTCTTCGCTCCCGGTGTGCATGGATCCGTGGCGGTGGGTGCCCATGGGCAGGGGCGGACGAGACGAACGCGAGTGGTTCTCTGAGTGAGGCGAGGGGCGGGGCTGCGGCTTGACCTTCTCGGCGAACGCCGCGGTGTTCGTCTGGATCAGGTCCGCTCGGGCTCCCGACGAGACTCGTTCAGGACATGGTGACGCACCCCCGCGGGCCCTCGTGACCGAGCCGCGAGGACCGGTTCGGCGCGAGCGGGGAGGGTGTGTGGGAGTCGTGTTTCCCGATTCTCAGAGAGTCGGGATCGACGTGCTCGCTGGAGCTGGCCGTTCCGTCGAACTGGCGTTCCATGCAGCAACCCCTCCACGTCGCCACGTTCACATCCGGGTCGAGAGTGAGGTGGGTCCGGGGACGGGGGAGGGGGCGAGCCAATGTCCAGACGTGTGGATTCCCCTGGGGATAACGACCACACGTGTGGATAGTCGGTCGAGAAGTCCTGCGACCGTTTCACGTGGAACCGGTCGGAGACTGGTGGTCGTGAAGCCCAGCGGTGAAGCCGGCTCGTCACACCGATCAGGGGAGCGTCGGCCAGCCAGGCCGCGGCCTCGATCCGCCAGCCTGCCCGGCGCACACGGGCAATGAGAGATGATTCCCAGCTTGATGTACGCACGGCTCAGGCGACCCGGGACTTGTGACGGCCGGACGACCGCCCGTTTCCCGGCGGCCCCCGGGGGGCAATCCAGGCCCACCGAGCCCTAGCCCCTCGAACCTGCGCGAGTGGCCAACCCCCGACCCGTCGCCGATCGGGATCGAAGCAGCGGAGGGTCGTCTGGTCACGGCCCCTCCTGCTTGGAGGCCAGAGCTCGGCGCCAGCTTGCTCGTCGTTCGATGTTCGCCGTGGACACCGACTACCCAACTCACTGCACGGCATTCGCCACCGATGAGAACCGGGTGCCGCTGGGCGACCGACGGATGGGAATGTCGTCGTCGTCGGCCTTCTGCCGATCGGCCGCGCGGCCCTCGCCACCGCGACCGAATCGGCCGTCCAGGGCGAGAGCGTCGTCATCTGGCGCGAGGCGCTGGGCTCGTGGCTGACGGCGGCCGGACGTGCCGGTCCCGGCTCCAGGAGGACTGGCTCGACGAAGAACGAGTCGGCTGCGCTGCCTCCTGACTGAGATCGTCAGCTGCGTCGTGGCGTCGTGGCGTCGTGGCGTCGTGGCGTCGTGGCGTCGTGGCGTCGTGGCGTCGTGGCGTCGTGGCGTCGTGGCGTCGTGGCGTCGTGCCGTCGTGCCGTCGTGCCGTCGTGCCGTCGTGCCGTCGTGCCGTCGTGCCGTCGTGCCGTCGCACCGTCGCACCGTCGCACCGTCGCACCGTCGCACCGTCGCACCGTCGCACCGTCGCACCGTCGCACCGTGAAGCTCTGCCACAGGGGGTCGGGATCACTGGCCGGCCGATGTGGCCGACCTCTGGTGTCGATCAGCGTCCATACCTCCTCCAGCGTCGATCTCGCCCTTGGGAGGTGCGCCTTCCCGGACGTCCCACACGACCGGACAGCCGGCCTCGAGCATGCGCTTGGCGACTTCATGTCCGCGACGAGGAGAGGCGCAAGATGATGATCGTTCGGCCGCTGTGTCGCGCGACCGGGGGTGAAACCTGAGCGAGCTAGCGATCTGGACCGCGCATGCCGGCCTCACGATGCGGGCCAGGCATGGGCGCCTGAACGTCGAACCGGGGGCGTTGGAGGACTTTCTGCATGATCACGGCTGGAGGGGGCGAGGGTGGGGATGGGCTTGGGGAGCGGCCCGGGAACGTGTTGGCTACCCCGGCAGAGGCATCGTTCGGTGTTCAGGGAAATGGTGACCGCGGCGTTGGTCTGTCTCGGCAGGAGGGGAGCGGCTGTCATCGGGACGGCCCGCCGACCGACTCGAGTCGTTGCGGTATCAGCTGTGGGGGATGGCCGTGGAGTAGTCGGCCAGCGCATCTGTAGGCGCCGCCCCATCGCCTGCGGCGCCGGTCGGCCACCTGGTGTGAGACGAGGCGTCCGAGGGGTGGGCGTCGACGGTTTCCAGAGCGCGGCGCTGATCGGTACGGCCCGCGGAGTTCGGGTCAGGCCTCTGCGATTCACGTGAAACGAGTCCGGTCCGACGCCGGCGCGCCTCGCTATCGGACCCAGATCAGATACGCGAGATCCTAGATCTTGGGTCGACGACGTTCATCGAATCCCACGACGCGCTCGGGGTGCAGTAGCTCCGAGGCCTTCTCGCGACCGACAGCGAGGACGTGGTGGTCAGCAGCAGGCCGGTGTCTGAGACGACCACCTCGGATGGGGAGGAGGACGTCTCGGTCACTGCGATCACCGGGCGGGCAGTCCGGTGCCGATCGCTGCAGGAGACACGATCCGCACGTTCCTCCGTCGGTCACCGCCCTGCGCTCCCAGCGCTCGGCGATGAGCAGAGGGGAGGGGAAACCTCCAGCGACGCGAGGGCCGGCGCCGCCAAGGGAGGGAGCCCCCGCTTGCCCGGGGAGGTTGCGGGCCGGGAACTCCGTCCGGGGTGGCCCGGACCGCCCGATCGTCCAGAGGGAATGGATGGGACGACGCAGGGCGGGTCCAGATGGGCGGGCGGTCGGGGCAGCGGACGCGTGGGCATCAGCCCGCCACAACGTCCGTCCCGCGGTTGTCCGGGGTTCCCGGGCGAGTCGAGCGAGAGCCGGCTCGATCACCCAGCCAACGGCAGCGGGTGACCAGGGGCCAGGCCCACCCTCGATTCACGTGAAACCAGGGCGGATCCCGAGTACAGGCCGATCCGCCGGCCGGAGATCACAACGATTCGATCCACATCGCGAGAAGACCGGTCGCGAGACTCCTGGACGGGGAGCCCCGCAACTAGAGTGGGACGGCCGATCCGGCCCTTCCGCGTGCAGAAATCATCAGCGCCCGGACTGTCGTCGTCGGGTCCGGCCGATGCGCGCGGGATGATGTGTACGCGTGCGGTGAGGGAAGGGATCGTGGTGAGCGAATTGGGCTGGCCATCGGGAAAGCTGAGGCGAGTGGTCAACGGTCTGGGGTGGCCGCGGGGCAATCACGCCGGCGAGGTTTCCCGTGAAACGTCGCCTCCGGGCAGCCTGGCCCGGGCGTTGGAACTGGCGCCGGTCGAGGAGGCGCCGACTCCCACGGTGGTCGACATCCGGACGAACACCGAGCCGCAGCAGAAGGCGTCGGTCGTCTCCATCCCGGTCACCACGTCGTCCGCCGTGACGGCGACCCAGGGCTGGGTCGGCGCCGGGGGCGGCACGCCGCGCATCACCGCTCAGGCGGTGACGGGACAGTTGGCCGAGAAGCCGGCCCTCGCGGATGAGCCGGCGGTGACTCCGGAGGTCCGCCTCAGTGTGGCCGCCCCGGTGGAGAGCCCGGTGGAGAGCCCGGTGGAGAGCCCGGTGGAAACTGCGGTGGAGACGCCGGAGGACGTGCCGGTCGAGGCTGCCGAGGAAGTGCGCGAGGCCGAGGTTGCTCGGGAGGTAGGGCACTCCGGCCCCGACGAGCCGGACGCGGCGCTAGTCTCAGCAGAAACAGAGGCCGCTCTCGATGAACCCAGTCAGGACGACACGGGTCGAGAAGCGGAGGCCGAGACAGCGGAGGACGAGCTGGACGCCGACGATGCGGCCCGCGGTGCCGAGAACAGCAGGAAACCGGGGAACGACATTCCCACCGCACTCGCTCAGGCGAGTGAGGCTCTGGCCCGTGAACTCGGGCACGGATCGCGCACCGTCGAGGGCGACGGCCGGACCGCCTCCACCCGCCCCTGGCTCGAGGTCGAGCCCAATCCCGCCTTTGCGAGCCCAGTGATGACAACCGAATCCGCGTCCGGAACGGAATTCGGCGGTGCCCCTCTCGTCGACTCGATCTCGCTGATGGACGAGTCGACGCCCCTGGCTATGGAGGTGGCCGAGGACACCCGTCGTCGGATCGCCCTGGCTGGCCGCCGCTTCCCCCGTCCTCGCCACACCCGTGTCATGACCGTGTCCAACCAGAAGGGCGGCGTCGGCAAGACCACCACCACGGTCAACCTCGCCGCCGCCCTGGCCCAGGCCGGTCTCCGGGTGCTGGTGCTCGACATCGACCCTCAGGGCAATGCCTCGACCGCGCTGGGCGTTCCGCACCACTCAGAGGTGCCCAGCATCTACGAGGTGCTGGTCGACGCCCGCCCGCTGATCGAGGTCATTCAGGCGTGCCCGGAGATCGAGAACCTCTGGTGCGCCCCGGCGACGATCGACCTGGCCGGCGCCGAGATCGAGCTGGTCTCCTTGGTGGCCCGCGAGTCCCGGCTGAAGACCGCGGTCCAGCAGTTCCTGGCCCGGCAGGGCGACAGCCCCGAACGGCTCGACTACATCCTGATCGACTGCCCGCCGAGCCTCGGCCTGTTGACGGTCAACGCGTTCGTCGCGGCCGACGAGGTGCTGATCCCGATCCAGTGCGAGTACTACGCGCTGGAGGGTCTGTCGCAGCTGCTGCGCAACGTCGAGCTCATCAAGGGTCACCTGAACCCGTCACTGCACGTCTCGACGATCCTGCTCACGATGTACGACGGCCGTACGAGGCTCTCCTCGCAGGTGGCCGACGAGGTTCGCGCCCACTTCCCCTCCGAGGTGTTGCGGACGACGGTTCCCCGTTCGGTCCGGATCTCCGAGGCGCCCAGCCACGGTCAGACGGTCATGACGTACGACCCGGCGTCGAGCGGGGCGCTCTCATACCTCGAGGCGGCGCGGGAACTGGCCGAGCAAGTACTGAGCACCGATGGTGACAGCTACCGACAGAACGCAGAGGGGACATCATGAGCGACAAGCGTCGAGGCCTGGGCCGTGGTCTTGGAGCGCTCATCCCTCCGGCGCCACCGGCGAAGGGGAGCACCGACCGTCCGGTCGACGTCTTCTTCCCGGATCGGGGCGACGGCCAGGCCGAGGCGTCCACCTCCGCGGACGGCGCCACGACCACCGCAGCGGCCGCCGGGTCGGCCCCGGCCGAAGGCGCGACCGTGCCCGCCCAGGCGCAGCCCACCGAGAGTGCGCCGGCGCCCGCGGGTGAGCCGCTCCTCCCCGTCCCCGGGGCCAGCTTCGCCGAGCTGCCGCTGACCTCCATCACGCCGAACGCCCGCCAGCCTCGGCAGGTGTTCGACGAGGAGGACCTCGCCGAGCTGATCCACTCGGTGAAGGAGATCGGCGTCCTCCAGCCCATCGTGGTCCGCCGGGCGGGGGAGAAGGACGGTCGGCCCGCCTACGAGCTGATCATGGGTGAGCGCCGCTGGCGAGCCAGCCAGCAGGCCGGCCTCGACACGATCCCGGCGATCGTCCGGGACACGTCCGACGACGACATGCTGCGCGACGCCCTGCTGGAGAACCTGCACCGCAGCCAGCTGAACGCGCTCGAAGAGGCGGCCGCCTACCAGCAGCTCCTCGACGACTTCGGCTGCACGCACGAGGAACTGGCCACGCGCATCGGCCGCTCCCGCCCGCAGATCAGCAACACGATCCGGTTGCTCCGCCTGCCCCCGACGGTCCAGCGCCGCGTCGCCGCGGGCGTCCTGTCGGCCGGTCACGCGCGGGCACTGCTCGGCCTCGACGACGGCGACGCGATGGACAAGCTTGCCCAGCGCATCGTCAACGAGGGACTCTCGGTCCGGGCGACTGAGGAGGCCGTCGCGCTGACCGACGGCGATACGGCCGCCCCGGCCGCGGCCCGCCGCAAGCCCCGCGCCGGCGGTCACCACGCCGAGCTCGACGAGCTGTCCACCCGCCTGGCCGACCGGCTCGACACCCGGGTGTCCATCGCTCTGGGCCGGAGCAAGGGAAAGCTCAGCATCGAGTTCGCGAGCGTCGAGGACCTGAACCGCATCCTCGACATCCTCGCGCCCGAGGAGCGCAAGGCGTTCCAGAGCTGACGCTCGGGGCGGCGCGCGCCAGGCTCACAGCACGGCCCTCACGCCGCCACCTCTCACGACAATGACCGCCGGGCCCCACGAGGGGCCCGGCGGTCATCGTTTCACGTGTAACAGTCAGGTGAGGTCTGGCGACGGGGAGTCACTAGGCCCGGTCACCCGACCCATCCCGAACGCGGGGGTCGG
Source organism: Spongisporangium articulatum (assembly GCF_044465595.1). Lineage (NCBI taxonomy): Bacteria > Bacillati > Actinomycetota > Actinomycetes > Kineosporiales > Kineosporiaceae > Spongisporangium > Spongisporangium articulatum. The sequence goes on along the minus strand of NZ_JBITLV010000001.1, from coordinate 611,942 downwards.
CCCCATGCCCGGACCGAAGGTGGACTGGATCTCCAGCTCGGCGTCGAGCACCCCGGCCAGCCGGCGGATGCCCTCCCGGATGCGCTCCGGCGTGGGGAAGCAGTACGACAACCGGATGTGGTCGCGCCCCTGACCGTCGGCGTAGAACGCGGTACCCGGCACGTACGCCACCCGCTGGGTCACCGCACGCGGCAGCATCGCCTTCGCGTCCAGCCCGGCCGGCAGCCGCACCCACACGTAGAACCCACCCTGCGGCACGTTCCACGACGCGCTGGGCAGCAGGTCGTCGAGAGCGTCGAGCATCGCGTCCCGCCGTTCCTGGTACAGCTCACGGAACACCCCGACCTGATGCTTCCAGTCGTGGTTCGACAGGTAGCTCGAGACGGCCAGCTGGCTGAACGACGACGGGCACAGGATGGCCGCCTCGGAGGCCAGCACCAACCGCTCGCGCACCGCGTGCGGCGCCACCGCCCAGCCGACCCGGTACCCGGGGGCGAACGTCTTGGAGAACGACCCGAGGTAGATCACGCCGTCCGAGTCCAGCGACTGGATCGCCGGCAGCGGGTCCCCGTCGAAGCCGAGCAGGCCGTAGGGGTCGTCCTCGAGCACCAGCACCCCGTACCGCCGGGCGATCTCGAGGATCTCGGGGCGCCGGGCCGCCGACAGCGTCACCCCGGCGGGGTTGTGGTGGTTGGGGATGACGTACAGCAGCTTGACCCGGCGGCCGTCGCGGCGCAGCTTCTCGAGCTGCTCACGCAACGCCTCGGGCTGCAGGCCCTCGGCGTCCAGGGGCACATGGACGACGTCCGCCTGGTAGGAGCGGAACACGCCCAGCGCGCCGACGTAGCTGGGAGCCTCGGCCAGGACGACGTCGCCCGGGTCGACGAACACCCGGGTCACCAGGTCGAGGGCCTGCTGGGACCCGGTGGTCACGATGATGTCGTCGGGGCTGGCGTGCACCTTCTGCAGGGCCATCACGTCGAGGATCTGCTCGCGCAGCCCGGGGTCGCCCTGCCCGCTGCCGTACTGCAGCGCCACCAGCCCGCGTTCGGCGACGAGCCGCTCGAGCGAGCCGCCGACGACATCGAGCGGCAGGGCCGCAAGGTACGGCATGCCCCCGGCCAGGGACACGACCTCGGGACGGCTCGCGACGGCGAACAACGCGCGGATCTCCGAGGCCGTCATCCCGCGGGTACGGGCGGAGTAGGCGTCGAACCATCGGTCGAGTCGGGAGTCCTGTCCGCTACCGCCGCTCTGATCCACGCCTATCACTCTCTGTAGCTGAATATTAACTGGCTGTCGTATTCACCCAGGGGCTCAACCGGCATACGATCGTGGTCGAAAACCTCCGACACGGAGGTCCCCGGGTGTGCGTTGAAATCGCGCTCCGCCCGATTCCTGTTACCTGGAGTGTCGCATGCGACTCGGTCGGCTCGCAGTAGCGGGCCTTGCCGCCGGAGTGGTGGCCGGCTTCGCCGTCGCGCTCCTGCGACCTCGGCGACGACCCGTCGTCCTCGACCTCACGGGCCTCGACCCGCAGCCGCCGGTCGAGTCCCCTCACCCCGGTGAGGCGACCGACGGGTCTCCCGCGGTCGACGTCCGGGCCGACCACCGGTCCACGCAGGCGGCGAGGCACGCGTGACCCGACGCCTCGCACCCCTCACTCTCGACAACGTCTCCGACCTGCCGACGCCGTGTCGAAGCTGCGTGTCATGGGAGCTCGACGCCGTCGCCGGCCGCCGCGCGCGCGAGATGGGCGACACCGCGTTCGAGAAGGAGGCGTGGATCTCCGCGACCCTGCTCGAGTGGGGCAGCTGCGGCCGCGTCGCCTACGTCGACGACCGCCCGGCCGGCTTCGTCACCTACGCCCCGCCCGCGTTCGTCCCGCGCTCGTTGGCCTTCCCGACCAGCCCGGTCAGCGCCGACGCCGTCCTGCTCATGACGGCGCGGGTGATGCCCCAGTACGCCGGTTCCGGTCTGGCCCGCATGCTCGTCCAGGCCTGCGCCAAGGACCTGTCCCGGCGGGGGGTCAAGGCCATCGAGGCGTTCGGGCTCGCGGCGGGGGGCGGCCTCGGGCCCAGCCTGCGGGCCGCGGCCGCCGCGCTGCCGATCCCCGGCCGGCAGGGCCGCCCGCCCACCGAGGAGGCCGGCGCCGAGGAGTCGAAGTGCCTCGCCCCGGCCGACCTGTTCTCGGCCGTCGGGTTCAAGACCGTGCGCCAGCACCACCGCTACCCGCGGATGCGGCTCGAGCTGAAGACCGCCATCTCCTGGCGGGAGGATGTCGAACTCGCCCTCGAGCGCATCCTCGGCACCGTGCGCGTGCCCGCGCTCAGCTCGACCTCCCACTCGTGATCACGAGGCCGGGGGTAGGTCAGTTCCCCTCGGCGTGAGCCAGGACGTCGGCCAACGCGATCGTGCCGGTCGCCGTCGCGTCGTCCTCGCCGAGGTACACCCGCTGCACGGCGGCCAGGACCGCATCGGCCACCGCGTCCAGGAACGCGGCACTCGAAAGTCGCTGTGCGTCATCGGCATTGCTCAGATAGCCCAACCCGACCATCACGGCCGGCATCGCGGTCATCCGGACCAGGTCGTACGAGCACGGGTGACTGCGGCAGTCGACCACTCCGGTGCGGGCGACGACCTCACGCTGCACGAACCCGGCCAGTGCCCGGCCGACCGCCGAATGCTGCCCGACCCGGCCCCCGCCCCAGTAGAACGTGGCGAACCCCTCGGCCAGGGGGGAGGGGTTCGCCTCGCAGTGGAACGACACGACGAGATCGGCGCCGAGCTCCGTCGCGAAGTCGACCCGCTCCACGATGTCGGGGTAGTCACCGGGCTCACCGGTGCGGGTCAGGCCCACGGTCGCCCCGGCCAGCCGGAGCTTCTCCGCGACCACCCGGCACACCTCGGCGGTCACGTCGGCCTCGACCAGCCCGTGCCCGGACATCCCGTACCCGTTCCCGCCGTGCGCGGCGTCCAGGCAGATGACCTTCCCCTTCAGGCTCTTGCCCGCGGCGGCCACGCCCTCACGGGTCCGCAGGCTCCACGGGTCGCCACCCTCGACGGCCCGGCCGAGCGCAGCCATCGCGTGCACGGTGCGCGGGCCGAAGATGCCGTCGGCCGGCACGCCCAGCCCGCGCTGCAGCTCGCGCAGCGACGCCGCCGTGACCGGCCCGAAGATGCCGTCCACGGGCCCCGCGTGCACGCCGAGCTTGACCATCCGCTCCTGCAGCGCGCTCACGTCGTCCCCGCGCATCAAAGGCGACCCGGTGTCGACCAGCACCCGGTCGCCCAGCTGCCAGCGCGCGGCGTCCAGCTGCAGGGCCGTGTCGCGCCCGACGACGCCGTCGGCGAGCACGCCGCGGAACTGCTGGAAGAGGCGGACCGCCTCCTGGACGGCCTCGTCGAACAGCTGGACGTCGGGCGCCTGGCTCAGCGGGGCGGCCCCTTCGTCCGGCTGACCGAGCTCGGCCCGGTCGAGCAGGTCACGCAGAACGACGACGGCCGGGCCGCGGTCACCGAACCGAAGCGGCCGCTCGGCCACCTTCGGCAGGAGTCCCGCGCCCGGCCTCGTCACCACGTCGAGAGGGTAGGGGTCGGCAGGTCGCCGCGCCCAGCCCTCAACCCGAAGAAGATCAGCCCAGCCACTCCGACAGCTCGCGGCGCAGGATCGGCTTCGGCTTGGCGCCGGTCATCGACTTCACCAGCTCGCCACCGGAGTACACGTTCAGCGTCGGCAGCGAGATCACCCCGTAGGCGGCGGTGATCTTCGGGTTCTCGTCGGCGTTGATCTTCACGATCTTCAGCGACTCGCTCTCGCCGGCCAGCTCCTCCAGGATCGGGTTGACCTGGTGGCACGGCCCGCACCACTCCGCCCAGAAGTCGACCAGCACGGGCTTGTCCGACTGCAGCACCTCCGCGTCGAAGGTGTCGTCGGTGACGACCTGCAGGGCGGTGTCGGTCTCGGCCATCGCTGGTTCCTCTTTCCGGTGAAGGGCTTTCAATCGTAGGTCGCGGAACGGGAGAAGGCTCAGAAGGGCACGGCCTCGGCGCGGCGCTCGGCGGCGTCGGCGGTCGAGGACTCGTCCAGCCCGCCCTCGATGTCGGCCAGAGCGGCCAGGTAGCGCTCGGCGTCCAGGGCCGCCACGCAGCCGGAACCGGCGGCGGTGATGGCCTGCATGTACTCGTGGTCGACGACGTCGCCGCAGGCGAACACGCCGGAGAGGTTGGTCCGCGACGAACGGCCCTGCACCGCGATGAACCCGGTGTCCGTCAGGTGCACCTGGTCCTTGACCAGTTCGGTGCGCGGGTCGTGGCCGATGGCGACGAACAGGCCGGCGATCTCGAGGTCGCGCTCGGCGCCGGTCACCGTGTCCCGCAACCGCACACCCGACACCTTGGCGTCGCCGTGGATGTCGACGACCTCACTGTTCCAGGCGAACCGGATCTTCGGGTCGGCCTGCGCGCGGTCCTGCATGATCTTGCTGGCCCGCAGCTCGTCACGGCGGTGCACGATGGTCACGGTCTTGGCGAACCGGGTCAGGAACGTCGCCTCCTCCAGCGCCGAGTCACCCCCGCCGACCACCGCGATGTCCTGCTCCCGGAAGAAGAACCCGTCACACGTCGCGCACCAGCTGACGCCGTGCCCGGACAACTGCTTCTCCTTCGGCAGCCCCAGCTCCCGGTACGCCGAACCCGTCGCGAGGATGACCGACTTCGCGCGGTACGTCGTCCCCTCCCCGGACACGACCTCCTTCACATCCCCGGTCAGGCGCGCCTGCACGATGTCGTCGGTGACCAGCTCGGCGCCGAACCGCTCGGCCTGCGCGCGCAGCTTGTCCATCAGCTCCGGACCCATGATCCCGTCCGGGTGACCAGGGAAGTTCTCCACGTCCGTGGTGTTCATCAACGCACCACCGGCGGTCACCGACCCCTCGAAGACCAGCGGCTTCAGGTTCGCCCGGGCGGCGTAGAGGGCGGCCGTGTACCCGGCGGGGCCCGAACCGATGATGATCACGTCGCGGACGTCGTCCACAGTGGCTCTCCTGGCTGCGGCTGGGGGGAATTGCTCCGGAGTGTGGAACCGATCGTAGGGGCCAGGTGTTCCCGGCGCGTCCCCTCCCTCGGCGGGTGCCTTCAGGGGGTGATGGTCTCGACGGCGAACGTCTCCTGGGAGCCGGTCCCGCAAGTGCGGGAGACGAACCAGACCTCGTACGTGCCGTCGGGCTCCTGCAGCACGATCGCCGCCGCCTCCCGGGACTCGTAGGTGGCCAGGTCGACCGCGACCGGCTGCTCGTCGGCCCGGCCGATCGCGGTCAGGCAGGACTTCACCGTGGCGGTGCTCCAGGCGCTCGCGGACGGCGCGGTGCTCGTCTGCAGGTCCGTGGCCGAGCCCTCCTGGGAGCTCGTCGGCGAATACGCCCGGGCGGCGGCGGACGGACTCTTCCGGCTCTCCGCGACCAGACTCTCGACCTGCTTCTTCACGTCCGCCGACGTGTAGTCGGTACCCGTGGCCAGCACGACGGTCACCAGCGGCGCCGCGTCGTCGGCCGCACCGCCCGCGCTGGACGCGTACTCCGCCGTCCCGTCCCCACCGGTGATCGCCCGCAGCCCGGCCACCCCACCCGCGCCGAGCACCAGCACCCCGACCACGATCGCCGCGATCCGCCCGTACCCGAGCCACCGGAACGTCCGCTCCTCGGTGCGCTCCTCCGAGCGCTGCTGCCGCCGGGCCCCGGTCCCGGTGCCGGCCCCGGTCGCCGTGGCCATCGGGCGCAGCACCCGGGTGGGCCCGGTCGAGGGGCCGGTGGACGCCGCCCCGCCCGCCGCGTCGTCGGGTTCGGCCCGGGTGCCGCTCACCGGAGTGGCCGCAGGAGTGGGCGCCGACGTGCTCGTCACCGCGGCCAGCACCGACGCCTCGAACCCGGCCACCAGACCGGCGGGCATCCTCTCGTCCGGCAGCTGCGCCAGCCGTCGGGGGACCGACTCGGCCGCCTCCAGCAGGTCGCCGCACCGGGCGCACTCGATGATGTGCTGCTCGACGACCGCCGTCTCCTCGGGCGTGAGCAGGCCGGCGGACCAGTCCGCCAGGGCGTCGTCGTCCGGGTGGTCCAGGGGATCCTCGGGCATCCTGCTCACCTCCCTTCCCGGTTGTCGGACTGCAGTGGGACGCCCGCGGGGGGCGTCGGGTTCCCGGCCGCCCGCCGTCCACTGCGGCGCGGCGCCGGCCGGGACGCCGCCGAACCGTCCTGGCCACCGTCGGACAGCATCCGCGCCATCGCCAGCCGGCCCCGGGCGCACCGCGACTTCACGGTGCCCTCCGGGACGTCGAGCAGCGCGGCCACCTCGGCGACCGGCAGGTCTTCCAGGTCGACCAGGACGATCGCCACCCGCTGGTCCTCGGGCAACCTGGCCAGCGCCGCCCGGACGTCGAGCCGCGCGGTCGTCGCGACCGCCTCGTCCACCCGGGTCGGGACGTCCGCGACCCGTTCGAAACCGCCGCGCCCGTCGTCCAACGGGACCGTGGGCCGCACGGCCCGGCGGCGCAGCCGGTCCAGGCTCGCGTTCACGACGATCCGGTGCAGCCACGTGGAGACGGCCGAGTCGCCGCGGAACCCGCCGGCTGCGCGCAACGCCGAGACCATGGCGTCCTGCAACGCGTCGAGCGCCTCCTCACGGTCGCCGGTCGTACGCAGTGCGACCGCCCACAACCGGTCCCGGTAGCGCGTGACCAGTTCGGTGAAGGCGTCGGGGTCACCGGCGAGGTGGGCGGCCAGCAGCTGCCGGTCGTCGTCCCCCGCGTCAGGGTTCACGTCAGTCGACTCACGTCACTCGCACCTCGGTGACCTCCGCCCGGTAGCCGTCACTCGTCCGCGGAAGGGCAGTGAACCAGAGGATCACGTACTTGGCCTCGGAGATCGTCTTCGGCTGGAGTGTCGTCGTGCCCCCGTCGAGCTTCGCGGAGTCGACCACCTGGGCCTTCGCGGGGTCGGCCGTCGGGCCGAGGCGCAGCTGGACGTTCCCGCCCGACCCGCGCACGTCGATCTCGACCTTGCTGACGGTGGCCACGTCCTTCAGCCGGATCGACAACCCGAGACCCTTCTTCAGGCCGCCGAACTTCGCCGACGTGTAGGTCTCGCTGTTCCAGAACGTGTCGTCCTTGCCGTCGACCGCCTTCGGGCTGGTGCTCGTGCCCTCGTCGCCGTCGCCCTGCGGGTCGACCGCACGGATGGCCGCGATCTCCGGGGCCTCCCCGGCCGGTGTCGTCGGTGCCGTGCTGGTCGGTGCCGGGGTGGTCGCAGCGGTGGAAGGCGGGGCGCTCGCCTTCGGGGTGGCGCTCACGGAGGCGTTGGTCGTGGCGGTGGGGACGACGACCCCGGGGTTCGCGCTCGGGTCGCCGCCGCTGATCAGCCCCCGGACCGCCAGCCCCGCGACCAGCAGCACCAGGACCACGGCCACCGCGACGCCGACCACGACGCGCCGGGACTGCTCGGCCGGTGGGGCCTGCTGCGGCAGGACGATCGGGAAGGGGCCGGTCGACTCCACGACCGAGGGGGCCTCGTCGCCCGGGGACCAGGTGTCGGCCCACGGCAGCAGTTGTTCGCCGCTGGCGGTCACCGGCGGCTGGCCGTTGGCGTGCCGCAGGCTCAACCCGTTCAGGCCGCGCCCGCCCGTGCTCGGGGTGGTCGGCGGACCGGCCGGGGCCGTCGGCGTCGGGCCGGTGCCGTTCGTCCGGGCCGCGGGCGGCCGCATCGGCTGCGGAGGGGTCTTGGTGCCCAGGCCCGTGTCCGGGGCGGCGGCCGCCGCGGCCGGTCGCGCCGGTTCCCGGGGGGCCTCGGGCGGCGGCTTCGGTACCGGGCCCAGCCCGGGACGCAGACCGGACGACGCCCCGCCCGTCCCGCCGGACGCCGGCATCGGCGGCGGCATGGGTGGAGCTGGACGGAACCGCGGTGGGCCCGGTCGGCTGATCGGCAGGCCGAGCCGCGGTGTGTCCGGCTCTTCCTCGGTCTCGTCCTCGATGCCGTCGGCGCCCGACGGTTCCGCTGGTTGCGGTGTGACACCACGCTCACCAGGTGGTTGCTGTGTGACACCGTGCTCATCCGGGTCGGTGTCGGCCACCGGTTCTGCTGCCGGCGCAGGTTCCGGCGCAGGTTCCGGCTCGGTGACCGGCTCCGTGACCGGCTCGGTGACCGGCTCGGGGTCGGGCGTCACGACGGCGGTGGCCCGGGGCCCGGAGGGCGCGCTCGCCGGCTGGACGTCCGGCAGCAGCTTCGCCTGCGCCGCGCTCAACCACGGGTCGAGCCGCAACGCGACCTCGCCGGGCGTCTTCGGCCCGTCGCCCGCCAGCGTCTGCGTGCAGAGTTCGTCGAGCTCCGCCGGGACGCCGGGCACCACGTCGCGCGGCGGGACCGCCGGCCCCTCGGGCGTGCGGGGGGCCGCGGGCAACCCCAGGTCCCCCAGCGGCCAGGTACCGGTCAGCGCGAAGTACAGCACCCCGATCGTGGCCAGCGCGTCGACCCGGTTGGCGCGCGTGGCGTGCCCGGGTTCGAGACCGGCCGCGGCCGCCAGGGTCGCGAGACCGGCGATCTTCACCGAGCCCGCGGGCGTGACGGTGATGAGACGCGGGGTCAGCTTCAGGTGGTGCAGGCCGCGGCCGCCCGCGGCCAGGCCCTCGGCCACCTCACCCGCCACCCGGCGGGCCGCAGGGGCGGGCAGCCCACCGTCGGCGGCCAGCGACTCCAGGGTCCGCCCCGCGACGTGCTCGGTGATCACGTACGCGCGTTCGCCCAGCGTCCCGCTGTCCGTCCCCACGGTCAGCACCCGCACCAGGCGGCGGTCGTCGACGAGGGCGACCCGGCGGGCGGCGTCCAGCACCTCGTCGGCGCGGGGGTGCCCCGGGCGCAGCAACCACACCTGCACCTGCCGGTCGAGGGTGGCGTCCACGGCGAGCCAGGTGGAGGCGTCGGAATTCTCGGCCAGGCGCTCGGACAGCCGGTACCGCCCGGCCAGGCGAGCGCCGGGGCGTGCCTCGTTCACGGTCGGTCCACCTCCTCCCCCCACGCCGGGCCCGATCTCAGCGCCAGGAGGGCCGTGTGCTGGGGACAACTCATGCTAAAGGAGTCGCCACGCATCGGCTCCGGACGGTGTCCGGACGACCGGTTCGGCCCAATCTGTCGCGTAGACCTGTCTTGACGGAAAGTAGTCATCATTGTGGCGAAGGCATCGTTCCGACAACAGGTCGTGACAGGTGCTTTCGCCGTCGTTCATCCTGGGGCGGTGACGGAGCGGGGGAACGGCGTGGTTTCAGCAGGTGGGACCGGTGGTCCCGGGTGGCGCGAGGCGTTCGCCCCCGGCGACCTGGTGGCGGTCTACGACCTCGACGCGTCACGGTTCGAGACCGCGGTGCTGCGCTGGGGCGGCGACGCGTTCCTACCCGTCGGCCCGGTCAACGGCCGCCAGGTCGACCCGCACGACATCCCCGGCACGATCCGGCTCACGGCCGCGACGATCCGGGCCACCGGCGTACCCGAGATCGGCCTGCGCTGCATCTACGTGGCGGGAGACGCGACGTTCGACGTCCAGGTCCGAGCCCAGCTGTGGGAGGTGTTCGGGGCCGCGCTGCGGTTCGAGGTCGAACCGGACCTGCTCGCCGCCTTGCGGGCCGCACGCCTGCCCCGGGCCGACCCGCAGCCGGCCACCCCCGCCACCACCTCCGCCGCCGCCACCACCGCCGTGCCGCCGTCCGTCCAGACCCTGGGACAGGTCCCGGAACGGGTCCCGGCACCCGAACCAGCCCTCGAACCGGCCCCAGCTCCCGAACCGACCTTCGAGCAGGTGCCGGTCACCCCACGGGTCCTCGACCGCCCGCCGTCCGTCCCGCCGTCCGGCCCGAGCTACCCGCCCGGGCCGAGCTACCCGCCCGGCCCGGCCGCCCACCCGGCGCCGTTCGCAGCTCCCGGCCCCCCGGCGTCCGGCCCGGCGTCGAGCGCCCCGGCGTCCGGCCCGGCGTCGAACGCCCCGGCGTCCGGTCTGACGGCTCCCGGCGCCCCGGGACCCGCCTACCCGGCGGTCCCGGCCTACCTCGCCCCGCCCGTCCCGCCGTCGCGGCCCTCCCGGCGTGCCCTGCTGACGCTCGTCGCCGCGGCGACGGCGGTCTTCGTCCTGATGGTCGCCGCCGTCTACACCGGGCTCGTGCTCACCCGGCCGGAGGAACCGCAGGCCGCCACCCGGGGGGCGCTCGCGACGAACCCGAACTGTCACGACCTGACCCGGGCCGAGTGCGACATCGTCCTGCAGCTGCCGTCGCAGTTCCCCGACCGGAAGACCTGCACCGCCGACCTCACGGCCCAGAAGGTCACCGGCGCCCAGGCCGGGGTGGTCTGCGCGACCCGCGGCTACGCGCGGTTCGGCTCCCACCCGCCCACGCACCTGTGGGCGCAGCGGTTCGCCACCCGGGCCGCTCTCACGAAGTACCTCGACGGGCGGCGGATCGCCGCGCGGGCCGGGTACGCGGACGACGTCGTCGACGCCTGTTCGCGCTCCGGGCAGCGCATCATCTGGGACCTCGACAAGAAGGCCGAGGGCGAGTTCCTCTGCTTCGTCGACGCGCAGCGCCGCTCGAACGTGATCTGGACCTACACCGACGAGCGGCTGGTGATCGGCGCCAACGTCGACGGCGACGACATCGAGGCGCTCGCCGCCTGGTGGTGGGACGACCGGTTCGACGTCCGGCTGGACCCGAAGGCGCTCAGCTGACCTCGGCGTGCCGGCCGGCCCGGCGGCGCAGCAGGGGCCGCAGCAGCTCATCGAGTTCCGGCGTCCCGAGCCGGCGCAGCACCACGTAGTAGACGGTCAGCAGCGCCCCGCCGCCGAGGACGGCGGCCAGCACCGACGTGAGCCAGGCGTCGCCCAACCCGGCGTGCAGGACGTACGAGAGCCCCGCGGCGACCAGCCCGCCGGCCGCGGCGGCGGCCAGGAACTTCACGTAGGCACGCGTGATCCGCCGCCCGTCGAGCCGGCCCAACCGGCCGCGCAGCAGCGCGATCGACAGGGCGGCCCCGACCAGGTTCGAGACGGTCATGGCCGCGCCGATCCCCACGACGATCCAGGCCGGGGACAGCAGGTGCAGGGACAGGAGGTTGCCGCCGGCCCAGGTCAGCACCACGACGACCTGGATGAAGAACGGCGTCTTCGCGTCCTCGAAGGCGTAGAACACGCGCTGGAACAGGTACTGGGCGCTGAACGCGATCAGCCCGATCATCATCGCGCCGGTCACGTAGGCGATACCGCGGGCCTGGAACATCCCACCCTTGGGAAAGATCGTCCGGACCAGGTCCACCCCGACGGCGAGGAACGCCGCCGCCGAGACCACCGTGGCCAGCCCCGTCACCCGCAGGCCGAGCGACAGGTCGGCCCGGACCTCGTCGAGCCGGTCGTTCGACGCCGAGATCGACATCCGGGTGAACAGGGCCGTCACCAGTGAGACCGCGATCAGCGAGTGCGGCAGCATGAACAGCAGGAACGAGTTCGTGTAGACGGTGTAGCCGCTGGCGAACCCCGAGTGCGCGGTGCGGGCCAGGCCCTCGGCCGTCGTCGCGACCTGGGTGACCACGATGTACCCGAGCTGCTGCGCGACCACCGCGGCGAACGTCCACCCGGCGACGCGACCCGCCGTCCTCAGCCCGAACCCGCGCAGCCCCCACCGGGGGCGGTAGCTGATGCCAGCCCGGCGCAGGGCCGGGATCAGGATCAGCGCCTGGGCGATCACCCCGAGGCTGGCCGACCCGGCCAGGATCACCGTCCACGACGTCTGCCAGGACTGGACCGGGTGGCCGTGCACGTCGGGGGTGCCGGCGACGTGGATCAGCCACATGATCCCGGCGATGCCGACGATGTTGTTCACCACGGGCGCCCACATGAACGGTCCGAAGCTGCCGCGCGCGTTCAGCACCTGGCCGAGCAGGGTGTACAGGCCGTAGAAGAAGATCTGCGGCAGGCACCACAGGGCGAACGCCGTGGCCAGTGCGAAGGTCCGCGGCTCCCAGTCGTTCGAGGCGTAGATCCGGATCAGGAACGGTGCGGCCGCCGTCGTCACGACCGTGACCACGAACAGGACGGTGACGGCCATCGTCAGCAGCCGGTCGATGTACTCCTGGCCTCCGTCGAGGTTCTTGGCGGCCCGGGTGATCTGGGGGACCAGCACCGCGTTCAGCACCCCGCCGGCGAGCAGGATGTACAGCGCGTTGGGGATCGTGTTCGCGACGTTGAAGGCGTCGGCCGACGTGCCGGTGGCCAGGGCGGCCAGCAGCAGTGCGGCGCGTACGAACCCGAGGATCCGGGAGGTGAAGGTCCCGGCCGCCATGACCGCGCTGCTGCGCATCAACTGGCTGGTGTTCACTCGCCGCCTCCTGCTCGCGAGGTGCTGCCCACGGATTCCGCGCCGGACTCGGGCTCCGGTCCCGACTTCAGGTCCGACTTCAGGTCCGGGCGCGGATCGGGCTCCGGGTCGGGCTGTGGAGCGGGCTGTGGAGCGGCGTCCACGGCCGGGGGTCGCGCGCCCGGCGGCTGGTTCGCCCGCGCCTCGTCCTGGGCCTGCTGCACCGCCAGGTCGTCGACGTCCGGGACGTCGGTCGGCGGTACCCGGGTCCGGCTGCGCCGCAGCCCCCGCAGCAGGCCGATGACGACGAGCAGCCCCAGGATCGAGACCACCACGATCATCCCGCGGGTCTCCCAGTCGGGCCGGACCTTCACCGTGAACTGCTGCGGCGACTGGATGATCCCGTCGCGCGCGTTCTCCAGAACGACGGTGACGGTCACGTTGCCGCTGCCCAGCGCGTGCGCGGGGATGGCGACGATCTTGCGGCCCGGCGGCGCCTCGACGGCCACGTCCTCGACGACGAGCTGGCGCGACGACGCGTCGGCCACCACCTTCAGGGCCAGCGTCTGGTCGGTGTCGTTGATGATCGCGACCTGCAGCTCGGACTTCGTGGCGGTGAAGAACTTGCCCCGGGCCCCGATCGACAGCCTGACCCCGTTGGTGAGCTGCCCGACCTGGCCGGACACGCGCTGCCCGGCGGCAGCCAGGTCGTTCAGGTCCCGGCGCCAGGCCACCGACAGCAGGGAGCAGACGAGCTTCCGGTACGGGTCGAGCACCGGGTCCGGGTTGCGCAGCGCCGGGGCGAACAGGTCGAGCCGCTGCTTCAGCCGGTTGGCCCGCGAGATCTGCCCGGGCGGCAGCTCGGTGGCCCTCTGGTCGGCGCCGTAGGCGGTCTCGGTCCGCCCGCCCACCGGGGTCGCGTCGCGCAGCGAGTCCAGTGAGGACAGCTCCACCCACGGGGCCGAGTGCAGGGCCGCCAGCATGGCCGAGACCCCGGCCGGGTTCGGGCTCCACGTCCGCGGGGTCACCGCCAGCAGGTGCCGTTGCTCGGTCGGCTGTTCCAGGCTGACGGCGGCCAGTTCGGCCAGCAGGGACTGCACGGACTGCACGGACTGCGTCCCGCCGCTGCCCGCGACCAGGGTCGACAGGTCCTTGTCGTACAGGAGCCCCGCCAGGGACTCGCCGCCGCCCGACACGGTGGAGCGACCGGTCGGCGTCGTCGTCGACGACGCCGTGTCCACCGGCTGGGTGTCCGAGGCCAGGAGCACGGCGCTGTAGCCGCTGTGCTGGACGGCCGACACGGAGCGGCTCGGCAGCCGCCCGTCCCCGGGCCAGGCGACGGTCGTGTCGAACGGGCTCAGGCCGGTCTCCGCCGTCACCCGCCGGCCGAGGTCACCCGCCATCCGGAACAGCTTCACGCCCTTGTTGTTCAGCAGCGAGTTGATGTCGGGGTCGGCGTAGGGCAGCCCGAGCACGGTCCGCCCCGCCGCGCCGCCCGAGAACCGGGCCAGCCACTGCCGGCCGGCGCGCATCGCGGCGTCCTCGCCGGCCAGGCCGGTCGCCGAGGCGTTCGACCCGCCGGAGGGGCCCGTGGAGCCGCCGGACGACGCCGGCCCCGACCCGCCGGACGTCGCCGGCCCGGTGGCGGAGGTGAGCTCGGGGTCGAGCCCGTCGGCCTTGAGTTCGGCGGCGGAGGAGAGCACGGCCGGGTCGACGATCCAGCCGAAGTCGGGATCGGCCGTGGCGGTCACCACCCGGTCCAGCCGGCCACCGGCGGCCAGTTCGGTCTCGGCCTCCGTGGTGGCTCCACCCGCGTTCGCACCGGCCTGGCCCGCCGTGATCGGCGCCAGCAGGGTGAGCCGGGTCGCCGCCGTGGTGGTGGTCGGTGACCAGACGATCGTCGTCCGGGTGGCCGCCACGGTCTTGGCCCCGGCCGTGATCTCGACGGTCAGGCCGCGCGGCCCGAACGCCCACGAGGCGTTCGACAGGCCGAGCTCGGCGCCGGACACCTGCACGGTGAAGGAGTCGCTGCCCCCGGCGGGCAGTTTCCCGACCTTGACCGTGCCGGGCAGCGAGCGGCCGCCGGTGTCGTCGAGCGTTCCGCCCGTCCAGCCCTGCACATCGGCGGTGGTGCTCAGCACCTCGGAGTGCAACCGCAGGGAGGCCCGCGCCCCCTTGATCGTCTTCCCCGTACCGTTACGCACGACGCCACTGATCGTCAGGTCGGAGTCGGCGGTGACCGCGGCGGGGGCGACGCGCGTCAGCGTGAGCGTGACCTCACCGGCGACCAGGGGCACGCCCGACAGGTCGGCCGCGCCCGCCGTCCCGGCGCCCGCCGTCCCGCCGGCCCCGGCCGGGACGCCGGCCGCCGAGGCGAGCACGATGGCCAGCGCCAGGGCGGGCAGGGCCCGCAGGGCGCGCGGCGGGTTCACGCGCTCTCCGCGAGACGGGCACCGGCCTGTTCGACGATCCGCCGCTCGTTCGGGAAGGACAGCCGCCCGTCGAGTTCGGTCAGCGGCACCCAGGCGACGTCGATGGCCTCCTGGTCGGGGTCGCCCTCCACGCTCAGCCGGCCACCGACGGCCAGGAGCAGGAAGTGGTGCACGTGCTTGTGCACGCGCTTGCCCTCGACGGAGAACCAGTAGTCGATCGAGCCGAGCGGCTGCACGATCTCGCCGCGGATGCCCGTCTCCTCCTCGATCTCGCGGACGGCCGCCTGCTCCGGCGTCTCGTCACCCTCGAGGTGGCCCTTCGGCAGGCACCACTCGACCTTGCCGGCCCGGTTCAGGCGGGCGATCACCGCCCCCACCGGCCCGCCGTCCGAGCGCTCCACCACGAGCCCCCCCGCCGACGTCTCCACGACGGTCGGCAGCGGCCGCCGAGCCCCGCGCGGGGTCCGGGATGGGCGGGGCATGGGGGCCACTGTAACTACAGTCCCGGTGCTCCCGGACCGGCTCTCGCCCGCTCGTGGGCATGGTGCACGCGCAGCCCGTCGTGCAGGGCCCGGGCCGCCTCGAGGGCCTGTTGTCGTTGCCGCGCCCAGACCGGGCCGCCCTCCGGGTCCTCGATCGACCAGCCGTGCACGGCCGCGACGAACCCGTCGCCGAGAACGGCCAGCTCAGCCCGCTCCGCGTGCCCCACATCCGGTCCCGCCGCGTCGGTCGGGTGCCGTTCGCGCACGGCCTCACGCAACTGGGCGACCCGCAACCGCAGGTCGGCGCTCGCGGTGGTGGACCCCGGGACGACGTCGCTCACCGTGCGCACCAGGGTCCCGGCGAGCGCTTCGAGCAGGTCGTCGGTCACCTTCGTCGGGTCGGCCTCGGGAGCCGGGCGTGCGTCGTCCACCGTGTCACCGTGCACCCGACCGCTTGGGGTCGACTTGGGGTCATGGCAGGCTTGTCGCCCGTGCCCGCCCCGTCCACTCCCTCCGCCTCCGCCGCCGACGACCTCGCGGCGTTGAGGACGCGGGCCCAGATCACGGCGACGAAGCGGCTGCTGCCGCTGCAGGGGGTGCTGGGCGAGCTCGGCGGGCTCTTCGCGGACGCCGGTTTCACGCTGGCCCTGGTCGGCGGCCCGGTGCGCGACGCCCTCCTGGGCCGGGCCAGCCTGGACCTCGACTTCACCACCGACGCCCGTCCCGACGACTCGGTCCGGCTGCTGCGGAAGTGGGGCGACGCCCACTGGGAGATCGGCAAGGAGTTCGGCACGGTCGGGGCCCGCAAGGGCGACCACGTCGTCGAGGTGACCACGTACCGGGCGGACGTCTACGACCCGGCCTCACGCAAGCCCGAGGTCGCGTTCGGCGACACCCTCGAGGGTGACCTGGCCCGCCGCGACTTCACCGTGAACGCGATGGCCCTGGTGCTGCCCGACCTGCGGTTCGTCGACCCCTTCGACGGGTTGGGCGACCTGGCCGCCCAGGTGCTGCGGACGCCGTCCACGCCCGAGCAGTCCTTCAGTGACGACCCGCTGCGGATGATGCGGGCGGCCCGGTTCGCGGCCCAGCTCGGTTTCCACGTCGCGCCCGAGGTGGGGGCCGCGCTGCGTGACATGGCCGGCCGGATCGAGATCGTCTCGGCCGAGCGGGTGCGCACCGAGCTGGAGAAGCTGCTGCTCAGCCCCGAGCCGCGGCCCGGCATCGAGCTGCTGGTCGAGAGCGGGCTGGCCGGGCACGTGCTGCCGGAGCTGCCGGCGCTGAAGCTGGAGATCGACGAGCACCACCGGCACAAGGACGTGTACGAGCACTCGCTGACCGTCCTCGAGCAGGCCATCGCGCTCGAGCAGGCCGCCCCTCGCCCCGAGGGCCCGGATCTCGTCCTGCGGCTCGCCGCGCTGCTGCACGACATCGGCAAGCCTGCGACCCGCCGGTTCGAGCCCGGCGGCGGTGTGAGTTTCCACCACCACGAGACCGTCGGGGCCCGGTTGGTGAGCAAGCGGCTCAAGGCCCTGCGCTTCGACAAGGTCACGGTGACCGAGGTGGCCCGGCTGGTGGAGCTGCACCTGCGCTTCCACGGCTACGGGGACGGCGGGTGGACCGACTCGGCGGTCCGCCGCTACGTCACCGACGCGGGCCCGTTGCTGGACCGGTTGCACAAGCTCACCCGCTCCGACTGCACCACCCGCAACAAGCGAAAGGCCGCGCGGCTGGCCGCTTCCTACGATGACCTGGAGAACCGCATCGCGCAGCTGCGCGAGCAGGAGGAGCTGGACGCCGTCCGCCCCGACCTGGACGGCAACGCGATCATGGAGATCCTCGGCATCCCGCCGGGGCGCGACGTGGGGCGGGCCTGGGCCTTCCTGAAGGAGCTGCGTCTGGAGCGCGGCGCGATCGGTCCCGAGGCGGCCCGGGCGGAGCTGCTCGCCTGGTGGGAGGGTGAAGCCGGTCGATCCTCGACCCCGTAGCGGGTTGGCCTGGCCACCTCCGGCCTTCTAGAGTTGGCCCGCCGCAGCAGTGCGGCTCGGGCTCGACGCTGCCGTCGGGTCGGTCGGTCATGACTCGCCCGCCGGTTCGCCGGTTCTTCCCTGGGGAGGTGTTCGCGCAGTGCAGTTCGGCGTCTCCTATACCCCCGGGCAACTGCTTGCCGTCGTCGCATCACGCACCGTATTGGTGGTGGACGCGCCGACGGACTGGTCACTGGCCGGGCCGCTGTGGGAGCTGGCGCTCGACGACGCCCCCGTGGACGAGATCCTCGACGTCCTGGTGCGCCGCGGCATCCGCACCTCGCCGAGCTTCGCGATCGTGCGCGTCGAGGGTGAGGCCGTGCGCGCCCTCGTCCGCGGCAGCGTGCCGGTCTGCTTCGAACGGACCGGGGAACCGGTCCGGCTCGACGCCACCGGCGCCACCACCTGGCTCGAAGGCCTCATCTCCGGCGCCACCCGCGTACTGGTCGGCGACGTCGAGCAGAAGACCGAACTGCCCTACCTGGTGCACACCGGCGTCGTCCTGGTCGCCGGCCTGGCCCTGCCGTGCGGCGCGAACAGCCGCCCGGCCCCCGGCGACGCCGCGCCCGTCGTCACGGAGGCGCCCGCCGCGCTCGAGCAGCCCGAACCCGCGTCGGGGGCCGCACCCGAGGCGGACGGGCCGGGGCCGGACGACGCTCGCCCGGCCGCGGGGGGCCGCCCGCCGCGCGTCGTCGACCTGACCCGCTCCGCACCGCGCACCGGCCGGCACCCGGTCGTGGCGTCGTCCGGTGCCGCCGCCCTCAGCCCCGCGCCCGCCGCCGAGCCCGCGCCGAGTGCCCAGGCCCCCGAGGCCGAGGCCCCGCCGCTGGCCGCGCGCAGCAACGACCCCTTCGCCGTCCCGGACGACCTCGAGGTGCACCACCCGCCGACGGTCACGGGTGCGCCGGCCGAGGTGTCGGTCGAGGAGTTCGCCGAGGCCCTGGCCGAGCCGGCCGAGGCCCCGGTCGAGTCGCCCTTCGAACCCGCCGAGTCCTTCTTCGAGGCGTCGCCGTTCGAGACCGCCCCCGAGACGGCCCCCGACGCCGAGCCGGACTCGCCGGCCGTGGAGGCCTTCGCGCCGGTCGAGGCCCAGCCCTTCGCCGAACCGCGCACTGAGTCCGGGCCCGACGAGACGCTGCTCCTGTCGCCGGTCGACCGGGAGCGCGAGTCCGCCCCGGCCGTCGACGAGGAGTTCACCACCCAGGACTTCGGCCGCCGGGCTCCGTGGTCGCTGCCCGACGGGGCGGCCGCCGCCTGGGGGCTGACCGACCTGACCGGTCCGGAGGCACCGCAGCGCCCGTCCGGGCCCGGCTTCGGTGCCTCGATGGACTCCGGCGAGGTCCCGTTCGCCGACGTGATCCGCAGCGGCGAGGAGGTCGAGGCCCCTCCGGTCGCCGAGGCGCAGCCACCGGCCGCACAGGCGTCCGTCGCGGAGCACGCCCAGTCACCGGCCCAGTCGCCGGCCGACGCCCAGGCTGAGCAGCCGTCGGACGGGCCGTCGATCGACGAGGACGACCTGCTGGTCGAGGGGTCGGCCCGGGGCCCCCTGCCGACCGCGTTGCCGAACTTCGACCCGCCGTCGGTGTCGTTGAAGCTGCCCGGCCTGCAGGGTCGGCGTGGTCTCGAGGGCCTGAAGGACGCGGCGGGGGCCCCGCCGCGCGGTCACCACGCCCAGCCCCGGTTCGAGTCGCCGGCCCCCGAGCCCCAGCGGCCCGACGTGCGGCCCGACGTGCGGCCCGAACCACTCGCCGAGCCGGTCGCGGCCCACACCCCGGTCGAGCCCGTCGAGCCCCTCGAGCCCGTCGCGGCGGCCGAGGTCGAGGAGCGCCCGGCGGTGGACCCGGCGGGTGAGCGCGTCGAGGAGTCCTTCGAGGACTACGTGCGCTCGCGGGCCCTGGAGCTGGACGACGAGCCCGGCGCCCTGCCGTTCCGGGTGCGCGGTCAGACGCTGCGCCCCGAGCACCGCGTGCCGTTCGGGGGCCTGCGCGGCTCCAACGGTGCGTGGCCGCGCGCCGGTGAGCAGTCGCCGTTCATCCCCGCGCCCTCCGGTGGCGTGAACGGGGTCAACGGCGTCAACGGGGTGAACGGCCACGGTCACGGCGACGACGAGGCACCGGTCGAGGCGCCCGACGGCCAGCCCGACGAGGGTTCGGAGTCCGACGGCCTGCTGCTGCCGGCGTTCTTCCGCGGGGCCCGTGCGGCCCGCAGCAAGACCGCCGACCCGGCGGTGCCCGACCACCCGGCCCCGGTCTGGGCCCGGGGCGGCGCGGCCGACCGTCCGCCGCACGAGCGGCAGAGCGGCCCGCCCGGCCTGCGTGGCACCGGTACCCCCGGCGTGCACAGCCCGGTGGTCCCGCCCAACGGGGTCGGCGGCGGTGCGTTCGCCCGGGCCAAGAACGGTCACGGCGACGACGGCACCTCCGTCTTCCAGCCCCACGGCGAGGTCCCCGGCCCGCACGTTCCGCCGCGCGAACCGCCGCGGCTGCTCGGGGTCTGGTGCGACGCCGGGCACGTGACGTCACCCGACCAGCCCGACTGCCGGGTGTGCGGGCTGCGCGTCCCGCCGCAGGCGCCGATCCTGGTCGCCCGCCCGCCGCTCGGGGTCCTGATCTTCGACAACGGCGACCGCGTCGAGGTCGACCGGCCCGTCATCCTGGGCCGTGACCCCAAGCCGGTCCCCTCGCCCGACCCGGAGACCCCGGTGATGCACGCGGTGCAGAGCGCGACCGGTCAGGTCTCGCGCACCCACGCCGAGGTGCGCGCCTCGGGTTGGGACGTGGTGATCACCGACCTGGACGCGATGAACGGCACGACGCTGACCACCCCCGGTGGGTCACCGGTCACGATCGAGCCCGGCGTCCCGCTGGTGATCACCTCGGGCTCGCGGGTCGACCTGGGCGGCGAGTGCGGGTTCGTGTTCGAGGTCGAGGGCTGAGACCGCCTCGGCGGTAAGCGTTCTCGGCAGCCGCCGGGACAGCGTCACGTAGCTCGCGGCGACCGCGGCGAACAGCACGCCCACCGCGCCGAACACGCCGCGGGAGTAGCCGTCGGCGGGCAGCAGCACCAGTGACAGCCCGGCCGCGGCCACGAACGCCGCGTTGAAGATGACGTCGTAGAACGAGAACACCCGCCCCCGGTAGTTCTCGGCGACGGAGCGCTGCACCACCGCGTCCACGCAGATCTTCGCGCCCTGTCCGGTGAAGCCCAGCAGGAAGGCGGCCGCGAACAGGGTCGGGCGGCGCAGGTCGATCACGAGCAGCAGCTGGACGGCGGCGGCCACCCCGATCGCCGTCCCGATCCAGCCCGTCGTGCCCAGGTGTCGCACGGCCGCCGGCGTGGCGACGGCGGCCAACCCCACGCCGAGCCCCGTCACGGTGAGCGAGGTGGCCAGCAGGGCCAGCCCCGCGTCCACGTCGGCCGGGTCGGTGAAGTGATTGCGGCACAACAACATCAGCGTGATCGTCATGATCCCGTAGCCCAGCCGGTGGGCCCCGATCGCGCTCAGGGCGTAGGCCGCCGGCCGCCGGTCGCGCACGTGTCGCGCGCCGCCGACGAGGTCGCGGACGACGTCCACCAGGGCGGCCCGCGCGGAACGGCCGTCCAGCGGGGCGCGCTGGTCCGGGCCGAGGTGGTCGCGCGGGATGCGCCGGGCCAGCAACGCCGCGAACCCGTAACCGGCCGCGCCGAGGAGCAGAGCCAGCGCGTCGGTCGGGTCGCCCGCACCGAGCACGAACCGGGGCACGAACCCGACCCCGGCCCCGAGCAGCGCGGCGATCGTGCCGCAGGTCGGGGAGACGGCGTTGGCCATCACCAGCTCGTGCCGGGGCACGACGTAGGGCAGGGATGCGCCCAACCCGGCCAGCAGGAACCGGTTCAGCGACAGGCACGCCAGCGCGAGCAGGTAGATCGGAGGGCCGTCGACCCCGCCGATCACCAGCAGCGCCGTCCCCAGCACGAGTACTGCGCGGACCGCGTTGACCAGCAGCAGCACCTGCCGGCGCGACCAGACGTCGAGCAGCACACCGGCGAACGGGCCGAGCAGCGTGAACGGCAGGATCGTCACGACGGCGGCGGTGGCCACCTGCTCAGGGGTGGTGGCCTTGTCGACCGAGAAGAAGACCAGGCTGGCCAGCCCGACCTGGAACGTGCCGTCGGCGGCCTGGGACATCAGCCGGACGGCGAACAGCTTGCGGAAGTCCCGGCCGCGCAGCACCACGCGCAGGTCGTCGAGGAAGGCGGACCGGGGCATCCGAAAATGCTATGCCTGCCCGCCGGCCCGGACGCACGCCGGCACCACTGAGCCCGCCACCCCGAGAACGGGGGGGCGGGCTCAGGAGGTGCGGGACGTCGTCCCGCGGGCTTCAGCGCTCGCCGCGGATGAAGGCCTCCAGGTCGGCGCGACCCTGGGTGTCCTCCACCTGGACCGGCGGGGACTTCATCAGGTAGGCCGAGGCCTCGAAGACCGGGCCGCCGATGCCGCGGTCCTTGGCGATCTTCGCCGCGCGCACCGCGTCGATGATGACGCCGGCCGAGTTGGGGGAGTCCCACACCTCGAGCTTGTACTCGAGGTTCAGCGGGACGTCGCCGAAGGCGCGGCCCTCGAGCCGGACGTAGGCCCACTTGCGGTCGTCGAGCCAGGCGACGTAGTCGCTCGGGCCGATGTGCACGTTGCGGTCGGACTTCAGGCCGGCCAGCGGGCCGTTCAGGTTCGACGTCACGGCCTGGGTCTTGGAGACCTTCTTGGACTCCAGCCGGTCGCGCTCGAGCATGTTCTTGAAGTCCATGTTGCCGCCGACGTTCAGCTGGTACGTGCGGTCCAGGACGACGCCCCGGTCCTCGAACAGCTTGGCCATCACCCGGTGGGTGATGGTGGCCCCCACCTGGCTCTTGATGTCGTCGCCGACGATGGGAACGCCTGCGGCGCGGAACTTCTCGGCCCACTCGGGGTCGGAGGCGATGAACACGGGCAGGGCGTTGACGAAGGCGACGCCCGCGTCGATGGCGCACTGCGCGTAGAACTTGTCCGCGTCCTCCGAGCCGACCGGCAGGTAGGAGACGAGGACGTCGACCTCGGCGTCCTTGAGTGCCTGGACGACGTCCACGGGCTCGGCCTCGGACTCCTCGATGGTCAGGCGGTAGTACTTGCCCAGGCCGTCGAGCGTGTGGCCGCGCTGCACCGTGATGCCGGTGGTCGGCACGTCGGTGATCTTGATCGTGTTGTTCTCGCTGGAGCCGATCGCGTCGGCCAGGTCGAGGCCGACCTTCTTGGCGTCGACGTCGAACGCGGCGACGAACTGCACGTCCGAGACGTGGTAGTCGCCGAACTGCACGTGCATCAGGCCGGGCACCGTGCCCGCCGGGTCGGCGTCGCGGTAGTAGTGCACGCCCTGGACCAGGGACGCGGCGCAGTTACCGACGCCGACGATCGCTACGCGGACGGTACCCATGCGTATCTCCTTGTGTGCTCGTAGTTTCGCGACGGCGTTCCGTGCCGGCGCGAGCGTTTCGGGGGTGGGGCAGGGACTCGGGGGTCAGCCGGGGGGCTGGTTCGGTGGCTCCGGCGGTGGCTCGGGCGGTGGCTGGGGCGGGTCGACCTCGGGCGGGTGCGTCATCCGGCTGGCCCGCTCGGTGTCGATCAGTTCGGTGAGCCAGCGGACCTCGCGGTCGACCGATTCCAGCCCGTGGCGCTGCAGTTCGAGCGTGTAGGCGTCGAGCCGCTCGCGCGTGCTGCGCATCGACTGCCGGGCGCGCTCGCGGCGCTCCTGCAGCCGCGACCGACGGCCCTCGAGGATCTGCAGCCGGGTGGCGGCGTCCGTGCGGCCGAAGAAGGCGAAGTGCACCGCGAAGGGCTCGTCCTCCCAGGCCGCCGGGCCGGGGCTGGAGACCATGGTGTTGAACTGCTCCTTGCCCTCGGCCGTCAGCTCGTAGACGATCCGGGCGCGGCGCGAGACCAGCGGCGAAGCAGTGCCGTCGCTGTCCTCGTCGCCCTCGACCTCGCGGATCCAGCCGCGGGCGAGCAGGGACTTCAGGCAGGGGTGCAGCGTCCCGTACGAGAGGGCGCGGAACGGCCCGAGCAGCTCGTTGAGGCGTTTGCGCAGCTCGTACCCGTGGGTCGGGTTCTCGTGCAACATCCCGAGGACGGCGAGCTCCAGCACGTCACCGCGGCGGGCCATGCGCACCTCCTCGACCGGATTCCGTGTCGTTCGTCCGGCCTGTACGTTCGGGCCGATGGTTCAGTTCAATGCTTCGGGCCAATGTATCGGGCCGATACATCAGGTTCGTTCGTCACGATACGACGGAGGCGCTCCCACAGGCAACGGGTGGGCAAGGTGGCTGCACAGGTGCGGGGCACGCCGTAGGCTCATGAGTTGTTGCTGCCGGGGCAGAGGTTCCGGCTCCCGTGGAGGTGTTCAGGTTCGTGGCCGGTCGTGATCTGCCCCCCGTCGGTGGTGGCCGCGCTCCGGGGCAACCCGGTCGCTACCCCGTCGGCTACCAGGGCAACCCCGCCGCCGGACCGGTGCGCACCGCAGGTCAGCGGCCCAACGGCCAAGCGGGCCCGGGCGGGTACCAGGCCTACGAGCGCGGCCCCTCGGGCTACGACCCGCGCCGCCCCGGGCATCCGGGTGGGCGCCAGCCGTCCGGCTTCCAGCGCTACGTCGACTACCCGCGCTTCGGCCGGAACGGCTGGCGGCGCTGGGTGCCGTCCTGGAAGCTCGTCGGCGGCATCTTCCTGGCCTGCTTCCTGCTGGGTCTGCTGACGTTCTCCATCGCCTACGCCACCATCGACGTCCCCAAGGACGACGCGAAGCCGCTGACCCAGACGACGATCGTCTACTACTCCGACGGCAAGACCGAGATCGGCCGGCTCGCCGACCAGAACCGGCAGGTCGTCGACTTCAGCAAGATGGCCACGATCGTCCCCGCCGTGCTCGCCGCCGAGGACGACACGTTCTACGAGAACGCCGGCGTCAGCCCGACCGGCATCATCCGGGCGATCTGGAACAACGCCCACGGGGGCGGCGGCGGTGGCTCGACCATCAGCCAGCAGTACGTGAAGAACACCTTCAACGGCCAGGAGCACCGCACGCTCGGGACGAAGTTCCGGGAGTTCTTCATCGCGCTGAAGATCCGGCAGACGATGGAGCCGAACAAGGTCCTGCAGGGCTACCTGAACACCATCTACTTCGGCCGGGGCGCCTACGGCGTGCAGGCGGCGGCGCAGGCCTACTACGGCAAGGACGTCGACGACCTGAACGCGTCGGAGGCCGCGTACCTGGCGGGCATCATCAACTCGCCGAACAGCGCCTCGCACCCGGAGGACGTCGACCAGCCCGATCAGTTGACGCGGGCCAAGTTCCGCTGGAGCACGGTGCTGGCCGCGATGACCCGGCTCAACCCGAACCAGGTCACCCCGCTCAGCCAGACCGAGTACAGGAAGTATGCGGGCGATTTCCCGATGCCCGACAAGCCGAAGTCGTCGGCGTCGCTGGCCGGTCAGAACGGCTTCCTGGTCATGATGGCCCGGGATGAGGCCGCGAAGCGGCTCAACGAGACCCCGGACCAGATCGAGACCGACGGTTACGCCATCACCACGACCTTCGACAGGAAGATGGTCCAGCAGCTGACCGCGGCGGTGAAGGGGCAGACGAAGGGCAAGCCCAAGCGGGTCGGCATCGGCGCGGCGGCCATCGACCCCCGCAACGGGCAGGTCAAGGCCATCTACGGCGGCCCCGACTACGCGAAGAACACGTTCAACAACGCCACCGCGGGCGCTGCGGCGGCCGGGTCGACCTTCAAGGCCTTCGGCCTGGTCGCCGCCCTGGAGGACGGCGTCAGCCTGAACAGCTACTACCGGGCCACCAGCCCGATGAAGATCGACGGCAGGAAGGTGGTGAACTTCGGCGGCGAGTCCATGTCGGGCGCCACCCTGCTGAAGGCCACCGAGGACTCGCTGAACACCGTCTTCGTCCAGGTCAACGCCGAGGACGACCGCCGGAAGCTGACCCAGGAGGCCGCCTACAAGGCCGGTATCCCCAAGTCGGCGCACGTCGAGGACAACCTGGTCAACGTGCTCGGGTCGGCCAACCCGCACCCGATCGACCTGGCCACGGCCTATGCGACCTTCGCGGCCCAGGGCAAGAAGCACGAGACCCACTCGATCGCCAAGATCACCAAGGTCGGCACCAGCAAGACGTACTGGAGCCAGGACACCCTCGGCGACGGCGAGCAGGTCTTCGACAAGGACGTGATGGCCGACCTGACCTACGCGCTGCGCCAGCCCGTCTCCTACGGCGGCACGGGGGCCTACGCGGCCGGGTTCGGGTCGAGCCGCGAGATCGCCGGCAAGACCGGGACGTCGCAGGACAACAAATCGGCCTGGTTCGCCGGCTACACCCCGCAACTGGCCACAACGGTGATGCTGTACCAGAACGCCAAGGACGGGAAGACGCCGGTCACCATCTCCCCGTGGGGCGGCTTCAGCAGCATCACCGGCGGCTCGTTCCCGGTCCGGATCTGGACGACGTTCATGCAGAACGCGCTCAACGGCAAGCCCAAGCTGACGTTCCCGGAGCCCGCGAACGTCGGTGAGGTCGAGGGCATCCCGCGGCCGCAGCCGCAGACCCAGCAGCCGACCGACCCGAACAACCCGGGTACCGACCCGAGCGCGTCGGCGTCCCCGTCGGCCAGCGCGTCCCAGCCGGACGGTGGCGGCATCTTCCCGAGCATCGGGACGGGGCAGGACGGCCAGCAGCAGGGTCAGGGCTGAGCGTCGACCCGGTCGTCCGCGCCGCCAGTCCGGTCATCGGCGGCCCGTCCGGCCGCCGCCTCGCGTCGGGCCGCGGGTTCCTCGGTGCCGTACCGGTGCTCGTCCTCCTGGCCGCCGTCGTCCTGACGGGCGGCCTGGTCGCCAAGCAGCACTGCCGCGCCCAGGGCTGGTCGAACCCCGACCAGTTCTGGCACGTCTGTTACAGCGACAACGCGGTGCTGTTCTCCAGCCAGGATCTCGGCTCCGACCTGGCCCGTCCCTCGCTGAGCGAGGCGGTCGGTGGCGACGGTCTCGGCCAGCCGCCGCTGGCCTCGGCGGCGATGTGGGTGGTCTCGGCGTTCGTCCCGCACGACGGCGTGCGCGGGCAGCGCGAGTTCTTCGACCTGTCGGCGGCGGTCCTGCTGGTCGCCCTCGGGGTGGGCGTCGCCGCGATCGCCGTCACCACCCGGCGCCTGCGCGGCCCGACCGGGGCGTGGGACGCCGCCCACCTGGCGCTCTCGCCGGTCGTCTTCACGGCGGGGCTGCTCTCGTACACCCTCCTGGCGGTCGCGTTGCTGGCGCTCGCCTTCTGGTCGTGGCACCGCCGCCATCCCGGCTGGGCGGGCGTCTGGCTGGGGCTGGCCGTGGCCGCCGCGCCGTCGCTGGCCGTGGTGGTGCTCGCCCTGGCGGTGCTCGCCGTCCGGACGACGTGGCCCACGCCGCGGGCGGCCGGGACCGCGTTCGTGACCTGGCTGGTGGCCCGCCTCCTGCTCGTGGCCGGGCTCGGGGCCGGCCTGCTGGCCTCGTTCAACGCCTGGCGCACGGGCGCCGTGGGGTACGGCTCGGTCTGGCTGCTGCCGCAACTGCTGGCCAACGCCAAGCCGCAGCCCGCGGGTACCCTCCCGGGCCGGATCCTGACCAGCCTGTTCGGCGGCCTGTTCACGATGGGCCCCGTGGCCCCGGGGGTGGCCGCGACGCTGTGCGTGCTGGTCACCGGCCTGCTGCTGGCGTTGGTGGTCCGCGTGACCGCCGTCCACCTGCCGCCCGCCGGTGCGCCGGTGGACGGTGCGCTGGTGGACGACGCGCACCCGGCTCTGCTGAGCCCGCCCCCCGCCGCCGGCGGGTCGGGGACCGACCCGGCGGACGTCGTCCACCTGCCCGAACCGCCGCCGGCGGCCTTCGCGCCGCTGGCGCTGGCCATGCTGTGCGTGGTGCTGGTGGCGGCGACGTCGCTGCCGGTGCAGACGTCGCTGCTGCTCCTGCCCCTGATCGCGCTGTCCGGGCTGGCCTGGCGCGACCACCTGCTCTGGGCGGCGACCGAGTGCGTCTACTTCGTCGGGGTGTGGATGTTCATCGCCGCCGAGAGCGACCCGTCGAAGGGGCTGCCGGCGTCGATCTACGTGTTTCTGCTGGTCGCCCGGCTGGCCGGGATCGCCTGGATCGGGGGGCAGGCGCTGCGCCGCTACCGGGCGATGCTGCGCGAGGTGGGCCTGGAGCCGCTCGGGATCTCGCCGGCCGTCCTGCTGGCCCTCGACCCCTCGGGGTCGGACCGCCCGGGCCGGCACACCGGCCGCCCGATCGAGGAACTCGAGGACCTGACCCTTTCGCCCGATTCGGTGACTGACGGTCCTCGCGGCTAAGCTCTCTCCTTGGCGTCGGACACCGCTCGATCCGGGTGGGTGCCGGCGCCGACGCACGACCCTCCTGTCACGGACCGACCGTGACCGCCGAGACCAGAGGAGGTGGGTTAACACATGCGTCAGTACGAACTGATGGTCATCCTCGACCCCAGCCTTGAGGAGCGCACCGTCGCCCCGTCGCTCGACAAGTTCCTGAACGTCATCCGCAAGGGTGGCGGCACCGTGGACAACGTCGACGTGTGGGGCAAGCGGCGCCTGGCCTACGAGATCAAGAAGAACGCCGAGGGCATCTACGCGATCGTCAACATGACGACCGAGCCCGCCGACGCGAAGGAGCTGGACCGCCAGCTCAACCTCAACGAGTCGGTGCTGCGCACTAAGTTGATGCGACCGGAAGCTCGCTGAGCGACCTCACCTACCGAAACCCTCGGAGACCCGCATGGCCGGCGAAACGATCCTCACGCTGATCGGCAACCTCACCAACGACCCCGAACTCCGTTTCACGCCCTCCGGCGCGGCGGTGGCCAACTTCACCGTGGCCAGCACCCCGCGCACGTTCGACCGCCAGTCGAACGAGTGGAAGGACGGCGAGACGCTGTTCATGCGGTGCTCGGTGTGGCGTGACGCGGCGGAGAACGTCGCCGAGTCCCTGCAGCGGGGCTCGCGGGTCATCGTCACCGGCCGGCTGAAGTCCCGGTCGTACGAGACCAAAGAGGGCGAGAAGCGCACCGTGAACGAGCTGGAGGTCGACGAGCTCGGCCCCTCGCTCCGGTACGCGACCGCGAAGGTCAACAAGACCCAGCGCGGTGGCGGCGGTGGCGGCGGCTTCTCCGGCGGTGGCGGTGGTGGGGGCTACTCCGGTGGCGGTGCGTCCGGCGGTTCGTCCGGCCCGGCTGAGGACCCGTGGGCGACCGGCCCGTCGGGCGGCTTCAGCGGCAGCCAGGACGACCCGCCCTTCTGATCTGTAGACCTGTACTTGATGTAAGGAGCAAGACCATGCCGAAGCCTCCCGTGCGGAAGCCGAAGAAGAAGCAGAACCCGCTCAAGACCGCGAAGATCGAGTTCGTCGACTACAAGGACACGGCCCTGCTGCGGAAGTTCATCTCCGACCGCGGCAAGATCCGCGCCCGCCGCGTCACCGGTGTCACGGTGCAGCAGCAGCGGGAGATCGCCCGCGCCGTCAAGAACGCCCGCGAGATGGCGCTGCTGCCCTACAGCAGCTCCGCCCGCTGAGAGAGGATGACACTCAGATGAAGCTCATCCTCACGCAGGAAGTGACCGGCCTGGGCGCCCCCGGCGACGTCGTCGAGGTGAAGGACGGCTACGGCCGTAACTACCTCGTGCCGCGCGGCCTGGCCACCGCCTGGTCCAAGGGCGGCGAGAAGCAGGTCGCGTCGATCCGCAAGGCCCGTCAGGCCCGCGAGATCGCGACCCTCGAGGAGGCGCAGAAGGTGCGCGACTCGCTCGAGGCCAAGCCCGTGCGGCTGGCCGTCAAGGCCGGTCAGTCGGGTCGGCTGTTCGGCGCCGTGACCCCGGCCGACGTCGCGTCGGCGATCGAGTCGACCAACGGCTCGAAGGTGGACCGCCGCAAGGTGGAGTTGACCGGGGCGATCAAGAACACCGGTGAGTACACCGTGCACGTCCGCCTGCACCCCGAGGTGCAGGCCAAGGTGAAGCTGGCCGTCGTCGCCGGCTGACGTTCCCGCAGCACGAGGCGGTCCGTCCCGGTCGGGGCGGGCCGCCTCTGTTTTGCGACGGGCCCCTTCTGTGCCTCGCTGCGCCGGTCGCTAGGTGGGCACGGTGTGACACCGTGCCCACCTGGTGAGCACTGTGTGACACCGTGCCCACGAGCGCTCGCTCCGCTCCGCTGGGTGCCCACCGGCGCCTCAGGTGCGCCGGGCGCCGGTGACCGTCCACGCGTCGCCACGCGCCCGCCGTCCGAGCTGGACCGCCCGCAGCACCATCCAGCCACCCGCGAACAGCACCCACAGGCTCACCAGGCCGGCCGTGCCGGACGGCCCGTAGGTGGCCAGCAGCGCCGCCGCGGGCAGGAACAGTGCCGCCTGGACGGCGCTCGCCCGAGCCAGGTAGCGGCCGTCGCCGGCGCCGATCAGCACCCCGTCCAGCACGAACACGTACCCGGCCAGCGGCTGGGCCAGCGCCGCCACGAGCAACGCCGCCCGCAGGTCGTGCTGGACGGCCTCGTCGGGCGTGAACAGCGGTCCGAGCCCCCCGCCGGCCGCGAGCATGAGCAGGCCGAGCACGACGCCGGTCCCGACGCCCCAGCGGACCATGGTGCGGACCATCGCGTGCACACCGGCCACGTCACCCGCGCCCAGCCGGTTCCCGACCAGCGCCTGGGCGGCGATGGCCAGGGCGTCGAGGGTGAGCGCGAGCAGCGTCCACAGATTGGCCGCCACCTGGTGCGCCGCCAGTGCGGTCGCGCCCAGGCTCGCGGCCGTGGCGGTGGTCGCCAGCAGCACCGCGCGCAGGGCGACGGTGCGCACGAGCAGGGGGACGCCGTCCCGCCCGGCCATCCGGATGCCGGCGGCGTGCGGGGCGAGGGCGATGCGGCCGCGGGCCGTCCGGCGCAGGATCAGGACCCCGGCCGTCGCCATGCCGAGCTGGGTGGCGGCCGTGCCGATCGCCGACCCGGCGATGCCCAGGCCGGCCCAGGTCCCCACGCCGTGGACGAGGACGACGTTCAGGGCGGCGTTGGCGACCGCGCCGAGACCGGCGATCCAGAGTGTGGCGCGGGTGCGTTCCAGGCCGCGCAGGACGCCGACGAGGGCCAGCAGCACGAGCATCGCCGGCAGCCCGGGCAGGGACGCGCGCAGGTAGACGACAGCCTCGTGCGCGACCGGGTCGGACACGTCGAACGGGGCGACCAGCAGGGGGGCGGTGGGCAGGACGACGAGGGCGGCGGCGGTGCCGATCGCGGCCGCCAGCCAGGCCGCGTCGCGCCCGGCGGCCAGGGCGCCGACCTCGTCACCGGCGCCGACCAGCCGGGCGGCCGTGCCCGTCGTGCCGTAGGCCAGGAACACGAACACGCTCACGGCGGAGTTCAGCAGGGCACCGGCGACGCCCAGCGCGGCGAGCTCCGGGGTGCCCAGGCGGCCGACGATCGCGGAGTCGGCCAGGAGGAACAGGGGCTCGGCGACGAGGGCGCCGAGGGCGGGCAGGGTGAGGCTCAGGATGCGTCGGGGGTCGCCCCTCCCGGGTGTCGCCGGGTCCTGCGCCACCGGTTCCCCGGGGGTGATGTCCCCAGGGCCCGAGTTGTTCAAAACTTTCTCCCGTCCACAGGTGGTGGACGTCGATCATGCCGGTCAGAGGCTTGGTCCATCCCCACCGGGGTCCGTCCGTCCCCAGCGTTATCCACAAGCTGTGGAGAAACCGGGTGGTTGTCCACGGGTCGTACACAGGTTGTGCACCGGGGCTGTTGACGAGGTGATTGAAGCTCGGCGGCGGTCCCCCTAACGTCGTGCGTCTGCCCGGCGGGGGGTGTCAGTCCGCCGGGTTGTCAGTGGTCGAGGGTCTACTTGTCTGCAGACGGTGTCCGTAGTGGTCCGAACCTGGTCCACAGGGCGTCTGCACGGGTGGTCCGACAGGGAGGGTGGAGCTTGTCCGTCGTCGATCTACCGGTGCCCCAGGGCGGTCCCTCCGACGACTTCGGAGGGTCGGGCCCGGGGCGCACCCCGCCGCAGGACATCGCGGCGGAGCAGAGCGTCCTGGGCGGCATGATGCTGTCGAAGGATGCGATCGCCGACGTCGTGGAGGTGTTGCGCGGCA
Organism: Spongisporangium articulatum; assembly: GCF_044465595.1. Classification (NCBI taxonomy): domain Bacteria; kingdom Bacillati; phylum Actinomycetota; class Actinomycetes; order Kineosporiales; family Kineosporiaceae; genus Spongisporangium; species Spongisporangium articulatum. Next base: position 580,450 of record NZ_JBITLV010000001.1, on the reverse strand, counting down.
ACGACTTCTACCGCCCCTCGCACGAGATCGTGTTCGACGCCGTGCTCGACCTGTACGGCCGGGGCGAGCCCGCCGACGCCGTCACGGTGGCCGCCGAACTGACCAAGCGCGGTGAACTGTCCCGGGCCGGTGGCCCCGCCTACCTCCACACGCTGATCTCCTCGGTGCCCACGGCCGCCAACGCCGGCTACTACGCACGCATCGTGCGGGAGCGGGCCGTCCTGCGCCGGCTGACCGAGGCGGGTACGCGCATCGTGCAGCTCGGTTTCCAAGGGGCCGACGGCCGCGGCGGCGGTGACGTCGACGAGATCGTGAACAGTGCGCAGGCCGAGATCTACGCGGTCACCGAGACGCGCACCACGGAGGACTACGCGCCGCTGTCCGACATCATCGAGGGCGCGATCGACGAGATCGAGGCGTCGAGCCACCGCGGCGACGGGCTGACGGGCGTGCCCACGGGCTTCGCCGACCTCGACCGGCTGACCAACGGCCTGCACGCCGGCCAGATGATCGTTATCGCGGCCCGCCCGGCGATGGGCAAGTCCACCCTGGGGCTCGACATCGCCCGTGCCGCAGCGATTCACAACAACATGACGTCGGTCATGTTCAGCCTGGAGATGGGTCGCAACGAGATCACGATGCGCCTGCTGTCGGCCGAAGCGCGGATCCCGCTGCAGCACATGCGCAAAGGCACCATGCGCGAGGAGGACTGGACGCGTCTGGCCCGCACTATGGGCGACATCAGCGAGGCGCCGCTGTTCATCGACGACAGCCCCAACATGTCGCTGATGGAGATCCGGGCCAAGTGCCGCCGGTTGAGTCAGAAGCACGACCTGAAGCTGGTGATCATCGACTACCTGCAGCTGATGACCAGCGGCAAGCGGGTCGAGAGCCGCCAGCAGGAGGTCTCGGAGTTCTCGCGGGCCCTGAAGCTGCTGGCCAAGGAGCTGCGGGTCCCGGTCATCGCGCTGAGCCAGCTGAACCGTGGCCCCGAGCAGCGCACCGACAAGAAGCCGGCCATGTCGGACCTTCGCGAGTCGGGGTCGATCGAGCAGGACGCGGACATGGTCATCCTGCTGCACCGAGAAGATGCGTACGAGAAGGAAAGTCCGCGCGCGGGGGAGGCCGACTTCATCGTGGCCAAGCACCGGAACGGCCCGACCGACACCATCACCGTCGCTTTCCAGGGGCACTACTCGCGCTTCGTCGACATGGCCACCTGACGCCGCTGTCCGGTGCCTGCTACACGATTCCCACGGTCGATCGGGTCGTCGACTGTGACGCTCATGCACCGGAAACCGCTATGAGCAGCCTCCTGCGGTGCATCGGCGCCACACTCGGCGACGTGGCCGCCGCGATCCTGCGGGCCCTGTGGACCGGGCCCGACAGCCGGTACCCGAGGAAGAGGCTGCCCGAGCCCGGCGGCTCGGCATCCAAATTGACGAGACCGGGCGAGCGGGCGACGGCATCATGAGCGGGTGTTCCTGACCGTCACCTCCACCGCGCCCGACGCCACCGATCTCGGGTACCTGCTGCACAAGCACCCCGACAGGGTGCAGACGTTCGAGCTGCCGGTCGGCCTCGCGCACGTGTTCTATCCCGAGGCGACGGCGCAACGCTGCACGGTGGCGCTGCTGCTCGAGGTCGACCCGATCGGCCTGGTCCGGCACAAGCGGTTCGGTGGCGGGGACGCATTCGCGCTGGCGCAGTACGTGAACGACCGGCCCTACGCGGCGTCGAGCATGCTCGCGGTGGCGCTGGGTCGGGTGTTCAGCACGGCGCTCAAGGGGCGGTGCAAGGCCCGGCCCGACCTGGAGGGCCGGGCGCTGCCGTTGACGGTCCGGATCCCCGGGACGCCGGTGCACGGGGGGTCGCAGTTGCTGCGCAGGTTGTTCGAGCCGCTCGGCTGGACGGTCGCGGAGACCTCCGAGCCGCTCGACCCGGAGGTGCCGGCCTGGGGTGATTCCCCGTACCGGGACGTGACTCTCACCGGCACGCTGACGCTGGCCGACGCGCTCGGGCACCTGTACGTGCTGCTGCCGGTCCTCGACGGCGCGAAGCACTACTGGGTGAGCAGCGACGAGGTCGACAAGCTGGTCCGCAGCGGCGGGTCGTGGCTGGCCGGGCATCCGGAGCGGGACCTGATCACCCGCCGGTACCTGGCGCACCAGCGGCGGTTCGTCGAGGACGCGACGGCGCGGTTGAACGAACTGGACGACCAGCCCGACCTCGACTCGGGTCCGGAAAGCACACCCGCCCAGGCTGTTCCGGCCGTCGAACCGGCGGTGCCCCTGCTCGTGCGGCGTCGGGAGGCGGTGCTGCAGGCCCTGCGGGACGCCGGTGCGCACCGGGTCGTCGACCTGGGCTGCGGGGACGGGAAGCTGCTGAGGGCCCTGCTGCAGGACCCCGGCTTCACCGAGGTGGTGGGCGTGGACGTCTCGGCCACGGAACTGTCCCGGGCCGCCGACCGCCTCAACCTGGACCGCCTGCCCGACTCGGTGCGCGCCCGACTGAGGCTGCGCCAGTCGTCCGTGACGTACCGGGACCCGGCCGTCGCGGGGTACGACGCCGTGGTCCTGATGGAGGTCGTCGAGCACGTCGACCCGGACCGGATGCCGTCCCTGGAACGGGCGGTGTTCGGGCACGCCCGGCCGCGCGCGTGCGTCGTCACGACGCCGAACCGGGAGTACAACGCGCTGTACGAGAACCTGCGGGACGGCGGGATGCGGCACCCGGACCACCGGTTCGAGTGGACCCGGGCCGAGTTCGCGACCTGGGTGGACGGCGTGTGCGCGGCCTACGGCTACCGGGCCGAGTTCCGCCCGGTGGGGGACGTCGACGCGGACCGCGGATCGCCTACGCAGCTGGCTCTTCTCACGCTCGTGACGCCGGGCGACGCGGCGGGACGGGGGGAGGTGGCGTGAGCGTCCTGGACATCCCGGAGCTGAGCCTCGTCGTCCTGGCCGGTTCCAGCGGGTCGGGCAAGTCGACCTTCGCGGCGCGGCACTTCGGCCGGTTCGAGGTGGTCTCCAGCGACTTCTGCCGGGGCCTGGTCAGCAACGACGAGAACGACCAGTCCGCGTCGAAGGCGGCGTTCGCGATGCTGAACCACATCGTCGGCGTGCGGCTGGCGGCCGGGTTGCTGACCGTGGTGGACGCGACGAACGTGACGCCGGAGGCCCGCCGGCAGTTGGTGAGCCTGGCCCGCGCGCACGACGTGCTGCCGGTCATCGTGGTGCTCGACGTCCCGGTCCCGGTGGCCGTGGCCCGCAACGCCCAGCGGCCGGACCGCGACTTCGGCGCGCACGTCGTCAAGCGGCACCACGACCAGCTGCGCCGCTCGCTGAAAGGTCTGAGGCGGGAGGGTTTCCGCACGGTGCACGTCCTGCGCGGCGTGGACGAGATCGAGGCGGCGACCTTCCGCCGGGAGCGGCTGCTCAACGACCACCGGGACCTGACCGGACCGTTCGACGTGATCGGTGACGTGCACGGTTGCCTGCCCGAACTCGTCCGGCTGCTGGGCGAACTCGGCTACCGGCCGGTGCTCGACCCGGAGGGCCGCCCGGTCGACGCCGTGCCCCCCGACGGCCGGACCGCCGTGTTCGTGGGCGACCTCGTCGACCGGGGCCCCGACAGTCCGGGCGTGCTGCGGCTGGTGATGGGGATGGAGCGGGCCGGTCACGCCCTGGCCGTTCCCGGCAATCACGAGAACAAGCTGGTCCGCGCGCTCGACGGGCGCAACGTGACGGTCAGCCACGGGTTGGAGACCACGCTGGAGCAGCTGGGGCGCGAGCCGGACGCGTTCCGGGCCGAGATCCGTGACTGGATGGACGGTCTCGTCTCGCACCTCGTGCTGGACGGCGGGCGCCTGGTGGTCGCGCACGCCGGGTTGAAGGAGGCGTACCACGGGCGGGCCTCGGGCCGGGTCCGTTCGTTCGCCCTGTACGGGGACACGACCGGCGAGACCGACGAGTTCGGCCTCCCGGTCCGCTACCCGTGGGCCCGCGACTACCGCGGTCGGGCGATGGTCCTCTACGGGCACACCCCCACCCCGGAGCCGGAGTGGGTGAACAACACGATGTGCCTGGACACCGGCTGCGTATTCGGCGGCCGGTTGACGGCGTTGCGCTACCCGGAGCGCGAGCTGGTCCAGGTGGACGCCGAGAAGGTCTGGTACGAGCCGGCGAAGCCGTTCCCGGTGGCCGGTTCGCAGGATCTCCCGACCCGGGCCGACGACGAGCTCGACCTTGCCGACGTGCTCGGGCGGCGGTCGGTGAAGACCGCGTACCACGGCCACGTCACGATCCGCGAGGAGAGCGCGGCCGGGGCGTTGGAGGTGATGAGCCGGTTCGCGCTGCACCCCCGGTGGTTGCCGTACCTGCCGCCGACGATGGCGCCCGTGGCCACCTCGAAGCGGGCCGACGTCCTGGAGCACCCCGTCGAGGCGTTCGCCGCCTACGCGGAATCCGGTGTGGCGGAGGTGATCTGCGAGGAGAAGCACATGGGCTCCCGGGCCGTGGTGCTGCTCTGCCGGGACGCGCAGGTCGCCCGCCGCCGGTTCGGCGGGAACGACGAGCGCACGGGCGTGGTCTACACCCGGACCGGCCGCGCGTTCCTGCCCGAGGACCTCACCGAGGGGCTCCTGGCCCGGCTGCGGACCGCGGTCGACGCGACCGGGCTGTGGACGGAACTGGGTTCCGACTGGCTGCTTCTGGATGCCGAACTGCTGCCGTGGTCGCTGAAGGCGGAGTCCCTGCTGGTCGGCCAGTACGCGGCGGTGGGGGCCGCGGCCCGTTCCGCTCTGCCGCCCGCGCTCGATGCGCTGGCCGCGGCCAGGGCCCGTGGGCTGGACGTCGACGCCCTGCTGGACCGCACCGCCGCGCGGGCGGCCAACTCCGCCCGCTACGCCGAGGCCTACCGCCGGTACCGGTGGGACGTCGACGGGCTGACCGGCGTCCAGCTCGCCCCCTTCCAGCTGCTGGCCAGCGAGGGGGCCACCTGGCACGGCCGCGACCATGCCTGGCATCTGGCGCTTCTCGACCGGTTGGTGACCCACGACCCGGTGACGTTTCGCACCACCCGGCGCCTCGTCGTCCACCCGGGTGACCCCGGCTCGGTGGCCGCGGGGACCGAGTGGTGGGAGGAGCTCACCGCCGCGGGCGGCGAGGGCATGGTGGTGAAGCCGCTGGCCAACCTCACCCGCGGGGCCCAGGGCCTCGTGCAACCCGGCCTGAAGGTGCGCGGCCGCGAGTACCTGCGCATCATCTACGGCCCCGACTACACCGAACCGCGGAACCTGGACCGGCTGCGGGAGCGAGGGTTGGGCCGCAAGCGGTCGATGGCGTTGCGGGAGTACGCACTGGGACTTGAGGCGCTGGAGCGGCTGGCCGCCGGTGAGCCGTTGTGGCGCGTCCACGAGCCGGTGTTCGCGGTGCTGGCCCTGGAGTCCGAGCCGGTCGACCCGCGGCTGTGACGACGATCCAGGGGCCCGCGCCCGGACGTCGAGTGGGTGGTCCCGTTCGACCCGACGAAACCGCTCCGGATCAAGCCTCTTTCACGGCCTGGATCGTGAACGACGCGGCCAGCCGCCAGGGTTGCTCGGACAGCCGGTACTCCTCGTGCTCGTCGCGGGTCATGAAGCCCGGCAACGCCTCCGACGGGGTGCTGTCGTGCTCCTGCAGCATGGTCAACCGCATCCCGGCCCCCAGCAGCGCGGTGACGGTCTCACCGAGGGAGTGGCTGAACTCCGCCGTCCGGGTGGCCGTGAACACGTGGTCGGTCTCGACGTACGTGCCCTCCTCGTCCCACATCGTCGGCTCGGGCTGCGCGAAGTACGGGTAGCGCAGGCCCGGTTCGGCCAGGCCCCTCGACTCCATGGCCAGCAGCATCGGGTGCATGTCGCGGATGAACAGCCGCCCGCCGGGTTTCAGCAGCCCGGCGACGGTGCGGGCCCAGTCGTCGATGTCGGGCAGCCAGATCAACGCGCCGACGCCGGTGTAGACGAAGTCGAACGAGGCCGGGACCAGCACGTCGAGCGCCTCCGACACGGGCGCGACGACGTACTCGATGTCGGCGCCCGTACGGGCCGCCAGGTCCTGGGCCTGGGTGATCGACTCCGCGGAGAAGTCGAGCCCGCTCATGTGCGCGCCGAGCCGGTGCAGCGACAGGGTGTCGGTGCCGATGTGGCACTGCAGGTGGACGCCGTGCAGCCCCGACACGTCGAACAGGCGGGGTAGGTCGAAACGCACCACGTAGGAGAGGAATTCGGGGTCGTCGAGGAACTTCTGCACGGCGTACCCGGGGGAGGCGGCGTGCGGTGCGGCCCGTTCGTCCCAGAGCGCGCGGTTCATCCCCAACCAGTCGTCCATGGCCCCAACCTAGTGCCGTGCGCCGGGGCGAGGGGTGAATAGCCTGGGGTCCGTGACCGGCTCCGTGCGCGCCCGCTGGACGGCCGTCGTCCTGTGCCTCCTCCTGGCCGTCGGCGGTCTCGCGGTCCTGCTCCGGGAACGCGGCACCGGGCCGGTCGCGGAGCCCGACCGACCGGTCACCCCGGCCGCGACCGCCACAACCACCGCCGCTGGGACGCCTCGGGAGACCGGGCGCCCGGATCTGCTCCAGCTGCTGGCCGGCTACCGGGACTTCTGGGCCCCCCGCGGTGACCTGCGCGGCACCGTCCGGAACGCGACGGTGCTCGGCCGCGACGACCGGTTGGCCGTCTGGATCAACCAGCACGCCACCGGACAGCAGCGGTTCCTGGCCCTGCAGGACGCGGAGTACCAGAACCCCGACGGCACGGCGTACGACCAGTCGGTCACCATCGCCACGGGCCTGGGCAGCCGGCTCGGCCCGCTCTACGTGAAGGGCCGCACCTCGGGCGCCCTGCCCCTGACCAGCGCCCTGGTCGACAACTCGGACGGCACGGCCGGCGACTACGTCGACACGACCGCCGCGAAGGCGGCGTTCAGTCACCCCCGCCCGTCGGTGCCGACCGATCCGGACACGCCGCGCGTCGCCGGTGACGCTCAGGCGTGCGCCCCGTCGAGGACGAACGCGGCGTCGCTGCGCGGGATCCGGGTGGGCCGCGCGTGGGCCGACCGCGACGGCAACCTGAAGATCACGCGGGTGCCACCGGTGATCGACACGACGCACCACTTCTCGCGGCGCGACGTGCCCCTGGACGGGCACTACGGCCGGGCGGGCCTGTGCACCGGCGGCTCGTTCCCGAGCGGGCACACCACCAGCGCCTACCAGGCCGGGCTCACCCTGGCGACGCTGCTGCCGGAACTCGCGCCGGAGATCCTGGCCCGCACGTCGGAGGCCGGCAACAACCGCATCGTGCTCGGCGTGCACTACCCGCTCGACGTGATGGGCGGCCGGATCGCCGGCGAGGCGGCCGTGGCCGCACGCTGGGCCGACCCGTCGTTCCGCCGGAAGGTGCTGCGACCGGCCCGCGCCGAGCTCGTCGCCTACCTGGAGAGGACCTGCGGCCACCCGCTGGTCGAGTGCATCGCCGCGCAACGGCCGTACGCGTCCGACCCCTACGGCGGCCGGGTGATGCCGGGCGGGACGGCGCAGGTGGTCACCGACCGGCGCAGCGCCGTCGCGGTCTACCGGGAGCGGTTGACCTACGGGTTCGACCCGGTCGGCGACCCGGACCGGGCGCCGTCCGTGCCGCCGCCCGCCGCCGACCTGCTGCGCACCGCGTTCCCGACGCTGACCGGCCGGCAGCGCGCCGACGTGCTGGCCCAGACCCAGCTGCCCTCCGGCTACCCGCTGGACCGGAGCACGGCACCGGGTTCGTGGCAGCGGCTCGACCTGGCGGCCGCCATGAGCGCGACGGTCAGGCTGGCGAAAGACGGCTCGGCGCAAGTGGTCTCGACCGGTGGCCCGGCCGTCGTCGTCGAGTAGGGGACCGGGAGCAGACGCGGGGGAACCGGGTCAGGACGCGCGGTAGCGCATCCCGTCGATCATCAGTCGTACCAGCCGGCGGGCCTGCTCGGGGTCGGGCGACGGCTGCATGCAGATGCCGCCCATCCCGCGGATCAGGTCCTCGGCGGACATGCCCTCGGGAATCTGGCCGGCCTCCTGCACGGCGGCCAGCAGTGAGTCGGCCGCGTTGATCATCCGCGTGCGGGACTCCAGGAAGAACTCCGACCGGTCCGCGATCATCGACTTCAGGGCCGCGGCCAGGCCGCGCTTGGTGGCGGCGTAGTCGATGAAGGCGTCGGTCCAGGCGTAGAGCGCGTCCAGGGGGGCCTCGGAGGCCAGCAGCTCGGCCGCCCGCGCGCACAACCGTTCGTTCTCCCGCCGGTACACGGCCTCGAGCAGCGCCTCACGGGACGGGAAGTGCCGGTACAGGGTGCCGATGCCGACCCCGGCTTCCCGGGCGACGGCCTCCAGGGGCGCCTCGGCGCCGTCCCGGGTGAAGACCGTCAGCGCGGCGGCCATCAGCCCGTCGCGGTTGCGCTTGGCGTCGGCACGCATCGGCTTCGTCGCCACCTCGGTCACCGTCGACCTCCCTGCAGCCGATTCCTCAGTCGGCGTCCACACGCCGGCACCTCTTCCGAGAACGAAGGACCGGCCCCGGAAGTGCCCGTCACCCGGACGGGCGCGCCGCAACGCGATCACATTTGCAAACCGGAGGCTACCTCCGTATTGTTTCCGGAGGAAGCTTCCGGTTAACCACTGTACATCGACCTAGGAGAACTCTGCCATGAGTGCAGAAACGCTCCCTGCTCCCGTTGAGCGGAGCACCGAGACCAGCGGCACGAGCACTGCGCGGCACCGCGCCGTGCTCGCCGTCATCCTGACCGCGCAGCTGATGGTCGTGCTCGACGTCAGCATCGTGAACATCGCCATGCCGAGCATCCAGCGGGCCCTCGACTTCTCCCCGACCGGCCTGTCCTGGGTCGTCAACGCCTACACGCTGACCTTCGGCGGCCTGCTGCTGCTCGGTGCCCGGGCGGGTGACCTGCTCGGCCGCCGGGTCACGTTCATCACCGGCCTGGCGATCTTCACGATCGCGAGCATGGTCGGGGGATTCGCCGAGAACCCCGGCTCCCTGCTGGCCTCCCGGGCGGCCCAGGGCATCGGTGCGGCCCTCGCCTCGCCGTCCGCGCTGGCCCTGCTGATGACCATGTTCCCGAACCCGAAGGAACGCACCCGGGCCATCGGCTACTACACGGCCGTCTCGATCGGCGGGGCCGCCCTCGGTCTGATCGCCGGCGGCCTCCTCACCGAGTGGCTGTCCTGGCGCTGGGTCTTCTTCGTCAACGTGCCGTTCGCCGTGGCCGTGATCGCGGGCGGGCGGGCCTTCCTGGTCGAGACCCCGCGGGCCCAGGGTCGTTTCGACCTCGTCGGCGCGCTCACCTCGACGGCCGGGATGACGAGCCTCGTCTACGGTTTCGTCTCCGCCGCCTCCGACGGGTGGACCGACGTCCGGACGCTGAGCGCGTTCGGGGCGGGCGTCGTCCTGCTGGCCGCCTTCATCGCGGTCGAGCTGCGCGCGCCAGCGCCGATCACCCCGCTGCGGTTGTTCCTGGACCGCACCCGCAGCACCGCGTACGTCGCGCGGCTGCTGCTGGTCGCCGGGATGATGGGGGTCTTCTTCTTCCTCACCCAGTTCCTGCAGGACGTGCTGGGGTACAGCCCGATCCGGGCCGGCCTGGCCTTCCTGCCCCTGACCGCGATGGTGTTCCTGTCCTCGCAGGTCTCGGCGCGGATCTGGAGCCAGCGGTTCGCCCCGCAGTACGTGATCGCCGCCGGGCTGAGCATCTCGACGGTCGGCCTGCTCTGGCTCAGCGAGCTGCACGCGGGCGCCACCTACTGGCACCTGCTCGGCCCGATCCTGCTGTTCGGCATGGGCAACGGCACGGCGTTCGTGCCCCTGACCACGGCGGGCCTGTCCGGGGTCGCCCCGCAGGACGCCGGGGCCGCGTCGGGGCTGGTCAACGTCACTCAGCAGGTCGGCGGCTCGCTCGGTCTGGCCGTCCTGGTGACGATCTTCGGTTCCGTCAGCAAGGGGGCCGACGTGACCGGGCTGTCGCCGGCCGAGGCCGCGACCCACGCCTTCGTCGTCGGCGCCGACCGGTCGTTCCTCATCGCCTCCGGTTGGCTGCTGCTCACCACGCTGATCGTGCTCACGATGCTGCGGCCCAGCCGTCCCACCCCGGTGGTCGCGGCGCAGGAACCGGTGGAGCGCATGGAGCTCGAGCCGGTGGCCGACCCCGCCTAGCGACTGGTCGTGATCATGGAAACTTCCCCTCCGGCGCCGGGGCGCCTACGCGGAACTTTCCATGATCACGACCGCGGCTAGGCCGGGCACTTGTCGATGGCCCGCGACAACGCCGCCGCTTCGGCCCGGTCGACGCTCAGGCTCCACTTCTCCTTCACGGCGATCACCTTCTTCGCGTAGGAGCAGCGGCGAGAAGCCCCGTCCGGCAGCCAGTTCGCGGCGTCGTAGTCGGACTTGGCGTTGTTCACCGCCCCCGCGGACGCGGTCAGGTTGTCGAGGTCGTTGGCGAACCGTTCCAGCCGGTCGGCGCCCCAGGCCCACGCCCCCGAGCGCCACGCCTCGGAAAGCGCCACCCGGTGGTCGATCTGGACCTGGGCGGCCTTCGCCTTCCGGAACGTCACCTTCTCGCCGGTGTACGGGTCGGTGAGCGTTCCCGAGACCACGGTGCACCGGCCCTTGCGCTTCACGTTCTTGAGATCCCGGGCCAGGACGTCGTCGCGCTGCCCGCACCCGTTGCGGTCGACGTCCTTCCAGGCGCTGCCGAAGTCCTCGCGCTGGTAGCTGTCGGCGTGACTCTCGGCCCGCACCTTCAGGTCGCCGAGGTTCGCCGGGGCCACGGTCTCCGCCGGCGACAGCGTCGACAACCCCTCGCAGCCGGCCAGCGCCGGGGAGACGAACAGCGTCAGACACGCGAGAAGGCTCAGGGTTCGGCGCACACCCGCATGATGCCCGTCGACACCCTCCGTGAGATAGATCAGCCGATCGGGAAGATCAGACAGGTCGAGGTGGCGTGCGCGAGCAGGCGACCGGCGTCGTCCGTCAGCTGCGCCTGCGCGAGCGCCGTACGCGAGCCGCGCGAGAGCACCGTGCCCGTCGCCGTGACCCGGCCGGAGGCGGCGGTGACCGGCCGCAGGTACTTGGTGGTCAGGTCGACCGACGTGTACCCCTCTCCGGCCGACAGCGTCGAGTGCACGGCGCAGCCGGCGGCCGAGTCGAGCAGCATCGCGATCACCCCGCCGTGCACCGTGCCGAGCGGGTTGTAGTGGAACTCCTCGGGCTGCATCGTGAACGAGGCAGAGCCGACCTCGAACGACCCGGCCTCCACGCCGAGGGTGGCCATGATCGGCGGGGGCGGCAGCTCCCCGGCCAGCATGCGCTTCAGGACGTCGACACCCGCCGTGCCGGGCAGCGCCTGGAGGGTGGGGGTCGGGTCGGCCCACGCGTACGAACGTTCACGGACGGCGGACACGTCGCCGGTCTGGGTCTCGGTCACGGACTCAGCCTGGCGGGCGCTGGCTGAGTCTGTCAACAAGACCTAGGCTGGTGCCGTGAGTGAACCCGCCGCCCTCCAGTGGTCGATCGACAACTGCACCGTCCAGCGCGCACTGCAGGTGCTGGGCGACCGGTGGTCGTTCGTCGTGCTGCGCGAGGTGTTCAACGGCATCCGACGCTTCGCCGACCTGCGGACCCGGACGGCGATCCCCCGGCAGGTGCTCACCGACCGGCTCGCGCTGCTCGTCGCCGAGGGGCTGCTGCGCCGCCAGCCGTACCAGGAGGCCGGCCAGCGGGTGCGGGAGGAGTACCGGCTGACGCAGAAGGGCCTCGACCTCTACCCGGTGCTCGTCGCGCTGAACGCGTGGGGCACGCGCTACTACGCCGACCCCGAAGGGTCGCCGCTGGAGTTCCGGCACCGCGGCCGGGGGGACGACGAGTGCGGGGCCGAGGTGTCCGTCGTCCTGCGCTGCGCCCACGGGCACGAGCTGGACGACGACCTCACCCAGGTGCGCCCCGCGCCGGGTCCGGGAGCGCGGCGGCGGTAACTCGGCTGGCGTAACGGCCGGTGATCCCTAATGTGATCATCAGGCCCCGGTCGAATCGGGGCGAAAGGTACGGAACGCCGCACCGTTCCGCACCCAGGTCCGCTTCCAGGAGGCACGCGATGCGCATCGGGTCCGTCATTCTCGTCATCTGGCTGCTCATCGGTGTCGCCGCAGCCGTCCAGCGCGGCTACTTCGGCGACAACCAGGACGTGAGCTGCTCCGACGCCGGCACGATCGCGGTCACCGTGGTCGCCGGGCCGCTGAACTACGTCGGCGTGAACCCGAAGATCGACTGCAAGGTGCCGCAGCCCTCGAAGTGAGGGCTCAGCGCCTCTTCTCGAGCACCTTGCGGGCCTCGGCGACCCGCGCCCGCAGCCGTCGCACGCCCATGATCCACGCGGCGGCCAGCAGCACGAAGAACGGGGCCGCGACGTAGGCGACCAACGCGTTGTCGTTGTGCCGGCCGAGTTGCCAGCTGCTGAGCGCCAGCACCAGGCAGATCGCGGCGATGCCGACGCCGATCCAGGCCAGCCAGCGCATCTCGACGACGGCCTGGGCGTCCTGCACGGTGGTCGGCGTCCCGCGGGTGCTCACGCCTGTGATGATGACACTCCGGCATGAGAGAAGGAGCCACCGTGTCCCTGTTCGTCGTCACCTACACCTATTCGGAGGGGTCGACCGCGACCCGGGACGAGGTCCGCCCGGCCCACCGCGAATTCCTGGCCGGGCTGCCGGAACTCGTGCTCAGCGGCCCGACGGACGACGACAACGCGCTGCTGCTGCTCGACACCGCGACCGCCGACGCCGCCCTCGCATTGCTCGACCCCGACCCGTTCCGGGCCGCCGGGGTGATCGCCGAGCGCTCGGTGCGGGGCTGGAACGTCGTCCTCGGCCGGGCCCGAGACCGGCTCTGATGGTGGGCGCCGGCGTTCCGGGATAGGCAGGGACGTATGGAACCCACGCAGATCCAGCCCGAACCGCCCGAGGGCACCCTCGTGGAGAACGAGGGTGTCAACGCCGGGGAACCCGGCGACGAGGGGCGCCCCGACCCCGAGGCGGCACGCCGGGGCGGGCATCCGGAGCGGGCGCAGGAGCAGGTGGACGACGCCGAGCAGGCCGCCCCGGGCGAGCTCGCCGGTGCCCCGGGTCGGCCCGCGGTCCAGGACGACGGCGGTCAGGACGGCGGCAGCATCGAGTGAGTTCGGGTGTGGGTCCGGTGAGCCTCCGAGTGGCACCGGTTGGTGTCGTGTCCCGCGTGAATAGGTGCGGTCGGCTGGGTAAGATTGGCTACGCTGCGTATCTTTCGTCACAGAAGGCCGTATTCAGCAACTTTGAGTGATCTTGACGCGCGCGAGGAGGGTGCCACCTGTGGACCTGGTAGCCCGACTGGAGCAGCTGGTCGGAGAGGCCCAGGTGGTCACCGAGCCCGAGGCCGTGGCCCCCTACGCGCAGGACTGGACCCGCCGATGGCACGGCAAACCGCTCGCCGTCGTCCGGCCCGGCAGCGTCGAGGAGGTCGCGGCCGTGGTGACGGCCTGTGCCGAGGCCGGGGTGCCGCTCGTCCCACAGGGCGGCAACACCGGCCTCGTCGGTCGGGGCGCCCCCCAGGACGGTGAGGTGGTGCTCAGCACGCGCCGGCTGAACGCGATCGGTCCCGTCGACGCCGAAGCCCGCACGGTGCTGGTCGGGGCGGGCGTGACGCTGGGCGACGTCCAGGCCGCCGCGCGGGCCGCCGGGCTCGACCTGGTGCTCGACCCCGCGGCCCGCGAGTCCGCGACCGTCGGCGGCATCGTCGCCACCAACGCAGGTACCCGGGCCCAGCTCTGCGGGCTCGTGGCGGTACGGCCCGACGGGTCGGTGGTCGCCCTGCCCGAGGGGGCGACCGACGCCGACGACGTGTTCCAGGGCCTGCCCGGCAGCCAGGGCACCCGGGGAGTGATCACCGCCGTTCGGCTGCTGCTGGCCGAACCGGCCGACGTGGCCGGGGCCGCGCTGGTCGCGGTGCAGGGGGTCGACGACGCCCTGGCCGTCCTGGCCGCCGTCCGCGACCGGTTCGACACGGTGACCGCCGCCGAGTACCTCCACGACGACGGCCTGCGCCTCGTCCTCCAGCACCGGGGGTTGAGCTCACCGTTCGGCCGGCCGTACCCGCTGTACCTCCTGCTCGAGGTGGCCGGGCCCGAGGGGGCCGCGGTCGGCTCGCTCGGCGGCCTGCTCGGCGAGCTGGACGTCGTCCGCGACCTGGCGCTCGCGGGTTCTCCCGCCGAGCGGGCCCGGGTGCGCGACCTGCTCGAGGCGCACGCCGACGCCGTCGCCGCCGAAGGCCCGGCCGTCGTCCTGGACGTCGCCCTCCCGCCGGCCGCGCTCGGTGCCTTCGAGCAGCGCCTGCCCGACGTGCTGCGGGCCGTGTCCCGCGGGGCCGTGCCGATCCTGTCGGGCCACCTCGCCGAGGGCACCCTGCGCGTGAACCTGCTGCACACCGGCACGGACGACGCGGAGGGCGCGGTCACGGACGCCGTGCTGCACCTGGTGGCCGACCTCGGTGGCGTGGGGCGCGCGGTCCCGTCCGCCTGACCGCCGGCTGTGGCGGTGCGCCGCGCGACGCGGTAGACAGGCCCGGTGACGGAGACTTCGACGGAGATGTCGACGGAGACGGTCTTCACGTACGGCGCCCCCCAGCTGAAGTTCGGCGCCGGCGCGGCCGACGAGATCGGTTACGACGTAGGGCAGTTCGGTGCCACCCGGGTCCTGGTGATCACCGACGCCGGGGTGCTGGCCACCGGGGCCCCGGCCCGCGTCGCCGACTCGCTGCGCACGTACGGCATGCAGGTGCAGGTGTTCTCGAGGGTTCACGTGGAACCGACCGACGAGAGCATCGCGGAGGCCGTCGAACACGCGCGCGACACCGGCCCGTGGGACGCGTTCGTGGCCGTCGGGGGCGGCTCGTGCATCGACACCGCCAAGGCCGTGAACCTGCTGACCACCTGCGGCGGTGAGCTGCTCGACTACGTGAACCCACCCGTCGGCGCAGGCCAGGCGCCGGACCGCCCGCTCAAGCCGCTGATCGCCGTCCCCACCACCGCCGGCACCGGCGCCGAGTCGACGACGGTGTGCGTGCTCGACGTCCTCGCGCTGAAGGTGAAGACCGGTATCAGCCACGCACGGCTGCGCCCGGTGCTGGCCGTCGTCGACCCGACGCTGACGCACTCCCTGCCCGCCGAGGTGACCGCCGCGTGCGGGATGGACATCCTCTGCCACGCACTGGAGAGCTACACCGCGCGCCCCTTCGACGCCAGGCCGCGCAAGAAGCCGGCCCAGCGGGTGCCCTACTGCGGGTCGAACCCGGTCGCGGACATGTGGTCGGAGCGCGCGCTCGGCCTGCTCTCGAGCGCGTTCCGGCGCGCGGTGCACCACGGGCACGAGGACACTCCTGACGCCCGGGCGGCCCGGCACGACATGATGCTCGCCGCCACGTTCGCCGGGCTCGGATTCGGCAACGCGGGCGTGCACGTGCCGCACGCCAACGCCTACCCGATCGCCGGCCGCGTCGCCGATCTGCCCGAGGCGTTCCACCCCGCCGGCTACCCGGCCGGGCACCCGATGGTGCCGCACGGGATGTCCGTGTGCCTGACCGCGCCCGAGGCGTTCCGCTTCACCTTCGACACCGACCCCGACCGGCACGTGCGGGCGGCCACCCTGCTGGCCCCGACGCTCGAGGCTCCCGACGACCCTGCGGAACACCTGCCGCTGGCCGTCACCCACCTGATGCGGGACATCGGCATGCCCAACGGCATCGGCGGGGTCGGGTTCGGGGAGGAGGACGTCGACGCCCTGGTCGAGGGGGCGCTGAAGCAGCAGCGACTGCTCGACGCCGCCCCGCGTGACGTGCACGCCGAGGACCTGGCGGGCATCTTCCGGCGTTCCGTCGAGAACTGGTGAAACCATGTCGGCGTGGACCTGAACGCCGACGTCGGTGAATCGTTCGGGCGCTGGACGCTCGGCGACGACGACACCCTGCTCACGGTGGTGACCAGTGCCAACGTCGCCTGCGGCTTTCACGCGGGTGACCCGCCCACGGTGCGCCGCTCCTGCGTGACCGCGGCCGTGCACGGGGTGGCGATCGGTGCGCAGGTCGCCTACCGCGACCTGGCCGGGTTCGGCCGCCGCTTCGTCGACATGGAACCGGGCGATCTGCGCGACGACGTGCTCTACCAGCTCGGGGCCCTCGAGGCCTTCGCCCGCTCGGCGGGCGGGCGCGTCACGTACGTGAAACCGCACGGCGCCCTGTATCACGCCACCCGCGACGACGCGGGGCAGGCGCAGGCCGTGGTCGAGGCGGCGGCCGAGTTCGACCCGTCGCTGGCCGTCCTCGGTCTGCCCGGCTCGCAGTTGCTGGCCGCGGCCGCGGACGCGGGCCTGCGGGGCGTCACCGAGGCCTTCGCCGACCGCCGCTACACCGCCGACGGCGGTCTGGTCCCGCGCTCCCGCC
Organism: Spongisporangium articulatum; assembly: GCF_044465595.1. Lineage (NCBI taxonomy): Bacteria > Bacillati > Actinomycetota > Actinomycetes > Kineosporiales > Kineosporiaceae > Spongisporangium > Spongisporangium articulatum. Next base: position 563,907 of record NZ_JBITLV010000001.1, on the reverse strand, counting down.
CCGACGCCGTGATCACCGATCCCGACGCCGTCGCCGAGCAGGTCACACGCATGGTCACGGCCGGCGAGGTGGTCGCCGACGACGGCACCGTCGTCCCGCTGCGGCCCGAGTCGATCTGCGTGCACGGCGACTCCCCGGGCGCCGTCGATCTGGCCCGGCGGGTGAGGCGGGCCCTGGTCGACGCCGGTTTCCCGCCGACCCGGTTCGCGTGAACTTCCGACGGGTCGGTGAGACCGGGCTGCTGGTCGAGGTGGACGAACCGGCGCTGCACCTCGCCACCGCCCTGGCCGAGCGTGACCTGCCGGGAGTGAGCGACGTCGTGCCGGCCGAGCGCACGCTGCTGCTGCGCTTCGACCCGCGGCGCACCGACGCCGGCACGCTCGAGGCGACGGTCCGCGCCACGACGACCGCCGCCGTCGACCTCTCGGACGAGACCGTGACCCTCGACGTCGTCTACGACGGCGAGGACCTGGCCGAGGCCGCCGCACTGGCCGGGCTCGACGTCCCCGCGCTGGTTGCGGCTCACGCGGCCGCGACCTGGCGGGTGATGTTCTCGGGGTTCGCGCCGGGGTTCGGGTACCTGCGCTGCGACGACCGCCGGCTCGACGTCCCGCGCCGGGACACCGCCCGCACGCGCGTACCGGCCGGGTCCGTGGCGCTCGCGGCCGGCTACTCCGGTGTCTACCCGACCGCGTCGCCCGGCGGCTGGCAGCTGATCGGCCGCACCGACGCGCGTCTCTGGGACCTCGACCGCGACCCGCCCGCCCTGCTGCGTCCCGGCGTGCGGGTGCGCTTCCGGATGGTCTGATGCGCGCGATCGAGGTGACGGCGACCGGCCCGCTGACGTGCGTCCAGGATCTGGGCCGCGCGGGGTGGGCACACCTGGGCGTACCCCGTTCCGGGGCGGCTGACCTGGGCGCCCTGCGGCTGGCCAACCGACTGCTCGGCAACCCCGAGGGCGCGGCCGGGCTGGAGGTCCTGCTCGGCGGGTTCGCCGCCACCGCGCTCGCCGACCTGCTCGTCACCGTGACGGGGGCCGCCGTCCCGGTGCTCGTCGACGGGGTCGAGCACCCGCCCGGGGCGGTGCTGACCTGGCGGTCGGGCACGACGCTGCGGCTCGGGACGGCGACCGCCGGCCTGCGCGCCTACCTCGCCGTCCACGGGGGCTGGGACGTGCCGCCGGTGCTCGGCTCACGCTCGACCGACCTGCTGTCCGGGTTGGGCCCGGAGCCGGTGCGCCCCGGCGACGTGCTGCCCGCCGGCCCCGTCGGCACCGCCGCGGGGTGGCCGATCCTCGACGCCGTCGCCCTGGCCGCCCCGCCGACCGGCCTCGTGACCCTCGAGGCCCTGCCCGGCCCGCGCGACGACCTGCTGGCCGACGGCGAACGACTCCCGGGTCACGTGTGGCGGGTGTCAGGACGCAGCGACCGGGTCGGCCTCCGGCTCGAGGGAGCACCGGTCCGGACCCGGGCCGGCGCGCACGTGCCGAGCGAGCCCCTGGTGCGCGGCGCCGTCCAGCTGCCGCCCGGTGGCGAACCGGTGGTCTTCCTCGCCGACCACCCGGTGACCGGGGGTTACCCCGTCGTCGCCGTGCTCACCGAAGCGTCGTGCGACCGCGCCGCCCAGCTGCGCCCCGGCCAGCCCGTCCGGCTGTCACTGTTGCCTCGTTTGCCGTGAGCGCCGATTGGCGTTCACGCCCGAACGCCAATCGGCCTTCACGGCAAAGCAGTGCGACCACCCACTGGCCTCAGCTGGTGATCACGGGATGCACTGATTCGACTACTTTGAGTAGAGTGCCGTGGGTCGCCGGGCGGCGGCGTGGGGTGCGCTGCATCCCCTCAGGGGTGCATCCCAAGGGATCGGCGCCGTTGCCCGGCACACTGGACCCAATGGACGTCGACGTCGCGATCATCGGGGCCGGGGGAGCCGGGCTCAGCCTGTTGTTGGCCTTCGACCGCGCCTACGCCGGCGCCGGCGACAAGCCGCGCATCGCCCTGATCGACCCCGTCCGGCACGTCACCGACGACCGCACCTGGTGCTGGTGGACCGACGGGCCCGCGCCCCTCGACGACCTGATCACCGCCCGGTGGCGCTTCCTGCGCCTGGTCGACGGTCACGGCACCGCCCGTGAGCACGACCTCGGTGGCGCCCGGTACGTGATGCTCCGCTCGTCGGCCCTCTACGCCGAGGCCGAGCGGGCGGCCGAGCGCCTGGGCGCGGTGTGGATCCAGGAGCCGGTCACCGGCCTCGACGTCTCCGGGACGACGGGTGCGCCCGGCCGGGTGCCCGTCACCACGGCGTCCGCGCGGCTGGGTGCGCGGTGGACGTTCGACTCCCGCCCCGCCCCGCCGGTCCGGCCCGGTCGCACGGTGCTCCTGCAGCACTTCCGCGGCTGGTTCGTCCGCACCCCGCGCCCGGAGTTCGACCCGGGGGTCGCGACGCTGATGGACTTCACCGTCCCGCAGCCGGAGGTCGGGGTCGCCTTCGCCTACCTGCTGCCGACGTCGGGCACGGAGGCGCTGGTCGAGTACACCGAGTTCTCCCCGGCCCGGCTCGATCCGGCCGCGTACGACATCGCCCTGCGCGCCTACCTGAACGCGCTCGGCGTCATCGACCACACCGTCGAGCACGTCGAGGACGGGGCGATCCCGATGACCGACGCCGTCTTCGCGCGCGCCGCCGGCCCGCGCGCCTTCCGGATCGGCACCGCCGGAGGGGCGACGCGCGGCTCGACCGGCTACACGTTCGCCGCGATGCAGCGGCAGGCCGCGGACGTCGTCCGGCTGTTCCAGGCGGGACGCACTCCGCTGCCCCCGCCCGCCTACCCCGCCCGGCACCGCTGGATGGACGCGGTGCTGCTGCGGGCGCTGCGTACCGGCGGCGTCGACGGTCCGGCGCTGTTCAGCGGGCTGTTCGCGGCCCAGCCGCCGCAGCGGGTGACGCGGTTCCTGGACGGCGCGACCACATACTCCGAGGAACTTGCTGTGATGCGGTCGACGCCGGCGTGGCCGATGGCCCGGGCGGCGGCCGGGGATGCCAGCCTCAGGGCCTGGCATAGGCTACGGAGTGTCCTGCCACGTAACCATCCGTAACACCGCCATGCTTGGCCGGCACTGACCAGCACTTGCTCCGCTCGCTGGGTCGGAACCGGCAGCAGGTGCGACGAGACCCCGGGAGTTCCCCGCAATGTCAGGTGGTCCCGGCCGACGCGTGTTCGTCGCGGCTTCCGTCGCCGCGGTCACGCTCGGTCTGGTGGCGAGCGTTCCCCAGGTGGCCGAAGGGGCCCGGGGCAATCGGTCCACCCACCTGCGAGCGGCCACCTACGGCACGGGCGTGGACGCCGACTCGGCCGCCGCCTTCCGCGCCCAGACCCTCACGTGGCGACCCTGCATCGACGAGGAGCTCGACCCGGGCCTGCCGTCGGCCTACTACAAGGAACTCTGCGCCTACCTGACCGCCCCGCTGAACTGGGACGACCCCGGCAACGGTCGGACCATCCGCGTCGCGGTGAGCAAGCTGCCCGCGACCGGCACCCGGACCGGCGTCCTCTTCACCAACCCCGGCGGGCCGGGCGCATCGGGCCTGAACCTGCCGATGGTGTTCCTCAGCGACGGACGTAAGGCGATCACCCGCAGCCAGGACGTCTACGGCATGGACGTGCGGGGCACCGGCCTGTCGACGAACGTCACGTGCGGCGGGGTGTCGGCGAACCTGCTCGACCCGCGCGACCGCAGCGCCGTGAACCTCGACCTGATGATGGACGGCGCCGCGTTCCAGGCGCGCGCCTGCCAGGCGGGCTCCCTGACCCGGTACGTGAACACCGCGCAGACGGTGCAGGACCTCGAACTGCTGCGCCGCGTGATCGGCGCCGGCCCCGTGAACTGGCTCGGCTACTCGGCCGGCACCTGGCTGGGGGCCCGGTACGCGACCGCCTACCCGGCCGCGGTCCAGCGCCTGGTGCTGGACTCGAACGTCGACGTCACCAACGGCTGGGAGCAGGCCTTCGAACTGCAGCCGATGGGCTTCCAGCGCCGTTTCCGCGAGGACTTCCTGCCGTGGGCGGCGAAGTACGACAAGGAGTACCGGCTGGGGACGACGCCGGCCGCCGTCGAGGCGAGCTACGAGTCGATCCGCGCCGGGCTGAGCCCCGACCGGCCCGTCGACAGCGCCGTCCTGCTGGACCAACTGCTGACCAGCGCGATGTACGCGAAGGCGATGTTCCCGCTGGCCGCGATGGTGCTGCAGGACTTCGCGACGGCGATCGCCGCGACCGACGCCGGCCACGACGCGACCGCCGCGCGGGCCTACGCCCGGGCCGAGCAGCGGGCCACGGCCCTGGTCGGCTCGGACTCGGCGCCGAGCTCGCTGGCCCGTAGGCCGATGTCCTCGGACGCCGGGGACGCCGCCTTCGTGGCGGTGACCTGCAACGACAGCGTCTGGAACCGGAACCGCGCCGAGCTCGTGCAGCTGTCGACGGCCTGGGGCGAGCAGTACCCGTTGCTGGGCTACGCGGCGCCGTCCGACCCCTGCTACTTCTGGAACCGTCCCTCGCTGACCCTCCCCGCGGTGACGGGCGCCGGGCTGCCGCCGGTGCTGATGATCCAGTCCGAGAAGGACCCGGCCACCCCGATCGAGGGTGCCCGACGCACAGCGGCGGCCCTGCCCGGTTCGAGAATGGTCGTCGTCAAGGGGGAGGGCGACCACGCGCTCTACGCGGGCGGCAACCGCTGCGTCGACGGCGTGGTCGAGGCCTACCTGGTGCACGGCACGCTGCCCGCCGACGGCTACACCTGCAACGCGCTGCCCGACCCGACCCCGGAGTCGTACGGGTACACCTACTTCCGTAGATCGACGGCGACGGCCACGGCGCTCGGCGGGACCGTCGGTACCCGGGCCGGCATCCCGGTGCGGGGCACGAACCCGCTCCTCGCCCTGCGCACGCTCGACCACGCCCTGCACTCGTGATCATGGACGGAAGTGTGACGGCGGAATCCGGCCGTCGCCGGCGTACCCTGCTCGCACACCATGCCATCGCTGCCCCGGCACCCCGATCCCGACCCGTCGCGCCGTCAGGCCGAGGTCGAGCGTCGCGGCATGCTCGACCACGGTGACGTGACGGCGCTGCGTGCGCTGCTCACGGCCGACCCGGCGTCGGCCACGGCCGGACTGGAGAACTGGCGCGACCACCCGCTGGGCGCCTCACCGCTCGGTTACGTCGCGATGCTGCGGTACGACACCGCGACCAATCGGTGGCGGGACGTGCCCGGCGCGGCGAACCTGGCCCGCGAGCTGCTGGCGGCCGGGGCGCCGGTCGACGGCGACCAGCCGCCGCCGGTCGAGACGCCTCTGATCACCGCCGCGAGCTACGGCGACGCCGCGGTCGCGCTGGTCCTGATCGAGGCGGGCGCCGACCTCGAGGCGCGCGCGGCGGCGGACTCGGGTGGCGTCCCCGGCGGGACCGCGTTGCTGCACGCCGCGGTGTTCGGGATGACGGACGTCGTCGACCTCCTCGTCCGGGCCGGGGCGCGCGTGCCGGACGACGTGCTGGCGGCGGCCGCGGGGACGCTCACCACGGCCCCTGCCGACGAGGGCACCCGGCTGCTCGCGCTGATGATGGCGGCCCACCACCAGCGGCTCACCGTCCTCGACGTGCTCCTCGACGCCGGCACCCCGGTCGACGCGGTCGAGCCGGTCTGGGGGCGCCAGGCCCTGCGGCTGGCCGCGCGCGAGGGGCGGCCCGACGCCGTCCGGCACCTGCTCGCGCGCGGGGCCGACCCGACGTTGCGGGACGACGAGGGCCGCGACTCGCTCGCGCTGTGCCGGCAGGGCCGGGCCGAGTACGAGGACCCGTCCGCGCACGACGAGGTGGAACGCCTCCTGCTCGCCGCCCTCGCGGCTAGAGGCTGACCCGCCGCAGCCGCAGGCTGTTCGTCACCACCGCGACGCTGCTCAACGCCATCGCGCCGCCCGCGATCATGGGGTTGAGCAGGCCGAACGCGGCCAGCGGGAGCGCGGCCAGGTTGTACCCGAAGGCCCAGGCCAGGTTCTGCCGGATCACCCGCAGCGTGGCCCGCGACAGCCGCACCGCCTGTGGCACGGTCGTGAGGTCACCCCGCACCAGGGTCACGTCGCTCGCCTCGATCGCCGCGTCGGTGCCCGTCCCCATGGCCAGCCCGAGCCGGGCCGCGGCCAGCGCGGCCGCGTCGTTCACGCCGTCCCCGACCATCGCGACCGGCCCGCGTTCGCGCTCGAGCCGGCGGACGACGTCCACCTTGCCCTCGGGCATGACCCCGGCCACGACCTCGTCGATGCCGACCGCCGCCGCGACCGCGCGCGCGGCGCGTTCGTTGTCCCCGGTGAGCAGCACGGGGGTGAGGCCGAGCCGCACGAGCTGCGCGACGGCGTCCGCCGCCCCGGGCTTGACCGTGTCGCCGACCGCGACGAGCCCGGCGGGCTCGCCGTCGAGGCTGACCAGGACGACGGTCCGCCCGTCCCGCTCGTAGGCCGCCAGCGCTTCGGTCAGCTCTGTCGGGATCGTCCCCATGATCCACGTGGAACGTCCGGCGCGCACGAGGTGCCCGTCGACCGTCCCCTCGATGCCGAGGCCGCGTTCCTGCCGGACGCCGGTGGCCACCTCGACGTCACCCGACGCCTGCGAGATCGCCCGCGCGACAGGGTGTTCCGAGGCGGCCTCGACCGCTCCCGCGAAGCGCAGCAGCTCGTGCTCGGTCAGGCCGCCGGTGGTGGTGACGCCCGCGACGCGCATCGCGCCCGTGGTGACCGTGCCGGTCTTGTCGAGGACGACGACCCGCACCGCACGCGCGTCCTCCAGCACCTGCGGCCCGCGGATCAGGATGCCCGCCTGCGCCCCGCGGCCGGTGCCGACCAGCAGCGCGGTGAACGCGGCCGACGGATCGCGGGTGATCGCCAGCCAGGCGACGAGCGTGACGAGCGCCAGCCCGAGCACCACCGGCACGAACACGGCGGAGGTGGCGTCGGCCAGGCGTTGCACCGGGGCCTGGCCGTTCTGTGCGGCCTGGACCAGACGCCCGATCTGGGCGAGCCGGGTGTCGGCGCCGACGCGGGTCGCCCGCACCGTCAACCGCCCGCCGCCGTTGACCGTGGCCCCGGTGACGGTCGCGCCGGGCCCCACGTCGACCGGCACCGCCTCCCCGGTGAGCATCGACTCGTCGACCTCGCTGTCGCCGTCCTCGACGACGCCGTCGGTGCCGATCTTCTCGCCGGGCCGGACGACGAACCGGTCGCCCACGCGCAGCGTCTCCAGCCCGACGGTGCGGCCGTCGACGAGCGTCACCTGCTTGGCGCCCAGGTCGAGCAGCGTGCGCAGCGCGGCGCCCGAGGCGCGGCGGGCGCGGGCCTCGAGGTGGCGCCCGGCCAGCAGGAACGTGGCGACGACGGTGGCGACCTCGAGGTACAACTCACCGCCGGTGAACAGCGCGACCAGCGACCAGAGGTAGGCGGCGACGATGCCGATCGAGACCAGGGTGTCCATGGTGGAGGCCAGGTGCCGGGCGTTGACCGCGGCCGCGCGGTGGAATGGCCAGGCGCCCCACGTGACGACGGGGGTGGCCAGGGCCAGCACGACCCACCGCCACCCGTCGAAGTGCCACGCCGGGACCATCGAGATCGCGGCGACGGGCACGGTGAGCACGGCGGCGACCAGCAGCCTCGTCCGCAGGGTGTCCGGTGCCTCCTCCGGGTCCTGCTGCTCGCCGGGCGGTTGGGGCAGGCTGGCGTGATAGCCGGTGCGCTCGACCGCGGCGATCAACGCGTCGTCGGTGACGTCCGGCGCCGCGACCACGTGCGCCGTCTCGGTGGCCAGGTTCACGCTGGCCCGCACGCCGGTCACGCCGTTCAGGCTCTTCTGCACCCGGGCCACGCACGAGGCGCACGTCATGCCCTGGACGTCGAGCGTCACCTCGCGTTGACCGGCGCCCGCGCCGCGGGGGGCCTGACCGGAGACGTCGGTCAGGTTCAGCTCGAGCGGGCTCATGAGCGCACCAGCCGGGCGATCGCGTCGGCCGCCTCGCGGATCTTGGCGTCCGCCTCCGGGCCGCCGGCCACGGCGGCGTCACGCACGCAGTGGTCGAGGTGGTCTTCGAGCAGGCCCAGGCTGACCGCCTGCAGCGCCTTCGTCACCGCGGACACCTGGGTCAGGATGTCGATGCAGTACGTGTCCTCCTCGACCATCCGCTGCAGCCCGCGGACCTGGCCCTCGATGCGCCGCAGCCGCTTCAGGTAGTCGTCCTTGCTCCCGCTGTACCCGTTCATGCGCCACACCCTACCCCCCTAGGGTATCTAGGTCGACCGCGGGAGGGTGCCGCGTGCCCAGCCAAAGCACAGGAATCCGGCCACGAAGGGCCGGATTCCTGTGCTTTGAAGCGGCACGCCGAAGGGTTAGGCGGTGCCGTGCGCCTCCTCGGCCAGCCACTGCCACTCGTTCCACGACTTCAGCCGCGACTCGTAGTCGGCGGTCGCGATGCCGAGCGGGGAGAGGCCGAAGAAGGCGCGTAGCGGCGGGTTCTCGGCGTCCACGAGCTTGAGCACGGCGGCCGCGCTGGCGTGCGGGTCGCCCACCGGCATGGCGCTGCGCTGCTTCTGCCGGCGCTCACGCACCTCGTCGTAGGCCTCGAGCTTGGCGCTGGTGCTGGACGACGGCCCGGCCCAGTCGGTGCTGAACCCGGCCGGTTCGATGAGGGTGACGTTGATGCCGAAGCCGGCCACCTCCTGGGCCAGCGCCTGGCTGAACCCCTCGAGCGCCCACTTCGACGCGTGGTAGATGCCGACGTTGGGGAACGCGCTGATCCCGCCGATGCTCGACACCTGGAGGATGTGCCCGGACCCCTGCGCGCGCAGGAACGGCAACGCCGCCTGGGTCACCCAGAGGGCGCCGAACAGGTTGGTCTCGATCTGCGCCCGGGCCTCCGCCTCGGAGATCTCCTCGATCATCCCGAAGTGGCCGTAGCCCGCGTTGTTCACCACGACGTCGAGCTGGCCGAAGTGTTCGTGGGCCTGGGCGACGGCGGCGAAGTCGGCGTCGTGGTCGTTCACGTCGAGTTGGAGGGGCAGCACCGCGTCGCCGTACTTCGCGACCAGCGGCTCAATTGTGCTGAGGTCGCGGGCCGTCGCCGCCACCCGGTCGCCGCGCTCCAGGGCGGCTTCCGCCCACTCGCGGCCGAATCCCTTGGACGCCCCGGTGATGAACCATGTCTTAGCCATAACCGGAGCCTACGTCCGCTTGGCTCCTTCAGCGAATTCGTCGCGCGATCGCCACTGCCTGGACGTTCGACGGGTTCGTGGCGACTGTCTTGACGCACTGCGGGCCTGGGCGCCCTGGCGCCGGCGGGGCGAACGGCACAACGTCAAGGCAGCGGCGCGGAACCCGCACTACGTCCAGCTGAACACCGCGAGGGACTGGTAGCCCGCCTTCCCGTTCCAGGCGGTGAAGGCGCCGGCCACGAACAGGCGCTTGGCCGTCGCGTTCGCGTACATGGCCTGCACGCCGTTGTTGCCGCCGTCGGCGTTCGACTGGTCGCCGGTCAGCTTCGGGTCCCACGTCGTCAGCGAACCCTTCGCGTCGTTGAACTGCGCGGCGAAGTACGGCCACGGGACCGTCGTGTTGGGCAGGTTGCGGTGATACCCGACGACGACCGTCTTCCCGACCGCGGCCACCGCCTGCCCGTCGCCGATCAGGCCCTTCCGCCAGACCTTGCCGCCCGTGGCGGCCTTCAGCTCGAAGACCTCGTTGGAGACCAGCGGGCCGGGCGGGGCGTGGCCGCCGACCCCGACGACGATGTTCCCCTTCGTCGGCGCCGCCGCCAGGGACGCGACGCCCTCGCCGTCGTAGTCGGGGTAGGGGCCGGTGCCCGAGTCGGCCCGCAGCTTCGCGTCGAATCCGGCGTCCACGGCCCCCGAACCGGGTGCGACCTTCACCAGACCGTGCCGGACCAGCCCGTCGTAGCTCTCGAACAGCCCACCCACGTACAGCGAACCGCCGGTCAGCAGGAGGGTGCGGCTGAGACCCGCGGTCGTCGTCTTGGCCCACAGGGTGCCGCCCGTGGACAGCGACACCTTGCGCACCGCGTTGAAGTCACCGGCCAGGTAGACGCCGGTCTTGTCCGCGGCCAGGGCCCGCACCCGACCGGGCGGCCTCGGGTTCCAGGCGGTCACGGATCCGGTCGCGGAGACCGCGGCGGCCCGCGGCCGGTACTTCCCGCCCACCCAGGTGAAGTCCCCGCCCAGGTAGGTCACGCCGTCGCGGCTGGTGATGGACCGCACGTAGGAGTCGACCTGCCCGGCGAACCGCACCGCTCCGGTCTTCGCGTCCAGGATCGCGAAGTTCCGGGCCGCGACCGAGCGCCCGTCCGGCTGGCGGACGTGCCGGAAGTTGCCGCCGATCGCGATCGAGGCGACGCTCGCCCCGCGCACCGGGACGACGGTCAGGATGTCGCCGTCCGTGCTGCTGAACGCCTTCGGCTTGCTCGACAGCACCGTGTCGGCCTTCACCGGCGTCGTGGCCGCCACCGCCCCGGGGAGAGCGCCGCCCAGGAGCGAACAAGCCAGCACGGTCACAGCCTCGACGGTGAGGCGCAGGGCTCGGCGCACCCCGGGACCCTAAGGGACACGAGTGATCGATGGGGTGAATCACCCCTAAGCCACAGGAATCGACTTCAGGAGTCGAGGAAATCCACCAGCTCGTCCGCGATCCCGGTGTAGGTGCCGGGGGTCAACTCCACCAGCCGCTTCTCGACGTCCCCCGGCAGGCCCAACCCTTCGACGAACTCCCGCATCCCGGCCGCGTCGATCCGCCGGCCCCGGGTCAGCTCCTTGAGTCGCTCGTAGGGCTGGTCGAGCCCGTGGATGCGCATGACCGTCTGCACCGCCTCGCCGAGCACCTCCCAGGTCTCGTCGAGGTCGCGGGCCAGGGCGGCCGGGTCGGCGTCCAGCCCGGACAACCCGCGTCGCACGTTGTCGAGGGCCAGCAGCGAGTGGCCGAACGCCGTCCCGATGTTGCGCTGCATGGACGAGTCGGTGAGATCCCGCTGCAGGCGCGAGGTCACGAGCGTCGAGCCGAGCACGTCGAGCAGCGCGTTCGACACCTCGAGGTTGGCCTCGGCGTTCTCGAACCGGATCGGGTTCACCTTGTGCGGCATGGTGCTCGAGCCGACGGTGCCCTGCCCGCGGACCTGGACGAAGTAGCCGATCGAGATGTACGTCCACACATCCGTGCACAGGTTGTGCAGGACGCGGTTGAACCGCGCGACGTCCGCGTACAGCTCGGCCTGCCAGTCGTGCGACTCGATCTGCGTGGTCAGCGGGTTCCAGGTCAGGCCCAGGCCCTCGACGAAAGTGCGCGAGACAGTGGGCCAGTCGGCGTCGGGGGCGCCGACGACGTGCGCCGAGAAGGTGCCCGTCGCGCCGTTCAGCTTGCCCAGGAACTCGGCGGCGGCGATGCGCTTGAGCTGCCGGCGCAGCCGGTGCGCGAGGACGGCGAGCTCCTTGCCGAGCGTGGTCGGCGTGGCCGGTTGCCCGTGCGTGCGGGCCAACATCGGCAGTGCCCGCAGGTCGCGGGCCATGCCCTCGACCTGCTCGACCAGCGCGGTGGCCGCGGGCAGCCAGACCTGGTGGACGGCGTCGCGCACCATGAGCGCGTAGCTCAGGTTGTTGACGTCCTCGCTGGTGCAGAACAGGTGCACGATCTCGAGCAGGTCGGCCAGCGACCCGTTCTCCATCCGCTTCTTCACGTAGTACTCGACGGCCTTGACGTCGTGCAGCGTGACCCGCTCGGTCTCGGCCAGCTCGGCGACGGAGGCGTCGTCGAAGTCCGCGGCGACGGAGCGCAGGAGCGCCACCTCGGCGTCCGTGAGGGTCCGCAGCCCCGGGACGGCGCCGCTCGCCGTCAGGTGGATCAGCCACTCGACCTCGACGTGCACGCGCCGCGCGTTGAGCGCCGCCTCCGAGAGGTGGCCGGCCAGCGGGGCGACGGTCGGGCGGTAGCGGCCGTCGAGCGGGCCGAGCGGTGCGTCGAAGCGGGGCGTGTCAGCGGTGGTCACGGGCCAATTGTGGCGTACCTACCAGGCATCACCCAGACGCGGTCCACAGGCGAGATCCCCGGTCAGGTCCAGCGCCTCCAGCGGCATCGTCCCGCCGAACACGTAGATCCATCCGTCCTCGCCCGGCGTCCGGACCAGCCCCGACGTGGTGAGGGTGGACGTCGTCCCCGGCCACGGTCGCCAGCCGCGGCTCGCGTAGAACGGCGCGCCGTCGTCCGTAGCGCCCAACGCCCCGAGGTCGTAGGCGGCCCGGACGACGCGCTCGAGTTCGGCCATCACCACACCGCCCAGCCCCCGGCGTCGGCGGCCGGCCCGCACCGCGACACCCTCGACGTACCCGCAGCGCAGGGCGCGGCCCGCGTGCAGGAGGCGCCGCATCACCACCGCACCGTGCGCTACCAGCTCGGGACCGTCGTGCACCAGGACGTGCAGCCCGCCGAGACAGTGTTCCCAGTCGTCATCGGTCATCGGGTCGTCGCCCGCGAACACGGTGAACAGCAGGGCCCGCGCCTCGGCGAGCTGCTCCGGCGACAGGTCTGCGGTGTGGCGCACGAGGGTGAGGGTCACGCGACCAATCCTGGCCCGGTGGATGCGGACGGCACCCGGGTTGCGCCAGGATCATGCCCGTGACCACGCCGAGCGGGGACGATCAGCAGCCCTACGAGCCCACCCACCCGACGCAGCCGCAGCCGCAGGGCGAGGCGCAGTACGGGCAGCCGGGTCAGCCGCCGTACGGCGACCCCAACCAGCCGCAGTACGGCCAGCCGGGCCAGCCGCCGTACGGCCAGCCCGGGCAACCCGGTCAGCCGGGGCAGCCGCAGTACGGGCAGCCGCAGTACGGGCAGCCGGGTCAGCCGCCGTACGGGCAGCAGCCCGGGTACCCGCCGGGCGCGTACCCGCAGCAGCAGTACTACGCCGCCGGGCCCCAGCAGTTCGACCCGGTGACCGGGCAGCCGTACTCGGACAAGTCGAAGCTGGTGGCCGGCCTCCTGCAGATCCTGGTGCCGCTGGGCATCGGCCGGTTCTACACCGGCCACACCGGGATGGGCGTCGCGCAGTTGGTGGTCACGCTGATCACCTGCGGTATCGGCGCGATCTGGCCGTTCATCGACGGCATCGTGATCCTGGCCGGCAACCCGACCGACGCGCAGGGCCGCCCGCTGCGTCCCAGCTGAACCACCCACCGGATCGACCCACGACGCACGACGGCCCGGACCCCCACGCGGGGCCCGGGCCGTCGTCGTCCTGGCCGTGCGAGTCTCAGCCGACCGGGACCGGCTCCTCGGCCGGCAGGAACGGCTCGTCGTCCTCGAGGTCGTCGAGGTTCGGGTTGAGCAGCGTCCCGATCCCGACCAGCACCAGCCCGCCGACCGTCCAGGCCACGAGCACGACGAGCGGCGTGGAGAAACCGCTGCCGTCGAAGTACACGGTCGAGCGCAGCAGGGTGGCCGTTGCGCCCTGCGGCAGCGCCTGGCCGAGGTCGCCGAGGATGCTCGGCAGGTACTCGGGGGCGCTGGCCTGAGCCGACAGCGGGTAGCCGACGAGCAGCATCAGCGCACCCCCGATGCCCAGCCCGATCCGCCCGCCGATGGCGGCCAGCCCGGTCAGCGGGAACGCGACGGCCGCGATCCCCAGCGCCACGCTCAGCGCGTTGAGCAGGTAGTTGCCGGTGTAGGCGTCGATCCAGAACTGCAGGATCGCCGCCAGCGCGAAGCCGCCGGCCAGCGACGTCACGAACGCGACGGCCAGCGCCGCCGACGTCGATCCCGCGAACCGGCGCCAGGCCAGCAGCAGCCCCGGGAGCAGGCCCGCGAGCAGCAGCGGCAGGCCGGTCGCCTCGAAGGCCGCACCGCGCGAGTCCTTGTCGGGCAGCGGCACGACGTCGTCGACCGGGATCTGGATGCCGTTGCTCGCACCCAGCTGCTGGGCCACCGCGTTCAGCGTCTGGGCCACGGTCGGGCTCGCCCCGCTCGCCACCAGCATCGACGCGCTGCTCTGGGTGAGCGCGAGCCCGCCGTACACCTTGCGGTCCTGGATCGCCGCGCGCAGCTGCGACTCCTCCGAGTACGTGTAGACCTTGAACGAGTGCGACGAGCCGTTGGCGAACAGGTTCTTCACCGAACCCGTGATCTCGGCCGGGCCGGCGATGCCGAACGGCACGTCGTGGGGCTTGGTGTCGTGGACGGGCCACGCGTAGGTCAGCAGCGCGACCGACGCGACCAGCACCATGGCCACCACGGCGCCCAGCACGCTGAGCACCCCCGGGCCGGTCGGGCCGGTCGGGCCGACGGCCAGCTCCTCGAACGACTCGTCGTCCTCGTCGTCCTCGTCGTCGGAGTCCTCGGACTCGCTGACCTCGACCGGGTCGGCGAACACGGCGGCCGGCGCCGGGACGTCGTCCGCCGACTCCTCGGCAGACGGTTCCTCGACCGTCGCCTCGGGTGCGTCGGGCTCGGCGACCGCCGTCTCAGGTGCGTCGGGCTCGGCAGCCGCCGGGACGTCGTCCGCCGGTTCCTCCTCGGCGCTCGCCTCGGCCTCGACCTCGGTGGTCTCCTCGGCCTCCGTGGCCTCGACCTCCGTCGTCTCGGGCGCGGGGTCGGTCTCGGTGGCGTCCGGCTTCGCGTCCTCGGGCTCGCCGGTGCCGCCTGTCGTCGTCGTCACGGTCGGTACTCCTCCCCGGCCGAATGGCCGGTGGCCTCAGGTCCAGCTTCTGGGTGTCTGTCAGGGTCTAGCAGGTCTCACGGTTTCTAACGGTCGAGTCTGTGGATCAGATCAGAGCGTGCAGCGCATCGATGAGCAGCAGCACGCCGATCACCACGAACGACAATGCCGCGCCGATCCGGATCGTGCGCTCCGGGAGCCGTCGCCCGAGGAGGGCGCCGACGCCGATGGCGAGCGCGTCGGCGGCCACCATCCCCAGCGTCGACCCTAGCCAGGTTCCGAACCATCCTTCACGGGTGGCCAGGGTGATCGTGGCCAGCATCGTCTTGTCGCCCAGTTCCGCGACGAAGAAGATCAGCGTCGCGGCGACGATCGCGGAGCGCGTGGACCGGTTCACCGCGGCCTCGTCGTCCTCGGTCAGTTCGTCACCGCGGTAGGTCCACACGGCGAAGCCGATGAAGGCCAGCGCGGCCACCAGCGTGATCCAGTCGGTCGGCAGGCTCGCCCCCAGTCCGGCGCCGACGCCGACGGAGATCAGGTGCACGGTGGCGGTGGCGATCGTGATGCCGGTCAGCACCGACAGCGCCTTGTACTTCGTGGCCAGGGTCATGGCCATGAGCTGCGACTTGTCGCCCAGTTCGGCCACGAAGATGACGCCGAAGCTCAGCAGGAAGGCGTACACGGGGTTCCTCTCGATGGCGGTGCCGGCCGAGAGGGGCCGGGGGTCCGGGCACGCCTTCGACCGGCACCTGTGCGGGTGCCTGGTCGAAGGTCTCGCCCACCCGGTCCCTGGGCTTACCGGACCGGGCCCGTGGGCCGGACCCTGGGCCCGGCCCGAGAGGCCGGAGGGTCAGCATGTCGACGCCACGGTGAGGGGGCTACTCCCCTTCGCTGGTCCCAGGGTAGGGGACGGCCCGCGAGCCCGGGAACCGGCCACCCGTCCGGCGCTCGTGCTCCTCGTCCAGGCGATTCACAGCCGGACCTGAACAATGGGTCCGTGACCGGATACGGGAGGACCACGTGACCATGCCGTCCATCGAGGGCGGGCGACCGCTCCTGCGCGGCCGGATCCTCGGGTTCCCCGTGCACCTCGACCTCTCGTTCGTGATCATCGTCGGGCTGCTCGGGTGGTACCCGGGCATCTCGCTGCGCGACATGCTGATCTGGCTGGCCATCACCCCGGTCGCCGTGCTCGTGCACGAGCTCGGCCACGCCGTGGTGGCTCGGACGACGGGTGCGCGGCCGCAGATCGCGCTGGCCGGATTCGGCGGGGTCACCAGCTGGATGCCGGAGGGCCCGGTCAGTCGGCTCCGGTCGCTGGCCATCTCGCTGGCCGGTCCCGGGGTGGGCATCGTGTTCGGCGTCGGGTTGATCCTCCTGTACCCGTACGTCGCCCCGGACGAGGCGTCGTGGCAGTACGTCGCCTTCCGGACCGGGATCTGGACGTGCCTCGGCTGGAGCATCCTGAACCTGCTGCCGGTGCTGCCGCTGGACGGCGGACAGGCCATGCGCGAGCTGCTGCCCGGCGACCCCGAGGTGCGTTCCCTGCGAGCCGCCTACGTGTCGGTCGTCGTAGCGGTGCTGGCGGCCGCGGCCGCCTACGGGCTCTACCAGCAGGGTTTCCTGGCGGTGTTCCTGCTCTTCTTCGCGTTGACGAACTTCCTGGCCATCCGCGAGTCGCGCGGCCGCACGGTGTCCGGTCCCGGCGGCACCCGGGTCCCGCGCCCGGCCGGGTTGGGCAGCGCGACCGAGCAGGCGGTGATCGAGAAGCTCTGGCAGGGCGACCCGGCCGGCGCCCGCTCCGTGCTCGCCGATCGCCCCGAGGGGGAGCAGGTCGACCCGGCGATCCACGGCGCGGTGCTCGCCCTCACCGGCGACGCGGGCAATGCGGAGCAGGGCCGGGCCGTGCTGTCCCAGGAGATCGCCCGCCGGCCCGGCGACGTCACCCCGATCGCGCTCGCGGCGCTGAGCCAGGCCCTGGCCCACGACTGGGACGCGCTGATCGCGCTGTTCCAGAACACCCCGCGCGAGTTCGTCCCGCCGAGCGTCGCGGCCCGGGTGATCGACGAGGCCCGGGGCACCGGCCGGGAGGACGTCGCCAACCGCCTCACCTACGTCCTGCAGCCCCCACCCGACCCCTCCCCGAGTTGATCATGCGGAAACGCATGCTCCGGTCGTCGATCATGCGCAAACGCAGGATTCCTGCATCATGACCGGCATGACCGTCTGGCCCACCGTCGACCGCGCCGAACCGCCGTACGTCGCCGGCGAGCGCGCGATGCTCGAGGCCTGGCTGGAGTTCCACCGGGCCACGCTGCTGAACAAGTGCGCCGGCCTCACCGGTGAGCAGCTCGCCCTCCGGTCGGTGCCGCCGTCCTCGCTGTCCCTGCTCGGGCTGGTCCGGCACCTGGCCGAGGTGGAGAACGGCTGGTTCCGCAGCGTCTGGGACCCGTCGATCGCGCCGCTGTACGACGACACCGACGACGTGGACGTCGACCTGAACGACACCGACCCGGCCCGCGCCGACGAGGACCTGGCCCGCTACGTCGAGCAGCTCGACCTGTGCCGCGCGGCCGCCGCGACCCGCGACCTCGACGACGTGGCCACGCGAACCCGCCGGGGCGAGTCACAGACGATCTCCCTGCGGTGGGTCTACGTGCACATGATCGAGGAGTACGCCCGGCACAACGGGCACGCCGACCTGCTGCGTGAGGCCATCGACGGCGTCACCGGCGACTGAGCGCACCCGACAGGCCGTCAGACGTAGCGCGCGGCGACCGACGCGGCCTGCGCCCCGTACGACGGGCCGAACAGCACGGCGTGCACGAGCAACGGGTGCAGCTGGTGCAACCCCACGCGCCCGGCCCAGCCCGCTTCGAGCGGCGAGACGCGCTCGTACCCCGCGCGGACGTCGTCCAGGTACGGCAGCCCGAACAGGGTGAGCATCGCGAGGTCGGTCTCGGGGTGCCCGCCGTGCGCGGCAGGGTCGATCAGCCGGGCTCCCTCGGCGGTCCAGAGCACGTTGCCGCTCCACAGGTCGCCGTGCAGCCGCGCGGCTGGCCCGGGCGGTCCGGTGAGGTCGGCCTCCGCGGCCTCCAGACGCTCCCAGACCTGGTGGACGACGTCCGCCCCCGCCGCGCTCAGCGCGCCGTTCGCGGTGGCCGCCTCGGCGAACGGGCGTACCCGGCAGCGGGCGTAGAAGCCGCCCCAGCCGGCCGGGTCGGGATCGATCAGGTGCGGCATCGGCAGCGGGCCGATGAAGCCGCCGGCCGGGTCGGCTCCCGGGGCGGCGGCGCCGTGATGAGGCGCCCCGGCGCGATGGGTGCGGGCCAGGCGCTCGCCGAACTCCCTTGCGGCGGAAGCGGTCACGGATGTGGTCGGGTAGCGGGTCAGCTCGATCGAGACGTCGTCGACGGCGAGCACCTCGGCCACGGGGACGCCGCCGGCGGCGGCGCCCAGCCAGCGCAGTCCGGCCGCCTCGGTGGCGTAGAACCCGGCCGGTGCGTGCTGGTCGTGCTTGCGGAACGGGCTCACGAGCTGCGGCTGCGCTCCAGCCGGGCCTGCACCGACGCGAGCAGCCCCGCGCCGGCCGCCTCGATCTCTTCGAGCATCGTCGTGAACGCGCGGTCGTCCTCGTAGTAGGGGTCGGCCACGTCGATGAGCGGGCTGTCCTCGTCGACCGCCAGGCCCGGGTCGTACGAGCGCAGCAGGCGTACCCGGGCCCGGCTCGGGTCGTCCGGCGCCCAGGCCCGCAGCGTGCGCGCGTGGCCACGGTCGAGCGCGATCACCAGCTCGCGCCCGGCGAACCAGGCCGGGTCGAAGACGCGGGCCCGGTGGGCCGAACCGTCGTAGCCGGCGGCGCTCAACGCCCGCAGGGCCCGGACGTCGGCCCGCTCGCCCACGTGCCACTCTCCGGTGCCGGCCGAGTCGACCTCGACGACGTCGCCGAGCCCGGCCTGCTCGACCAGGCTGCGGAAGACCACCTCGGCCGAGGGGGAGCGGCAGATGTTCCCGGAGCAGACGAAGCAGATCCGGTACGCGGTCGGCATTGACCCATCGTCCGCCATCACGGCCTCACCGCGCGACCCACACCCGGCAAGACGTCCGAGTTGTCCACAGCCGAGGCGCCGGTCGCCCGTCGGGGTCGGCCGGCGCTGTCATCGTGGCGGGACCGCGGGTGACGGAGGTGGTTGGGGTGGACGGGCTGAGCTCGGGTGCGTGGCGGCTGGAAGGGGCGGTCCGGGCGGTCGCGGGGGAGGTGCGCTCGGCGGCCGACGAGCTGCGCGCCGCGGCCGCCGTCGACTGGGAGTCGTTGGCCGCCGAGGCCTTTCGGGCCGAGTTAGCCGCTGAGGTGACGCGGGTGCTGGCGGTCGCGAGCGCCCTCGACGAGGCGGCCGGCGCGGTGGCCCGGCATGCGCGGGCGGTGGCCGACGGCGGCCTCCTGGGCCGGTTCTCGTGACGCGCGCGCCGGAGCTGACCGTGCACGGCGGGGTCGGCGGCACCACCGCCCGGCTCGACGACCTCGACCGGGCCGCCGGGCTGTTGCACCGCACCGCCGAGCGGCTCGCCCTGGGCGGCGCGCGGCTGGCGCTGGCCGCCGCGGACGTCGACTGGGTGGCCGGGGCCCTCGTGTCCCCGGGGACGTTCGGTCCCGCCGCCGGGTCGCTGGCCGCCGCGACCCTGGGCCCGCACGGGTTGGCCGCGGTCACGGCCCGGGCCGAGCTGCTGGCCGGTGGGGTGGCCGGGGCGGTGGCGGCCTACCGGGCGGCGGACGCGGCGGCCGATGCGTCGGTGCGGGCGGTCCGGCTCGAGCTGGGCCGGGTGGCCGGGCTGGCGGTCCTGGCCGCCGGCGTCGGGCTCGTGGTGTCCCCGCTGACCCCGGTGCTGCTGGCCGGCGGGGCGCTGGCCGTGAAAGCGACCGGTCCGCAAGGTGTTCCCGCGCCGGTCGGTGAGGTGGGCGCGGACCTGCTGTGGCGGTTCACAGCGAACGACGCGCTCGTCGAGACCGTGGTCGGCGCCGCGCCCGGGGTGCTGAGCCCGGCCGGGTCGGGGCCACCCGGGCTCTGGCTGCCGGGGCACCCGCCCGGTGGGTCGGCCGAGCTTGCGGCGCTGCTCGCGCTCGGTGGCGCCGGGCTGACCCGCCTGACCGGTCGTGGCCCGTACCTGAGTGAGCCGGCCGGGCCACCGAGCGTCGTCGTCCGGCCCGCGCTCAACCCGGCCACCGCCCCCGCCGGAGTGGCCGACCTGCTGCGGCGCTCGCCGTCCACCGACGAGGCCGCACCCCGGGTGCACGCCGAGCGCATCGTCGCGCCCGACGGGAAGGTGTCCTGGGTGGTCAGCGTGCCGGGCACCTCGCAGTGGAGCCCGAAGGCGGGTACGAACCCGTTCGACCTGAGCTCCGACGTCCGGGCCATGGCCGGGCGGCGCACCGACGCGGCCGAGGGCGTGCTGCTCACGATGCGCCGGGCCGGGGTCCGGCCGGGGGAGCCGGTGATGCTGGTCGGGCACTCGCTGGGTGGTATCACCGCGGCGTCATTAGCTGCGGATCCATTGCTGCGCAAGGAGTTCCATGTGACCCATGTCGTGGTGTCGGGGGCGCCGGTGGCGCAGTTCGACGTGCCCGACGACGTCCAGGTCCTCGCCCTCGAGCACCAGCAGGACCCGACGCCGCGGCTCGACGGCGCCGACAACCCCGACCGGCCGAACTGGATCACGGTCGAGCGCGACCTGAGCGCCGACCCGTTCGTCGAGGCCGCCCACGGCCGGCGCCCCTTGATCGCGCACCACCAGGCGGTCTACGGGAGCACCGCGACCGCGCTCGACGCCTCGACCGACCCGTCGCTCGCGCACTGGCGGGCCGGGGCCGCGGCCTTCTTGGCCCGCCCGGGCGACGAGGTCGAGGCGTTCAACGCGACCGTCACCCGCCCCTGATGCTCATGCTGTCGGAATGCACATCTCACGAGGGTTCCGGGCCCTCGTTACTGTGCATCTCGGCAGCACGGGCCCGGAGGGCGGCCCGGGTCGAGTCAGGCATGAAGCCGACCTCGACGCTTCGGGCGTCCAGCGCGGCCAGGTCGTCCGGGGCGAAACCCAGTGCGGTGGTGAGCACCTCACGCTCGGCCGACAGCGGGGACCGGGTCTGCACGGGATTGTCGTCGCCCAGCACGAGGCCGACCCCGGCGGCGGCGAACACCGGCGCCGGGTGCGCCCGCACCGACCCGATCGCACCGGTGAACCAGTTCGACGTCGGGCAGACCTCGACCGTCACCCCGGAACCGGCCGCCCAGCGCAGCAGTTCCGGGTCGGCGGCCAGGTGGGCGCCGTGACCGATCCGGGTCACGCCGAGCAGCTCGACCGCCTCCCGGGCCCGGAACCCCGGGGCCGCCTCGGCCGCGTGACAGGTCAGGCCCAGTCCGGCGGCTCGGGCCACCGCGTAACAGTCGACGAACGGGGCGATCTGGGGGACCACCGACTCGTCCCCGGCCAGGTCGAAGCCGACCACACCGTCCCCCGCGAACCGGGCCGCGGCCCGCGCCACGGCGAGGTTCGACTCCGCCGACCGCTTCCGCAGCGCCGCGACGACGATCCCGGCCGGCATCCCCGACCGGGCCACCCCGAGCCGCACGCCCTCGCACGCGGCCCGCACCACGTCGTCCACGGACCAGCCGTCCCGCACGTGGGTGGCCGGGCCGAACCGCAGCTCCAGGTAGGCACACCCGTCGGCGGCCGCGTCCTCGACCGCCTCGCAGGCGATCCGGGCCAGCAGCTCGGGCGTGCCGAAGAACGGGTACGAGGCGGCGACCTTGTCCAGGTAGGTGGTCAGGTCGGCCGGGCCGTCCAGCGACAGCGCGGCCTCCCACCCGTCCGTCGGCTCCGGAACGCCTGCGGCGGAGGCCAGTTCGGCCGCGGTCGAGGGTCGCACCCGACCTTCGAGGTGGGTGTGCAGGTTCACCGGGACGCTCACAGGTCCAGCTCCACGCACGTCGCCAGGGCCGCCTCGATCGAGCAGCGCCACCCGTCGGGCAACCGCGACGTCCCCTCGTCGTACACCGAGGCGCCCGTCACCAGGTTGCTGGAGGCTGCACAGATCATCCCCGCGCGCAGGCCGCGCAGCCGCGCCACGACGTACATCGCCGAGCTCTCCATCTCGACGTTGAGGACCCCGAGCCGGTTGAGTTCCGCGATCCACTCGGGGGTCTCGGCGTAGAAGGCGTCGTCGCTGGCGTTGATGCCGCTGTGCCAGCCGAGTCCGGCCCCCTCCGCGAGGCGCGCGGCCTGCCGGCGCAGCGACAGCGCGATCTCCAGGTCGGGCACGGCGGGGAACCCCGGGTGCGCGTAGGCGGCCGTCGTCCCGTCGTTGCGCAGCGTCCCCTCGCTGACCAGCAGGTCCCCGGGCTCGATCCCGGGCTGCAGGCCCGCGGAACTGCCGACCCGGATGAACGACGTCACGCCCACCCGGGCCAGTTCCTCCACGGCGATCGCCGTCGACGGGCAGCCCATCCCCGTGGACGTGGCCGTGATCAGCTTGCCCTGGTAGTACCCGGTCATCGTCCGGTGCTCGCGCCGGTGCGCGACCTCGCGGACGTCGGTCAGGAACTCGGCCACGATCGGTACCCGGAACGGGTCTCCGGGCATCAGCACGACGCTGCCGACCTCACCGGGCGCGACGCCGATGTGGAACTGCCGCTCACCCCGCCCGACGGAGTCCTTGTCCACCACGCTCATCGCGCCATGGTCCCTGGTGGGTCCGCCGCGCGGTACACCCACCCCGGAACGGGCCGCCATGGCGAGCCCCCGGAAGCCGGGCCGCCTCAGAAGTAGAGCGAGCGGTACAGCGTGGTCAGCGGGCCGAGGAACTTCGCCGGCCAGCGGGCGGCCACCGGGTCGGGCACCCCGGAACCCGAGCCGGCGTTCCCGACGTCGCCCTCGCCGCGGATGATGTACTTCTGCCCGTCCGACAGCAGCGCCAGCTTGGCCACGCTCGGGCCCGACCCGCACCGCGACGACCAGCCCACCGTCGCCTCGGCCACGCCGTCGCCGTCCAGGTCGCGCACGAACATCGACCCGGCCGTGAACCCGGCCTTCGGGTCGTCGCCCGAGCACTCCGGCAGGTCCGGCTCGATCATCACGCGCAGCACCTGCGGCTTGCCGTCCAGCCGGGCGAGCTGGGTGACCCGCAGGCTGGTCCCGGCGCTGGTCCGGTTGGAGGCGGTGACCAGCAGGTTCATCCCGTTGCCGTCGGTCCAGGTGAAGGCCCGCTTGATGGTGCCGCCCGCCGACCGGTGCGCCCGGGCCAGCAGTTGCGTCGCCTTGGCCCGGTTGACCTGTTCGAGGTTGCGCGGCGGCGTCCCGCTGAACACGGCCGGCGCCGGGGTCGCCGACGTGGCGGGGCCGAGCGTGGTCCGCGGCCCGGCCCCGGTGGCCACTCGGCTGGCGATCACGGCGACGGTCACGATGACCAGCAGCACGCCGGCGGCCAGCAGGATCACCGGCCCGCGCTGCACGGTGGGCGCCGGTCGCGGTTCGGAAGGCGGTCCCTGGCGCAGTCGCGGCATCGCCGCCGCCGGCACCTCCATCGTGTCGCCGCTGATCGGCCTCAACCCGTTCGCGGGCGAGTCCGGGTCGAGGCGGACGGTCAGGTACTCCATCGGCCGCGTCGGCGGGTCGGGGTGCGTGCTCAGGCCCGACACCGGTCCCGGGTGCGGCCGGTGCGGTGCCCGGTCGTAGATCTCGATCGGGTCCTCGGGCGGCCCGGCCCGCCCGATCGGCTCCTCGCGTCGGTCGGCGAAGCGGTCGACGACCCCGTCGTCCAGGTCGCCGTCGGCCGGTCCCTGGGGGGCGGCCGGGGACGACGACGTGCCGCCCGCGGACCCGCCCGTCGCCCGGGCGGTGGGTGGTCTCAGCGGACGGGTCGGCGTGGGTGGGCTGGGTGGCTTGGTCCACCACGCACCCTGCTGGTCGTCGTCCAACCCCTACCTCGCTCGTGCCCGGACGCCCGGCGCCGAGTCGCACCGGAGGTCACGATCGTGGCACGGACGCGTACGACCGCCGAGTCGGGCGTGTCCACCCAACCCGGCGCAGAGCGGGAGAACAACCCGCCCGGGTGAACCTGAGGGCGTGACTCCCGACCCCCCGCCTACTGCGCGACGCCCGGCGGGCACTCCGCCGGCCGCCTGCTCGCTACGGCGGCGGGTCGGGAGTCACGCCCTAGTCGTCCGAGAGCACCAGGTTCAACGCCATGCTCACCAGCGACACGATGATCGCCGCGAGGATCGCCGACCAGAAGAAGTCGTCGATCGAGAAGGCCAGGTCGAACCTGTCCGCCAGCCAGGCCACCAGCTCGAGCATCAGCGCGTTCACGACGAGGGCGAACAGGCCGAGCGTGAGGATGTAGAAGGGGAACGAGAAGATCTGCACGATCGGCTTGATCACCGCGTTCACGAGGCCGAAGATCGCGCCCACGACGAGCACGGTGACGACCTTGTCGCTGGTGGAGCCGCTCTCGGCCAGCTGCACGCCGTCCAGCAGTTGCGCGGCCACCCAGATGGCCACGGCGTTGACCACGATCTTGATCAGGATCTGCACGGGGGCATCCTGCCACGCCGAGGTGGGACATTCCGGGCGCAGGCCCCAGGAGTTTCACCGTTTCGGACTGCACCTTTGCTCCCGTCGGGCGAGGATCGTCCCGCAGTGACGTGGCCCCGGTGGGGTGGACGTGGTTCCGTGCCCGCCGGTACCCCGGGAGGGTGCTCTTGTGAGCAGCACCTCCGCCTGAGCAGCATGCGCACCCGGGGTGCAGGCGTCGCGAGAAGGGGACAACCAGGGATGAAGCTGGGTCGGGGGGCGGTCGCGGGGGTGTTGGTCGCGCTGCTCGCGCTGCTGGCCGGGACGGCGGTCGTCGCGGGGCCCGCGCAGGCCGCCACCGGGGTGGGCACCCGGGCCGCCGACGGCGCCGAGGTGGTCAGCGAGCGCTGGAGCTGGGACCTGCGTGAGCTGACGATCGAGATCAGGTCGCCCGCGGTCGGCCGGACGCTGCCGGTCAAGCTGATCATGCCGGTCGGCTGGTCGTTCGAGTCGAGTCGGCGCTGGCCCGTCATGATGATGTTGCAGGGCGGGGGCCACGACGACTACACGACGTGGGGCGCCAAGACCGACGTCGACGCGCTGGCCAAGAAGTGGCAGGTCATCACGGTCTTCCCCGAGGCGGGCGACAACGCCACCTACACGAACTACTTCAACGGCGGGAGGTTCGGGAAGCCGGCCTGGGAGGACTTCCACACCCAGGAGGTCCTGCAGATCCTGCAGAAGACGTACCGGGCCAACACCAACCGCGCGGTGGCCGGCCTGTCCTCGGGCGGGTACGGCTCGATGATCTACGCGGCCCGCAACCCGGGCATGTTCAAGTACGCCTCCTCCTACAGCGGGCTCGTGACGATCCGGCTGCCGATCATCCGCTGGGCCGCCTTCTTCGCCTCCCGCGACGCGGACCCGAGCAGGCGCTTCGGCGTCCCGTTCGTGAACGAGCGCAACTGGGAGCTGCACGACCCGCTGTACATGGCCGGGAACCTGCGCGGCACCGGCATCTACCTGTCCAGCGGCTACACGGGCATCCCGGCCGAGGACGACACGGTCGCGTGGAGCCCCCAGCAGTTCGCCGAACCGATCGCGGCCACGCTGTCGATCGCGTTGGAGAAGAAGCTCAACGCGCTGAACATCCCGGTCACCGTGCACTACTACCCGCGCGGTGAGCACCAGTGGCCCTCGTGGCAGCGGGAACTGCACCGGTCGTGGCCGCTGATGATGCAGGCGATCGGCGCCGGCCCCAACCCCTGAGGCGCCCTGGGCAACCTTCCGCCCGGGCCGGGGGGTCCTCCTCAGCGGGAGGGATGCTGACATGAAGAGGATCGGTCGGCTCGGACGGCCGGTGGCCCGGTTCTCGGTCCTGGTCGCCCTGGTGGCGGGGACGACGGTCGCGGCCGCCTCCGCGCAGGCGGCCACCGGGGTGGGCACGCGGGCGGACGACGGGGCCGAGATCGTCGGCGAGAGCTGGAGTGCGGACGGCCGGCAGGTCGTCGTCCAGGTGAGGTCGCCCGCGATGGGGGAGACGTTGCCCGTGAAGCTGATCCTGCCCCGCGGGTGGTCGTTCGCGGCCGCCCGCACCTGGCCGGTGATGATGATGTTGCAGGGCGGCGGCGGCGACACGTACGACACGTGGAGCCGGAAGACGGACATCGACACCCTGGCCACGGCCTGGCAGGTCATCACCGTATTCCCCGAGGCGGGCCCGCACGGCCTGTACACGGACTACTACAACAAGGGGGCGTTCGGTAAGCCGGCGTGGGAGACCTTCCATACCCAGGAGGTCCTTCAGCTGGTCGAGCGCGCCTACCGGGCCAACACGACCCGCGCGGTCGCCGGGCTGTCGTCCGGCGGCTACGGCGCCGCGGCCTACGCGACCCGCAATCCCGGGATGTTCCGGTACATGGCCTCCTACAGCGGTCTGGTCGCGATCCGGATGCCGCTGGTCCGCTGGTTCGTCTACTTCTCCTCGGGTGACGCCGACCCGAGCGCCCGCTTCGGCGTCCCGTTCCGGGACGAGCGGAACTGGGAGCAGCACGACCCGCTGTACCTGGCCGCCAACCTGCGGGGCACCGGCGTGTTCCTGTCCAGCGGCTACACGGGCCTGCCGTCGCCGGCCGACACGGTCGGCTGGACGCCGATCCAGGCGGTCGAGCCGGCGTCCGCGGCCAACACCTCGGCGCTGGTGCTGAAGCTGAGGGCCCTGGGCATCCCGGTGACCACCGACTTCTACCCGCTCGGGGAGCACGACTGGGTCTCCTGGCAGAGGGAGCTGCACCGCTCGTGGCCGGTCATGATGCAGGCCATCGGGGCCACGCCCGACGCGAACTGAATTTTGCATCACACTTCACACAGGCTTCACCATTCGGGCTGCGCAAAACGCCTGAGCCCGCCATCATCGGACCCGGATCGCGGCGTCACCCTGACGGAAAGACTTCGCGCCTGCCCTGATGCAGGTGCCCGCGTCGCAGACAGGAACGGGTGAAAGCTCATGAGGAACGGTCGGCTCAAGCTGATCGTGGCCGGGCTGGTCTCGTCGGTCGCTCTGCTCGGGACGACGGTGCTCGCCGGTCCCGCGCACGCGGACCCGACGCCCGCCGGCCCGCTGGTCGGGGTCAAGGCGGACGACGGGGCGACCGTCGTGTCGACGGAGTGGAATCAGGCCGAGAACTACCTGATCATGAACATCGCGTCGCCGGCCGTGGGGCAGACGCTGCCCGTCGCGCTGCTCCTGCCCCAGGGCTGGACGCCGGACACGACGAAGAAGTGGCCGACCATCATGATGCTGCCGGGCGGCGGCGGCGACACCTACCTGACGTGGGCCGGTGCGACCGACCTGCGCTCGGTGGCCAAGCCGTGGAACGTCATCGTGATCTGCCCCGAGGCGGGTCCGAAGGGCACGTACACGAACTACTTCAACGGCGGCAAGGGCGGCCCGCCGCAGTGGGAGACCTTCCACACGCAGGAGGTCCGCCAGATCGTGGAGAAGGCCTTCCACGGCAACGGCCAGCGCGCGGTGGCCGGCCTGTCGGCCGGTGGCTACGGCTCGATGATCTACGCGGCCCGCAACCCGGGCATGTTCAAGTACGCCGCCTCCTACAGCGGTCTGACCTCGATCCGGCTGCCCGCCGTCCAGTGGGCCGTCTACTACGAGGCCGGCGACAAGGACCCGAGCGCTCGCTTCGGCGTCCCGCTCGTCAACGCCAAGAACTGGCAGACGCACGACCCGTCCTACATGGCCAAGTACCTGAAGGGCACCGGGCTGTTCGTCTCGAGCGGTATGACCGGCTTCCCGTCCAACGTCAGCACGCTCGGCTGGACCCCGGACCAGACGATCGAGGCCGCCACGTACCTCGTCAACCAGGACTTCGTGCTGCAGTTGCGGCTGAACCGCGTCCCGGTGACGACCGACTTCTACCCGCTGGGCGAGCACGCCTGGGCCGAGTGGAACGTCGAGCTGAAGAAGTCGTGGCCGCTGATGATGAACGCGATCGGCGCCACGCAGAACTGAGCGCGGCCCGACCGCCCTCACCGCAGTAACCCCCGTGTCACCCCTGCACCCGACCTTCTAGGGTGCGGGGGTGACACGCGTTCAGGGTCGATCAGACGGGCAGTCCGGGTCGGACGACGGCCGCACCGGTGAGGTGCCGAAGCTGCGGGAGGCGCTGTCCGGCGTCCCCGCCTACCGGGCCGGGCGGCCCGCCGCCCCGCGCGAGGACGGCTCACCCGCCTACAAGGTGTCGTCGAACGAGAACCCGTACCCGCCGCTGCCCGGGGTGCTGGAGGCCGTCGCGCAGGCCGCGACCGAGCTGAACCGCTACCCCGACCCGAACGCCACCCGGCTGGTCGCGGCGCTGGCCGAGCGCCTGGGCGTGGAGACCGACGAGCTGTCCGTCGGCCCGGGCAGTGTGGGCGTCTTCCAGCAGATCCTGGCGTCGGTGGCCGGCGAGGGCGACGAGGTGGTCTACGCCTGGCGGTCGTTCGAGGCCTACCCGATCATGGTCCAGCTGGCCGGCGCGGTCTCGGTACAGGTGCCGCTCACCGCCGATCACCGGCACGACCTCGACGCCATGCTGAAGGCGATCACCGAGCGGACGCGGCTGGTCATCGTCTGCACGCCGAACAACCCGACCGGGCCGAGCGTGGGCCTGGCCGAGCTCGACGACTTCCTCGACGCGGTGCCCCGTGACGTGCTGGTGCTGATCGACGAGGCGTACCGCGAGTTCGGCGGGGCGATGGATCCCGCGGCCGACCCGGCCAAGCGGTACCGCGACCGGTCGAACGTCGTCGTGCTGCGGACGTTCTCGAAGGCCTACGGGCTGGCCGGGCTGCGGGTCGGTTACGCGGTGACCCGCCCGCGGATCGCCGAGGCGTTGCGCAAGACGGCCCTGCCGTTCGGCGTCTCGGGCGTGGCCCAGGCCGCCGCCGTCGCGTCGCTGGCCGCGGAACCGGCGCTGCTGGAACGGGTCTCGGCGCTGGTGGCCGAGCGGGAGCGGGTGCTGTCGGCGCTGTGGGGCCAGGGCTGGCCGGTCCCGGACACCGAGGCCAACTTCGTCTGGTTCCCGCTCGGCGCGGCGACCGAGGCGTTCGCGGTCGAGTGCGAGGCGGCCGGGCTCGTCGTGCGGGCGTTCCCGGGCGACGGCGTGCGCGTCACGATCGCCGAGCCCGAGGCCAACGACCGTCTGATCGCCCTCGGCGCCAACGCCCGGGACCGCCACCTCTAGTTCGTGATCATGGAAACTTCTAGTGCGTGGTGAGAGGGCGGGCTCCCTGCCGCCCGCCTGGGGCGACTAGAAGTTTCCATGATCACGAAGTGGCACCGCGCTGCGCGGCTGCCTCGTTCTCCCGGGCCGCGTCCTCGCGGGCGGCCAGGCCCGACTTGGTCCGCAGCGGCTCCTCCGGCAGGAAGAAGACCGTGATCAGGGCGACCACCAGCACGGCCGCGCCCAGCGTGAAGACCAGGTCGATCGAGTCGGTGAAGCCCTTCTTGAACGGGGCCGCCAGCTGGTCGGACAGCTTGTTGATGAACGACGAGTCGTCCAGCGAGGCGCCCTGCAGCTTGGCGAAGTCGGGCGCCAGTGACGGGTTCGCCTTCACGGTCGAGCCGATGGCGTCCTTGATGTTGCCGCCCACCGTGCTGAACAGCACGGACAGGAACACCGCGGTGCCCAGCGTGCCGCCCATCTGCCGGAAGAACGTCGCCGACCCCGTGGCCACGCCCATGTCCTGCGGCGGGACCGCGTTCTGGATGGCCAGCACGAGGGTCTGCATGTTGAAGCCCAACCCGAGGCCGAAGACGACCGAGATCCCGGCGACCGCCCAGATCGAGGTGTCGAGGTGCACCAGGGAGAACAGCAGCATGCCCGTGACCAGCAGCATGCAACCCATCACCGGGAAGATCTTGTAGCGGCCGGTCCGGGCGATGAACTGGCCCGACAGCACCGAACCGCTCATCACCCCGGCGGTCAGCGGCAGCATCAGCAGGCCCGACTCGGTCGGCGTGTGCCCGCGCACGATCTGCAGGTACAGCGGCAGCGCCGCCATCCCGCCGAACATGCCCATGCCGATGAACAGGTTCATCAGCGAGCCGATCGCGAAGGTGCGTCCGGTGAACAGGCGCAGGGGCAGTAGCGCGTCGTCGCCGTAGTGCCGCTCCGACAGCAGGAACAGGACGAACCCGACGGCGCCCACGGCGTAGCAGGCGATCGCCCCGCCGCTGAGCCAGCCCCACGTGCGGCCCTGCTCGGCGACGAGCAGCAGCGGCACCAGGCAGATCGACAGCGCCACCGCGCCCGGCCAGTCGATGGCGTGGTCGCGGCGGGTGTGCGGCAGGTGCAGCACGCGGGCTACGAGGACGAGCGCGAGCGCGCCGATCGGCACGTTGATCAGGAAGACCCAACGCCAGCCGGTGATCCCCAGCAGGCTGCTCTGACCGGCGAAGAACCCGCCGACCAGCGGCCCGAGCACGCTGGCCGAGCCGAACACCGCGAGCATGTAGCCCTGGTACCGGGCCCGCTCCCGCGGCGGCACGATGTCGCCGATGATGGCCAGGGCCAGGGAGAAGAGCCCGCCGGCCCCGATGCCCTGCACGGCGCGGAAGGCGGCCAGCTGGTACATCGACGTCGCGAACCCGGACAGCAGCGAGCCGGCTACGAACACGGAGATCGCGGTGATGAAGAACGGCCGGCGCCCGTAGAGGTCGGACAGCTTGCCGTACAACGGCGTCGCGATCGTCGAGGTGATCAGGTACGCGGTGGTCGCCCAGGCCTGCAGGCTCAGCCCGTTCAGGTCGTCGGCGATCGTCCGGATCGACGTCGACACGATGGTCATGTCCAGCGCGGCCAGCAGCATGCCGCTCATCAGCCCGCTGAGGATGACGAGGATCTGCCGGTGGGTGAACACCCCGGCGGCTCCGGGTTCGGACTGCGTCGGGGTGCTGGGGATGACCTGACCCGCAGCGGCGTCGGGATCGGTCGTGGTCATGGGACTCCTCAGTCGTTCGTGGTGCTCGGTGGTTGGCGGCGGAAGCCGTCGACCGCGTCGTTGTAGCGGCGCAGCAGGCCGGTGAGCCTCTCGACCTCCCCCTCGGGCCAGTCGGCCAGCAGGTCCCGGGTGATCGCGTCCCGGGCGTCCCGCATCCGCAGCAGCAGTTCGCGCCCGGCGGCGGTGGCGACCAGGCGTACGGCCCGGCCGTCGAGCGGGTCGGCGGCCCGTTCCACCAGGCCGTGCCGGACGAGCTGGCCGACCCGGCGGGAGATCGTCGAGGGGTCCAGCATCGTGCTCTGCGCCAGCTCGCCCTGTCGGGCGGGCCCCTTCTTGACCAGCCATGCGAGCAGGTGGGCGGCGGCGGGGTCGAGGCCGGGCGGGAGCAGGCCGCTCAGCTGGCTGAAGGCCACCTGGGCGACCCGGGTGCTGCGGTACAGCTCATGGTGCAGCTCGGACTCCACCGACGCCTGTTCAGTTGTCGGCAGGGATCCGGTGGACACGAGAATAGATGCTAGCAGCAACTAGTTGCTTCCGGCACACAACTAGGCCGTGAGGGTGGTCACGCGCGGGGCGGGGGCGGCGGACGAAACCGCCCGCACGGGGTCGTACGCTCGACCCATGCGCGTGCACGTGTTGCAGCTGGCCTACGACGACGACGAGCCGGTGGCCGCCCGCGTCGAGCGGGCCGCGGCGCTGGTGAGCGGACAGCGCGACGCCGACCTCGTCGTCCTGCCCGAGCTCTGGGCCCCCACGGGGATGAACTACGACCTGTGGACGGCGCACGCCGAGTCGGTCGACGGGCCCACCGTCGCGGCGGTCGCCGAGGCCGCCAAGGCGATCGGTGCCTACGTGCACGCCGGGTCGATCGTCGAGACCGCCGGCCCGGACGCCCCACCCGAGGCCCGTGGTCCGCAGGGGCGCGGCCTGTGGAACACGTCGGTGCTGATCGGGCCCGAGGGTGACACCCTCGCCACGTACCGGAAGGTGCACCGGTTCGGGTTCGCCTCCGGCGAGCCGCAGCTGATGGAGGCCGGTGAGCAGCTAGTCACCGCCGACCTGGACCTGCCCGACGGGCGCGTCCGCATCGGCCTGGCCACCTGCTACGACATCCGGTTCCCGGAGCAGTTCCGCCGCCTGCTGGACGCCGGGGCGGAGGTGTTCGTCGTGCCCGCGGCGTGGCCTGCGCGCCGGGTCGCGCACTGGACGCTGCTCGGCCGGGCCCGCGCCGTCGAGAACCAGTGCACGGTGGTGCAGTGCAACACCGCCGGCACCCACGCGGGCGTCGCGATGGGCGGCCACAGCCAGGTCGTCGACGGCACGGGGGTGGTGCTCGCGGAGGCCGGTGACGGCGAGGAGGTCCTGGTGGTCGACGTCGACCTCGACGTCACCCGGCGCTGGCGCGCGGACTTCCCGGTCCTGGCGGATCGTCGGCTGTGACCACGCTGGACGAGGGGCCCGCCGCGCGGCCCACCGAACCGGAGGGGCTCCCGGACGGCGCCGGGCCCGTTCCCGGGGCAGTCGTCGCCTCGGGGCTGGTGCTGGCCACGCTGCTGATCGCGGTGGCGGTCGCGGCGCTCGCCGCCGCGTTCTCCGGTGCGACGCAACCGTTCCTGATCAACGACCCGGGCCCCGTCGTGCGCTGGGGGCTGGTCGTCGTCCGCGGCGTGACCAACCTCGCCGCCGCGGTGACCGTGGGCACGCTGGTGCTGGCCGCGCTGGCGCTGCCCGTCGTCCGGCCCGGGGCGACGGCGGGGCCGCCGCGGGCCTCCCGGCCCGCGCTCACGCTGGTCGCGGTCGGCGCAACCGTCTGGGCGGCAGGCAGTCTCGCGCTCCTGGTCCTCACCTACGCCGACGCGCTCGGCGCCCCGCTGGGGGCGTCGGCGACCGGGCGGAGCGTGCTCGCGCAGCTGGCCGACTACGCGCGCGAGGTGCCGGCCGGTCAGGGGCTGGCCTTCACCACGATCGTCGCCGGGCTGATCGGGCTCGTCGCGGCGGGCGCCGTGACCCTGCGCACCACCGGGCTCCTGACGCTGGCCTCGTTCGCCGCGCTGGTGCCGGAGTCGCTGTCCGGGCACGCCGCCGGGACCGGCGACCACGACACCGCGGTCACCGCGATCGGGCTGCACCTGTTCGGCGTGACCGTCTGGCTGGGTGGACTGCTCGCCCTCGTCGCGCTGGCCCCGCTGGTGCGTTCCGGGCTGCCCGCGGCGGCCCGCCGGTACTCGACGCTGGCCGGCTGGTCGTTCGCCGCGGTCGCCTTCTCCGGTGTCGTGAGCGCCTACCTGCAGGTGCCCTCGTGGAGCGGCCTCGGCTCCCGGTACGGGGTCCTGCTGCTGGCCAAGACCGTGCTCCTGCTGGTGCTGGGCTGGTTCGGCTGGATGCACCGCCAGGTGACCCTCGGCCGCCTCGACGCCGGCCTGCCGCGCAGCTTCCTGCGCCTGGCCGTGGTCGAGATCGTGCTGATGGCCACGGCGGTCGGCCTCGGGGTGGCGCTCGCGCAGAGCGCCCGGCCGGAGGGCGGGCGGACGACGGAGGCCCTCACCGTCAGCGGTTACCCGTTGCCCCCGGCGCCCGACCTGTCGCGCATCCTGTTCGGCTGGCAGCCCGACCTGCTCTGGCTGCTGGCGACCGGGCTCGGCGCGGTCGGCTACCTGACCGGGGTCCGCGCGCTGCGCCGGCGCGGCGACTCCTGGTCGTGGCTGCGGACCGTCCCGTTCCTGCTGGGGCTGGCGCTGCTGGCCTGGACGACGAGCGGCGGGCTCGCGGTGTACGGGCGGGTCACGTTCAGCGCCCACATGGTCGGGCACATGGTGCTGACGATGATCGTCCCGCCGCTGCTCGTGCTGGGGGCCCCGGCGACCCTGGCGTTGCGGGTGCTGCCGGCCCGGGCCGACGGCACGCGCGGGGCGCGGGAGTGGCTGCTCGCCGTCCTGCACTCCCCGTTCCTGCGGGTGCTGGCCTTCCCGCCGGTGGCGGTGACGATCTTCGCGGGCAGCCTGATCGCGTTCTACTACACGCCCCTGTTCGGGCTGGCGTTGACCACGCACGTGGGGCACGAGCTGATGCACGTGCACTTCCTGCTGGCCGGCTACCTGTTCGCCTGGATGTTGATCGGCATCGACCCCGGCCCGCCCCGCCCGAGCCACGTCATCCGGCTGGTCCTGCTGTTCGCGACGATGGCCTTCCACGCCTTCTTCGGCGTCGCGCTGCTGCAGGGGGACGCCGTGCTGGAGGCCGACTACTTCGGCGCCGTGGGCCGACCGTGGGGCCAGACGCTGCTCGCCGACCAGCGGTTCGGCGGCGGCCTGGCCTGGGGCATCGGGGAGGCCCCGACGCTGCTCCTGGCCCTGGTCCTGATGCTGCAGTGGGTGCGCACCGACGAGCGCGAGGCCAAACGGTCCGACCGCGCCGCCGACCGCGACGGCGACGCCGAGCTGAACGCCTACAACGACTACTTGGCCGCCCTGGCCCGCCGGGACGAATCCGCTCGACGTGCAGACCGCACCTGAGCGGTCGACACTGGCACCCCCGGGCCCGCCGGAAGGGGTCCACCTGTTCTAGGAAGGGCAAGCCATGTACATCGGCGGCGGCATATTCCTGCTGGTCGTGGGCGCGATCCTCGCATTCGCGGTCAACGACCAGTCGATCGGCAGTGTCGACCTGGAGATGATCGGCTGGATCTGCATGGGCGGCGGGGTGCTGGCCATCCTGCTGTCGCTCGTGCTCGCGACGCAGCGCAACAACACCTCGCACACCGAGGTGGTCGAGCGCCGCAACGTCGGCGGCCCCCCGCAGTACTGACCTCTCTAGTTCGTGATCATGCAGAAACGCACCCTCCCGGTGCAGTGGGCGCGAAGCCCACCTCGCCGAAGAGGGTGCGTTTCTGCATGTCCGTCGGCGCTTGGAGCGCCTCCTCCCGAGCGAACCAGGGCTAGAAGGCCGCCTCGGGCACGTCCATGAGGGAGTTGTCCGTGGCCTCGGCGATCGTCCGCTCGGCGGCGATCTTGGGCAGGAACTGCGTGGCGAAGTACGACGCCCCGGCGATCTTGCCCTGGTAGAAGGCGGTGTCGGCGTCCGAGAGGCCGCCCTTCTCCAGCGCGGCGTGCGCGACATCGGCCTGGCGCAGCAGGAGCCAGCCGATCACCAGGTCACCCGTGGCCATCAGCAGGCGCGTGGTGTTGGCGCCGACCTTGTAGATGTTGCGGGCGTCGGTGCCCTCCTGCCGGGTGTCGGAGGCCATCAGCTGGCCGACCAGGTACCCGACGATGCCCTGCACGTCGTCCAGCGCCTTGCCGAGCAGCTCGCGCTCGGTGGCCAGGAACCCGTCGCCCGGAACGGCCTTCGCGAACTCGGCGATCTGCTGGCCGAGCGCGGCCAGCGCCTGACCCTTGTCCCGGACGATCTTCCGGAAGAAGAAGTCCTGGCCCTGGATCGCCGTCGTGCCCTCGTAGAGGGTGTCGATCTTCGCGTCCCGGATGTACAGCTCGATCGGGTAGTCCTTCAGGAAGCCGGAACCGCCGATGGTCTGCAGGCTCTCGGTGCCCAGCAGGGTCCACGCACGCTCCGACCCGCAGCCCTTGACCAGCGGCAGCAAGAAGTCGTTGATCCGTTCGGCCAGGTCGTCGTGCTCGCCGCGCGCCTGGGCGATCTCGACGGCGTCCTGCTGGGTGGCCGTGAAGGTGCACAGGGCGCGCAGGCCCTCGGCGTAGACCTTCTGGGTCATCAGCGAGCGGCGCACGTCGGGGTGGTGGGTGATGGTGACGCGCGGCGCGGCCTTGTCGGCCATCTGCGCCAGGTCGCCGCCCTGCACGCGCTCCTTGGCGTACTCCAGCGCGTTCAGGTAGCCGGTCGACAGCGTGGCCATCGCCTTGGTGCCGACGAGCATGCGGGCGTTCTCGATGACCAGGAACATCTGCGCGATGCCGTCGTGCTCGTCGCCCAGCAGGGTGCCGGTGGCGGGGAGGCCGTCGATCTCGCTGAACCGGATCTCGCAGGTGGTGGAGACCTTCAGGCCCATCTTGTCCTCGATGTTGGTGACGAAGGCGCCGTTGCGCTCGCCCAGCTCACCGGTCTCGAGGTCGAAGTGGTACTTCGGGATGATGAACAGCGACAGGCCCTTGGTGCCCGGCTTCGCGCCCTCGGGGCGGGCCAGCACGAAGTGGATGATGTTCTCGCTCATGTCGTGCTCGCCCGACGTGATGAACCGCTTCACGCCCGTGACCTGCCAGGTGCCGTCGTCCAGCTGCGCGGCCTTGGCGCGGCCGGCGCCGACGTCCGAGCCCGCGTCGGGCTCGGTCAGCACCATCGTGGCGCCCCACTGGCGCTCGATCATGATCTTGGCGAGCTTCTTCTGCTCCGGCGTGCCCTTCTCGTGAAGGATGTGGGCGAAGCCGGGCCAGGAGCCGTACATGTAGATGGCCGGGTTGGAGCCGAGCACGAGCTCGCGCATCGACCACAGGAGGCTGTTCGGGGCCGGGGTGCCGTCCAGTTCCTCGGGCAGGCCGAGCGCCCAGAAGCCCGAGTCCATCCAGGTCTGGTAGGCCTTCTTGAAGCTTGCCGGGACGGTGGCGCTGTAGGTCTGGGGGTCGAAGACCGGCGGGGTGCGGTCGGACTCGACCAGCGAGTCGGCCAGGTCGTCGGTGGCCAGCCGGGTCAGCTCGCGCAGCGTCTCCTTGGCCGTGTCGACGTCGACGTCGGCGAAGGGCGCGGCACCGAGCACCTGGCCGCGGTCGAAGACCTCGAACAGGTTGAACTCGATGTCACGCAGGTTCGGCTTGTAGTGGCTCATCCTCGGACCCTCCTGGCCGGTTCGCTAAGCAAGCGCTTAGTTACTAGGGTACCGCGCGGTAACCGGCCAGGGCCACCCCAAGCTCCCTTCTCGCCGTCGATCATGCGCAAACGCAGCAATGCCCGGCCCCTCAGGACCGGGCATCGCGCGACTCAGCTCATATACCGGTGGCTCACACGTGGGCGCGGCCGCGGCTGCCGAGACGCAGCCACAGCAGCAGCACGATGACGGCGCCGATGATCGAGCCCAGCAGACCCGACGGCTGGAAGGCGCCCTCGTCGAAGTCGTGACCGAACAGCACGTAGCCGAGGAAACCACCCACGAAGGAGCCGACGACACCGATGACGATCGTGGCGCCGATGCTGAGGTCCTGCTTGCCCGGGACAAGCAGCCGGGCGACGGCGCCGGCGATGAGGCCCACGATGAGCAGGGTGATGATCAGACCAACCATGATGACCTCCGGATGCGGGACGGCCCGTGCGGCCGATGATCCAAGCGTCACCTGGATGGGCGCGCTCGCAACCCGAGTTGTCGGCTTTCCCCTACGTCACTCGCGTCCCTCGCGGCGCAGGGGCAACCAGGCGAGGACGTCCTGGATCGTGCGGTCCCAGTAGGTCCACTCGTGCGCTCCCGGTGTGAAGGACGTCGTGAGCGGCACCCCGCGCCGGCCGGCGGCGTCCACGAACCGGTGGTTGTCGGCCAGCAGCTCGTCCTCGGTCCCGCAGCACAGGTACAGCCGGGGCAGGGACGACGGGTCGCTGCGGCCCAGCAGGTGCAGGAGGTCGTCGTCCGTGCCGGCGGCGCTGCCGCCGAAGATCCGGTCCCGGAAGTCGGTGGGCCAGTCGCCGCGGGTCTCGCGGCCCGCGATGTCGAGGACGCCGGACAGGCTGGCCGCCGCCGCGAACCGCTCCGGCCGGCGCAGCGCGAGTTTGAAGGCCCCGTAGCCGCCCATCGACAGCCCGGCCACGAACGTGTCCTCGCGGGCCGGGGACAGGTTGAAGAACGACTGCGCGATCTGCGGCAGCTCCTCGGAGACGAAGGTCCAGTAGGCGTTGCCGACCCTCTCGTCGGTGTAGAAGGAGCGGTCGACCTGCGGCATCACGACCGCGAGGCCGAGCTGGGCGACGTAGCGCTCGATCGACGTCCGGCGCGTCCAGATCGTGGCATCGTCGCTGAGACCGTGCAGCAGGTACAGGGTGGGGAAACCCTGCCCGTCGTCGGGCGCGGCGCCGGTCATGCCGATCTGGTGCTGTGTCTGCTGCGGGAGGACGACCGTCATCGAGGTGCTCAGCGACAGGGCCTCGGAGAAGAAGTCGCAACGCAGGAGGGCCATTTCGGCACCCTAGAACGTCTTCACGGCGCCGTCGCGCTGGTGCACGACCCCTTCTCGAGCCCGGCCTGGGCCGAGTACTTGTAGGTCGTCGAGCTGCCCGTGGTGTTCTTCATCTGGATGCACCAGGCCGTGGCGCTGGCCCCGGTGACGGTCACGCTGGTCGCCGCCGCGTTCGTGTAGTCGAGCAGCGAGACGCCGGAGGTCGCGGTGCCCGCGTCGTCCCCGCCGACGAAGTAGTGCGAGTTCGTGACCGCGATGGTGGGCGCGGTCGTCGTCCCGTCCACCCAGTAGCCGGTCATCGCCTTCCCGAGCCGTCCGATGTCGGCGATGGTGGCGGTGTCGCGCGCCTTCTGCCGCTGGTTCAGGAAGACGGGCACGGCGATGGCGGCCAGGACCGCGATGATGATCATCACGACCAGCAGCTCGATCAGACTGAACCCGCGCTCGCGGGTCTCCCGGTTCTCGGCCATCGTCCGGCACATCGGCGCCCGCTCGGGCCACCTTGAGCCCGACCCCGCCACTCGTGATCATGGACATCTGCGTGATCAAGGAATTCAGGCACAATCGGGACCATGACGTCCGGCCTGGGGGAACGTGCGGAGGAACTGGCCCGGCGGGCGCACGCCGGCCAGGTCGACAAGCTGGGTGACGGCTACTTCGAGGCGCACCTGCGCCCGATCGCCGAGCTGCTGCGCCCCTTCGGCGAGTACGCCTCCGCCGCAGGCGTTCTTCACGACATCGTGGAGGACACCGCGACCACCTACGACGACCTGCGGGCCGCCGGCATCCCGGAGCCCGTCGTCTCGGCGGTGCGGTCCGTCACCCGGGTCGAGGGTGAACCGTACGAGGCACTGATCGCCCGGGCCGCCGCGCACCCGCTCGGGCGGCTGGTGAAACTGGCCGACAACTGGCACAACCTGCAGGGGCAGGCCGCGCTGGCGCAGGTCGACCCCGAGACGTCCGCCGCCCTGCGGGAACGGTACGAGCGCGCTCGGGAGACCCTGACCGCCGCTCTCCTCTAGGGGTGCCACCAGTCGCGCGGGCCGGGGTCGTGTAGTCGGCCCCGTCGACCCGGGGGGTGAACACCGCCTCCACCGCCTTGTCGAGCGCCTGTAGTCGGGCCCGCGTGCGGGTGCGGAGGGCGACCGCGCGGTACTCGTGGCGCCGCCCGAAGTCCGATGCCTCGGAGACGGTGTTGGCCGCGGCCTGCGCGAGACCCGTCGGACTGTGGCCAGAAGGCTCCTGAACCGGTGAAAGGCACTGATGAGCAGCAGATATCGGTTGGCTCGGATCTCGGCCCGCCCGCCCCTGTCGAGCCTTGGCCAGGAGGTCGCCGACGATCGGGACTTCCTCGGGAGTCCATGGGCCACAAGAGACCCTGCGGACGTACCTGTGCCGCCAGTGGGGGCGCCAGGCGGTAGGTGCTCGCCCGCTCGTGGGCGAGAAGCTCTTCGGGTCGCAGTGCCTCGCTTGAGCAGGCTGAATTGGGTCAGCACTCCGCGCCTTCCCCCGTCCGCCGGTGCCAAGCCGAGCGGACCCTGAATCGGTACCGAGTGTGGACCTGATGCACCGTAATGACCGCTGTGACGCCGAGTGTTGCGCATGGGCCTCACAGTCGGAGCGGATCGGCGGGTCAAGACGTCGCCGACGGTGGAGCGGGTGAGCAGAACCGAACTCGCCCAGGCGCCGACCACGGCGGCGAGCGAACCGAGCACGACCATGATGGGGTTGACCCGGACGTTCAGATCGCTGTTCATAGGGATGACTTGTCGGGGGTTGGCGTGGAGCGGTTCCGGTTGTGGACGGATCGGGCGTGGCGGCGGTGGCCGGTTCGCAGCTGGGCCGTGTATCTCGTCTTGGTGGCGGTCTTGTTCGCTGGCCTGTCAGCGGCGATCGACCAATTCCTCGACGGCCAGTCCAAGGCGTGGTGGTACTACCTGGCCCGTGGCGTCTTCTTCGCGGTCCTGTACTGCGGTGCGACGTACCTTGTTCGGCGAGACATGGAGCCGCGTAACGATTCTCAGGCGCCAGGCGGCGACTCGGACGCGGCGCCGGACACCGGTCGCTGATCCGGCCCACCCCGGGTCGCTCGACCTGTGAAGGCGGCCCGGTGCGGACCTAGCCGCGTTGGAGCGGGTGACGAGAGCCGTCGGTCTCGAAGTGCTTCGTCCCTC
The DNA here is from genome assembly GCF_044465595.1 of Spongisporangium articulatum. Classification (NCBI taxonomy): domain Bacteria; kingdom Bacillati; phylum Actinomycetota; class Actinomycetes; order Kineosporiales; family Kineosporiaceae; genus Spongisporangium; species Spongisporangium articulatum. The sequence continues at coordinate 523,812 of NZ_JBITLV010000001.1, read as the reverse complement.
AGCACGTCGAGACCTCCTCCCGATTCTCGGCGGGCCGATAGAACTGCGAAAGGCCCCTCCGAAGTGCGTGGAGGGGCCTTTCGCAGTTGGAGCGGGTGACGAGAATCGAACTCGCACTGTCAGCTTGGGAACAAGCTTGCTTCGGGTCAGGGACAAGGAACCGAGCACGCCCGGGGTGAGTGGCGGGGTCCGCTATCGGCCGAAGTTGACCGTTGATGACCGCTCGATCGGGCACGGAACGGGCACGTGTGACGCTCGGCTGTCGAGGATCCCAGAGTGGTCCGCGCTGATTTTCGGGGGCCCGGCGACGCCTCCACTGAGCATGCGGCCTGCCGCCTTGCTTCTGGGGTGAGGCCCCGTCGAGGGGTGTGCTCACCGCTTCGCCACGTGAGGCGAAGCTTCTCATCTCTCATCCAAGCTGACCCAGCTATGATCTCGTTGGACAACGATGTTCTGGCCCACCTATGAAGGGAATCGAGTCGACCATGGAGCAGCTTCCCCAGAAGCCCCTGGTGGAGGCCCTCTTGGAGATCCGCTGGGCGCTGCAGCCCAGCGAGGTTGAGGGGAACCTTCGTGATCCTGGGTTCCCCTTGATGGTCGGCTCTTTCCAGGAACGTGTCAAAGACCTTTACCCACACTATGAACGGCTACCTGCCGCAGATTTCCCTGATGACATGACCCCATATGTGGTCAAACATCGCTTCCGGACGGGTCCAAATCAATGGCCGGTAGTGCAGGTGGGGCCAGGAATTGTTTCGCTCAACTTCACGTCCGAGTACTCATGGGAAATTTTTGCGGAGAGGGCGGCACGCGTCGTGGCTGACTTGCGTGACGCGTATTCGCGCCATGTTGAATCCCCGCTTCGCCCCAATAACTTGATGCTGCGTTTCATCAACTCGATACCAAACTCCGCCGACGAGCCTGGGATGAAGTTTCTCGCGGAGAAGCTCCATATCTCTGTATCGCTGCCTGCGGTCTTTCAGCCCGCATCGAGCAAGGCGACTCTTACTTTCGCGCCTGATGTCGACGATGCTTATGGAAGTTCCGGTGTCATCGGTGTTGGATCAGGCATAAATCAAGGCCAACCTATCATTGGCTTGGAATTGCAAGTTGTGTGCTCGGATTCGGATCTAATGCCAGATCTTGATGAAGTCGGAAATTGGCTCGATTCTGCTCATCAGAGCATCGAGACATGGTTCTTTGCTCTCATAGATGGTGAACTCCTCGATGGCTTTCGCAAGCTTGATCAGGAGGTCCTAGGTTGAGCGCAACGAGCCTCGGTTCCGTCCTCATCGACACAGCGGTCGTCCAAGACGGCAGCATCCTTCGGCTCCTGGGCGGGGGGATGCAGATTGAGGCGCCTACGACGGTCGGGCAGGTCGTCCCCGTTTTTGATGAGCCGGTTACTCGCCGGTCGAACCCGAAGCGCCCGCCGTTGGCGCTTAGGGCCATCGGGTTGCTCCTTGCAGGCTCGGCGTTAAGCAGTCCGCTTCCCGTGTCGACCGTTCCAGCTGTGGAGTCTGTCTACGGATCTCGAAGTGTCGAGGGGCTGCAACTTAGTAGCCTGGCTCGTGCTCAACGTCGTCCCCTGACTCTCACTCAGGCACGTCGCCTCGCCGCTCGCGCCTCCCAACGGGCCCAGGCTCGCCGACGAGCATTGGCCATTAGGGAGGCCAAGATGAGCGAGTATTTAGATGGATGGGGTACCGGAGAGTGATCTATGAGCCGGTAGATCCGGGGGAGCCGGTAAGGCAGGGCGATATCTTCGTAGGTGTTCCCCGGGTCGAAGTATCTCTCGGTGACTTGGCTATCTTTAGTGATGCGGGGATCGAACATGCAGACTGGCAATCGCTGGGTCAGGATGAAGTCCAGGCTGTGGTTACTCTCCGATCAGTGAATGCGATTGTTACAAGTCAAGATTGTGATGCTACCCGAGCAAATGATATTAGCTTCTGCGAGATTCGACCTTTTCATGACGTTGAAGGCGATGGTAATGCCCAAACGGACACTCCAAAGAAATGGGTTCGCCTCATAACGCAGCAGGCGCGCAAGAATCAGAAATGGTTTTATCTTCCTCCCGATCCTGGATTCAAGATTGAGGAGAGAAGTGCAGCAGACCTGCGCGTGGTGCTCTCAATTGAGTTAGAAGATATATTGCGGATGATTCCTACCCGACGCGTTGGGCGCCTGAATGAAGTAGCCGCAAGTCATTTCCGCGAACGCATCGCAGAATTTTACCGCAGGTATCCCTATGATGAGTGGTACCCCCTTAATCGCGAAGAATTTGAACACTATTCCGCCCGGATGGACCCCGCCCCGGAAGCCTTTCCCTGGCAGAGGCTTGCTTCTGATGCAGAGTCAGCCTGATTCGCAAGCTGGGTTGTGGCGGCTGGCCGGTGGTGTTCCCGGCCTGCCGTCGCAGCGGAGGTGTCGCGCCCGGGGAGGCTCGCGGTCCAGGCCCCCGACGCTGGAAGCCGGTCATCCGCAGGTGCGGAGCACGTCCCTGCATCACTTGACGAAGCTGCTTGGGGCTGGACGGTGAGTCCGGGCGTGATACCGGAAGGCGAGCCCCGGCACCCTCGGTGATCCGGCCTCGCGCGTCACCCCTAACCAACTAACTGCGAACTCCCGCGCGGGCCGCACCAACCGGGGTCCCCCAACCCAGCCACCCACACGACCCCACGACTTCAGAAATCCCCGCCGCCCCTCACTCCCTCTTCCGCCCGGCGCGCCCGGTGGGGTCCGGGGCCGGAGGTCTCGGGGGGCCCCGCCGGGCCGCGCCCGGCGGGAGGCCGCGCGCAGCGCGGCCCTTGATGTCTAAGAGGTCAATTCAGCAGCTATCGCTATTGGACTTGGTCTCGTTCCAAATGGCTGAATGGGCGGCTACTGCTCTGCTGATGTTCTTTCGGGTGCCTGGTCCTGATTTCTTGGCTTCTTCGGTCCAGTCCGCGGCCTGGCTTTGTTCTGAGGAGTTGCCGCCGAAACCTCGCCCGTCATAGAGCGAATAATGGCAACTGTTGCCTCTGCCTTATCTTGGCCGCTCAATTTGTCCAGGAGTCTTTCTGCGGCGAGCATTCTTGAGAATTCGAGAGGTTGGGCGAAGTAGTCCCGTAGTTGCTGTGAGGCCGCTTCCTGTGAGCGCATAAAAGTCGTACCTATGAAGGCTCCAAGCCCGCCACCGGAAATGCCTGTAATTCCAGCCGATACCGCGGACGCCGTCGAATCGGCAAGAGTGGCAAGGATGGCTGAAATGAGCACGACTACAAATCCCAGTCCGGCTGCCACTTGTCCGTAGATGAAACTTCTGCGCGCTTGTGATGTCGCAATTTGATGGTAGTAATCGAGGCGCTTCTGAGTGGCCTCCCATAGTGACCCAAAGTCGGTGGCCCCTTCTGCAACCCGCTCATCTGCCCGCTGAAGCTGGGATTGGGCAACGCCTAGCATAAGACCGTCACGGAAATTCCTCCGGAAACGGTTACGGATGGCCACCGCGACCGCGGAGGCGAGGTACTCGGCGACCAGGATGCCAACGAGGATTCCTACGAGTGGGCCGAAGATCCAATCAACGGGTTTAGGCTGAGGTTCGGACAGTGGTATCAAGAGTCCACTCACGCCACCGACGGTGATGCCAAGGGCAGCGGCCGCAATAAGTATTTTGCGAACGATGGCGCGGCTTTCCGTGAACTCGGGAGAATTGCGCCACATCAGGCGCCTTTCGGCCAATGACAAATGATAGTAGGTATCTACGTCGGATCGATCGGGATCCTCGTTCGCTGCCTCATCCCCGTTGTCCATGGGCTAGAGACTAGCTGTATCAGCTTGCCGTGCGTGTCTAATCCGCGCCCATAAGACATCTTGCTCCTTGGCCTAGGTTCAAGTGCCTTCCCGCTTCTGGAACCGCCTAGGCAAATCTGGCAGAGGCACTTAGGGCAGCGCCGCCGAACGCCGAGCAAGCTCGACCAGCTCTTCGGGTGCGCGGCGTCCTGCGAGGGCGAGTAGGTCGCGGATGAGCTGGCGGGCAAGGACGTGGGTGTAGGTCTGCTCGGGAGCCTGGGCCTCAGCCTGGAGAAGCGCGTTGAGTGCTTCGCCGGTATGGCGTCGCTGGGTGTGAGCGCGGGCCACGTCGATGTAGAACCGGGACTGGCGCTCCGCAGACAGGGCGGAGGGGTCGACGTTGGCGGCGATGTCGAGGGCTTGGCCTGCGTCGCCGAGGTCGGCGGCTACGGCGATGGCGTGTAGCTCGACGTTCGTGGGGCCGAATTCGGTCTCGTAGTCGTTGCGGTCTTCGCCGAGTCGCTGGCCGATTCGGCGGGCGGCTTCGAGCATGTCGTGGGCCTGGGCGCGTTGGCCGGCGCGGGCGTAGACGATCGCTCGCACGAGGTGGAGGGCGCCGTAGACGGAGAGTTGTTCAGGGGTGGCGGTGTCTGACTCGGCGGTCTCGGCGAGGGCGTCGATGCCGGTCTGGGCGACGTGTTCGGCCTGGTCGAGTCGCTGGAGGGTGATGAAGGCGTGCGCCATCCGGAAGAGCCCGGAGAGGGCTCCGAGCGGGTCTCCGCCCAGCTCGGCGACGGTCACGGCCCGGTCGGCGGCGACCCATGCCGCGTCGGCCTCTTCGAGCCGCGCGAAGGCTGAGGATGCGGCTTGGTAGGCGTCGGCGAGGAGTCGTGCGAGCTGCTGGCGTTGTCCGCGCTTGGCCTGCCGCCACGCTGCTTCGAGGTCGGGGACGAGTTCGACGAGGACGGCGTTCGCTTCGCTGAACGCTGAGGCGTGGGTCAGGGTCCAGGCGTCGGCGACGCGGCGGGTGAGGTCGTCCAGGTCGGCGGAGAGCTGGCGTGGGGGCGCCAGGACCAGGGTCGGGGCGGGGTGTCCGGTGATGACCATGCGCAGTGCCTCGAGGTCGCTGACCTTGTGCTCGCTGCTGGTGTGCGGGAGGGCAGCCGCGTCGGGTCGTAGGTCCCGGACCGTGACGCCGAGGGCGTCGGCTAGTGCCTGGAGGACCGGGACGCGCTCGACCTGGAGGACGTCACGCTCTACCTGGGAAACCCAGCTTTCAGACCGGCCGACCTCGGTAGCGAGTTCGCGCTGCGACATCCCGCGGCGGGCACGGTACTCCGAGACGCGCTCTCCGAGACTGCTCACTGAGCGCCCCAGGCGGTGCTCTTGACGTCGACGGCCTCCAGGAACGTCACCTCGAAGCTCTCGACGAATTCGCTTCGCTGGTCGAGGAATTCGCGCGTGTGAGGCTGCTGCTCGTGGGTCTCGAAGGCGTCGCGGTCGCGGTACAGCTCGTAGAACACCCGCACGTCCGGGCTGCCGTCGACGGCGTGCGAGGCGTAGATCAGCGTTCCGGGCTCGTGGGCGCGGATGCCGGTCAGGGTGCGCTCGACCAGCGCGTCGAACTCGGCCATGCGTCCGGCCTTGATCGTGAACCGAACTACCAGTCCGAAACCCAACATCAGTCACTCCTACCCACTTGAACTGCACCGTTAGCTGAAACTTTAGTCGATCTGTAAGACACGCAGTAGAACTGTTGACCCGCAGAGATTCTGCGGGTAGCTTCGTTACTAGAGCGGATCGGGTCATAACCGACCGCAAGAAGACAGGGAGAGAGCGATGGCTCTGCAGGGTGGGCACCGGTTCGCGGTGTCGATGGATGAGGTGTTCCCGCACGGTCTGTACGCGATGAGCGTGGATCAGGCGCAGGACTTCGACGAGAAGACCCGGGCGCGTACGCCGTCCAAGGACAAGCAGACGGGTTCGCTGGTCTGGTCGGTGACGTGCATCGACCGGGACCCGGAGGCGCGGGTGAAGGAGGTCAAGGTGAAGCTCCTGGCCCCGTACATGCCGGAGCTTCCCCCGGAGATCGTGCCCGGCTCCGGGCTGCGACCGATCGCGTTCTCGGGGATGACGATCACCCCGTACATCGACGAGGGCCGGGGCCGTGCGCGGCTGGCGTACTCGATGCGCGCCACCGGCCTAAGCGCCGCCTCTATCGGTGCGTCCGGTCAGGACGGTGCGGGCAGGGCCCCCGCTGGTTCGGCAACCTCGGCCCCTCGGGGTCCGGGGCAGGGTCGTTCGGGCGGGCAGGCGTCCGCCGCCTGACTGGTCCCTCCCGGTAGTGGAGGGAGCCCCCGGCCTGGTTGCCGCCGGGCCGGGGGCCGCACATCACGAATAGCTCGGTTTCTCGCTCACCGCTCAAAGTTCACGAGGGAGCTTCGCCATGCCCCGAAAGAGTAAACCCGACATCGGCACTGGTCTGGATGACCTGCTGATCCCGACCCCGGTGTCGACCGTCCGCGCGGCCCGCCCGGCTCGTGCCGCCCGATCGGCGGTGGCTGGCCCGCGGTTGCGGAAGTGCCGCACCTGCGGTGACCCGGAGCTGTCGTCCCGACTGGTCCACGGGCAGTGCCCGGAGTGCATCGGCCTCCAGACGTTGCCGCTGCGGGGCCAGGGCGGCCGGTTCATCAGCTTCACGGCCCGCCCCGTGGCTCAGGGTGGGGGTGCGGCCTGATGCAGTTCATCAACGGCACCCGCGCCGAAGACCTCACCAACGATGGCATTTTCGCCAAGCAGCGGGCCGTGATCCCGTTCTGGGCTCTGGCCCTGTCGGCCTCGGTCAAGCGACTCGCCCGCCTCGCTGCCCGGCTGGTCCGCACCTTGTGGCGGCATCCGCTGACCACGGCCGCTCTGTTCGCGGTCGCGTTGGTCTGGGTCGAGTTCGGCCGCCAGGGCCTGCTCGGCGTCCTCGGCCTGACCATGCTGTCGCTTACCGCCTGGCTGTGGAGGTCACCCGCGACCTTCGACCGGCGGGTGGTCAGGCCGGTGCGGGGTTGGTGGCGGTGGCTGACCTTCTACCGGCTGGTCTGGTATCCGGTGATGCACGGAACCGGTCTCACCCGGACGACCCCGGACCGCACCATCTACACCCCGACCGTGACGTCGGTGTCGTCGACGCGGGTGGTGGACACGATCGGGCTGCGGTTGATCCACGGCCACACCCCGGAGGACTTCCACACCCAAGCCGAGGGCCTACGCCACGCCTTCCGCGCCCACCGGCTCACGGTCGTGGAGACGGCACCGGGTCTTGTGGAGCTGCGGGTGTTCGCGAAAGACCCACTCACCCGCCCGATTCCCGCGACCCCGATCGAGCGGATCTCGGCCGTGCCGGATTTGCTGTCCCTGCCCGTGGGCTTGACCGAGGCGGGGGAGGTGTATCGGGTGCCGCTGCTGGGGGATCACAAGCTGATCGCCGGGAAGACCGGCGCCGGGAAGGGCTCGGTGCAGTGGTCGATTCTGCGGGCCCTCGGCCCCGGCATCGCCTCCGGCCTGGTCTGCGTGACCGGGCTGGACCCGAAGGGCGGGATGGAGCTGTATCCCGGCCGGGCCTTGTTCGCCTACTACGGCGACCAGGACGGCGAACAGATGGCTCAGGTCATCGAGGCCGCCGCCGACCGGATGACCGCCCGCGCCAAGCGGCTACGCGACGCCGGACTCCGTAAGCACGTCCCGACCGTGGATGACCCGTGCGAGGTGATCGTGATCGACGAGGTCGCGTTCCTGACCGCCTACCACCCCGACCGGAAGATCCGCGACCGCGTCAAAGCCGCGCTCTCGCTGCTATTGTCGCAGGGCCGGGCACCCGGGTTCTCCGTCATCGCGTCCCTGCAGGACCCCCGCAAGGAGACGCTCCCGTTCCGGGATCTGTTCCCCACCCGCATCGCCCTCAGGTTGGCGGAGGACTCCCACACCGACATGGTCCTCGGCGACGGCGCCCAAGACCTCGGCGCCGCCTGTCACCTGATCCCCGACACCCTGCCCGGCGTCGGCTACGTCCGCACCGAGAGCGCCAACGAACCGGTGCGGGTCCGGTTCTCCTGGATCAGCGACGACGACATCACCGACATGGCCACCCGCTGGCCCGCCCCTGCGCCGGTCTCACCGGGTGCTCGGGTCATCGACCTCGCCGCACGGGACAGGACCGCCGGGTCGGGGCTGCCGGGTCAGCGGCCCGTGTCGGGGATCGAGTCGGACTCACCGCCGGGAGCCTGACCGCCAACTGCTCGACCTGATTGTCGCTGGGCTCGGGCTTGTGCTCGTCGCTGCCCGAAGCGGGCTACAGCCGGGTGACTCAAACCCACGACCAGCAGAACCAAAACGGCGGCCCACGCGAGATCTCCACCTGCTCGCCCGTAGTCGCCCATCACGCACCGCGCCACGCCGCCCACGACGTTCAACACCGCCCCGACCGCAAGGAGCACCGAAAGCACCTTCGGGACCGGCCGCGACTGCTGCCAGTGCCGCCACCACGGACCGAACCACCCGCTCCACCCCGTCCACGTCATCCCGACACCCAACAGCACAACCGATCAGGAAGGAACACCCGTCATGAACAGCAACCTGAACATCCGGCTCAACCCGATCATGCTCGCCCTCGGCAGCCTCGCAGCCGTCGTCGGTGGGTGGGGCCTCTACACGATGATGACCGAGATCGGGCACGCGCCCGGCTTCATCGGCGTCATCAGCATCGCCATCCTCGAACTGTTCGCCGTCGGCCTCGGCATCCACGCCGTGAAGGTCGCCCAGGACGGCGACAGCCCGTTCCCCTTCAACTTGGGGATCACCCTCATCGCGCTCCTGGCCGCGGGGGTGCAGTTCACCGCAGCGATCCAGGAAGGCAAGGGCGTCCTGTTCGGCGTCGTCATGGCTATGGCCCCCATCGCGGCCATCACCTTGTGGGTGATCGAAATGCGGCGCTTCTTCCGCCTCCGCGGCCGCGCCGCCGGAACCGTCGCCCAGCCTGCCGCCACGATCGAGCCCGCGCTGTGGCTGCGGTTCTTCGGCGCCGCGTGGGAGGCCAAGAAGTTCGCGCTCATCGACCGGACCCTCGGCGCGGACGACGCGATGAAGCTCGGCATCATCCACACCCGGCCCCAGCCGAAGGAACTCCCGGTGCCGGTCCGGCGGGACCGGGGCCTCGCGGTCGAGGACGCCGTGCCCCAGCTGCGCGCCCTCACCCCTTCCCAGCCTGCTCAGATCCCGGCCCAGGTCCAGCCGGTTCAGCAGGCCCAGACCGCTCCCGCTCAGGCTCCGGTCGCTCAGCCCGAGCCCGCCCCGAGCGACTCCCGCGTGGGGATGGTCGGGGTGAAGGACGGTGACCAGCCGGTGTCCTGGCACACCCCGCAGGAGGCCGACGACCTCGGCTACTCCGAGCCCTACAGCGAGCCGTACGTGGATCCGGAGTACGCGGGGCAGCGGGCCGGGGCCGCCTACAACCGGGAGGTCCTGCGCGACCACCAGGCCAGCAGCAACGGGCACGTGCCCGGCTACGTCCCCGGCCGCTGAACCACCCGACGGCTCGACGACCGATGGACGACACCACCGATCCGACCGGCACCCGCCTCTCTTCCCCGGGGTGGGTGCTGGTCGGCTCCACCGGCCTATGGGCGGCCGACTGCCTCCGGCCGGGCTGCCTCTGGACCGTCACCACCTCCACGCCGGAAGCCGCCGACACCGCCGCCCAACGCCACGACTTCACCGACCACCCCGACCATCAGCCCGAGTTCATGGAGGACGAGGCCGCGTGACCGCCCTCGACGAGAACCCCCGCACCACAACCACTCCAGTCGCTTCGACGGGTCCGACTCCCGAGCAGGTTCGTGAGAGCAGTGAAGCCCTGCACCGTGCTTCGGGGCGGATGTCACGGGTCGAGCGGGCCAAGATGCCCCTAGCTCAGGACGTCGTCGAAGCGGTCGCGGTCTCCCACGGCGTGTGCATCCGGCCCGTGCCGATGCAGGTCACCGACACCACCACCGGCGCCTTGTCCTACGTCGACGTCCCCTGCGGGGCGACCCTGGCGTCTAAGTGCCCGTCCTGTGCTGAGCGGGCCCGGCGGTTGCGGGTCCATCAGTGCCGGGAGGGCTGGCACCTGGTCGAGGAACCCGACCTCACCCCCGACGCGCCGAACGACGTCCAGCAGGCGCTGATGGTGGAGCGGGCCGATATCACCGCCGCCAGGGACCACGCCCTGAGCGCGGGGGATGAGCTGGAAGCCCTCGCCCACTCCGAAGCGCTAACCGACGTCGACGCCGCCCTCCGCCACGCCGGTGTCCGCGGTCAGGTCGACCCGGCCAAGGTCCAGCGGGCCACTCGCTCCACCCGGCGCCGCACCGACGTGCCCGACCTGCCGAAACGGCCGATGGAAGCGACCACCCTCGGACGCACCTTCCTCGGTCGGGACGGGGAGGTGTTCCGGCCCTCGATGTTCATGACCGTCACCCTCCCCAGCTACGGGAAGGTGAACACCGACGGCACACCCAGGGACGCCGACTCCTACGACTACGTGCGGCAGGTCCGCGACTCCTTTGGGTTCGCCGGGCTGCTCGACCGGCTGGTGCAGAACCTACGCCGGGTCGCGGGGTTCGAGGTCCAGTACTTCGCCACCGTCGAACCCCAACGACGGCTCGCCCCTCACGCGCACTTCGCCATCCGGGGCACCATCCCGCGCGCCCTCGTCCGCCAGGTCGTCGCGGCCACCTACCGGCAGGTGTGGTGGCCCACCACCGGCTCACCCGTCCACGACGACGACAACCCGCCCGTCTGGGACGACGACCTGGCCGGGTATGTCGACCCGGCCACGGGCGTGCCGCTCACTTCGTGGGCTGACGCGCTGGCTGAGCTGGATCACGCCGACGACCTGGCCGACGAGCTCAGTGCCCCCGAGCTCGCCGCGCAGCCGTTCCACGTCCTGCGCTTCGGCGCCCAGGTCGACCTTCAGGGCCTGCTCGCCGGAACCCCCGACAGCGAACGCCGGATCGGCTACCTGGCCAAGTATCTGACCAAGGCCATGTCCGACGCCCACGCCATCGACGACACCGACCCGAACGCCGCCCGCCAGCGTGCTCACCTGGCCCGGCTCGCCGCGGTGGCGAAGGTCGAACCGTGCGGGCCGGGCTGTGCGAACTGGCTGCGCTACGGCATCCAACCCCGCGGCGCCCACGCAGGCATGACCCCCGGCGGCTGCCGCTCCAAAGCCCACAAGTCCGAGTACCTCGGCTACGCCGGGCGGCGAATCCTGGTCTCCCGCAAATGGACCGGCAAGACGTTGGCCGACCACCGGCACGACCGCCGCGCTTGGGTCCTCGCCACCCTCGGCGTCGTTGCGGACCAGGAGGACGACAACAAGGCACCTGCCGATTCCGCTCGGCCTCGGGACAAGACCCGCGACCGCTACTCGTGGGCACCCGTCGAACGCAACACACCCATCCCACCGCTGGCGCACCGGCTGCTCACCGCGATCGCCCAACGCTCCGGATGGCGCGCCGCCTACGAAGCCGCCCGCGACGGCAAACCACCACCCCCCGAACTTCTTTCAGCAACACCTCTCAACCCCGACCACGGAAGGAGCGCCATCCATGGAACAGAACAGCCGTGACCCCCTGCTCAGCGTCGACCAGGCCGGAGAGCTACTCGGCACCGGCCCCCGATTCCCGCGCCGACTCATCGCCGAACGACGCATCCGGTTCGTGCGCCTCGGCCGCCACGTGCGGATCCCCGAATCCGCGCTGATCGAATACATCGCCACCGGCACCGTCGAACCCACCCCACGCCGTGACCAGCGGGCCCGGGGGAGGGCTGCCTAGTGCCGAGCAAGAGGCGCTTCGGTCGCGTCCGCAAGCTGCCGTCCGGTCGCTGGCAGGCCCGCTACCTCGGTCCCGACGGCATCGACCGGCCCGCGCCGGAGACTTTCAGCAACAAGACCGACGCCACGATCTGGCTGGCTGACCGCGAGGCCGAGCTACGCACCGGGGAGTGGATCGACCCGGAGGCGGGCCGGACGACGCTCGGGGACTTCGCGGCTCGGTGGGTGAAGGAGCGTCCGGGTCTGACGCCGAAGACGAAGCAGCTCTATGAGGGCCTGGTCCGGCTGCACATCCGTCCGGGCCTGGGTGATCTCCCGCTGGCCGACCTCACCCCCGCCCGCGTCCGAACGTGGCGGGCGACGCTGCTCGACGGTGGCCTCGGGCCGGTGACGGTGGCCAAGGCGTACCGGCTGCTACGCACGATCATGCAAACGGCCGTCGATGATCGGGTGATCCGGTCGAACCCCTGCCAGATCAAGGGTGCCTCGGTCGAACGCTCGCCAGAGCGCCCGGTACTCACGGTGCCCGAGGTCTACTCGATCGCCGACGCCATGCCCGATCGGTTCCGGCTCATGATCCTGCTGGCCACCTTCTGCTCGCTCCGCTTCGGCGAGCTGGGCGCGCTCACCCGGGGGGCCGTCGACGTCGACAAGGGGCTCTTGCACGTGCGGCGCAGCCTGGTCGAGCTGGGCGACGGCTCGCTAATCTTCAAGGAGCCCAAGACCACCGCCGGGCGCCGCGTCGTCGGCATCCCCGGCGCGATGCTCGCCGACGTCATCGCCCACCTCGACGAATTCACCGGCGACCGTCCCGACGCCTTCGTCTTCGTCGGGCCCAAGGGCGCGACCCTGCGACGGAGCAACTTCCAGAAGTACTGGCGCAACGCGCTCCAGGCCGCCGGGATCGAGGGCGTGCACTTCCACGACCTACGGCACACCGGCAACACCCTGGTCGCTCAGTCCGGCGCGACTCTGCCCGACCTGATGGCCCGGATGGGACACGCCAGCACCCGGGCCGCGCTGATCTACATCCACACGAACTCGACCCGCGACCGGCTCATCGCCGACCGGCTCTCGGAACTGATCCCCGCATCCGATCGGGCACGCAACGGGCACGACAAGCCCACCTCGGAAGAGGAAGGCAGTCGGGATGACCGGTCAGAACCCGCCTGACCTGCGGTGGAACGGTGGAGCGGGTGACGAGAATCGAACTCGCACTGTCAGCTTGGGAAGCTGATGTTCTACCATTGAACTACACCCGCATATGGCGCCTGACCAGCGGAAACACCGAAATTGAGGCGTCTCGTCCCGGTCGGGCCCACACACCCTATCAAGCCTCGGGCGGGTCGTCAGACCTCGTCGGTGGCCAGCTCCCGGACGAGGGTGCCCGATTCCCAGAGCTGTGGGTCCGCGAGGAACGGCGGGCGGCCGGTGCGCTCGAGGTCGTCGAGCAACCGTCGCGCCAGACGGGCCGTCAGCCGGGTCTTCCCGGCCGAGATCAGGCCACCGGCCTCCACGATCCGTCCGCGTTGCGCGGTGCGGGCCGCTCCCACGTAGACGGCCCGCTTGATCGCCGCCACCGCGGCGGGCGGGCGGGCCGCCATCCGGTGCGCGAGGCCTTCGGCGACGGCCGCGAGTTCGTCGTCCGGCACGACCGAGCTGACCAGCCCGGCGGCGAGGGCCTCCTCGGCGCTCAGCTGCCCGCCGTCCAGGAGCAGGTGCACGGCCCGGGCCGTGCCCAGCATCCGGGTGAGGTTCTGGGTGCCGCCGGCGCCGGGGAGGATGCCGCCGAGGATCTCCGGCTGGCCGAACCGGACGTCGGGGGAGTCCGAGGCGATCCGGATGTCGCAGTTCAGGGCCATCTCCAGCCCCCCGCCCAGGCAGGGGCCGTTGATCGCCGCGATCCACACGACGGACGAGGCGTGCATGTCGCGGATGATCCGGTGCAGCCGGCTCAGCGTGACCAGCGAACGTCCGACCGGGCCTGATCGGGCGGCGACGGCTCGCCCGGCCCCCGTAGCAGTCAGGATGAGCCCGGCCCAGGCCGCCAGGTGCGCCATCCGCGGCCCCAACCGCGGCGCACGGGTCTCGGCGAGCTCGGTCAGCTCCGCGACGTCGAAGTGGGTGATGAAGTGGCTGCCGGACGCCGAGCGCGCGCCGGTCAGGACCACCGCGCCGATCTCCGGGTCCCGGTCCGCGCGACGGACCAGGGCCTCGAGTTCTTGGACGCCGGCGTCGTCGAGGAACCCGTGCGGCGGCCGGTCGTACACGGCCACCAGAACCCGATCCTGCCGGCGGAGGATGAAACGCCCCATTGCCACCCTTTCCGCTGACCCTGTGCTTCGTGTCACAATCCCTCGTCGTTACTCATCAGTACTGGTCCGAGTTCGATCTCCGCAAGAGGGAGCGGTGTCATGTCGCTGACAAGCCAGACCGTCGTAGTCACCGGTGCCTCTCGAGGTATCGGGGCCGCCGCGGCCCGTGCACTGCACGCCCGGGGGGCGACGGTAGCTCTCCTCGGTCGTGACAAGGCGGCATTGGCCGACGTGACGGCCGAACTCGGCAGTCGCGCCGCGTGGTTCGTCGCCGACGTCACGGACTCCGAGTCGACGGCGGCCGCCGCCAAGCAGGTCCTCGACCGGTTCGGTCAGGTCGACAGCCTGGTCGTGAACGCCGGCCTGAACCTGCCCGGGACGGTGCGGTCGCCCGCCGCCGACCAGACGTTCGCCACCATCATCGAGACCAACCTGATCGGCTCCTACCGCACGCTGCACGCCTTCTGGCCGGCGCTCGAGGCGTCGAAGGGGTACATCCTGCTGATGTCCTCCATCGCGTCCTCCGTCGGTCTGGGTGGCCAGACTGCCTACGCGGCCAGCAAGGCGGGCATCGAGAGCATGGCGCACACCCTGCGCATGGAGACCGCGCACCTGGGGGTCACCATCGGTGCCGTTCACCCGTGGTTCGCCGATACGGCCCTCCTGCACACCGGCGAGGCGGCCATGCCGACGTTCGCCCAGACCCGCAAGCGACTGGCGCCGTTCGGTCGGATCCCGGGGCCGGTCGGGTTGATCGGGCTGACCCTCAGCCCGGAGGAGATCGGCGAGGTGATGGCCGACATGGTCGAGAAGCGGGCCCGCAAGCGGCACGTGCCGCGCTCGTCGGGCTGGATGAACACCGGCCGGCCGGTGCTGAACTCGGGGTACGGCGAGTTCGTCCAGCAGGCCATCTTCGGCTGGATGATGAAGCGCATCGACAAGGAGACCCGCTGAACATGACCGGTCGGATAGTGGTCTTCGGCGCCACCGGATACTCGGGCGAGCTAACGGCGCAGGCGCTCGTCGACCTGGGCCAGAAGCCGGTCCTGGCGGGTCGTAGCCAGGCCAAGCTGACGCAGCTGTCCGACCGGTTGGGTGGTCTGGAGACCGCGGTGGCCGACGTCGACCACCCGCAGTCGGTGCAGGCGCTCGTGGGGCCGGGTGACGTCCTGATCTCGCTCGTCGGGCCGTTCGCCCGGTGGGGCACGCCCGCGGTCGAGGCCGCGGTGCGGGCCGGGGCCCACTACCTCGACTCGACCGGCGAGCCGCCCTTCATCCGCGAGGTCTTCCGCACCTGGGGGCCGCCGGCCCGCACCGCCGGGGTGGGCCTGGTCACCGCGATGGGGTACGACTACGTGCCCGGCAACCTCGCCGCCGGGCTCGCCCTGGCCGACTCCGAGGGTCGCGCGACGTCCGTGCGGGTCGGCTACTTCGTCAAGGGGCCGATGCGCCCGAGCGGGATCAGCGGGGGCACGCGAGCCTCGTTGCTGGGTGCGTTGTTCGAGCCGGGTTTCGCCTGGCGCAACGGACGGCTGGACGACGAGCGCGCCGGTCTGCGGGCCGCCCGCTTCTCGGTCGAGGGGCGTCGGCGCGACGCTCTGAGCGTCGGGATGTCCGAGCATTTCGGTGTGCCGCAGGCCTTTCCGCAGGTTCGCGATGTCGACACCTACCTCGGCTGGTTCGGCCCGGCGTCCCGGCCCGTCAGCCTGCTCTCCCGGACGGGTGGGGCGGTCACCGCTCTGCCCGTCGTGCGGCGCACCACTTCTCGGGTGTTCGCCCGGCTGGCCAAGGGCTCCAGCGGCGGCCCGGACCTGCAGCAGCGAGAGACCTACAAGACCCTGGTCGTCGCGGAGGCGTCCGACGCCGCCGGGCGCCAGGTGGGCCGCGCCGTCGTCCAGGGGGTGAACCCGTACGACTTCACCGGCCGGATGCTCGCGGTGGCCGCGGCGCACGTGGCCGAGCACGGCTTCGAGGACGTCGGCGCGCTCGGTCCCGTGGCCGCGTTCGGCCTGGCCGGGTTGGAGCGGTTGGTCGGCGAAGCCGGGCTGCACAGGTCGGAGTGAGCCGCGCCCCGGCCGGCGTTCAGGCTGCATTGGTAGCGTGACGGCGTGGCGTTTTTCGGGCGGAGGAACCGCGGTTCCGAGGAGTCGGCGCAGGTCGAGGAGGGCATAGCCGTCACCGACCTGGTGTACCGGCATCTCCTGCTCGTGCCCACGACCACCGACCCCGAGCTGGTCGGCTCGCTCGTGCAGGACCGGCACCCGTCGTCCGACCTGCACACGGCCGGGGAGCTGCTGCTCGGCCGGCACTGCCGCCTGACCGGCCCCTACGCGCTGTCGCTCGAGGACGCCGTCGAGGCGGGGGTGCCGATGCCGTGGACGGTCTGTTACTGCCTCGAGGCACCCGTGGAGCGGGAGGCGCCGCCGCTGCCGGGCGTCGACGACCGCGACGGGTTCGCGTTCGCGTTCCCCGACGGCCTGCCCTGGCGGGACGAGGGCCGGGCCCTGCACATGCTGGTCAGCATCGCCCGCCGCATCGGTGGGGCCGTCCGGTGTGCCGGGTCGCTCGAGCTGATCCAGCCCGACCCGCAGCGGGCGGTCGACCATGTCGTGCACGCGCCCGACTGGCTCGAACCGGGTGTGCTCCTCGGCCTGGTCCAGCGGGACCTGCCCGGCGCCGTCCTGGCCATCGACAGCGAGGACTGGAACGGCCCGTCCGACGAGGCGTACTCGGGCGCGATCATCGAGCACGAGACCCGCGAAACTCCGCTCACGGCAGCCCAACTCGAGTATGTGCACGCGTACGCCGACTCGTTCGACATGGCCGTGCTCAGCCAGCCGCCGGTCATCGATGCGTTCGCCATCGTCGCCGACATGGGGCACGACGGAACGATCGAGGTGCTCACCCACCTGAGCGACGGGGACGAGCCGGCGGTGTGGCGAGAACCGTGGGCGGCCGGGGAGTTCTACACGTACGAGGTGCGCTGGATCAATCCCGACCCGGCCCAGCGCGAGCAGCGCGTACCGAGCGAGGCGTTCCGGGTGGCGCGCTCCCGGGTGGCGCCGCTGATCGCCACCGTGACGCGCTCGATCGTCGAGGCGACCCACGGTGTGGTGCTCGACGAGGACGGGTTTAGGGTCGACCGCTACCTGCTCTGACCTCCGGTGTCGAGTTGGACGTCGTTCGGGTCTGGGGCTTCGAGTTGGACCTTCCGGGGCGGACTCGTCGTTGCTCGCCGTCGATGCGCCGTGATTCGTCCAGGTCGGGGCGTTGAACCCGCGCAACGTCCAACTCGGCCGCGGCTGGACACCGTCGGGGTTCACCCGGCCCGCCGCAGCATCACGCGGTGCGTGCGGTCGATCAGTCTTGCGACGTCGCGCAGACTGAACCGGTCGTAGTGCAACAGTTCCCAGCCGACCCCGTGCGCATCGACGTCCCGTGAGCGGTCTTTCGCCGGCATGCCCTCCACCTCGTCGTGGTAGATGCCGTCGTACTCGGCCGCAAGTCTCCACTTCAGCCAGCTCATGTCCGGGCGGGCCACAAACCTCGTGCCGTCGTAGATCTCGTACTGCGGCTGCGGAGCGGGCAGGCCGGCGAGGACGAAGCGACACCGCAGCACGCTCTCGGGCGGGGACTCGGCTCGCGCATCGGCCAGGGCCAGCACCACGCGGGCCGAACCCACTCCGCGGGACCTGCCGTGCCGGTCGAGCACCTGGTCGACGTGACTCGCAGAAAGCTTGCATGCGAACAGAAGCCGGTCGACGGCGGTGACGGCGCCGATCAGCCGGCGCGCGACGGCCGCGGGGTGCTCGCCCCGCAGGACCGACGGGTCGGGGAAGCCGTACAGGGCGGGCCCGGTGGGTGGTCGTGAGGGCACTGTTTCGACCGGCGGACGCCGGTGCAGCGACCGGGCGGCGGCCGGGGGAAGCCGGGCGACGCGCGCGAGATCGTACGCGGTCCGGGCCGCGGTGGTCGTGGGCCCGAACCGCGTCATCAGAACCTCCTGCGGGGCAAGAACTTCCGCGCGGACTACGAGCCCCGGGCGGGCCCGCACCTGCCCCGGCCTCGGCAGGATGACCTCGACGCGCTGCTCCGCCGACGCATCGCGTACCCCGTGCACCCAGGCCGCGGCGCGACCGGCGAGGACGGCCTCGGCGGGCAGGACCTGACGCATGGCCGCGATCCGCGTCTCGAAGGTGACCGGCAGGTGCGCCGCCTGTCGGAGGCCCCGTCCCAACGACCGGTACGCCGGCCCGGCCAGGCGGTCCACGGTCTCGTGGGCGCGGCCGGTGGCGAGGGTGAACGGTCCGGAAGCGAGGGCGTGAGGGGCGGGTCGAGGGCGACGCATGGCGCCAAGCGTGGGTCGTCGGGGGGCGGACGCGGGCGGCAGCCGCTCGGTCTGTGGACAAGGCGCCCGTCCTCGGAGATGTGGACGCCGAGGTGTGCGGGCTACCGGCGCGCGGGGGACACCTGGCGAGCCGTCGACGACCTGGACGAACTCAGCCGCAGCGGCGCTGACCTTGACCTACCGGGCCGTCAGGAGTCACGTCCGGACGAAATGAGGCGGTGTTCGTCCGACTCGGAACCCGAATACCCACGTTCGTCCATCTCCGGGACGCCGGGCGCCCGGCTTGCCGCAGCCGCCCAAGCGCCGGACATTCCGGTCCCCGTGGACGACGGGGCGTGCGTTACACGGTGGACGTCGGCAGTTCTGTCGAGCCCCCTGGGACTGAAGTGATGAAACACAGAGCTGTGACCTTTTCGTGACCTGATTGGGCGGGACGACGCCTGCCGGGCGTGAGCGCCTCGCCCCCGGTTGAGGGACGGGCCGGGAAAGCGCCCTTCGGGGCGCCTGATGGACCCGTCGCCACGCGGTGCACCGACCGACTCGAGGGCCTCGGCAAACCCCGAAATCACTCCCACATCTTGTGGTCCCACAGGGAACGTGCCACAAGGCTGCTGCCGAATGTCGCGATATACGCGGCGTAATCGGACGTCGGTCGGTCCTGAGTCGCCCGCCACTCACACGGGTGAAGATCGGGAAAAAACCCGCAACTACTTCCCGTCACGGAGGGTTGATCCACATCCCCGGGCTTCCCTCGCGTGGCCCAGCCGACCACCACGAGTGGTCATGATCGCCGCCCGGATCGATCGCTGTCGCGCAGCGTGTCCGCGAACGACTCCTTCGCGTTCTCTGACCCTTTGCGTCCTGGGACGCGCCGACTCGCCCGACTACTAGCTCTGAGTAGTGGATCTATTACTGTTCGTGGCCGGGTCGGGGAAAGTCGGCCCGTGCCCGTCCAAGACCTCGTGTCTCGGGGGGCGCTTCATTCGCGTCAGGTTCAGCACGAGCCGGGCGGGCACACGAGTAACAGGTCGGCGACACCCGAAGTGGTCGCTCCGAGGAAGGAACTCCTTGATGAACCTCAAGTCCAACAAGGCGCGGGCGAGCATCGCCGCGCTGGGTGCGTGCACCCTCGTCGTCGGAGGGGGGTGGCTGGCCTCCACGGCGATCGGTGCCGGAGAGACGCTCGCGTTCGGTCCTACCGGGACCTCCGCGACGATCGTCGATGCAGTCACCACGCCGGGTACCAACTCGGTCAGCGCTGGTCTCACCTACGGTGTCAAGGTCACCGGGATGTCGGGCAGTGACCCGGTCTACGCGTCCGTGATCAGCGCGCCCACCTCGGCCTCCGCCTACTTCGAGCGGGTGGCCAACAACGGCGCGCCGACTGCCAACGCCACGTTCACGCAGGTGCAGGACAGCGGCCCCGCCAACGTCCAGGTGACCACGACGGCGGGCAGCACGACGGCCACCATCAGCAACACCCCGGCCTCGCCGCTCGCCAGCGCGTTGATCCGGCTTACGGGTGCCTCGGGCACGGAGTACAAGGTCGCCAGCTCCAGCGGTACGACCCTGACCCTGGCCTCTCCCGCCAAGTACAGCCAGACGACGACGACGTTCGCGAGCGCGGGCGCCGCTGCGAGCAACAACTTCTTCGTCCCGGTGGCGGAGAGCGCGACGAGCGTCGTTCCGGGGTACGCGAGCGGCGACAACGTGTACTTCGGCGCGGTGACCCCGGGCGCGTACACGTTCCGCCTGTTCCAGGACCACAACGGCAACGGCGCCTACGAGCCGGCCCAGGACGACAGCACCTCGGTCTTCACGCTCAACGTCAAGGACGTGACGGCGGCGACGACCAGCACCAGCGACGACCTGAGCTTCGGCCTCACCGCCGACACCTCGGTCGCACTGGGCAACAACATCACGGCGACGGCAACCCTGGGCGGCCTGTCCACGCAGGACACCCGGGGCACCAGCTCCGGCGTCGGTGTCCTGGGCACCAAGGTCGCCTCGGCCACGCAGTTCGACGGGACGGCTACCACGACCACGGTGTCGGCCGACGCCTCGCCGACGTTCGACGGGACGAACTTCACCCACAACTTCACCACCTCGGGTGCGGCCGGCTCGTTCGCGATCCAGCCGGTGTTCGACCAGAACGCCTCGGGCACCTTCTCCGGGACTGACTACATCCCGACCGGCCAGTCGACCAACACGACGGTCACCAGCAACGGTGTCACCGCCGTGGCCGACACCGTCGTCACGGACGTCACCGGTTCGGTGAAGGGCGCGGCGAACGCGGCCACCATCAAGACCGGTGTCTCGCAGGTGACCTACACGGCCACCGTGACCGACGCGGGCACGAAGACCGACGACGTCGTGTTCTTCACCCTCACCCCGGGCACCAACACCCCGACGCTCACCGCCGACGGCACGTTGGTCAGCAACACCTCGGGTGTGAAGGTCTACTCGGCCACGGCCAACTCCGACGGTGTCGCCACCCTGAAGGTCACCAGCAGTGACACGACGGCCAACACCACCTACACCGTGGGAGCCAAGTCCAACGCGGCCACCAGCGCCAACCTGACGGCGACCTACGCGGCGGCGGCGTTCAGCTCGCTGTCGATCACCAACACGGCGGTCGAGCTGACCCCGACGGTGGGTAGCAGCGTCACTCTGAAGGGCAAGCTGCTCGACCAGTTCGACGGCACCTACGTGCCGGCGGTCAGCAGCCCGCAGTCGGTGCAGCTGTTCCTGGGCACCAACGCGGCGTCCTGCTCGGCCGTGTCGTTCGCGGCGCCGAAGGCCACCAACACGACGGACGCCAACATCGTCCTGTCGAACGGCACCTTCAGCTACAGCTACACGCCGGCCAGCACGCCGTCGGCGGGTACCTGCACCTCGTTCGGGGTCGGCTACGACGCCAACACCGGTGGCACCATCGCCGCGGGTGAGGCCGATGTCGACACGATCAACTGGGCCAGCAGCACGGCGGCCGCCAGCATCACCGCCGCCACGCCCAACGCGGGCGCGACCAAGGTGAACCTGTCCGACGACGACACCGTCGTGCCGGGTCAGAGCAACGCCACCACCGGTGCGACCGGTGGTGCCGACACGGACGACTTCGGTGACGCCGACGGTCAGATCACCGGCACCGTCTACGACGCCGGCAACACCCCGCTGGCCTACAAGTCGGTGACGATCACGGGCAGCACGGGCGTGTACTTCACGGACGCGGCCACCCCGTCGGCCACGCACCAGCTGGCCACCAGCTGGACCGCGGTCACCAACGGCAGCGGCGCCCTCTCGGGTGTCTACGCCTTCTTCACCAAGTCGGGTACTGCGACCATCACGCTGACCTCCGGCTCGGCCACGAAGACGGTCTCGGTCACCACGGACGACGCCAGCGACCCCTACAAGATCGTGGCGATCGACGCCAAGGGGAAGCCGGGCACGACCATCGCCGTCACCGGCAACGTGAAGGACATGTTCGGCAACGCGGTGGTCAACCAGACCGTCGACCTGACGCTCAGCGACAACAGCGTCGGTGTGCTGGCGGACGCCCACCCGGAGACGGACAGCAACGGTGTCTGGAGCACGACGATCAGCCCGGCGACCAACCAGGAGGGCGACGTCACCGTCACCGCGGTGATCAACGGTCAGACGCAGAACGCCACCCCGGCCGCTCTCTGGGCCACGGCGGGTCTGACCTACGCTCACGGCGAGTACATGGACCAGTCGACCATCTCGGTCGGGGAGACCGCACTCACGATCTCCTCGTCGGGCCGGCTCACCTACGGCAGCAAGTACTACGCCCGTGGTGCGCTGATCAGCGGGACCGCCGACGCCGGCGCGACCGTCGAGATCTGGGGCAAGACGACCTCCAGCAGCTACCAGCTGATGGACACCGCCACCGCTGACGACAACGGCGAGTTCGGGACGACCATCAAGATCGCCCGGAGCGTCTGGTTCATCGCCAAGTCGGACGGCAAGACGAGCGCCAGCAGCCTCACCAAGGTCTACTCCGCGGTGAGCCTGTCGGCGAAGTCGAACTCGGCGGACCACGTCACGCTGACCGCCAACGGCGGCCCGAACGCGAAGGGCACGCTGACCTTCTACCGGGTCTACGCGGACGGTCACACCAAGAAGCTGGGCAGCATGACGAGCTCCAGCTACGGCAACGGTTCCAAGACGTTCTCGGCGCCCTCGGGCAACCGTAAGTTCAAGGTGGTCTTCCAGGCCCCGGGTACTTACAGCGGCTCGGACACCGACTACGCCAAGGTGAAGTGATCTCGGCCTAGCTGAGACGCACCATCCGGCGAGGGGCCGGCACCCGCGAGGGTGTCGGCCCCTCAGCCGTTTGCCATCGGATCTTCCCCCGAGGTGATCAGCCACTTTGGGCTGCCCCGATGCTCCGGTCGGGTGGAAGTATCGGTGGTCCGGGCGCGAGTCGGCGTGTCGCGCCTCATGAGCATCTTGCGACTCAGTAGAAAGCAGCGTCCTCACCGCCAGCCACGGAAGGCCGCCCTTTCTCCGGAGGCCGCCATGCATGATCTCTCTGATCGCGTCGTTCTGGCCGTTCTCATGTTTTTCGCCCTGATCGCACTTCTTGCTTGGTCCATCTGGTTCGTGCCCAGAGAGGTCAGAGGGTCACGTCTAGTCTGGTTGGTCCTCGCAGGGAGCGCCTCGGTGATCACTGCGATCGGAGTGGCGATGGCGCGCCAACCCTATTCGTGAGGCGGCGTTAGCTGCGCACACAGATGGCCTGGATCCCGTTCAAACGCTCCACGTGCTGGTTCGGTGTAGATCTCGCATCGAATTGTCGTTTCCTGTCAACATCCCGTATAGCGATATGACCTGTGTGTCGGTCAACTCGCACAGGGCATCGCAGGCGACTCGAGCGGCCTTTAGACGTCCCTTTTTCCGAGCCTTCTTTGCTGCATCAAGCGCGAGGACCGGCAAATGCGCCTTGTTATGGTCTTCGACCTTATTGGCCTGCCTGCAGAAATAGTCGAAAACGGCCTCGATCATCTTGCGCTGACCAGTCTGTGCCGCGCACAACTCTGGGCCTGAGATCACGAAGTAGTGAACCAGTTGCTTGAGTACGTCAACGGCCCCTCTCAAATGGTCTGGAGGCTTAAGATTAAATTCTCCAGTGGAATAGTTTGATTCAAGCGTTGTCTCTTTGATGCATTGATCTATCCCTCGTGAAACGAATAAAGCGAGATCAATATCTCGTCGAGTCTTCCGTCCGTTCAAGTCTTGATCTGACGGAAGGAGATCACCAAGAAGATCCCGAGCCTGATCTAAGTGAAGCTGACTATTCCTTGGATGCTCCTTCACATACCACCTCGCGAATGCTGGCCATCGACCGGTTCGCCTCCGGATCTCGTCCAGGGGGATGAGTCCTGCGCGGAAGAAGTCTTCGACATCGTGAATGGCGTACGTCACATCGTCTGCCCAATCCATGACTGCCGCCTCGAGTGATTTAATTGGCGGAGTTGCTGGACTAGAAGACGTCGATGTCATGGCAAAATGGAAAGCGGCCCTGTCGTCCTCATAGGCGCCCCATTTCATTTTCTCGCCGTTTTCAGGTGTCTCCGAATATAACCAAGGATATTTGAGCAATGCCCGCAGGGTTGCTCGGGTCAGATTGAGCCCTCGCTCGTCGCCTTTGCGTGCGACGAGTCGCGTAGCGATTCGAAATGATTGTGCATTTCCCTCGAAACTATCTCTTGCGCCGCCCGGAAACAATTCTTGCAGCTGACTCTCGCCAGCGTGCCCAAAGGGTGGATGGCCGAGGTCATGCGCGAGACTTGCCGCTTCGACAACATCCGGGTCGAGGACGTCTAACAGGTCCGGAGAAAGCGGTCTGCCGCCATGAGTGTAATGCAATTGATCAGCGATTCCCCGAGCGACCTGGCCGACCTTGATCGTGTGGATCAGGCGGTTGTGGCTGGACTGACCGTGGTAAGGCGAAACAACCTGTGTGACACCAGCCAATCGCCGGAACGCGGGGCTGTAGAGGATGCGGTCGCGGTCGCGACGAAAGGGACTTCTGATCGTTGAGTAGGTATCGCCGTCTCGTCGATCCGTACGGGTGGGAGTCATGACTTCTCGTCTTCAACGGAGAACGCGCGCTGCCCGGCGTGACGTTGTCATCGGTAGCACCGAAACAGTCCTTGATCGACATCACTCGTGCGGCCCGATGATCAAGTGGCACGGAACTAAGAGGACATTGCTGGCTTGTCGCGGATCTTCATCCTCAGGATGCGATCTTCCACCGCTCCCGGCTCTACGCCAGGGTCGCACCATGGACGTCGACTACCTGGCCGATCGCCTGGCCAAGGGCATTCAGTTCGCTGATGCCACCCAGACATTGCCGCGACGGTTCCGCGACTACGACGCCGGCGACGCGGCGGTCGCCCTGTACGTGGGCTGGCTAGGCCGGTGCCGAGAAGACGTCCGCCGCCGTCACGCCCACGACGCCCTCGGGCAGGTGGTCGACCCGCTCGCGAGCGGCGATCAACCGACGAACGGCGTCTTCCGGGTGCAGACCCAGAGCGCTCAGTGAGTGGTCGAGTTCCCGGGCCAGGCGGCCGGCGTCCACGGACTTCGCCCACTTCACCTCGCCGGCCAGAGACGGCGTCCGACTACGCCCGCTGAGGGTGAGCACATCGACCTCGGACGAGTTGTCGGGCGACCACCATCGTCCGACGGCGACGACGTCCTCGGCGAGGCGACCCGCGGCGCACTCACGTCGCACGTACGAGCGCACCACCTCCTCCCACGGCCCGCCCAGATGGTCGTCCAGCCCCTGCAGCAGGACCGGCAGGATGGAATCGCCGAGACCACGGTCGATCTCGGCCCGGTAGCGGCTGACCAGGCCCAGGTGGAAGGCCAGGAAGTTGTCGGCCAGCCGGTAGATCCGCCGCTTCGACCGCCGAGGATCCTCGGTCACCGGGACCACCCGTTCGACGAGGCGTAGCGCGATGAGGCGGTCCAGCGTCCGGGTCGGTTCGGTGCCCACCCAGTCCTTGATCTCGTTGTGGCGGGTCCGGCCGTTGGCGATGGCGTGCAGCACAGCGGCCGGTTGCTCACCCGGTTCGGCTTCAGTCGCCATGACCAGATCGCCCTCGTTCAGCAGCAGGGCCCCCGGCCGGCAGACCAGGTGCTCGACGTTTTCCCGCAGGCTCTTCGCCGCGTCCCACCAGGACAAGTACAACGGCATCCCGCCGACCAGGCCATACACCGCAGCCCGATCCGCCGGTTCCATCCCGGGCAGCATGAGCGCGGCCTCCCATGGTTCGAACGGGTGCACCTGGAGGTTGAGGTCGAAGCGTCCGTAGAGCGGGGCCCGTTCCTCCTGGAGGGCTTGCATGCTCCGGACCGCCGATCCGCACAGCAGCAGTCGCAACTTGGTCGAGGATCCGGCGCGGTCAAGGAAGGCGCGGATCACGCCCGGGAGCTCCGGAGAGGAGCGCTCGAGTTCCGGGTACTCGTCCAGGACGACGAGCAAGGGTTCGTTGCGAGCGGCACCGGCCAGGTGCTCGAGCGCGTCGTCCCAGTCGTGGAACGGACGAGCGGTGAGGTCGCGCAGAGTGCTGAGCCCTTCGGCGGCGACCTGGCGGCTCAGCTGGAGCAGCTCACCCTGGGCTGCTCGACCTGCGCCGGTGTGAAAGACCGATCGCCTCC
Organism: Spongisporangium articulatum; assembly: GCF_044465595.1. NCBI lineage: Bacteria > Bacillati > Actinomycetota > Actinomycetes > Kineosporiales > Kineosporiaceae > Spongisporangium > Spongisporangium articulatum. The sequence continues at coordinate 497,822 of NZ_JBITLV010000001.1, read as the reverse complement.
CGCGTGCGAATTCCTGCAGCAGAGCCGTCTTGCCGACCCGTCGGCGCCCCCAGACCAACCCCGGTCGCGCGTCGGTACGTTCGGCCCAGGTGTGCAGATCGGCCAGTTCACGTACTCGGTTGACGAACACCTGTGCCTCACTCTGTCGCCACCAGTAACTTACGCATGATGTAACTAACGTCGGACGTAAGTTACATCATGTGTAGGGTTACGGTAGCGGCATCGGTCTGGCAGCTGCTGGACGACGAGGGCCCCGGCAGCGGGTTCCTCGCCTTCTTCGTGGCGGACCTCGAGGACGAACCGGTGAACGGGTTCGACGAGCAGTTCCGCGCCCGGCTGGCCTGAACGCCGATCGGCGTTCACCGCAAAGGAGTCAGAACTCCTGGACGGACAGCTCGGCCTCGAAGACGGCGACGGCCCCCTGGAGCCGCTTCTCGACGTCCACGATCATGGGCAGCAGCTCGGTCAGGTCCTCGGTCGCGGCGTTGTCGCGCAGGTCGAGGACCCAGTCGACGTCGTGCGCCAGCTGCGGGTCGTCGCGGCGGAGCCATTCGAGGAACTGCATGCCTCAGCGTCCGTCACCGCGGCCGTCCGCGTCCGGCAACCGGGCGGATCTAGCCCGGACGGCTCAGCAATGCCTGTCGATGAACGCCAGGGTCTGCTTCCAGACCGACGCCGACTTGGCCGCGTAGGCGCTGGCGTGGCGCTGCTCGCCCTTCAGGACGACGGCCCGCACGTCGAGCCCCTTCCCGGCGTACGCCTGCACGTACCGGGTGGAGTTCCGGAAGCTCAGCCACTCGTCGGCCCCCGCGAACAGCAGCGCCGGGGTGTCGGCCTTGGACGGACTCTTCGGCACGGTGGCCGAGGCGACCTGGGCCTTCGTGGGGGTCAGCCACCGGGCGCCGGTCGACAGCGCCTTCTGCTCGGTGGTCACCCCCGTGCGCCGCAGGTTGAGCGCGTACCTCAAAGACGTCGGCGGCGAGTAGGCCACGGCGGCGCAGCTCACCTTGCGCCCCTCGGAACTGGCCACCGACAGGGCGATCTGCCCACCGGCCGACGAGCCGATCAGGGCGATCTTGGCCGGGTCGATGCCGTACTGCGGGGCCTGGGAACGGATCTGGGCCAGGGCCGTGAGCAGATCGGTGCGCTGAGCGGGCCACTCGGCGTCGAAGGCGGAGCGGTAGTCGATCGAGAACGATGGGATGCCGGCCGCGTACAGCTTCCGGTTGAACGCGTACATCTTGGTGGCGTCCCCGTAGATCCAGCTGCCGCCGTGCACGGTCACGACGGCCATGTCGGTCGTGGGCTGGGCCGGGATCCAGGTCGAGTACTGCTGCTTGGCCTGCCCGCCGTAGGCCTGCATCCCGGCCTTGGCCAGGGTCACGGACAACCCGGGCAGGGAGGCGGAGACGTCCGCGCGGGCCGGGGTCCCGGCCCACCCGAGGAGCACGGCCTGGACGACGAACGCCGCACTCAGTGCCGCGGCCGCGGCCCGGTGCCGTCCCCGGCTCCTGCTCCTCACGGGTGAACCAGTCGGCGAACACCTCCGACGATCAAGGGGGCTCCGGCAGGTTAGCCCGTCCGGCCCAACGCCGACGACATCAGAACGTAGCGTCGATTGTCGACAAGTTACCTCCCGTTAACGAGCAGCCCCTTGCCTCGACACAGCTCGTTCCTACCTTCCTGCGCCATGACCACCAAGGTGCACCCCCTGCTCGAGGTGCTCGGCTACTCGATCACCTTCGGCGAGGTGAAGGCCAACCAGAACGTGAACTTCGACGTCCTGCCCGGCGAGGTGCACGCCCTGGTCGGCGAGAACGGCGCCGGCAAGTCGACCCTGCTGAAGCTGATCTACGGTGTGTACCAGCCGGATTCGGGCGAGGTGATGGCCGACGGCAAGCAGGTCGTGATCGGCTCGCCCGCCGACGCCCGGGCGCTCGGCATCGGCATGGTCTTCCAGGACCTGCGCCTGGTGCCCGCCCTGACGGTCACCGAGAACATCGGCCTGGCCCTCGGCGGCCGGTTCACGCTCGGCCTGCCGGCCCTGGCCGCGAAGATCCGCGCCGCCTCGGAGGAGCACGGCCTGCAGGTCGACCCCGACCAGCTGGTGCGGCATCTCAGCATCGGTGAGCGGCAGCGCACCGAGATCCTCAAGGTCCTGATGACGGGTGCGCGCCTGGTCATCCTCGACGAGCCGACCAGCGTGCTCGCCCCGCAGGAGGTCGAGGCCCTGTTCGGCGTCGTCCGGCGGATGCGCGAGAACGGTTACGGCGTCGTCATCGTCACGCACAAGCTGAACGAGGTGCGCGCGATCGCCGACCGGGTGACCGTGCTGCGCGGCGGGCGGACGGTCCTGGTGGGCGCCGACCCGAAGGAGCACGACGACGCCGCGCTGGTCGAGGCGATGGTCGGGCGCAAGGTCCCGCCGCTGGCCCGGCCGAAGTCCGAGATCGCCGAGGAGACCACCCCCGCCCTGCTTCTCGAGGACGTGAGCGCCGACGGCGACCGCGGGCACGAGGCGCTGCACGGCGTCACGCTCACCGTGCACCCGGGCGAGGTGGTCGGCGTGGCCGGAGTCGCCGGGTCGGGGCAGAAGGAACTCTGCGAGGTGGCACTCGGCCTGCGGGTCAACACCTCCGGCACCGTGACGGTGAACGGCCAGGCCCTGAGCGGGAACACGGTGACCGGCGCGCTGAAGGCGGGTGCGGTCGGCGTCCCCGAGGACCCGGTGGCCGACTCGGTCGTGCACGGGTTGAGCGTGCTGCAGCACATGCCGCTGGGCGGGCGTCCCGTGCCCAAGAAGGGGTTCGGCATCGACTGGGCCAAGCTCTCGTTGCGCACCCGGGCCGACGACGAGCGGGCCGGTCTGCGGATGGCGCCGCAGCACCGCAAGGTGGCGGAGCTGTCCGGTGGGAACATCCAGCGCGTCGTCCTGACCCGCGCCCTGGGCGGCGAGTCGACCCTCGTGGTCGCCGCCTACCCGAGCCGGGGCCTCGACATCGCCAACACCCGCCGCACCCAGGAACTGTTGCTGGAGAAGGCGAAGGAGGGCGCCGGCGTCCTGGTGGTCTCCGAGGACCTGGACGAACTGATCTCGCTGTGCGACCGCATCGCCGTCATGCACGACGGCCACCTCGCCGGGGTCGTCGACGCCGAGGGCGCCGACCGGATGGCGATCGGCCGGCTCATGCTCGGCGGCGCCGAGAACCCGACCGTCGAGGACGAAGAAGGGACTGCGGCATGACCGCCACCGTCGAGGCTCCCACGGAACCGGCTGAGCCGGCCGCCGCCCCCGAGCCCGAGCGCCCGGGCGTCGACTGGAAGGCGATCGGCGAGGTCGCCGTCCGGTGGGTCGCAGCCGTTCTCGGCGCGATCATCATCTTCGGCGCCATCCTGCTGACCAAGGGTGCCAACCCGTTCGAGGTCTTCTCCACCGCGTGGGAGCAGACCGTCATGAACAGCTACAGCGTCCAGCAGATCCTGATCAAGGCGGCGCCCTTCGCGCTCGCGGCGCTGGCCGTGGTCGTGCCGAGCCGGGCCGGTCTCGTGAACGTGGGGGGCGAGGGTCAGACGATCATCGGCGGGGTGGCCGCCGCGGGGCTCTACATCTGGCTCGGGGCCACGCTTCCCGGCGGGCTGATGCTCCTCGTGATGCTGCTCGGCGGCGTCGTCGCGGGCGCCCTGTGGGCCGGGATCGCGGCGGCGATGCGGTTGACGGTGAGCGTCAACGAGGCCGTCACCACCCTGCTGCTCAACTACGTCGCGCTGGACCTGCTGCTGGCCCTGATCTACCAGCCCTGGAAGGACCCGAACGGTTCCGGACAACCGGCGACGGCCCAGATCGGCGACGCCGTGAAACTGCCCGTCTTCACCGGGACGAAGGTGCACTACGGGCTGCTGATCGCCGTGCTGGCCGCCGTCGCGGTGTGGGCCCTCTTCAAGTACACCGCCTGGGGCTACAACCTGCAGGCCGTCGGCGGCAACCCCGAGGCGGCCCGGCGTGCCGGCCTGCCGGTGACCACGCTGCTGCTCACGGCGATGCTCGTCGGCGGCGCGCTCGCCGGCCTCGGCGGGGCCATCCACCTGACCGGCGTCGAGTACCAGCTGCGGCCCAGTTTCGGCGCCCAGATCGGGTACCTGGGCTTCCTGGCCAGCTGGCTGGCGATGCACAAGCCGGGGGCCGTGCTGGCCGCCGCGACGGTGCTGGCCGGGCTGGCCGTGGCCGGTGACAGCCTCCAGCTCGACTCCGGGCTGCCCGCCGCGACCTCCAACATCCTGGCCGGTCTCATCCTCATCGCCGTCCTCGGCTGGACCGGCACCAAGAAGAAGGCGAGCACCCGATGAGCCTGGTTGCCGACGTCCTGAGCGGCGCCGTCCGGGGTGGAACCTCCATCATGTACGCCGGTCTCGGGGAGACCGTCTCGGAGAAGGCCGGGGTCGTGAACCTGGGCACCGAGGGCTGCATGCTGGTCGGGGCGCTCGGCGGGTTCGCCACCGCGTACAGCACCGGCAGCCCGTGGCTCGGGGTGCTGGTGGCCGCGATCGCCGGTGGCCTCCTCGCCGCGATCCACGCGGTGCTGGTGATCGGCCGCGGGGCCAACCAGTTCGCCTCCGGCCTGACCCTGCTGTTCTTCGCCCTCGGCCTGACTTCGCTGTACGGGGCCGGCTACGTGGGCAAGGAGATCCACGCGCTCAACCCGATCGCCATCCCCGGGCTCAGCGACATCCCGTTCCTCGGCCCGATCCTGTTCGACCAGGACGCCCTGACCTACCTGTCCTACTTCACCGCACCCGCACTGTTCCTGCTGATGGTCAAGACCCGGCCCGGACTGCTGCTGCGCACGGCCGGTGAGCGGGCCGAGGTGCTGACCGTGCACGGCTACCGCATCTCGACGGTGCGCTACGCCGCGGTCATCGGGGGCGGCATGCTCTCGGGCATCGGCGGTGCGCACCTGTCCATCGCCTACGCCCAGTCGTGGTTCGAGAACATGATCGTGGGGCGGGGTTTCATCGCCGTCGCCCTCGTCATCTTCGCCAGCTGGCAGCCGATCCGGGTGATGGCCGGCGCCTACCTGTTCGGGGCGGCGCTCGCGCTGAGCCCGGCGCTGCAGGCCCGGGGGGTCGACCTCCCGGTGCTGAACAACCAGTTCGCGCTCGACGTCCTGCCCTTCGTCGTGACGCTCCTGGTCCTCGCCTTCCTCGGCAAGCGCACGCTGCTCGCCGCCCCCGACGAGCTCCGGAAGGTGTTCGACAACACCGCCTCCTGAACGGCTTTCAGTCTCCCTGTCCATCCGCAACCCAGCTCAGCAATTGTCGACAATCGACGAGAGGAACCAGTCATGGCATCCCGCCGCCGCCTCGCCGCCACCTTCGTGGCGACCGCCGCAGCCCTCGCGCTCGCGGCCTGCTCCAGCGCCACCAGCACCACGTCGTCCACCGGGTCCGCCCCGGGCCAGGGCGGCAGCGCCGTCGGCTTCATCTTCGTCGGCCCGAAGACCGACTTCGGGTACAACCAGGCCGCCTACGAGGGCAGCCAGGAGGTCGCGAAGAAGTTCCCCGACCTGAAGGTGCTCACCCAGGAGAACGTCCCTGAGGACGACAATGCCGCCCGGGTCATGGAGGGCATGATCGGCCGCGGCGCGAAGATCATCTTCGCCACCAGCTACGGCCACCTGCAGGCCGCCGAGAAGGTCGCCGCCGCGCACCCGGACGTCGTCGTCGTCCAGCAGGGCAACGTCATCACCGGCACGGTCGGCAAGAACATCGGCACCTACTTCGGCACCGTGTACGAGCCCGTGTATCTGGCGGGCGTCGCGGCCGGCAAGGCGACCAAGAGCAACAAGCTCGGCTACGTCTACGCCTTCCCGATCCCCCAGACCATCAACAACATCAACGCCTTCGAGCTCGGCGCCCAGTCGGTGAACCCGAAGGCCAAGACCTACGCGGTGAACACCGGCAGCTGGTGCGACCCGCAGAAGCAGAAGACCGCGGTCGACTCGCTGCTGTCGCAGAAGATCGACGTCGTCACCCAGCACCAGGACTGCACGAGCACGGTGATCACGGCCACCGAGGCCGCGGGGGCCTACACCGTCGGGTACCACGCCGACGCCTCCAGCCTCGCCCCCAAGGGCTGGCTGACCGGGTCGCAGTGGAAGTGGGGCCCGCTCTACGACGACATCGTGCAGACCGCGATCGACGGCAAGTTCACCGGCAGCAAGTACAACGCGAACTACCGGGTCGGCCTGCAGAACGGCGAGAACCCGTTCGTGCAGTCGCCGTACGGTCCGAGCGTCACCGACGAGACCAAGGCGATCATCGCCGACGACCTGACCAAGCTGAAGGCCGACGGGGCGTCGGTGTTCACCGGTCCGATCAAGGGCCAGGACGGCAAGGTCAAGATCAAGGAGGGCGAGTCCCTGCAGTACGGCGACCCCGGCATCGAGGGCATGGACTGGTTCGTGGACGGCGTCGTCGGCAAGATCGCCAAGTAGTCGAGACGAGACTGTCGAACTCATGACGACGACGACGTTCCCCGCGGTGGAGTCCGCCCCGTACGGCTGGCCGTACGACGGTGGCTTCACCGCGGGGACCACCGCGCTGATCAACATCGACTGGCAGACGGACTTCTGCGGTGTCGGCGGCTACGTCGATCGCATGGGGTACGACCTGTCGCTGACGCGCACCCCGCTCGGGCCGGCCGCCGAAGTACTGGCGGCCGCCCGGGCCGCGGGCCTGCACATCTTCCACACCCGCGAGGGTCACCGGCCCGACCTGGCCGACTGCCCGCCCAACAAGCTGTGGCGCAGCAAGCAGATCGGCGCCGGCATCGGTGACGACGGCCCGTGCGGCCGCATCCTGGTGCGCGGCGAGCCGGGCTGGGAGATCGTCCCGGAGATGGCACCGGGGCCGGGCGAGGAGATCATCGACAAACCCGGCAAGGGGTCGTTCTACGCCACCGACCTCGACCTCCTGCTGCGCACGAAAGGGGTTACGCACCTGATCTTCACGGGCATCACCACCGACGTCTGCGTGCACACGACGATGCGGGACGCCAACGACCGCGGGTACGAGTGCCTGATCCTGTCCGACGCCACCGGGGCCACCGACCCGGGCAACCACGAGGCCGCCCTCAAGATGGTCACGATGCAGGGCGGCGTGTTCGGCGCCGTCGCCACCTCGGCGGCGCTCATCGCCGCCCTGCGGTCCGTCACCGTAGGAGTCGCGTGACGGCAGGCCCCGAACACACCGCACTGCTGGCGGTGTGCGGGGCTCATCTGCAGGGGCAGCCGCTGCACCCGGTGCTGGAATCGCTCGGGGCGGTGCTGGTCTCGCTGACCCGTACGGCGCCGGTGTACCGGATGGTCCTGCTGGCCGCCGCCGGCGGCGACCACGACCGCCCCGGTCTGATCCGGTGCCCGGACGGCGGTGCCTCGGTGGAGGTCGAGCTCTACCGGCTGCCGGTGGCCGGGCTGGGCGCGCTGATGGTCACCGTCGCCTCCCCGCTGGCCATCGGGTCCGTGGTGCTGGACGACGGGAGCCTGGTCCACGGGTTCGTGTGCGAGGGCTTCGCGGAGGTCGGCGCCCGGGACATCACGTCGTTCGGCAGTTGGCGCAACTACCTGTCCCGCCCGGTCCTGACCTGAGCACGCGGCCGCCGGGTGGTGGGGTGATCCGGGCTCCGGTTGACCGGAATCACCCCACTCCCGGTTGCACGCCGTTCACGGACCGCCGGGCCAGACTGGCCGCATGCGTGGCCGCTCCTGTGCACGAAAAGCCATACCCGTCAGCGTTTTCGCCCTGCTGTCCGGTATCGCCCTGTTGGTCGGGCCGTCCTCGGCGGCGACCGGGGCCACCGGCGTGCGGGCCGAGGACGCCATCTGCAACAGCATGCACACGCTGAAGGTGCCCACCGACGAGTCGGCGAAGGCGACGGCCATCATGGCCGGCACCGTCGACATGGGCATGTACGGCACCATGAAGCTGGCCAAGAACCCGAACTGGAAGCCGCAGGCCGGCCTCGACACCGCCGGCGACCGGTACATGAACTCCCTGCACTGGGCGCTGCCCCTGCTGCGCGAGGGCACCCGGCCGGGCAACAAGCAGGCGGCCGCCCAGACGGCCCGGTTCGTCGCGCTGCTGCACGACTGGGTCGCCGACCACCCGGTGGCCGACCGTACGAAGTGGATCAACCACCCCCAGTACGCCGGGTTCCGGCTCGGGACCTTCGTCTGTGCGCACCGGCTGCTCACCGACAAGTCCGAGAAGGCCTGGATGGCGGCCCAGATCAAGATCGACCTGGGGGTCCTGCTCGCGGCCTTCACCACCACCGGGGCCAACAACACGATGCTGAACGCCCAGCTGGCGGCCCTGGCCGGGGCCTACGAGGCGGGCACGACGAGCCAGCGGGCCGCGGCGGTCGCCAACGTGGCCGCCCTGCGCTCGACCCTGATGAACCCCGACGGCTCCGACATCGAGGGCGCCCCCGGGTACGGGGCCTACCTCGGCGAGATCCTGGTCCGGACGGCGAAAGTCCTCACCGCGTACGGGCTCTCGGGCGACGCCGACGCGACCCGGACGCTCATCTCGCGGCAGGCCGACTTCCTGACCCAGGCCAGCCGGCCCGACCGGCGGATCGAGTCCATCGGCGACGGTGAGCTGAAGACGATCCGCACGGGGGTCTACCCGTCGACGAGCTCGGCGAACTGGCTGGCCACCAAGGGGGCGGAGGGGACGAGACCCAGCACCCTGTACAGCCGGTGGCAGGGCGGGTACGTCTTCGGCCACTCGGGCTGGCGGGCCGGCAACCGCGACGGGCTCTCGTCGTTCTACTCGTTGCGTACCTCGACGCAGGCCCCGCTGACCGCGCACCGCCACCTCGACACGACGTCCGTCACCTTCTTCAGCAAGGGCGTCAGCTGGATCGGTGATCCGGGCCCCTACCGCTACGACGGCAGCGCGCTGCGCGGGTTCATCACCAAGCGCGGCGCGCACAGTGCCCTGGTCCCGACCGGCTCCATGACCACGAACGCGCCGGGCGTCGTGAAGTATTCGAGCAGCTCCGATCTCGTCGACAAGACGTGCGTGCTGGACACCGCCTACCAGGCGACGACCGGCGTCCAGCTGCTGCGCTGCGTCTACTACCTGCGCAGCCTCGACGCCCTCGTCGTGCAGGACTTCGTCCGCACCACCGGTCCGGCGCCGACGGGGAGTTCGGCCGTGAAGCAGCAGTGGGTGCTGTCGCCGATGGTCACCTCCACGGCCGTGGCCGGCGGTGCGCAGCTGCGGCTGGACGGCGTCACCGCCACCGGGCTGAAGCGCACCGGCTCGTTCATCACCACCGGCGACGCGAGCGTCTCCCCGGCCGGCTCGACGTTGGGCGTGTTCGGCACGACCTACGGCAAGAAGGCCGACGGCACCGTCGTCACCGTGCCGCTCGTCGCGAAGGCGGGCGGCGCCACGTCGAGCGTGACCACGGTGATCGCCCCCACCGACGCGCCCCTCTCGACCCAGACGGGGACCAGCGCCAACGGCCGCCCGACCCTGAAGGTCATCGCCGGTGCCGACTCCCAGCGGTTCGTCCTGGCCCTGACCACCTTCCCGTCGTGATCATGCAGAAAGTCCCCGCGGCTTGCGCGCCCCGGCCTGCGGTCAGGGTCGTGGTCGGGGGACTTCTGCATGATCACGACCGAGGGGTCAGGCGCAGTTGCGGGTCAGGAAGTCCATCGTCCGGTTCCACACCGACGGCACGGTGAGCGCGTAGGCGCTGGCGTGCCGCTGCTCGCCCGGCAGCACCACGGCGTCGACCTCGAGCGGGACGCCCGCGTAGGCCGCGCCGTACTGCGACGTGTTGCGCGCGTCGACCCAGTCGTACTGGCCGGCGAACAGCAGGGCCGGGGCGTCGTCCGGGCCGGGCGTGTGCGGCACGGTGGCGGACGCGCGCAGGGCCCTGGTGGGGGTCAGCTTCCGGACGGCGGCGGCCAGGTCGCGCTGCTTCGGCCCCTGCCCGGCGTCCTCCAGCACGAGGTCCATCGAGGTCGGCCCCGAGTACGAGACCACCCCGCACGTCTCGTTCGCCCGGGGCCCGCTGGCGAGATCGAGCGCGATGTGGCCACCGGCCGAGATCCCCATCACGGCGACGGTGTTGACGTTGAAACCCCACGTGCGGGCGTGCGACCGGATGTCGGCCAGCGCCGAGGCGAGGTCCTCGCGCTGGGCGGGCCAGCGCGCGTCGGTGGCCAGCCGGTAGTTGATCGAGAACGAGGCGATCCCCGCGTCGTACAAGCGCTGGTTGAACGCCGACACCGCCTGCGCGTCCCCGGCCACCCAACCGCCGCCGTGCACCACGACGACCGCCAGCTGCGAGGTCCGCCGCTCCGGCAGGTAGGCGAGGTAGTTCTGCCGCCGGTGCTTGCCGTAGGTGAGTTCGAACGGGATCGCGGCGGTGGCCCCCACCGCGTCGCTCGTGGCCAGCGGGCTCCCGATCGCCAGTGACGGGCTCGGGGCGGTGGTCGCGGCCGGGACCACGGGGCCGACGGCGCTGGTCGGTGCCGAGCGGTCCGACGTCAGGCCGGGTGCGACGAGCCAGCCGGCCAGGACGGCGGCCGCCACGGTTCCGACCACGATGGCCGCGCGGGCCCCGAACTCCAACCGCCCGGCCCGGCCGAGCCGGCGTCGGAGGCCGGGGGCGGCGTCCAACCGGCCCAGGCGCCCGACGCGGTGCTGACCGGCGCGGTAGTGCCGGTAGTCGTCGTCGTACTGTTGGACCAGCTCGCCGGGGGGCGCCTGCTCAGTGGGCGGCTCGACGTCCTGCAGCCGCACGCCTCCCGGGCCCGCCAATCCCCACCTCCGCGCCGCCCGTGGCGCGGTCGGGTCCCGGCACACGGCGAAACCCGACATTAACGCCTGGACGCCGCTTTACGGAAGCAACCCCTCATCCCTCGGTGATCATGCGCAAACGCATGATTCGGGCGATGGGACGGGGTGAATCATGCGTTTGCGCATGATCACCGAGGGATTCAGCAGTGTTCGTCGAGGAACTTGGTGGTCATCCGCCAGACCAGCGGCATGTTCAGCGCGTAGGCCTGGGCGTGCTCGCTCACCGCGGACAGGATCACCGGCTGCACGGCCAGCCCCGTGCCCTTGTAGGCGTTCACGTACAACGACGAGTTCACGTACGGCAGCCACTCCCGCTGCCCGGCGAACAGGAGCGCGGGCGCGTCGCTGCTGGACGGCGACACCGGCAGGTTCGCGGTCTTCTTCTGCTTCACCGTGGGCGCCAGTCGCTGGGCCGCGGTGGCGAGCCGGTCGCGGCGGGCGTCACCGCCGGCGTCGCTCTGGGCCAGGTCGATGGAGGTCGGCGCCGAGTACGAGATGGCCGCGCAGGTGGCCTTGGCCCCCTCGGTGCTGGCGATGGCCAGGGCGATGTGCCCACCGGCCGACGAACCGATCAACGCCACCCGGCGCGGGCTGATTGCGTAGGAGTCGGCCTTGCTCTTGATGTCCGACATGGCGGCCAGGACGTCGGTGCGCTGGGCCGGCCACTTCGCCTCCTCGGCCAGCCGGTAGCCGACCGAGAAGGACGGGATCCCGTCCGCGTACAACTTCTTGTTGAGGCCGCTCACGCTGGTCGGGGACCCACCGATCCAGTAGCCGCCGTGCACGACGACGACGGCGGTCCGGGTGGTGGGCTGCGGCGGGATCCAGGCCAGGTAGTACTGCCGGGCGTCCTTCCCGTACTGCACGGTGACCGGGGTGGCGGTCGCGGCGGCCGTCGCGTTCGGGTCGTCGCCGGCGAACGCGGAGTTCGAACCGTCGTCGGCGCCGTGCGCCCAGCCGGGTTCGAGCAGGCTGACGGCCAGGATCACGATCAGGAGGCTGAGCGCCAGGAGCGCCCCCGTCCGCCCGTGGTGGGCGGCTCCGCGCCGGATCGTGTCTGCCACGATGATCCACGTCGGCACCCCGGCAGGCGGGTGGACATCTGCGCACCGCTGTCACCCGCTCGGCCCAACCCCGGCGGTTTGTCCCCGATCACGCCCGGGGCATGAGGCGTCGGGGCGGAAAAACTCCCGCCGGTCCCCCGAACGGGCTCGGCGCCGTCCCCCTGGCAGTGCATGGGGGACGGCGCCGAGCGGGTCGTGCGACCGGGCGCAGAGCGCCCGGTGGGGTCAGCGGATGCGCAGACCCGAGATCGCGCGCGAGATCACCAGGCGCTGGATCTCCGAGGTGCCCTCGAAGATCGTGTAGATCTTCGCGTCCCGGTGCATGCGCTCCACCGGGTACTCGCGGGTGTAGCCGTTGCCGCCCAGGATCTGGATGGCTTCCTCGGTGGCCCGCACGGCGACCTCGGAGGCCTTCAGCTTGGCCTGCGAGCCCTCGGCCGCGTTGTAGGGGACCGGCTTGCCGCGCATGAGCCCCGCGGACATCCAGCCGGCCCGCCACACCAGCAGGCGGGCGGCGTCGAGCTCGACCTTCATGTCGGCGAGCTTGAACGCGATGCCCTGGTTGTCGATGATCGGCCGGCCGAACTGCACCCGCTCCTTGGCGTAGTCCAGCGCGTACTCGTACGCCGCCCGGGCGATACCGAGCGCCTGGGCGCCGACGACGTGGCGGGACAGCTCGAAGGTGGACATCGAGGCGTTCTTGCCGCCGGTCGAGCCCTCCTTGGCCTTGGCGATGCGCTTGTCCAGCTTCTCCTTGCCACCCAGCAGGTAGCGGCCGGGGATGCGGACCTCGTCGAGGAAGAGCTCGGCGGTGTGCGAGGCGCGCAGACCGTGCTTCTTCAGCTTCTTGCCCTGCTCGAGGCCCTTGACCTCGGACTTCGGCACGATGAAGGCGGCCTGGCCCTTGGCCTTCAGCTCCGGCTCGACGGCCGCGACGATGACGTGGATGTCGGCGATGCCACCGTTGGTCGCCCAGGCCTTCTGGCCCGAGAGCACCCACTCGTCGGTGGCCTCGTCGTAGCGGGCGCGGGTGCGCATCGAGGAGACGTCGGACCCGGCGTCCGGCTCGGACGAGCAGAAGGCGGCGACCTGCGGCTCGGCCTCGGTGCCGTAGCAGCGCGGGATGAACTCGACGATCTGCTCCTGGGTGCCGTTGGCGAAGATGGCCGAGCTGGCCAGCTGGGTGCCGGACAGCGCCATGCCGATGCCGGCGTCGCCCCAGAACAGCTCCTCCGAGACGATCGGCAGCAGCAGCCCCGACGGGTCGATGAAGAAGTTGACGGTCGAGTCCAGGGAGTACAGGCCGATCTTGGCGGCCTCCTGGATGATCGGCCACGGGGTCGTCTCGGCCTCGTCGTACTCGTGCGCGGCCGGGCGGATGACGTTCTCCGCGAAGTCGTGCACCCACTCCTGCAGCTCGCGCTGCTCGTCGTTGAGTTCGAGGCTGAAGGTGGCCCAGCCCGGCTTCGACCGCTCGGCCGAGATCTCGGCCACCATGGAGGCCATCTTGCTGGCAGCCACCTCAGCGGTCGGGGCTTCGAACTGCTGCTCCGCCACGGCTGCCTCCTTGGTGCTGATCGTGGTGTCGGTCACTGGTTCGCTCCCGTACATGCGTCTCGTGGTCAGGTGGACGCCGTCCGGACGAGCTGCCCGTGCGATGGGCAGGCACGCGTGCGACCCGGGGTCGGCGCTGTTACCGAGCAGTGTAACTACAAGTTACACACGAAAGTACAGTCCCGCTATGCTGTGGATATGACCTCCAACCCCTCGGTGGTACGCGAAGCCGTGCCGCCGCCCGACGACGAGGGCGCCCAAGGGGCGGCCCGCGCCGGTCGGGGCAAGGGTTCGTCGCGCCGCAAGAGCGCGGCGGGCGGCGAGGAAAGCGCAGGTCGCGGCCGCCGCGGCGGGGCGGCCGCCCGGCACCGGGAACGGCGCCGCGAGATCGTCGCGGCCACCCGTGCGCTGTTCGACCAGCGTGAGATGCGGGACGCGAACATCGACGACATCGCGCGGGCCGTCGGGGTGAACCGGGCCATCATCTACCGGCACTTCTCCAGCAAGGACGAGCTGTTCGCGCTCACCCTGTCGGAGTACCTGGAGGACCTGACGGCGCAACTGACCGAGGTGGACGACGCCGCGCTGGCCGCCCCGCAGCGGCTGGCCGTCATCGCCGGCGCCTACGCCGACTTCTGCCTGCGCTACCCGGCCTTCATCGACTGCGCGCTGGCCATCCTGCGCCAGCCCGGCAACTACCTGCTCAACGAGCTGAGCGACGCGGCCCTGCAGCACCTGGGCCAGCGGCTGGTGAACTGCCTGTCGATCATCGCCCGCGTGCTGCGGGACGGCACCGCCACCGGTGACTTCAAGGTCGAGGACGCCGACCTCACCGCGAACATGATCTACCTGCAGACCCTGGGCGCCCTGCACCTGGCCCGCACCGGCTTCATCGTGCGCGACTCGGGCCGCGGCTACCCCGACGCGGTGCCGGTCGACGAGGAGCAGTTCCGCTCGCTCGTCGTCCGCTCGGTCCTGGCCGCGGCCGGCTCCGTCAGCCGCTGACCCCGGTCGTGCCGACCAGCAGCTCGCGGCGGAGATCGCCGCTCGAGCCGGGATAGGGCGAGTTCAACTCGTCCGGCCCCGGCTGCGCTGGTGATCTTGCGTCCACCAGGTGCCTTCCGGTGCCCGGTGAGCTCGGCCCGGATGGCCGCGCCCGCCTCGGTTTTCCTACCCGGTCGGGCTAACGGCGGTTACGCAGCGAACATCCCCCGCAGGGTGTTAGCCCGTCCGGGCTTTAGAAATCCCACCCCCTTTCCGATGACTGGACTGTCGAAGTCCGTACGGAACGGGAAGGGCGATCGCCATGTCGGGGCAGGTCGGTCCGGTGTACTCCTCGGGACGGCGCGCGTTGCGCGTCGCCGTCGCTCACGCCTGTCCTCGGACGAGGCAGGTGATCCTGGACGAGCTCGGCGCGGACCCCGCGTTCGAGGCCTTCGTCCCCAGCTCCTGCGCCGAGCCGCTCGAGGCCGGGGTGCTGCTCCTCGACGCCACGGGCGCCAACCGCCTGGACGCCGTACGCGCCGCGAACCCGCTGCTGCCCGTCGTCCTGCTGGAGACCGTGCACGGTGCGCCCGAGGAGGCGCCCGAGTCGGCCGACCTGGTCCGGGCCCTGATCGATCCCCGCGGCGCGCTGGACGTCGTCCCCCTGCCGTCGGCCCGCGACCTGGACGACGCGACCGCCCTGGTCGCGGTCGAGGGCGCCGTGCGCAGCCGGCTGGTCCCGATGATGCGCGCGCTCGGCGTCGCCCGGATGCCCGTGGCGCGGTGCACGCCGCTGCCCGGCCCGCTGACCCCGACCGCGCTGCTCAACTCCTGGTCGCTGCAGGCGCCGTTCCGGATGCTGTCGATCGCCTCCGGCCGGGGCAGCCTCGCCGCGCTGGCCGGCCTGCTCTCGGGCCTGCCCGCCGATCTGCCCGTCCCCGTCGTCGCCGGTCAGCACCTGCCCGCCCGGCACCTGCCCGCCCTGGTCGACGTCCTCGACCGGATCTGCCCGTTGCCCGTCCGGCTGCTGCCCGGGGCCGGGGTCCGGCTGCGCGACCTGCCCGCCGGCACCGTCTGGGTGACCGCCGGCGCGTCGCCCGCAGACACCCCCGGCGAGGGACTGTTCGACGGCGTCCTCGACGGCCTGCTCCTCTCCGCCTCCCGCGGCTTCGCCGACGGCGTGCTGGCCGTGGTGCTGGCCGGGATCGGCCGTGACGGCGTGCGCGGCGCGAGCGCCGTGCGCGAGGCCGGTGGCACCGTGCTCGCCCAGGACGAGGAGTCCAGCATGCTCTGGGGCCTGCCGGGCGCGGTCGCGCTGGCCGGCCAGGCCGACCGGCTCGTCCCGCTGGGGGACCTGCCCGCCGCGCTCACGGTGACCCTCGCCGTCCCGCTGCACGAGTGGGACGACGCCCGGGGCCGGCACGCGCACCGGCCTTTGGAGCGCCCCGCGACGGTCGGCGGTCGCCGATGAAGGTCACCGCAATCACGCTCGCGCCCGGTGAGACAGCCGTCGGGAGCATCCCCAGCACAGCATCCGCCCGCACCGTGACGGTCGCGGCTCCCCCGGAGGTCCCCAGATGAGCACCACGATCAACACCCCACTCCCCACCCGGCACCGCATCCGCCAGCTGATCGAGGAGATGCTGAACATCGAGGTCGGCATCGCCGACGGCATCGCCGCCCCGGCCCGCAGCACCAACCTGGTCGGCGTCTACGTGACGCCGAAGCTGGCCACCACGGCGCTCGTGATCACCGACCTCGAGGCCGCCGCGCGGCTGGGCGGGGCGCTGGCCGAGGTGCCCCGCAACGCCGTCCAGGAGGCGATCGCCTCCCGCGAGCTGACCCCCGTGCTGAGCCGCAACTTCTACACGCTGCTCGACAACATGGCGAAGCTGTTCAACGGTGAGAACCAGCCCGAGATCTCGCTGTACGAGATGTACGGCGCGGACTCGGTGATCCCCGCCGACGTCGCCGCGCTGGCCGGCTCGGCCGGGTCGCGCATCGACCTGAAGCTGGCCGTCGAGGGCTACGGCCTGGGGCAGATGTCGCTGATCACCCGCTGATCGACGGTACGACAGCACGTTTCACTACCCGGTGACGGACGAGTCATCGGGCGGACGGGGATGGACGAAGGGTACGGGCAGGGCGCGATGACGGTTTCTCAGGTCACGGGTGGGCAGCTCGTGCGCAACGTGCGGATCTCGCGCCAGGGGATCTACGACGCGTCCCGGAAGCTCATCGCCTACCAGGTGCGCTTCGACGCGCAGAACCGCGGCGAGGACGTCGCGGCCGAGCGGGCCACGTCGCAGGTGATCGTGACGACCTTCGGCACGTTCGGCCTGGAGAACATCTCGGGCGGGCGACCCGTCTTCATCGACTTCACCCGCTCGTTCCTCACGGGTGCCATCCCGATCCCCGTCGAGCCGGCCCGGGTCGTGGTGGAGATCCCGGCCGACGTCGACGCCGACGTCGAGGTGATCGAAGGCCTGAAGGCGTTGCGCGGTGAGGGATATCGCCTCGCCGTCGCCGACCTGGGGCTGGACGGCCGGGACGAGCTGCTGGCCCTGGCCGACTTCGTCACCGTCGACCTGGCGGCCGTCGGCGTCGAGCTGTTGCCGGGCATCGTGGCCCGCGGCAAGTACCACGGCGCCGGCCTGATGGCTGTCGGCCTGGACGACCAGGACCTTCTGAATCATTGCCAGGAGCTGGGTTTCGAGCTCTTCCAAGGTGTCATCATGCAGCGGCCGCTGGTGCTGGAGCGGCAGATCCTGTCGCCCAGCCAGCTCATCTCCGCCCGGCTGCTGAAGGACCTGAACGACCCCGACGTCCCGATCTCGCGGGTCGAGCAGCGGGTCGCCAGTGACCCCGGCCTGACCATGCAGCTGCTGCGCACCGCCAACTCGGCCGGCAGTGGTTCGGTCGAGCAGATCACGTCGCTGCGCCAGGCGCTGGTGATGATCGGTCCGCGGAAACTGCGCTCCTGGGTGGTGCTTACGCTGCTGGAAGGTGGCCAGAGCGCCGTCTCCGCCGACGCGCTGTGGACCGTCCTGACGCGGGCGCACGCCTGCCGGGCGCTCGCGGTCGGCGACGACGTCGCGTTCACGATCGGCCTGCTGTCCGGCTGCGCCCAGTTGCTGGGGGTCGAGCCCGAGGTGGTCGCCGACGCGGCGGCCATCGGGGGCGAGGCCCGGGCCGCGCTGCTCGACGGTGACGGCGTGCAGGGCCGGGCCCTGACCGCGGTGCTCGCGCACGAGCGCGACGACGACGAAGGTGTGGCCAGCACCGGGTTCTCGGTGTTCGACGTGTCGCACTGCTACCTGGAGTCGCTGCGCGAGGCCCGCCGGATGGTCCTCGACCTCACCCCCTGACGACGTCCGTGATCATGCAGAAACCTCGCGCCCCACGGGGGAACGCGAGGTTTCTGCATGATCGGCGTGAGGTTTCTGCATGATCACGGACTTGTTGTGTCGTGGGGGGCCGGGACGGGAGGCGCCGGGACGGGTGGTGCGGGCACCGGTGGTACCGGGGGTGCCGGGGGAGCCGGCGGAGCTGAGGCCGTGCTGGAACCCGCTGCGGCGGTGTCCTTCTCGGCGTGCGCGGCCTCGATGGCGGCGGTCAGGGCCTCGATCGCGTGGTGCCGCCGGCGTTCCTCGGCGTACCCCTTGGCCAGGCTCATGATGAACGAGACCCCGGCGATGCAGGCGATCGCGACCGCCCCGCCGCGCAGCAACGCGCCGGTGCCGGTCAGCTCGCCCGACTCGACCATCCCGTAGAGCCGGGGCCCGGCCAGCACGGCGGCGACGAGAATGCCGATGCCCATCGGATTCACCGACCGACCTCCTCGGCTCGCGCGTACGTGCTGCTGGACAGACCCCGAGTCTCGTTGCGGCCCGGGCCCTTCCGGCCGGTGGCCGCGAGGGCTCAGCGGGCGTCGGCCAGCTGCTCCAGGTCGCGGGCGGCCAGCTGGGCGCACAGCAGGGCGGCCCAGCCGATGCGGTCCATGGCGATGCCGTCGAGCCGGACGACCGGCACGTCGAGGCCGAGCACGGCCGCGGGCCGCGACGACTCCAGCGCCCGGTCCAGGGCGACCGCGTCGACCCGCTCCAGCGAGTCGAACCAGCGGGTCATGGCCTCCAGCGGCTGCGTGGCGTCGACGACCGCGATCACCGAGTGGGTGCGCAGGTCGTGGATCAGCGCCCGCACCTCGGTCGCGTCCGCGCCGAACTCGAGCGGGATCGCGACCACGACCGGACGGGTCGCGTTGGCGGCCGCCACGGCCTCACGCACGGCCTCGCCGGTGGTCCCCGGCAGGGCCACGACGGCGCGCGGGCGGCCGTCGACCGGCAGGTCCAGGGCCGTGCGGTGGGCCTCCAGCTCGACGACGTCGGACGGGCCGACGACGACGATCACCGGGTCGTCCCCGTCGATCTCCAGCTCGGGCAGCCGGTCGAGGATGCCCAGGACCGACGTGAACCGGTCACCGGCCACGAGCCGGCGGGTCCACGCGGCGGGCAGGCCGAGGTCGCGCAGGGCCTGCCGGTCGTCGGCGAGCTCGTCGACGTTCTCGATCACGCCGGCCGTGGCGGAGCCGACCGGGCCGTCGGTCACCGCGGCCGTGAAGCCGCCGGTGCGCTGCTCGGGCATGGCCGCGGGGACGGCGGGCGCGGGCTCGGCGTCCGCAGCCAGCGGGCCCTCGTCGTGCCAGAAGGGCTCGACCGCCGGCTCCGTGTCCTCGGACGTCGGAGGCTCGGGCGCGTCGTCGACCGGAGCGGGCTCGTGCCAGACGGGCGCGAAGTCCTCGGGCTCGTCCGCCGGGGTCGGCATGGCGACCGGCGGCATGGCCACGGGCGGCATCGCGACGGGTGGGGAGGCGGCCGGCGCGGGGGCGGCCGGCGGAGTGGCGGCCGGCGGGGTGGGCATCGCCACCGGGGCCGGGGCGGGCGTCGCCACCGGAGGCGCAGCCGGGACGACGGGTGCGTCCGTCGTCGGCATGGCCGCCGGGAAGCTCGGGCGAGGCATCGGGGTCGGCATGGCCGCGCTGTGCGCGAAGGCCGACGCGGACGACGACCCGAAGGCCGACTGGGCGTCGAACGCCGAGGCCGGGCCGAACGCCGACGCCGAGGTCTCCTCGTCCACGGGCTCGTCGATCGCCGGGTACCCACCGGTGGACCCGCCAGCCGGCGCGGAGGACGTGCTCGACACCGCGGTCTCCGGCCCGGCGGTGCTCGCGTCGCCGGTGCCGGGCTCACCCTCGGGGTGCATCCAGTGCATCGGCTCCACCGGGGTGCGGCGCTTGCGGCCCAGCCGCCACCAGCTGGCCCGCCGGTCGGTGGGCGTGCTGGGCAGGATCTCGCCGCGGGACTCGTGGTCCGGGTGCGACTCGGTGTGCATCTCCGGGGTGGCCGGCGGGGTCGCCATCGTCGTCGGCATCGTCGTCGGCATCGTCGTCGCGGGCTGGTCGGCCTGCGGCTCCGGGTTACGGGTCAGCGGGGCGTCGGAGCGCCGCGAGCCGCCCGGCACCGGACGCGTGGCCTCCGCGGACAGCCGGGCGCCCTTCTCGGCCCGCGCCGCGGAACGCTCGGCGGCGCGACCCGCGACCGCCTCCTCGACCATGGCCCGAGTGGCCTCGGCCGTGGCCGGCGCGACGGGCGCATCCGCGCCGTGGTCGTGCCCGCCGTCCAGGTGGAGGTCGATCTCGTCGACCTGGCCGCGCAGCGGTGTGAACCCGCGCCGGCGGCCGGACTTCGGGGCCTTGGTGGCCTTGGCGGGCTTGGCGGCCTTGGGCAGGATCGACGCCGCCCGGTTGCTGGGCGCGGCCGGCAGCGGCTCCGGGTGCTCCACGGGCCCGTCGCCGTCCTCGGCGTCGAGCGCGTCGAGCGCGTGCGAGGCGCCGTGCTCGTCCAGCAGGTCGTGCCCGTCGTGGAAGTCGGGCAGAGGGGGCAGACCGAGACCGTGGTCGTCGTCGGAGTCGAGCCGGTGGCTCGTCGCGGCGAACGGGTGGGGGTCGAGGTCCGCGTACAGGGCCTCGACGTCACCGGTCGCTGTGGGTTCCGACATGGTCGAACCGTCCGTTTCGCTGGCGGGGTCATTTTCGGTCATCACGTGCGCCCAGGCCTCGGCCTCGAGCGCGGAGACGGTGTGCTGCGAGCCCAGGCCGTGCGGCACGCCGTCCAGGTCTTCGGGGTCGTCGTTCAGGCCCGCGTGCAGGGCCGCGACCACCGGGTGGTCGGTGGTGTGGCGGTACCCGTCCTCGCGGTGCCGGCCGTCCCGCACCCCGGTCCGGAGCTGGTCGATCAGCGCCGTGAACTGGGGGCGCACCGGTTCGGGCTCGTCGTGGCGTCCGTCGGGCTCGTCGACGTCGTCGAACTCGCCCTCGATCCGGATCATCGGCGCCGACAGCTCGTGCCCGATCACCCCGCCGACGGCCAGGGGGACGTCGTGCAGCTGGGCCTCGGTCTGGGCGGCGTGCGCCACGGCCTCGCCGGCCGCGGCGCGCTCCTGCGCCTCGACGCGCGCGGCGAGGTCCATCAGCCCGGTCGGGATCGGGGTCATCTCGGCCTTCACCGGCCCGGCGGCCGGCGGGTCGGGGACCGGCTGCGGCGCACCGGTTTCCCGGGCGGGAGTCTCCCCGGCGCCCGCGGAGGTCGCGCCCGCAGCGGGCGCGACGGCGTCCGGCTGCTCGGTCGTGTCCTCGTCGGGACCCGGAATCTCTACCGCCACCTCGAAGACCTCTCGTGCGAAGAACCCGAAAACGCCGCCGTGCCGTACCTTCTCGGCGCGCACGATGCGCGCCTGGGGGCCACCCTGCTGGTGCGCCTGTTCCAGCAGCGCGCGCAGGTCAGGACCCTCAAGCAGCAAACTCGCGGCCACTGCTCACCTGCCCGACGGTCTCGATCTGGTGCAGACCGGAGGCCTCGGCGAACCCGATCACCGGCAGCTGGGGCAGCGAGCCCTTCAGCAGCCGGCGCAGGGGCAGCCGCAACGGCCCGGACACCAGGACGACCGGCAGCTCCCCCCGCTGCTCGGACGCCGTCATCAGCGCGGCGATGTCGGAGACCAGGCGCTGCGCGGTCACCGGGTCGAGCGCGATCACGACGCCCTGCTCACCGGCCCGCAGGGCCTCGGCCAGTTGTGACTCGACGGCCGGTTCGAGCGTGATGGCGCGCAGCACGCCGTCCCGGACGTAGGCCTGGGTCAGCGCCGGGCCGAGCGAGGCGCGCGCGGCTTCCAGCAGTGCGTCCGGGTCGGTGGTCGTGCGGGCCCGCTGGCCCACGCCCTCCAGCACGCGTGCGAGGTCGCGGATGCTGACCTGCTCGTCGAGCAGGCCCTGCAGCACCCGCTGCACTCCGGACAGCGGCAGAAGAGACGGCACGAGTTCCTCGACGGCAGCCGGACGGTCCGACTTGAGCACCTCCAGCAGTTCCCGTACGTCATCCAGGCTCAAAAGCCGCGAAGCGTGCTGCCGGACCATCTCCGCGAGGTGGGTGGTGACGACGGCCGCCCGTTCGACGATCGTCGCGCCGGTCAGCTCGGCCGACGCCCGGTACTCGACCGGCAGCCAGACGGCGGGCAGCCCGAAGACCGGTTCGGTGGTGTGCCGGCCGGGCAGCCCGTCCATCGCATCGCCGATCGCCAGCAGGCAGCCGGACGGCGCCTCGCCGGTCGCGACGCTGATCCCGCCGATCCGGATCTCGTAGGTGCCGGGCGCGAGCATCGCGCCGTCGCGGGTGCGCACGGGCGGCAGGACGACGCCGAGGTCCAGGGCCGTCTTGCGGCGCAGGGCCCGGACGCGGTCGAGCAGGTCACCGCCGCGGGCCGGGTCGACCAGGTCGACGACGTCGGGGGCCAGCAGCAGCTCGAGCGGGTCGACCCGCAGCGACTCGGTGACCGGGTCGCGTTCGGGTTCGACCAGGGCGGGCTGGCCGGAGGGCATCGCGATGGCGCCGCCGGGCAGCGCTGCGAGCTCGGTCTCGGGGTCGTTGGCGCGGGTCGAAGCCAGCAGCACCAGGCTGCCGACGATGAGGAACGGGAGCTTGGGCAGGCCCGGGATCAGGCACAGCCCCAGCACGGCGGCGCCGCCGATGCGCAGCGCGTCGCGGTGCTTGGCCAGCTGGCTCATCACGTCGCCACCGAGGTCGCCCTCAGACGTCGAGCGGGTCACGATCACGCCGGTCGCCACGGACATCAGCAGCGCCGGGATCTGGGAGACCAGGCCGTCCCCCACCGACAGCAGGCTGTACTGGGCGATCGCCTCGCCGGGAGCCATGCCCCGCTGGATCATGCCGACCGCGAACCCGCCGACCAGGTTGACCAGGGTGATGATGATGGCCGCGATCGCGTCGCCCTTGACGAACTTCGTGCCACCGTCCATCGCGCCGTAGAAGTCGGCCTCGGAGGCGACCTCCTTGCGCCGGGCCCGGGCGGTGTCCTCGTCGATCAGGCCCGAGTTCAGGTCGGCGTCGATCGCCATCTGCTTGCCCGGCATCGCGTCGAGGGTGAACCGGGCCCCGACCTCCGCGACGCGGGCCGCACCGTTGGTGACGACGGTCAGCTGGATGACGATCAGGATGGCGAACACGACCAGTCCGATGATGATCGAGTCGCCGATCACGATGTGCCCGAAGGCGTCGATCACGTGCCCGGCGTAGCCGTCGCGCAGCACCAGCCGGGTCGAGCTCACGTTCAGGGCCAGCCGGAACAGGGTGGCGACCAGGACGATCGTCGGGAAGACCGCGAAGTCCAGGGGCTTGCGCACCTGCAGGGAGACCAGCAGGACCAGCAGGCTGGTGGCGATGTTCGCCGCGATCAGGACGTCCAGGAGGGCGGCCGGCAACGGCACGACCATCATCAGGACGACGATCACGATGGCGACCGGCACGGCCAGGCGTACCAGCCGGGTGGACGACATCGGGGGAGGACCTCCACGGAGCGGACGAGCAGGCAAAGGGGTGCTGCACCGCCATCCGTGGCCCTCTGTATCTCGTCCGGGTCACCTGACCGCTTGAGGCGTGTCCGGAATGCCCACCCGCCCAGCCCATCTGATCACGAACTTCGAGCCGCCTTGATCTCGTTGCGGCGGCGCCGGCGCAGCTGTGCGCGGGTCGGCAGGTCCGGGACCTGGGTGGGCGTCGGGCGGGTCGGGCGGGCCGTCCGGCTGGGCCGCCCGGCCGCCATCACGAAGGCCAGGATGCGGGCCACGGCCAGGTACAACTCGGCGGGGATCTCGTCGTTCAGCTCGCAGATCCGGAACAGGGTCCGGGCCAGCGGCTTGTCCTCGACGACCGGGATCCGGTTCTCCCGCGCCACCTCCCGGATCTTCAGGGCGGTGCCGCCCGCGCCCTTGGCGACGACCTTCGGGGCGCCGCCGCCGGGCAGGTACCGGATGGCCACGGAGATGTGGGTCGGGTTCACCAGGACGACGCTGGCCGAGGCCGTCGCGGCCATCATCCGGTTGCGACTCATCGCCATCTGCTTCGACCGGATGGCGCCCTTCAGGTGCGGGTCGCCCTCCTGCTGCTTGTGTTCCTGCTTGATCTCGTACTTGCTCATCTTGAGCTGCTTCATGACCGTGCGGCGCTGGTAGGCGTAGTCGAAGACGGCCAGCACGAGACCCGCCACGGCGGCCGCCCAGACGGTGGTCTCCAGCCCGCGGCGGGCGTAGTCGACCGTGGCCGACAGGGTCATCACGCCGTGGCCCACCAGGTCGGGTACGAGATTGCGGCCCATGATCGTCACGACGGCGCCGATCACGATCACCTTGGCCAGTGACTTGACCGCCTCCCAGGCCGCTTTCGGCCCGAACATCCGCTTGACGCCCTCTTTCGGGTTCATCCGCTTGAAGTTGGGTTTCAGCGCCTTGCCGCTGGGGTACACGCCCTGCGCGGCGGTGGCCAGGATGGCGCCCAGGGCCGCCGCCAGGCACACGGGGGCGGCGCCCCGGATGACGGCCATGGGCAGGTCGGCGAGGACCTGCAGACACTGGGCCGGCGACGGATCCGCAGCCACGGCAGGCAGTTTCGCCAGCAGCAGGCGGGCCTGCTCGCCGGTGGCCGAGACGCTGCGCGGCACCATGGCCGCGCCCGCGGCGATCGCGACCCACGTCGGGGCGTCCTGGGTGCGCGCGACCTGACCCTCCCGGCGGGCCTCGCGCAGGCGTTTCGGAGTCGGGTCCTCTGTCTTGTCCGCTTCGTCGCCGGCCACGTCTCACCCCCCGGCGATCTGGACCATGGTGATCCCGGCGTGGTTGACGAGCCGGTCGAGCAGGCCCGGGATCTGGTGCAGCACCAGACCGATCATCAGCAGGGTCAGCATGATCTTCAGGGGGAACGACAGCGAGAAGGCGTTCAGCGCGGGCGCGGCCCGGGTGAGCAGACCCAGCGCCAGGTCGGCGATCAGCAGGGCGGCCATGATCGGCGCCGTGATCTGTACGGCCGAGAGGATCATCGAGGCGACGCCGTCGGCCATGGTGTGGGCCAGGCCCTCCCGGTCGAAGCTCGGGTTCGGCATCGTCTCGACGCCGCGGGCCAGCCCCTGCAGCACGATCAGGTGACCGCCGCCGATGAACAGCAGCGTGACGGCCAGCAGGTTGTGGATCCGGCCCATCACCGACGACTGGTTCAACCCCAGCGGGTCCATCCCGACCGCGGCCGAGAAGCCACCGGTGATGTCGATCAGGTCGCCGATCGTCTGGACGGTGGCCACGGCCAGCAGCACCACGAAACCCAGCACCGCGCCGAGCACCAGCTGCAGCAGCAGGCCGCTGATCAGGGCTGAGGAGCCGAGGGCGGGCGCGCTGTCGACCAGCAGGCCGCTCAGCGGGATGGCGAGCGTGAGCGCCACGCCCGCCCGGACCTGCTGCGGCACCGTGCGGGTGCTGAACGGCGGTGCGACCAGGACGAAACCCGCTGTCCGGGCGGTCGCCAGGAGGAAGGCCGCCACGACGTCAGCCCCGAAGCTGAGGTCCACGGGTCAGCTCGCCAGCAGGGCGGGGACGGCCGCGAAGATCTCCCGGGTGAAGCCCTCCAGCACGTGCAGGCACCACGACCCGGTGAGCACCAGGACGACGGCCGCCACCACGAGCTTGGGCACGAAGGTCAGCGTCGACTCCTGGATCTGGGTGGCCGACTGGAGGATCGAGAGGATCAGACCGATGGCGAGCGTCGCCACCAGGATGGGACCGGACACCTTGGTGGCGGTCAGCAGGGCCTGGGCGACGATCTGGATGATGCCGTCCTCCACGCGTCAGTCCTCGGCAGACGCGTGGGTGCTCTTGAGCCGGTTTCCCGTCATGTGTTGTAACTGCCGATAAGGGTCGTGATGATCAGCGACCAGCCGTCGACCAGCACGAACAGCAGCAGTTTGAACGGCAGCGAGATCAGCGACGGCGGCAGCATGACCATGCCCAGCGACATCAGGATCGCGCTCACCACGATGTCGATCACCAGGAACGGGATGAAGATGACGAACCCGATGATGAACGCGCTGCGCAGCTCGCTGAGCGTGAAAGCCGGGACCAGGGTGCGCAGGTCGACGTCCTCGCGGTTCTTGGGCAGCGGTTTGCCCGCCGCCTTCGTCATCAGCGCAAGTTCCTCGTCGCGGGTGTGCTTCAGCATGAACTGCTGCAGCGGCACGGTCGCCTGCCGGTAGGCCTGCGTCGCGTCGATGTCGCCCGCGGTGTACGGCTGGATCCCCTTCTGCTGCATCTGATCGATCGTCGGGCCCATGATGAACAGGCTCAGGAACAGGGCCAGCCCGACCAGTACCTGGTTCGGCGGGATGGACGTCGTACCCAGTGCGCTGCGGGTCAGCGACAGTACGACGATGATCTTCGTGAAGCTCGTGCACAGCAGCAGCACTGCGGGCGCGACACCGAGAACCGTGATCAGCAGGATGATCTGGAGCACCTGGCTGCGCTGGCCGGGCACGCTCACGGTCACGTCGTTCGCGGCCAGCAGGGCGGCCGTCGCGTGCACCATCATCCGCGCCTCGCGGTGAGGTCGCGCAGCGCGTCGATGCCCTGCCGCCAGGTGGCGGGGGACAGCACCGAACCCGAGGCCTGCTGCTGGCGGGGCTGGACGACGCGGCGGCGCCGCCGGTCCCGCCGGCTCTCCGGCCCGTCGGCCTCGTCGTCCGAGGGCGGCTGCGGGGCCGAGCTGGTCGCGTGGCTCAGGTCCGTCTCGGGCGACCGCCGCTGGGTCGGAAGACCCTGCACGGCCGAGCCTGCGGCGGACGCCGGGGCGTCGGCGTCCGTGGGCTCGGCCGGCCGGTCCGTGGTCCGGCCCATCGCGCGCAACGCCGAGGCGAGGTCGGGATAGCCGTTGTAGTCGGCGGCCGGGACGTGGACGCGATCGCGGTCGTCGGAGGGCTCGGGCGCCTCGGTGGGCGGTGCCGGCTCGGGCGAGTCCACCTGCTCCAGGGCGCGTTCCATGGCCCGACGCTCGGCCCGGGTCATCGGTTGCCGACCCTGGTCGACGGGGGTGTCCTTGGCCCGCCGGCCACGCCGTGGGGACGACGCCTCGGTGACCGGTTCCTCGAAAGGCTCCGGGGAGGGGCCGGGTTCGGCCTGAGGTTCCTCGTACGCCTCGGGTGCGAAGACCGGTTGCGGCGCAGGCTCGGGGGCCGGGACCGGCCCGAAGATCTGCTCGACCACGGGGATCCGCACCGGCTCGGGGGCGGGAGTCTCCACGGCCTCGACCGCCGCGTCGAGCGCCGCGCGCGCTCCGTCGTCCGGGCGGTCGTCCGGGCGGTCGTCCAGGTGCGTGACCAGGCGCACGCCCGACGGGCCCACGCCGAGCAGCAACTGCCGACCGGCAGCCTCGACCACGACCAGCTGGGCGTCGCGGGACAGGCCGACCCGCTCGACCACCCGCAGGCCGTCGCCGTGCCCGAAATGCCTGCTGCGCCGGGCGATCCGCGCGCTCAGGGCAACCAGCACCAGGACGATGACGAGCCCGCCGACCGTCCGTGCGGCCAGCATCAGGCCGTCACCGGTGTTCATGTCGCGTCCCGGGTGACGATCTCGGTGATCCGCAGGCCGAAGCTCTCGTCCACCACGACGACCTCGCCGCGGGCCAGCAGCGTGCCGTTGACCAGCAGGTCGGCGGGTGACCCGGCGAGCCGGTCGAGCTCCACGACGTCACCGGGGGCCAGCGCCAGCAGGCTGCGCACGGACATCCGGGTGCGACCCAGCTCGCAGGTCACCTCCATCTCGACATCGCGCAGCATCTCGATGCCCCAGCTGCGCGAGTTCCCGCGCGTCCCGGACGGTCCCGACTCGGGCATGGCCCGCAGGGAGATCCCGACCAGCACGCTGACCGCGCCCGCCGTGCTCAGTTGCATCGTGACCGACGTCCCGGCCTCGAGCACCGAGTGGGCATCGGCCGCCTCGATCGCGGTGGGCTCGCCGTCGAGCCGGCCGCCGAGGTTCGCGGCGATCGCCTCGAGGGCCGGCTGCATGGCCTTGGCCGGTTCGAGGTCGCCGAACGGCGTGTCCTTCAGCGCGGCGACCAACTCCTGACCGACGACCAGCAGCACGCTGCCCTCGGGGCCGCCCGAGATCGAGGCGACGATCGCGGCGCCCACCGGCTCGGGGCCGGTGACCGCGGCCGGGTCCTGGCCGGGCTCGCCCACCTCGAGTGCGCCGGCGGCCGGGATCTGCGGGATCGCCTGGGTCACGGCCTCGACGGCGAGCTGGGCCAGGGCGGCCCAGTCGCCTTCTTCCCCGGTGCGCTGGCCCGGGATGAGCGGTGAGGCTGAGAACGACATCGGAACTTCCTCTGCAGGTGGGGTTCTGAACTGGACGGCGGTCGGCCGGGCGGTCAGCCGCCGTCGACGATCAGTGCGGCGAGGTGCTTGCCCGAGGTCCCGGGCACGGCGAGCGCGAACACGCTGGAGGCGGCCATCACCGACAACGGGTGTGTGGTGCGGTGGCCGAGGGTGAGCACGTCCCCGACCTTCAGGCGGCCGATCTCCGAGGAGTGCAGCCTCTGGGTGTCGAACCGGACCGAGACGTCGACCTCGACGTCGTTGAGACGGCGGCTGGTCCGGGCGGTGGCCGCCACCCGCAGCCGGTCCTTCTCGGTCAGGTCTTCGGTCTTGGCCAACAACTGCAGGGCCGGCGCGAGCATCGCGTACGGGAAGCACAGGTCGGTGGCCGAACTGACGTCGCCGACCGTCAGCTGCATGCGGGCCACGACCACCGGGTCGGTCGGCGCGGCCGCCTGCACGAACTGGGCGTTGTTCTCCAGAGTGGTCAGCTCGGGCGAGGTCTGAGCGATCGGCTCCAGCGCGTAGGCCAGCTCGCGCAGGACCCGCACGAACAGGTGCCGCACGAGGGCGTGCTCGATCTCGCTGAGCGGGCGCTCGGGCTGGTTCTGCCCGCCCGGCCCGCCGAGGAGGTGGTCGACCATGGCCAGCATGGCCTGCTGATTGGTCGTGAACATGGCCTTGCCCTGCAGCGGTTCCATGCTCAGGACGGCGCACACCGCACCCTCGTGGATGCCCGACAGGTACTCGTCGTAGCTCATCTCCTCGACCTGCTGGAGGCTGAGGTGGCTGAGCGCGCGCAGACCCGTGGTGAGCACGGTGGTGGCCTGGCGGCCGAAGGTCTGGAAGGCGACCTTTAGGAGGTGGGCGTCCTCGCGGGTCAGCCGGCTGGGGCGGCGGAAGTCGTAGCTGCGGGCGTCGGGGCGGGGCCCGGGCACGCTGACGTCACCGACCGTCCGGCCGGTGCCGGCGGCGGGCTCGGTAGCCTGATCGGAGTAGCCCACGTGCCCTCATCGGACCCTCGGGGGCTGTTCTTTAGGCGCGGTGACCCAGGGTCAGCGAAGTCCGTTCCGGCAAGGGCCGTCCGGGTGGTTCCGCGGGGTCCCGATGTACCGGACTCGTGGTCGGGCCGATCGCTGCTCCTCACCGGTCGGCTGCAGCGCCGCGTCCCTTGACTCCGCCGGAGCTATTCGGCCGGCTCGCAGCGGCGCCGGAACACGAGCACCATGCCGTCGGCTCCGGGCGGCAGCAGGGCCTTGCTCAGCCGGGGTTCCTCGCGCATCTCGAAGGCGGCCTGGGCCTCGTAGTCGGCCCAGTTCCCGGCGGCCGAGCGGTGCCGGCTGGTGATCAGGATGTACATCTCCACGCCGGGCGCCTCGAACACCTTCCGTTCGAACGAGTTTCCCGGTGGGGGCCAGGCGCAGACGACCACCGCCGGGTCGTAGCGGCGCAGGGCCTGGGCCGCGTCCAGGGGCTCGACCTCGGCGCCGGTGCGGTCCTCGATGCCCCAGCTGCCGTCGTCCGTGGCGACGACGGGCGTCCCCCAGGCCGTGAGCAGGGCGGCAAGAGTTCCGTCCCCGGCGGCGATCTCGATGCAGGGGCGGTCGTCGATGAGCCGGGCCAGGCCGCGCACGAGCCGGTCCGACCAGAAGCAGTAGATGCCCTGTGCGGCGACCAGCGGCATCAGCCGCCGGCGCTGGGTCAGGAGGGGCCAGACGAGCCGGAAGAGTCGGTAGCCGGCCGCCTTCCGCTGCAGGCCGCGGTGGAAGAGCAGGCGCTGCAGCACGGTCCCGTTGATCCGGCCGAGCCGGAGGGTGGTGCCTTCCGTCCGGGTCTGGGACGACACGAGGGTCTGGCGCAGCGCCTCGATCAGCATCTGACGGCGGACCGCCTCGGCCACCACCACCGGGCGGGTCCGCATCCGGTCGGGTGTGGCCCGGCGTGGGCGGGAGACCTCGGCCAGGAGCGCGGTCACGGCCCCGGGGTCGTTCCGGACGGCGAGCTGCCCGACCTGACCCTCCACGTGCGCCCACTCCTGCGGGAAGGCCGCGCGCATCTCCGCGAGGGACGGCTTGGTGCGTAGCCACCGGGCCACGTCGTCGGCCGAGCGGGGCCGGGGTACCTGGGCTCCCATCACACCTCCCGCTCCATGATGGCGCCGCACCGCGGACGAGCCGGCTCGCAACGCCGGACGGCCGCGGACCCGAAGGTCCGCGGCCGTCCTACTCGCGTCGTTGCGAGGACTTCGCCTCCAGTCCAGATCACTGCATGACGAACTCGGTGAAGTAGACGTCGTAGACCAGCGGCTGCACCGTCAGCTTGGCGGCCAGCTTCTTGGCCTCGGTGGCGCTGAGCTCGGTCACGCTGGTCTCCTCGGAGGTGCCGCCCCCGCCGGAGTCGGCCTCGTCGGAGGACGACTCGCTGTCGGCGGACTCGGAGTCGGACGACTCGCTGTCGGAGGACTCGGAGTCCGCGTGGGAGTCCTTCGAGTCGGACTTCGCACCCGTGGCGTCGGCCAGGGTCGTGCCCTCGGGCAGGTAGGTCAGCTTGATCCGGGCGATGAGCTCGTCCTTGGCCTCGCGGCGGCCCGCGGTGGTGGACAGGTCGTCGATGCTCATGTTGCTGAACTCGTCGATGGCCAGGTCGAGGGCCTTGGAACCGCTGACCTCCTCGCCGGCCGACGCGGTCGGCTGCAGGGCCAGGCCGAGCTTCAGGAAGTGCCCGCCGGCCAGGTTGATCGTGATCGAGTCCAGGGTGACGACGGCGCCCGGCACCGGCTCGGGCAGCTTCGTCGTCGCCTCGGCCGAGTCCTTCGGCTTCAGCACGAAGAAGTACGCGCCGCCGGCGATCGCGAGGACCGCGACGAGGATGATGATGAGCTTGCCCTTGCCGCCCTTCTTCTCCTCTTCAGGCTTCTCGTCGTCCTTGGCCATGGCCTTGCTCCTTCTCTACGTCCGTGTCGTGGTGGTGGCTTCCCTGCCGGTACCGCTCGCGTTCCTGTCGTCAGGGCGAGTCGGAAGATTCGGTGTCCTGGGTGGTTTCACTCGTGGAGCTGCTTGACGACGTGCCCGAGTCGTCGTTGCCGAGCTCGGCGACGGCGCGCCCGGCGGAGTTGTCCACCCGGGCCAGCACGATGATCTCGACGCGCCGGTTCTTGTCGTCGTCGGCGGCGCTGGTCCCCTTCACCCGGGGCTCGGTGTCCGCGTACCCGGTGGCCGACATCCGGCTGTAGGGGATGCCGTCCTGCGCGTGCAGGTAGCGCAGCACGCCGCTCGCCCGGTCGCCGGACAGCTCCCAGTTCGACGGAAAGCGTTCCGTGCTGATCGGATTCGAGTCGGTGTGCCCCTCGATACTCAGGTTGTTGGGCAGCTTCTTCAACGTCGGCGCCAGCACGTTCAGCACCGCCTGGCCCTGCGGCTGCAGGTCGGCGCTGCCGCTGGGGAACAGCACGTTGTCGGTGGCCACCGTGACCACGAGACCGCGCTCGTTGAAACGGAACTCAGCCTTCTTGGACATGCCGGCCTTCTGCAGGGCCTCCTTCAGCTGCTGCTCGGCCTTCTGGAGGTTCTCGACCTCCCGCTTGACCTGCGCCTGCTCGGTGGCCTTGGCCAGCTTCGCGACCTGTTCCTCGCTGGCGGTGGTGTTCGGCGTGAAGCTCTTGCTCCGGTCGTTGCCCGCGTTGCCGGCCAGGTTGATGCTGTCGGGCGCGACCGCACCCCCCGAGTCGAGCATCGTGTCGCCGCCCGCCAGCAGGGCCACCGGTGCACCGAAACCCGCTGACAGACCGGTCTTCAGCGCGGCGAACTTCCGCGTGTCCACCTGGCTGATGGCGAACATGACGATGAACAGAACCATCAGCAGCGTCATCATGTCGGCGTAGCTGACGAGCCAGCGCTCGTGGTTCTCGTGCTCCTCGTGCTCCTCCTCGATGGCGCGGCGCTTCTTGCCGCCCCCACCGCCGCCGTCGCTCATGCCGCTTCCTTGACTTCACCGGGGCCGGCCGGGGTCATCTTCGACTTCAGCTTGGTGGCCACCACGCGCGGGTTGGCCCCGGCCTGGATGGACAGCACGCCGTCGATGATGAGTTCCATCTTCGCCGTCTCCTGGCCGACCATGAACTTGATCCGCTTGCCCCAGGGCAGGAACATCACGTTCGCCGAGAGCACGCCCCACAGGGTCGCGATGAACGCCGCGGCGATGAGCTCACCGAGCTTGTCCGGTTGGGACAGGTTCTCGAGCACGTGGATCAGACCCATGACGGTGCCGATGATGCCGATCGTCGGGGAGTAGCCACCGGCGTCGGTCCAGAACCCGGAACCGATGGCCCCGGAAGCCTTCTTGGCCTTCACCTCGGCGGCCAGGATCTCGAACAGGTCGTCCGGGTCGGTGCCGTCGACGGCCATCTGCAGGCCCTTGCGCATGAACGGGTCCTCGATGGTCTCCATCTCGGACTCCAGCGCCAGGAGGCCCTCCTTGCGCGCCTTCTCGGCCATCTTCACCAGCGGTTCGACGACCGTCTCGGGGTCGGTCTTCTTGGCCGTGAAGGCGAAGATCAGCCACTTGATCGCGGCGATGGTGGAGGGCAGGTTGCTGCCCGCCATGCAGGCGCCCATGGTGCCGACGAAGATCAGGACCAGGGCGGGCGGGGCGAACAGGACAGCCGGGTTGCCGCCCTCCATGACCATCGACCCGACGATCGCGCCGAAGGCGACGACCAGGCCGATTATGGTTGCCGGATCCACGGCTCATACCTCCCGAGTGGGCATCCGCAGCACCCGGCCGACCTGCGCATGCGCGCCGGCCTTGTCCGCGAGTGCCACCTCTGACATGTCGTGCTCGGTCAGCGAGTCGTCGTCGAACTCGGTCTGACGGAAGATCTGGACGGCCTGCGCCGCCACGGAGGCGCGCCAGGTACGGACCCGCTCGATCACGTCGTCCAGCGGCTCCTCGACGACCAGCTTGTGGCCGTCGACGAGCGTGACGACCGTGTCAGGAGTCGCCTCGATCCGTTCGATGAGGTCGGGATTGACCGCTATGGCCTGTCCCGCACCCAATCTCGTCAAAGTGATCACGGTGTTCCGTCCCTGGGGTGAAGAGGACCGTCCGTGGTCCCACGGATCCGGTCGGATGCTGCCGGGTGAAGTTGAGGGGAGCGCTGCGCCGAACGGGTGAGGAGCATTGACCGACCCCGGCGGCACCTTCGGTGGGCAAAGCGACGCCCGTTCCGGTCCCCCGACCGACCCGGAACGGGCGCAGCCTCACGCCGAGGCGTCACGCCTCATCAGCGCTTGATGTTGACCAGGTCCTGGAGCATCTCGTCGCTGGCGGTGATGACCTTCGAGTTCGCCTGGAAACCGCGCTGGGCGATGATCAGGTTGGTGAACTCGGCACCGAGGTCGACGTTGCTCATCTCCAGGGAGCCGGAGGTGACGGTGCCGCGACCGCCCGCCCCCGGGACGCCGACCTGGGCCAGGCCGGAGTTGGTGCTGGAGCGGTAGAGGCTGTCGCCGACCTTCTCCAGACCCTGAGGGTTGTTGAAGTTGGCCACGGCCAGCTGGGCCTCGTTGCGCTTCTGACCGTTGCTGTAGATGCCGATCACGGTTCCGTCGGGCGCGATCTGGAACGACTGCAGGGTGCCCGCGGCCGCACCGTCGTGCGACTTCACCTCGACCGACTCGACGCCGGCGTAGTTGGTGATGCCGGTCAGGTCGATGTCCACCTGGGTACCGTCGGCCAGCGTGATCGTCGCCGCGCCCGAGGCGTTGGCGCCGGCCGCCGTGAACGTGACGGCGCCCGAGCCGGTCGTCCCGTCGCTCTGGTCGGTGACGGTCACGTTGAAGCCGCCGCTGCCGTCGTCGTCCAGCGAGATGGTGAGATTGTGTGCGGCACCGAGGGTGTCGAACGCCTCGGTGCTCAGGGTCCGGGTCGAGGCGTCGCCGTTCTTCATGTTGCCGGAGACCACGGCGTTGGTGCTCGGGGTGCCGGCGATGGTGGTCCCGACCTGGAGCCGGATGCTGGTCAGGTTGCCGTACGGGTCGACCACGCCGTTGGTCGCCGGGAACCCCTGGACGTAGTTGCCGTCGCTGTTGATCAGATAGCCGTCGGTGTCGAAGGTGAACGAGCCGGCCCGGGAGTAGACCTCCTGGTTGCCGTCCTTCAGCACGAAGAAGCCGTCGCCCTGCAGCATCAGGTCGGTCGCCTTGTTCGTGGTCTGCGCCGACCCCTGCAGGAAGTTGGTCTGGATCGTGCCCGTCTGGACCCCGAGACCGATCTGGGTCGGGTTGAGGCCGCCGGCCGCGCTGCTCGGAGCGGCTGCGGCGCGCACCATCTGGCTGAGGGTGTCCTCGAAGACGACGTTGCTCGCCTTGAAGCCGTTGGTGTTGACGTTGGCGATGTTGTTGCCGACGACGTCCATCATCGTCTGGTGGGCCTTCAGGCCGGAAATGCCGGAGAACAGGGAGCGGAGCATGCCGGAGCCTCCTGGGCTTCGTGAGGTCGGCATCCGTGCCGTGGAGGGCGGGTTCTGGTCCGTGACCCGCGGTCCTTGGTAGGTCTTCAGTTGTGGTGGTGCGCCTGGGTCAGGAACCGGCGCGGGTCACGGTCTGCACCGTGCTCAGATCCACCTTCGTGTCTCCAACCATCAAGGTCGGCGTGCCGTCGGAAATGCTTACCCCGGTGACTATCCCGGTCTGCGAAACACCCGATTGGAGGTAGGTGATCTGGGCGCCCACCAGGGACGTCGCGGATGACAGCTGGCTGCTCTGCACGAGCGTCTCCTGAGACTTGGCCAGCGCCTCCATCTTCTCGACGAGGGTGAACTGAGCCGTCTGCGCCATGAACTGGCTGCTGTCGGTCGGGTTGCTCGGGTCCTGGTACTTGAGCTGGGCCACGAGCAGTTTCAGGAACGTGTCCTGATTCATCTGGTCATTGCTGGTCTTGGCGGTGGACTTGTCGGCCGTGCTCGCCGGCGTGGTGTTGGTCAACGAGCCGATGGGTGCGGTAGCCATGTGCTGATTCGCCTCTCGTGGGGGGATTGTCGGTCAGTTCGAGGGCTCAGACGCGGACGTCGAATCGACCCCCCTGGACCGGCGGGGCGAGCGGGGCGGCGGGTTCGGGGCGACGCTCCCGGGCACCGGTCTCGCGCCCGCGCGGGCCGTCGGAGCCGCGGTCGGCGGCGGGCTGTTGCGCGGCGCCGTCCTGCTGCGGGCCGCCCTGGCTCAGGTCGGGCTGGCTGAACGTCACGTCGCCGAGGTCGAGGCCCGACTGCGCCAGTTGGTCGCGCAGCTGGTTCAGGTCGTTCTGGAGGGCCGAGAGGGCCTGCGGCGCAGCGATCAGCTCCATCCGCACGCCGCCCTCGCGCACGTCCAGCTTGACCGTCACGTCGCCCAGCTGCTCCGGGGACAGCTTGATCACCGTGGTGTGCGAGCCGTCGGCGAGGCGCCGCGTCCCGGACAGGTGCTTCCCGAGCTGGGCGGCCACCTGGTCGGTCACCGGCGGTGCGGGGGTGGCCGGCTGGGCCTGCGTGGACGACGCCGCCTCGGCCCGGGTCAGGGCCGTGCTCTGCTGGTTCAACAGGGCCGAGAAGGCCTGCCCCGCGGCCGGATCGATGCCCGACCCGGGGTCGTCACCCGAGTCCTGAGCATCCACCCGGGACGGTGCGCCGGCCGCGACCGCCTCGACTTCCGGAACCGGCCGGCCCGCAGACGAGGTCGGTGGCACCGGCTGCACCTGGGCGTTCTGCAGGCTCTGCTGGGCAGCGCCCTGGACGGCGAGGTCCGCGGCCAGGGTCGGCTGGACGACGCCCGCCGCGGTCGGGTCGGTGGCCTCGCCGCCCGCCGTGGCGGGGGTGGTGGCCCGGTCCACGGCGACCCGGTCGCCCGCGGAGAGCACCGGTTTCGGTGCCCCGGGGACGACGGCCACCCGGCGGGTGCGCGGCTCGCCCTCGGTCGCCGGGCCGGCCGTCGCGCCCGACCCGGGTAGGGCCTGCTCGACCTGGGTGAGCTGCGCCGGGGACGCCGTGCCCGGCGCCGAACCGGTGGTGGCGGGGTTCTCGGCGACGGGTGGGAGAGCCTGCGCGTCGAGCTGTGCCGTGCCCGGCGTGCCCGACGTGCCCGGCGTGCCCGGCTGAGTGGCCGCCCGGGCCTCGCCCGGCCCGGCCTGCGCGCCGGGCACGGGAGCAGCGCCGGGCCGGGGCGAGTCCTGGATGGTGGCCTGCGCACTGTCGACGCCCGTCGCGCCGTCGGTGGTGCCCTCGGTGGTCGGAGCCGGCGCGGCGACCGGCGTCTGGCCGGCGACCTGGGCCGCGACCGCCACCTCGGCGCCGGTGGTGGCCGACTGGTCGGCGGGGCCGTCTGCAGGCTGCTCGTCCTGCACCCGTGCGTCGGCGCCGTCGGTGGCGTCCGGCCGGCCGGCCCGCTCTGAACGGTCGACGCGCTCGGCCCGCTCGGGACGTTCGGGCCGCTCCGCCCGTTCGGGCCGCTCCGCACGGCGGCTGCGGGCCGGGGGGTCGCGACGCTCGGCGCGCGCGGACTGCTGCTCACCGGCCAGCACGTCGTCGAACTCGGACCGACCGGCCCTGCTCGGGCCCGGCGCCGGGGCGGGCGTGCTCTGCGGGCTCGGCGCCGCGGCAGGAACGCTCGAAACGGGGCTCATCGCAGGTCCTTCCAGTAGCTGCTGACGCGCTTCACGTAGTTCTGGGTCTCCTCGTAGGGCGGGATGCCGTTGTACTTCCGGACGGCACCCGGGCCCGCGTTGTAAGCCGCCAGCGCCAGATCCACCCGTCCGTTGAAGGTGCGCAGGTTGTCGGCCATCAGCTTGGCGGCGCCGTTGACGGCCTGGGTCGGGTTGTCGGGGTCGACACCGAGGCCCCTGGCCGTACCGGGCATCAGCTGCATCAGGCCGCGGGCCCCGGCGTGGCTGACCGCCGAGGGGTTGTAGCTGCTCTCGGCCTTGGCGATGGCCGACAGCAGCGACGGGTCGACGCCGTACTTGCGGCCGGCGCGGGCGAACAGGTCGGCGTACGGGGTACCCGACAGCGCTCCCGTGCCACCGGCGGATCCGACGGACTGCGTGCCCAGCAGGCCGGAGACCGACGCGGCCGAGGAGGCCGTCGCCGTCCCGGTGCTCTCGGGAAGTACCCGCCGGATGTGACTCGGCGTGCCCCAGACCTTCTCGATCCGCACCTCGCTGCCGGTGTGCGGCGCGTCGATCATCTTGCCGTCCCCGACGTAGATGCCGACGTGGTGCACGGGCGAACCGAAGAACACCAGGTCGCCGGGCTGCGCGTCGTCCAGTGACGACACCTCGGTGCCGACCTTGGCCTGCTCGGCGCTGGTCCGGGGCAGGTTCACGCCGACCTGCTTCATCACCAGCTGCGCGAAACCCGAACAGTCGAGCCCGGTCCTGGGGTCGGTGCCGCCCCACTTGTACGGCACGCCCAGGTACTTCTTGGCGATGTCGATCGCCTGCTGGCGGACGTCGGTGCCGTCGGTGGCGCCGGCCGCCGCCAGTGCCTTGTCGAAGGCGCTGGAGGAGTTCGACGCGGACGACGTCCCGGTCGGGCTGAGCAGGGCCTGCAACTGGGCGACGCGCGACTGGACCGCCGCGAACCCGGTGTCGGTCATCGGTCGTCACCCCCCGGTCCGACGAGTTCCCGGTTCCGCAGGGCGAACTCGTCGAGCTCGATCTGCTCCTTGCGGATCCGTTCCTTGGCCACTGTGGCCCGGTGCCGGTCGTGCAGCATCTGGACGGCGCGCAGCTGGGCCCGCGCCTCCAGCCAGTCGGTGCGGGCGGCCTCGCGGGCCTCCTCCAACCGGGCGATCTCGCCGGCCGCGGCCCGGACCATGTCGCGCAGCCGCTCGCGGAACAGGGCTCCGGTGACCAGGTCGTGCGCGTTGGCGTACCGCTGTCCGACGGCGGGCCCGCTGCTTCGCTGGAGCTGCGCGGCCAGGAGGTCGCGCCTGCCCACGGCCTCCTCGACGGCCGCGGCGGCGGTGGCCAGGGCCTTCGCGGCCTCGTCGACGCGGTCCTCGCGCAGTCGTTCGAGCGTGCCCAGGCGGAACGTCGCGCTCATGCCTGGCCACCCCCGAGCATGCCGACGGGCCCGCCGGCGACCGGGGTGCCGGGGGCGGGCGGCGACAGCACGGCCTGCAACGACTGCCAGGACTCCTCGTACGGGACGACCTCGTCGGGGGCCTGCCGTAGGAAGGCGTCGAGCTGGGGGCGCAACCGGATCGCGAGGTCGGTGATGGGGTCGCTGCCGCCCGCGTAGGCGCCGACCTCGACGAGTTCACGCACGTCGCGCCAGGCGGCCAGCAGCTGTCGGGCGGCGCCCGCCAGTTGCCGCTGCGGTTCGCCGAGCACGGCCCGCTCCACGCGCGAGACCGACTCCAGGACGTCGATGCTCGGGAAGTGTCCGGACGTGGCCAGTGCGCGGGACAGCACGATGTGGCCGTCGAGGATGCCCCGGACCGTGTCGCCGACCGGGTCGTTCAGGTCGTCGCCCTCGACCAGCACCGTGTACATCGCGGTGATGCTGCCGTTCACCCCGGGGCCGGAACGCTCCAGGAGCCGCGGCAGCATGGCGAACACGGACGCCGGGTAGCCGCGCGTGGCCGGTGCCTCGCCCGCGGCGAGGGCGACCTCGCGCTGGGCCATCGCCGTCCGGGTGACCGAGTCGACGACCAGCAGGACGTCGTGGCCGGCGTCGCGGAACCACTCGGCGATCCGGGTCGCGGTGAAGGCGGCGGTCACCCGCAGCAGGGCCGGGTCGTCGGCGGTGGCGACCACGATGACGGTGTGCGCGCGCGCCTCGGCGTCGAGGGTGTCCTCGATGAACTCCCGCACCTCACGGCCACGTTCGCCGACCAGGGCCACCACCCGCACGGGGGCCGAGGTGCCGCGCACGGACATCCCGAGCAGGGTCGACTTGCCGACGCCGGAACCGGCCATGATGCCGACGCGCTGTCCGGCCCCGACAGGGATCAGGGTGTCGATCGCCCGCACGCCGGTGGGCAGCGCGGTCTCGACCCGGCGGCGGTGCAGGGGGTTCGGCGCCGAGGCGTCGGCGGGCACGTACTCGACGTCGAGGGCCGGCGGCTGCCCGTCGATGGGCCGCCCGAGCGGGTCGACGACCCGCCCGAGCAGGCCGGGGCCGGCGGGGATGCGCAGCACGTCGCCGGACGCCGAGACCGGGTCTCCCGCGCTGATCCCCGTGGTGGTGCCCAGCGGCATGCACGTGACCCCCTCGGAGTGCAGTGAGATCACCTGGGCCGGAAGCGGTCCGGAAGGAGTGTGCAGGGTGAGCAGCTCGCCGACCGCGGCGCGTACCCCGCGCACGCCGACGCCGAGCCCGACCACCTGGGTGACCAGACCCTGCGGGCGCGGGCGGGCGGCGGCGACCACGCGGTGCATGCGCCCGCGCAACTCGTCCGCGATCGAGATCGTCACTCGGCCAGCACCTCCCGCGCGGCGGCCAGCGCCTCGGGCAGGCTGCGGACCAGTCGCTGGGCCGGGGTCAGGACCAGGACGTCGCCGGGGTTCACCGCGGCGTCGGGCACCAGCCGGACGCCGGCGGGCGGCTCGGTCACCAGGCGCAGGTCGGCCGGGTTCAGGTGGACGACGGCCGCGTCCGGGTCCGCGACGCGGGCCAGGGCGGCGAGCACGCCCTCCAGGACGGCGTCGTCGGTCGCGGCCAGCTCGCGGTCCAGCAGGGCGACGGCCAGCTGCACCGCGGTCTCGGCCAGAGCCGCGGCCACGTCCTGCCACTCGGCGACCTGGACCGTCCGGGCGTCCCGGGCGGCGTCGGCGAGTCGGGCCAGAAGCCCGTTGAACTGAGCGGTCTCGCTGTCGCGACGCTGCTGCTCGGCCGCGGCCGTGGCGGCCGCGACCTGGGCGGCCTCGACGGCGGCGGCCTGCCGGCCCTGGGCCCAGCCCGCCGCGTACCCCTGCGCGCGCGCGTCGTCCCGGGCGGCCCGGGCCGATTCGGCGACGATGTCGTCGAGCACCGGGTCGCTGTAGGTGGGGTTGATCGCCGTGCGGCGCAACGGGTGGTCGAGGTTCGCCGGGCGTACCTCGGTGGTGGACGCGTCGACGACCGGGGTGCCGAGCCGGGCCCCCCGGGCGACGACCCGGCTGCCGCCGCCGCGGATCACGTTGGCGGGAGGCGTCATACGACCATCTCCTCGTCGCCGCCGCGCTGGATGATGATCTGGCCGGACTGCTCGAGGGCCCGGATCTCCTGGACGACCTTGGCCTGGGCCTCCTCGACCTGTGCGAGCCGGACGGCGCCGAGCAGTTCGATCTCCTCGACCAGATTCTCCGCGGCGCGGGTGGACAGGTTGCGGGTGATCTTCTCCTTGACCTCCGCGCTGACGCCCTTGAGGGCGAGGGCGAGGTCGCCGGACTGCACGTTGCGCAGCACCATCTGAATGGCCTTGTCGTCCAGCTGGAGGATGTCCTCGAAGATGAACATCTGGGCGCGCACGGTCTCCGCCAGCTCGGCGTTCACCGTGGCCAGACCCTCGAGGATCATGCGCTCGGTCGAACGGTCGGCCCGGTTGATGATGGCGACCAGCGGGGCGACACCACCGACGCTCGACATCTCCTGCGGGCCGAGCACCGTCGTCATCCGGCGTTCGAGTTCCCGCTCCACGAGCCGGATCACGTCGGGCGACGCGCGTTCCATCGAGGCGATCCGGTAGGCGATGTCGGCCTGCACGGCCTGGTCGAGGCCGGACAGCACGGTCGCCGACTGCTGCGGGGCCAGGTGGGCCAGCACCAGGGCGATCATCTGCGGGTGCTCGCCGTCCAGGAAGGTGAGCAGCTGTCGGGCGTCGGCCCGGCGGATGCCCTCGAACGGGATGTCGGCCAGGCTGGCGCCCAACCGCTCCATGATCTCGCCGGCCCGGGACGCGCCGAGGCTCTGCGAGAGCAGCTGACGGGCCAGGTCGAAACCGCCGCGCGCGCCCTCGGCGGCCACCAGCTTGTCGTGGGCGTCGTTGAGGACCGCGTCGGCCTCTTCGGGCGAGATCTCGCGCAGCTTCACGATCTCCGCGACGAGCTCCTCCAGGAGGGGCTCGGGCAGGAGGGCCATCACCTTCGCGGCCTTCTCCCGGCCCATCTGGACCAGGAAGATGGCAGCCTTGCGCAGCCCGGTCAGTTCCGGGCCGGCGCTGATCGCGGCCGGCATGGCCTACTTGCTCCGCTCGCCGAGCCAGCCCTGCAACATGGCGGCCACCTCGTCCGGCTGGTTGTCGACCAGGGCCGCGACGTCGTCCCGGACCCGGCCGCGGTCGGCCATCTGGGCGGTCAGCTCGGCCATCGCGGCGTCGCTGGGCCCGGCGCTCAGGGCGTTGGACGGCGGGAGCACCAGACCCGAGGTCGTGCCGGGCAGGTCGGAGGCGGTGCCCTCGACGGTCTTGTCCTTCTTGCCGCGGCGCATGGCGATGATCAGCGCGATCAGCACCAGCAGGCCGATGCCGGCCTTCTTGCCCATGTCGACGTACGAGGCGGTCTTGGCCGCCTTGTCCGCGTCGGCCAGCTGCTTGGCGGCGGCCGCGGAGGCGGTGTTGTCGAAGGGCAGGATGTCGACCTGGACGGCGTCGCCGCGGGTCGGGTCGAGGCCCACCGCGTTGGCGACCAGGGTCTGCATCTGGGTGCTGTTCAGGCTGGCGGCCTTGGCCTGGTTCAGGACCACGGCGACCGTGAGCCGCTCGACCTTGCCGGGCGCGGTCTTGGTCTGCGCCACCTCCTGGTCGACGTTGTTGTTCACGGTGCTCTGCTGCCGGTTGTAGGCGCCGGAGCCGCCGCTGCCGGCCAGGGCGGACGGCGCCACCTGGCCGAGGGTGCCGCCGGCGGTGTTGCCGCCGCCGGAGTACTGCTCGCTCACGGTGGCCACGCTCTGCGGCAGGACGCTGGGCGAGGGGGCGGTGAACTTCTGGCTGGTCACGTTGCTGCTGTCGAAGTTCAGCTGGGCGTTGACCCGGACCACGCTGTTGCCGGTGCCGACGACCCGGTCGAGCACGTCCTGGGCCGCGTCGGAGAGCCGCTGCTCGTACTGCGCGGTCTGCTGGTCGGCGGAGCTGGCCTGCGCCGCGCCGCCGGCCCCGCCGGCGGTGCCGCCGGACAGCAGCTTGCCGGTCTGGTCGGTGATGGTGACGTCTTCGGGGGCGAGGCCCGTGACGCTGCCCGCGACCAGGTTGGTGATGGCGTTGACCTGGTCGTTGGTCAGCGTGGCGCCGGCCCGGGTGGAGACCAGCACCGAGGCGGTGGTCTTCTCCTGCTCGTCGCTGAACACGTCCTTGGTCGGGACGGCGATGTGTACGACGGCGGAGTTCACACCGTTGATCGCCTTGAGGGTCTTCTGCAGCTCACCCTCCAGCGCGCGCTGGTAGGCGACGTTTTGCTGGAAGTCGGTGGCGGTGATGCCCTGGTCGTCCAGGAGCGACCAGCCGGGGCTGTCGCCGTTGCCGTCGTTGGCGGGGATCCCCTTGCCCGCCAACGCGACCCGCAGGTTGTAGACCTGCGACTGCGGCACCATGATCGTCGTCCCGCCGTCGGCGAGCTCGTACTTGACGCCCTCGCTGTTCAGCTCGTCGACGACGGCGCTCGCGTCGGTGCCCGACAGGCCCGAGTACATCGGCGTCATCGTC
Organism: Spongisporangium articulatum; assembly: GCF_044465595.1. Classification (NCBI taxonomy): domain Bacteria; kingdom Bacillati; phylum Actinomycetota; class Actinomycetes; order Kineosporiales; family Kineosporiaceae; genus Spongisporangium; species Spongisporangium articulatum. Next base: position 454,930 of record NZ_JBITLV010000001.1, on the reverse strand, counting down.
GGCTGCGCCACCCACCGGGAGAGCGCGAAAGCGCCCAGCAGGAAGAGCATCACGCCGACGGCCACGACCGCACGCTGCCCGGTGGTGAAACCGGACAGCATGGTCTTGGCCTTGCCGAGGGCCGCGTTCAGGGCGTTCACAGGGGCATCCTCATGATCTCGTTGAAGCTGTCCAGGGCCTTGTTGCGCACGGTGGTGGTCAGTTCGGTCGCGACCTGGGCCTGCGTGGCGGCGATGACGTAGTCGTGGACGTCGGTGAGGTCACCGGTCGCGGCCGAGATCGCCTTGTTCTGCGCGGTCTGGTCGAGCTGCGCGACGTTGTTCAGGCTGCTCTCGATCGACTTCGCGAAGTCGGCCCCCCGGGTGGCGGCGGCCTGGTTCGCGGCCCCGCCGCCGGTGACCTGCGTGGCGGCGCCGGCGCCCGAGGTGGCGTCGGCCCCCTGGACCTGCTGGCGGTACTGCTGGGCCAGCTGGTTCAGGTTGATGCCGCCCACACCTCCGATGCCACTGATCGCCATCAGCCACGACCCATCTGGATCGCGGCCTGGTAGGCGGACCGGACCCGGTCCATCTGGGAGATGTTCGCCTGGTACCCGCGCTGGGCCATGATCATCTGCGACATCTGGTCACCGAGGTCGATGTCCGGACGGCGCACGTAGCCCCGGGCGTCGGCCAACGGGTTCTCGGGGTCGTACGTGAGAACGCCCTGGGCGCTGCCGAGTTCGACCCCGCCGACGGCGACCCCGGAGCCGACCTTGCCGTCCTCCTGGGCCACGGCCACGACGTAGCGCGCCTGGAAGGCGCTCTCGTTCGTCGACTTGACCGTGTTGATGTTGGCGATGTTGTCCGAGATGGCGTCCATCCACGTCTGGTGGGTGGTCATCCCGGAACCGCTGATGTTGAGGGAGTCGAACATCTAGGTCAGGCCCCCTTGATCGCGGTGCGGGTGAGGGAGAACCGGTCGGAGACGGCGCGCAGCGCGAGCTCGTAGCTCATCTCGGTCTTGGCGCTGTCCACCGTCTCCTGGGTCAGGTTGACGTTGTTGCCGTTGAGACCGGGCTGGGCGTTGCTGAAGGTCACCGTCGCGTTGGCGGACAGCGGGTCGTCGCCGTTGGCCAGGGCCTGCTTCAGGCTGCCCTCGAAGGCGACCGAGCGCGCGCGGTAGTACGGCGTGTTGACGTTGGCGATGTCGTCGCTGATGGCCTGCTGGCGCTGCGACAGCCCGTCGAGTGCGGACTGGAGCGCGCTGATCGAGAGATCGTTGAGCATGTTCAGGGAACCCCTTTACGGGCGGGCGCGGGTGACCGCGGCCGTAGCTGACCGACGTGCCGGTCGCCATTCCCTGGCGATGCCGAGCCTTCCTGGCTCACATGGCTTCTCGACCGGGGGAGGGGGTGCTTGAGGAATGCCGGGGGTGGCGGCGTGAGACTTCAATCATTCGGCGCAGTGATCACGAATCGCCCCCTCGGCCGGCCCCGTCGCAGAACTTATTGACAGTGACTGTCAGAAAGTAGTTCCATACTTCTGACAGTCACTCTCATATTTATGGAGCCCGCTATGGACACGACTCCCAACCCCGCCCGGTGGTGGGCGCTGGCGGCGCTGGTCATGAGCACCCTGGCCGTCGGCCTGGATGCGACCGTGCTCAGCGTCGCCCTGCCCACCCTCGCCACCGACCTGCACGCCTCCACCAGCCAGCTGCAGTGGTTCGTCGACAGCTACAACCTGGTGCTGGCCGCCGTCTTGCTGCCGGTCGGCCTGCTCGGCGACCGCTTCGGTCACAAGAGGTTCCTGCTCGGCGCGCTCGTACTGTTCGGCGTGGCCTCCGCGCTGTGCGCCTACTCGGGCTCGGCCGAGGTGCTGATCACCGGCCGGGTGCTGCTCGCGCTCGGTGCCGCCGCCCTGATGACGCTGCCCGCCGCGATCCTGCCCCGGCTGTTCGGCGAGGCGGAACGCAGCCGGGCGCTGACCGCCTGGATGACGGCCATGTTCGCCAGCTTCCCTCTCGGCCCGATCGTCGGCGGCCTGCTGCTCGACCACTTCTGGTGGGGTTCGGTCTTTCTCATCAACGTGCCGGTCGTGGTCGTGGCCGTCACGGCGGTCGCCTCGCTCGTGCCCGAGTCACGCAGCCCCCAGCCGGTGCGGTTGGACGTCGGGGGCCTCACCCTGTTCGCGGGCGCGCTGCTCGCGCTCACCTTCGGGCTGATCGAGGGCGGCGAGCGGGGCTGGTCGGACGGCGTGGTCCTCGCCGCGCTGGTCGGGTTCCCGCTTCTGCTGGCCGGTTTCGCGCTCCGGCAGCGTGTGCAGCTGCGTCGCCTGGTCGCCGGGCAGAGCCCGCTGATCGACCTGTCGATCTTCCGGTTGCCGGGGTTCGCGTGGGGGACGGCCCTCGGCGTGATCAGCACGTTCGCGATGTTCGGCATGCTGTTCGCCACCCCGCAGTACTTCCAGAACGTGCTCGGTCACGACGCGCTGGGCACCGGCGTCCGCTTGCTGCCGATGATCGGCGGTCTGCTGGTCGGCGGCCGCCTGGGCCGCACCCTGGCGGAACGGTTCGGGGCCAAGATCGTGGCCGCCAAGGGCTTCTCGCTGATGGCGGTGGCCATGGTCATCGCGGCGACCACCGATCTGGACGACGGGTACGGGTTGGCCGCCACCTGGCTGGCCGTGTTCGGGCTGGGGCTCGGGTTCGGCCTGCCGACCGCGATGGACGCCGCCCTCGGCGGCATCCCGAAGGACCGCTCGGGCCTGGGGTCGGGGCTGTTGATGTCGCTGCGCAACGTCGGCGGGGCCATCGGCGTCGCGGTGCTGGGCGCCGTGCTCAATGCCGGGTACCGCGGGGCGGTGGACGGCGACCTGGCGCGGCTCGGGCTCGACGGCCCGGCGCGCGCCGCGGTGCAGGACGGCCCGGCCACCGGGCTCGCTGTGGCCCGGGCCACCGGTTCGCCCGAGCTGGTGGACGCCGTCCGCTCGGCGTTCGTGCACGGCAGCGACGCGATGTACCTGGTCTGCGCGGCGGTCGCCCTGCTCGGCGCCGTGATCGCGGTGGCGCTGCTGCCCGCCCGGACCACGACGCCCGAGGCGACGCCGGCTGAGACAGAATCGGCGCATGACGTCGTCCCCGCGTGAGGAACTGACCGCGACCCCCCAGGGTCCGGGCCTTCGCGAGCGGAAGAAGGCCCGGACCCGCGCGACGATCCGGTCGGAGGCGATCCGGCTGTTCACCGAGCAGGGCTTCGCGGCCACCACGGTCGAGCAGATCGCGGCGGCGGCCGACGTCTCGCCGTCCACCTTCTTCCGGTACTTCCCGACCAAGGAAGCCACCGTCATCACCGACGAGTTCGACCCCCGGGTGTTCGAGACCTTCATGGCCCAACCCCCCGACGTGCACCCCGTGACCGCCTTCCGGCTCGCCGTCCGCGACACCCTCGGCGCCGCCAACGCGGCCGACCGGGAGCAGGAGCACAAGCGCCAGGCCCTCTACCGCACCGAGCCCGCGCTGCGTTCGGCCCTCATGGAGCAGATGGCCTCCGGCGTCGACGAGCTGGCCGGCATGATCGCCCTGCGCAAGGGCGGTGACCCGGAGGACCCGGTCACCCGCACCCAGGCCGGGGCCATCATCGGCGTCGCCCTGTCGGTGACCCGGCACGCCCACACCCATCCGCAGATGGACATGAACGAGCTCGGAACCCGGATGGACGAGGCCCTGCAAATGCTGGAGAGCATGCCCTTCTAGGGCTCCCTCAGGCCTCGGCGTCCGGGTCCACCGGGAGCTCGATCGTGAAGGTGGTGCCGGACCCCGGCGTGGAGTCGACCCGCAGCGAGCCGCCGTGCTTGGTCACGATGCTCGCGTAGGCCATGCTCAGGCCCTGCCCGGTGCCCTTGCCGACCGGCTTCGTCGTGAAGAACGGGTCGAAGATGCGTTGCTGGACCTCGGGGGTGATGCCGGGGCCGTCGTCGCGCACCTCGATGGTCACGGAGTCGGCGCCGCGCTCCGTAGAGACCGTGATGTGCCCGAGAGCGCCCGGTTCGCGCGGGCTCTCGCCGATCGCCTGGGCCGCGTTGACGACGATGTTCAGCAGGGCCTGCTTCAGTTCGCCCTCGTAGCAGGGGACGAGCCCGACCGTGGGGTCGAGGTCGAGGGTCACCTCGGCGACGTACTTCCACTCGTTGCGACAGACCTGGACGGTCGTGTCCACCGCGCGGTTCACGTCGGCCGGAGCCCGGCCGGTGCCCGGATGCGCGAAGTCCTTCATCGCCCGGACGATCAGGGCGATCCGCTGCAGGCCCTCCTGCGTCTGCGCGAGGGCGTCGGGGATCTCGGCGGCCAGGAAGTCGAGGTCGAGGTCCTCCACCCGCTCGTCGCCGTTCAGCACCCGCATGATGTGCCCGAAGCTGTCGGCCAGGAACTGCGTGTTGTCGGCGACGAACTGGACCGGCGTGTTGATCTCGTGTGCGATGCCGGCGGCCAGCTGACCGATCGACTCCAGCCGGTTCGCCTGCGCCAGTTGCTGTTCCGCCTGCCGCAGCTGCGTCACGTCCAGCTCGATCCCGACCCGCTGGGGCGGGCGGCCGTGCCGCTGGATCGTCTTCACCTGCACGTGCAGCCAACGCAACCGGCCGTCCTTCGTCAGGGACGGCAGCTGCACCTCGGCGTCGCGTCCGGCGGCCACGTCGGCGCTGAACCTCTCGACCTCCGGCCCGGGCTCGCCGGGAATGTTCATCAGCTCGCCGCGCAACCGGCCCAGCGCCTCCGCCCGGCTGTAACCCGTTCCGGTGCAGAACGACTCGTTGACCCACTCGATGCGGCCCTCGGGGTCGGTGATCACCACGCCGTGGTCGGTGTGCTGGGCGACCATGGCCAGCAGGGTGGCCTCCTCGGTGATGAGGTCGAGCTGCCGGCGGGTCCGGTCGGCGGACGTGATGTCGACGATGGCGACCACGGCCCGGGCCGTGTGGTGGTCGAGGACGGGGTGGACCCGGAAGATCACGTGCTCGTGCCGCGTGCCGATCACGGTCGGCCCCTTCACCGCCTGGTCGCCCGGCGTCCCGTTCAGGGCCCGGGTGAGGGCGGCGGCCACCGGACCGTCGAGGGCCGGTCCGAACTGGGTGAGCAGGGCGAAGAAGTCGCCCCCGATGCCCGACTCGGCCTCGCTCCACCCGAACTGGCGGGCCAACGTGTCCCAGTGCCGGTTCGCGCCCATGATCACGCCGTCGACGCCGAGGATGACCAACCGCGCGTCCAGCGAGTCGATGACGGCCCGCATCAGCTCCTCGGCCTCGCCCAGTTGCCGTACCCGGTCCTCGAGCTCGCGGTTGAGCAGCAACGTCCGGCGCCACCGTTCGGCCGAGGCCGTCTCCTCCCGCGCGACGCTCACGACGCTGCCTCGTCGAGAGTCTCGCCGGCGCCGAGGAACTCGTCGCAGACCCGGTTCCAGCGCTCCACCTGGGTCGCGTCCAGCGGCGGGACGTCGTCGACCGCCACCCGTCGGGTCGGCGCCAGGGTGCGCCGGTGGGCGAAGTCGACGACCTGGTCCCGCGGCGTCGTCGGCTTCGGCTGCGCGGCGAGCGAGAACACCACGGCCGGCGCGAAACCCCACAGTCCCAGCAGGTAGGCGCCGGCCTGCGGCACGGTGCAGCCGAAGGCCTCCGCTTCGAGCGCGCACCGGCGCACGGGATCCAGCGCGGCCTCGGGGTCGACCGCGAGGGAGGCCACGAGGGTGGCCGTCTCGGCCCGGCGGCCGCGCGCCAGCACGAGAAGACCCACGTCGTGCAGCATCCCGGCCAACCCGACCTGGTCGACCACCTTCTCGTCCCACCCCTCGGCCCGGGCCAGCCGCCGACTCAAGGCGGCCCGGCGCAGACCGTGGTCGCGCAGCCGTGGTCCGGCCAACTCACCGCCGAGCACCGTGGCGAGGTCGTCGTCCACCTGGAAGACCGAGCCGGCCAGCACCAGGGCCTGGATGTTGTCGGCGCCGAGCAGGGCGACCGCCGTCTGGACCCGCGAGACCTCCTGCGGCATCCCGAAGAACGCGGAGTTGACGAGGCGGAGCACGTCCGCGCTGGTCGCGACGTCCTGAGCCAGGATGCGGGCCACGTCGGCCAGCGGCACGTCGGGGGAGTCGATCGCGGCGACGAGCCGGTCGTAGACGTCGGGGAGGGTGGGCAGGGTGCCGGTGCCGCCGATCAGTTCGCGCAGCCCCGGGGCGGTCAGGGTGCTGCGGACGTCCAGCGCCCGGTCGATGACGCGCAGCAGGGTCGCCGCATCGCAGGGCTTGGCCAGGAACTGCTGAGCGGTGGACACCGCCGAGAGCACCGAGGCGCGGTCCGCGTCGCCGGACAGCACGATCCGCAGGCAGGCCGGCCAGCGGCGCTGCACGTGGCCGAGCAACGTGGCCCCGTCCATTCCCGGCATCCGCATGTCCGAGACGATCACGTCGGCCGGCTCGGCCGCCATGGCCTCGAGGGCCTCCGTGCCGGAGCCGGCGAAGGCGTACTCGAGATCGGGCGTGGCCGGGTCGCCGGTGCCGCCGCGAACCCTGTGCTGCGTGAGCAGCGTGCGGCGCAGCCCGGCGAGCATGTGCGGCTCGTCGTCGACGAACAGGACCCGTGCCATGGTTAGTGTGTCGTCGGCCGGTGGGGAGGCGGCGTTGATCCGCAGCGCCGAGAACCAGGCGAATGGGTGAATCTCGTGGCGCAGATCCTGATGGTCGACGACGACCCGAGCGTCCTGTCCGGCTACCGCCGCGCGCTGCACGGCCGGTTCGAGATCGCCACCGCCGGCTCCGGGGAACAGGGTCTGGACGCCGTGCGCGCGGCCGCCGCGCGGGGCGAGCCGTTCGCGGTGGTCGTCTCCGACATGAAGATGCCGCAGATGGACGGGGCGCAGTTCCTCGGTGCGGTCCGCGCCCTGGAGCCCGACGCCGTCCAGCTGTTGCTGTCCGGCCAGGCCGACCTGGAGTCGACGATCGCGGCCGTCAACGACGGCAACCTGTTCCGGATGCTGACCAAGCCCTGCGCGGCCGACGACCTTGCGCAGGCGCTGAGCGCCGCACTGGAACAGCACCGGCTGCTGCGGGCCGAACGCGACCTGCTGGAGAGCACGCTGGGCGGGGCGGTCGAGGTGCTGACCGAGCTGCTCTCGATGGCCAACCCCGACGCCTTCGCCTGGACGCAGCGGCTGCGGACCCTCGTGGAGCGGGTGGCGGAGCTGCTCGAGATCGAGGACTGGCGGCTGCCCCTGGCCGCGATGCTCAGCCAGATCGGTTGTCTCGCAGTCCCTCCCGAGGTACTGCGGCGAGGGCGGACCGGCGCTGGGCTGAGCCCCGAGGAGCAGGCCGCCTACGACGCCCGGCGGGACGTCGCCCAGCACCTGCTGGAGCGCATCCCGCGGCTGGAGCAGGTGGCCGCCTGGGTCGGCGGCCGAGGCTCGGACGAGCCCGCCGCGCGCCTCCTGGAGACCGTGCTGGCCTACCTGGAACAGCTGGACCGGCTGGGCAGCCCCACCCGGGCGTTGCGCCGCCTGGAGACGATCGGCGGGTACCCGCCCGAGGTGCTCGAGGCGCTGGACGAGGCCGCCGTCGACCTGGCCCAGCAGGGCGAGCGCCGGGTGCTGCCGCTGGCCGCGGTGCGCCCCGGCATGGTGCTGGAGGACGACGTGCTGACCAGCACCGGGCTGACCCTGGTGCGCCGGGGCGACCGGATCACGGACGCGGTCGTGCTGCGGTTGGAGAACTTCGCCGCCAGCGTCGGGGTGGTCGAGCCGATCGTCGTCAGACTCGGCATCTAGTCGTGATCATGCAGAAACCTCGCGCAGGCTCCGGAAGCCGTTGACCGGCTTCTGAAGGGCGCGAGGTTTCTGCATGATCACGAACGAAAGGTCTAGCCGCTGATGTCGATCGACGAGCCGTAGCCGCCGTACCCGTCCGGACGGCGTGGGCCGTGCAGGCGGGAGAACTCGGCCCGCAGGTCCTCGCGCAGCGCGAGGGCCCGGAACTCCAGTTCGCCGAGGCGCGCGTAGTCGGCGGCCCAGCGGTCGCGCAGGGCCTCCGGCGGGGCACCGAACGGCACGGCGATCTCGGCCAGCGGGGTGACGTCCCGCTGGGCCAGGGCCGCCTCGAAGTCGTGCATCGCGATCTCGAGCTGGTCGAAGTAGCGGCTCCACTCGGCGAGGTCGCCGACGGGCTGGTCGGTCTCGGGTCCGGTCATCTGACTCACGCAGCACCTGTCACGGTCGGGTCGGTCGGGGTGGTCTGGGCCTGCAGCTCCAGGGCCTGCTTCCACGTGTCCCGCAGCGGCTCCACGAGTTCACGTACGGCGGCGAGGCGTTCGGGCTGCGCGGGCAGCCGGCAGCTGACCAGCTCGTTCACCATCCACAGGTAGAGGGCCCGCAACTGCTCGCCTGCGGGCCAGACGGAGACGTCGAGGCTGGCCCACAGCTCCAGCAGGATCTCCTGCGCGTGCTGCAGGCGCTTGCCCGTCGTCTCGTGATCGTTCGTGCGCATCGCGGCCTCGGCCACGCTGAGGTCGGTGATCAGCCGGTCGTACAGCATCGTGAGAAGCCGCTGGGGGGAGGCGGTCTCGGCTGTGACGCTCGCGTACGCCACCGCTACTCCGTAGGCCATCGTCTCTCCTTAGCTCGGCTTCTTCGAACTGTTCGTCAGGTCACCCGGTGCGGAAACACCCGGTGGATCAGCTCGAAGAGCTGCTGGAACTGCTGGAGCTGCTGGAGTTGAAGTACTGGCTCAGGGACGTGGACTGGGCCTTCAGCGAGGCCAGCGCGGTCTCCATCGCCGTGAACTTCTTCGTCAGCGTCTCCTTGTAGGCGTCGAGCCGGGTCGTCCAGTTGTCGATCTGGGTCTGCAGGGTCTTCACGGCGCTGTTGGCCGTGTTCTGGGCCTGCACCAGCTCACCGTTGGAGGAGTCACTCATCTGCTCGAAGAGCGACTCCAGCTGCTGGGCCACGCCCGGCTTGTAGGTGATGGAGCCGATCGCGCCCCCCACGGAGTTGATGTCCGCCTGCGTCGCCTCGACGTCGATCGACAGCCCGGCGGCGCCGGAGTCGGCGTCGGGGGGCAGGGTCAGGATGTTGCCGATCCCGCTCGCCTCGAGACCGTCGATCGTGCCCGCGATGTCGGCGCCCGCCAGGGTCCGCGTGGCCGTCCCGCCGCCGTCGATCGAGGCGGTGAAGGTGTTCCGGCTGCCGGCCACCGTGGAGGTCAGGACCATGTTCCCGTTGCCGTCGACCGACGCGCTGACGTTGATCCCGGCCTCGGCCAGCTTCTTGTTGAAGCTCGCCGCCGCCCCGGCCATGTCGGTGTCGTCGGCGGTGACCGTGTAGCTGACCGACTTCGCACCCTGGTTCAGGGTCAGCAGCCGGCCGACGATGCCCGTGCCGGGCTGCACCAGCTGCCACGTCTCGGCCTTGGCCGAACTGCTGACGGTGACGTCGTAGGTGCCGGCCCTGGTCTTCGAGGTCGCGTTGCTGACGGTCGCCGTCGAGGAGATCGGACCGTTGGCGTCGAAGGTGGAACTCTGGCCGTACAAGGCGGCCGTGCCCGTCGGGTCCTTGACGAAGGCGGTCTTGAACGCGTCGGCGTCGAAGCTCAGCTGACCCTGCGCGGTCACCGACAGCCCGGGCGCGCCGGCGCCCGCGACGATGCTCAGGACGCTCTGCTGCAGCGACCGGACGGTGCTGCTGCCCAGCAGCGGTCCGCCGGTCTTCGAGGTCGAGTCCCAGGCGGTGTTCTTCGCGATGCTGGCCAACAGGTTGTTGGCGTTGGTCACGATCGAGCTGATCTTGTCCGCCACCGATGACCCGTCCACGGTGGAGGACACGGTGACGCCGTCCTCCTTCTTCGAGACGGTGAAGCTGATGCCCGTGGCCACGTTGCTGAACGTGTTGGTCGAGGACTCCACGGTGTAGGCGTACTGACCCGACCCGACCTGGATCTTGGCGTTCGCACCGTCCGTGAGCGTGTTCATGGCGTAGCCGTTGTCGAAACCACTGAGCGAGAACTTGGACGCGTCGCCGGTGGTCGAGCTGGCGACCTGCAACCGGTAGACGCCCGGCGAGGTCTGCACGGCGGTCGCGGTCACGCCGGCGCCGGCGCCGTTGATGGCGGAGACGACCTCGGCGAGCGTGCCGTTGCCGACGTCGATCGCGGTGGCCTTACCGGTGGCCGTGTTGGTCAGCGTGAGCGAACCGGACGAGGCCACCGTGGCGCCCGTCGACGAGGAGGTCGAGCCGGAGATGAGGGTGTGAGCGGCGGCCAGACCGGTCACGTCGAAGGTCAGGGACGATGCGGTGCGACCCGTTGCGGTGGCGGTCACCGAACTGGAGGTCGACGTGGCCGAGACGGTGGCCCACGCCGAGGTCTTGGCGAGGTCACCGACCTGCTGGGCGAGGTTGCCCACGCTGGACAGCAACCCGGTGTAGGCCGTGACCGCCGACTGCTGCGCGGTCTGCTGGTTCTTCAGCAGGGTCTGGGAGTTCCCCTCGACCGCGACGAGCTTGTCGATGATCGAGGTCGTGTCCAACCCCGACATGATGCCGCCGATGGTGATGGAAGACATTTCTCTGGCTCCCCATGCTCTTTCGTGTCACCGAGCGGCGCCCTGGCCGGCACAAGCCCGGAATGCGTTCCCCCGCTGCCGTTCTCGAGCCCTGCGGTCAGGTCTCGAGCGCCGGTGTGGCGGCCCGGTGAAGGGCCGCCACCCGGCGTCTAGCTCACTGGAGGAGCTTGAGGATGGACTGCGGCTGCTGGTTCGCCTGAGCCAGCATCGCGGTACCGGCCTGAGACAGGATCTGCGCCGAGGTGAACTTGACCATCTCGCTGGCCATGTCCGTCGACTGGATCCGGCTGTTCGACGCGGTCAGGTTCTCGACCGCGACGTTCAGGTTGTTGACGGTGTGCTGGAAGCGGTTCTGGTAGGCACCCAGAGTCGCCCGGGTGGTCGACACCGACTGGATGGCGGTGTCGATCGCCGAGATCGACGCGGCGGCGGACGCCGTGTCCCCGACGTTGATGGTCCCGGAGTCCACCCCGAGGGTGGCGGAGTCCATCTTGCTGCCGGTGAGGTCGACGTTGATCGTCTCACCCGCGTTGGCACCGATCTGGAAGGTGCCGGTGTACGTGCCGTCCAGCAGGTTCTGGTTGCCGAACTTCGTCGAGGACGAGATCCGGTCCAGCTCCGACTGCAGCTGAGAGAACTCAGTCTGCGACGCGGCCTGCGCCTGGGTGTCCTGCGAACCGCCGTTGGCGGCCTGGACGGCCAGGTTGCGCATACGCAGCAGGATCGACTGCGTCTCGGTCAGGGCACCGTCGGCGGTCTGGACGACCGAGATGGCGTCCTGCGCGTTCGTCACGGCGACCTGGAGGCCACCGATCTGAGCCTGCAGGCCCTGGGAGATCGCGAGCCCCGCGGCGTCGTCCGCCGCGCGGTTGATCCGGTAGCCGCTGGACAGCTTCTCCAGCGAGCTGTTCTGAGACGACTGGGTCATGCTCAGGTTGCGGTACGCGTTGAGTGCCGCGACGTTGCTGGTGACGTAGAGACCCATGATTTCCTCCTTGGTTCGGGTCCGGTACCGGTCCGTCCGTGGACCGGCGTTGGCTTACCTCTCGGTCGGTCAGGAACGGTCTTGAGAAGTTTCTTCAGGGCCTTTTTCGGCAGCTGGCCGGTTGACCTTGATCGTCCGTGAAACTGCAGGTCAACCGCTGTTTCCGGCGTCCTAGTAACTGGTGTAGTGAAGGGGTTGCCCGTCCAGGTAGGCCTGGACGTCGGCCCGCCGCCCGGCGCTCGAACGGGTGGCCACGGCCTGTACGTAGGCCTCGCGCCGCCGGGCCCGCGCCCCCGCGCCGTCGGCGCCCGGCGTCGTCCCGCCCGCCCGCTGGCGCGGCACGCCCGGCGTGGAGACCCACAGCCGCTCCAGGGCCTCCCGCAGCAGGTCGAGCCCCTCGCTGCGCAGCTGCGAGGCGCGGGACTGGGTCACCCCGAGGGTCTCCGCGATCTCGGTCAGCGGCCGCTGCTCCAGGTAGTACTGCGTGACGACGAGGCGCAGCCGCTCGGGCAGCTCGGCCACGGCGTCGCGGAGGTAGCCGAGGCGCTCGGCCGCGATCAGGGCCTCCTCGGGGCGCGGGGCGCTGTCGGCGACGCTGGTCCCCAGCCCCTCGTCGTCCGCCGTGAGCGGGTCGAGGCTGAGCAGGACGGCCCGGTCGGCGCCGCTGCGCGCCTCCCGGATCTCCGCCTCGGTGAACCCGCAGGCGGCGGCCAGTTCGGAGTCGGTGGGCCGGCGGCCCAGCCCGGAGGTGAGGGTCTCCGCCGCGGCCTCGATGGCCTTCGCGCGGGAGCGGACCGTGCGGCTGGCCCAGTCGCGCTGGCGCATCTGGTCGATCATGGCGCCGCGCACCCGGGTGTTCGCGAACCGCGCGAACGGGACGCCGAGCGCCGGGTCGAAGGCGTGCGCGGCCTGGACCAGGGCCAGGGAACCGGCGCCGATCAGGTCGTCGGTACCCAGGTGGCGCGGCAACCGGGCAGCGGTCTCCCGGGCCACGTGGCCCACCAACGGGAGATGCTCGGTGATCAGCGTGGCGATCGCGTCGCGGGAGTCCAGCACGGTGCAGTCATCGGCCCGGGCCCGACCGGGCTGAAAGCCGTTGACCTGCGGGATTAGGCGCCGGAGGCGGATTTCACCCGGTCGGGCGCGGGATCATGGTCGCGGGCTTGACGACGGGGCCGGCACGCGACTCGCACCGGTGAATCACTCAGGTTCCCCAGCCCCCTGCCGACAGGTGATGCATCCAGTGCCAGAGCCCGGCATCCGCAGCGACCCGAGGAGCAAGATCATGAGCCTCTCTGATCTCGCCGCCGTCCTGTGGCGCCAGCGTGAGCTGCTGGAGCGCCTGACCTACCGCCTCGAGTGCGAGCAGCTGCTGCTCGCCGGGGGTCGCACCCGCTGGCTCGCCTCGGCCACCGCCGAGGTCGAGGCCCTGCTCGACGAGCTCCAGGTCACCGAGATCCACCGGGCCGCCACCAACCAGGTCGTCACACGGGAGCTCGGGCTGCCTCCCGAGGCCACGCTGGAGGACGTCGCCGCCGCGGCCTCGCCGCCGTGGACCGACGTCCTGCTCGACCACCGGAACGCCCTGCTGTCCAGCTCCGCGGAGCTCGCGATGATGGCCGAGGCGAGCCGGAGCATGACCGCCGCGGGTCTGGCCGCGGTCGAGACGACGCTGTCCTCGCTCGGGGGGCGGGTCGGCACCACGTCTCAGGGATATGACGCCCGGGGTCGCGTCGACATCATCGCCGGCGAAGGTCGAGCCTTCGTCGACCGGGCACTGTGAGGGCAGACGCATGACCGGCTACTCCGTACTCAGCACGGCCGTCAGCGGCCTCACCGCCGCGCAGCGCGGCATGGACATCACCAGCCAGAACATCGTCAACTCCAACACCCCGGGCTACAGCCGGCAGATCCTCAAGCAGAGCGCGGTCGCGCCGGCCCTGGTGGCGAGCGTCCACACGGGCGGCAACGAGACCACGGTCGGCGGCGTGACGGTCGAGTCGGTGGTTCGCGTGCGGGACCAGTTCCTGGAGTCGACACGGGCCCAGGCCGGCGGCGCCAAGGCGGCGCTGGACGCGCAGAGCACCGCCATGCAGGGCATCGAGACGCTGGTCAACGAGCCGAGCGACTCGGCGCTGCAGGCCAAGCTGACCGACTTCTTCGGCGCCTGGTCCAGCCTGTCCACGAAGGCCGGTAGCGAGGCCGCCGCGGCCTCCGGCTCCAACGTGATCGGCCAGGCCAAGAACGTGGTCTCCCAGCTGAACACGCTGGCCGCGGGAGTCAGCCAGCAGTACCAGACCCAGCTCGCCGACCTGAAGACCACGGTCGGGCAGATCAACGACTACGCGACCCAGCTGGCCCAGCTGAACCAGCAGATCGTGACCAGCGCGGCCAGCACCGGCAACGGCGCACCCGTGAACGAGCTCCTCGACAAGCGCGACCAGCTGGTCCGCAGCATCGCCGAGCTGTCGGGTGGGGTGGCGGCGATCCAGACCGACGGCACCGCCACTGTGGCCGTCGGGGGTGCGACGATCGTGTTCGGCAACCAGTCGCTGGCGTTGTCGGTGGCCGGCGGTGGCGCGGTCTCCGACGTCAACGGGGGCAACCCGCCGCGGATCGAGATCGGCGGCCAGGCTGTGGGCGTGACGTCCGGCAAGGCGGCCGGGCTGATGTCGAGCCTCACCGCCGACCTGCCGCAGTTCGCCAATCAGCTCGACTCGATCGCCGCCGCCCTGCGCGACTCGGTGAACGCTCTGCACGCCACCGGCTTCACGGCCACGGGGGCGCCCGGTGGCGACTTCTTCACCGGCTCCAGCGCGCTCGACCTGTCGGTCGCGGTGTCCGGCACCGACGAGCTGGCCCTCAACTCGGCCGCGGGCGTCGACGGCTCGGTCGCGCAGAAGCTCGGTGACCTGGTCAACGACGCCGACGCCGAGGCGGTGCTCGGTGGGCCGGGCGCGCTGCAGCAGTACCGCTCCCTGGCCACCTCGCTGGGCAGCAAGATCAACGGACTGAAGACGGCCAGCGACGTGCAGTCGTCGATCCTGAGCTCGGCGGACCAGGCGATCGAGTCCAACGCGGGTGTGAACCTCGACGAGGAGATGACCAACCTCCTGCAGTACCAGCGCGCGTACCAGGCGGCGGCCAAGGTCATCTCGGCCATCGACGAGATGATGGACACGCTGATCAACCGGACCGGGATCTAGGGGTAGGGGAGATCAGTCATGGCACTCTCGCGCGTCACCCAGACGACGATGACCAACTCGACGCTGCGCGGGTTGCAGGCCAGCCAGCTGCGGGCCGCGAACCTGCAGAACGAGCTGTCCACCAACAAGAAGCTCACCAAGCCCAGCGACGACCCGGCCGCCCTGGCCAACACCATGCAGCTGCGCACCGAGCTGGCCCAGGACAACCAGTACCTGGACACCATCGGCGACGCATCCGACCGGCTGCAGGCCGCCGACTCGGCGCTGCAGGACACCAGCTCCCTGCTGAACCGCGCCAAGGCGCTGATCGTGAACTCGCAGAACGCCTCGCTGGACGACGCCGGTCGCAACGCCATCGCGACCGAGCTCGACGCCATCCGGCAGAGCGTGATCTCGAACTTCAACGCCACGTACCAGGGCCGGCCGGTCTTCGGTGGGACGATCGCGGGCTCCCAGGCCGTCGACCCGGACACGGGCGCCTACGTCGGCAACGACGAGGACATCTCGGTCCGCGCGGGTCGCAACGTCAATGTGCGCGTGGACGTCAAGGGATCGACCGTGGGCGCCGACGTACTTCCTGACCTGCTGGCCAAGACCGCGGCCGACATCAGGTCCGGATCCACCGACGTCACGGACGACCAGAACCAGCTCGACGCTGCCATGAAGAAGGTCACCACGTCGCTCGGCGACATCGGTGCCCGGGTCAACCAGCTCCAGAGCACGAAGACCCGGATCACCGCCGAGACGACCGACCTTACTGCGCGGATCTCCGGCCTGGAGGACATCGACCTGGCCGAGACGATCATGGAGTTGACCTCGGCGCAGACCTCCTACCAGTCTGCCCTCGGGGCGGCCGGGAAGATCATGCAGACGTCGTTGCTGGACTACTTGCGGTAGTGACCCCTGGTGGTCGCTCGACGAAAGGTGCAGTGGGGGCCGACGTGAACTCTTCCGTGGATGTCGCCGAGCGCGGCGCGAACTCCTCCGACGACGGTGTGGGCGAGGAGTTTCCCTCGATCACGTTCGTCCACTCCGTGCCCGGGTTCCCCGGCCTGCGGAAGTTCGCCCTGGTCGGGTTGGACCTGGACGAGGACGACACCGAGGGGAGCGAGGCACCCGAGGCGGGGGACGGCGTCCCGGCGCCACGGGCCGACGGTGAACCGACCGGCCACCCGGCCGTCGTCGACCCGGTGCTGCACGAGCTGCGCAGCCTGGATCAGCCGGACATCCGGTTCATGGTGGCCACCGCCTACGCCTTCTTCCCGGACTACAACATCGAGCTCGACGACCAGGTCTGCGAGAACCTCGCTCTGACCGACGCGGCCGACGCGCTGGTGCTGGTGATCCTCACGCTGGGCCAGGACATCGGTTCGACCACGGCCAACCTGCTGGCCCCGGTCGTCGTGAACGGCAAGAACAGGTCAGCCGCCCAGGTGATCCTGTCGGGGTCGGAATGGCCGGTTCACGCGCCGTTGGGTTGATCCCTTGTAACTAAACGCTACTCTCTGGACACGGGCTGCTATTAGGCTCGGTGTTGCCTCCGTCGGACTGACCGGCGGGTGGGGTCCAGGGAGGGAGCCTGCGAATGCTCGTACTCACCCGGCGTGCCGGCGAGAGCATCGTGATCGGGGACGACGTCCGCGTCGTCGTGCTGGACGTGCGGGGTGACACCGTGCGCCTCGGCATCGAGGCTCCGCGCAGCATCCAGGTGCACCGCGCCGAGGTCTACGCGGAGGTGCAGGCGGCCAACGCCGCGGCCGCGTCGCCGGCCGACGCCGAGGAGCTCGCGGAGCGCCTGCGCCGGTTCGCGCGGCCGGTCGGTGGACGACGCATCCCTCGCCCCAGCAAGCCTGCCGGTGAGCGGGGGGCCGGCTCGGGCGAGAAGGGCGCACCGCCGTCCGGGGAGCCCGCAGCCGAAGCCGTGCCGCAACCCGCGGGTGCGCCCAAGCCGAGCCCGGAGGGCGGCGTCCCGCCGAAACCCCGGCCGCCCGGCCGGATCACGCCCGCCGACGTCCCGCCGCGGAGACCTGCGCCCTAATTAGTCGTGATCATGGAAGAAAGCGCGGCCCTCGTGTCCGTCACCTTCCGGTGACAGGCACGAGGGCCGCGCTTTCTTCCATGCCCGTCGGCGCCTGGCGGCGCCTCCTCCCGAGCGACCGCTGGGCTTAGCCTCGCTTCACAGCAGCCAGCAGCAGCTGCGCGACGTCGAGGACCTCGACCTCCTGGCGGGCGTTGCCCTCGGACTGCGAGTTGGTCAGCCCGTCGGAGAGCATCACGTTGCAGAAGGGGCAGCCGACGGCGATCTTGTCGGCCCCGGTGTCGATGGCCTCCTGGGCGCGGGTGTTGTTGATCCGCTTGCCGATGGTCTCCTCCATCCACATGCGGGCGCCGCCGGCGCCGCAGCAGAAGGAGCGGGACTGGTTGCGCGGCATCTCCTTGAACTCCACGTACGGCAGCGCGCCGATGAGTTCGCGGGGCGGCTCGTAGATGCCGTTGTGCCGACCGATGTAGCAGGGGTCGTGGTACGTGACCGGCTCGGTGGTGAGCTTGCCGGCCGTGGAGTCGGCCGAGCCGGAGACCGGGGCCACCGGGATCAGCTTCTTGTCCCGCACCAGGCGGTTCAGCAGCTGCGTGTGGTGGACGACCTCGTAGTTGCCGCCGACCTGCGGGTACTCCTTGGACAACGTGTTGAAGCAGTGGGCGCAGGAGACGACGATCTTCTTCGCGCCGGCCTCGTTCAGCACCTCGACGTTCTGCATCGCCAGCTGCTGGAACAGGAACTCGTTGCCGGAGCGGCGGGCCGAGTCACCGGTGCAGGCCTCGCCGTCGCCCAGGACGGCGAAGCTGACGCCCGCGGTGTTCAGCAGCTCGGCGATCGCCCGGGTCGTCTTCTTCTGGCGGTCCTCGTAGGCGCCGGCACAGCCGACCCAGAACAGGTACTCGACCTCGCTGAGGTCCTCGATGTCGGTGCCGACCTGCTTGACCTCGAACGGCAGGTCCTTCGCCCAGTCCATCCGCAGCCGAGGGCTCATGCCCCACGGGTTGCTGTTCTTCTCCAGGTTCTTGAACAGGCCGTTGAGCTCGTTCGGGAACGCCGACTCGATCAGGACCTGGTAGCGGCGCATGTCGACGATGTGGTCGACGTGCTCGATGTCGACCGGGCACTGCTCGACGCAGGCGCCGCAGGTCACGCAGGACCACAGGACGTCCGGGTCGATGGCGCCGCCCTCGGCGTTGTACGCGGCCAGCGAGCCGAGCACGTCACCGTGCGGGTCGTCCGGGCCGCCGTGGGAGGCGTAGCCGGTGTCACCGACCAGCGGGGTCTGGGCGGCGGCCACGGCGGACGCCGGGATTCCGGTCTTCTCGCCCTTCTCGGCCTTCTCGCGCAGCGCCTCGTCGGCCAGCAGCCACGGACCCTTCGCGAACAGGTGGTCGCGCAGGCCCATGATCAGCAGCTTGGGGGACAGCGGCTTCTCGGTGTTCCAGGCCGGGCACTGCGACTGGCAGCGGCCGCACTCGGTGCAGGTGGCGAAGTCGAGCAGGCCCTTCCAGGTGAAGTCCTCGACCTTGCCGACGCCCAGCGCCGCGTCCTCGTCGAGCTCGTCGACCTTCTCGAAGTCGAGCGGCTCGCCCTTGATCTGGATCGGCAGCAGGGCGCCGAGGGCCTTGGGCTCGCGCTTGGCGGAGACGTTGATCGGGGCCAGGCCGATGTGCAGGTGCTTGGAGTGCACGACGAGCACGAGGAAGCCCAGGATGATGCCGACGTTGCTCAGCAGGAAGACCGTCTCGAGGACCTCGTTGGTGTGCTCGCTCAGCTGGTCGAGCGGCCACGCGGTCAGGTGCGACAGGAAGGCCGCCTTGTTGTACGGGAAGACCCCCGTGTTGACCGACGCGGCCCGGAACAGGGTCTGCGTGATCATGACCAGGCTGATCATCCCGAGGATGACCCAGGCCGGGCCGGTGTGGGAGCCGAAGAAGCGGGAGCCGCGGTGCAGGCGGTCGGGCGCCTTGACGACGCGGATGATCGCGAACGTGATGAGCGCCAGCAGGACGGCCGTGGTGAAGAAGTCCTCGATGAAGCCGACGACGGCCCAGTGCCCGATGACCGGGATCGCGAAGTCCTCGTCGAAGATCGCGCCGAAGGCCTCGATGATGCAGAGGAAGAGGACGCTGAAGCCCCAGAAGGTGAAGGCGTGGGCGAGGCCCGGGACGCTCCACTGCAGCAGCTTCTTCTGACCGACGACCTCGGCGGTCTGGGTGCGGATCAGCTTGCCCAGGTTCTCGAGCCGGCCCGGCTCGGGCTGCCCGGAGCGGATCAGTTGCACCAGCCAGCCGACGCGGCGGCCCGCGACGGCGAAGGCGACCAGGACCATCGCCATGCCGATGGTGATGCGAACGGCTTGCATGCTGTGCTCCTGCTGCTCGGGGCCACGTCGTCGTAGCCGTATCTATCGGTACGCGCGCGGGCGAGGTGAACGAGTCGCAAGTGTCGCAGTATGCGTCGCCGTGCCGTCGTCGCCTCGCTGTGGCCTGGCTCATGCCTCGGGACCTGGCCGCATGCTACTAGCCGGTAACGAGACCGCCCGTCGCCGGGTCGGCGGGCTTCCTGATAGCTACGGAGTGTAATCAGCCGGTTGCGCACGAAGATGCGAATCAGCGTTCCGGTAACAAGTCGTGGTGCCGCCGGGCGGTGTTCCGGGGAAAGGGGTGACGCGGAGCACGTGGTGCGGTTAAGTTACCGAACCGTAGTGTTCCACGCCACACACCGGTGGGCCTCGTCACGGCAGCGTCGCCGTGACCATCCGCAGGCCCGCTGCAGACCAACGGAGGTTCTGTGACAGCCCCTGAAACCTGCCCGCAGACCGGGTGGACGGAGCGGCCGGTCGAGGTCGGAGGTGTGACCGATGCTGTTCTCTGAGGGGACGATCGCGCTGGTCACGGGTGCCTCCAAGGGCATCGGTGCGGCGTGCGCCATCGACCTGGCGGCCGAGGGCGCCACGGTCCTCGTGAACTACAACAGCGACGAGGTCGGCGCCAAGTCCGTGGTCGCCACCATCGAGGCGGCCGGTGGCAAGGCGGTGGCGATCCAGGCCAACGTGGGCGACGAGGCCTCCGTGCGCGCCATGTTCAGCGCCATCCGTCGTGATTACGGCCGGCTCGACGTCCTCGTCGCCAACGCGGGCATCACGGTCGACAAGGCGATGCTGCAGATGACGACCGCCGACTTCGAGATCGTCATGCAGACGAACGTGACGGGCACCTTCCTGTGCTGCAAGGAGGCGGCGCGCCTGATGGCGCTCAACCGCAAGGGCTCCATCGTCACGCTCTCGTCGATCACCGCGCGGGGCTATCCGGCGGTCTCGAACTACTCGGCGTCGAAGGCGGCCATCGCCTCGTTCACCAAGAGCATCGCCACCGAGCTGGCGCTCGGGAACGTGCGCGCGAACACCGTGTCGCCGGGGCTGATCGAGACCGCGATGACGAAGAAGATGGTCCCCGACGCCCGCAAGGCCTTCATCGACGGGACGGCGCTGGCCCGGGGGGCCGAGCCCGAGGAGGTCGCCTACGTGGTGTCCTTCCTCGCCTCGGACAAGGCGTCCTTCATCACCGGCGCCGACATCGCCGTCGACGGCGGCGCCTCGCTCGGCATGGTCATCCCCAAGACCGGCCTGCTCGCCCGTCAGGACGACACCAAGCGGCGCCGGATGTCCGGCGGCAGCGGAGCGACCCGCCGTCCGGTCAAGCCCATGAAGCGACCCGGCGCCCCCGCCGGTGACAGCAGCCCCAGCACCGAATCAGCCACTGAAGGGAACGTCCGATGACCACCTCCACCGAAGCCCCCGCCACCGCGGAGCTCGACGCTGCGATCGCGAAGGCCGCGGAGTGGCGACAGATGACCGACCGCATCAAGGAGGTCCTCGTCGACCGCCTGGAGCTGCCGATCCCGGCCAACTGGATCACCGACGACCAGGCCCTGTTCGGCCGCGGTCTGGAGCTGGACAGCCTGGACGCGCTCGAGCTGTCGATGGCCATCGACCAGGAGTTCGGTACCCCCGTCTACGAGGAGAACACCGCCCTCTTCGGCTCCGTCTCGGCCTTCCTCGGCTACATGCTCGAGAAGCAGTCGGAGCTCCCGCCCGAGGAGGCCGCGCGGATCAAGGCCATGATCCTCGAGAAGACCGGCATCGACGCCAGCGCCCTGCAGGCCTGAGCCCCCCTTCCCCCCGAACCCTTTCCACGAGAACGACGAGGTTTCCCATGGTTTCCCCGCTGAAGGACCAGTTCCCCGACACCACCGAGTACGCCACGATCGGTGCCGCCGAGGTGGCCACCACCTTCGGTGACCTCGAGGCCGAGTACGCCGCGATCCGCGAGAACGTCGCCAAGTTCGACCTCTCGGGTGCGGGCCTGCTCGAGATCACGGGTGCCGACGCCTACGACCTGCTGCAGATGGCGCTCGCCCGCGACCTGGAGTTCGTCACCCCCGAGCAGTCGCTGTCCAGCCTGCTGCTCGACGCCGACGGCAAGGCCATCGACGTGGTCGTGGCCTACTACGCGGAGGAGGGCTTCCGGCTCGAGACCAGCACGGGTACCGGTCCGGCCACCGCCGCGCACCTGACCGCCCTCAAGGACGAGCAGGGCCTGGACGCCGAGGTCAGCGTCATCAACGACCGGCTCACCATCATCCTGGTCGAGGGGCCGCAGGGCGCCGCGACGCTGGAGGAGACCATCGAGCCCGACCTCGGTGCGCTGCCGCTGTCCGGCCTGATGGAGGTCGAGTTCGCGGGCGCCGACCTCCTGGTCTCCCGCTCCGGCTTCACCGGCGAGTACGGCTACAAGATCTTCGTGTCGGTCGACGACGTGGCCGCGGTCTGGAACGGCCTGGAGATCCAGGCGGCGGGTCAGACCGCCCTCGAGGCCGCGATGTTCGAGATCCGCCAGCCGGTCATCCACATCGAGGACACCTCCGCCTCCGCGCTGGCCAACGGCTACGCCTGGCTGATCGACATCACCAAGGAGGAGTTCTTCGGCCGCGACGCCGTCCTCGAGGCGTTCGAGGCCGGCGGCCGGGCCGACGTGGTCGGTTACGCCACCTCCGCCCCGCAGGAGGTCGGCACCCCGGTGAGCATCGGCGGTACCGAGGTCGGCACCGTCGTCAACTCCCTCTACTCCCCGGGTCGTAAGGACTACGTGGGTCTCGTCCGGCTCCGCGAGGACCTGGTCGCCCCCCACCTCAACCTGACCGCGGCGGGCGGTGCGCAGCTCACCACGCTGGCGGCCCCGTACGTCCTGCCCGTGAGCTGGAACCGGCGCTGATCCACCCCGGGGCGTCCCGGCCGTCGTCCCCACGACGGCCGGGCGCACCGGCCCTGCACCGCACCCCTCCACAGCTTCAGACGAGAGCCCCCCTCTGACGGCACCGCCGCCGCGGCTCAAGGAAGGTCCGTGAGATGAAGAAGGTCCCGGTAGTCATCACCGGCATCGGCGTGATCAACGCGCTGGGCCGTAACAAGGACGAGTACTGGCAGAACCTCGTCGACGGCAAGTCGGGCGTCCGGCTGGCCACGGACCACGAGTTCGTGGGCATGGAGGGCGTGTACCTCGGCGAGGTCGAGGACGAATGGGTGGCCGAGGGCCTCCCCGAGGGCGCCGACACCGGCGGCGTGCGCATGAACGCGCTCGCGTTGGTCGCTGCCAAGCAGGCGCTGGAGGACAGCGGCCTCGACCTGTCGACGATCGCCGACAAGGAGTTCGGCATGGTCGTCGGTCAGTGCCAGGCGACGGCGGGGCCGACCGTCGGCACCTACCTGCCCTTCCACGAGGCGACCGACAAGGTGGCCAACCACTTCGGCCTGACCGGTCCGCGCGTCCTCATCTCCACCGCCTGCGCCGCGGGCGGCAACGCCGTCGGCACCGGCCGCGACATGCTCTGGGACGGCACCGCCGACATCGTGCTGGCCGGTGGCGTCGACGACCTGCAGAAGGGCTCGCACCTCGGCTTCGAGCTGCTGGGCGCGATCTCCGACGAGCCGACCGCGCCGTACAGCCGTTCCGACGGCCTGAGCCTGGGCGAGGGCGCGGCCTTCCTGGTGCTGGAGACGAAGGCCAGCGCCGAGGCCCGCGGGGCCAAGATCCTCGCCGAGGTCGCGGGGTACGGGCTCTCGGCCGACGCCTACCACGCCACCGCGCCGGACCCGACGGGCAAGGGCCCGCTGCGCGCCGTGCGCCGTGCGCTGGTCGAGGCCGACCTGACCCCCGAGGACGTCTCGTACGTCAACGGCCACGGCACCGGCACCCCGACCAACGACCGGATGGAGCGCAAGGCGATGCGCTCCTTCTTCGGCGAGCGGGTGCGCGAGGTCCCGATGAGCGCGACCAAGGCGGCGCTGGGCCACAGCCTCGGTGCCTCCGGGGCCATCGAGGCCGTGACCTGCGTGATGGCGATCCAGAACGGCGTCGTGCCGCCCACGGTGAACTTCCACGGCGAGGCTCCCGAGGACTACGACTTCATCCCGCACAAGGGTCGCGCGGCCGACGTGCAGATCACGCTGTCGAACAACTACGCCTTCGGCGGCAACAACTGCTCGCTGGTGCTGGCCAAGCCGGGCCGGCTGAACCGGGCCGAGGAGACCACGACCGACCGGAAGATCCTGGTCACCGGGCTGGGCGTCGTGTCCGGCTTCGGTCTCGGCGTCGACGCCTGGCGTGAGGGTGTGGCCAAGGGCGAGAGCGCGATCGGCAAGATCACCTCGTTCGACGCGGCGAAGTACGGCACCGAGTTCGGCGTCGAGCCGTTCCCGCTCGGGGCCAAGCCGCTGGCCGCCGCCAGCCTGTGGCGACACCTGGCGGGCTACGGCCGGCAGGCCCTGGCCGCGACGACCTTCGCTTTCCAGGACGCCGGTCTCAAGACCAACGGCCCGGGCCGCGAGAACGTCGGCCTGATCTTCGCGACCGGCTACGGCCCGATCGAGACCGCGGTCGAGCTGATGATCGGCATGCAGAGCCCCGAGGGGGCCAGCGCCCTGAGCTTCGCCAACGCCACGGTGAACGCCGCGGCCGGTGCGGTCTGCCAGGCCCTGACCCTGCGCGGCCCGACAACGACGATCGCCTCCGGCGGTGCGTCGGCGCTGATCGCGCTCGACTCGGCCCTGCAGTTGCTGAAGACCGGCCACGCCGACCGTCTGGTGCTGCTGGCCATCGACGACTTCTGCGAGGCCGTCATGATGGAGCGCAGCAAGCACGACCAGCTGTCCGCCGAGGGCGTCGTGCGGCCCTACGACCAGGACCGTTCGGGCACCGTGCTGGGCTCGGCGGCCGTCGCGATCCTGCTGGAGGCCGAGGAGATCGTCGAGGCGCGGGGCGGCAAGGCCTACGCGCAGGTCGGCGGCGTCGCCCACGGTGGCGTCTCGCACCAGCAGGACGCCGCCACCGCCGAGCGGGTGCTGAAGAACCTGCTCTCGCGCAGCGGCACCGACGCGGCGGAGATCGGTCTGGTCGCGGGTTCGGGCACCGGTGCCGACCGCGACGACGCCGAACTGGCCGGCCTCAGCTCCGTGTTCGGCCCCGAGCTGAACCTGACCGCCCCGAAGTCGCTGACCGGCGAGTGCGAGGCGGCCTCGGGCGGCATCAACATGCTCACGGCCATCCTCGCGGTGGCCGAGGGCGTCGTGCCGGCCACGGCCAACCTCACCAACCCCTCGTCGCAGTACCCGTTCGCGCACGTCACCGAGCCCAAGACCGGTGCCGACGTGAACAAGGCGATCGCCACCGCCACCACGCCGTCCGCGGCGTTCGGCGCGGCGCTGTTCACGTCGGTCTGACCAACCGGCTCTCGATGAGGACATCGGAGGAGCTCACTCTCCATGAGTACTGACACGAACGCTCGGCTGGTGCTGCCCGGCGAGGAGCCGAGCAGCCCGCCGGCCGTTTCGCGCCCACCGGGCGGAAGCATCTGGGACGACGGCACCCCCACCCCGGAGGAGCTCGACGTCACGAACTGGCTCCTGACCACCACCCGGTCGAACCGTAAGACCCTCGACATGGACCGGCCGGTGCCCCTCGACGTCATCGAGGAGTGCCTGGAGATCTCCCTCCAGGCCCCCACCGCACACAACACCCAGCGGTGGCACTGGATCGTCGTCGACGACCGGAAGAAGATCGAGGCCATCGCCGACGTCTACCGCCGGACCTGGCTGCAGACGACCCGCGGCGCGAAGCGGCCGGGCCGCCGGTTCAAGGCGTCCACCGAGAGCAACGCGAAGTACAGCAAGATCGAGGACTCCACGCAGTGGTTCGCGGACAACATGCACCGCGTCCCGCTGATGGTCGTGCCGTGCGTGACCGGCGTGCGCTACGACGATGCGATGGTCGGGCGGCAGTGGGTGCAGGCGATGGAGGCCGCGGCCCGAGGGCCGGCCACCGGGCTGGAGGGCCGGGTGCCCTCCGCACTGTGGATCTACAGCGGCTTCTTCGCCACCATCTACCCCGCCGTGTGGCAGTTCCAGCTGGCCCTGCGGGCCCGCGGTCTGGGCAGCACCCTGACCGTGAACCACCTCGCCAACGAGGACCTCACCGCGGAGATCCTGGAACTGCCCGGCGGCGTGACGCAGGCCTGTCTGCTGCCGGTCGCCTACACGACGAAGCGCACCTTCAAGCCGGCCCTGCGCCAGCCCCTGGCGTCGAAGCTGTCGTACAACACCTTCGAGGGCACGCGCGAATGACTGTGCTGGGCGTGATGTTCCCCGGCCAGGGCACCCAGAAGGTCGGGATGGGCCGCGTGCTGGAACGCGGCTCGAAGGCGGCGTCGGCCGTGTTCGACACCGCGGACGCCGTGCTCGAGCGTGACGTGCGCGGGCTGTGCTTCCGCGGCCCGACGCCCGAACTCACGCTCACCCAGAACGCCCAGGTCGCCATCTTCACCAGCAATGCGGCCGCCCTGGCCGCGCTGCGCGAGGAGGGGCACGAACCGGTCCTGGCCATGGGCCACAGCGTCGGCGAGCTGAACGCCCTGGTGGCGGCCGGCGTCCTGAGCCTGGAGGACGGGCTGCGCCTGGTCGCCGCCCGCGGGCGGCTGATGGGGTTGATCGAGACCCCCGGCACGATGGCCTCGATCCTCGGGCTGGCGCCGGACGACGTCCGCGCGTTGTGCGAGCGGTCCGGTCACGTCGTCGTCCCGGCGTTGGTGAACGGCCCCGAGAACATCGTCGTGTCCGGCGAGGTGGCCGGCGTCGAGGCCGTCGAGAAGCTGGCGCTGGAGGCCGGGGCCCGCAAGGCGACCCGGCTGACGGTGAGCAGTGCGTTCCACTCACCGCTCATGGCCGAGGCCGTGCCGGAGTGGGAGCAGGTGGTCGCGGCGGCGACCATGAACGAGCCGCGGTTCCCGGTCGTGCTGAACACCACCGGCGCGGTCGCGACGGGTGCGGACGACGCCCGGCAGGCCCTGGTCGACCAGCTCACCGGCCCCGTGCGTTGGGTCGAGGACGTGCGGGCGGCGGTCGCGCAGGGCGTGGACCTGATGGTCGAGGCCGGCGACAGCAAGGTGCTCACCGCGCTCGTGCGCGCGATCGAGCCCGACCTGTCGTGCGTCGCGATGCACGACCCGCGGGCGTTGCGCCGGCTGCGCACGGAGCGGGCCGGCTGATGGGCACGATGACGGCGTCCGCCGTCGACGCCCGGGGCCTGGCGGGCGCGCTCGCCCCGGCCGGCTCGTTGCTGGCCACCCGGACCGAGGTGGTCGCCGTCGACGGCGCCAAGAGTCTCGGCGACCTGCTGCACGGCTGCCCGACCGGCCTGGTCTTCTCCAACGCCGAGCAGCGGCTGTGCGGCATGCGGGACGACCTGACCGGGTGGGCGGGCCGGTTGGCCGCGAAACTGGCCGTCGCCACCCTGCTCGACCTGGAACCCGTTGCCGCACTGCGGGAACGGCGCGACATCGGTCTGGCGCACCTCGAGGTGCTCCCCGACCGCGGGGACTGCCCCGACGGCCCCGGCTGTCTGGGTCCTCATCCACCGGCACTCCACCTCGGGTCTCCGGCGTTCGCCGGGGTGGAGGGTCGTTGGCAGCTCAGCATCAGTCACACCCGGAGTCGGGCCATGGCGCTCGTCGCCAGGTACAGCGAAGGAACGGTGAACCTCCCATGACGTGGTGGCAGGCCTACGGTCGCGACAAGGCGATCAACCAGGTGATCAACCAGGCAGCCAAACAGAACGCCGAGAACCCGGTCAACGAGGAGACGCAGGTCTTCACCGGGAACTACACGCCCGGCACGAAGCCGCTGACCGTCGTCCTGCTGCCGGCGCTGTTCGTCGGCGACTGGATGTGGGAGGGCATCTACAACCGGCTGAACGCCGAGGGCTGGCCGGTCATCCAGTTCACCGAGTCGATCTCCCTGATCGACCGGCAGACCGCGCGCTCGATCAACCGGGTCGCGGCCCGACTGCTCGAGGCCACCCGGCAGCACACCTCGCAGCCGCTGGTCGTGGCGGGTGACTCGTTGGGCGGGCTGATCGCCTTCGAGTTCGCCCGGTCCTTCCCCGACGAGACGGCCGGCCTGGTCGCCTCCGGTGCGCCCGGCCTGAACCTGAAGGTGCAGGAGTTCGCGCGCAACCTGGCGCAGGACGTCACGTCGCCGACCGAGTTCGCCGACAAGTTCCTCGGCAAGCTGCTCTACGACCCCAACGCGCACGACATCGACCCCGAGCGGTACGAGAAGGTCGTCGAGGAGCTCGCCGAGCCCGACAACCTGACCTCGATGATGAGCGCGGTGCGGGCGATCAGTCGGTACAACTCCCGCAAGATCGTGATGGAGATCGACACTCCCAAGCTGTTCATCTGGGGCAAGCACGACGAGATCACCCCGGTCGAGGACTGGGAACGGGCGCTGCCGCGGATGAAGAACGCGCGCCTGGTCTCGTTCGAGGAGTGCGGCCACGCGCCGATGTTCGAGAAGCCCGACGACTTCTACCGGGAGCTGGTCACCTTCCTGAACGAGCTGGTCGCGAACATGACACCCGAGCAGCTCGCTCAGGCCGAGGCCCAGAAGCAGGCCATCGAGCAGGCGGCGGCCGAGGTCAACGCGATCGAGCAGGGTTCGACCGGGCAGTGAGGCGGCGGTGATCGGCACGCTCGTGCAGGTTCCGGTGCTGCTCGGCGTCGACGTGACCGAGGTCGGTCGCGTGGCCGAGCTGATCGACCGGTACGGCGCGGCGGCCGTGCGTCGGGTGTGCGACGACGCGGAGATCGGCCGGGTGGGGCTCGAACCTGCCCGGCTGGCCGCCGTCTTCGCGCTGAAGGAGTCGGCCATCAAGGCGATGGGTGGACGGCCCGCGGGGTTCCGCTGGCAGTCGATCGGCACGGCGGACGCGCCCGCGCACGCGGTGCCCGCCGAGGCGCGTCGCCTGCTCGACGACTTCGTCCGCGACGTCGGGGCCGGCTCACAACTCGCCGTGGAGGTGAGCTGCACGCTGGCCGGGCGCAGCGCCGAACGGGCGGCCCGGCTGCTCCCGGGCCCGGGTGAGATCCGCGGTGCAGGAAGCTATCTGACGCAGGACGGTCACATGTTCGCCGCCGTCTGCTTCTGGAAGGACTGAGTACCTGATGAGTGACGCAATGTCGATGATCGCCTCGGCCACCGGGCAGGAGCCCATCGTGGTGAACGGCGACGAGATCCGCGGGCAGTCGCGGGTCCGGCACTACTCCGTGTCGGCCGAGGAGCTGGCGGCCTACGCGGCGGCCACCGGTGACACCCGCACCGACCGGATCGCCGGTGAGGTTGCCTCTCCCGCCTTCGGTTTCGTACCGCTCACGCCGCTGCTGTTCGAGGTCGTCGACGAGGTCGCGGGTGATGTCGGCCCGACCGGCGTCGTCCACACGCACCAGAGGTTCACGGTGCACGAGTCGATCGCGGCGGGTGACGAGCTGACCGTCACCGCGTCGGTGGCGGACCTGCGCGGCGGCCCGTTCGGCACCGTGTGCACCATCCTGGCCAGCACCGTGCGGGCCGACGGCGTCGAGGTCAACAGCCAGCTGGTCACCGCCCTGCTGGTCGGTTCCACCTGCGAGAACCCCATCATCGACGATGCGTACGCGCCGGGCGAGCCGCCCGCGGGGGTGGGCAAGCCGCCGGCCGGCAGCATCCCGCTGTCCATCGACCGCGACCTGGCGCCCCGCTACGCGGACGCCTCGGGCGACCGCAACCCGATCCACCTCGACGCCGCCTACGCGCGCAACGCGGGGTTCCCGGGCACCATCCTGCACGGCATGTGCACGTTGGCGATGTCGGCGAACGCGCTCGAGGCCAAGTTCCCGGAGTTCGTGCACTCGACCGGTCTGGTGATCGAGTTCACCCGGCCGGTGTTCCCGGGGGACAAGCTGACCGTGAAGTACGACGTCGACGAGGCCGAAGGCGGCGTCGACCTCCGTTTCGAGGTCGTGAACCGCAAGATGCGCACCGTCATGCGCGGCGGGTCGCTCAGCCTGCGCAAGTAATGCCCATGCTGCCGGAATGCACATTCCGAGGGGCGGAAACGGCCTGAAGGGTGTGCATTCCGACAGCATGAGCAGTAGGGGCGGGTGACTCCGGCCCGTGTGGCTCGGCGTGGTGAACATCCGGCGAACGTCGGCGGCAGGGGTGTCCTGCGGTGCCTGACGCGATTAACGTCATGGACATGCGGCGGGGCCGGGCCATCACCTCGACGCCGGTGCGAGCCGGTGCGGTGATGTGGGGCGCGATCGCCGGGTCGTTCCTGGCCGGCTGTTTCGCGGTTCCAGGGGCGGAGGCGGTCGACGACACGGCCATCGCGGCAGTGTCGGACGATGCCACGGTCGCGGCCTACCGCGCGGCTCCCGGTCAGGCGAACGACGTCTCCGTGACCGTAACCTGGACCGACGCCGGCCTCTCGATCGCCCACTACCGCATCGACGACGTGGTGCCGATCGAAACGGGGCGGCTCTGTTCCCACCCCGACGCCGCTGACCCGACGGTCGTCGTGTGCGACACCTATGAGTCCCCTGACGGGGGGCCGGATCTCGTGGTGGAGCTGGGTGACGAGGACGACCTGGCCGTCACCGAGGCGCTGGCCACGGTGCGCGGCGGCGCGGGTGACGACGTCCTGGGCGCTCGTGGGCACGGCAGCACGCTCGTGGGTGGCCCGGGCGCCGACATGCTCCTGGGCAGTCCGGAACGGGACTACCTACGGGGTGATGAGGGCGCCGATCGGATCGCGGGCGGCCGCGGCGGTGACCAGATCGCTGGCGGCCCGGGTGACGACGTGATCTACGGCAACTCGAGCAACGACATCATCTTCGGCAACTCGGGCGACGATTCGATCAGCGGTGGCCCGGGCCGGGACACGATCTCCGGCGGTCCGGGCCGGGACTCGGTGCGACAGTAGGCATCTACGTTCATGCTGTCGGAATGGACATTCCGAGCGGCCGGAGCCGACCCCGGGCTGTGCATTTCGACAGCATGAGCATCAGAGGCCGAGGGTGCGGTAGCGGCCCAGCCGGGCGGCGAGGCGCATGGCGTCGTCCTGGGCCGTGAGGGTGAGCAGCTCGTGCTCGAGCACGGCGCCGACGCGGGTGAGGAAGTCCTCGGGTTCGTCGACGGCGTCAGGCTTCTCGAGCACCACCCGGTCGACGATGCCGTGGGCCAGCAGGTCCCGGGAGCGCACCCCCTGGTCGGCGGCCACCTGGGCGGCGTGCTCGGTGGTCCGGTGCACGATCACCGACGCACCCTCGGGCGGCAGCGGCGACAGCCACGCGTGCTGCGCGGCCAGTACCCGGTCGGCGGGCAGCAGGGCCAGGGCCGCGCCGCCCGCGCCCTGGCCCAGCAGCAGGCACACCGTCGGCGCGTCCAGCATCACGAGACCGGCCAGCGAACGGGCGATCTCGGCCGCCAGACCACCCTCCTCCGACTCCCGCGACAGGGCCGCCCCGGCCGTGTCGACCACGGAGACCAGTGGGACGCCGAGCTCCGCGGCCAGCTGCTGGCCGCGCCGCGCCTCCCGCAGCCCGGCCGGCCCCATCGCCCGGTCCGCACCCCCGCGCCGGTCCTGGCCGAGCACGATGCAGCGGGCCGCGCCGAACCGGGCCAGAGCCAGCAACATGAGGGGGTCGCTCTCGCCGCGCCCGGTCCCGTTCAGCGGAACCACGCCACTGGCAGCGACTTTCAGCAGGCCCCGCACGCCGGGGCGGCGCGGGTTCCGGGTCCGGGTGATCGAGTCCCAGGCCGGGACGTCGGGCAGCTCGGCGGGGTCGTCGACCGTGTCACCGGGCGGCAGCGGCGGCGGTTGCGCAGCGGCGCCCTCGGGCCGGGCCAGCACGGCCAGGGCCTCGATCGCGATCTCCCGCAGGTGTTCCGGGTCGACGACCGCATCGATCAACCCGTTGGCGAACAGGTTCTCGGCGGTCTGCACGCCCTCGGGGAAGTCCTCCCCGTGCAACGCCTTGTAGACGCGCGGCCCGAGGAAGCCGAGCAGCGCACCGGGTTGCGCCGCGCTGACGTGCCCGAGCATCGCCCACGACGCCATCACCCCACCGGTGGTCGGGTGGCGCAGGTAGACCAGGTACGGCAGGCCCGCGGCCCGGTGCGCGGCGACCGCGGCCGAGATCTTCACCATCTGCAGGAACGCGACGGTGCCCTCCTGCATGCGCGTGCCGCCGGACGTCGGCGAGGCGATCAGCGGCAAGCCCTCGGCCCGGGCCCGTTCGGCCGCGCGGACGAACCGCTCGGCCGTGGCCACCCCGATCGACCCGGCCAGGAAGTCGAACTCGCCCAGCACCAGGGCCACCCGCCGTCCGCCGAGCAGGCCCTCGCCGGTGATCAGCGCCTCGTCGAGCCCGGTCTTCGCGCGGGCGTTGGCCAGGTCGGCGGCGTAGCCGTCGGAGATCTCGCCCACGACGACCGGTGGCTCGTCCCACGCGACCCAGCTCCCGGCGTCCAGCACGCGCTCCACCAGTTCACGAGCACCGAGTCGGGAGGTCACGAGGACCAGTCTTGCAGCAGGATGTCCGCATGCTGGAGCCCGTCGACCAGGTGGCCGCGGAGCTGCGCGCGGCCGGGACGCCGGAGCGGGCCGAGGGTTCGAAGGCCTACCTGCACTCCGAGCTGGAGTTCTTCGGGGCGACGGTGGCCGCCGTGCGCGCCGCCGCCCGCCGGGCCCGGCGCGAGGCGACGACCCGGTCCGAGGCGTTGGCGCTGGTCGAGGGCCTGTGGGCGCGGCCGGTGTTCGAGCTGCGGCTGGCCGCCGCGCTGGTGCTGGTGGACGCCGTCCCGCAGCTCGAGGCGCGCGACCTCGCCGTGGTCGAGGGGCTGGTGCGGGAGTCGCACACGTGGGCGCTGGTCGACGTCCTGGCCGGGGACTGCGCGGGGCCGCTGGTCACCCGGCTCGAGGCGGACGGCGCCGACCTGACGCCGGTGCTCGACCGGTGGGCGGTCGACGAGGACTTCTGGGTGCGGCGCTGCGCGCTGCTGGTGCACGAGCGGGCGTTGCGGGCCGGTGCGGGCGACTGGGCCCGGTTCACCCGCTACGCGGACGCGATGCTCGAGGAGCGGGAGTTCTTCATCCGCAAGGCGATCGGGTGGGTGCTGCGCTCGGCGTCGAAGCGGCGGCCCGACCTGGTGCGGGCCTGGGTGGAACCGCGGCTGGAGCGCATGTCGGGGGTGACGCGGCGCGAGGCGGTGAAGTACCTCTGAACGGTCACTCGGTGCGCGGCTCGTACCCGGCGGTGCGGAGGGTCTCGACGACCGTCGCGCAGTGCGCGTCGCCGCGGGTCTCGACCCACACGGCGATCTCGACGTCGTTGACCGCGAGCTGCGGCCCGGTGCGGACGTGTTCGACCTCCAGCACGTTCGCGTCGGTCTCGGCCAGGGTGGCCAGCAGCCCGGCCAGCGAGCCCGGCTGGTCGGGGACCCGCACCTGTACCCGCAGGTACCGGCCGGCCGACGCCATGCCGTGCCGGACCAGCCGCATCAGCAGCAGCGGGTCGACGTTGCCGCCCGAGACCACCGCCACCACAGGGGTTTCCAGTCGGTCGGCGATCTTCTCGTCGAGCAGGGCGGCCACCGCCACCGCGCCGGCGGGTTCGGCCAGCAGCTTCTGCCGCTCGAGCAGGACGAGCATGGCCCGCGAGATGAGCTCCTCGCTGACCGTGACCACCTCGGCCACGTGCTGCTCGATCAGCGCGAACGGGACGTCGCCGGGCCGGGCCACCGCGATGCCGTCGGCCATCGTCGGCATCGGGCGGCCGTCGGTCTCCAGCGGCACGGGACGTCCGGCGGCCAGCGACGTCGGGTAGGCCGCCGCCTGTTCGGCCTGGACCCCGAGAACGGTCACGTGGGGCGCGCGCTCGGCGAGGTAGGTGGCGATGCCGGCGATCAGCCCACCGCCCCCGGCCGGGACCAGCACGGTCCGCACATCGGGTCGGGCCGCGAGGATCTCCAGGCCCGCCGTGCCCTGTCCGGCCACGACGTCGGCGTGGTCGAACGGGTGGATGAGCACCGCGCCGGTGCGTTCGGCGTAGGCCTGGGCGTGGACGAGCGCGTCGTCCACGGAGTACCCGGCGAGTTCGATCTCGGCCCCGTAGCCCCGGGTGGCGTCGAGCTTCGGCAGCGGGGCGCCGTGCGGCATGAACACCCGGGCGGGCAGCCCGAGCTCCCGGGCGGCCAGGGCCACCCCCTGGGCGTGGTTGCCGGCGCTGGCCGCGACCACGCCGTGCCGGGCGGCGTTGCCCAGGCGGGACATTCGGGTGTACGCCCCTCGGATCTTGAAAGACCCGGCCCGCTGCAGGTTCTCGCACTTCAGCCAGACGTCGCCGCCGAGCCGCTCCGACAGCGCCCGGCTGTGCACCGTCGGCGTGCGCCGGACGATGCCCGCCAGCAGTTCGTTCGCGGCCTCGACGTCCGCCGCCGTCACCAGCTCGACCATGCGGCTCAGCCTGCCACCGCCATCATGCGTTTGTGCATGATCACGGCGGCAATCATGCGTTCGCGCATGATCACCGCGATGTCTCGGTGATCATGCGCGAACGCAGCATCGGGTCAGGCGCGGAGCTGGGCCAGCACCGGGGCCTGGCGGGCCAGCTCGTCGAGCATGGTCTTGGCACTGCCGGCGACCATGTCGCTCGGCGCGAAGGCGCCCTCGCCGTCGATCATGCCGCCCACGAACGGGATCATGACCGCGTCCGTCAGCGGGGTGATCTTCAGCGCGGCCAGCACCTGCTTGACCTGCTGGGCGGCCCGCAGTCCGGCGCTGACCCCGCCGTAGCTGACGAGCCCGGCCGGCTTGTGCGCCCACTCCTCGTGCAGGTAGTCCAGCGCGTTCTTCAGCGGGGCGGTCATGCCGTGGTTGTACTCGGGGAACACGAAGACGAAGGCGTCGGCGGCGTCGACGGTCGCGCTCCAGGCCTTGGTGTGGTCGTGCACGTAGTCGCGCAGCCGGGGGTGGTTGGGCTCGTTCATCAGCGGCAGGTCGAGCTCGGCCAGGTCGACCACGTCCACGTCGAAGCCGCCGTGGGCGCGGGCCTGCTCGGCGATCCAGGTGCCGACGGGGTGCCCGACGCGGCCGGGACGGGCGCTGGCGATGACGACGGCGAGGCGCGAGGTAGTTGAAGTCACAACTATCTGAGCGGCAGCGACCCCACGCCTATTCCCCGCCTCGGGCCGAGATCACCGCGGATGCCGGGATCGGGCGAGTTCCGCTCGAGGAATCCCGGCAATAGTCGTGATCAGGCCAGCCCCGGCGGCAAGGGACGCGCGTGCAGGACGGTCAGCCGCTGGGTCGGCCGGGTCAGCGCCACGTACAGGTCGTTCACGCCGCGCGCCGAGCCCTCCACGATCGCCGCGGGCTCGACCACCACGACCGTGTCGTACTCCAGGCCCTTGGCCGCGTCGACGTCGAGCACCGAGACCCGCTCCGCCAACTCGGGCGCGAGCTGCGCCAGCACCTCGGCACCGAGCGAGCCGTCCAGGCCTCGGGGCGTGACGACGGCGAAGCGACCCCCGGGTAGCAGGGCGTCGTCGTCGCGCAGGGCGTGCGCGGCCGCCTGGGCGTAACCGGCATCCGGCACGGCGACGAGCACCGGCGCCCATTCGCCCTCGCGGGCGGCCCGGGCCGGACGCACCGGCACCCCGGCCGCGCGCAGCATCTCGGTGGCCGGCCGGATGATCAGCCCGGGCGTCCGGTAGTTGACCGACAACTCGCGCAGCTCCCAGCGGTCGCGCGCGACGCCGTCCAGCATCTCCTCCCAGGACGACGCGCCCGCCGCCGAGCCGGTCTGGGCCAGGTCTCCGACCACGGTCATCGAACGCGACGGCACCCGCCGGGCCAGCAGCCGCCACAACATCGGCGAGGCCTCCTGGGCCTCGTCGAGGACGACGTGCCCGAACGTCCAGGTGCGGTCGTCGCGGGCCCGCTCGGCCACGGTCATCGTCGGGCCCGACCCCGCGAACCGGTCGGCCAGCTGCTCGGCGCTGATCATCGAACCCGCCTCACCGGCGCTCTCCAGCACCCGCCGGGCGTGCTCCAGGGCCTCCTGCCGTTCCGCGGCCGCGGCCGCCGCGGCGCGGGCGTCCCGCACGGACGACGTGACGTCGGCGCCGATCAGCTCGGCCACCTCGTCGAGCAGAGGCACGTCGGCCAGCGTCCACGGCGAGCCCGGGGGCCGCACCAGCGCATCGATCTCGGCCGGCTTCAGCACCCCCGCGGCCGCCGCGCGCAGCCGGGTCGGGGAACTCAGCAGCGTGGCCAGGAAACCCGTGGCGGACAACGGCATCCAGCGCAGGTTGATCTCGCGACGGACGTCGACACTCTCCCGCAACTCCGCCTGCAGCTCGAGCCGGGTCTCCTCGTCGGGGTCGATCCGACGGGCCCGGGCCAGCTGCCGGGTGAGGTCGTCGAGCACATGCCGGACGAACGTCGTCCGGGCCTCGTTGTGCGGCCGCCCGGTCTGGCGGGCCCGGCCCCGGGCGTCAGCCACCAGCCGTGGCGAGAGGGTGAGGCCGTCGCCGTCCAGCGACAGCTTGACCGGGGCGTCGAGCGCGAGCTGCCGGTCGCGCACGGCGTTGCGCAGCACCCGGGCCATCCGCAGGTCACCCTTCACGGCCACGACCTCCGGCCGTTCCGGCCCGCTCGCGTCGACCCCCGGGAAGAGCTGGCCGGGCGTCGACAGCAGGACGCCGGTCTCGCCCAGGGAGGGCAGCACCTGCTCGATGTAGCGCAGGAAGACCGGCGACGGCCCGACCACCAGGACGCCACTGCGGGCGATCCGCTCACGGTAGGTGTAGAGCAGGTACGCGGCCCGGTGCAGCGCGACGACGGTCTTGCCGGTGCCCGGCCCGCCCTGCACGACCAGCACGCCCGACATGGGGGCCCGCACGATGGCGTCCTGCTCGGCCTGGAGCGTGGCCACGATGTCGCGCATCTGCCCGGTGCGCCGCGCCGTCAGCGCGCTCATCAGCGCACCCTCGCCGGTCACGCTCTGCCGGGTGTCGTCGTCCAGCCCCGAGTCGTCCAGGATCTCGTCGTCCACCCCGGTCACGGACCGGCCCCGGGTGGCGATCTGCCGGCGCCGGGCCACGCCGTTCGGGGCGGCCGCCGTGGCCTGGTAGAACGCGGCCGCGGCGGGCGCCCGCCAGTCGATCAGCAGCTGGAGCTGGTCGTCGTCCGACATGCCCAGGCGCCCGACGTAGCGGCGCTCGGAGACGCCGTCGACCGCGGCCATGTCCATCCGCCCGAAGCAGAGCCGCTCCTCGACCGCGCGCAGCGTGGTGAGGCGCTCGGTGTAGAGCGCGTCGAACGCGTCGCGCTCGGCCCGCCCGGCCGGCGTGGGGACGACGGGGGCGCGCCGCAGCCGCTCCAGGGAGTCGGCCGCGCGTTCCCGCAGCTCGTCGAGCCTGGCGTACAGGCCCCCCACCACGGCCTGCTCGAGCGCGATCTGGCGCTCGGGCTCGCCCGCACCCATTACCGCGGCCTCCTCGTGGACTGGCTGTCGACTGGAAAAGTCGGCATACCAGTATGGACCGCCGGGGCGCCTCATGCGTTGCCGACGGTTGAACACGCATCGATCACACGGGCCGGTTCTGCTCGATCCAGTCGTCGATGAGCCGCCACCAGGCGTACAGCCAGTCGCCCTGGGCCTGCGGGTCGGCCGGGATCTCGTCGAACGGCACCCGCCACCAGCGCATCGTGATCTCGACGTCCATCGGCAGCGCCCGCCACACGTCGCCGACCGAGAACAGGTGGTCGGTGCCGGTGTGCGCGACCCAGACCACGTCCGGGGGGTCCGGGTTGTCGCGCTGGGCCCCCAGCGCGGCCACCACCCCGGCGGTGCGGGGTGGCAGGACGTGCCGCATCCGCTCGGCCTTCTCGGCCTGCGCGAGCATCCCCCGGCGACGCAGCTTGAGGATGGCCCGGGCCCGCCGGCGGGCCGTGAAGTTGCCCCCCTCGGGGAACAGGACCAGCGCGTCGTTCCCGTCGAGCCGGGTGGCCAGGTCGGCGATGGCCTCCACCGGCCGGTCGCGCCCGGCCCGGACGAACCGGTTGGGCAACCGGTTCAGCACGATGTCGATGGCCGGGTCGAGCTGCAGCAGGTCCTTCAGGACGATGCGCGGTTCGCGGTCGTAGCGCTTCAGCAGCGCGTGCACGATGAGCAGCGAGTCGCCCGGCCCGGCGTGCCGGCAGAACACCACGAGGGGTCGGCCGAGGTACTCGTCGGGGGACGGGCCCTCGATCCGGACCCGCACGTGCAGGACGCTTTCCGCGAGCCGGTAGACCGTGTCGAGGAGCCAGGCCACGAGCAGGTAGTGGCGCCGCTCGCTGGCCGGTTCGCGCAGGTGCCGGCCGAACCCGGAGCGGACCCACAGCCAGCCGAGCGCGCTCAGCGCGACGAGCTCGGCGGCCAGGTAGACGACGGCGACCAGCAGGACCCGCAGCAGCCGCCACTTGCGGGGCCGCGGCTGGGCCAGCGCGCGCAGGTACGAGCGCAGGTAGGGGCGGGCGGGCGGCCAGCCGGTCGGCGGCGGCCAGACCAGGCTGCCGAGCGCGGCCAGGGCGGCGGTGACCGGGAACGTGATGATCGCCAGGAGGGCGAACACGACCATCCCCGGTAACAGCACCAGGCGCCGGATGAGCTTCGGGGGTAACACTATTCGAGCCCGTCGAGGTACTCGACGCAGGCCCGGTAGGCCTCGTCGATACGCCCGCGCACGTGCCGCACCTCGCGGTAGCGCAGGTTGGCGCTCGGGCTGTGGACGTCGCCCGCGGGCAGCACGTGGACGCTCACCCCCTCGGGGACCGCGGCCAGGTCGGACGAGAAGCGGTGCCGCCGGGCGATCTCGAAGGCGACCGTCGCCACGTCCCAGGGCAGCCGCGGTGGTTTGAGCGGCTGGTCGATACGCCCGACGTGCAGGACGAAGATCCGGGTCGCGCCGAGCGAGACGGCCCGGCTGAGCGGGATGGAGTTGACCAGACCTCCGTCCAGGTAGTGCTCGCCGTTGATGGCCACCGGGGGGAAGAGCCCCGGGACGGCGCAGCTGGCCGCCACCGCGTCGGCCAGAGGGCCCGTGCTGAACCAGGTCTCGGCCGCCCGCTCGATGCTCGCGGCGCAGCACTGGAAGGGGGTGACCAGCTCCTCGATGTTCAGGGGGCCGAGTGCGTCGAGCATCAGCCTGCGCAGCGGTTCGATCGAGTGCAGGTGCGTGCGGGTCGAGGCCGCCACCCGCAGCCGCTTCCACGGGCTGGCGAAGATCTCGCTGTCGCCCAGGTTCTGCCACGTCTCGGTGAGGGCCTCGACGGCGGCCGGCGTGGGCTCGGCGGCCACGACGGCCCCGTTGATGGCCCCGATGCTGGTGCCCAGCACGAGGTCGGGCCGGTACCCCGCCTCCATGAGGGCCCGGACCATGCCCACCTCGGTGGCGCCGAGCAGCCCGCCGCCGCCGAAGACGAATGCCGTGGTCATAGGCGCACCAGCATGGCGCAGCGCGCTCGCTCCCGCATGCCAATCAGGAGGCCGCGGCGGCGACCAGGCGAGCCAGCTCGCCGACCTGCGCGGCGTCGTCCGGGAGCGTCCCGATCGTCAGCCGCACCCGCCCGCCCACCTCGAGGCAGCCGCCGTCCGGGCAGGCGTGGAACGGAGCCCCGGGCGTCACCCCGACGCCCGCCCCGGCCAGCGTCACGACCGCGCGCCGCTCGTCGGCGACCGGCAGCCACATCGCCAACCCGTCACCCGGCGCCACCCGCACCCCGTGCTCCAGCAGCGCCTGGGCCAGTCCCGACCGGCGCCGTGCGTAGACCCGGCCGGCGTTGCGGACCGCCTCCACCGCAACGGTTTCCGTGAGCAGGTCGAGCAGCACCTCCTGGAGCATCCGCGACGTCCAGCCCGGCCCGAGGCGCCGCTGCCGCTCGACCGCGGTGACGACGTCCCGCGGCCCGCCCAGCGCGGCCAGCCGCAGGTCCGGTCCGTGCGACTTCGAGAAGCTGCGCACGTGCACGGTGCGCTCCGGCAGCCAGCGGCCGAGGCTGACGTCGGGGGCCGCCGCGATCGCGCCGGAGTGGTCGTCCTCGACGACCAGCACGTCACCGCCGTCGCGACGCAGGATGCGGGCCAGCGCCCCGGCTCGGGCCGGGGTCAGCGAGGCGCCCGTCGGGTTGTGCGCGCGCGGCTGCAGGACCATCGCGACGGGACGCGCGGGCCGCAGCTGCGCGAGCCGTTCGGTCAGGGACGACGGGCGCGGCCCCCGCGCGTCCAGCTCCACCGGGACGACGACCGCCCCCAGCCCGTCGAGCAGGTCCAGCAGCGGCGGGAAGGCGGGGTGCTCGACCAGGACGTGGTCGCCGAGCCGCACGGTCAGCCGCAGGACCCGCTCGAGCCCGTCGAGCGCCCCGTCGACGACGGTCAGGGCCTGGACGTCGTACGGCCAGTCCGCGCGCAGGCGCGCCTCGAGCGGCGGCAGGACGGCCGGGTCCAGGTAGTTGGACGTCGTGGCGCGGCGGGACACCCGGCCCAGGGCCGGACCGACGTCCGGCAGCAGGGCGGGATCGGGGACGCCGGTGCTCAGGTCGAGCGTCAGCTGCGCCCGGGGCGCGGCCGGCATCTCGCGGTAGCGGGACATCCAACGCGTCGGGGTGTCGACGAACGACCCGGCCCGACCCCGTGGCACGATCGCGCCCGCCTGCTTCAGCGCCCGCCACGCCTCGGCGACCGTGGCGGGGCTGGTGCCCAGGGCGGCGGCCAGGTCCCGGACCGTCGGCAGGCGCTCGCCGTGGCCCAGACGACCCGTGCTGATCAGGCGGTTCACGGTCGCGGCGATCCCGGCGGCCGAGCGGTCGGGGATGGTCGCGGCCAGGGCGGCCGCCGTCCAGGGGCCGGTCGCTGAACCCCCCGAGGCGATCGACACGTACGACAGTCTTGGTCAGGGCCCT
Source organism: Spongisporangium articulatum (assembly GCF_044465595.1). NCBI lineage: Bacteria > Bacillati > Actinomycetota > Actinomycetes > Kineosporiales > Kineosporiaceae > Spongisporangium > Spongisporangium articulatum. Next base: position 414,746 of record NZ_JBITLV010000001.1, on the reverse strand, counting down.
TGCCTTGGGCGAGAGCTGGCGGCAAGGGTTAACCAGGTCGACACGGCAGCGGTGCGTCGTTGATGAGTCCGAAATGTTCAGCCAGCAGAATCACACATCGTTCGCGAGAGGAGTGGTCATGACAGTGGTGCGGGCGGCGATCAGCCAGACGACGTGGACGGGCGACAAGGAATCGATGATCGCCAAGCACGAGGGCTTCGCACGCGACGCGGCGTCGCAGGGGGCGCGGATCGTCTGCTTCCAGGAGCTGTTCTACGGGCCGTACTTCGGCATCACCGAGGACGCGAAGTACTACGACTTCGCCGAACCCGCCGACGGCCCGATCGTGCAGCGGTTCGCGGCCCTGGCCAAGGACCTGGGCATCGTGATGATCCTCCCGATCTACGAGGAGGACATGCCCGGCGTCTACTACAACACCGCGGTGGTGGTCGACGCCGACGGCTCGATCCTCGGCAAGTACCGCAAGCACCACATCCCGAACCTCGACAAGTTCTGGGAGAAGTTCTACTTCCGCCCCGGCAACCTCGGCTACCCGGTGTTCGACACCGCGGTGGGCAAGGTCGGCGTCTACATCTGCTACGACCGGCACTTCCCCGAGGGCTGGCGCGAGCTGGGCCTCAACGGCGCGCAGATCGTGTTCAACCCCAACGCCACCAAACCCGGCCTGTCGAACCGGCTCTGGGAGATCGAGCAGCCGGCCGCGGCGGCCGCCAACGGCTACTTCGTGGCCGCGCCGAACCGGGTCGGCACCGAGGACAACGAGTACGGCGACCTGGCGGTCACGTTCTACGGCTCCAGCCAGTTCGTCGACCCGCAGGGCAATCTCGTCGGGCCGATGGGTTCGTCGGAGACCGAGGAGCTGGTGGTGCGCGACCTCGACCTCGACATGATCCGTAGGGTGCGCAACGACTGGCAGTTCTACCGCGACCGCCGTCCGGAGAGCTACACGTCCATCCCCAAGCCGTGACGCGAAGGAGCTGACAGGCATGAGCACCACACTGATCCGCGGCGGCACCGTGGTGAGCTCGACCGGGTCGAGCCTGCAGGACGTGCTGGTGGACGGCGAACGCATCGTCGCGCTGCTGGCCCCCGGGACGTCGGTGCTGGGTGACGTCGCGGCCGGCGCGGCGCAGGTGATCGACGCGACCGGGAAGTACGTGATCCCGGGCGGCATCGACGCGCACACCCACATGGAGCTGCCCTTCGGCGGCACCTTCGCCTCCGACACCTTCGAGACGGGCAGCCGGGCCGCGGCCTGGGGCGGGACGACGACGATCGTCGACTTCGCGGTGCAGACCTACGGCCAGAGCGTCCAGGACCAGCTGGCCGTCTGGCACGAGAAGGCGGCCGGCAACTGCGCCGTCGACTACGCCTTCCACCAGATCATCGGCGACGTGAACGACGAGTCGCTCAAGGCGATGGACGAGCTGATCGGCGAGGGGGTCACCAGCTTCAAGCTGTTCATGGCCTACCCGGGGGTCTTCCTGTCCAGCGACGGCCAGATCGTACGGGCCATGCAGACCGCCGCCGGCAACGGCGGCCTGATCATGATGCACGCCGAGAATGGTTCGGCCATCGACGTTCTCGTCCAGCAGGCGCTGGCCCGCGGCGAGACCGACCCGTACTACCACGGCGTCACCCGGCCCTGGCAGACCGAGCAGGAGGCCACCCACCGCGCGGTGATGCTGGCCGACATCACCGGCGCCCCGCTGTACGTCGTGCACGTGTCGGCCAAGCAGGCCCTCGCCCGCATCGCCGAGGCCCGCAACGCCGGGATGAACGTGTTCGGTGAGACCTGCCCGCAGTACCTGTACCTGTCGCTCGAGGAGCAGCTCGGGGCCCCCGGTTTCGAGGGCGCCAAGTGGGTCTGCTCGACGCCGCTGCGCTCGCGGGCCGAGGGCCACCAGGACGAGCTGTGGAAGTACATCCGCACGGGCGACGTCACCACGGTCTCCACCGACCACTGCCCGTTCTGCATGAAGGACCAGAAGGAGCTGGGCATCGGCGACTTCTCGAAGATCCCCAACGGCATCGGGTCGGTCGAGCACCGGATGGACCTGCTCTTCCAGGGCGTCAAGGACGGCAAGATCAGCCTGGAGAAGTGGGTCGACGTCTGCTGCACCACCCCGGCGCGGATGTTCGGGCTGTACGGCCCGAAGGGGGTCATCGCCCCGGGCGCCGACGCCGACATCGTGGTGTACGACCCGAACGGCCATACGTCGATCAGCGTCGACACGCACCACATGAACATGGACTACTCGGCCTGGGAGGGGTACGAGATCGACGGTCACGTCGACGTCGTGCTGTCCCGCGGCACGGTGATCAAGGACGAGTCCGGTTACGTGGGGACGAAGGGGCACGGCCGGTTCGTCAAGCGCGCCCTCTCGCAGAACCTGCTCTGAGAGGTCATCGACAGTGGATATCGGCGTCGTCCTGCAGACCAACCCGCCCGCCTCGCGGGTGGTCGAACTCGCCCGGCAGGCGGAGACTCTCGGGTTCAGCCACGTCTGGACGTTCGACTCCCACCTGCTCTGGGAGGAGCCGTACGTCATCTACAGCCAGATCCTGGCCGCCACCCGCAAGGTGGTGGTCGGGCCGATGGTGACCAACCCGGCCACCCGGGACTGGTCGGTGACCGCGTCGTTGCACGCCACGCTGAACGAGATGTTCGGCAACCGGACGATCTGCGGGATCGGCCGGGGCGACTCGGCCGTGCGGGTGCTGAACGGCAAGCCCACGACGCTGGCGACGCTGCGCGAGAGCATCCACGTGATCCGGGAACTCGCCAACGGGCGGGCGGTCGACATCAACGGGTCGACGTTGCAGTTCCCGTGGGGTCGGGACTCCCGGCTCGACGTGTGGGTGGCGGCGTACGGGCCGAAGGCGCTGGCCCTGACCGGTGAGGTCGCCGACGGCTTCATCCTGCAGCTGGCCGACCCGGCGATCGCGGAGTGGACCATCTCCGCGGTCCGCCGGGCCGCCGAAGCGGCGGGCCGCGACCCGGCGTCCGTCAAGATCTGCGTCGCCGCACCGGCGTACGTGGGGGACGGCAGCCCCGAGTCGATGGCGCACATGCGCGACCAGACGCGCTGGTTCGGCGGCATGGTCGGCAACCACGTGGCCGACATCGTGGCCCGCTACGGCGAGGGCGGCGGCGTGCCGACCGCCCTGACCGACTACATCAAGGCCCGGGAGGGCTACGACTACAACCAGCACGGTCAGGCCGGGAACACGCACGCCGCCTTCGTCCCCGACGAGGTGGTCGACCGGTTCTGCATCCTGGGCGACGCGAAGGCGCACATCGAGCGGCTCGAGGAGCTGAAAGCCCTCGGCGTGGACCAGTTCGCGGTCTACCTCCAGCACGACGGGAAGGCCCAGACCCTCGAGGCGTACGGCGAGACGGTGATCCCGGCGGTGCGCGACACCGTGACGGCCAAGTCGTGAGAACCCTTCGGGGTCGGGCCCTGCCCGCCCTGGTCTCGTTCGGGTACGGGCTGCTGGCGGTGGCGTTGCTCGTCCTCCTGTGGGAGGGGTACAAGGCCGTGGGCTCGCCCGACGGGTGGTCCGTGCACGACGTCCGGCTGCTGCCGCGCGCCGACGACGTCTCCATGCCGCACGTCTGGCAGATCCTGGACCGCTTCACCCAGCCCGAGATCTCCACCCCGGGCAGCCATTCCGTGTTCGTGGCGGTGCTGCTGGCCGGCTGGTTCTCGTTCCGCGTGGCCTTCGCCGGGTGGGTCGGGGGTGTCCTCGTCGGTGGGCTGCTGGCCTTGCTGATGCAGCGGTTCCGCACCGCCCAGGACGCCCTGCTGCCCTACGTGATCGTCAGCCAGACGGTGCCGCTCGTGGCCATCGCCCCGGTCGTCGTCGGCTGGGGCGGCAACCTCGCCGTGTTCGGGCAGCCGTGGCAGCCGTGGATGTCGGTGGCCGTGATCTCCGGGTACCTGGCCTTCTTCCCGGTCGCGGTGGGCCTGCTGCGCGGGTTGGAGTCGCCCCAGGCCGCGCAGCTCGGGTTGATGCACAGCTACGCGGCCTCCTACTGGCAGACCCTGCTGCACCTGCGGCTGCCGGCCAGCGTCGGGCACCTGATCCCGGCCCTGAGGCTCGGCGCCGCCGCGTCGGTGATCGGCGCGATCGTCGCCGAGATCTCGACCGGGACGCGGGGCGGCATCGGGCGTCTCATCATCGAGTACGCCCAGTCCGCGACCGGTGATCCGGCCAAGCCGTGGACGGCGTTGCTCGGCGCGGCCGTGCTCGGTCTGGTGGTCGCGGGCCTGGTCGGACTGCTCGACCTCTCCCTCTCCCGATTCCAGCCGGCAGGAGCCCGATGACCGAGGAAGCCCCGATCCCCGCCGTCCACCTGAGCGCGGTGGACAAGACGTTCGGGGCCGGCACGAGCGCATCGGTCACCGCGCTGGAGGGCATCGACCTGACGGTGGCGCCGGGTGAGTTCGTCTCGCTCATCGGGCCGTCCGGCTGCGGCAAGAGCACGCTGATGCGCATCGTCGCCGACCTCGAGCAGCCGACGTCCGGCACGGTCGCGGTGTTCGGCAAGACCGCGAAGCAGGCCCGCGTCGACCAGGACTACGGCATCGCCTTCCAGGCCGCCGGCCTGCTGCCCTGGCGCACCGTGCGCGCGAACATCGAGCTGCCGCTGGAACTGCACGGGACGAAGAAGGCCCAGCGCCGGGCCCGCGCCGACGAACTGCTGGAGACCGTCGGCCTGACCGACTTCGCGAACCACCGTCCCGAGCAGCTGTCGGGCGGCATGCAGCAGCGTGTCGCCATCGCCCGCTCGCTCGCCGAGCAGCCACGCCTCCTCCTGATGGACGAGCCGTTCGGCGCGCTCGACGAGATGACCCGGGAACGCATGCAGGGCGAGCTGCTCCGGCTGGCCGCCGCGACCGGCTGCGCGGTCGTCTTCGTGACCCACTCCATCCCCGAGGCGGTCTACCTGTCCGACCGGGTCGTCGTGATGTCGCCGCGGCCGGGCCGGATCGCCGAGATCGTGCCGGTGAGCCTGGGCGAGCGCACCGAGGACACCCGCGAGGCGGGCGACTTCTTCGCCGCCGTGACCGCGGTCCGTGAGGCGCTGCGCGGGCATCCGAGCGACCCGGATGCGCCGTTGCGCGGGGTGGACCTGCGATGACGTTGCTGCGGAGGGTCCTGACGCCGGTCGCCTTCGGCGCGCTCGTCCTGCTGGTCTGGCAGTTGGCCGTCGACCTGCAGGACATCCCCGGCTACCTGCTGCCCAGCCCGACCGCGATCTGGGAACAGGTGCACGAGAACGCATCCGACATCCTCGACGTCACCGTCGCCAGTGGGCTCAACGCGTTGATCGGGCTGCTGGTGGGCATCGTCCTGGCCGTCGTCGTGGCGGTCCTGGCCGTGTGGGTGCCGGTGCTGCAGCGCCTGCTCACCCCGCTGGCCTCCGGGGTCGCCGCGATGCCGATCGTCGCGCTGGCCCCGGTGCTGTTCATCATGTTCGCGGCCGACAGCGACCTGCCCCGGCGGATCGTCGTGACCGTCGTGGCCTTCTTCCCGGTCTTCGTGACCACGGTCCGCGGCCTGACCCGGATCGAGCCCGTGCACGCCGAACTCTTGCGCAGCTACGCCGCGAGCGCCTGGGAGACGACCCGCGTGGTCCGGCTCCCGGGTGCGGTGCCGTACCTGTTCACCGGCGTCCGCGTGGCCTCCTCGCTTGCTGTCATCTCCGCGGTCGTGGCCGAGTACTTCGGCGGCCTGCAGAACGGCCTGGGCAGCAGGATCACCTCCGCCGCGTCGAACACCGCCTACGCCCGCGCCTGGGCGTACGTGGTGGCCGCCATCGGTCTGGGGCTGGTGTTCTACGTCGTCTCGCTCGGTGCCGAGCGACTGGCGACGCGGGGCCGTGCGGTCGAGCAGGCCTGAGTTCTCCTACGAAAACCGTTCTACGGAAAGAGGAAATCCGTGAGAAGCAGTCTCCGCCGCCGGGCCCTCGTGGGTCTCGGGGCCACCCTGACCGTGATGGGCCTCGCCGCCTGCAGCACGACCTCCTCGGGAGGTGACACCGCCGCCACCGACCCGGGCGCCCTGACCGACGTCAAGCTGCAGCTGCAGTGGTTCACCCAGGCCCAGTTCGCCGGGTACTTCGCGGCCCTCGACCAGGGCTACTACAAGGACGCCGGGCTCGACGTGACCATCCTCGAGGGCGGCGTCGACATCGTCCCGCAGACCGTCCTGGCCCAGAACAAGGCCGACTACGCGATCGCGTGGGTGCCGAAGGCGCTCGCCTCGCGGGAGGCCGGTGCGGGCATCACCGACGTGGCGCAGGTCTTCCAGCGCTCCGGGACGCTGCAGGTCTCGTTCAAGGACAAGAACATCACCACCGCGGCCGACCTGAAGGGCAAGAAGGTCGGCAACTGGGGCTTCGGCAACGAGTACGAGCTGTTCGCGGGCATGACCAAGGCCGGGCTCAACCCGGGCAAGGACGTCAAGCTCGTGCAGCAGCAGTTCGACATGAACGCCCTGCTGAAGGGCGACATCGACGCGGCCCAGGCGATGATCTACAACGAGTACGCCCAGGTGCTCGAGGCGAAGAACCCGAAGACCGGAAAGCTCTACACCGCCGACGACTTCAACGCGATCAACTGGAACGACGAGGGCACGGCGATGCTCCAGGACGCCATCTGGGCGAACACGGAGAAGCTGAAGAGCGACTCGGCCTACCAGGACCAGACCGTGAAGTTCATCGCCGCGAGCCTCAAGGGCTGGGCCTACTGCCGGGACAACGTCGAGAAGTGCCGTGACATCGTCGTGGCCAAGGGCTCGAAGCTGGGCGCCAGCCACCAGCTCTGGCAGATGAACGAGATCAACAAGCTGATCTGGCCGGCCACCAACGGGGCGGGCACGATCGACACCGCCGCCTGGGACCAGACCGTGAAGATCGCCCAGGACACCAAGAACGCCGAGGGCAAGACGGTTCTCACCAAGGCCCCCGACGCCGACGCCTACACCAACGACTACGTCACCAAGGCGCTGGCCGAGCTGAAGGCCGACGGGGTCGACACCACCGGCTCCTCGTACAAGCCGGAGACGGTGACCCTGGAGGCCGGTGGGGCGTAGTCGCCCCTCGGTTCGAGGCGCACACTGGTAGGCGCAGTACGACCGGTCCGCCGCCCGTCTCCGGGCGGGCGGCGGGCCGGACCCACGCACCGAAGGTCGAGGAGCAGGACATGGTCACGCGCATCACCCACTGGATCGACGGCGCCCCGGTGGCGGGAACCTCGGGCCGTACGGCCGATGTCTACGACCCGGCCACGGGTGAGGTGACCGGCGCGGTCGACCTGGCCTCGCCGTCCGAGGTCGACGCGGCCGTCGCCTCGGCCAAGGCGGCGGCGAAGACCTGGCGGACGTCGTCCCTCTCGACCCGCTCGGCCGTCCTGTTCGCGTTCCGCCAGCTGTTGCACGATCACGCCGAGGAACTCGGGCGGATCGTGACGGCCGAGCACGGCAAGGTCCTGTCCGACGCGGCCGGCGAGATCGCCCGCGCGCTGGAGAACGTCGAGTTCGCGTGCGGCGTCCCGCAGCTGCTGAAGGGCGGGTTCAGCGAGCAGGCCGCGACCGGCGTCGACGTGTACTCGATCCGGCAGCCGCTCGGCGTGGTGGCCGGCATCACCCCGTTCAACTTCCCCGCGATGGTCCCGATCTGGATGTGCGCCAACGCCATCGCGTGCGGGAACGCCTTCATCTGCAAGCCGTCCGAGAAGGACCCGAGCGCGTCGCTCTTCCTGGCCGAGCTGTGGAAGAAGGCCGGCCTGCCCGACGGCGTGTTCACCGTGCTGCACGGTGACAAGGTCGCCGTCGACGGCCTGCTCGAGCACCCCGACGTCGCCGCGATCAGTTTCGTCGGCTCCACCCCGATCGCGAGGTACATCTACGAGCGCGGCACCGCCCACGGCAAGCGGGTGCAGGCGCTCGGCGGCGCCAAGAACCACATGGTCGTGCTGCCCGACGCCGACGTCGACCTGGCCGCGGACGCCGCGGTCAGCGCCGCCTACGGTTCCGCGGGCGAGCGCTGCATGGCCGTCTCGGTGACCGTCGCGGTCGGCGACATCGGCGACGCGCTGGTCGAGGCGATCGCCGCCCGGCTGCCCAAGCTGCGCGTCGGTGCGGGTACCGACCCCGACTCCGAGATGGGCCCCCTGATCACCGCCGAGTCGCGCGACCGGGTCCTGTCGTACATCGAGGCCGGGGCGCAGGCCGGCGCGACCGTGGTGGTCGACGGCCGCGAGGGGGACCTCCCGTCGTCCGGCTTCTTCGTCGGGCCCACGCTGGTCGACGGGGTGACGCCGTCGATGAGCGTGTACACCGACGAGATCTTCGGCCCCGTGCTGAGCGTGGTGCGGGCCGAGACCTACGACGAGGCTGTGGAGCTGGTGAACTCGAACCCGTTCGCCAACGGCGTCGCGATCTTCACCCGCGACGGCGGTGCGGCCCGCCGGTTCCAGTTCGAGATCGAGGTCGGCATGGTCGGCATCAACGTGCCGATCCCGGTCCCGGTCGCCTACTACTCGTTCGGCGGCTGGAAGGCGTCGCTGTTCGGTGACACCCACATGTACGGGCCGGAGGGGATGAACTTCTACACCCGCGGCAAGGTCGTCACGTCCCGCTGGCCCGACCCGGCCACGTCCACCGTCGACCTGGGCTTCCCCCGTACCCGCTGAGCGAGTGGGGAAGGCCCGGGCCCTCATGGGGGCCCGGAACTACCCCAGACGTGTCCAGGTGCCCGGTAGCCGGCAACCCAGCCCGCAGGGATGCGCCCGACCCGTCCAGCCTCGGTGCTGCAGCGCGCGGGCGACCTCGTCGGCCGTCGCGCAGCGCAGACCGGTCACCTCGCGCCATCCGTAGCGCAGCGTGCCCTGCTGCATCACGGTGACCGCGTTGTCCCGGCGCCGGTCGAGGTGGGCGTCGTCGCGCGGATGAGCCTCCTCGCCGTCCAACTCGACCACCAGTCCGAACTCGACGTACCGGTTGTCCCGATACCGCCGTCGTCCGTTCGCGCCCTCCGGTCGGTTGCGCTCCGCCTTCGGTAACCGGTGGGCGCGTTCGACATCGCGGGCGTACCGCAGTTCGAGGGGAGTGGTCACCCCGTCGTTTTCCTCGGCGAGCACCTCGGTGAGCAGACCTCGCCAGCGGTGGCGGCCCCGGCGGCCGAGTTCGGTTCGGAGCCGGGACGCTTTGGTCAGTCGTCGCTGGATCGCGCGAAGCACCGGCTCGAGGGCTGCATCTTCCCCGTGGGCCGCCTCGGCGAGGTCGAGAACGGTCGGCTCGACTCGCAGCCGCGGTGGCGAACCCCATGAGTCGGGCAGCTTCCGGCGACGGTGGACGACGACGCCGGCCGGGGCTTTGACCTTCCGCTCGTGCGGCACGCTCAGCTCGATCGGGCGGGGCAGTGGTGTACCGCGTTCGGCGCCGTCGTGCAGCCAGAGGGCGGTGCCGTGGGACGCCGTCGCCCCGGCCCCTGCGTAGAGCAGGGCGCACCACACCCGGGTCAGGTCCGGTAGGGGGCCGGTGAATACGACGAACACGCCGGGCAGCACCCGCCGCCATCGCCGGGCCCGCACGGCTACCCGAACCTGCTTGGCCGTGACCCCGACCGCGTACAGCTGGCTCGCGCTGACGGCGCCTGCTTGGTCGGAGGCCAGACCGAGCGCGCGGTCACACGGTCTGAGCACGAGGTCCAGCTTGACGCTGATGGAGCGTCGGGCCGGAGGACGCCTGTGGATAACCCACAGTGGGTCGTTTCCAGGCCCCTGGAGGGGTGCAGATCTACCCCGATCAACACGAAACGGAGCGAGTGGCGGCCTCGAACGGGTGCCTGAGTCGCTCACAGCAATCCGCCCCGCACGCCGCGTGAGCCAACCGGGTGAGGGCACCGGGACCTTCATCAACACCCGGGGGCGGCCGCCGATGGGCTCTCCCGATGGGTCCATACGGACTCGGTACGAGGGCCACGGAACGGCCCGCCCATCTCACGGAAGAGAGTTCCTCATGCGCAAGCCTCGCATCACCACGAAGCGCGTCCTGGGTGCGACCCTGGCCGCTGGTCTCGTCGTCGCCGGTACCGTCGCCCTCGCGGGCAACTCGTCGGCCGCGACCGTCCCCGCGATGACCATCACCCCCGCGTCCGGCTCCACCGCCGGTGGCGACACCCTGACCATCAAGGGCAAGGGCCTCACGGACGCCGACGGCACGGCCGTCGCGGTCTCCGCCTACTACACGACCGCCGCCTGTGCGGACGGCACGCCCTCCAGCGCCGCGGGCTACTCGAACTTCACCACCGGCCTGACCGTCGTCTCGGCGACCAAGGCCGTCCTCGTCGTCCCGGGCAGCCTGAGCCTGGCCGCGGGCGCCGGCTACGTCTGCCTGGGTGACGCCGCGGTCGGTTCGGCCAACACGATCGTCGGCTCGGCCAAGTACACGGTCGGCGACGCCCCGACCATCACCAAGGTCAACGGCAACACCGAGGGTGGCGGCGCGCAGGCCGTGTCCACCTCCACGTTCGGTGGCACGACGCTGACCGTCGAGGGCACCAACTTCACCAAGAAGACGGTGGTCAGCGTCGCCGGCACCGCCGCGGTGACCAAGTTCGTCAGCGACACGAAGGTGACCGCGTCGATCCCGGCGGGCGCCGCCGGTTCCGGCAAGGCCATCAAGGTCACGACCGAGTACGGCGGGGTCACCTCGGCCGACCAGACCGTCACCTACCAGTCGGTCCTCAAGGCGTCGCCGAGCTTCGGCAAGGCCAGCACCGCCGTGGGCGTCGAGCTCGTCGGTAAGGGCTTCTCCTCGATGACCTTCGGTGCGGCCGACAGCAACTACGTGATCGAGTTCGTCCCCGGTGGCACCACCCGCGCCGCGGCCGACACGATCTCGGCGGCGCTGTGCACCAACATCGTGATCGAGAACGACACCACGCTGTCCTGCCGGACGCCCAGCAACCTGTCCGGTGCCTACAGCATCCAGATCCTGAAGCGCGGTACCACCGCGGGTTCGGACCTGGCGAAGGTCGCCACGGGCGGTGTCACCACGGTGATCTCCCGCAGCGCCACCTACACCGCGGCGAACTTCTGATCGACACCCTGATCAGGTAGCCGCACCACGCGAGAACCCTCCGGCCCGGTCTCCCTCACCAGGGAGGCCGGGCCGGGGGCTTTTGGACGACGGGAGCGTGGCAGGAAATCGGCTTCGAACTCAGGACCGCGATGGGCGACCATGAGCGCATGCCGACGACCGTCCCGTTGCTCACCCCTGCGCAGGGGCTCGCGCAGTTCGAGCGCAACGCCGCCGCGCTCACCGCGCTGATCCCGGAGGCCGACCTCGACGCGCCCGTGGCCGCCTGTCCGGGCTGGACCTTCGCCGACCTGGTCGCCCACGTCGGCGAGATCCACCAGTGGGCCCGGCACGCCGTCCTGGCCGGCTCTCCCGACGGCCCGTACACCCCGCCGGACGGCGACCTCGCGGCCTGGTACGCGCAGCACGCGAGCGCCCTCGCCGAGACGCTGCGCACGACCGACCCGGACGCCCCCGTCTGGCACTTCGGGCCCAAGCCGCGCACGGCGGCCTTCTGGTCGCGTCGCCAGGCCCACGAGACCGCCGTCCACCTGTACGACGCCGCGCACTCGCAGGGCCTCGAGCACGAACTCGACCCGGCCGCGGCCCTCGACGCCGTCGACGAGGCCCTCACGATGTTCTACCCGCGGCAGGTCCGCCTCGGCCGCATCGCCGAACCCGATCCGGGCCTGACCGTGCGTACCGCCGGCCACGAGTGGACCGTCGGCCGCGAGCCGGCGGCCGCCGTCGAGGGCCCGCCCGACGCCGTCCTGCTGCTGCTCTGGAACCGCATCGGGCTGGACGACGACCGCCTCACCTCCAGCGGTGACCGCGGCTGCGCCGCGGCCGTCCTGGCCGCGGGGATCGTCCCGTGACCGCCGTCCAGGAGACCCCGAGCCGCACCGGGTTGCACCCGGCGTGGAAGGTCGCGGCGGTGACCCTGCTGGCCCTGGTGGCCAGCGCCGCATTCCGGTCGAGCACGGGCGTGCTGATCGACCCGGTGCACGAGGAGTTCGGCTGGAGCCTGACCACCATCTCCGGCGCGGTCAGCATCAACCTCGTCCTGTTCGGGCTGACCGCGCCGTTCGCCGCCGCCCTGATGGGCCGGTTCGGTGTCGGCCGGGTGGTCGCCGTCGCGCTGAGCTTCGTGGCCGTCGGGTCGGGCGCGACGCTGCTGATGACCCAGGTCTGGCAGCTCGTCGTCCTGTGGGGGCTGGTCATCGGGTTCGCCACCGGATCGATGGCGCTGGTGCTCGGCGCGGTCGTGGCCAACGCCTGGTTCGTCGAACGGCGGGGCCTGGTGATGGGCGTGTTCTCCGCGGCCAACGCCACCGGGCAGCTCGTCGTCCTGCCCGCCGTCGCCTGGCTGGCCACCCACGAGGGGTGGCGGGCGGCGGCCGCGCTGACCGCCGTCCTGGCGCTGGTGCTCGTCCCGCTCACCCTGGCCTGGTTGATCGACAGACCGGCCGACGTCGGGGCCCTGCCCTACGGCGCGAGCGAGGCGCCCGCCGTCCCGGCCGGACCGGCGCTCGGCGCGGGCCGCGCCGCCTGGAACGAGCTGAAGCTGGGCGCCCGCAGCCCGGCGTTCTGGCTGCTGGCCGGGACGTTCTTCATCTGCGGCTGGTCGACCAACGGGCTGATCCAGACCCACTTCGTGGGCATGGCCCACGACCACGGCATGCCCGCCACCACCGCGGCCGGGCTGCTGGCCGTGGTCGGCGTCTTCGACATCGTCGGGACGATCGGCTCGGGCTGGCTGAGCGACCGCGTCGACCCGCGGCTGCTGCTGTTCATGTACTACGGCCTGCGCGGGCTGGCCCTGCTGGCCGGTCCGACCCTGATGGGCCCCGGCCTGAGCATGCCGCTCGGCCTGTTCATCGTCTTCTACGGCCTCGACTGGGTGGCCACCGTGCCGCCGACGGTCGCGCTGTGCCGGGAGGTGTTCGGCCTGGAACGCTCGAGCATCGCGTTCGGCTGGGTGTTCGCGGCCCACATGGTCGGCGCCGGGGTGGCGGCCGAGGTGGCGGGCTGGAGCCGCGAGGTCAGCGGCTCCTACGACGACGCCTGGTGGCTGGCCGGCGGCCTGTGCATCCTCGCCGCGTTCGCGATCTTCGGGGTGCGCGCGCCCGCCCGGACCCCGGCCCCGGACGGCCCGCCTCCGGTGGGCTCCGACGCCGGCTGATCTGGGGAACCTGCGGCCCTCTGTGATCCGTGGGGCGGGTGGTGGTAACTCGTCAGAACATTCGCGGCCGATCAGGTTTCAACCGCCACGATCGGGACAGATTCCCCTCAGCGACGTCAAGGAAACGCGGCTCCCGCTGCGCCGAGAGGAATCCCGTCATGCCCTCCAGACCGCTACGTCCGGTCCGGCTCGCCGTCCTCGCGGGCCTGGTCGCCGGTCTCGTGGTCGGCACGGCCGCGACCGCTCACGCCGTCCTGACCCTCGACCCCACCGGCGCCACCCTCGGACCGGCCCTGGCCGGGCCCGGGACGGTGGTCACCTCCTCGACGTTGCTGACCCGCCCGGCCGCGGGTAACGCCGACGCCGCGTCGACCACCCCGCTCGCCGGGTTCCCGTCCGACGGTCCGAGCTACGCCCTGCTCAGTACCGGGTCGGCGCTCAACGTCCCGAACGTCAACGCCGACCCGGGCCCGGGCACGCTCTACAGCAGCACGCCCGTGGCCGGGCGCGGCGACAAGGCCTTCGACGTCAGCGTCCTGCGCGCGGACGTGACGGTGCCCGCCGGGGCGAACTGCCTGGCGTTCGACTTCACGTTCCTGTCGGGGGAGTACCCCGACTTCGTCGGCCAGGCCTACAACGACGGGTTCGTGGCGGAGCTCGACCGCACCACCTGGACGACGAGCGGCACCACGATCGCCGCGCCCGACAACTTCGCCTTCGACGCGTCGGGCCATGTGGTCAGCGTCAACGCGCTCGGTGTCGGTGGGATGAGCGCCGCGAATGCGGCCGGCACGATGTACCGCGGCCACGGTGCGACGGGCCTGCTGCGCGCCACGACGCCGGTGACGCCCGGCCAGCACTCCGTCTACTTCTCGATCTTCGACAACGGTGACGGCCAGTACGACAGCACGGCGCTCGTCGACAACCTGCGCACCGGGTACGTCGCCGATGCGGCGGCGAACTGCCGGGCCGGGGCGCGGGTCGCCGGGGCCACGCTCGACCTCGTGTCGTCGCCGACGGCCCCGGTGAAGGTCGGCCGGCCGGCCACGGCCCAGTTCCGGCTCACCGACGCGAAGACCCACGCGCCCGTCGCCGGGGCGCCCGTCTCGGCGACGGTGACCGGGGTCAACCCGCAGACGACGACCGTCACCACCGACCCGGCCGGGCTGGCCACGGTGAATCTGAGCGGCACCGCCGGTGGCGCCGACCAGGTGTCGGCCTGCTACCGCCCGGCCGAGGGCGACGCCTGCGTGGCGTTCGCCTCGGCCGGGGTGAACTGGCTGAAGGACGTCACGGTGGCGGCCACCAGCTACACCGTCTCCTTCGGCGCCGAACAGCCCGCGCCCCGCTGGACCGTGGCCGGCCTCGACGGCGACGACGGGCTGACCGCGGCACCGACGTGCACGGTCCCCACCCCGCACACCGCGGTCGGCAGCTACCCGATCACCTGCGCCGGGGCCGCCGCCGACCCGAAGTACGTGCTGAACTACGCCCCCGGCACGCTGACGGTCACGCAGGCCCCCGTCACCGTCCAGGCCGACAGCCAGACGGTCACCTACGGCGAGGACGACCCGGCGTTCACGTTCACCACGACCGGTCTGCGCGCCGCCGATCACCTGCTGCAGGCCCCGGTGTGCGGGGTCGCGGGCGAGCACTCCGCCGCCGGCACCTACCCGATCACCTGCACCGGCGCCGATGCCGGAGGCAACTACCAGATCGCCTACGCCGCAGGCACTCTCACGGTGCGCCGGGCCGTCGCGGTGGTGAGCGCCGACAACCGGTCGGTCACCTACGGGGACGACGACCCGGCGTTCGCGGGCACGGTCACCGGGCTGTTGGGTCAGGACCGGCCGGTGCAGGAGCCGACCTGCGGGGTGAGCGCGGCCCATGCCCACGCCGGCTCGTACGCCATCACCTGTACCGGCGCCGACCTCGGCCCGGACTACGCGGTGAGCTACGTACCCGGCACGCTGACCGTGAAGCCGTCGGCGGTGGTGGTCGCGGCTGCCAACCAGACCGTCACCCTCGGCGCCGAACTGCCCGGATTCACGTACAGCACGAGCGGTCTCGTGCGCGGTGACACCCTCACCGCGGAGCCGGTCTGCGCCGTCGCCGGGCCGCACGACGGCGTGGGCGAGTACCCGATCGTCTGCACGGGCGCCGAGGCCGGGCCCGACTACACCGTGACGTCCGTCCCGGGCACGCTCACCGTCACCGCGGCCCACGCCACCGTGACGGCCGACAACCAGACCATCACGTACGGCGACCCCGACCCGGAGTTCACCTACACCACCGGCGGCACGCTGGCGGACGGCACGACGGGTGGCCCGGTGACCTGCGGCGTGGCCGGTCCCCACACCGACGCGGGCGACTATCCGATCACCTGCACCGGCCCGACCGACGACGGGAACGGCGACATCGCCTACGTCGCCGGGACTCTGACGGTGAACCGGGCGGCGGCCACCCTCACCGCCGACAACCGGGCCACGACCTACGGCGACGCGGACCCGGTGTTCACCTACGGGGTCTCCGGACTGCAGCCCGGGGACGCGCTGGTCACGGCGCCCACCTGCGCGGTCGCCGGTGCGCACGCGGACGCCGGTACCTACCCGGTGACCTGCGCCGGGGCCGACGCGGGGGGGAACTACACGCTGACCACCGTCGCGGGCCGCCTCACGGTGAAACCCGCGCCGCTGACCGTCACCGCCGACAACAAGGCCGCCGTCTTCGGTCTCGGCCTGCCGTCCCTCACCTACAGCGTCAGCGGTCTGGTCGGCGACGACCAGCTGCTGCAGGCCCCCACCTGCAGCGTGGCCGGTGGCCTCCTGGCCGGGCTCCACGCGGTCACCTGCTCCGGGGCCGATGCGGGACCGAACTACGTCGTCAAGTACGTCGGCGGAACCCTGAGCGTCGACAAGGCCACGACCTCGGTCTACATGACCCCCCTGGTGTTCGGCTTCCTGCACCCGACGGCCACCCTCACCCGCACCGACACCGGCGCCGGGATCGCCGGGCAGACGGTCACCTTCACGGTGGGCGGCAGCCGGGTGTGCTCGGCGGTGACGAACAGCCGGGGCGTCGCGACGTGTGCGCGGACGTACCTGTTCACCCTGTCGAAGGCCACCGCCACGTTCGCCGGCACCGACGACTACACCGCATCGAAGGACGACGCCGGCCTGCTGTTCAGCTGACCTCCCGGGCGATGAGCTCCAGCAGGTCGGGCCCGACCCCGCAGCAGCCGCCGACCCCGCGGGCGCCCGCGGCCAACCACTCGCGGGCGGCGGTCCCGGCGACGCCGGCGTCGCCCCGCGGGGTGCCGTCCGTCCAGTCCTGCCCGCCGTTCGGGTACACGACCACCGGTACCCCTGACGCGGCCGCCACCCGCACCGCGGCGGGCACCCCGGCCGGGTCGGTGCAGTTCACGCCGACGGCCACGACCTCGGGGACGGCGGCCAGCGCGGCGTACACCTCGGCCGCCGGTTCGCCGCGGCGGGTCAGCACCTCACCGGCCGGCGTCGTCACCGTCGTCAGCGAGACCCAGCCCGGCACCCCGGTCTCGGTCAGCAGCGCGGCCGCCACCTCCGCCTCGGCCCGCGCGGGCAGGGTCTCGAACCCGATCACGTCCGCCCCGGCGTCGACGAGGGCCGCCACCCGCGGCCGGTGCACGGCCGCGAGCGAGGCCGGGCTCACGTCGTCCAGGTAGGTGCCCGTGAACTCCGACAGGTCGCCGAGCAGCGCGCCGTAGGGACCGAGCGCCCCGACCACCCAGGCCGGCCGGCCCGCCTTCTCGATCGCGGCCCGCGCCGCGTCGACGGCCGCGCGGATCAGCCCGCCGTCGCCGGCCTGGTACGTCGCGGTGGAGGTGACCTGGGCGCCGGCGGCGAGGAAGTCGGCGTGCAGCTCGACCAGCGCGTCGGGGTCGTCGCGCAGGATCCGGGCCGACCAGTCGCCCCCGGACAGGTCGTGCCCCCGGCGTTCGAGCTCGACACCGAGCCCGCCGTCCAGCACCACCGGCCCACGCGCCAGCGCGTCGGCGAACTGATACATCAGTCCTCGGGCAGGTCCCGGGCCAGCGCCTTCGGCATCTCGCCGGTCGACTTCACGTAGTAGGCGGCGGCCTGCCGGACGAACAGCATCCGGGCCACGCCGATCACCGCACCGGACAGCGCAGCCCAGGCCAGCGCCTCGGCCCACGTCGTCTCCGGGTCCTCCGGGACGGTCGGGGGCTGGTTGCCGGTGACACCCTTCCAGGTCAGGTTCAGGGCCTGGTCGGCGGCGCGGGCGGCGGCCACGGCGGACAGGGCGGCGAGCAGCTTCCAGAGCACGGACTTCACGTTCCCAACCATCCCACGTCAGAGCAGAGCGGCAAGCTTCCGGGCCAGCACCACGATGATCGGCGCGGAGAGGCCGACGAGCCCGATCACGAGCAGGAGCGCGGTCAGCCGGGCCAGCGGGCTCGGACCGCCGCCCTCGGGCGCCCGCAGCATCCTCAGCAGCATCGTCACAGGGTCGCATCCCGAACGGGGTTCGCGCAGCCCGCGTGGCACCGGCCCTGTCGGGGGGCTTTTGCCCGGTGTACGGTGTCGGCAACGACAGGGGAGCGCCAGCGGGGCGCTGAGAGTGCGGGAGACCGCAGACCCTTGAACCTGATCCGGGTCATACCGGCGGTAGGGAGTCGACTGTGACGACGCGTGCGTCCGAGTCCGAAGTGCTGGAAGAGTCCGACCGTCGGCCGCGCTGGCGCGTGGTCGACATCCTGGTGGCCAGCGTGGTGGCCGTGGCCGGCGGCGCGGTGTTCGCGGTGTGGAACACCGCGGCCGCGCCGCTGATGAACGCCATGGTCCCGCCGCTGTCCGCGTTCTACGTCGGGGTCTGGCTGTTCCCCGGCGTGCTGGGCGCGCTGATCGTCCGGAAGCCGGGCGCGGCGGTCTACACCGAACTGGTCGCAGCCACGGTCGAGGCCCTGATCGGCAGCTCGTGGGGCTTCTCGACCGTCTACTACGGCCTGCTCGAGGGGCTGGGCGCCGAGGTCGTCTTCCTGGTCTTCCTGTACCGGCGCTGGGGTGTGACCGTCGCCGCGCTGGCCGGGGCCGGGGCGGGTGTCGCGGCCGGCCTGCTCGACGTCTTCGTCTACTACCCGACCATCACGGCCGCGGCGAAGCTCGGGTATGTCGGCCTCACGATCGTGTCCGGGCTGGTCGTCGCCGGGCTCGCCTCGTGGCTCCTGGTCCGGGCGCTGGCCCGCACCGGGGTGCTGGCCTCGTTCGCCTCCGGGCGCGACGCCGAACGCGTCTGACGGCCCTCGATGGGCGTCACCGTCGAGCTGCGCGGCTGGGGCTGGCGGCACGCCGGGCGTAAGGCGTGGGCCGTGCGCGGCGTCGACCTCGTGCTGCAGCCCGGCGAACGGGTGCTGCTGCTGGGCGCCTCCGGGGCCGGGAAGTCGACCCTGCTGGCCGGGATCGCCGGGTTGCTCGACCCCGCGAACTCCGGTGAGGAGGAGGGGGAACTGCTGCTGGACGGCGTCCCGGCGCGGCGGGCGCGGCGGCTCGCCACCGGGCTGGGCAGCGCCCGGACCGGGTTGCTGCTGCAGGATCCGTACGCGCAGACCGTCCTCGAGCGGTGCGGGGACGACGTGGCGTTCGGTTGCGAGAACCACCGCGTGCCGCGCTCCGAGATCTGGGCTCGCGTGGACGCGGCGTTGGCGCTGGTGGGGTTCCCCTACGGGCGAGCGCATTCCACGGCGTCGCTGTCGGGTGGTGAACGACAGCGGCTGGCGCTGGCCGGCGCACTGGCGCTGCGGCCCGACCTGCTGCTGCTCGACGAGCCGACCGCGATGCTCGATCCGGACGGGGCCGAGCTGGTCCGCGGGTCGGTCGCCGAGGTGCTGGCCGCGACCGGGGCGGGCTGCCTCGTCGTGGAGCACCGGGTCGAGCCGTGGTTGCCGTCGGTCGACCGGGTGGTCGTGTTGGACCCGGGCGGCGGGGTGCTGGCCGACGGGGCTCCCGAGGCCGTGTTCACCGCCGCCGCAGCCGAACTCGACGCATCCGGGGTCTGGACGCCGGGCCTGGCCGGTGACCTGGCCGCGCGGCTCGCGCGCGGCTCGGGGGCGACGCCCGGCCCCGAGCTGATCCGGGCCGAGGCGCTGGCGGTCAGCCCCGCCGTGATCATGCGCAAACGCAGACTCTCCGCGTCGATCATGCGCAAACGCAGGATCCGCTCCGACCGGCCCGACCGCCGCCGTCCCGTCCTGGCCGGAGTCGACGTGTCCGTGTCGGCCGGCGCCGCGACCTGCCTGACCGGCCCCAACGGGACCGGGAAGTCCACCCTGGCGCTGACTCTCGCCGGATTGCTGCCGCCGGTTGCCGGTCGGGTCGTGGCCGCTGCGGGGCTGGCCCGCGGCCTCGGCGAAGACCCCTACCGGTGGCGGGCGCCCGAGCTGGCCGCCCGGGTGGGCACGGTGTTCCAGGACCCGCGCCACCAGTTCGT
Source organism: Spongisporangium articulatum (assembly GCF_044465595.1). NCBI lineage: Bacteria > Bacillati > Actinomycetota > Actinomycetes > Kineosporiales > Kineosporiaceae > Spongisporangium > Spongisporangium articulatum. The sequence continues at coordinate 394,984 of NZ_JBITLV010000001.1, read as the reverse complement.
GGCCGCCACCGTCCGGGACGAGCTGCTGGTCGGGCCGTCGCGCGACCCGGTCCGCGCCGACGAGTTGCTCGACCGGCTCCGGCTGCGACACCTGGCCCGGGCCAACCCGTTCACGCTGTCCGGCGGCGAGCAGCGTCGGCTCTCGGTGGCCACCGCGCTCGCGACGGCCCCCGGCCTGCTGGTGCTCGACGAGCCGACCTTCGGTCAGGACGCCCGCACCTGGGCCGAGTTGGTCGCGGCCCTGCTCGACCTGCTGGACGGCGGCACCGGGCTGCTCGTCGCCACCCACGACCTCGAACTGGCTCGGGTGCTCTCCACGCGCGGCGCCCAGGTGCGGCTGGCGGCGGCCTGATGGCGAGATCGCGGCGGCTGCCGGGTACGGCCGAGTCGGACTCGGTGGAACCCGGCAGCGAAGGTGATCACCGGGCGTTCGTCGCGCGGGCCAACCCGATCGCCAAGCTGGCTGTGGCACTGCTGGTCCCGCTCGCACTGGTGCTGACGATCGACCCGGTGACGGCCGGGGTCGCGCTGGGCCTGGAGCTGCTGGCCCTGCCGTGGTGCGGGGTCGGCCCGGCCGCGCTGGTCCGCACCGGGCGACTGGTGCTGTTCGGGGCCACCTCCGCGGGTTTGGTCACGGCCCTGCTCGGCGCCGACTCCGGGAAGTCGCTCGGCGTGCTCGGCGTGAGCACCGGGTCGGCCACCGACGCGGGCTCGATCGCCCTGCGGGTGCTGGCCATCGGGCTGCCCGGCGTCGTGCTGGTGGCCACCACGGACTCCACCGAACTGGCCGACGCTCTGGCCCAGATCGCTCGTCTCCCAGCACGTTTCGTGCTCTCGGCCCTGGCCGCCCTGCGTCTGCTCGGGGTACTCGGTCAGGAGTGGTGGGCGCTGACCCTCGCCCGGCGGGCCCGCGGGCTGCAAGCGGGGTTCTCCCCGGCGGGTCTGCGGTTGCTCGGCGGTCAGGTGTTCGCGCTCCTGGTGCTGGCCATCCGCCGGGCCACGGTGCTCGCGACCGCCATGGAGGCGCGCGGTTTCGGGACCGGCGAACGTACCTGGGCCCGGCCCAGCGTCCTGAAACCCACCGACGCCGTGGTCATCGGGGGAGGCCTGTTCATCGCGGTCGCCGCTACGACCGCCGGAATCCTGTTCTGAGCAGGATCGCCGACGGAGTGCGCCGATCCCCTGGGGAACGGCGAATCAGTGCCCTCCGCGGGTGATCACGGGTGGTCGGGCCAGCCGGCGACGCGCAGGGTGTGGCCGTCGGTGCCGATCAGCCGAGCGGCCAGGCCGTGCTCCCACAACCAGGCCGGGGCCAACTCGCCCATCAGGAGCGCAGCGGCCGCGGCCCCGTGAGCCTCGAGACAGGTCGCGGCGCTCACCGTGACCTCACGCCAGAGGGGGACGACGGGCAGCCCCGTACGCGGGTCGAGCGGGTGCGGTACGCCCGAATCGGCGTGCGGCAGCGACGGCAGCAACGCGGTCGCCAGCCCACCGCCCTCCAGCAGCACCTCCTCGCACACCGGGGTCGGACCGTCCGGCACCGAGCCCTCGGGCGGGGCGACGCCCAGGGTGAGCCGCCACTGCTGCGGCTGGTCGGGCAGGGTGCCGACGCCCACGTCCTCGAGGCCGGCGCCCGCGCCGAGCGAGACGAGGGCCGGCGTCCCGACCTGTTGGGGCAGGCGCGCGGTGACGAGGTCGACGCCGAACGCGCGCACCGTCGTCCCGAGGTCGAGCCGGGTGCCCGCGGGCACCCGCAGCCGGTTGCCCTCGGTGTCGAGGCCGACCCGGTGACCGTCGGGCAGGCCGGCCAGCCCGGCCGTCGCCGCGCCGATCCGGACGGCCGCGGTGACGGCGGCGATCAGCAGTTCGTCGACCTCGACCCACTCGCCCGCGGCCCGGTTGGCGCGGCTCAGGTCGGAGTCGCCGCGGCGCGGGTCGCACCGGTGCTGGACGTCGGCGAGCAGGTGCTGGGCCACGTCGGCCGCCCGCTCGAGCTGCGCGCGGTCGGCGACCACCAGGTGGGCGGTGGCGCCGAAGGCCGGCCAGCTCGCGGACCCCGGACCGGCACCGTCGGGCGGGCCGGGCCGGTCGCGCGTCTTCGAGCGCGCACGGCGGCCGGACGCACCCGACTGGAAGGCGGTGGGGGCGTCGGCCGCGGTGCTCATGGGCGGCTCACGCCCCGGCACAGGGAAACGACGAGGGGGGTTCGGGCGGGAGCATGCGCAGAAATATCGCGCCCCGGCCGCCGCAGCAGACTCATCGGAATCCTAAGCGCAGGAAAAGGCTCCGCAGCCCGCCCGGTTGCTTCGCGCCGCGCTGCCGCCGGCGGCGCAACGTCGGCTCGCTGCGGCGCAGTTCGGACGACCCGAGGACGACCTTCACCTGTGCGCCGCCGAGCCGCGAGCGGCCGAGCTCGAGCCGCCCGCCGGAGGCGATCGCGGCCCGGCGCACGATGTCGAGGCCGAGCCCCGACGAGCCCGCGTTGCTGTGCCCGCGGTTGACCACGTCGGACCCCGGCAGCCCGGGACCACCGTCCTCGACCACCAGCACCACCCCCTCGGCCGGGTCCAGCGTGACCGAAACCTCCAGCGGCACACCCTCTTCGGTGTGTGCGAAGACGTTGTCGATCAGCGCGTCCACCACGTCCGTGAGGTCGACGGCATCGATCTGCGCCCACGTGGTGATCGCGGGCAGTCTGGTGCGCAGCGAGCGTCCCTGCTCGTCCGCCAGTGCCGACCAGAACGCCACCCGCTCGCCGATGACCGTGGCGGCGTCGCACCGGGCCGCCATGTTCGGACGGACCGGACGCCGGGCGTCCCGCAGCACTGCGTCGACGGTTCTCTCAAGATTGTCGACGTGCAACTCAAGCCGCTCGGCGATCACCGGGTCATCGATCGACTCGGTGTCCAGACGCAGCGCCGTGACCGGCGTGCGGAGCCGGTGCGACAGGTCGGCCACCGACTCGCGCTCGGCGATCAGCAGCTGTTCGATGCGCGCCGCGAGCCGGTTCAGCGCGCGGGCCATGGCCACGACCTCGGGCGGCCCGCGCTCCTCGGTACGGGTCTCCAACCGGCCCTCGTGCAGCGAGTCCGCGGCCCCGGCCAGGTCGCGGATCGGGTGACTGACCCGCCGGGCCAGGGCGTCGGCGGCGACCACCGACAACCCCAGCATGAGCAGGCCGAGCAGCGCCAGGATGAACGTCCGGCGGCCCACCCCGTCGTGCAGTTCCGCCCCCGACAGGACGATCCGGACGACCCGGCGGTCGGCGTCGTCGCCGGCCGCCGCGGAGTAGATGACGCCCTGCCCATCGATCTTCTGGGCCGAGGCGACCCCGGCCTTGGCCTCGGGGGTCGGGGGCACCGAGACCTGGTCGCCGAGGGTCTGGTTCTCGGGCAGCCAGACGGTGACCTTGCCGGTCGGGCGCTTGGCCGGGTCGTCGAGCCAGGCCTTGACGCCGGGCGCGCCCTGGACGGCGGCGATCACCGCGAGCGTCTGCGCCTGGCTGCTGGCCTCGGCGAGGGAGCGCTCCTCGGCGAGGGAACGCACGATCAGGGCCAGCGGGACCAGGAAGGCCAGGACGACGGCCGACGTCGTCGCGGCCACGAGCAGGGTCAACCGCCAGCGCACGACTCAGCCATCAACCTTCTCCGGGTGCCACGAGTCGGATGCCGACCCCGCGCGTGCTGTGCAGGTACCTGGGGTCCGCGGCCGACTCGCCGAGCTTACGGCGCAGCCAGGACAGGTGGACGTCGATCGTCCGGTCGCCGCCCCCGTACGGCTGCTGCCACACCTCGGCCAGTAGCTCGCGCTTGCTGACCACCTCGCCGGCCCGCTGGGCCAGGGCCAGCAGCAGGTCGAACTCCTTGCGGGACAGCTCGAGCGCCTCGCCGTCCAGGGTGGCCAGCCGGGTTTTGGCGTCCAGCGCCAGCCCGCCGACCACGAGCGGGCCGTCGACCTTGGTCGGGCCGCCGCGGCGCAGCACCGCGCGGATCCGCGCGTCCAACTGGTCGGCGCCGAAGGGTTTGGTGACGAAGTCGTCGGCGCCCGCGTCGAGGGCGCGCACCACGTCGGTGTCGTCGTCCCGGGCGGTCACCACGATGACCGGCACCTCGCTCACCGCGCGCAGCATGGTGAGCACCTGGACGCCGTCCACGTCGGGCAGGCCGAGGTCCAGCAGGACGACGTCGGGCCGGTCGTCGATCACGGACTGCAGCCCGGGGAGACCGGCCGGTTGCCACTGGACGGCGTGCCCGCGGTCGGTCAAAGCACGCGAGAGGGCACCTCGGATGCCCGAGTCGTCCTCGATGATCAGAATCACCGCCACGCCAGGACGTTACCCGTTGCAGGGGTATCGGGGGTATTGCGTAGCGACCCGCCACCCGTCCCGCCCATCCGCCCCAGGGGAAACAGGGCGTTTCCAGCACGGGTTGAGTCGACAAGACTCAAGTTTGTCGATCCTGGAATTGACAGGCGCCGGTCGTCCGTTAAGACTTGAGTCCGGTCGGCTCAGGGTCGACGGGAACGGACGCACTCAGCAGGAGGAACAACTCATGGCACGAGCGGTCGGCATCGACCTCGGCACGACGAACTCCGTCGTGGCTGTTCTGGAGGGCGGCGAGCCCACCGTCATCGCCAACGCCGAGGGCGCGCGCACCACGCCGTCCGTCGTGGCGTTCGGCAAGTCCGGCGAGGTCCTCGTCGGCGAGATCGCCAAGCGGCAGGCCGTCACGAACGTCGAGCGGACCATCCGCTCCGTCAAGCGGCACATCGGCACCGACTGGTCGATCGACATCGACGGCAAGAAGTACACCGCGCAGGAGATCTCGGCCCGCGTGCTGCAGAAGCTCAAGCGCGACGCGGAGGAGTACCTGGGCGACAAGGTGACCGACGCGGTCATCACCGTCCCGGCGTACTTCAACGACGCCCAGCGCCAGGCCACCAAGGAGGCCGGTGAGATCGCGGGCCTCAACGTCCTGCGCATCATCAACGAGCCGACCGCGGCCGCCCTGGCCTACGGCCTCGACAAGGGCAAGTCCGACGAGCGCATCCTCGTCTTCGACCTCGGTGGCGGCACCTTCGACGTCTCGCTGCTCGAGGTCGACGTGGAGGAGGGGGGCGCGACCGCCATCCAGGTCGTGGCCACCAACGGCGACAACCACCTCGGTGGCGACGACTGGGACCAGCGCGTCGTCGACCACCTGATCACCACGGTGAAGAACACCACCGGCGCCGACCTCAGCAAGGACAAGATCGCCGTCCAGCGCCTGCGCGAGGCGGCCGAGCAGGCGAAGAAGGAGCTGTCGTCCGCGACCAGCACCAACATCTCGCTGCAGTACCTGTCGATGACCGAGAACGGTCCGGTCCACCTGGACGAGAAGCTCACCCGGGCGCAGTTCCAGCAGATGACCGCCGACCTGCTCGAGCGGGCCAAGGCGCCGTTCCTGGCCGTCATCAAGGACGCCGGCATCTCCGTCGACGAGATCGACCACGTGGTCCTGGTCGGCGGTTCCACCCGGATGCCCGCCGTGGCCGACCTGGTCCGCGAGCTGACCGGTGGCAAGGAGCCGAACAAGGGGGTCAACCCCGACGAGGTCGTCGCCGTCGGCGCCGCGCTGCAGGCGGGGGTCATCAAGGGTGACCGCAAGGACGTCCTGCTCCTCGACGTGACCCCGCTGTCCCTGGGCATCGAGACCAAGGGCGGGATCATGACCAAGCTGATCCAGCGGAACACGGCCATCCCGACGAAGGCCTCCGAGGTGTTCACCACGGCCGACGACAACCAGCCGCAGGTGCTCATCCAGGTGTTCCAGGGCGAGCGCGAGCTGGCCCGGGACAACAAGCCGCTGGGCAACTTCGAGCTCACCGGCATCGCGCCGGCCCCGCGCGGCATCCCCCAGATCGAGGTCACCTTCGACATCGACGCGGACGGCATCGTCCACGTCTCCGCGAAGGACCGCGGCACGGGCAAGGAGCAGTCGATGCGCATCACGGGCGGCAGCGCGCTGTCCAAGGAGGACATCGACCAGATGATCAAGGACGCCGAGGCGCACGCCGAGGAGGACCGCAAGCGTCGCGAGGACGCCGAGGTCCGCAACGGCGCCGAGCAGCTCGTCTACTCGACCGAGAAGTTCCTGGCCGACAGCGGCGACAAGATCCCGGAGGACGGCAAGGCCGAGATCGACTCCGCCCTGGCCGATCTGAAGAAGTCGCTCGAGGGTGACGACGTCGCCGACGTCAAGGCCAAGCAGCAGACGCTGGCCGAGGTCAGCCAGCGGGTCGGCTCGACGCTGTACGCCACGCCGGACGCCGAGGGCGCCCCGGCCGGTGACACCGACGGCGGTTCCGCCTCGGCCAGCGGCGCGGACGACGACGTGGTGGACGCCGAGATCGTCGACGAGGGCAAGTGATGTCTGAACCCATCAATCACGGAGAAGAGCCGACCGGACCGGTGATCCGGGACAAGCGCCGGCTCGACCCCGCGACGGGTGAGGTCCGGGACGGGGCGGCGGCCGAGACCGCCGCCCCGGCCCCGGCGCAGCCGGTCGCCGACGAGAACCCTTCGCTGGACGGTATTCTCGCCGACCTCGACGCGGCGCAGTCGTCGGCGGCCGAACGGCTGGCCGACCTCCAGCGGGTGCAGGCGGAGTTCGTCAACTACAAGCGTCGGGTCGAGCGGGACCGGGAGCAGTCCGCGGTGCTGGCCACCGCGGGGCTGCTCGAGTCGCTGCTGCCGGTGCTGGACGACGTGCACCTCGCGCGTCAGCACGGCGACCTCGAGGGCGGCCCGTTCGCGGCCATCGCCGAGAAGCTCGAGAAGACCCTGGAGCGGTACGGACTCTCGCGCTACGGCGAGCCCGGCGAGCCGTTCGACCCGGCGGTGCACGAGGCGCTCATGCACACCGAGGCCGAGCTGCCGGAGGGCACCGAGGTGACGACCGTCGTCCAGGTGCTGCAGCCGGGGTACCGGCTGGGCGAGCGGGTGCTGCGCGCGGCGCGCGTGGCGGTCGCGGACCCGGCCTGAGCAACTGAGAAGGAAGAAGAACAGGGATGGCGGGCCAGGACTGGTTCGAGAAGGACTTCTACGCCGTGCTCGGCGTGCCCCAGAGCGCGTCGGCGGCGGACATCAAGAAGGCCTACCGGAAGCTGGCGCGCACCCACCACCCCGACGCCAACACGTCGGACCCGAACGCCGACAGCAAGTTCCAGGCGATCGGTGAGGCCTACGCGGTGCTGTCGGACCCGGAGCAGCGTGAGCAGTACGACGCGATCCGATCGATGGCGCGCGGCGGCGCCCGGTTCACCGCGGGCGGCACGCCGGGCGCCGGGGCCGGCGCGGGCGGGTTCGAGGACGTCCTCGGGAACCTGTTCGGTGCCGGGGCCGGCGGGGCCGGCGGTCGCCGGGTGCGGTTCAGCACCGGCGGCCCCGGCGCGTACGGCGGGGGCGGCGCGTACGGCGGCGGTCAGAACTCTCCGATCTTCGAGGAGATGTTCAACGGCATGTTCACCGGCGCCGGAGGGCCGGGCGGGTACGAGAACTACGGTGCGACTCGCGCGCCCGGCAAGGGCGCCGACATCCCGGCCCGCGTCACCCTGACGTTCAAGCAGGCGATGGAGGGGGCGCTGCTGAACGTCCCCATCGAGGAGGGCCGCGGCCGCACCCGGACGGTCAACGCGCGGGTTCCGGCCGGCGTCAAGGACGGGGCCAAGCTCAAGGTCAAGGGCAAGGGCGCGCCCTCGACGCACGGCGGCGAGCCGGGTGACCTCGTGGTCACGGTCCACGTCGAGCCCCATCCGGTGTTCACGCTCGACGGCCAGGACGTGCGGGTGAGCGTGCCGGTCACCTTCCCCGAGGCCGTGTTCGGTACCCAGCTCGAGGTGCCGACGCCGGACGGCGGGCGGGTGCGGCTGAAGGTCCCGGCCGGGACGCCGTCGGGCCGGACTCTGCGGGCCAAGGGCCGCGGCGCCAAGACCGCCAAGGGCACCGGCGACCTGCTCGTCACCCTCCAGGTGGCGGTGCCGCAGCGGGTGGACGGCGCCGCGCGGGACGCGCTGCAGGCGTTCGCCGACGCGACGGCCGACGAGAACCCGCGGGCCGGGCTGTTCGACCAGGTCTCCGGCGACGGGTGAGCGGGATGGCTGACCACGGTTACGAAGTCGACCCCGAGGCGCCGATCTTCGTCATCTCGGTGGCCGCGCAGCTGGCCGGGATGCACCCGCAGACGCTGCGCCAGTACGACCGGCTCGGCCTGGTCACGCCCGGTCGCTCGACCGGCCGGGGCCGCCGGTACTCGGCCCGGGACGTCGCGGTCCTGCGCGAGGTGCAGCGTCTCTCCCAGGAGGAGGGCGTGAACCTGGCCGGTATCAAGCGCATCCTCGAGCTCGAGCTGGAGGTCGACCGGCTGCGCGATCAGGCGGTCCGGCTGTTCGAGGAGGTCGACGCTCTTCGAGCTCAAATACGTTCGGGAACGAGAGTTTTTGCCGCCACTCCGGAGGGGGACATCGTCTCGATGCCGCCCGGTCGGCGACCCTCCCGCGATGCGGCGTCCACGGCGCTCGTCGTCTGGCGTCCGCATCGCTGACGGGCCGGCCGGTCAGGATGGCGCTCAGAAGCGGGCGGTCTCCGGCCGCATCACCGCGACGCCGGCGACCGCCGTCCAGATCACCAGGTCGATGACCCAGGTCACGACGCCCGCATGCAGGAAGGCCTCGCCGAGCAGGGCCTTGCCGCTCCAGGCGAACGGGTCGAGCCCGTAGCCCAGGACGCACCCGATCAGCACCGGCCCGACGGGCTCCTCCTCGGTGTCCACCTCGCGGGCGACGCGCTGTTGCAGCCGGCGGGTCACCAGGTAGGCCGCGACGCAGGTCAGCACCGTGCGCAGGACGGCGGCGATCCCGGTCAGGTGCTCCTCGCGACCGAACACGAGCAGAGCCAGCCCGTTCGAGACCAGCCCGAGCAGCCACCCGGTCAACGCCAGGGCGGCACCGGCGAAGAGCACCACCAGTACGACGCGTCTGGTGTCCATGAGTGATCAGCCTGCCACGCTCCGTCGGCCGGAGTCGTCAGCACCCGGCGGAGGCTGGCAAGGTGGGGCAGATGCGTCGCCTGATCATCGTCGTGGTCGTCGTCCTGGTGCTGCTCCTGGGAGCGGACCGGATCGCCCTCGTGGCCGCCGAGCGCGGCGTCGCCGTCACGCTCCAGGACGCGCAGAAGCTGAAGAACCGGCCCGAGGTCTCGATCGGCGGCTTCCCGCTGCTGACCCAGGCCCTGCGCGGCCGCTACGACCAGGTCGACACCACCTTCACCGACCTGCAGGGCGGGGACGGCCTGACCATCGACCGGCTCGACGTGCACCTGAGCGGCGTCCACCTACCCCTGTCGTCGCTGCTGAACCAGTCGGTCACCCAGCTGCCCGTCGACGAGGCGAGCGCGACCGGCACCGTCTCGTACGCGTCGCTGAACGCAGCGGCGGCGCAACGGATCACGCTGCCGGGGCTGACCGTGAAGTTCTCCCAGGGCACGAAGGGGCACATCAAGATCTCCGGCACCTACTCGGGGTTCATCAGCGCGCAGCTGGACGGCGAGGCCGAGATCTCGGTCCGGGGCCGGTCGCTGGTGGTCGCCCCCACCGAGGACTCGCTCGCCCAGGTGCCCTCCGTGATCCGCGGCCGGCTGATCGCCCTGCTCGGCGACAGCTACGAACTGCCGCCCCTGCCGTTCGGCTTCACGCCCGACAAGGTCACCGTGGCCCCGACCGGGGTGACCTTGAAGGCGTCGGCGAGCGACGTCGTCCTGAAGTAGCCCTCGGCACGTAGCCCTCAGCGCGACTGGAGCGCGTCCAGCGCGACCGCCATCGCGGCGGCCAGCCGCGGGTCGATCCGCCGTCCCGGCAACTCGATCGTGTACCGGTCGCGCAGGCTGCGCTTGCGCACGGAGCTCAGCACGACGCTCCCGGCCGGGTCGACGAAGTCGAAGTGGAAGACGAACGGCGACGGCAGGTCGCCGAGGAACGGGACGAACTCCCACACCCGGCGCGCGATGGCCACGTTCGGGTTGCGTTCCTGGCCGCTCAGCAGCAGGCCGCCCGTCGTCCCGAGCTGCCACGACGAGCGCAGCAGCGATTTGCCGAACTCCTTGCGGAACCAGCCGATGGGCGCGCCGGAGGGGTCCGTGACGTCGTACGTCGCCCCGAGGTCGATGCGCTGGCGGGCCTTGAAGCCGAAGAGGGGCACCGTGCGGGCCTCGTCGGCGTAGAACGTCACCTGCTCCTTGAAGGCCATCCGCTTCTGCTGGGCGAAGGCGAGCAGTTCGCCGTCCGACCCGTCCGGCGCGATGGCCCGGATCTCGTAGCGGTTCACCATCATGGTGATCTTCTGCTTCACGCCGAAACGGTCGACGTCCCCCAGTGAGGTCATGAGGCCAGATCCTGCCGGAAAAGGGGTTCGGATCTATAGTTGAGCGGAACAGACTCAAGTTTGTCGGCGTTGCTGGTAGCAGAACACCCCGGCAGGAGGACACTGACACCCATGGACCTGAAGCTCACCACCCGCAGCCAGGAGGCGATGGCCGACGCCGTCCGGCGCGCCACGGAGGCCGGGCACGCCCAGGTCGAGCCCGCGCACCTGCTCGCCGCCCTGCTCGACCAGGCCGACGGCGTCGCCGTCGCCCTGCTGGCCGCGGTCGGCGCCGACCTGAACGCGCTCGGCACGGCTGCCGACGCCGCGCTGGCCGGCCTGCCCAGCGCCTCCGGCAGCTCGGTCGCCCAGCCGCAGCTCGGCCGGGCCACGTTCGCGGCCCTGTCCACCGCGGGCGAGTCCGCCCGGCAGCTCGGTGACGAGTACGTCTCCACCGAGCACCTGCTCATCGGGCTCTCGGCGGACGACGACCGCTCGGCTCCTCCGGGCTCCGTCGCCGCCGCGCTGGTCGCCGCCGGCGCGAACCGCGCCCGCCTCCTCGAGGCGCTGCCCGCCGTCCGCGGGGGCGCCCGGGTGACCAGCGAGAACCCCGAGGCGACCTACAAGTCGCTGGAGAAGTACGGCGTCGACCTGACCGCCGCCGCCCGCGACGGTCGGCTCGACCCGGTCATCGGCCGCGACGCCGAGATCCGCCGCGTCGTGCAGGTGCTGTCCCGGCGGACGAAGAACAACCCCGTGCTGATCGGTGAGCCCGGCGTCGGCAAGACCGCCGTCGTCGAGGGGCTGGCCCAGCGCATCGTGGCCGGTGACGTGCCCGAGAGCCTGCGCGGGAAGCGGGTGATCAGCCTCGACCTGGGCGCCATGGTGGCCGGCGCGAAGTACCGCGGCGAGTTCGAGGAGCGGCTGAAGGCCGTGCTCGAGGAGATCCGCTCCAGCGAGGGTCAGGTCGTCACCTTCATCGACGAGCTGCACACCGTGGTCGGGGCGGGCGCGACCGGCGACTCGGCGATGGACGCCGGCAACATGCTCAAGCCGTTGCTGGCCCGGGGCGAGCTGCGCCTGGTCGGCGCGACCACGCTCGACGAGTACCGCGAGCACATCGAGAAGGACGCGGCGCTGGAGCGCCGGTTCCAGCAGGTCTTCGTCGGCGAGCCCAGCGTGGAGGACACCGTCGCGATCCTGCGCGGCCTGAAGGAGCGGTACGAGGCCCACCACCGGGTGGAGATCACCGACGGGGCGCTGGTCGCCGCCGCGACGCTGTCGCACCGGTACATCACCGGCCGCCAGTTGCCCGACAAGGCGATCGACCTCATCGACGAGGCCGCCTCCCGGCTGCGGATGGAGATCGACTCCTCGCCCGAGGAGATCGACGCCCTGCGCCGCCAGGTCGACCGGCTGAAGATGGAGGAGATGGCGCTCGAGCACGAGAGCGACCCGAACTCCGTGTCCCGGCTGGAGAAGCTGCGCGCCGACCTCGCCGACCGGTCCGAGCAGCTGGCCGGGCTGACCGCCCGGTGGGAGCAGGAGCGCGCCGGCCTGAACCGGGTCGGTGACCTGAAGGAGCGCATCGACGCGCTGCGCAGGCAGGCCGAGCGGCTGCAGCAGACCGGCGACCTGGCCGGGGCCAGCCGGCTCAACTACGGCGAGATCCCCACCCTGGAGAAGGAACTCACGGAGGCCCAGGCCGCCGAGGCCACGGTGGCCAGCGCCGGCTCCGAACCGATGGTCAAGGAGGAGGTCGGCCCCGACGACATCGCCGAGGTGGTCGCCGCCTGGACCGGCATCCCCGCCGGCCGCCTGCTGGAGGGTGAGACCGAGAAGCTGCTGCGCATGGAGGAGTTCCTCGGCGCCCGGCTGATCGGCCAGAAGCCAGCCGTGTCGGCGGTTTCCGATGCGGTGCGCCGGGCCCGGGCCGGAGTGTCCGACCCCGACCGGCCGACCGGTTCGTTCCTGTTCCTGGGCCCGACCGGCGTCGGCAAGACCGAGCTCGCGAAGGCCCTGGCCGACTTCCTGTTCGACGACGAGCGCGCCATGGTCCGCATCGACATGTCCGAGTACTCCGAGAAGCACTCGGTGGCGCGGCTCGTCGGCGCCCCGCCCGGCTACGTCGGCTACGAGGAGGGTGGTCAGCTCACCGAGGCCGTCCGGCGGCGCCCCTACAGCGTCGTGCTCCTCGACGAGGTCGAGAAGGCGCACCCCGAGGTCTTCGACATCCTGCTGCAGGTGCTGGACGACGGCCGCCTCACCGACGGGCAGGGTCGCACGGTCGACTTCCGTTCCGTCATCCTCGTTCTCACCTCGAACCTGGGCTCGCAGTTCCTGGTCGACCCGATGCTGTCCGACGAGGCCAAGCGCGACGCGGTGATGGCCGCGGTACGCAGCGCCTTCAAGCCGGAGTTCATCAACCGGCTCGACGACGTCGTGATCTTCGACCCGCTCGACCTGGACGAGCTGAAGCGGATCGTCGACATCCAGGTGGGGCAGCTGGCCCGGCGCCTGGCCGACCGGCGGCTTACGCTCGACGTCACCCCGGCCGCGCGGGAGTGGCTGGCGCTCAACGGGTACGAGCCGGCCTACGGGGCGCGACCCTTGCGGCGGCTGGTGCAGCGCGAGATCGGCGACCAGCTGGCCAAGGCCCTGCTCGCCGGTGAGATCCGCGACGGGGACACGGTTCTCGTCGACCGGGTCGCCGGTGACGACCTGATCGCCGAGGTCACGGGCGAGCGGTCGGGGCTGGTGGTGCGGCGGGCGGTCGTGCACGCGCCGTAAGTGCTCAACTGGTCGTGATCATGGAAACTTCTACCTACGGCGCTGGGGCGCCTCCGGTAGAACTTTCCATGATCACGACCACCACCCCGGGCTATTCAGCCGGGGTGGTGTGCCAGACCGTCTTGCCGTCGGCCTGGCGCACGAGGGCCAGGTAGCCGCGGTCGCGCACCCGCAGCTCGGCGGCGCCGACGCCGCTGGTCCCGCTCGACCACAGGTTGCGGCCGTACCCGCTGACCTCGGCGAAGTTCCCGGTGGTCTTGGCCGTGGTCCAGGAACCCTTCTTCTTCACCTGCCAGATCGTCTTCTTCGACGACACCCTGTAGAGCACCAGGTAGCCGTCGCTGGAACGCTGGGTGAGGCAGTACTTCCCGTTCGGGCTGCAGATCTTCTTGCCCTTCAGCAGTGCCGTGCCGGGCAGGATCTTGGATGAGCTCGTCGTGGCCGGCGGGGCGGCCTGCGGCTGCACCGCGAACAGCAGCGGCCCCTTGGTCGAGCTGGTGATCGTCACGGCGTTCGCGGTCGCGGCCTTGGCCAGGGCGGCCGCCACGGTCGAGGGCTTGGCGGTCGGGTGCTTCTGCAGGTACAGGGCCGCGGCTCCGGCCACGTGCGGCGCGGCCATGGACGTGCCCGAGTCCTTGGCGATCTGCGCGCTGCCGTCCGCGGCGGCCGTCCAGTCGGACGTGATGCCGCTGCCCGGCGCCCAGATGTCCACGCAGGAGCCGTAGTTGGAGTAGCTGGCCTTCTTGTCGGACGTCGTCGTGGCCCCCACCACGATGGCCGCCTTCACCGTGCCCGGCGTGTAGTTGCAGGCGTTGGCGGAGGAGTTGCCGGCCGCGAGCACCACGGTCACACCGTCGTCGATCACGTCCTGGACGGCGTCCTCCAGCGTCGTGTCCCGGCCCGGTTCGTCGCTGCCGAGGCTCATGTTGACCACGGCCGGCGTCCCGCTCGTGTGCTGGGCGGCGACCCACTCCAGGCCGCCGATGACGGTCTCGCTGGAACCCGCGCCGTCGCAGTCGAGCACCCGGACGGCGTGCAGCGTGACCTTCTTCGCCACCCCGAAGTACGTGCCGCCGATCGTCCCGGACACGTGCGTCCCGTGCCCGTCGCAGTCCTCGGTGTCGCTGCCGTCGACGGTGTTGGTGCCGTTGCCGATCCGGCCGGCGAAGTCGGGGTGGCCGTTGGTGATCCCGGTGTCCAGGACGTAGGCGTCCACGCCGGCCCCGTTGCTCGTGTAGTAGTACGTGTCGTCGAGCGTCCGGCTCCGCTGGTCGATCCGGTCCAGCCCCCAGCTCTCCGCGTCGGTGTAGGTGCCGGTCGCCCGGTACCGGTAGTTCGGCTGGACGTAGGCGACGGCCGGGTCGCGGCGCACGGAGTCGAGCTCGGCCGGGCTGAGCGCGGCCGAGTAGGCGTTCAGCGCCGAGTGGAACTGGTGCCGCACGGTCGCCCCGGCGTTGCGGCCGCGCGCGGCGGCGGCGGCGACCACCCGCTGCGAACCGGCGCTCCCGCCGTCCCCCTTGAGCACGACGAGGTACTGCCCGGGGACCGCGTCACCGGCGGCGGAGGCCAGCAGCGGAGCCGGCGTACGTGGGGTGGGCGTCGCGAGCGCGACCGACGGGCCCGCCACCGCCAGTCCGAGCGCGAGCAGCAGGGCGGGCAGGGGGCGGCGTCGGCCAAGAGCAGTCACGACCCGCAAGCATAGGCGTGCGGCGGGTCACCGTCAGTCCGTCAACCGGCTCAACCCGGTCAACCGGCTCACCAGTCCCAGGGGCCCCCGCTCAACCAGTTGTTCCGGCGTCATCCAGCTCGACGACGACCGGGGCGTGGTCCGAGGCGCCCTTGCCCTTGCGCTCCTCCCGGTCGATCGACGCGCCCCTCACCCGGCGGGCGAGGGCGGGGGAGGCGAGCACGAAGTCGATCCGCATGCCCTCGCGCCGCGGGAACCGCAGCTGCGTGTAGTCCCAGTACGTGAAGTTGCCGGGGGCCGGGGTGAACGGCCGGACGACGTCCGCGAACCCCGCGTCGACCACGGCGGCGAACGCCGCCCGCTCGGGCTCGGAGACGTGCGTGGCGCCCGCGAAGGCGCGCATGTCCCAGACGTCCTCGTCGCGGGGGGCGATGTTCCAGTCCCCCACCAGCGCGACCTGGGCGTCGGGGTCGGCCGCCAGCCAGCCGGCCCCGGCGGCCCGCAGGGCGGCCAGCCAGTCGAGCTTGTACTGCAGGTGCGGGTCGTCGAGGGTCCGCCCGTTGGGCACGTAGAGGCTCCAGACCCGGACGCCGCCGCACACCGCCGAGAGGGCGCGGGCCTCGGCGACCGGGGGGTCGCCCCAGGTGGGCATCCCCTCGAAACCGGCGCGGACGTCGTCCAGACCGACCCGCGACAGCAGGGCCACGCCGTTCCACTGCGAGTGCCCCAGATGGGCGACCTGGTAGCCGAGTTCCTCGAAGGAGGCGGTCGGGAACTGGGCGTCGCGGGCCTTGGTCTCCTGCAGCGCGAGCACGTCGACGTCGGTGCGGCGCAGCCAGGCGAGCACCCGGTCGTGCCTGGCTCGTACCGAATTGACGTTCCAGGTGGCGATTCGCACCCGCCGGAGGTTACCGGCGCCGGGCCCGATCACCCGGACCGGTGCGGCCGGACGGGCGGGGGGCGGCGACGCCGCGTGCCCCGGATCACGGGCGAACCGGGCCGCTCCGGACGATCCCCCCACCCTCAAGGGGGACCTGCTTTGCGCCGATCGAGGGACGCGGGCACCGAGAGAGTGCATTCGGCACCCGGTACGTGACGAAGAAACACCCGTTGCGCTGCACTAGTAGCTCCGAGTGCATGCTCGATTACTTTACGAAGCGAAGGGTCCAGGGGATGCAGCCGCGCGACGCCACCACCGTCGTCACGACTGCTCTTCGTGCTGCCCGGACGGCGGGTGAGACCGGATGATCGCCGTCACCCCCTGGCAGCGGACCGCGGTCGTCAAGGTCTCCGCGCTGTCCGCCGCGTTGACCGCCGTCTCCGCGCTCGCCGCCCACCTCGGCATCGCCGGTGACCCCGATCGGCTGGCCGCCCTCGGACACGGCGGGGGAGTCGAGGCCCTCGCCACCGTGCTGATCCCGATGGTGCTGTTCGCGATCGCCGACGCGTGCCCGGTGACGCTGCGCCGGGGCCGCACGAGGATCGTCCTCACCCTGACCGTCGTGCCGGTGATGATCGGCCTGCTGGCCGGTGCCCCCCTGGCCCTGCTGGTCGCCCGGGTCGTCTCGGTGGCCGTCCCCGCCCTGCTCTGGCGCCGCGAACCACTGATCAAGGCCTGGCTGCAGACCGCTGCCGCCCTGTTCGGCGTCACGCTGGCCGCCGTCGCACTCAACGCCCTCTCCGCTGACGGGCAGGTCACCACCCCCGCCCTGGGCACCATGTCGACCATCGCCGCGTGCGCCGCGCTGGCCGTCGTCGTCGAGGCCCTCCTGCTGCACGGCACCCAGGGCTGGTACGAGTCGACCAGCCGGCTGAACAGCGGCCAGGTCCTCCTCCAGGTGCTGCCGGCCGTCGTGGTCGGCGCGCTGCTCGTCATCGGGGCGGTGGACGCCCTCGGCCGGGACCGCGGTGCGATCGCCGCCGCCGCCCTCCTGACCGTTGTGCTGCTGATCTACCGGGCGTCCTCGCGGGTCGCCTCGCGGCACGCCAGTCTGGAGCGGCTCTACGTGCTGTCCGACAGCCTCGCCGTGACCAAGGGGTCGATGGACGTCGTCCGCTCGGTCCTGCAGGAGTCGGCCAAGCTGCTGCGGGCCGAGTACGCCGAGGTGATGCTCACCGGCATGGAGTCCGGCGTCCAGCTCTGGTCGGTCCGGCCCGGACAACCGGTCTACGGTCCGGTCGAGCCCGGCGCCCACCACCGCACGCTGCCCTTCCCGCCGCCCGAACCCCGCGTCGTGCGCGGCACCGGCCGGGCCGAGCGCGAGTACCTGATCGCCCGCAAGCTGCGCGAGGCGGCTGTGGTGCCCATCCGGATCGACGGCCCGGTGACCGGTCACCTGCTGGTCGGCGACCGGGTCGGTGACGACGGCCGGTTCACCGGCCCCGACCTGCGGCTGCTGGAGACGGTGGCCAACCACGCGGGCGTGGCGCTGCGCAACGGCCGGCTGATCGAGCAGCTGAACTTCGAGGCCCGGCACGACGAACTGACCGGCCTGCCCAACCGGCTGCGGTTCCGGACCCTGATCGACGAGGCCGCGGCCGGCCTCGCGGCCGGGGTGCCCTGCGCCGTCATGGTGCTCGACTTCAACGGCTTCAAGGCGATCAACGACACCCTCGGGCACCAGGCCGGCGACGAGCTGCTGAAGGTGCTCGCGGGGCGGTTCGCGAAGGCCGTGGCCGGACGCGCCACGGTGGCCCGGCTGGGTGGTGACGAGTTCGCCGTCCTGGCCACCGGGGTCGACGGGCGGGCCGCCGCTCTCGAGATCGCCGATCTGGTGATGGGCGGCTTCGAGGAGCCGATCGAGCTGGGCGGCACCCGCCTGCGGGTCGGCGGGTCGCTCGGCATCGCACTCGGCCCGCAGCACGCGCGCACGGGCGCCGAGCTGTTGCGGATGGCCGACGTCGCGATGTACGTGGCCAAGTCCGGGGCGGGCGGCGCGCGCGTCTACTCGCCCGAGTTCGCGCCCGGTTCGAGCGAGGTGCTGACTCTCGCGACGGACCTGCGCGAGGCCCTGATGAACGACCAGATCGAGATCCTGGTCCAGCCGATCGTCGACCTGCACACCCTCAACGTGCACTCGCTGGAGGCCCTGGCCCGCTGGCGGCACCCCGTGCTGGGGGACATCGCGCCCAAGGAGTTCTTCGCCGCGGCCGACCGCGCGGGGCTCACGCTGCAGCTGTCCCAGCGGGTGCTCGACCACGCGTTGGCCGCCTGCCGGTACTGGGCCGAACAGGGCACCGAGCTGCGGATCAGCGTGAACATGGAGAGCCGCTGGCTGAACAACTCGGCCCTGCCCGACCAGATCGCGCGGGCCCTGCGCGGCCACGGCGTGCCGGCCGAGCTGCTCTGCCTGGAGATCAAGGAAGGCAGCGTGATGGACGACCCGGCCCGCGCGCTGGAGGTGCTGACCGCGCTGCGCACGATGGGCGTCCACCTGTCGGTCGACGACTTCGGGACGGGCTACTCGTCGTTGACCTACCTGAGCCGCCTGCCGGTCGACCAGGTGAAGATCGACCGGTCCTTCGTGGAGATGGTGTCCAGTTCCGGGCGCGACCAGGCCATCGTGGCCTCGATCCTCGGCCTGGGGGCGAACCTGGGCATGGAGGTCGTGGCCGAAGGGGTCAGCGACGCCGCGACCCGGCGCATCCTGCTGGAGATGGGCTGCCGCATCGGTCAGGGCTTCCTGTTCTCCCGGCCGATCACGGTCGAGGAGGTCCCGGTACTGCTGGAGCGGATCCGCAAGGTCGGCTGGCCCGTGGCCCAGCGCCCGCCCGCCCCCGCGGCGGCCCCGACCGGTGGTCCCGCCCGTCCGGTGGTCCGCCCGACCGGTGGTCCCGCCCGTCCGGTGGTCCGCCCGACCGTGGGTGCACCGGCCATGCCGACCGTCACGCCGCACGTCGATAGGGTGCAGGCGTGGCCGACGCAGCAGCCTCCGGGCAGGTACTGAGCACCCCTTCCGACGGAGTCCCCGCCGGATCCTCCGCCGGATCCTCCGCCGGATCCTCCGCAGGAGCCGACCCGCGGGCCCGGTTGTCGGGCCTGATCAGCGAGCTCGCCGTCGTCCCGGGGCGGGTCACCCTCAGCAGTGGCCGCGAGGCCGACTACTACGTCGACCTGCGCCGCGTCTCACTGCACCGCGAGGCCGCCCCCCTGATCGGGCGCGTGATGCTCGACCTGGTCGCCGACTGGTCCTTCGACGCCGTGGGCGGGTTGACCATGGGGGCCGACCCGGTGGCCGCGGCCATGCTGCACGCGTCGGGCGGTTCGCTGGACGCCTTCGTCGTCCGCAAGCAGGGCAAGGCGCACGGCCTGCAGCGCCGGATCGAGGGTCCCGACGTCGCCGGACGACGGGTGCTGGCCGTCGAGGACACCTCCACCACGGGCGGTTCGGTGCTGACCGCCGTCGAGGCGTTGCGCGAGGCCGGGGCCGAGGTGGTGGGGGTCGCCGTCATCGTCGACCGCGGCACCGGCGCGGCCGAGGCCGTGGAGGCGGTGGGCCTGCCCTACCGCTGGGCCTACTCGTTGACCGACCTGAACCTTCCGACCCAGTTCTAACTGCTGCTACGTTCGGCGCGTGGTCATCGCGTTGATCGTCATCGTCGTCCTGGTCGTGCTGATCGGATTGTGGGTCGTCACGTCCTACAACGGGCTGATCAAGCTCCGGAACCTGGTGCAGGAGGCCTGGCGTCAGATCGACGTCGAGCTGAACCGCCGGCACGACCTCATCCCGAACCTGGTCGAGACCGTCAAGGGGTACGCCTCGCACGAGCGCGAGACCCTCGAGGCCGTCACCCGGGCCCGGGCCGCCGCCGTGGCGCCGGGTGCGGGCCCGGCCGAGCAGGCCGCGCAGGAGAACGTGCTGTCCCAGGCGCTGGGTCGGCTGCTCGCCATCTCCGAGGCCTACCCCGACCTGAAGGCGAACCAGAACTTCCTGGCCCTGCAGAACGAGCTGTCCCAGACGGAGGACCGCATCGCCAACGGCCGCCGCTACTACAACGCGACGGTCCGCGAGCTGAACACCAAGGTCGAGACCATCCCGTCGAACATCATCGCGGGCCTGTTCAACGTGTCCCGCGCCGAGTACTTCGAGGCCGACGACCCGGCCGTGCGCGCCGCCCCGACGATCAGCTTCGGCAACAATCCTCCCGGTTCGTGATCATGCAGAAAGGCCCCCTGCTCGGCTGGTGCACCCTCAGGCGCACGGCTCGGGCAGGGGGCCTTTCTGCATGATCACGAACGACCTCACACCGCGGCGTGCCGGCCGCCGCCCTTGGTCTCCTTGCCCGGGTCCCCACCGGCCTCCTTGGCGAGCCTGACCACGGCCCGACGGTGCCGCCAGTACTCGACGATCATCGGGATGACCGAGACCAGCACGACGAGGATCAGCATCGTCTCGATGTTCTTGTGCACGAACTCGTACTTGCCGAGCCAGTGCCCGAGCAACGTGACGCCGACCGCCCAGAGGGCCGCGCCGATCGCCGAGTAGGTGAGGTAGACGCGCCGGTCCATCTTGCCGACGCCGGCGGTGACGGTGATGAACGTGCGCACGATCGGCACGAAGCGGGCCATGACGATGGCCCGCGCGCCGTACTTCTCGAAGAACGCCATCGTCTTGTCGACGTACTCCTGCTTGAACAGCCGGGAGTCGCCGCGGTTGAAGATGCGTGGCCCGCTGAACCGGCCGATCTCGTAGCCGACCACGTTGCCCACGAAGGCGGCCGCGAACAGCACCAGGCAGGCCAGCCAGAGCGGCGTGGTGATGTCGCCCGAGCCGATGAAGAGGCCCACGGTGAACAGCAGCGAGTCGCCGGGCAGGAAGAAGCCGAGCAGCAGCCCGCACTCCGCGAAGATCACGGCGGCGGCGCCGGCGAGGGCCCACCCGCCCAGGTTGTGGAGCATCGTGTCGGGGCTCAGCCATTCGGGGCCGAGGGCCAGGGGCGCGGCGGAGGCCAGCGTCGAGGTCAGCACGAGGGCCAGCCTAGGCTGCCCTTCCTGCGAGAAGTATGAGAGTCGTGTGAAAGGGGGCACCCGGGTGGAGCCGGTGGTCGGCGTCGGCCCGTGGCCGGGCCCCTGGCCCGACGACCCCCGCTACGACCCGGACCTGCTGCGCGAGGGCGACCGGCGCAACGTCGTCGACCGGTACCGGTACTGGCGGGTGGAGGCGATCGTCGCCGATCTCGACACGCGTCGGCACCCGTTGCACGTGGCGATCGAGAACTGGGAGCACGACCTGAACATCGGGTCGGTGGTGCGCACGGCCAACGCCTTCAACGTGGCCGGCGTCCACGTGGTCGGCCGCCGCCGGTGGAACCGGCGGGGCGCGATGGTCACCGACCGCTACCTCCACGTGCAGCACCACCCGGACGCCGCCGCGCTCGTCGAGTGGGCGGGTGCGGCCGGGGTGCCGCTCGTGGGCGTCGACAACCTGCCCGGGTCCCTGCCGTTGGAGACCTACGACCTGCCCCGCGAGTGCGTGATGGTCTTCGGTCAGGAGGGGCCGGGTCTGTCGGAGCCGGTCCGCCAGGCGTGCTCGGTGGTGCTGTCGATCGCCCAGTTCGGCTCGACCCGTTCGATCAACGCCGGGGCCGCGGCGGCGATCGCGATGCACGCCTGGGTCCGGGCCCACGCCTGACCGACGCCGTCGCCGGGCCTCAGCCGCCGAGCAGGTCCTCCAGGAGGATCTGGGTCTTGGGCGGTACGCGAGCGCTGCCGTAGTACCTCTCGACCAGGTCGAGGGCGGCCTCCGTCGAGGTGATGCCTAGGACGTCGGCCAGCAGTTGGAGATCGGCGCCGTCGGTCTCGTGCCGGGCGGCGACCGCCTTCATGACGAACAGGTACTCCGCTGAGGCCACTCCGACGTGCAGGCCGCGGGTACCGAAGCTCGCGCTGCCCTCGGTGGGTGGAACGTTGGGTGGCAGAAGGCCTTTGACGGCGTCGTTCAGCCAGTTGTCCGGCAGGCGGTGCTCTTGCGCCATGCGCTCGGCCTCGTCGTAGATCTCGCGCTTGGGCTCGAAGACCGCGTCCAGGTCGCGGGTCACGCGATCACGGCTGTAGGCGAGCGCCATCGCGGCGCCGCCGACGAGGAAGAGGCGCGCCTCCAGGCCGCGGGCGTCGAGTCGCTCACCGAGTTCGACGAGCAGCGAGCGGATCCGGTCGGCACCGATGAGTGGGTCGCTCACACCGCCTCCAGGTCACCGGGGTCGACCATCACGCCCCGGATCTGGAGTGAGAAGGGTGAACGCGCGAAGGCGTAGGCCCCGAGGCTCGGCGTCGACCCGACGAACCAGAAGGTGGGCAGGCCATGGCCGGCGGTCCAGCCCGGCGGGGTCAGGCCCGCGCTAAGCGCCAGGTCCTCGGCGTTGCCGGCGAGCATGGCATCCCAGCGCTGATCACCGGTCGTCGACGGTTCGGCGAGGAAGGCGCTCCGATCCGCCATGGTCGTCGTCTGACCGAAGTCGGAGCGCATCTGCCGGACGAGTCTCAGCAGATCGGCAGTGCTCCAGGTCGCCCGGAGTCCGCGGCGAATCGCCGCCGCCGCCGCCGGGACGGTGAGCAGGTCATGGGCGTGCACCTCGCCTGCGGCAGTGCTGTCGATGACGGCGACCAGGCGGGACAGGGTGCGACTCGAAGGCCTCTTGATCCCGCGCTCGTAGGCGGCGACATTCGTCTCGGCCGTCCCTGCGGCGCGTGCCACCTGGGCAGCAGTGAGCCCGGCAGCGCGTCGGCGCTCGCGCAGCTCCCAACCATTCACTGAGAGAACATATCAGTTATCAGTAGACGATCACTACTTGCCAAGCGCTGCATACCCGGTATAGCTTGCTCGCCGAGCATACCGAGTATGTAAGGGGTGGGAGCGTGTCGATCCGGCAGAGCCTGCTCACCCTGCTCGTCGAGGGCGACCGTCATGGCTACCAGCTGCGGCAGGACTTCGAGGCCCGCACGGCCGGCACCTGGCCGGTCAACATCGGGCAGGTCTACACGACCCTGAACCGGCTGGTCCGCGACGGGTTGGCGGTCGAGGTCGGCAAGAGGGACGACGGGTCGGTGGTCTACCGGGTCACCGATGCCGGGCGCGACGAGGTCACCCGGTGGTGGCGCACGCCGGTGGACCGGTCGACCCCGGCCCGCGACGAGATGGCCATCAAGCTCGCGCTCGCCCTGACCGCGCCCGGCGTCGACGTCGCCGCCGTGATCCAGGTGCAGCGCTCCGAGGTGCTGACCGCGCTCCAGGCCTGGACCCGGGAGAAGGCCGCCCTCGCCGACCCGCCTCGCGACGGCGAGCTGGCCCGGCTGCTCGTGCTCGACAACCTGATCTTCTCCGCGGAAGCGGAGATCCGTTGGCTCGACCACTGCGAGCAACGGCTCGCCACGACCACGACGGGGGCACCCAGACGATGAGCGGTCCATTGCTGAGCATGGTGGCGGCCGGGCGGGTGCACAACGCCGACGGCCCCGTCCCGGTGCACGCGCTGCGCGGGGTCGACCTGAGCGTCGCGCCGGGCGAACTGGTCGCCGTGATGGGGCCGTCCGGCTCCGGCAAGTCGACCCTGCTGCACCTGGCCGGGGGGCTCGACACCCCGACCGAGGGGGAGGTGCTGCTGGACGGCGTGAGCCTCAGCGGGCTCTCGGTGAAGGCCCGCGCCGCCCTGCGGCGGCGCAGCGTCGGTTACGTGTTCCAGGACCTGAACCTGGTGCCGGCGCTGACCGCGGTCGAGAACGTCATGCTGCCGCGGGAACTCGACGGCGTCCGGGTCCGGCAGGCCCGGCGGGAGGCGGAGGCCGCGTTGGCCGACGTCGACCTGTCCGACGTCGCCGACCGGTTCCCGGACGAGCTGTCCGGCGGTCAGCAGCAGCGGGTCGCCATCGCCCGGGCCCTGGTCGGCCCCCGCCGCCTGGTGCTGGCCGACGAGCCGACCGGGGCGCTCGACTCGATCACCGGCGAGTCCATCATGAAACTGCTTCGGGCCCGGGTGGATTCGGGCGCCGCGGCGCTGATGGTCACGCACGACGCGCAGCACGCCGCCTGGGCCGACCGCGTCGTGTTCCTGCGCGACGGCGCGGTGGTCGAGCGATGAGGGCCCGCTGGACGGCGTGGCGGGCCGCGCTGCGGATCGCTCGCCGGGACGCCTGGCGGAACAAGGGGCGCAGCACCCTGATCGCGCTGATGGTGGCGCTGCCGGTGCTCGCCGCCTCCACGGTGGGGGTGTTGTTGCGCTCCGGTCAGGCCGACCCTCAGGACCGGGTCGCGCTGCAGCTCGGGCCGGGCGCCCAGGCTCTGGTCGAGGCCTCGCCGTACGGAGGGCCCGTCGAGCAGAACTTCGACCTGACGTCCTCCGGCTCGACCTCCGACGACCGGACGCTCGACATCGACGAGTTCCAGCGCCGCCTGGCCGCAGTCCTGCCCGGTTCCGCGCTGCATCTGAGGGCCCGCGCGTGGGGCGACTCCCGCGTCAGCCTGGGCGACCGGACACTCATGGCCGAGGTATCCGAGTTCGACTACGCAGCAATGGGTTCTGCCAGTCCGCTCGAGCAGCTGACCGGCCGGGCGCCGACCACGGACGATGAGGTGGTGGTCTCCCGGTGGCTGGCCCGACAGGAGCACGTGTCGATCGGTGACCGGTTGACTGTGCCCGACGCCTCGGGTGGCAATCGCGTCGTCACGGTCGTGGGCACGGTCGGTGGCCTGCCCGAGCTGGGGGTGGCCGAGGTCGTGGCGCGTCCCGGGTCGACGCTGCCGCGCTCGACCTTCGCGGCCGACCGGGAAGGCGATGTGCCCGTCGACCTGAACTGGTTCGTGACCGGTCCGACGCCGGTCACCTGGGCGCAGGTACAGCAGATCAACGCCTTCGGCGGCGCGGTGCTGAGTCGGGCCGTGGTGGCTCGTCCGCCCGCGGCGGCCGATTTCCACGACCCCACGATCGTCGACGGGGAGGTCGTCGGGACCACCGCGGTGGTCGTGGGCTTGGTGCTGCTCCAGATAGCGCTCATGGCCGGTCCGGCCATCGCGGTCGGGACCAGGCGCAACGAGCGGGCCCTGGCCATCGTGGCGGCCTCCGGGGGGCAACCCCGGCACCTGCGCGCCGTGGTGCTGTGCGGCAGCGCCGTCGTCGGTCTGGTCTCCTCCGCGCTGGCGGCGACGCTCGGGGTCGCGGTGGCGGCCGCTCTGATCCCGGTGCTGCGGGCCGTGTACGAGCTGCCGATCCCCCGCCTCGACGTGCACCCGCTCGACCTGCTCGGCCTGGTCCTGGTCGGGACCGGGACGGCCACGCTCGCCGCCCTGCTCCCGGCCCGGCGGGTCGGGCGCCTCGACGTGACCGCCGCGCTCACCGGACGGCGTCCGATGACCGCGCCGCGGCTACGGGTGCCGTTGCTCGGAATCGTCCTGGTAGCCGGTGGTCTCTCGGTGGCCTGGGCGGGCGCCGGGTGGGGGCAGCAGTTCACGGCCGTCCTCGGTCTGGGTCTGGCCGAGGTCGGCCTGGTGCTGGGTTCCTCGGCCGTCGTCGGCCTGGCCGCGCGGGCCGCCGCCCGCGCGTCGTTCGTCGCCCGCTTCGCCTTCCGCGACGCCGCTCGGCAGCGGTCGCGTACGGCCCCGGCGCTCGCCGCCGTGTTGGCCGCGGTGGCCGGCGGGATGACGGCCCTGGTGTTCGCCCACAGTTCCGCCGAGGTGTCCCACGCCACCTTCACCTCGAGCATCCCGGTCGGCTCGATGTCCGTCGGCATCACCTCGCCCGGGCGTACGGACGCCGAGCGGGCGGCGAGTGTGCAGCGGGTGCAGAAGGTCGTCGGCGAGGTGTTGCCAGGCGCCGCCACGGCCGTGCAGAGCCGGCCGACGGACGGTGATCTGGGAATCTGGGGGGAGTGCTCGGGGCCGGACCGGCCCGCGACGCTGCTGGGGTGCGGCATCGGTGGGTACGAGCCGGTGGTCGTGGACCCGTCGGCGGCCCCGGTTCTCGTGCCCGACCGGTCCGGCGCCGTGCAGGCCGCCCTGGCCGCCGGGCGGGTGGTGGCCTTCGACGCCGCCTACGTCCACAACGGGCGCGCGGCGCTCACCGTCGGGCAGGACGAGTACGCCCAGGGCGGCCGTCGGGTCGACGTGCCCGCCGTCCTGGTGCGGGCCCGTGACCCGTTGCAGGCCGCGCTGGTGCCCACGGCCGTCGCGCACCGACTGGGCGTCCGGCTGGAACCGACCGGTCTGGCGGTCACCGCCCGCGAGCCGATCACGCCCGCGCAGGCGGGGCGGGTGCGGTTCGTCGTGGAGCAGTTCGATCCCGACAGTTACGTCGGCGTCGAGCGGGGGTACCGGGCCCCGGACGCTTGGATCTACCTCTGCATCGTGGCGGCCGCGGCCCTGGTGGCCCTGATCGGGACGTTCACCGCGGTCGGCCTCGCGGCCGCCGAGAGCCGTGCCGACCTGGGCACTCTGGCCTCGGTCGGGGCGGCTCCGGCGACCCGCCGGCGGCTCGGGGCGGCGCAGGCCTCCGCGATCACCGTCCCCGGGGCGCTGCTCGGGCTGGTCTCCGGGACGGCCGGCGCGTGGGTGCTGGTCCGGCTCCAGGCGACCGCCAACGCTAACTGGCAGGACCCGGACCTGTGGCGGTTACGGATCCCCTGGGACCAGGCCGCCGCCCTCGGCCTCGGAATTCCCCTGCTGGCTGTGGTTCTCGGGTTCGTCACCGTGCGGTCGCGGCTGGTGCCGGTCCGCCGGCTGGGGGAGTGAAGGCTCCCGGTGGCCGGGCGGAGGGAACCCGGCCACCGGGCTCACACCAGCAGACCCACCGCGAGGGTGAGCATCACAGCGGCCACCACGACGTCGAGCACCCGCCACGCGGCGGGCCGGGCGAACAGCGGGCGCAGTAGGCGGGCGCCGAAACCCAGCCCGGTGAACCAGACCAGGCTGGCGCACGCCGCGCCGACCCCGAACGCGAACGGGTCGCCGTGCGAGCGGGCCACCGATCCGAGCAGGACGACGGTGTCGAGGTACACGTGCGGGTTGAGCCAGGTCAGGGCCACCGTCGTGCCCGCGACCGCCGCCCACGCGCTGCCGTGCGCCGCGTCGTCCGCGACCAGGGCGTCCGGGCGGACGGCGCGACGCAGGGCCAGCAGCCCGTAGCCGGTCAGGAAGGCCGCGCCGACCCACCGGATGGCCGTCATCAACCCCGGCAGCGACGTGACCAACGCGCCCATCCCCGCGATACCCAGTGCGATCAGCAAGGCATCGCTGGCCGCGCAGATCCCCACCACGGTCAGCACGTGCTCGCGGCGCAGGCCCTGGCGCAGGACGTAGGCGTTCTGGGCGCCGATGGCCAGGATCAGCGAGGCACCGAGGCCGAACCCGGCCGTGGCTGACGAGAGTTCCATGGCCGCCACCATCCAGCCATGCGGGACGAGCAGTCCAGCTAATGATTGTGAAGAACCATTAGCATTTCTGAACATGGATCTGCAGCTCGACCAGCTCCGGGCCCTGGCCGCGGTGGTCGACGAGGGCACGTTCGACGCCGCGGCCCGTTCGCTGCGGGTCACCCCTTCGGCGGTCAGCCAGCGGATCAAGGCGCTCGAGACGGCCGTGGGCCGGGTGTTGTTGCTGCGGACCAAGCCGGCCCGGGTCACCGAGTCGGGCGCCGCCGTCCTCCGCCTGGCCCGCGAGCTCGACGTGCTGATCGCCGACACCGCCGCCGGGCTGGCCGCCGACACCGGCGCCGGCCCGCTGGCCGTGCCCCTGGTGGTGGTCGCCAACGCGGACTCGCTGGCCACCTGGATGCTCCCGGCGCTGGCCGCCCTCGGCGATCGGGTCCTGCTCGAGCTGCGCCGGGAGGACCAGGCGCACAGCGCCCAGCTGCTGCGCGACGGGACGGCCACGGCCGCCGTCACCTCGCAGGCCGAACCCGTTCCCGGCTGCACCAGCACCCTGCTCGGCCGGATGCGTTACCGCCCCCGGGCCGCGCCCGCGTTCGTCGCCCGTTGGTTCCCCGACGGGGTGGACGCCCCCTCGTTGGCCCGGGCGCCCGTCGTCCACTTCGACCGCAAGGATGATCTCCAGAACCGTTATCTACGTTCGGTTTCCGGCCCAGCCGCGACGCCGCCCGAGCACTACGTCCCCGGCTCGTGGGACTTCGCCGAGGCTCTGCGACTGGGCCTCGGCTGGGGCATGCTGCCCGATCTGCAGGACACCGTGCCCGGCGCCCTGGTGCGGCTCGACGAGCAGGCCGCGATCGACGTCCCGCTGTACTGGCAGCAGCCCAAGCTGCGCACCCCGGCGCTCGACCTGGTCGCGGCCGCCGTCGCGGCGGCAGCGAAAGACCAGCTCCTCTAGACGAGTTCGACGAGGTCGGCGATCGAGTCGACCACGTGCGAGGGGCGGAACGGGTACCGGCCGATGCCCGCGCGGGTCATCACTCCGGTCAGCACCAGGTAGGTCTCCAACCCGGCCTCGATCCCGGCCACGACGTCGGTGTCCATCCGGTCGCCGATCATCGCGGTCGTCTCGGAGTGCGCGTCGATCTTGTTCAGCGCGGACCGGAACATCATCGGGTTCGGCTTCCCCACGAAGTACGGCTCCCGGCCGGTGGCCCGTTCGATCAGGGCCGCGACCGCCCCGCACGCGGGCAGCGGGCCCTCGGCCGAGGGGCCGGTCGGGTCGGGGTTGGTGGCGATGAACCGGGCGCCGCCCTCGATCAGCCGGATCGCCTTGGTGATGGCCTCGAACGAGTAGGTCCGGGTCTCGCCGAGCACCACGAAGTCCGGGTTGGTGTCGCTCAGCACGTACCCGACCTCGTGCAGGGCCGTGGTCAGCCCGGCCTCGCCGATCGCGTAGGCCGTCCCGGTGGCCTGCTCGTCCGTCTGGTCGGCCAGGAACTGGGCGGTGGCCAGGGCCGACGTCCAGATCGCCTCCTCCGGGATGTCCAGCCCGGACGACGCGAGCCGGGCCCGCAGGTCGCGCGCCGTGAAGATCGAGTTGTTGGTCAGGACCAGGAACGGTCGGCCCTTCTCCTTCAGCCGGGCCAGGAACTCGGCGGCCCCGGGCAGCGCTTGGCCCTCGTGCACCAGGACGCCGTCCATGTCGGTCAGCCAGCAACGGATCTCGCGCGTGCTCATGACCCCCAGCCTGGCACGCGGCCCGCAGGACGCCTGGTCCGGACAGCCCCCGCTCCGGTCGTGATCATGCAGAAACGCCCCTCCGAGGTCTGACGCCCCTCGGTCGTCGTGCGCCAGGGGGCGTTTCTGCATGATCACGACGAAGGGAGGGGTGTAACGATGCGCGGGAGGCCGGACATGGGGGTGACGTGAGCGGGCCAGGAGGGGAGTCGCCGGCCGAGGAGTTCCGGCGGTTGTACACGGCGGACGTCGAGCCGCTCCTGCGGTACGCCCTGCGCAGGGTGCCGTCGCCGGAGGATGCGGCCGACGTCGTCGCCGAGGTGTTCCTGACCGCCTGGCGGCGGATCGGCGACGTCCCCCCGGGGAACGAGGCCCGGCTGTGGCTGTACGGCGTCGCGCGCAACGTGCTGGCCAACCGGGCCCGCGGTGAGGCCCGCCGCGAACGGCTGGCCGACCGGCTCCGGCAGGCCCTCGAGCACCGGGCCGCGAGCGCGGCCCGGGCGGGCGACCCGGCCGAGGCGGTCGGGGTCCTGGAGGTCCGGACGGCGCTGGCGCGGCTGTCGGACGACGACCGCGAGTTGCTCACGCTCAGCGCCTGGGAAGAACTCGAGCCCCGCGAGATCGCGGCGGTGCTCGGTCTCGAGCCGGGGGTCGTACGCACCCGACTGTCCCGGGCGCGCGCCCGACTGCGCGCCGAACTCGATTCTCCCGCAACCGGTAACGGAGCCCCCCCGACCGGACATGAACGCTCCGTCACGCACCTGCGAGACCCGAAGGAGGTCTCATGAACGACGACCGGCTCGACGCTCTGTTGCGCGCCGCGCAGCCCCGTCAGGCGACGGATGATCTCGGCGACCTCCGGATGGTCGAGCACCAGTTGATGGAGGGGATCATGAAGTTGCCGGCCACCGAGAACGACCTGGCTGAAACGGAATTCGACACCGAGCAGGTGGTTACCGCCGTGGTGGGTCGTCGCCGGCGGACGCTCGTCGTGCTGGCCGCCGCCGCCGCGGTAGTGGCCGCGGTCGCCGTGCCCACCTGGTGGGCCGGCCGCGACCAGCCGGCGAGCGTCGTCCCGGGGGCCGGTGAGCTCGGGGGTGACTACGTCGTCGTCGACCTACCCGGGTGGCGGACCACGATGCGCAGCGAGAGCAACGGCTACCAGGACACCCGGTACGCCAAGGGGTCCCAGTCCGTGGAGATCAACCGCGGCCCGGCCAAGGACCACCAGGGCTACGTCGACGACCGCGAGGCCGGCGACATGGAGACGTCCACGGCGAGCGCGCTCGGCCAGGAGGGGCCGCTCTACACCTACGGGGAGAACGAGCGGTACGAGCTGATCCTGCCGCCCGTCCAGGGCCTGTTCATGTACATCGACGTCGAAGGGGCGAGCCGGGCCGACGCCCTCGACATCCTCGCCGCGCTGAAGTATGCCGACCGGACGACGTGGGAGAAGCAGTTGCCCGACGACTTCGTCACCCCGGGCGCGGAGGTCGAGACCGCGCAGCAGATGCTGATCGGCGTGCCCCTGCCGAAGGGGCTGACCGCGAAGAAGCTGGCCGAGGGCTACGACCGCGACTACTACCAGTTCGGCGCCCACGTGGCCGGTCAGGTCGCCTGCGGATGGATCAAGGACTGGATCGACGCCGGCCGGGACGGCGACAAGGCCGAGCGGAAGCAGGCCGCGCAGGCGCTGGCGAGCAGCCACGACTGGTCCGTGCTGCTGAAGATGAACCCCGACGGCGACTACCCCGAGGTGCTCTGGGAGCTGGCCGACGCGGTGAACGGCAGCCACGTCCTGTACGGAGGCCCGGACGGCCCGACGGTCGAGTCCGCCTACCGGGACGCCCTGGGCTGCTGAGTCACACCTGTCCGGAGGTACGTACAGCATCCGGACGTGCAAGGATCGGCCTCGCAGGTTCCGGGTAAGGAGCCTGCGAGGACCGGTCCGCGCCCCAGGAGAAGAGCCATGCCGATCGCAACGCCCGAGGTCTACGCCGAGATGATCGACCGCGCCAAGGCGGGGTCGTTCGCCTACCCGGCGATCAACGTCACGTCGTCGCAGACCCTGAACGCCGCGATCCAGGGCTTCGCCGAGGCCGGCAGCGACGGCATCGTGCAGGTCTCCACCGGTGGTGGCGAGTACCTGTCCGGGCCGACCGTGAAGAACATGGTCACCGGTGCGGTGGCGCTGGCCGCCTACGCGCACGAGGTGGCCAAGAACTACGGCATCAACATCGCCCTGCACACCGACCACTGCCCGAAGGACAAGCTCGACGGCTTCGTCCGGCCGCTGCTGGCCATCTCCGAGGAGCGGGTCGCGCGCGGCGAGAACCCGCTGTTCCAGTCCCACATGTGGGACGGCTCGGCGGTCCCGCTCGACGAGAACCTCGAGATCGCCCAGGAACTGCTGGCCCGCGCCGCGGCCGCCAAGATCATCCTCGAGGTCGAGATCGGCGTCGTGGGTGGCGAGGAGGACGGCGTCGCGAACGAGATCAACGACCAGCTCTACACGACGGTCGAGGACGGCCTGAAGACCGCCGCGGCGCTCGGCGTCGGCGAGAAGGGCCGGTACATGACGGCTCTCACCTTCGGCAACGTGCACGGCGTCTACAAGCCCGGCAACGTGAAGCTGCGCCCCGAGATCCTCAAGGAGATCCAGGACGCGGTCGGTGCCCAGTACGGCCAGGACAAGCCGTTCGACCTGGTCTTCCACGGCGGGTCCGGCTCGTTGCCCGAGGAGATCTCGGCGGCGGTCGACTTCGGCGTGATCAAGATGAACATCGACACCGACACCCAGTACGCCTTCACCCGGCCGGTCGTCGACCACATGTTCACCAACTACGACGGCGTGCTGAAGATCGACGGTGAGGTCGGCAACAAGAAGGCCTACGACCCGCGCGCCTGGGGCAAGAAGGCGGAGGCCGGCCTGGCCGCCCGCGTCGTCGAGGCGTGCCAGCAGCTGCGCAGCGCCGGCACCGCGATCAAGTGACGGCCGCCCGATGACGCCGCCGGAGAACCTGCTCGGGCCGGCCCCGACCCTGCTGCCGGACGACGCCGTCGTCCGCCAGGCTCTGGAGTCCGGGACCCCGCCCGAGCAGGTCGTCGCCACCGACCCGGCCGCCTGCCTACCGTGGGCGGTGCTCGCCGAGGCCGCGCTGGACGCCGGGCGCACGGTCGAGGGGTACGCCTACGCGCGTACCGGGTACCACCGGGGTCTGGACGCGCTACGCCGGGCCGGCTGGCGCGGTCAGGGCCCGGTGCCGTGGTCGCACGAGCCGAACCGCGGGTTCCTGCGGGCGCTCGCGGCGCTCGGCCGGGCGGCGGCGGGCATCGGTGAGGAGGTCGAGGTGCGGCGCATCGCGGCCTTCGTGACCGACTGCGACCCGGTGGCCGCGGCGGAGCAGAAGATCGAGGTCTGGGCGGTGCCGCCCACCGAGGCCTGAGGGCATGGTGGGCACAGCGGCCGGGAAGGCCGTCATCGTCGTCGGGGGCGGGATCTCCGGGGTCGCGTGTGCGCGGCGGCTGCACGACGCGGGGCACCGGGTGGTCGTCCTCGAACGCAGCCACCGGCTGGGTGGTCGGATGGCGGTGCGCACCGAGCACCTGACCTCCGGGTCGCACCCGGTCGACGTCGGCGCGCCGTACTTCACGGTGCGCGAGAACGACTTCGGCGAGGTGGTCGAGTCGTGGCGGCGTCGCGGCCTGGCCCGGCCGTGGACCGACACCTTCATCCTGTGCAGCCCCGACGGGCGGATCGGCTCGACCACCAGCCCCGACCGGTGGTCCTCGCCGTACGGGCAGCGGATCCTGGTCGACGACCTGGCCCGCGGGCTCGACGTCCGGCTGCGGGTCGAGGTGGGCGCGGTGACGCTCGGGACGGACGGCGTCCCGCACGTCGGCGACGCTCCGCCGGATCTCGGGGACGCCGCGGCCGTCGTCCTGGCCATGCCCGACCCGCAGGCCGCCCGGCTGCTGCCCGCCGAGCTGGCCACGGAACTGGGCGTGGCCGAGCAGGGCTGGACGCCGGTGCTCGCCGCCTGGGGTGCGTGGCGGGAGCGCTGGTGGCCGGCCTTCGACGGGGCGTTCGTCGACGGCTCGCCGAGCCTGGCCTGGGTGTCGGACGACGGGCGCAGCCGCGGTGACTCGGCGCCGGTCCTGGTCGTGCACAGCACGGCTGACTTCGCGGCCGCGCACCTGGACGACGTCGAGGCGGCGGGGCGACAGATGCTCGCCGCGCTGCCGGGCGTGCTGGGGGCGGGACCGATGCCCGAACCGGAGTGGACGCGCGTGCACCGGTGGTCGCTGGCCTCGGCCCGGCACCCCCATGCGAAGCCGTTCGCGCTGGCCGCCACGGGCGCCGGGCTGGCCGTCGGGGTGTGCGGGGACGCCTGGGGCCCGCGCTCCCGGGTGGAGCAGGCCTGGATGTCGGGGAACTCGCTGGGCGCGGCGCTCGTCGAGCATCTGGCCAGGTAGGCTGGCTCTCGCACGTCATCGGATCGTCGGGAAAGCAGGTGGCACACGCATGCCCGCGATCGTGCTGGTCGGTGCCCAGTGGGGCGACGAGGGCAAGGGCAAGGCGACCGACGCCCTGGGCAAGGACGTCGAGTACGTCGTCAAGTACAACGGCGGCAACAACGCCGGGCACACCGTCGTGGTCGACGGTGAGAAGTACGCCCTCCACCTGTTGCCCTCGGGCATCCTCACGCCCGGCTGCACCCCGGTCATCGGCAACGGCGTCGTGGTCGACCTGTC
Organism: Spongisporangium articulatum; assembly: GCF_044465595.1. Lineage (NCBI taxonomy): Bacteria > Bacillati > Actinomycetota > Actinomycetes > Kineosporiales > Kineosporiaceae > Spongisporangium > Spongisporangium articulatum. The sequence continues at coordinate 361,268 of NZ_JBITLV010000001.1, read as the reverse complement.
GGTCCTGTTCCAGGAGATCGACGGGCTCACCGCCCGCGGGATCGACTGCTCGAAGCTGCTGGTCAGCGCCAACGCGCACGTCGTGGCCCCGTACAACCGCACGCTCGACCGGGTGATCGAGCGGTTCCTGGGGTCGCGCCGGATCGGCACGACGGGGCGCGGCATCGGCCCGACCTACGCGGACAAGATGAACCGGGTCGGCATCCGCGTCCAGGACCTGTTCGACGAGAACATCCTGCGGCAGAAGGTCGAAGGCGCGCTGGAGCAGAAGAACCAGCTGCTGGTGAAGGTGTACAACCGCCGGGCCAGCACGGTCGACGAGGTCGTCGACGAGCTGCTGGCCCACGCGGAGCGGCTGCGGCCCATGGTGGCCGACGTGGCACTGGAGCTGGGCCGCGCGCTCGACCGCGGCGAGACGGTGTTGTTCGAGGGTGGCCAGGCCACCCTGTTGGACGTCGACCACGGCACCTACCCGTTCGTCACGTCGTCGAACGCGACGGCCGGTGGCGCCTGCACCGGCTCCGGGGTGCCGCCGACCCGCATCGACCGCGTCGTCGCGGTCGTCAAGGCGTACGCGACCCGGGTCGGCGAGGGCCCGTTCCCGACCGAGCTGCACGACGAGTGGGGCGACCGGCTGCGCTCCGTGGGGGGTGAGTTCGGCACGACCACGGGCCGTCCGCGCCGCTGCGGCTGGTACGACGCACCCGTGGCCCGCTACGCCGCCCGCATCAACGGCGTGACCGACTTCGTGCTGACCAAGCTCGACGTGCTGACCGGCATCGAGCGCATCCCGGTGTGCGTGGCCTACGAGGTCGACGGCGAGCGGGTCGACGAGATGCCCTTGACGCAGACCGGTTTCCACCATGCGCGCCCGGTGTACGAGTACTTCGACGGCTGGACCGAGGACCTCTCGGGGGTGCGCGGGTTCGACGACCTGCCGAAGAACGCCCAGTCGTACGTGTTGGCCCTGGAGGAGATCTCGGGCGCCCGGATCAGCGCGATCGGCGTGGGCCCGGCCCGCGACCAGACGGTGGTCCGGCACTCGCTCCTCTAACGCTCATACTCCCGCCGGCTACCGCTTGAGCAGCAAGGGACCGGCCTTAACCGTGGTTTGCGGGAGCGGGAGCGGCGGGACGACGATCGTTCCGCGGAAGCGTCGGGCCAGGGAGGCTTCCGCCAGCCGGCCGATCACCTCGCTGGCGAGTTCGCCCGAGGCGTGTCCTCGGACCTGCCAGGGCCCCCACCGGACCACGTCCGCCCGCGTCCACCGGATCTTCTGCTCGCGTCGGCGTTCCAGGTCCAACACCTGGCCCAGGCGTTTCGCATCGGCCCCACCTCGTTCGGCGGCGGCCAACAGGTACTTGGCGCGCCCGTCGGCCTCACCGACCAGGCCGGCCTGCCACCAGCAGTCGACCCGCCCGCAGAACTCGCCGTCCCAGCCGTAGATCTCCGCCTGCCAGATCGGTCTGGGCACGGCGCCCTGGTCGAAGGTCCAGGCTGACCAGGATTCGAGTGGTGTCTCCCGCCGAGGATCGGCCAGCTGCGCCAGTCTCCGGGCGAGAACGATTCCCGGCCAACCCTTCTGACGGTCCAGGACTTGAAGAAGTCCTTCGCGTCGAATCCCACGACGCAGCGCGGCGTCCGCAATCGCCAGACCGTCGGCCGGGGGTGACACGCGCAGGCAATCGGCGACCGTGCGTTCCGGGGTCGTGATCGCGAAACCGTCCGCTGTCGTCGTCCGATCCACGGCCGGCAACGGGGCGACCAGCACATGTGCGCCCGTCCGCAGGCGAACCGGTCCGTCGCCGCCGGTGAAGGTGGGCGTGGGACGGCCACCTAGAGGGTTGGGCAGGCCGTAGAGCAGGGCGGCGCTCTGATGGCTTACCGCGACCTCGCGGTCCTTCAAGGCCATGGCCGTGGCGACGAGTGAGGCTTTGGCCGAGTCATCTTGCGCGCGAGCAGGTTCGGATGACGCGGGCGCGGCGTTGAGCTCGAAACAACCCCGGCGCAATCGCTTCCACACGCCGGCGGCGAGTCGCCGGTCGATCTGGCGATCGGACATGCCCGCCTCACGCGCCTCCGCACGACTGAACACGGATGGCAGCCGCGGATCGCGCAGATGCTCCGATCGAGTACGGGGTGGACCGTTCGACATGCCGGCCAGGATGGCTGAAATCGACCAACTGGGCGTCGAGCCCCTGTGGACAACCGCTGATGCTCCCGTTGTCCACCGTTAAGGGGCGTCCGCGACCCGTTGGGCGGTGGCCAACGGGAGTATGAGGGTTAGGCGGACTTCTTGGCCGCCGTCTTCTTGGCGGTGGTCTTCGTCGCCGCCTTCGTCGCCGCCTTCTTCGCCGTCTTCTTCGCTGCGGCCTTCTTCGCCGGGGCCTTCTTCGCGGGGGCTTCCTCGCCGCGGTTGGCGCGGGCCCGGTCGACGCTGGCCTGCAGCGCCGAGAGCAGGTCGACGACCTCGCCGGTGTCGGCCTCCTCGACCTCGACGGGGGCCGGCTCCGCGCCCTCGAGCTTGGCCTCGACCAGCTCGCGCACGGCCACGGCGTAGCGGTCCTCGAAGTCGTCCGGGTCGAAGTCGGCGGCCATGCTCTCGACCAGCGACTCGGCCATCCGCAGCTCCTGCGGGCGCAGCTCGACGTCCTCCTCGAGGATCGGGAACTCGGCCGGGCGCACCTCGTCGGGCCACAGCAGCGTCTGCAGCACGATGACCTTGTCGCGCACCCGCAGCACGGCCAGCGACTCCCGCTGCCGCAGCGCGACCTTCACGACGGCGACCCGGTCGGTCGAGGCGAGGGCCTCACGCAGCAGGGAGTACGGCTTGGCGGCCCGGTTCTCGGGCTCCAGGTAGTAGGTGCGGCCGAGCCAGATCGGGTCGACCTGCTCCGACGGGACGAACTCGACGACGTCGATCTCGTGCCCGCTGGCCAGGGGCAGGTTCTCGAAGTCCTCGTCGGTCAGCACCACGAGGCGGCCGTCCTCGGACTCGTAGCCCTTGGCGATCTGGTCGTAGCTGATCTCCTCGCCGTCCAGGCTGCAGGTGCGCTTCATCTTGATCCGGCCGCCGTCGGCCCGGTGCACCATGTGGAACCGGATGTCGTGCTCCTGCGTGGCCGAGAACAGCCGCACGGGCACGTTGACGAGCCCGAAGGACACCGCGCCCTTCCAGATCGCCCGCATCGCCGGCATCGCAGCCTCCCGGTGGAACCGTGCTCGTCCTCGTGATCCGTCGTCTCAGGCAAGCATGGCCCGCTCAGACGGCGCTGCGCGACTCCAGGTTGCCGCCGAGTGACACCGTGCGGCCGCGGACCCGCGACCGCCGGGTGACGATCGGCCGCTTGCGCAGCCAGGGGATCACATCGGCCTCCACGACCGGCTTGTTGAGCGCGGTGGACAGTTCGGCCAGGCGCTGGGCGCCGGCCACCCCGAGGGGTGCGTAGGCGACCTCCGCCAGCACGTCGGTGGTGTCCTCGATCTTCTTCCGCAGGGCGGCGCCCGCCGGCGTGACGTCCCACCGGGTGTCCGGTTCGAGCAGTCCCTGGTCGACCAGGGAGGCCACGCAGGCGTCCCAGTCGTTCCGGTTGACGCCGCGGGTCAACCGCAGCTGGTCGCCGTCGACCTTCTCGGTGGCCGTGTAGAGGACCAGCGCCTCCAGGCCGCTGACCCCGCTGTGCAGCAGGGTCGCCGTGTGCCCGTCGCCGCGGAACTCGCGCAGCAGCGTCTGGGCGTGCCACAGCTGGGCGTGCGGCGACTCGGGCCAGGGGAGTTCGGCGTGCGCGGAGAACAGCGGGCGCCCCTGCGCGTGCTCGGTGGCCGCCTCGGCCGCCCGGCGGGCCAGCGCCAGGGCCTCGTGCAGCTGCGGGGAGTCCGCGGACTCGCCCAGCACCTCGGTTAGGGCCTCCTCGACGGCCTGGGCGCGCACCTCGCGGGCCCGCTCCGGAGAGATGAGCGTCCAGACCCGTGGGATCGATCGGCTCACCGAGGCCGGCGCGAAGTTGTAGAACATGGCGGTCACCGGCGTCGGGCCCAGGTGGCCCACAACGCTCGCCCGGGCGGCGAAGTAGGCGTCCCGGGGGTCGGTGACCCCCTCCGTCGCGTAGAGCTGGGCCGCATAGGGCACGAAGTACATGTAGTTGTGCAGCGGCTCGAGAGCGGCCCACGCGGCGCGCCCGGCCTGGGCGAGGGGCGACGGTGCGTGCTCGGTGTGGACCATGAGCCGTGAGCTTAGTCACGGGAAGCCCGTTTCGTCAGTCCTTCGCTACTGCCTGGTAGGCGACGGTAGGGCTAACGGTGGGTCACCATTACCGGGTGCGACCGATGCTTGCGACACCGGCGGACCCCGACCAGGGGCTCCCGGACGATCCCGCCACCTGGGCCTACGAGGTCAAATGGGATGGGATGCGCATCCTCGCCGACATCCACGAGGGTGCCGTTCACCTGTTCAGCCGAACGGAGCGTGACGTCACCATCGCCTTCCCGGAACTCGCCGGGCTGGCCCGGGCCCACCCCGACCTCCTGCTCGACGGCGAGGTCGTCGTCCTGGCCGAGGGGGTGCCCAGCTTCGCCGCGCTGGCCGAGCGGTTCAGCGTGCGCGACGCCCGGAAGGCGGCGGCGCTGGCGGCCCGCGCCCCGGCGTCCCTGATCGTCTTCGACGCGCTGCGGATGTACGGCGTCGACCTGATGCCCCGCCCCTGGCAGGAGCGCCGGGACACGCTGGAACGGCTCGACGCCGGCGGCGCCTGGCAGCTCTCCCCGGTGCACGACGACCTGCCGGCTCTGACCGCCGCGGCCCGCGAGCACGGGCTCGAGGGGGTGGTCGCCAAGCGCCGGACCAGCCGCTACCGGCCCGGTACCCGCAGCCCCGACTGGCTGAAACTGCCCTTCAAGCACCTCCAGGCCTGCCTGGTGGCCGGCTGGCGACCGGAGACCGGGGACCGCAACCGGATCGGCGCGCTGCTGCTCGCCGTGCCGAGGGACGACGGGAGCCTGGCCTTCGCGGGCCGGGTCGGCTCGGGCCTGGCCGCGGGTGCCGCGCAGACCGCGCTGCGCGACCTCCTGACGCCCCTGGCCGTCGAGGTGCACCCGTTCGCGGACGACGTCCCGCGGGAGGACGCGCGCGGCACCCACTGGGTACGCCCCGAGGTGGTGGTCGAGGTCCGGTACCTGGGCCGCACCGAGGACGGCCGGTTGCGGCAGCCGGTCTACCGGGGGATCCGGACGGACCTGGACCCCGGCGACCTGCGGATCGAGTAGCGCCGGCTACCGGCCGAAGATCCAGCCCGGCAGGGTGCCGGTGTCCCGGATCGCCGCCCGGACCGGCCGGATCAACTCCAGGTAGCGGGCGCACCCGTCCTCGCCCAGCCGGCCCCACCCCTCGAGACTGGCCGCGTCGGTGGCGGTCTCGACCCACTGCTTCTTCTCGCGGCCCAGGTCGGTGAGCAGCCAGCGGCCGGGGCGCTCGGCGTCCGGGACCAGCCAGCCGCGGGACTGCATCCGGTCCAGCCCGGCCTGCCACTCGTCGTCCGTCCACCCGCGGGTGTTCTTCCCGAACGTCCAGTTGCCGCTCACCACGCCGTCGGTGATCAGCGCCTCGACCGGGTCGAAGCCGCCGTGCAGCAGGGCGGTCATGTGCGCGTCGCCGCGGTGCTCGCGCAGCAGGACGGCCGCGTGCCACAGCTGCATCAGGGGGTCGTCCGGCCACGGCAGCGAGGCGTGGGCGGCGTAGAGGGGGCGGCCGGGGGCCGTGAGCGCTTCGGTGGCGGTGCGGGCCAGCCCGGCCAGCTCGGTGACGTCCAGGTCGCCGACCGCGCCGCGCAGCACCTCCGACACCGCGGAATACCGCGTCGTGATCACCTTCTGGGGCGTCGTGACGTCCCAGGCGCCCGGGACCGCGGCCCGGATCAGGCGCGGCGCGAACACGTAGAACAGCGCCTCCACGGTCTCGGCGGGCACCGGCCCGAGCGGGGCCGACCGGGACGCCACGTAGACACCGGGTCCCTCCAGGCCGAGGCCGGACAGCGCCTCCCACGGCTTCGGCGTCAGGTAGACGACCACGTGCACGGGTTCGGTCATCCCCCAGCAGCGGCGGGCGGTCTGGAGGGTCACGTCCGTGTGGGTCACGCGGCGCATCATCGCAGGTGTGGCAGCCTGAGCGACGTGGACCAGCGGGTGGAGGTGGACGGGCACCGGATCACCCTGCGCAACCTCGACAAGGTCCTCTACCCGGCCACAGACACCACCAAGGGCGAGCTGCTGCACTACCTGACCGGGGTCGCCGACCTGATCCTGCCCCACCTGCGCAACCGCCCGGTGACGCGGAAGCGCTGGCCCGACGGCGTCGAGGCCGAGACGGTCTTCTTCGAGAAGAACACCCCGCGCGGGGCGCCCGCGTGGCTGCGCCGGGTCACCCTGCCGGTGCCGGGCAGCACGAAGAACCGCGAGACGATCGACTTCCCGTTCCTGGACGACGTCGCCTCGCTCGTGTGGGCCGCGAACCTGGCCGCGCTGGAACTGCACGTCCCGCAGTGGCGGGTCGGGCCGGACGACGTGGCCCGCGACCCCGACCTGCTGGTGATCGACCTCGACCCGGGGCCGCCGGCCGGGCTGGAGGAGTGCACGGAGGCGGCGTTCGCCGTCCGTGACCTGCTGGCCGACGACGGCCTGGAACCGTTACCGGTGACCAGCGGGGGAAAGGGCATGCAGCTGTACGCGGCGATCGCCGGGACGCAGGGCTCCGAGGTGGTCAGCGGGTACGTGCACCGGGTCGCGGCGGAACTCGAGAAGCGGCTGCCCAGGCTGGTGGTCAGCCGGATGACCAAGACGTTGCGGCACGGCAAGGTGTTCCTGGACTGGTCGCAGAACAACGGCGCCAAGACCACGATCTGCCCGTTCTCCCCCCGGGGCCGCGAGCTGCCGACGGTGGCGGCCCCGCGGACCTGGGCGGAGTTGGAGGCGGGCGGCCTACGCCAGCTGCAGTTCTACGAGGTGCTCGACCGGGTGGCCGAGCTCGGCGACCCGCTGGCTCACCTGCTGCCGGGGGACGACGAACCCGGCCGGGGTCCGGAGGTCCCGACGCGCTGATCGCCGAAGTTCTCACAAGGCCCGGCGAGCTCTGTGCGGACAACGTTGCGGTCGGGTAACTGGGCCCTAGCGGTCGGGTAACGGAGCGTTCCTACGGTCGTGGGGCAGCGTCCGGCGAGGGCCGGCGCCCCGACCACACCTGGAGCCTGAAATGGCCGACACCGCGACCACTTCCGAGAGCGACGCCGCGACAGAGTCGAGAATCGTTGCCAGCCATCATGGTTCGCACTGGATCGAACACTGGGAGCCGGAGGATCCGACCTTCTGGAAGGAGCAGGGCAAGGGCATCGCGACCCGAAACCTCGTCTTCTCCATCTTCGCCGAGCACATCGGCTTCTCGGTCTGGCTGCTCTGGAGCATCGTCGTCGTCCAGATGACCGTGTCCGCCACCGGTGCCGCCGCCCCGTCCGGTTTCGCCCTCAGCACCTCGCAGGCGCTGACCCTGACCGCGGTGGCCTCCGGGGTGGGGGCCTTCCTGCGTCTGCCGTACACCTTCGCCGTACCGATCTTCGGGGGGCGCAACTGGACGGTCGTCTCCGCGCTGCTTCTGCTCATCCCGTGCGGTCTGATGGCCTGGGCGGTCGGCAACCCGGACACCCCCTTCTGGGCGCTGGTCCTGGTGGCCGCCACCGCGGGCTTCGGCGGGGGCAACTTCGCCTCCTCGATGGCCAACATCTCGTTCTTCTACCCGGAGAAGGAGAAGGGGTGGGCCCTGGGGTTGAACGCGGCCGGCGGCAACGTCGGCGTCGCGGTGGCCCAGAAGGTCGTGCCGCTGGTGGTGGCTGCGGGAGGTGGCCTGGCCCTGGCCCGTGCGGGGTACCTCTACATCCCCTTCGCGATCCTGGCGGCGGTCGGGGCCTGGCTGTTCATGGACAACCTGTCCGAGGCGAAGGCCGACGTGAAGCCGGTCCTGCAGTCCCTGCGTCACCGCGACACGTGGATCATGTCGCTGCTGTACATCGGTACCTTCGGCTCGTTCATCGGCTACTCCGCGGCGTTCCCCTCGCTGCTGAAGGCCGTCTTCGATCGCGGTGACATCGCCCTGACCTGGGCCTTTCTCGGTGCCGGGATCGGCTCGGTGGCCCGCCCCCTCGGTGGTCGACTGTCCGATGTGATCGGTGGCGCCCGCGTCACGCTGGTCAGTTTCCTGATGCTGGCGCTCGGCGCCTCGGCGGCACTGTGGTCGGTGCAGAACAAGAGCCTGACGGTCTTCTTCGTCAGCTTCATGTTTCTCTTCGTCGCCACCGGCATCGGCAACGGTTCGACCTACCGGATGATCTCCCGGATCTTCCAGATCAAGGGTCAGGACGCCGGTGGGGCCCCGGAGACGATGGTGCAGATGCGCCGCCAGGCGGCCGGTGCGCTGGGCATCATCTCCTCGGTCGGCGCCTTCGGTGGCTTCGTCGTACCTCTGGCCTACGCCTGGTCGAAGGACCACTACGGGAACATCCAGCCGGCGTTGAAGTTCTACATCGCCTTCTTCGTGGTGCTCCTCGCGGTGACCTGGATCTCCTACGTCCGCCGGGGGACCCGGATGGGGGAGGCCGGCGTCTGAACGCGCCGCATCGCAACGGGCGGGCCCGCGGGACTCCCGCGGGCCCGCCCGGCCGGCGCGCCCGTGGCCCCTCGCCGTAAGTCGAAGAGGTGCTGAAAGACACTGTGGGTCAGAGATATCGCTGGGGCTGGACCGAATTCTGCGGCGACCTCACAACCGCGCCGGGGCGAGGAGAGGAACTGCTAACCGGAGTATCACGTCGGCGAAACCGGTCCGTGCGGACCGACGTCCAGGCTGGAGGGCATGGGTGAGACGACGGCAGCGGCACCGGGTGGGGTGGAGCACAGCGGACCCGCCGAGCGACCCGACCGCGAATACCCCTACCTGCTGACCACGGGCGGGGGGATGCAGCCGGACCACGGCGGCGCCCAGATCCACCGGGTCGCGTCGCCGACTCACGCTCAGCGGCACGCCTTCGCCGAACTGCACCCCGACCTGGCCGGGCGGGAGGGAGTGGCCCACCACGGCCTCGTCCGGCTGACCACCCGGCGTGGGTCGGCCGTCTTCCGGGCCCGCCTGACTGACGCCGTGCGGCCCGACACGGTGTTCGCGCCGGCCCACTGGGAGGACGCCTCGAGCGTCGACGCCCTGACTGACCGCGCCCCCGAACGGTTCTCGCGGATACGGGCCCCCGAGGTCTGTGCCGTGGCGGTCACCCCGATCGAGCCGTCCGACGACGACCCCTCCCGCGAACTCGACCCCGCATGACCGCCGGCCCGTGCCCGTGACCCACTCCGAGGAGCCCTTCGTGTACACCAGACCCCGCTTCCTGCAAGGCGTCTTCCCGTTCAGTGGGGCCGGTCTCGAGAAGGCCGAACCGCTGCACGAGTCGTTGCGCCACGTCGTGGCCCCCGGCGTCGTGGCCCAGGCCCTGTACTTCCGGGGCGGCAACTCCAGCGACGAGCTCGTCACCCTCGTGCTGACCCGCGACGGGGTGCCGATGCGCTACTTCCCGATCAGCGCCAAGGGCGATGTGCACGTGCCGCTGCGGGTGGTCGAGGACCTGCCCGGCGGAACCGTCATCGAGCTGTACCTGGCGGCGCCCGAGGGTGTCTCGGGCACCGTGGTGATCGACCTGGGGCTGGTGGAGGTATGAAGCGCCGGCTGGTGGTGGTCGGCAACGGGATGGCCGGCGCCCGCACGGTCGAGGAGATCCTGGCCCGCGGCGGCGGCGACCAGTTCGACATCACGATGTTCGGCGACGAGCCGTACGGCAACTACAACCGGATCATGCTCTCCCACGTGCTGTCCGGTGAGGAGACCGAGGACGGCATCTTCCTCAACGACCTGGCCTGGTACGAGCACAACGGTGTCACGCTGCACGCCCCGCGCCGCATCGTCCGGATCGACCGGCACGCCCGGCAGGTGCACGCCGACGACGGGTCGGTGACGTCATACGACACGCTGGTACTGGCGACCGGGTCGCACGCGTTCGTCCCGCCCATCCCGGGCGCGCGCAACCCGAAACGCGGCTTCCACCAGGGCGTCTTCGCATTCCGGACGATCGACGACACGCGTCGCATGGTCGCCTACGCGCGCGACCACGAGCGCGCCGTCGTGATCGGCGGCGGCCTGCTCGGGCTCGAGGCGGCCCGCGGGTTGCAAGGGCACGGCCTGCAGATCACGCTGCTGCACGCCATGGGCCACCTGATGAACATGCAGCTCGACCCGGCCGGTGGCGAGATCCTCCAGGCCAGCGTGGAGAAGCTCGGCATCACGGTGCTCACCGACGCGATGACCACCGAGATCTACGGTGACGAGCGGGTGGAGGGCGTGAAACTGGCCGACGGCCGGACCATCCCGTGCGACATGGTGGTCGTGGCCGCCGGCGTGCGCCCCAACGTGGCGGTCGCCGAGACCAGCGGGTTCACGGTCGAGCGGGCCATCGTCGTGGACGACCAGATGCGTTCCGTCGACGACGAGCACGTCTTCGCGGTCGGTGAGTGCGTGCAGCACCGCGACCAGGTCTACGGGCTGGTCGCCCCGCTGTGGGACCAGGCCCGCGTGCTGGCCGACGTGGTGACGGGCGCGAATCCCGGGGCGGAGTACCACGGTTCGCGGATCGCCACCAAGCTGAAGGTGGCCGGGGTCGACGTCGCCTCGATGGGCGTCACGGCCCCCGAGCGCGACGACGACGAGCACATCGTGTTCTCCGAACCCCGGCGGGGGGTCTACAAGAGCATCGTGATCCGCGACGACCGGCTGATCGGTGCGACCGTGGTCGGCGAGAGCGCCAAGGTCTCCTTCCTCATGCAGGCCTTCGACGGCTCCCAGCCGCTGCCCGAGCAGCGGGCCGCGCTGATGTTCGACATCGGCGGCCCGACGGAGGAGGTCGGCCCGGCCGAGATGCCCGACGCGCAGCAGGTCTGCAACTGCAACGGGGTCAGCAAGGGGGATCTGGTCGCGTGCGTGCAGAGCGGCTGCAAGACGGTCGGCGGCGTGATGGACACGACCCGGGCCGGTAAGGGCTGCGGGTCGTGCAAGTCGCTCGTGGCGCAGATCGTCGAGTGGGCGGCCGGCGACGACATGGAGGTCGATCCGGCCGAGCACTACTACGTGCCCGGCATCCCGCTGGCCAAACCCGAACTGATGGAACGTATCCGGGAGCTGCGGCTGTACTCGGTGTCGGCCGTGTTCGCCGCCCTGGCCCCCGGTGGCGAGGAGGATGCGAAGAGCAAGATGGGCCTCACCTCGCTGCTGCGGATGATGTGGCCCGACGACTTCGTCGACGAGCGCGACGGGCGGTTCATCAACGACCGGGTGCACGCGAACATCCAGCGCGACGGCACGTTCTCGGTGGTGCCGCAGATGAAGGGCGGCATCACCTCACCCGACCAGCTGCGCCGGATCGCCGACGTGGCGGAGAAGTACGACGTGCCGATGGTGAAGCTCACGGGCGGGCAGCGGATCGACCTGCTCGGCCTGCGCAAGGAGGACCTGCCGAAGGTGTGGGCCGACCTCGACATGCCGTCGGGCTACGCGTACGGGAAGAGCTTCCGCACCGTGAAGACCTGTGTGGGGGCGGACTTCTGCCGGTTCGGCCTCGGCGACTCGACCGCCCTCGGGGTGGCGCTGGAGACCCGGTTCCAGGGCATCGAGGGGCCGGGCAAGCTGAAGCTGGCGGTCAGCGGCTGCTCCCGCAACTGCGCCGAGAGCTACGTGAAGGACGTCGGAGTGGTCGCCGTCGCGGGCGGCCGCTGGGAGATCTACGTCGGTGGGGCGGCGGGAGCGCACATCCGCAAGGGTGACCTGCTCACCACCGTCGACACACCGGAGGAGGTGATCACGCTGGTCGGCCGGTTCATCCAGTACTACCGCGAGAACGCCAAGTGGCTGGAGCGCACGTACGCCTTCGTCCCGCGGGTCGGTCTCCAGACCGTGCAGGCGGTCGTGGTCGACGACGCCGAGGGCACGGCCGCCGGTCTCGACGCGCGCATCCAGGAAGCCGTCGACGCCTACCGGGACCCGTGGAAGGAGGGCCAGGACCCGGCGGTCCCCGGGCAGTTCCGCCCGTCGCTGCCGTTGATCTCGCTGCCCCAGGTGCCGGTCCGGGACGGATCCACCGCGCTCGGCGGCCGGGCGGCCGAGTCCCTGGACGGCGACCCTCGGGCGCCCCGGCCGGCCGTCGCGCCGGTCCGGGCCGAGGAACCGGCGGGGCAGCAGTGACCGCCACGACGTCCACCTACCGGCTCGGTCCGCTGGACCAGATCCCGCCCGGCGAGGGCCGCGCGTTTGCGGTGGGCGCCGAGCAGGTCGCCGTGTTCCGCCTGAGATCCGGTGCCGTGCGGGCCGTGTCGGCCCGCTGCACGCACTCGGGCGGTCCGATCGCCGACGGGCAGGCCGACGAGCACGTCGTGGTCTGTCCGCTGCACCTGCACGCCTTCGACCTGGCCACCGGCTGCTCGACGTCCGGTCAGGAACCGTTGACGACCTACGACGTCCGGGTCGAGGGCGGTGAACTGGTGATCGAGTGCTGACCCCGACTACGGGTCAGCCCCGCGAAACCGCCAACCGGTAGCCCCGCTTCACCACGGTCTGGATCAGCTCGGCCCGGGGTAACGCCGCCCGCAACCGGGCCACCGTCACCTCCACCGCGTGCCCGTCCCCCGAGGTGCCCGGCAGGGCGTCCAGCAACTGCTCGCGGGCCACCACCTCACCCGGGCGGTCGGACAGCCGGCGCAGCAGCGCCAGCTGCGCGGGTGTCAGGGTGACGCTCTCGCCGTCCACGGAGGCGACCCGGCCGCGCAGTTCCAGGCACCCGCCGTCCGGCAACGCCAGCGAGCGCACGCCTTCGGCCAGCCGGGCGGCCAGCACCCGGACCGTGGCCCCCAGCCGGAACCGTTCGGGCACGACGGGTTCCAGCCCGACCTCGCGCAGCGGGGCAGCCGTGACCGGACCGACGGCGGCGGGCACCACCGGCCCGCGCAGGGCCTCGAGGACCTCCGCGTACCGCTCGAGGCGGCGGGCGGCGTCCAGGAAGGCCCGTACGCCCGGCGCACTCGCGAACACCGCCGCGTCGTACCCGCCCGTGCAGACCTGCCCGACCGCCCGGTCGACGGCGGCCGGGTCGGGCGCCGGCCCCCACCGGTAGACGGGCACGGGGACGACGTCCGCGCCGGCCCCGCGCAACGCCTCCAGCGCGTCGAGGTCGGCGCTGCCGTACAGCTGGACGGCGATCCGCCGGCCCTGCACCCCCTCGGCCAGCAGCCGGCTGACCACCCCGGCGCCGGTCTCCGCGACCACGCCGGCGGGTGGTTCGACGACCGAGTCGGCCAGCCCGGCGCCGTGCAGCGCCCCACGCACCTTCGGCCCGCGGGCCCACACCCGCGCGGCCCCCACCAGCTCGCTCAGCTGCGGTTCCAGCCCGTGTGTCTCGGCCGCCTCCTGCCAGCCGCGCCAGCCGATCGCCGTGGTCACCACGACGTCCTGGGGCGGGTCGGCGATCAGTTCGCGGGTGGCCGCCAGCATCGCCTCGAGGTCGGGCAGCGGTTCGATCGACAGCGTCGGAGCCAGCGTCACGTGGGCACCCTGGCGGGCGAAGGCGGCGGCCCACTCCGCGGTCCGCCGGCTGGCCGTCACGAGCACGCTGAAGCCGTCGAGGGGGCTGCTCACGTGCTGCTCACGGGTACTCACCTGCCGGGGTGCGGCGGTCGGGTGGGTCGGTCCCGCAGCGTTGCGGCCGATCACCAGTGTGACGTAACCGCATTTCGGACGCAGCCTCGCCGATGTCGCGCGGCTCACCCGGCCAGCTTGGCCCGGGCGTCGGCGAGCCCGAACCCGACGGCCCCGAGCAGGTCGACCACCGCCGAGCGCACCTGGCCGAGGACGACGGTCGCCGAGAACGACGTCGCCTCCAGCCGGGCCGGGTCGAGCCGGGCGGCCAGGCCGACGAGTTCGTCGCTGGTGCGGCCCAGGCTCGGGTCGCGGCCCACCTCGTCGTGCAGGGCGTGCAGGACGCGGCCCAGGTCGTGCAGGACGCCGGCCAGCGGCTCGGGCAGCGGGTGCCCCTGGTCGAGGTCGGCGGCCACGCGGCGGACGGCGACCCGCATGTTCCGGGTCGCCCGGTCCAGCCCGACCAGGGCCAGCCGGTACCGGCGCAGCTCGGCCCGATGACGGCGGCGCAGCGGCGACAGGGTGGTGATCTCGTCGGCCCCGCGCAGGGCGTCGGTCCAGCGCTCGACGTCGGCCTGGGTGCGCCGGGCCCGGTCGAGGGTGGCGTCGGCCAGGGCCGGGTCGCCGGTCCGGATCGCCGCGGCCGCGGCCTCGACGACCTCGGCCAGCTCGGTGATCAGCGCGCGGGCGTGCCGGCGGACCGGCGGGATCGGGTCGGGCGGCAGCACCGCCGCGACCAGCAGGGCGCAGACCCCGCCGATCAGGGCGTCCTCCCAGCGGCCGAGCCCGTGCCCGGCCGCCGCCGGCAGGGCGATCAGGAACGAGGCCTGGACGGCGGCCTGGTTGGTGGCCAGCGGCCCGCCGCCCAGGAACTGGGCGGCCAGCAGCGCCACCGCCACGACCAGCCCGATCTGCCACGTCCCGGACCCGACCTGGCTGTAGAGCAGGTCCGCGATCCCCACCCCCACGGTGACCCCGACGGCCAGTTCGAGCACCCGGCGAATCCGCTGCCCGTTCGACACCCCGAGGCAGACGACCGCCGCGACGGGGGCGTAGAACGCCTGCGCGTGACCGATCACGTCGCTGGCCAGGGACCAGGCCAGCATCGCCGCGAGCGCGCACTGCATCACGCTCCAGCGGGCGTCGCGGACCCGCCCCAAGCCGGCTCGCAGATGCTCCTGCACGTACCGCTCGACCGCCGGCTTCACGGGTACAGACTCGCGCACGCCGCGAAAGTAGGCTGGATGACATGACGAGCCTGGACGACGGACGCACCCTCCCCTCCACCGCACCGGCGCACCCGCAGCCGCTCCCGTCGTCCGGCCCCGGCTCCCCCGCCCGGACCAAGGAGCTGGACCTGCAGTACGTCTTCCACTCGTGGCTGGCGCAGGACGGGCGTGACCCGTTCGTCGCCACCGGGGCGCAGGGCTCGTGGGTGCTGGACGGCGAGGGGCGGGCCCATCTCGACTTCTCCGGGCAGCTGGTGTTCACCCAGCTCGGGTTCAACCACCCGCGGGTGGTCGCGGCGATCACCGAGCAGGCCGCGACGCTGGGGACCATCGCCCCGCAGCACGCGGTCGAGTCGCGTTCCGAGGCGGCCCGGCTGATCGTCGAGCGCGCCCCGGGCGATGCGTTCCGGCAGGTGTTCTTCACCAACGGCGGCGCCGACGCGATCGAGAACGCGGTGCGCATGGCCCGGCTGCACACCGGCCGCCGCAAGGTGCTCAGCCGCTACCGCAGCTACCACGGCAACACGACCACGGCGATCAACCTGACCGGGGACGCGCGGCGCTGGCCGAACGACTACGGCGCCGAGGGCGTCGTCCACTTCTTCGGGCCCTACCCGTACCGGTCGGCGTTCCACGCCACCTCCGAGGAGGAGGAGTGCGCGCGGGCGCTGGAGCACCTGGAGCAGACGATCGCCCTGGAGGGCCCGTCGACCATCGCGGCGCTCGTCCTGGAGTCGATCCCGGGGACGGCGGGCATCATGGTCCCGCCCGCCGGGTACCTGCGCGGGGTGCGTGAGCTGTGCGACCGGCACGGCATCGTCTGGATCGCCGACGAGGTGATGTCCGGGTTCGGCCGGTCGGGCCGCTGGTTCGCGTGCGAGCTGGCCGACGAGGCCCCGACCGGGACGCCCGGGGAGTGGAAGCCGGTCGGCGGCGCGGTCACGGCGCCCGACCTGATCACCTTCGCCAAGGGCGTGAACTCCGGGTACGTGCCGCTGGGCGGGGTGCTGATCAGCGAGGACATCGCGAACTCCTTCAAGACCCGTGCGTTCCCGGGTGGTCTCACGTACAGCGGGCACCCGCTGGGCTGCGCGGCGGCGGTCGCCAACATCGGCGTGCTCACCGACGAGCGGCTGATCGAGAACGCCGACCGGCTCGGCCGGGAGGTGATCGGGCCCGAGCTGGTGAAGCTGGCCGCCGACAGCGGGATCGTCGGGGAGGTGCGCGGCCTCGGCTGCTTCTGGGCGCTGGAACTCGTGCGGGACAAGGACTCCCGGGAACCGCTGACCCCCGGCGGGTTCGGCACCTCGCCCGCCATGGGCGTTCTGGCCGCCGCCTGCAAGCGGCTCGGGCTGCTGCCGTTCATCAACGGCAGCCGCACCCACGTCGTCCCGGCGCTGAACATCACCGACGACGAGGCCCGGTACGGCATCGGCCTGCTCGCCGAGGCGCTCGCGGAGGTGGAGGCCTCGCTGTGACGTGGTTGCGGGAGTTACCCGTCGCGCACCGGGGGCTGCACGACGCGCAGCTCCCGGAGAACAGCCTCGGTGCGTTCGCGGCCGCCGCCGAGGCCGGGTACGCGATCGAGTTCGACGTGCGGCTGAGTGCCGACGGGGTGCCGGTCGTGATTCACGACCTCGACACCGAACGGGTCACCGGCAAGCGGCTCGTGGTCGCCGAGGAGCCCGCCTCGGTGCTGCGCGACCTGCGCCTCGACGGAACGGACTTCGGCATCCCGACCCTGGCTGAGGCCGTGGCGGCCGCCGGGTCGGCGCCGCTGCTGGTCGAGGTCAAGCCGAACATCCCGGCCGACGTGATCGGCCCGGCCGTGATGGCGGCGCTGGCCGGCCGGTCCGCGCCGACCGCCGTCCAGTCGTTCGACCCGCGGGTGCTGCTGTGGCTGCGGGCGCACGCCCCCGACGTCCCGCGCGGCCAGCTGTCCGGTGACTTCGCCGGCGTATCGGTACCGGCCGCACAGAAGTGGCTGCTGCGCAGCATGGTCGCCAGCCCACTGACCCGCCCCCAGTTCATCGGCTACGACATCGAGGCCGTCCGCGACGCCTCGCTGGCGCTGTGGCGGCGGCTGCTCGAAGTCCCGGTGCTGCTGTGGACCGTCACGACCGAGCGGCACCTGGAGCTGGCCCGCCAGTACGACGCCAACGTCATCTTCGAGGGCGTCCGGCCGGGTCCTGGAGGTCGGTAGGGTCGGGGCGTGAAGGTTCTGCTGATCGGCAACGGCGCGCGCGAGCACGCCCTGACCCGCGCCCTGGCCGCCGACCCCGAGGTCACCGAGCTGCACGCCGCTCCGGGCAACCCGGGGATCGCGGCGTTGGCCCACTGCCACGCCGTCCAGGCCACCGACCCCGAGGCCGTCGGGGCGCTGGCCACCTCCCTCGGCGTCGACCTGGTGGTCGTCGGCCCGGAGGCGCCGCTCGTCGCCGGGGTCGGGGACGCCGTGCGCGCGGCCGGGATCGCCTGCTTCGGGCCGACCGGGGCCGCCGCGCAGCTGGAGGGGTCGAAGGCCTTCGCCAAGGACGTCATGGCCGCCGCCGGGGTACCCACGGCGGAGGCGCGGGTGTGCACGTCGATCGACGAGGTGGCCTCCGCCCTCACCGAGCTCGGCGCTCCGCACGTGGTGAAGGACGACGGGCTGGCGGCGGGCAAGGGGGTCGTCGTCACCGACGACATGGCCGCGGCGCTGGGCCACGCCGCGCAGTGTCTGGCCAAGCCGGGCGGGCGGGTCGTCGTCGAGGAGTTCCTGGCCGGGCCGGAGATCTCGCTGTTCTGCGTCACCGACGGTTCGACCGTCGTCCCGCTGGCCCCGGCCCAGGACTTCAAGCGCGCGCTGGACGGCGACGCCGGCCCGAACACCGGTGGGATGGGCGCGTACTCGCCGCTGCCGTGGGCCCCGGCCTCACTGGTGGACGACGTCGTGCGCGGCGTCGCACAGCCGACCGTCGACGAGATGGCTCGCCGGGGAACGCCTTTCGCGGGCCTGCTGTACTGCGGGCTGGTGCTGACCAAGCGCGGCGTCAAGGTGATCGAGTTCAACGCCCGGTTCGGCGACCCCGAGACGCAGGTCGTCCTGCCCCGCCTGGCCACGCCTCTGGGCGGCCTGCTGCTGGCCGCCGCGAACGGCACCCTGGCCGCGCACCCGCCCCTGATCTGGCGCGAGACCGCCGCGGTGACGGTGGTTCTCGCGGCGGCCGGGTACCCGGCGGACCCGAAGGCCGGCGACGTCATCACCGGCATCGGTGCGGCTGAGGGGGAGAACAGCTGGGTCGTGGCGGCCGGGGTGGCCCGCAACGCCGACGGTGCCCTGGTCAGCGCCGGCGGTCGCGTCCTGTCGGTCGTGGGCACGGGCCCCACGCTGGCGGCCGCACGCGACGCCGCCTACGCCGCCGTCGCCCGGATCGACCTGCCCGGCGGTCACCACCGCACGGACATCGCCGCCGAGGCCGCCGCGCACGCCTGACGTTCGGCGAAGATCACGGACCCGGCCGGGAACGGCCGAGCGGAACTCGCGCGAACCCGGCTGCGGCGCCGATCAACCGGTCCGCGACAGCATGCGCCGGGTGACCCGCGCGACGAGGCGCGGGTAGAACCGCGGCAGCGTGCGGACCAGGAGGTCGACGGCCTTCGCGTCGCGCCCGACCAGCACCCGCGGCCGGCCGGCGGCCACGCCGTCCAGGATGATCGCGGCGGCCTTCTCCGGCGGCATGACCAGCAGCTTCTCGTTGTACATCCGGACCCGGGCCCGGTCGGCGTCCGTCACGGTGCCCCCGCGCGCCTCGCGGGCCTCCAGCGCCGCGGTGGCGATGTTGGTGTGCACCCCGCCGGGGTGCACGACGGTCGCCCGCACCGGCGCGCCGCTGACCGCCAGCTCGGCGGCCAGCGTCTCGGTGAAGCCGCGCACGGCGAACTTGGCGGTCACGTACTCGCCGAGCATCGGCTGAGCCATGAAGCCGTTCAGGCTGGAGATGTTCACGACGTGCCCGTCACCGGAGGCGATCAGGTGCGGCAGGAAGATCTTCGTGCCGTGCAGCACGCCCCAGAGGTTCACGGCGAGCAGGCGGTCGTAGTCCGCCAACGTGGCCTCGAGGATCGACGAGCCCGAGCCGCTGATCCCGGCGTTGTTGTAGATCTGGTGGACCACCCCGTAGTGCCCGGCCACCGCCTCGGCGTAGGCCTCGAACGCGACTCGGTCGCCCACGTCCAGGTGTGCGGAGTGCACCTCGGCCCGCTGCGCGCGGGCCGCCTCGACCGTCGCGGCCAGCCCGGAGTCGTCCACGTCACTCAGCGCCAGCCGGGCGCCCCGGTCGGCCAGACCGAGCGCGAGGGCGCGGCCGATGCCCGACCCGGCGCCGGTCACCACGGCCACCTTGCCCTGGAATGAACCCATCGACGCCTCCGGTCCTGGTACGAGCTGGTACGAGAACGTACCAGGATGGTCAGAACTCGCTCGGCCCGGCGCCGTTCAGGTCGGTCACCGACAGCTCGGGCGCGACCCGGCCCAGGTTGCCCAGGTAGACGTTGCGCGCGAACGGCTGCAGCAGCGCGTCGTGGATCGGGAACAGCGACGAGGCGCCCACGGCCTGCACGAACGCGGAGGTCTCGCTGAACTTCGTCCAGGGCGCCTGCAGGGGGAAGGCCAGCACGTCGACCCCGGCCGGCGTGTACTCGTAGGTGTCGCCCGGGTGGAACAGGGTCGGTTCGCCGGCCGCCGACACCAGCAGCCCCACGTTGCCCACCCGCGGGATGGCCGGGTCGATCTCGGCGTGCACCCCACCGACGCCGGTCACGGTCACCGAGCCCAGCGTCAGCGACTGGTCGACGTGCAGGGCCGCCGCGTCGATGCCGACCTTCTCCAGCTCGGCCGCCGCCTCCGGCTCCGTCAGCAGCGACGCCTGCGGGTTGGCCTCCAGCAGGGCCGGCAGCCGTTCGACGTCCAGATGGTCGGGGTGCTGGTGGGTGACCAGCACGGCGTCCAGGTCGGTCAGTTCGACCCAGCCGTGCGAGAAGGCGCCCGGGTCGATCAGGAGGCGCGCCCCGGCGACCTCGACCAGCAGGCAGGAATGGCCGATGTGGGTGACGATCACGCGGCCCAGCCTGTCACGTCCTCGCAACAGCCGCCGGTTACCGTCCCGGACATGACCTCCCGACTGGTGATCCGCGGCGCCCGCACGTACGGCGACGTGGCCGTCGAGGACGGCGTGATCACCGCGGTCGGCGACGTGCCCGCCGAACCGGGCGACCGGGTGCTGGACGCCGACGGCGACATCCTCACCGCCGGGTTCGTGAACACCCACCACCACCTGTACCAATGGGCCACCCGCGGCCGGGCGGTGGACGACGGCCTGTTCGGGTGGCTCACCACGCTGTACCCGGTCTGGAACTCGCTCGACCCGGACGACGTCCACGCGGCCGCGCTCGTCGGTCTCGCCGAGTTGGCCATGACCGGCTGCACCACCGCCGCCGATCACCACTACCTGGTGCCCCGCGGCGACGACTCGGTGTTCGACCGGATCGCCGCGGCGGCCCGCCAGGTCGGCATCCGCGCCCATGTGGCCCGCGGGTCGATGGACCTGGGCGAGTCCCAGGGCGGCCTGCCGCCCGACGGCGTGGTCGAGGAGACCGACGCCATCCTGGCCAGCACGCAGTCGGTCTTCGAGCGGCTGCACGACGGTGACCGGATCGTCGTCACCGTCGCCCCCTGCTCGCCCTTCACGGTCACCCCGCGCCTGATGCAGGAGAGCGCCGACCTGGCCCGCCGGCTCGGCACGCAGCTGCACACGCACCTCTGCGAGACCCTCGACGAGGAGCGCGACACCCTCGCCCGCTACGGGCGACGCCCGCTCGACCTGGTCGCGGAGTGGGGCTGGATCGGCGACGACGTCTGGTTCGCGCACGGCATCCACTTCGACGACGCCGAGGTCGCCCGGCTCGGCGCCACCGGCACCGGGGTCGCGCACTGCCCGAGCAGCAACGCCCGGCTGGCCTCCGGCTTCTGCCGGGTGAGCGACCTGGTCGCCGCCGGTGCGCCCGTGGGGCTGGGCGTGGACGGCGTGGCCAGCAACGAGTCGGGCTCGCTCTTCACCGAGCTGCGCCAGGCCCTGTTCACCGGGCGCCAGCGCACCGGCGACGCCACCTCGATGACCTGCGCCCAGGTGCTCGACCTGGCCACCCGGGGCGGGGCTCGGGCCCTGGGCCGGGACGACGTGGGCGCGGTGGCGGTCGGTCTCAAGGCCGACCTCGCGATCTGGGCCGGGGAGGACGTCCAGGACGTCCCCGATCCGGTGGCCGCCCTGGTGCTGGGCCCGGACAAGCGGGTGAAGCACCTGCTCGTGGACGGCGAGTTCGTCGTCCAGGACGGCGAACTGCTGGGTGTCGACCTGGCTGCGGCGCGCGCCGACCTGGCCCGCCTGGCCCGCCGGCTGTGGGACCTCTGAACGGGAGCCTGGAAAGGGAGAGCGATGGACGACAAGGCATGGCTCGAGCGGGCGGTCGCGGCCGCCGCGCAGAACGTGCTGGACGGCGGGGGCCCGTTCGGCGCGCTCGTGGTCAAGGGCGACGAGCTGATCAGCGTCGGGGTGAACCGCGTGACCCCGACCCTGGACCCGACCGCGCACGCCGAGGTGGTCGCCATCCGCGACGCCTGCCAGAAGCTGCAGACGTTCAAGCTGGACGGCTGCCTGCTGGTCGCCTCGTGCGAGCCGTGCCCGCTGTGCCTGTCGGCCGCGCTCTGGGCCCGGATGGACCGGGTGATCTTCGCCGCCGACCGGCACGACGCCGCCGAGGCCGGGTTCGACGACCGGGCCTTCTACGAGGTGTTCACCACCCCGGTCGAGCAGTGGCCGGTCCAGGTCCAGCACCTGGGGGGCCCGGGCGCGACGCTGCCCTTCCAGCACTGGAACGACAAGGCCGACAAGGTCGAGTACTGAGCGTCCGGTAGTTTTGCGGGGTAACCCCGCCTACCGACCGCCGAACGACTGGAGCGTCATGGGTCGCGTCGTCATCGACGTCATGCCGAAGCCGGAGATCCTCGACCCGCAGGGCAAGGCCGTCGCCGGTGCGCTGGCCCGGCTCGGCTTCGACGGGTTCGCCGGGGCCCGGCAGGGCAAGCGGTTCGAGCTCGAGGTCGAGGGCGAGGTGGACGACGCCATGCTGGCCAAGGCGCGGGAGGCCGCCGAGACCCTGCTGGCCAACCTGGTGATCGAGGATGTCGTCAGCGTCCGGGCCGCTACGGAGGTCCCGGCCTGATGCGCGTCGGGGTCGTCACCTTCCCGGGCAGCCTGGACGACCGGGACGCCGCCCGCGCGGTCCGGATCGCCGGCGGCACCGCCGTCCCGCTGTGGCACGGCGACGCCGACCTGAAGGGCGTCGACGCGGTCGTCGTGCCGGGCGGGTTCTCCTACGGCGACTACCTGCGCTGCGGCGCGATCGCCCGGTTCGCGCCGGTGATGGACGAGATCGTCAAGGCGGCCTCGCCCGCGAGCGGCGGCTTGCCGGTGCTGGGCATCTGCAACGGCTTCCAGATCCTCTGCGAGAGCCACCTGCTGCCGGGCGCGTTGATCCGCAACGACCACCGGCACTTCATCTGCCGTGACCAGGAGCTGAGCGTCGAGCGCACCGACACGGTGTGGACGAGCGGGTACGCCCCCGGCGAGCGGATCACGATCCCGCTGAAGAACGGCGAGGGCGGGTTCGTCGCCGACGAGCGCACCCTCGACCAGCTGGAGGGCGAGGGCCGGGTGGTGTTCCGCTACCAGGGTTTCAACCCCAACGGCTCCTACCGCGACATCGCGGGGATCAGCAACGCCGCCGGCACCGTCGTCGGGCTGATGCCGCACCCCGAGCACGCCGTCGAGGCGCTGTTCGGCCCGGAGGGGTCCGGCATCGACGGCCTGCGGTTCTTCACCTCGGTGCTGGAGTCGCTGGTCAGCGCGTAACCGGTTCCGCCGCGGGTTCTTCGCCCTCGACGCCGAGCAGCAGGCCCCGGCGCAGCAGCATCGCCCGGTTGATCAGCGCGGCCAGGTCCGGGTGATCGGCGAACAGCTGCGGCAGCCGGTCCCGGGGGACGACGAGCACCTCGCCCGGGTCGTGCATCTTCAGGGCCAGGACCGGCGGCTCACCGGTCAACAGGCTGAGCTCGCCGAGGAACCGGCCGGGGCCGTGCGCGGAGACCAGCCGGTGGTCGTTCTTGTCGCCGCCGACCACGATGGCCATGCCCGACAGCACCACGAACAGCGCGTAGCCGGCTTCGCCGATGTGGGCCAGCACCTCGGCCGCCTCCGCCCGTCGGCGGGCCCCGTAGCGTTCCAGGATGCGCAGCTGCTCGGCGTCCAACCGCGGGTAGGAGCCCAGCAGGTCGGGCGTCTCGGCGATCGGCTCGTCCATGTCGGCCCGGGTCAGCGGGCGCCACGACCGGCTGCGCGTGCCGGGGGTCAGCTGCGACGTCTCCCAGAGGGCGTCGTCCACGTCGGCGTGCGGCGGGCGGGCCGGCATCCGGTACCCCGCGGCCATTTTCGCCTCGTGCAACAGGTTGGTCAGGGTCTCGGCGTCGTACTGCCCGACGACCCGGCGGTCACCGACGAAGAACGTCGGCGTGCCGTCGGCCCCGCTCGCCGCGGCGCTGGCCCGGTCCTGCGCGACCCGCTCGGCGTAGACGCCGGAGCCGAGTTCCCGCGCGAACCGCGGCACGTCGAGCCCGAGCGCGGCCGCATGCTGGACCAGGTCGCCCGCGGTCAGTTGGCCCTGGTGTTCGAACAGCCGGTCGTGCATCTCCCAGAACGCGCCCTGCGCACCGGCCGCCTCCGCCGCCTCGGCGGCCAGCTGCGCGTTGGGGTGGACGTCGGACAGCGGCAGGTGCCGGAACACGTAGCGCAGCCGGTCGCCGAACCGGGCCCGGACCTCCGCCACGGTGCCGGTGGCGCGACCGCAGAACGGGCACTCGAAGTCGCCGTACTCGACGAGCGTCACGAGCGCGTCGACCGGGCCGCGGATGTGGTCGCGTGACGGGTCGACCGGCAGGTCCAGGATGATCGGGCGGGCGCCGTCCTGCTCGGGGTGCCGCCACGCGCTGAGCCGGAACAGTGCCCAGCTCATCACCGTGGACGCGAGAACCGCCGCCAGCACGCCGATCTTGGCGTCGTCCGCGGCCTCGGAGCCGTCGAAGGCCAGGTCGATCACGAACAGCGAGACGGTGAACCCGATCCCGCCGAGCGCCGCGCCGCCCCACAGCTGCAGCATCGACACCCCGGGCGGGATCGTCTCGGGCCGCAGCCGGGCGCCCAGACTCGTCGTCAGCCCGATGCCCAGCGGCTTGCCGAGCACGAGACCCGCCACCACGCCCCACATCACGGGGGAGTGCACCGCGGCCCGCAGCGCCGCACCGTCCAGCCCGACCCCGGCGTTGGCCAGCGCGAACACCGGGACGATCACCAGCGCCGTCCACGGGCGGAGCAGTTCCTGCAGACGTTCGTTGGTCGAGACCGCCCGCTCCACGGACAGTTTCGTCAGGCGGGCCAGGCCCGGCAGCGGGGACTGGCGGAAGGCGCGGGCCAGCGCGGCCGCGCGGTCGACGTCCTGCGGGCGCGGCGAGTACGCGGCCACCAGCAGGCCGAGCAGGATGCCGCCGACCGACGGGTGCACGCCCGACTCGATCATCGCCACCCACATCACGAGCCCGACCACCAGATACGCGCCCCCGCGCCAGATCCGCAGGTGGGTCAGCACCACGATCGTCGCGATCGCGACGGCGGCCAGCGCCAGCGCGGGCACCGACACCTCGTCGGAGTAGACGACGGCGACGATGGTCAGCGCCACCACGTCGTCCACCACGGACAGGGACAGCAGGAAGACCCGCAGACCGCTGGACGACGAGGGCCCGACCAGCGCGAGGATGCCCAGCAGGAAGGCGGTGTCGGTCGCGACGACGGCGCCCCACCCCCCGGCGTCCGGGCCGCCCCGCACGACGGCCAGGTACACCAGCGCCGGGGCGAGGACGCCGCCGAGGGCGGCCAGCGACGGGACGATCAGCCGCGTCCGGTCGGTCAGCTCGCCGAGGGCCAGGTCGCGGCGCACCTCCAGGCCGATGACGAAGAAGAAGAGGGTCATCAGCCCGTCGTTGACCCAGTGCTGCAGGCTCAGGTCGATCGCGTGGCCGCCGGCCGACAGGGCGACGTGCTCGTGCCAGAACTCGTCGTAGCTGTGGCCCCAGGGGTCGTTGGCCCAGACCAGGGCGCCGATCACCCCGAGCAGCAGCAGCGCCGTGGACGTGACCTCGGGCGTCAGCCGGCGGCGCAGCTTCGCGGCCGTGCGGGTCGCCTTCGCCGACACGGTCTGCCCCAGGGACGTGGTGGCTGTGCTCATGTCGGTGTGCTCATGGGGGACCTCCGCGGATCGACTCGCCAGGTGGCCCGCAACGCCGGGGACTGCGCCTGTATGCCCGCCGATCATTCCCCGCCGACCGCGCCCCCCGCTACCCGCGCGATCCCGCCCATGATCACCGCTGATCCGTCATTCCGTCGGGTCGAACCCCGCCGATTGACGTCACGGCGGTGATCTTGCGCCGCCTCAGGTCGCAGCGCCTGATCGGCGGGCCCGGCCCGCCAAGTAGGCTCGACGCCGTGACGAGCGACTCGATCAGTACGTACGGCGCCGACCTGGACGCGGGCGTGGACGACGGCTCCACCCTCACCCCCGAGCAGCGCAAGTCGCTCGACACCGTCGACAAGGCCCGCGAGAGCGGCCCGGTCGAGCAGCCCTACGCCGCCCTCGGCATGAAGCTCGACGAGTACGAGCGGGTGCACGAGATCCTCGGCCGCCGCCCGACGTCGTCCGAGCTGGCCATGTACTCCGTGATGTGGTCGGAGCACTGCTCCTACAAGTCGTCCAAGGTGCACCTGCGCACGTTCGGGGACGAGACCACCGAGGAGATGCGCGAGCATCTGCTGGTCGGCATCGGTGAGAACGCGGGCGTGGTCGACATCGGCAACGGCTGGGCCGTCACGTTCAAGATCGAGAGCCACAACCACCCCAGCTACGTCGAGCCGTACCAGGGGGCGGCCACCGGGGTCGGCGGCATCGTGCGCGACATCATCAGCATGGGTGCGCGCCCGGTAGCCGTGATGGACCCGCTGCGCTTCGGCGCGCTCGACCACCCCGACACCAGGCGCGTGCTGCCCGGCGTCGTGGCCGGCATCGGCGGGTACGGCAACTGCCTGGGGCTGCCGAACATCGGCGGCGAGGTCGTGTTCGACCCCTGCTACCAGGGCAACCCCCTGGTCAACGCGCTGGCCGTCGGCACCCTGCGGCACGAGGACATCCACCTCGCGAACGCCCGCGGGACGGGCAATCTCGTCGTCCTCTTCGGTGCCCGCACCGGTGGTGACGGCATCGGCGGGGCCAGCATCCTGGCCAGCGAGACCTTCACCGAGGGCGGCCCGACCAAGCGGCCCGCCGTCCAGGTCGGCGACCCGTTCGCCGAGAAGGTGCTCATCGAGTGCTGCCTGGAACTGTTCAAAGCCGATGTGGTGCAGGGGATCCAGGACCTGGGGGCGGCCGGGCTCTCGTGCGCGTTCAGCGAACTGGCCAGCAACGGCGACGGCGGGATGCTCGTGCACCTCGACCGGGCGCCGCTGCGCGACCCGAACCTGGCGCCCGAGGAGATCCTGATGAGCGAGAGCCAGGAACGGATGATGGCCGTCGTCACCCCCGGCGACCTGGCCGCGTTCCTGGCCATCACCGCCCGCTGGGACGTCGAGGCCACCGTGATGGGCGAGGTCACCGACACCGGGCGGCTCGTCGTCCTGTGGCACGGCGAGACCATCGTCGACGTCCCGCCCCGCAGCGTGGCCCACGACGGCCCGGTGTACCACCGCCCGATGGCCCGCCCGGAGTGGCTCGACGCCCGCCAGGCCGACACCCCCGACCGCCTGCCCCGCCCCGAGAACCCCGACGCGCTGAAGGATCTCGTGCTGCGCATGGTCGCCTCGCCGAACCTGGCCAGCCGCTCGTGGGTCACCGACCAGTACGACCGGTACGTGCAGGGCAACACCGCGCAGGCCATGCCGGACGACGCGGGCGTGCTGCGCGTCGACGAGGAGACCGGTCTCGGGGTGGCGTTGGCGACGGACTGCAACGGCCGGTTCGGCGCCCTCGACCCCTACGCGGGCGCGCAGCTGGCGCTCGCCGAGGCCTACCGCAACGTGGCCGCCGCCGGGGGCCGCCCGATGGCCGTCTCCGACTGCCTCAACTTCGGCTCGCCCGAGGACCCGGCGGTCATGTGGCAGTTCGCCCAGGCCGTGCAGGGTCTCGCGGCCGGCTGCAAGCAGCTCGGCATCCCGGTCACGGGTGGGAACGTCAGCTTCTACAACCAGACCGGCGACGTCGCGATCCACCCGACGCCCGTGGTCGGGGTCCTCGGGGTGATGGACGACGTCGCACGCCGGACGCCGTCGGGCTGGAAGTCGGTCGGTGATCAGATCTTCCTGCTCGGGACGACGGGGGCCGAGTTCGGCGGCTCGGAATGGGCCTGGGTGGAGCACGGGCACCTCGGCGGCCTCCCGCCGAGGGTCGACCTGGAGGCCGAGCGGGCGCTGGCCACCGTGCTGACCGGCGCCTCGGCCGCGGGGCAAGTGCTGGCCGCGCACGACCTCTCGGACGGCGGTCTGGCCCAGGCCCTGGTCGAGGCGAGCCTGCGGTTCGGGGTCGGGGCGAGCGTGAACCTCGAGCACGTGCACGCCGACGCCTTCACCGCCCTGTTCAGCGAGTCGACCGCCCGGGCCGTCGTCGCGGTGCGCGCGGCCGACGTCGACGCCTTCCGGGCCCGGTGCGCGCAGGCCGAGGTGCCGGTGGCCGCGATCGGCGCCACCGGTGGCGAGAACCTCACCGTGTCGGGCCAGTTCACCCTCACGCTCGACGAGCTGCGCGCGGCCCACACCGCCACGCTGCCCGCCGTCCTGAACGCCTGACCCGCTCATGCTCCCGTCGTCCACCGGTAAGGGGCCGATACGTGGCCGACAGCGGTAGCTACCGGGAGTACGAGCGCCGGTGAGCGTCTGGGGCATCGTGCTGGCCGGGGGCGGTGGGACGCGGTTCGGGGGGCTCAAGCAGTTCGCCGTCGTCGGGGGCCGCACCATGCTCGAGCGCACCGTGCTGACCATGCAGGGGGTGACGGACGGCATCGTCCTGGTCCTCCCCGAGGGGCACCGGCCGCCCGACCACCTGCCCGTCGTCCACGCCACCGGTGGCGAGACCCGCGCCGGGTCGGTCCGCAACGGGCTGGCCGCCGTGCCGGAAGAGGCTGCGGTGGTGGTGATCTCGGACGCCGCGCACCCGCTGGCGAGCCCTGCGCTCTACGCGGGCGTGGTGGCCGCGGTACGGGCCGGGGCCGACGCCGCGGTCCCCGGACTGCCGCTGACCGACGCCGTCAAGACGCTCAACCCCGACGGGACGGCGGGCGCGACCATCCCCGCGGGCGGTCACGTCAGCGCCCAGATGCCGATGGCCTTCGACGCCGGGGCGCTGCGGGCCGCGCACGCGACCATCCCCGAGGCGGTCGAGGACTCGGCGGTGGTCACCGCGAACGGCGGCCGCGTCGTCCTGGTGCCCGGCGACCCGACCAACGTGCACGTCACCACCCAGGCCGAGCTGGCCGTCGTCCAGGCCCTGCTGCCGCTCGTCGACCCGACAGAGGCCTAACCGCGTCGGGGCCAGGTCGGCTGAGCGTGCGCGCGGCCTGAGCCGTGCCACGCTGTGATCGCCACCGTGACAGGGAAGAGGCGACATGGCACTCGACGACCGGGCCCGGGCGCACGCGCAGGAGGCCACGAGCACCGCGAAACGGGCCGCGGGTCAGGCCGACTCGCGCTGGGTGCAACTGCTCGGGCAGGTCGGGGTGGCGGCGATCGGCGTCGTCCACCTGCTCCTGGCCTGGCTGGCGTTGCAGGTCGCGTTCGGCGGCTCCGGAGGCAAGTCGGCCGACCAGACCGGAGCCATGGCCCAGCTGGCGGAGAACGCCGCGGGCAAGGTGCTGCTCGCGCTGATGGCGATCGGCTTCCTGGCCTGGGCGGCCTGGCAGGCGGTCGAGGCGGCCATCGGGTTCGAGAACGTCGAGGGCAAGGAACGGACGGGCAAGCGGGTCGCGGCCGCGGCGAAGGCGGTCATCGGGCTCAGCCTCGCCTTCCAGGCCGGCA
This sequence comes from Spongisporangium articulatum, assembly GCF_044465595.1. Lineage (NCBI taxonomy): Bacteria > Bacillati > Actinomycetota > Actinomycetes > Kineosporiales > Kineosporiaceae > Spongisporangium > Spongisporangium articulatum. The sequence continues at coordinate 332,085 of NZ_JBITLV010000001.1, read as the reverse complement.
AGCTGGTGTTCCAGGGCGGCACGAAGAGCTCGTCGCAGAAGCAGCAGGACTGGACCGGCACCGTGCTGGGCTGGGGGACCCCCGGCAAAGCGCTCGTGGTGATCGCCGGCCTGGTGATCATCGGCGTCGCCGGCTACCTGGTCTACGACGGCTGGAAGGGCGAGTTCCTGGACAAGATCCAGGGCGGGCTCGGCCGGGGCATGCGCCGGCTCGGACAGGGCGGTTACGTGGCCCGCGGCGTGGTCTACGGCGTGCTCGGCGTCCTGGTCGTGGTGGCCGGCGTCCAGGCCGACCCGGACGACGCCGCCGGGCTCGACCACGCGCTCAAGACCCTCGCCGACGCCCCCGCCGGCCCCTGGCTGCTCACCCTGGTGGCCCTCGGGCTGGCCTCCTTCGGCGTCTTCAGCGTGCTCACCGCCCACCGGCGGCGCGAACCGTAACCGTCGCGTCATTCCGCACGCCGTCGCGGCGGCCTACCGTTCGACGATGGGCAGGGACAAGCCGAAGAAGATCGACGACGAGACCTACGAGCGCGAGCTGTACCGCCTGCAGGCGGAGCTCGTGAAGGTCCAGGAGTGGGTGAAGGCCACGGGTCAGCGCCTGGTCGTCCTGTTCGAGGGCCGGGACGGCGCGGGCAAGGGCGGCACGATCAAACGGATCACGGAGTACCTGAACCCCCGGGTCGTGCGCATCGCGGCCCTGCCCGCACCGAGCGAGCGGGAACGCGGTCAGTGGTACTTCCAGCGCTACGTCGAGCAGCTGCCGGCGGCCGGCGAGATCGTGCTGTTCGACCGCTCCTGGTACAACCGCGCCGGCGTCGAACGGGTGATGGGGTTCTGCACGCCCGAGCAGGTCGGGCTCTTCTTCCGGCAGGCTCCGCTCTTCGAGGACATGCTGATCGAGGACGGCATCCTCCTGCGCAAGTACTGGTTCAGCGTCTCCGACGCCGAGCAGCAGAAGCGGTTCGCCTCGCGCCTGAACGACCCGATGCGCACGTGGAAGCTCTCCCCGATGGACCTGGAGTCCATCACCCGCTGGGAGGACTACTCCCGGGCCAAGGACGAGATGATGGCCTACACCGACACGACCCGGTCCCCGTGGTTCGTGGTCGAGAGCGACGTCAAGAAGCATGCCCGGCTGAACATGATGGCGCACCTGCTCTCCACGCTGGCCTACGTGGACGTCGCGCGGCCCGTGATCGAGATTCCCGAACGGCCCCGTCCGAAGGGGTACGTGAGGCCGCCCCGCGAGGCCTCCACCTACGTCCCCGATCACGCCGCGTCGCTGGTCGCGGGATGATCCGGTAACAGGTTGGATCATCCCGCGCCCCGGCCCCCTCCCCGTGGTTAGATTCCCGCCACGGGGATCACAGCGACCGCTCAGAAACTGAGGTGCCCTTGCCAGCCGGCCGTCCGGGAAGTCCCGCGATCGCCGTCCGAGGCCTGACGAAGACGTTCGGCACGGGCGACGGGCTCGTGCACGCCGTGGACCAGGTCGACCTGGAGGTCGCCGACGGCGAGTTCTTCGCCATGCTCGGGCCGTCGGGTTCGGGCAAGACCACGATGCTGCGGCTGATCGCCGGGTTCGAGCTGCCCACGTCGGGGACCGTCCTGCTGGGCGGGGACGACGTGACGCGCCGCCCGCCCAACCGGCGCGACGTGAACACGGTGTTCCAGGACTACGCGCTGTTCCCGCACATGAGCGTGGCCGAGAACGTGGGCTACGGGCTGCGGGTCAAGAAGGTCGGCCGGGCCGAGGCGCAGCAGCGGGTCGAGCAAGCGCTGGCCACCGTGCGCCTGGAGGGGTTCGGCGGGCGCCGCCCCACCCAGCTGTCCGGTGGGCAGCGGCAACGGGTCGCCCTGGCCCGTGCCCTGGTCAACCGGCCGCGGGTGCTGCTGCTCGACGAGCCGCTCGGCGCGCTGGACCTGAAGCTGCGCGAGGAGATGCAGGCCGAGCTGACCGCCATCCAGCGTGAGGTGGGCATCACCTTCGTGTTCGTCACGCACGACCAGACCGAGGCGCTGTCGATGAGCGACCGGGTGGCCGTGTTCAACCACGGGCGGATCGAGCAGGTCGGCCCGCCGGCCGAGGTGTACGAGCGGCCCGCGACGCCCTTCGTGGCCGGTTTCGTGGGCACGTCGAACCTGATCCCGCCCGACGTGGCCGAGACCCTGATCGGCCAGCGCGGCACGTTCAGCGTGCGCCCCGAGAAGATCTCGGTGGTGGACGACGGGTACGCGGCCGCCGACCACGAGGTCTTCGCCGCCGGGGTGGTCAGCCGGGTCCAGTACGCGGGGGCCACGAGCCGGCTCGAGGTGCAGCTGGACGCCGGTCCGCTCCTGGCCGTGCTGCGCCGCAACGATGTGGTCCAGTCCGGCGACACCGGTGGGCTGGTCGGTCGGAAGGTGCGGGTCGCGTGGGCGCGACGCAACGCCGTCCGACTCGGGGATTCAGGAACGTCTGGGGCAGTTGACGTCCCACCGGACGACGGTGGGGCCGAGTGAAGGAGAAGACAATGCGGAAGCAGCGTGCTCTGCTCTCGATGGCGGCGCTGTCGGCCTGCGCGCTGGCCGTCGCCGGCTGCGGTGGGTCGAGCAGCTCGGGCGGCGGCGGGACCTCACTGTCGGTGCCGAAGCTGTCGGCGCCCACCGCGCTCGGCAAGTCCGAGGGGCAGCTCAACCTGATCGCCTGGGCGGGTTACGCCGAGGACGGCACCAACGACAAGACCGTCGACTGGGTCACGCCGTTCGAGAAGCAGACCGGCTGCCAGGTCAACGTGAAGATCGGCAACACCTCCGACGAGATGGTGACGCTGATGAAGTCCGGCCAGTACGACGCCGTCTCGGCCTCCGGCGACGCGACGCTGCGCCTGATCTACGGCGGCGACGTGGCTCCCGTGAACACCAGCCTGGTGCCGAACTACAAGACGGTCAGCACGTTCCTGAAGGACAAGCCCTGGAACTCGGTGAACGGGCAGATGTACGGCATCCCGCACGGCTGGGGCGCCAACCTGCTCATGTCGAACAGCTCCGTGGTCAGCCCGGCGCCGACGTCGTGGGGTGCGGTGTTCGACGCGAACTCGCCCTACAAGGGCAAGATCACGGCCTACGACTCGCCCATCTACATCGCCGACGCGGCGCTCTACCTGAAGGCGACCAAGCCCGAACTGAAGATCACGAACCCCTACGAGCTCGACGACGCGCAGTTCACGGCGGCGGTCGACCTGCTCACCACGCAGCGGGGGCTGATCGGCGAGTACTGGTCGGACTACACCAAGGAGGTGTCCGCGTTCGAGAGCGGCGACTCGGTGATCGGCACGACCTGGCAGGTGATCGCCAACCTGATCACGGCCGACGCCAAGGTGAAGGTGAACGCCGTTCTGCCGCAGGAGGGTTCGACCGGTTGGTCGGACACGTGGATGGTCGGGGCCAAGGCCGCGCACCCGAACTGCGCCTACCAGTGGATGAACTGGATCATCTCGCCGAAGGTGAACGCCCAGGTGGCCGAGTGGTTCGGTGAGGCGCCGGCGCAGACGTTGTCCTGCAAGGAGACCGCGGACCCGGACCACTGCACGACCTACCATGCGACCGACTCGGCCTACGCCGCGAAGATCGCCTACTGGACGACGCCCACCAAGAACTGCGGTGACTCGCGGGGCAACGTCTGCAAGGACTACGCCGCGTGGACCCAGGCCTGGACGCAGATCAAGGGATGACCCACTCGTGAGCAGCGCGAGACTCCGCCTGCTGGGCCTGCTCTCGGCCCCGCTGGCGTGGTTGCTGGTGGCCTACCTCGGTTCGCTGGTGGCGATGTTCGCCACGGCGTTCTGGAGTACGGACTCGTTCACCGGCGCTCTCGTGCGCGTGCCCACGGGGGACAACTTCTCGACCCTGTTCCACGACTCGGTCTACCGGACCGTGGCGTTGCGCTCCCTCGGGGTGGCGGTGGCGGTGACGGTGATCGACGCCGCCGTCGCCGTCCCGATGGCGCTGTTCATGGCCAAGGTGGCGAGGCCGCGCTGGCGCGGGGTCCTCGTCGCCGCGGTCCTCACGCCCCTGTGGGCGAGCTACCTGGTCAAGACGTACGCCTGGCGCACGATGCTCAGCGAGGACGGCGTCGCGAACTGGGCGCTGGGCCCGTTCGGCCTGCACGGGCCCGGGTTCGGGCTCGTGGCGGTGGTTCTCACGCTGTCGTACCTGTGGCTGCCCTACATGGTGCTGCCGATCTACGCGGGGCTGGAACGGATCCCGGAGTCGATGCTCGAGGCGAGCAGCGACCTCGGCGCCGGGGCGGGCCGGACCCTGCGGTCCGTCGTCCTGCCGTTGCTGTTCCCGGCGATCGTGGCCGGGTCGATCTTCACGTTCTCGCTCAGTCTCGGCGACTACATCACGGTGAAGATCGTGGGCGGCAGTTCGCAGCTGTTCGCGAACATCATCTACGACAACATCGGGGTGGCGGCCAACCTGCCGTTCGCGGCCGCGGCGTCGTTCTTCCCGGTGATCGTCATCCTCGTCTACCTGGCGCTCGCGCGGCGCTCCGGCGCCCTGGAGAACCTGTGACGTTCGGCCACGGTGGGCGCTGGGTGCTGCGGGCGGCGATGGCCCTCGGCCTGGCCTTCATTTATGTGCCGTTGGCCGTGGTGCTGGTCAACTCGTTCAACACGTCACGTACCTTCGGTTGGCCGCCCAGCGGTTTCACGCTCGACTGGTGGGGTCGGGCCCTGGACAGCAGCGGTGTGCGCTCGGCGGTCGTGACCAGCGTCGTGGTGGCGCTCGGGGCGACGGCGGTGGCGTTGCTGCTGGGCACCATGCTGGCCTTCGCGGTGGGGCGCTACCGGTTCTTCGGCCGGCAGACCGTCTCGTTGCTCGTCATCCTGCCGATCGCGCTGCCGGGCATCGTCACCGGCATCGCGCTGCGCTCGGCGTTCACCGTGATCGGCCTGCCCTTCGGGTATCTCACCGTGATCGTGGCCCACGCGACGTTCTGCATCGTGGTCGTGCACAACAACGTGCTGGCCCGGTTGCGGCGCACCGGAACGTCCCTGGAGGAGGCCAGCGCCGACCTCGGCGCCGGTTCGTGGACGACGTTCCGCCTGGTCACGCTGCCCCAGCTGCGGTCCGCGCTGGTCGCCGGGGGCCTGCTGGCCTTCGCGTTGAGCTTCGACGAGATCGTGGTGACCACGTTCACCGCGGCCCCCGGGCTGAACACGGTGCCGATCTGGATCTTCGAGAACCTGTTCCGGCCCAACCAGGCCCCGGTCGTGAACGTCGTCGCCGCCGTGCTGATCCTGCTCAGCGTGATCCCGATCTGGGTCAGCCAGCGCCTCTCCGCCGACCCCGCCGGTGGTCGCCTCTGACGCTCATGCTGTCCAGATGTACATGAATCGCCGGTTGATCCGGCCTCGAAACGTTCATTTCGACAGCATGAGCATTACGAGGGTTTGATCTCGCCCGAGCCGCGGGGGATCAGCGTGGTCGGGACGATGTGCGTCGCGGGCGGGCGGGTGTCGCCGGCGATCCGTTCGAACAGCACGGTCGCGGCCAGGCGGCCGATCGCGGTCGGGTCCTGGGCGACGACGGTGATGCCGGGGGTGACCAGGTCGGCCAGCGGGAAGTCGTCGAACCCGACCAGCGCGACGGTCTGTTCGCGACCCAGGCGGCGCAGCGCCCGGACCGCGGCAATGGTCAGCAGGTTCTGGGCGGTGAACAGCGCGGTCGGCGGTTCGGGCAGTTCCAGCAGGCGCACCACGGCGGCCTCGGCCAGCCCCTGGTCGTACAGGTCGTGCACGATCAGCTGCTCGTCCAGCGGCATCGAGGCGCCGGTGAGCGCGTCCCGGTAGCCGTCGAACCGCTGCTGGGCGGTGACGATGGTCCGCCGGTCGCCGAGGAAGGCGATCCGCCGGTGCCCGCTCGCGATCAGGTGTCGCACGCCCTCGGTCGACCCGGTCGCGTTGGTGGCCAGGATCGAGTCGGCGGGCAGGGCCTGCGCTTCGCGGTCGATGCAGACCACGACCGTTCCGGCCCGTACCTCACTGGCCAGGTAGGACTGGTCGTCGCTGGCGGGCGCGATGATGAGCCCGTCCGCGCGCCGGGTGCTGAACGCCCGGGCCAGCTCGCGCTCGCGGCTCGGGTCCTCGTCGAGGCTGGCCGAGTAGACCATCACGCCCCGGGGGATCGCCACGTCCTCGACCGCCCGCTGCACCGCGGCCGAGTACGGGTTGGACACGTCCTCCAGCAGCAGGCCCACGGTCGACGTCCGCCCACCGGTGCGGCGCAGGCTGCTGGCCCCGACGTTGGGCCGGAAGTCGAGCTGCTCGATCGCGCCCCGCACCCGCTGGCTGAGCAGCGCGGACACCCCGGGCTCGCCGTTCACGACCCGCGAGACGGTCTTCAGGCTCACGCCCGCGAGCGCGGCGACGTCACGCATCGTGGGGCGGCGTTCGCCGTCCCGGCCGGGCCCGAGTGGGACGTCCATCGACGCGACTCCTCCTGCCCTGCTGCATGATTGAACGCGCAAGCGAATCTGCGTGGCCTGCAGCAGTTACCGGCCGGTCGCACCCGAACCGTAGCGGCAGTGCCGAGAGCAATCATGGTCGGGAAGTGCTGACAAGGTTGTCAACAACGGGCACGAAACGGCGCCCGTTTCGCTCCTTTTCTTGTGACTCACCCATATCTGTGGGGAAATTTTCCCGGAACCACGAGAGCTGGCCGAAGACGTCTAGCTCGGCCGGCGGGCGCCGGCCGGGGTGGGAGGCACCATGAACCGCAGCATCGCAGCAGCGTGTCTGGCCGCGGCCCTGGCCCTCGCCGGATGTGGCGGGGGGTCGGGTGACTCGGGTGGCGGTGACAAGCCCATCGTGGGGCTGATCACCAAGACCGACACCAACCCCTTCTTCGTCAAGATGAAGGAAGGCGCCCAGAAGGCCGCCGACGCGCAGGGCGTCGAACTGCGGACGTTCGCCGGGAAGAAGGACGGCGACAACGAGAGCCAGGTGCAGGCGATCGAGAACCTGATCGCCGACGGCGCCAAAGGGTTCCTGATCACCCCGGCCGACTCCAAGGCCATCGTGCCGAGCATCGACAAGGCCAAGCAGGCGGGCCTGGCCGTGATCGCGCTGGACACCCAGCTCGACCCGCCCGACGCCGCCGACGCCACCTACGCCACCGACAACTTCGAGGCCGGCACGCTGATCGGCCAGTGGGCCAAGGCGGCGCTGGGCGACCAGGCCGCGAGCGCCAAGATCGCCTTCCTCGACCTGAACGCCGACCAGGTCTCGGTCGACGTCCAGCGTGACCAGGGTTTCATGACGGGCTTCGGCATCGACGTGAAGGACAAGACCCGGATCGGCGACGAGAACGACCCGCGGATCGTCGGCCACGACGTCACCGACGGCGCTGAGGACGGCGGCCGGACCGCCATGGAGAACCTGCTCCAGAAGGACTCCGGCATCAACCTCGTCTACACGATCAACGAACCGGCCGCCTCGGGCGCCTACCAGGCGCTGAAGGCTGCGGGGAAGGACAAGGACGTCACGATCGTGTCGGTGGACGGCGGGTGCCCGGGCGTGCAGGCGGTCAAGGACGGTCAGATCGGTGCCACCTCCCAGCAGTACCCGCTGCTGATGGCCCAGAAGGGCGTGGAGGCGATCGCCGCGTTCGCCAAGAGCGACACCAAGCCGGCCAACCCGTCGGGCAGCGACTTCACCAACACCGGCGTCAATCTCATCACCGACCAGGCCCAGGACGGGGTCCCGTCCAAGGACACCGCCTTCGGCGCCGACAACTGCTGGGGCTGAGCGATGAGCTCCACGACCCCCACGCCCGAGTCGGAGGGCCGGGTCGCCGAGGCGACCCGGCCCGCCGGCGCCCACGCCTTCGACACCGGGGGCTCCGACTCGCTCGGCACCCGGTTCCAGCACCTGCTGCACGCCCAGCCCACTTTGAGCCCGCTGGCCGTTCTGGTGGTCTCGATCATCGCGTTCACCGTGCTGGAACCGCGGTTCATCTCGGCCGCCAGCCTCAGCCTCGTGCTCCAGCAGGTGACCGTGATCGCCCTGCTCGCCCTCGGTCAGACGCTGATCATCCTCACCGCGGGGATCGACCTGTCGGTCGGGGCGATCGCGGTCTTCACCTCCATCCTGATGGCCAAACTGGCCACCGACTGGGGGCTTCCGGGGCTGCCCGCGCTGGTCGTCGGGTTCGCCCTCGGGGTCGCGATGGGCGGCCTGAACGGCACGCTGGTCACCCGGGTCAAGCTGCCGCCGTTCATCGTCACGCTCGGCACGTTGAGCATCTTCTTCTCGCTCAACTCGGTGATCTCACGCAGCGAGACGATCCGCGGCAGTGACATGCCCTCGATCATGACCTGGACCGGGAACACTTTCCCGGTGGGCGGTTTCAACATCACCTACGGTTCGGTGATCATGCTGGCGATGTTCGCCGGGCTGTTCTACTCGCTGCGTTGGACGGCCTGGGGCCGGCACGTGTACGCGACCGGTGACGACCGGGAGGCCGCGCGGCTGGCCGGTATCCGCACCGACCGGGTGCTGCTGTCGGTCTACACCGTGGCGGGCGCCTGCTACGGCATCGGTGCCTGGGTGCTGATGGGCCGGCTCGCCTCGGCCAGCCCGAACGTCGGCACCGACTACAACCTCGACTCCATCACCGCCGTCGTGATCGGCGGCACGAGCCTGTTCGGCGGGCGCGGCAGTGTGGTCGGCACGCTGATCGGGGCCCTCATCGTCGGGGTGTTCCGGACCGGGCTGGTGCGGGTCGGCGTCCAGGTCGAGTGGGTCGGGTTCGCGCTCGGCCTGCTGGTGCTGCTCGCCGTCGCGGTCGACCAGTGGATCAGGAAGGTGAAGGCATGACCGCCACGACCACGAGAACCCCTGTCCTGCAAGCCAGAGGGCTCGTCAAGCGGTACGGCCGGGTCACGGCCATCGAGCAGGGCGACCTCGAGTTGTACCCGGGCGAGATCCTGGCCGTGATCGGCGACAACGGGGCCGGGAAGTCGAGCCTGATCAAAGCCCTGTCCGGGGCGCTCATCCCGGACGCCGGCGAGATCCTCCTCGACGGGCGGCCCGTGCACTTCCGCAGCCCGATGGACGCCCGGGCCGCGGGCATCGAGACGGTCTACCAGACGCTGGCCGTCGCCCCCGGCCTCGACATCGCCGACAACCTGTTCCTCGGCCGGGAGGAGCGTCGTAAAGGGTTTCTGGGCAGCGTCTTCCGGATGCTCGACAAGAAGCACATGAAGTCCGAGGCCGAGCGGCACATGCGTGAGCTGGGCATCGCCACCCTGCAGAACATCGGCCAGGCCGTGGAGAGCCTGTCGGGCGGCCAGCGGCAGGGGGTCGCGGTGGCGCGCTCGGCGGCCTTCGGCAGCAAGGTCGTCATCCTCGACGAACCCACCGCGGCGCTGGGGGTGCGCGAGGGCAACCGGGTGCTGCAACTGGTGCGGGACGTCCGCGACCGCGGCCTGCCCGTCATCCTGATCAGCCACAACATGCCGCACGTGTTCGAGGTCGCCGACCGGATCCACATCCAGCGGCTCGGCCGCCGGGCCACGGTCATCACGCCTGCGTCGCACAGCATGTCGGAGGCGGTGGCCATCATGACCGGCGCCGTCGAACCGCCTCCGATGGAGGCCTGAGCCGGTCCGGGCGACACTGGCCTCATGGTCGTGAGCCGGACGCAACGCTGGGAACGGCAGCGCACCTCGTTCGGCGCCGACGCCACGGGCTACGACCGGCACCGACCCGGGTGGCCCGCGACCACGGCCGCCTGGCTGACCGGCACCGAGCCCGGCGGTCCGTTCGCGGGCCGGGCCCTCGACGTCCTCGACGTCGGCGCGGGCACCGGCAAGCTGACCCGCACGCTCGTGGACGCCGGGCACCGGGTCACTGCGCTCGACCCGAGCGGGGCGATGCTCGCCGTCCTGCGCGAGCGCGAGCCGCGGGCGCACGTCGTCCGGGCCGGGGCCGAGGCGATCCCGCTGCCCGACGGCAGCGTCGACGCCGTCACCGTCGCGCAGGCCTGGCACTGGGTGGACGCCGGGCGTGCGGCCGCCGAGGTCGCCCGCGTCCTGCGCCCGGGCGGAGTGTTCGGCCTGGGCTGGCACGCCCGCAACGAGAGTGCCGCCTGGACGCGGGAACTGCGCACCCTGGTGGGCGAACCGACCCTCGGGAACGGCAAGTCCATCCATGAACAGCGCAGCGACCCGGTGGTTCCCGGGCCGTTCGGCCCGATGATCACGCACCGGTTCGGCATCGACCTCGCGCTCACCCCGGCCGGCCTGGGCGCCCTGGCCGCCAGCTGGTCCTACGTCTCCATCCGTGCCGATCGCGACGACGTGGTCGCGCAGGTCGAGGCCCTGGGACGGCGGGTGGCCGGCGCCGCAGGCACCCTGCGGCTGCCCTACGACACGTGGTGCCATCGGGTGATCCGGCTTCCCTAGGGCTGTCCCCCGTTCGAGCCGCAGGGTTCACCCGAATGCCGCTCGACGGACCTCTTACCAAAACCATGATCCCGCCGACGGGTGAATCGTGTTCTCCGCCTCCAGCCTGCACCTGGTCCGTCGCACGACCTACGGCCCGACCCCGGCGCTGCTCACCGAGATCGGTTCCCTGGGCGCGGCGAAGTGGCTCGACCGCCAGCTCGCCCCGCAGACCATCGACGACTCGGCCTGCGACAAGCTGCTGGCCCGCTACCCGGCGCTGGACTGGTCGATCCCGACCACCCGCGCCAAGCTGAACAACAGCGGCGGCTGGGACGCCATGTTCCAGGTCGTGCGGGCCACCCTGACCCGGGCGCTGTGGAGCAAGCGGCAGCTGTTCGAGGTGATGGTCGAGTTCTGGTCGAACCACCTGAACGTGACCTGCCCCTCCTCGGACGTCTGGGACAACCGCGCCGACTACGACCGGGTGATCCGCGAACATGCCCTCGGCTCGTTCGACGACCTGCTGGTCGAGGCGTCGCTGCACCCGGCGATGCAGCGCTACCTCGACAACGCCAGCTCGAACAAGTGGCACCCCAACGAGAACCAGGGCCGTGAGCTTCTCGAGCTGCACACCGTCGGGGTCGGCGCCGGGTACGGCGAGGACGACGTCAAGAACAGCGCACGGATCCTCACCGGGGTGACCGTCGGCAACGACGGGACGGCGCTCTACAAGCCGGCCTGGCACTGGACCGGCCCGGTGCAGGTGCTCGGTTTCACCCACCAGAACGCCGACGCCGCCGGCGGCCTCGACGTCGCCAAGGCCTACCTGCGCTACCTGGCCCGGCACGAGAGCACGGCCGCCCAGCTGGCCCGCAAGCTCGCCGTCCGGTTCGTGTCCGACGACCCGTCGCCCGGGCTGGTCGAACGCCTCGCCCAGACCTACCTCGACCACGACACCGCGATCGTCCCCGTGCTGCGAGAACTGTTCAGCAGCAGCGAGTTCAAGGCGGCGGCCGGACAGAAGGTGCGCCGCCCGTACGAGGACGTCGTGGCCACCGTGCGGGTGCTCGGGCTGAAGGCCGACAAGGCCGGCACCCAGGGCGTGGAGGCGCTGCACTGGATGCTCGCCGGGATGGGCCACGCGCCGCTGGCCTGGGCTCCGCCGAACGGCTACCCCGATGTCGCCGCGGCCTGGTCGTCGCCGGCCGGGTCGCTGGCCCGGTGGAACGCGCACCTGAACATCGGCGCCCGCTGGTGGCCGGGCAAGAACATGCTCAACGGGGCGGGGGCGATGTCGCTGATGCCCGCGAAACTGCCCGCCACGCACGGCGCCTTCGTCGACGGGCTGGCGCTCCGATTGCTGAACCGGAGGGCCACCGCCGGCGAGAAGGCGGCCGTCTGCGCGTTCCTCACCGACCAGTGGAACAAGGTCACGCCCGGCACCCGGGTCACCCGCAAGAGCGCCATCGTCACCTGGCGGCTGCCCTACGTCGTCGCCCTCCTCCTCGACACCCCGGAGCACGCGCTGCGATGACCACCGAGACCCTCACGATGAACGAGACCTGCGGCTGCCCCGAGGGCCGCGGGTTGTCCCGCCGGACCCTGATGCGCCGGCTGGCCGCCGGCGGGGCACTCGGCGCCACCCTCACGGTGCTCGAAGGTTTCAGCCCGGCGGCGCGTTTCGCGTTCGCCGCCGAGCCGGCGAGCTACGCGGGCGACGTGCTGGTGGTCCTGTCGCTGCGGGGCGGCTTCGACGGCCTCAACGCGATCGTGCCCGCCGGTGACCCGGCCTACGCCACCGCCCGCCCGACCATCGGTGTGCCCACGAGCCGGCTGATCGGGGCCGACGGCATCTTCGGCCTGCACCCGGGCCTCGCCCCGCTCGAACCGTTCTGGAAGGCAGGCACTTTCGGGGCCGTTCACGCCGTCGGTCAGCCCAACCCGACCCGCTCGCACTTCCAGGCCATGGAGGAGCTCGAGCGGGCCGCGCCCGGATCGTCCCTGCGCACCGGCTGGCTCGACCGCACCGTCGGTACCCGCGCCGACGCCGGGGCGTTCCAGGCCGTCCAGGCCGGCTCGAGCGCCATCCCGGCGTCGTTGCGCGGGCCGAACCCGGAGATGGCCCTCGACAGCGTGAAGAGCTTCGCCATCTCGGGAGCGTGGGACGACGGTGAGCGGGCCCGGTGGACCACCGCGCTGCGCGCGATGGCCGTCCCCGGCGCCCCCGCCCCGATCGCCGACCCGGCCCGGGCCGCCCTGGCCGCGGCCGGGACGACGGCCGCGCTGGCCGCGAAGACGTACCAGCCGTCGGGAGAGGCGAGCTACCCCGACACCCACCTCGGCAAGGCCCTGCGCGACGTGGCTCAGCTGATCAAGGCCGGGATCGGCCTCCAGGTGGCCACCGTCGACGAGGGCGACTGGGACATGCACGCCGGGATGGGCCAGGCCGCGAAGGGCGGCTGGATGTACGACCACCTGCACGACCTGGCCGCGGCCCTGGCCGCGTTCGCGACCGACCTGAAGTCCGACTCCAAGCGCGACTTCTTCTCCCGGGTCACCCTCGTGACCCTGTCCGAGTTCGGCCGCCGGGTCGGTGAGAACGGTTCCGGCGGAGTCGATCACGGCCACGGCAACGCGGTGCTCCTGCTCGGCGGCGGGGTCAACGGCGGAAAGGTGCACGGCCGCTGGCCCGGCCTGGCCGACGAGGACCTGGTGGACGGCGACCTGGCCGGGGCGACCGACTACCGCCTCGTCCTCGGTGAGATCCTCACGGCCCGGTGCGGGGCGTCGTCCCTGGGCGACGTCTTCCCCGGGTTGACCGGCGACGCGCTCGGCGTCGTCCGGCCGCGCAGCTAACGCGCGACGGGGGCGTTCGGGCAGAGGTAGGTCCGCCCGTTCCCGATGGCCTTCACGACCTTGTCCTCGCTGAGGGTGAAAGTGCCACCGGTCAGGCGCTTCTGGGCGTAGGCCAGGGCCTCCGCCCGGGTCGGGCCGATCATCAGGTAGTTGCAGATCGCCTTGCCCTGCTTCGCGGTGCGCACGGGGTCGAGCCCGAAGAACTGGTCGACCTTGATCATCGACGCCACGTACTTGCTCTGCGACGCGCTGGTCGGGATCGGCTGGGGCGGCGGCGCGGGAGCGCTGCTGGCCCCGATGGTGCTCGGCTTGGCCTGCGGCGTCCCGTCGTAGAGCGCGTACCCGACCGCGCCCAAGACCAGCAGCAGCCCGAGCAGCCCGGAGAGGACGAGGGGCAGGCGCCCGCCCCGGCGCGCGGGCGGCGGCGCGTACGGGACGGCGAACGGGTCGGCCGCCGGGGCGAACGGCCCGGCCTCCGGGAACGGCGACGGGTCCGGGAACGGCGAAGGGTCCGGGAACGGCGGCGGGGGTGTCTCCCTGATCACCCGCAGCTGCGTCGTCGCGTCGGGATCCTGCTGCCCGTAGTCGCTCATGAGGGTCATCGTGCCCGATCAGGGGGATGATCGGGGAGGATGGGGGCATGTCACCGGCCACCCGTGCCCCCCGCCGCCGCACCCCGGTGGACGACGGACGCCGGGCTCTGAGCGCCTGGCTCGCCGACCCGGAGGGCCAGCCGCGCCCGGTCCTGGCGACCGCCGTCCGGTACACCCTCGAGGAGCTGGCCACCCGTTCGCCCGGGCCCACCACCGAGGTCCGGGTGCCGCCGTTCGCGGCCGTCCAGTGCCTCCCGGGCCCTCGGCACACCCGCGGCACGCCGCCCAACGTCGTCGAGACCGACCCGCAGACCTGGCTGCGGCTGGCCACCGGGGCCGCGCAGTGGGCCGACGAGGTCGCCGGCGGCCGGGTCCGGGCCAGCGGCCAGCGGTCCGACCTGTCCCACCTGCTGCCCATCCAGGGTCTCGGGATACCGTCGTCACCGTGAGCGAGCCCGAGAACGAGCCCGTCGACGAGCGCGAGCAGCGCGTCGTCCGGGTCCGCCGCGCGCCCCGCTACTTCCCGTTCGCGCTGACCGGGTTCGCGCTCGGAGCCGTGCTCGGCCTGGTCGTCGCCCAGCTGCCGCCCGAGCAGGTCGACACCATCGGTAAGCAGCTGAACACGCGCTCGCCCGAGATGACCTTCGTCCTGCTGTTCGGCCTGATCGGGGTGCTGCTCGCCCTGGGACTCGCCCTCCTGCTCGAACGTCGGCGGCACTAACCCGCCTATGGGAGAATCCCTCTCGTGGCGCGAGGAGACGGCAGGCTTTCGCACGACCTGATCCCCGGCGAGAAGGGCCCGCAGGACGCCTGCGGGGTCTTCGGGGTGTGGGCTCCCGGCGAAGAGGTCGCGAAGCTCACCTACTACGGGCTCTACGCCCTGCAGCACCGCGGCCAGGAGGCCGCCGGTATCGCGGTGTCCAACGGCAGCCAGATCATGGTCTACAAGGACGTCGGTCTGGTCTCCCAGGTGTTCGACGAGAACTCGCTGGAGTCGCTGCGCGGGCACCTGGCCGTGGGCCACTGCCGGTACAGCACCACGGGCGGGTCGACCTGGGAGAACGCGCAGCCGACGCTGGGCGCCACCGCGGCGGGCACCGTCGCGCTGGGCCACAACGGCAACCTGACCAACAGCCACGAGCTGCGCCGGCTGGTCGGCGAGCGCTACGGCGAGGTGGCCGGCGGCGAGGTCTCGCGGGGCAACACCACCGACACCGCGCTGGTCACCGCGCTGCTGGCCGGCGACCGCGACCACACGCTGGAGGCCACGGCGCTGGAGGTGCTGCCCCGGCTGCGGGGCGCGTTCAGCCTGGTCTTCATGGACGAGGACACCCTGTACGGTGCCCGCGACCCGCACGGCGTCCGGCCGCTCGTGCTGGGCCGGCTCGAGTCGGGCTGGGTGATCGCCTCCGAGACGGCCGCCCTCGACATCGTGGGGGCCAACTTCGTGCGCGAGGTCGAGCCGGGCGAGCTCGTCGCGATCGACGCCGACGGTGTGCGCTCCACCCGGTTCGCCGAGCCCACCCCGACGGGCTGCATCTTCGAGTACGTCTACCTGGCCCGGCCCGACACCACGATCAACGGCCAGGTCGTGCACGAGTCGCGCGTCGAGATGGGCCGCCGCCTGGCCCGCGAGCACCCGGTCGAGGCCGACCTGGTCATCCCGGTGCCCGAGTCGGGCACCCCGGCCGCGGTCGGTTACGCGCAGGAGTCCGGCATCCCCTACGGCCAGGGTCTGGTCAAGAACGCCTACGTGGGGCGGACGTTCATCCAGCCCAGCCAGACCATCCGCCAGCTGGGCATCCGGCTGAAGCTGAACCCGCTGCGCAACGTCATCAAGGGCAAGCGGCTGGTCGTGGTCGACGACTCGATCGTGCGGGGCAACACCCAGCGGGCGCTGGTCCGGATGCTCCGCGAGGCGGGGGCCGCCGAGGTGCACGTGCGGATCAGCTCCGCGCCGGTCACCTGGCCGTGCTTCTACGGCATCGACTTCGCCACCCGGGCCGA
Source organism: Spongisporangium articulatum (assembly GCF_044465595.1). Classification (NCBI taxonomy): domain Bacteria; kingdom Bacillati; phylum Actinomycetota; class Actinomycetes; order Kineosporiales; family Kineosporiaceae; genus Spongisporangium; species Spongisporangium articulatum. The sequence goes on along the minus strand of NZ_JBITLV010000001.1, from coordinate 316,192 downwards.
GCTGATCGCCAGCGGCATGGGCACCGACGAGGTGCGGGCCAACATCGGCGCCGACAGCCTCGGCTACATCTCGCTCGACGGGATGGTCGCGGCCACCAACCAGCGCGCCGACCGGCTGTGCACCGCCTGCTTCACCGGCGAGTACCCGATCGAGCTGCCGGACTCGGCGTTCCTCGGCAAGCACACGCTGGAGGCCGACAACCCGGAGGCCCTACCCGGCCTGGAGCTGGCGGTCCGGCACAGCTAGATAGGGTTCGGCTGTGCCAGAACCGATCACGTACGCCAGCACCGGGGTCGACGTCGAAGCGGGCGACAAGGCCGTCGAGCTGATGAAGGCGGCCGTCGCCCGCACCCACGGGCCGGAGGTGCTGGGCGGGGTCGGCGGGTTCGCGGGCCTGTTCGACGCCTCCGCGTTGCTCGGCTACCGGCGCCCCCTGCTGGCCAGCAGCACCGACGGGGTGGGCACCAAGGTCGCCATCGCCCAGGCCCTCGACGTGCACGACACCATCGGGCTCGACCTGGTCGCCATGGTCGTCGACGACCTCGTGGTCTGCGGCGCCAAACCCCTCGTGATGACCGACTACCTGGTCTTCGGCAAGGTCGTGCCCGAGCGGGTCGCCTCGATCGTCAGCGGCATCGCCCGGGGCTGCGAGCAGGCCGGTACGGCCCTGGTCGGCGGCGAGACGGCCGAGCACCCGGGCCTGCTCGGGGACGACGAGTACGACGTCGCGGGGGCCGCCGTGGGCGTCGTCGAGGCCGACGAGCTGCTCGGGGCCGAACGGGTGCGGGCCGGCGACGTGGTCGTCGCGATGGCCGCCTCGGGGGTGCACTCCAACGGGTTCTCCCTGGTGCGAGGCATCATCCGGGCGGCCGGCTGGGACCTGGGCCGCGCCGTCCCCGAGTTCGGCCGCAGCCTCGGCGAGGAACTGCTGACCCCGACCCGGATCTACGCCGCCGACGTCCTCGACCTGATCGAGGGCCTGGCGGACGGCGGGGTGCACGCCGTCTCGCACGTCACCGGAGGTGGGCTGGCTGCCAACCTGGCCCGCGTCCTGCCGCGCGGGCTCACCGCCGTGGTGGACCGCAGCTCCTGGACGCCGCCGCCGGTCTTCACGGTGCTCGGCGGACTGGGCGGGGTGCCGCGGGCCGATCTCGAACGCACCTGGAACCTGGGTGTCGGGATGGTCGCCGTCGTGGCCCCGGAGCATGCGGACGCCGCGGTGGCCCGTCTGGAGGCGCGCGGCGTCGGAGCATGGGTGCTCGGCTCGGTCGTCGGGGACGACGAGGAGGGGGCTTCCGCGGGCGAGCCGGCGGACGTCGTCCAGGGCGCCAAGGGCGTGGACGGCGGACGCGTGCTCACGCTGGGAGAGCACCCGAACTGAGGGGTACCCGAGACGTGACTGAGCTCAGGCGCGACGTGCGGATGGATCAGCGATAGCCGTCGCTCGCCCAATCCGCATAGTCGTCTCGCTCATCCAGACCCGTGTCGTCCTCGCGCGGAGGGGCCGGAGCCGCTCCACGCTGGTCACCGGTGGCCAGCTCCGCCCGGAGGGCGTCAAGGTCGGTGTTGGGGCTGTAGTACTTCAGCTCCCGAGCGACCTTGGTCTGCTTGGCCTTCTGACGGCCGCGCCCCATGGCGTCGACCCCCTCACACGTCGATCCGGAGCTGGCGCACGTGGCGGGGCTCCGGAGTGGTCATCAGTCTCTCGTAGTTCCAAACGCTACATCGTGCGAGGCCCTTCCGGCATCCCGTCGCCGATTGCGGCGAGGCGTGACGTCCATCCCGTCGGGGCGCCGAGGCGCCCGTCGATCAGGGCAATCCCGTGAATATGCGGGTCAATCCGCCCACCTCGGCCATCCGCCGCTCGGCGGTACGGGCCGCGGCTGTGTCAGGGGTCACACCCGTCTCGGTCGCCTCGGTGAGAACGGCGAGCGTGGTGTCGAAGATCCGCGCGGCCCGGCCTCGGGCCCGCTCGGCGTCGTAGCCGCCCCGGTCGCGGCCCGCCCACTCGTCGGCCACGGCGATCACGCCCCCCGCGTTCACGCAGAAGTCCGGGCAGTACAAGACGTCGCGGGCGTGCAGCAGGTCGCCGATCTCGGGCGTGGCCAGCTGGTTGTTCGCCCCGCCGCAGACGATCTGCGCGCTCAGCCCCTCGACCACCTCGGCCGTCAGGGCTGCGCCGAGCGCACAGGGCGCGTAGACGTCGAGCGGTTCGCGCAGCAGGGCGGCGGTGTCCTCGACCACGCGGACGCCGGCCAGCCCGGCCACCGCACCCACGGCGGCCGGTGCGGGGTCGGTGGCGACGACCCGCGCCCCGGCGTCCAGCAGGAGCGGTACGAGGGCACGGCCGACCTTGCCGACCCCGCTGACGCCCACCAGGCGGCCCGCCAGGGCCTCCGGGGCGCCCCAGCGGACCTGGGCCGCGGCTCGCAGGCCCTGGAAGACGCCGAAGGCCGTCAGGACGCCGGAGTCGCCGGCGCCGCCCTCGGCCGGGCTGCGGCCGGTGGCGTAGCGGGTCTCCCGGCCGATCAGGTCCATGTCCGCGACGACCGTGCCGACGTCACAGGCTGTGACGTACCGGCCGTGCAGGGACTCGACGAACCGGCCGTAGGCGCGGATCAGGGGTTCGCTGCGCACTGTGACGGGGTCACCGAGGATGACGCCCTTGCCGCCGCCGTGGTCGAGACCGGCGAGGGCGTTCTTGTAGGCCATCGCCCGGGACAGGTTCAGCGCGTCCTGGAGGGCGGCGTCCTTCGACGGGTAGGCGCGGAAGCGCGTGCCGCCCAGGGCGGGCCCGAGACGCGTGTCGTAGACGGCGATGACGGCCATCAGCCCGCTCGCCCGGTCTCGGCAGAACACCACCTGCTCGTGCCCTTGCTCCCAAGGGTCACCCATCTGGGGGAGGGTGCCGTATCCGTCGTCTGGGTCGGCTGCGGCGGGGTTCGGGTGAGAACTCACGAGACCGAAGAATAAAGCGGTTTCAATGCGTGTCGGCTCACCCTAAAACGATGATCCATCACTGTAAGGTCCACTTCAGTAACCGTCTGTACCCGACTAACGTCATGCTTCCTCCTGATGGGGGATCATCCGTCTGGATTGTTCCCCCGGAGCGGGAAGGCAAGGCACGATGTCGGAAGCCGGGGTAATCCGCCCCGTTCCTGGAGGCTGACATGACCACCCGTTCGCCCGACGCCGAGCCGCTGCTCACACCGGCTGAGGTCGCCGCGCTCTTCCGTGTCGATCCCAAGACCGTGACGAGGTGGGCGAAGGCCGGCAAGCTCTCGTCGATCCGAACGCTGGGAGGGCACCGCCGCTACCGCGAGTCCGAGGTTCGGGCTCTGCTGGCCGGTATCCCCCAGCAGCGTCTGGACGAGGACTAGACACCGGCGGGCGGTCGGGATTCGAGTTTCCCGGGCGCTCGTCGGTCACCACTCCCTCTGTCGCGGTTGTCCGGCCGCGGTAGCCGAGGGTGACAGGGCCGACCCCGTCGTACGTTCCGCGCACGGTCGAGATGCGCGAGAACGAACGGCGGGGTCGACCCTTGTCCGCGTCACGCTGGGTAGTTGAACCCTTGAAGGCCGACCGATCGGTCAGATGCGGCGGGACTGCACGTCAAGGTCGCGTCCCGGTATCGCTCAACCGCGCTCGACGCCGGGTTCTGCCGCCTCGAACCGCGGCGACGCGGTACCTCGAGAAGACCTCGCTGTTCGACGACCGCTCCCGGCGCTCATGAACACGAGGTGAGCGCGAACGATGGTCAGGAACCGGTAATGCTCAGAATCCGACACTCCTGTGTCGGATTCTGAGCATTACCCGTGTGCGGGATCAGGCCGCCGGGTCGGCGGGCGGCGGAGCCTCGGGCGCCTTGACGAGCCCACCGGCGGTGACCGTCTTGGTCTGGCCCTTCGAGTCCGTGACCTTGACCGTGACCGCGTACAGCTGGTCGTCGTCGCCGGCCGCCAGGGTGGGGGCGGTACCGCCGATCGCTCCGCCGCCCGACACGGTGACCCAGCCGGAGCCCCCGACCTTGTCGTAGGTGTAGCCCGGAGTACCGCCCGAGGCGGTCGCCGAACCGTTCAGGGTGCCGCCCGAGGCGATGGTCGCCGGGACGTTGACCGTCAGCCCGCTGATGGCCGGGGGGTCCGGGTCCTTGGTCTTGGTGGGCTTCGGCGGCTTGGTCGTCGGCGGCTTCGTCGAGTGCGTCGTCGTACGGGTCGTCGTGGTGACGTGCCCGTTCGAGTCCACGGTGGTCTCGACGACGGTCCCGGTCGACGGGGCCGTGGTGGGCGCGGTCGGGTCGGGGTCGGAGGTGGGCACGACGGACTCGTCGGTCGGCACGACCACGTCCGGTGCGGAACTGGTCGCCGCCGGGGGCAGGGCGCCCTCGTTGCCCGTCTTGCCGAAGGACCCGGTGCCGTAGGCCAGCGCGGGACCGCCCAGCAACAGCACGATCGCGACCCCGCCGACCACCGGCCGACGCAGGTACAGCGGCCGCGGAGCGCGGTGCCTGCCTACGTAACGCATCGTCCCTTGCCTCGCCTCTGTGCGGCTCTCGCCGCTATCGTCGGATTCCCCCGGGTGGTGCCGTTCGACCGGACGCTACATCTAGCTGCAGGTTCAGGTCGAAATACGGCCGAATTAACACGTCCGGCCACCCCCCTTATCGGACAGCCGGGGCATTTCGTTTCAGGCCGCGCCCGAAAGCGCCGGTTACTTGAACGAGAAGTCGCTCGACAGCGACCCGCCCAGCACCAGGATCACGACCGCGGCGATCACGGCGGAGATGATCGTGTAGAGGAAGAGGCCCAGGCAGACGCCCCAGGCGATGCGCCAGACGCCGGGACGCGTGCGCACGACGCCCGTGATGCGCGTCGGCGTACGGTCCGACGGAGCCGGCGGGTACTGCCTGCCGCCCGGTGGTGGCATGGTCGCCATGTTCGCCCCTTCCGTGACCTATGGACCGATCCTGCCGAGATTCGGCCGGTCTGGCCAGGGTCGGTCCCCTCCTTCACCCGAACCGCGCAGTTGGGACGGAAGGAGGAAACCGGATCGGGAGAAGGGCGGATCGGCGTTCGTCGGCACGGCATTTAACGTTCCGCGGTCGTAACGTCACCCTCAGCAAGTGGGAGGGGATCGACGTGGTCGGGACGACGGTGTGGGCGCGCTGGACGGCGTGGCTGCCCGCCTCAGCCCTCGAACCGCGTCCCGGCCGCGCCGGCGGGATCGCCCTGCCGATGCTGCTCTCCCTGGCCTTCGTCGTGACGATCACGGTCGTCCCGGCCGCCCCGGTCCGGACGGCGGCCACCTGCGCCGGGACGACGGTCGCGCCCGGCAGTCTCGTCGTCGGCCTGCGTGACGTGAGCCGCGGCTTCACCGTCTCGTCGACGGGCTGTCCGGCACCCTCGTGGACGCTCGACTGGGCCACCGCCCACCTGGCGGCGACGAGCGAGCGGCCCGCGGGCGTCGTCCGGGCCGGTCTGCTGCACAACGCCGACGCCGGCCGCAGCGGCGTGACCCTCACGCTCTACCGGGAGGACGGCGCCGCCGTCCTGACGACCGCGACCGCGGCCCTGCGCCGCCGGACCGCCTGGACGACGCCCCGCGCCTCGGCCGGCCCGGCCGGCACCACCGTGCGGGCCCGGTTGAACCGGGCGGACTGGGACCGGCGGGCGTACCGCGGCTATCGCGGCCGCCTCGTACGGCTGCTCTTCCTGCCGGCCGGCTCGCAGACCTTCCAGCTCTACGGTGAGGTGCGCACGGGCGCCGGCGGCGCGCTCGAGGTCACGGTGCCCACCACCCGGCCCGGCCGGTGGAAGTTCGAGTTCACCGGCACCGCGTCCAGCGGGCCCAGCTCCAGCCCGGCGGTCACGGCTCGGTAGCCAGCAACCCGTGGTCGGCCTCGAGGGCGGCCAGGGCCAGGGTCCGGTAGCCGACGCTCTCGAACAGCACGGTCACCCGGTCGGGTTCGGGGCGCATCACGACGCCCGGCCCCCATTCCCGGTGCACCACCCGGTCGTTCAGCGCGTAGGGACCGTCCACCACCGCGTCCCGCACGTCGACCACGCGTTCCTCGCAGACGTCGCAGTTGCCGCACGGCCCGGGCAGCGTCTCGCCGAAGTAGCCGAGCAGGAACTGCCGCCGGCACCCGCTGGTCTCGGCGTAGCCGCGCATCATCTCCACGCGCGACCGGTCGACCGCCTCGTGCGACCCCGCCACCTGCCCGGCCGCGGCCACCGCGGCGGCCGTCGGCACCGACGGGTCGGTGTAGGTCAGGTGACCCGCCCCGTCGAAGGCCAGCGCCCCGGCCTGCTCGAGCAGGTTCACCGCGTGGGTGAGGCGGGTGTGGGTGAGGGACAGCTCCTCCTTCAGCTCGCCGGGGGTGGCGCCCCGGTGGGCCCGGACGGCGTCGGCGACCTGGGTGATCGTGTCCAGGTCCGGGCCTCCCGAGGCGAAGAAGCTGCGCAGCCCGACGTCCTCCGAGCGGTACAGCAGGACGGCGCGCGCGGGCTGCCCGTCGCGCCCCGCCCGGCCGATCTCCTGGTAGTACGAGTCGAGGGACTCGGCGATGTCGGCGTGCAGCACGAAGCGCACGTCGGGCTTGTCGATCCCCATCCCGAACGCGGACGTCGCCACGACCACGCGCACCGAGGAGTCGAGGAAGCCGTGGTGCACCTGTTCGCGCTCGGCCGCGGCCATCCCGCCGTGGTAGGCCGCCGCCGGCACACCCCGTTCCACCAGGGCCGCCGCGTACCGCTCGGTGCCCTTGCGGGTCGCCGTGTAGACGATGCCCGACCCGCCCAGCTCGCTCGTGAGCGCGGCGGCCTGGTCGAGCACCGCGTCCTCCTTGTGCCGGGCCTGCGTGAACCGCTGGACGCCGAGGTGCAGGTTGGGCCGGTCGAAGCCCTGCACGACCAGCTCGGGCTCGCGCATCCGCAGCCGATCGACGATCTCCTCGCGCACCGGCGGGGAGGCGGTGGCGGTGAGCGCGACCACGGTCGGTCGGCCCAACCGTTCGAGGACGTCGGCGATGCGCAGGTAGTCGGGGCGGAAGTCGTGGCCCCACGCGGAGACGCAGTGCGCCTCGTCCACCACGAGCAGCGAGACCCCGGCGGTGGCCAGCCGTTCGACGACGGTCTCGTTGGCCAGCTGTTCGGGGGCGAGGAACACGAACTCGGCCTCGCCGGTGGTCAGCGACGACCACGCCTGCTCGGTCGCGGCCGCCGGCTGGGCCGAGTTCACGGCCACCCCCTCGAGGCCGGCGTCCCCGTGCCGGGCCAAGCCGGCCAGCTGGTCGCGCTGCAGCGAGATCAGCGGCGAGATGACAACGGTCGGCCCGTCGATCAGGAGCCCGGCCAGCTGGTAGACCGCCGACTTCCCGGCCCCCGTGGGCATCACGACCAGGGTGTCGCGCCCGGCCAGCAACGCGCGTACCGCCTCCTCCTGCCCCGCCCGCAGGGTCTTCCAGCCGAAGTGCTTGCGAGCGGCGGCGCGCACGTCGGCGCGGCCCGGTCTACGGAATCTCACGCGGGACAGTCAACGTCACCAGCTCCAGCCGCGCTCGGCGAGCTCGACCTCCCGGCGCAGGCGCACGTCGGCCCGGCGCCCGCCGTCCGCTTGTTCCGGGATCCCGGCCAGGGCGCAGGCCTCGAGCAGCAGGGCGTCGTAGGCCGCGGAGCGGGCCTCGAGTCGCGCGGCCCGCGCGTAGACCGCCTCGTCCACGTGCAGCACGCGGATCTCCTCGGCCACCGCGCCCAGCCGGGTCTGCACCCGCAAGGCCTCGAACGGGTCCGGCGGGGGCGGTGGGTGCAGGCGGCGCCGTAGCGCCCGCACCGGCCGGGTCACCAGGCCGAGCAACCGGATCACGGGCCTCAGCACGACCCCGCGCCAGCCCGTCGGCGCCCGCTGCCAGCCGCCCGGCCCGAGCGGGCACACGACGACCACGACCGTCACCACGACCAACGCGATCAGCCAGCCCACGGCATCCACCGGACCTCTTCGAACCAGTACCCAGCAGCGTAGGCGTGGTTCACAGGTTTGCCTACGTGTCAGGCTGACCCCGTGGACGCAGACGTCATCGTGGTCGGAGCGGGGTTGGCCGGGCTGGTCGCCACCGCGGAACTGGCCGCCGCCGGGAAGCGTGTGATCCTGCTCGACCAGGAGAACGAGGCGAACCTCGGCGGGCAGGCCTTCTGGTCGTTCGGCGGGTTGTTCCTGGTGGACTCGCCCGAGCAGCGGCGGATGCGGGTGCGCGACTCGTTCGAGCTCGCCTGGGCCGACTGGCAGCGCACCGCCGGGTTCGACCGGGACCGGGAGGACACCTGGCCGCGGCAGTGGGCCCGCGCCTACGTGGAGTTCGCGGCCGGTGAGAAGCGTTCCTGGCTGCGGGAACAGGGCATCGGGATCTTCCCGGTGGTCGGCTGGGCCGAGCGCCGCGCGCCGGGGGAGACCGCGAGCGGCAACACCGTGCCCCGGTTCCACATCACCTGGGGCACCGGCCCGGGCGTCGTCGCCCCATTCGCCGCCCGGGTCCGCGAGGCCGCGGCGCGCGGGCAGGTGGAGCTGCGGTTCCGGCACCGGGTGGACGCCCTGACGCTCGACGGCGGGGCCGTCGGCGGGGTGAGCGGCGTCGTCCTCGAGTCCTCCGCGCTCCCACGCGGCGTCACGAGCAGCCGGACGACGGTCGCCGACTTCGCGCTGAGCGCCCGGGCCGTCGTGGTCACCTCGGGCGGGATCGGCGGCAACCACGATCTCGTGCGCGCCAACTGGCCCGAGCGGATGGGCACCCCGCCGGAGTCGATGCTGACCGGTGTCCCGGCGCACGTCGACGGGCGGATGCTCGGCATCACGGAGGCGGCGGGCGGCAACATCGTCAACCGCGACCGGATGTGGCACTACACCGAGGGCATCACCAATTACGACCCGATCTGGCCGGGGCACGGCATCCGCATCCTGCCCGGGCCGTCGTCGTTGTGGCTCGACGCGACGGGCCACCGGCTGCCCGCGCCCTACTACCCGGGGTTCGACTCGCTCGGCACGCTCGAGCACATCATGACCACGGGCCACCCCTACACGTGGTTCGTGCTGACGGCCCGGATCATCGAGAAGGAGTTCGCCCTGTCGGGGTCGGAGCAGAACCCCGACCTGACGAACAAGAGTGTCCGCCAGCTGCTCTCGCGCATCCTGCCCGGGCCGCCGGCGCCTGTGCAGGCCTTCGTCGACCGGGGCGTCGACTTCGTCTCCGCGCCCGACCTGGAAACCCTGGTGGAGCGGATGAACTCGCTCACCGACGCCCCGCCGCTCGAGGCGGCCGCCGTGCGGAAGCTGGTCGAGGAACGCGACGCCGCGACGGCGGCCGGTGGTGGCGACGCCCAGGTGGACGCCGTCCTCGCCGCGCGGAAGTACCTGGGCGACAAGGTGGTCCGGGTGGCATCACCGCACGCGCTGCTCGACCCGAAGGCCGGGCCGCTGATCGCGGTGAAGCTGCACGTCCTCACCCGCAAGACGCTGGGCGGGCTGGAGACCGACCTGTCGGGCCGGGTACTCAAGTCCGACGGGTCAGTGCTGCCGGGGCTCTACGCCGCCGGGGAGGTCGCCGGCTTCGGGGGCGGCGGGATGCACGGCTACCGGTCGCTGGAGGGGACGTTCCTGGGCGGGTGCCTGTTCTCGGGGCGGACGGCCGGTCGCGCCCTCGCCGCCACCCTCTGAGACGCTCGACGCCCCGCTGGCGACCAGCGGCCGGAGGCGTTCGCGCCGGGCCTCCAACCGGACGGCGACCATGCTGGTCGCGGTCGTCACGGCCAGCACGCCCAGGACGATGCCCAGCGACGCCGCCGTCGAGACCGTGGGCACCTGCTCGAAGCCGTGGCCGCCGTTGAGGAACGGCAGCTCGTTCTCGTGCAGCGCCTCGAGGATGAGCTTCACGCCGATGAAGGCGAGCACGATCGACAGGCCCTTGTCGATGTGCCGCAGCCGGTCGAGCACCTCGCGGACCACGAAGAAGAGCTGCCGCAGGCCCATCAGGGCGAAGGCGTTGGCGCTGATCACCAGGAACGGCTCCTGGGTCAGCCCGAAGATGGCCGGGATCGAGTCGAGCGCGAACAGGACGTCGGTGAACCCGATGGCCAGCATCGTCACCACGATCGGGGTGGCCAGCCACCGGTTGCCCTCCCGGATCAGCGGTCTGGTGCCGTGCCAGACGGGGGTGCTGGGGATGATCCGCCCGACGAACCGGGCGATGGCCGGCGGCTCCACCTCGCCGCCGGCCACGATCTCCTCGTCGGTCGGCTTGTGCTCGCCACGCATCAGGTTGAGCGCCGTCCAGAGCAGGAACAGGCCGAAGACGTAGAACAGCCACGAGAACCGGTGCAGCGCGGCCGCTCCGGCCAGGATCAGCAGGAACCGCAGGACGAGCGCGATCACGATGCCGTAGGTCAGCACGCGCAGCTGCAGGGCCACCGGGACGGCGAACCGGGTCATCAGGACCAGGAAGACGAAGAGGTTGTCGACGCTGAGGCTGTACTCGGTCAGCCAGCCCGCGACGAACTCGCCCGCGTACGTGCCGCCGAAACCGACCAGCACCGCCACCGCGAAGACCAGGGCGGCCACGACGTACAGGGCGACCCAGCGGAGGCTGCGCCGGATGTCGGTGCCGGGATGCCGGGAGCCGATCGCCAGGTCGACGACCAGCAGGACGGTGATGGTGGTGAGCATCGCTGCCCACCACTCGCTGGAGACGTGCACGAAACCTCCGGTGTCATTCCATGCGGAATTACCGGAGGTCTCCTCCACCCGGCTCCCCGCGGTCGCGGGTGGTCGGGCCGGTGACGCCGGGTGCGCGGGGCACCGTGCTGACGAACATCACCGCGAGCGGAGTACTCCCCTCCATTGCTGCCAGTTTGGCCTCTACTGCTCGGTCGGCCAAACCCGGGGTGTGGATATCGGCATCTGCGGATGCGACCTTGACCCGGTCTGCCCACAGTGAGACCGCAGGGCAACAGTGGATGAGGAGTGGTCGACGGTGTCACTGGCAGGCAAGAAGATCGCGTTCCTGGTCACCCCCGAGGGCGTCGAGCAGGTCGAGCTGACCGAGCCCTGGCAGGCCGTGGAGCAGGCCGGCGGGCAGCCCGTCCTGGTGGTCGGCGGCGACGCCCAGAGCGTCCAGGCCTTCAACCACCTGGACAAGGGCGACGTGTTCGAGGCCGACCTGCCCGTGGACCGGGCGGGCGTCGAGGACTACGACGGCCTGGTGCTGCCCGGAGGGGTGGCCAACCCCGACCTCCTGCGCCAGTCGCCGGACGCGGTGGCCTTCGTGAAGGGCTTCATCGACATCGGCAAGCCGGTCGCCGCGATCTGCCACGCCCCGTGGACCCTGGTCGAGGCGGGTGCCGTGCAGGGGCGCCGGCTCACCTCGTGGCCCAGCCTGCAGACGGACCTGCGCAACGCGGGCGCCGACTGGGTCGACGAGGAGGTCGTCGTCGACACCCACGGCGCCGGGCCGCTGGTCACCAGCCGCAAGCCCGACGACCTCCCGGCGTTCACGAAGGCGATGGCGGAGACGTTCTGAACGTCCGCGTCGGCACCTCGGGCTTCAGCTATCCGCACTGGAAACACGTTCTCTACGAAGGTGTCCCGCAGCGGCTGTGGCTGGAGCGCTACGCCGAGGAGTTCGACGCCCTCGAGCTGAACGGCTCGTTCTACCACTGGCCGAAGGATGCGTCGTTCGCCGCGTGGAAGCAGCGGGTGCCGCGCGGCTTCCGGTTCGCCGTGAAGGCGCCGCGCGGATTGACCCACGCGCGTCGGCTGCGCTCCCCCGAGGTGTGGGTCGAGCGGATCGTGCGCTCCTACGACGTGCTGGGTGCCTACGCCGGGCCGCTCCTGCTGCAGCTGCCGGGCACCCTGCCGCGGGACGACGCCGCGCTGGACGGCGTGCTGCGGGCGCTCCCGGCGCGGGTCCCGGCCGCAGTCGAGTTCCGCCACGAGAGCTGGCTCCACGACGACGTCTTCGACCTCCTGACGCGCCGGAACGCCGCCTACGTCGTGATGAGCGGTGCGCACCTGCCGTGCGTCCTGCGCCGGACGTCCGATCTGGTCTACGTGCGCATGCACGGGCCCGACCCGGAGCACCTGTACGCAGGCTCCTATTCGGACGTCGACCTCGGCTGGTGGGCCGAGCGGGTGCGCGAGTGGACAGGCGCCGGGGCCCAGGTGCAGGTCTACTTCAACAACGACGGCGAAGGTCACGCCGTACGCAATGCGTGGACCCTGAAGGGGTTCCTGGCCTGAGGGGACCGACGTGAGCGACCAGCTGGAAGCCGTCCTGTTCGACGTGGACGGCACGCTGATGGACACCAACTACTGGCACGTGGTGGCCTGGGACCGGGCCTTCGCCGAACACGGGGTGCCCCAACCGGCCTGGCGGCTGCACGCGGCGATCGGGATGGGCGGCGACCGGCTGGTCGCCGCGGTCGCCGGCGACGAGATCGAGCAGCGCCTCGGGGACGACGTGCGGGCCGCCTGGAAGCGGATCTACGACGAGTATCTTTACCGTACGCGGGCTTTCGATGGTGCTCAGGAACTGCTCGAACGCACCCACGAGGCCGGGCTGACCGTCGTCCTGGCCTCCTCGGGCAACCCGCAGCACCTCGACTACGCGCGCGAGCAGCTCGGCCCCGACAAGTACTTCGACCACGTACTCAGCGGCGAGGACGTCGAGGCGAGCAAACCGGCCGCGGACCTGTTCGCGCTCGCCCTGCAGAAGGTCGGCCTCGAACCGGCCGCCGCGCATCGGGTGGTCGTCGTCGGCGACACCCGCTGGGACGTCGAGTCGGCCCGGGCGCTCGGCATCGACACGGTGGGGCTGCTCTGCGGCGGCCGGGCGGCGTGTGAGCTGCGGGAGGCCGGGGCCGTCGAGACGTACGACGACCCCGCCCAGCTCGTCGAGCGGTTCGGGAGCAGCCCGCTGGGACGCTAGCGGCCGGTGGAGACCGGTGGAAGCTGTGCACGGGTTGTGAGCCGGGGAACAAGCCGTCACTATGAGTTGCCCGTTACGTCCAGATCGTGATCTTCAACCCGACGGGGGACATGTGATCAGACAGCGCACCCGGACTCCACACCTCCTCGCCGCCCTCCTCCTGCCGCTGGCCGCCGTCGTCGCGGTCCCGGTGGCCACCGCCCAGGCGGCCCCCGAGACCGCCCCCAGCGGGAAGTCGAGCGACGTGCGGGAGATCGGCCGCACCGACTACCTGCTCGACGGCAAGAAGGTCGACACACCCAAGCAGTTCAGCGCCAAGGCCGCGGCCAAGGCCAAGGCCGCGCGGGCGGCGGCCGCCACGCCGCCGGTCGGGACCACCCGGCAGTGGCTGGGCCTCGACGACTTCAACGGGACGCTGTACCGCAAGAACTACGTGCTGCGCGGGGTCGGGCAGCACATCGAGGTGTGGGTCGCGCAGGACACGGCGTTCCCCGCGGGCGACTGCCGCACGCAGGTGCCGGACTCGACGACCGTGACCGACGCGCAGGTCGCGTCGTTCGTGAACGAGTTCGACACGAACATGTACCCGAAGGAGTCGCAGGCCTTCAGCGTCGCGCCCGACCGGGACGGCTCCAACGCGCTCGTCGGGCCCGATGCGAACGGAAACGGCGGCGACTACACCGGCGACGGCGCCAAGACGGTGACGCTGGTCGACAACGTCCGCGACGACAACTACTACTCGTTCCCGGCCAATCCCACCTACATCGCGGGCTTCTTCTCGGCGCAGCTCAACGAGTTGTTCGACCGCAACGTGATGACGATCGACGCCTTCGACTGGGCGCACCGCACGGGTGCCGACCCCGTCGACGCGCAGACCGCCGACCTGTGCACCAGCCGGCCGGCCCGCCCGCGCCTGTACGAGGGCACGTTCGCGCACGAGTACCAGCACCTGCTCCAGTACTACACGGACCCGTTCGAGACGACGGCGGTGAACGAGGGCCTGTCGGACTTCGCCCAGACCCTGACCGGCTACGTGGACGCCACGAAGACGGTCTACGACAAGGGCGGCGACAGCCACCTGTACTGCTTCCAGGGCTTCGGGCCCGTGCAGACCCAGTACAACCCGAACCCGCGTGACTGCGGCGGGCCGGAGAACTCGCTCAACCTGTGGGACGAGAGTTCCAACCCCAACGCGGTTCTCGCCGACTACGGCAACGCCTACTCGCTCATGCTGTTCCTCTACGACCGCTACGGCGTGGACTTCATGAGCGCCCTGCACCGCGACGGTGAGTACCAGGGGTTGGCCAGCATCGAGCACGAGCTGAAGAGCCGGAACGCCGACCTCTACACGGTGCTGCACGACCACCAGTCGATGGTGCTGCTGGACAAGATCCTCGGGGACGCCAAGAACTCGGTGATCGCCGGCGTCAGCAAGTCCCGGGTGACCAGCAAGAGCCTGCGCTCCACGGTCAACCTGGCCAACCCGAGCGCCTACGCGACGCCCGGGGCGGCACCGAACGGCGCCGACTACGTGCAGCTGCGCAACGCGACCGGGGCCACGCTGAAGGCCAAGGACCTGAAGACCCTGTCGTTCAAGGGCGTCACGTCGCTGCCGGCCCAGCCGCTGCGCTGGACCGTGGTGAACAACGACCCGGACCGGCCGGGCAACCCCGTGCTGTGGTCGGGCAACGAGAACAGCCTCGACGCCAGCGCCGTGGCCTCCGTCGCCGTGCCGACCGCCGACCCGACGCTGCGCTTCCTCGCGAAGTACGGCGCCGAGGCCGGGTACGACTACGGCTACGTGCAGGTCTCCACCGACGGCGGGGCGACCTACACCAGCATCGAGGGTGACAAGACGGTCGAGGCGCCGCTCGGGCCGGGCCTGAACGGGACGACGGACGGTTTCGAGGCGCACAGCTTCGACCTGTCCGCCTACGCCGGGAAGACCGTGCTGATCAACTTCCGGTACGTCAGCGACGGCGGCGTCAACGAGGGCGGGCTCCTCCTCGACGACATCACCGTCGGGGGCACGACGATCAGCGACGGCTCCAGCGTGGCGCCGTTCCGCAGCCTCACGCAGGTCCTGCCGATCAAGGTGACCGGCTGGGACGTGCGGCTGGTCGGCATCAGGGACGGCAAGGTCCCGGTCGTGCTGCAGGTCGACGTGAAGGGCAAGAGCTCCTTCTCGTACAGGACCGGCGACCTGGCCAAGCTGCTCCCGTTCGACCGGGTCGTGGCGATCGTCGCCTACGACGAGCCGACCGAACTGGTCCAGCAGTACGCCGGGTACACCCTCACGGTGAACGGGGTGGTCCAGCCGGGCGGCTGAACCGGCTGAACCACCCCCGCGCTCACTCGCCCAGCAGGTCCTTGAAGGACGTCGTCAGGGCGAACGGGTCGGCCACCTCGGCCGGGTCGCGGCGGAGCATCGCATCCGCGAGTTCCGCTGCGGCCCGGTCGATCCGGTGTTCCAGACCTGGAGCCGAACCGCCGTCCGAACCGGCCCAGTCCTCGGTGGCCGCGTACACCGCGGTACCGACGGGCGCCGCGTGCATGTACGAGAACATCGGTCGCAGAGCGTGTTCCAGCACGAGCGAGTGCCGGGCGGTGCCGCCGGTGGCGCCGAGCAGCACGGGCTTGTCGGCCAGGGCCTGGTCGGGCAGCACGTCGAACAGCGACTTGAACAGGCCGCTGAAGGAGGCGTTGAACGTCGGCGTCACGGCGATCACGCCGTCGGCGGCGACCACCGCGTCCAACACCGCCTGCAGCGCGGCCGGCGCGAAGCCGGTGAGCAGGTTGTTCACCACGTCGTGCGCGACCTCGCGGGCCTCGACGACGCGCACCGACACCTCGACGCCCCGGGAGCGCAGCGCGGAGACCGTGGCCTCGGTGAGGCGGTCCGCCAGCAACCGGGTCGACGACGGTTGCGTCAGCCCGGCGCTGACCACCACGAGCGAGCGCGACGTCACGAGGCCACCTCGACGTTCTCGACCACCGGCGCCGCGGCGGCGGCGTCGCGGGCGGCGACGAGCGAGGCGTGGGTCGGCGCGTCCGGCACTCCGGCCGGCTTCAGGGCGGCGAACTCGCGGCGCAGCACCGGCACGACCTCCTCGCCGAGCAGGTCGAGCTGCTCGAGCACGGTCTTCAGCGGCAGGCCCGCGTGGTCCATCAGGAACAGCTGGCGCTGGTAGTCACCGACGGCGTCCCGGAAGCCCAGCGTCCGCTCGATCACCTGCTGCGGCGAGCCGACGGTCAGCGGGGTCTCGCGGCTGAAGTCCTCCAGCGAGGGCCCGTGCCCGTACACCGGCGCGTTGTCGAAGTAGGGGCGGAACTCCTTGACGGCGTCCTGGGAGTTCTTGCGCATGAACACCTGCCCGCCGAGCCCGACGATCGCCTGGTCGGCGCCGCCGTGCCCGTAGTGGGCGAACCGCTGCCGGTACAGCTGCACCATCCGGGCCGTGTGCGACATCGGCCAGAAGATGTTGTTGTGGAAGAAGCCGTCACCGTAATAGGCCGCCTGCTCGGCGATCTCGGGCGAGCGGATCGAGCCGTGCCAGACGAAGGGGGCCACGCCGTCCAGCGGCCGCGGGGTCGAGGTGAAGGACTGCAGCGGGGAGCGGAACTTGCCCTCCCACGTGACGACGTCCTCGGTCCACAGCCGGCGCAGCAGGGCGTAGTTCTCGATCGCCAGCGGGATGCCGTTGCGGATGTCCTGGCCGAACCACGGGTAGACCGGGCCGGTGTTGCCGCGGCCCATCATCAGGTCGACGCGGCCGCCGGCCAGGTGCTGCAGCATCGCGTAGTCCTCGGCGATCTTCACCGGGTCGTTGGTGGTGATCAGCGTGGTCGACGTCGACAGCTGCAGTGTCGAGGTCTGCGCGGCGATGTAGGCCAGCGTCGTCGTGGGGGAGGAGGAGAAGAACGGCGGGTTGTGGTGCTCGCCGAGCGCGAAGACGTCGAGGCCGACCTCTTCGGCGTGCTTGGCGATGGTCAGCACGTCCTGGATCCGCTGGGCCTCGCTGACCGGGGTGCCGGTCGTGGGGTCCGGCGTGATGTCGCTGACGGTGAAGATCCCGAACTGCATGTCTGGCTCGCCTCCTGGATGGGTCCTGCTCCCGTCAATATAGTTGACGTCGCAACTATTCCTCTACAGGGGATCAGGCGGGCGGAGCCACTACGGCCCAGGCGTCCTCCAGCAGCTCCGCCAGCTGCTCCTCGTCCACTTCGTCCAGCAGCACCAGGAAGGCCGCGTAGTCCGCGAAGTGGGGGATCGTGAACAGGCCGGGCCGGCCTTCCGCCAACAGGCCCTCCCGGACCCCCAGGTCCTCCACCACGAGACCCAGCACCTCGCGATCGGGGTGCGGGGCGTCGTCCCCCAGGTCCTTGCGGTCCTTCTTGCTCAGCGGCCGCTGCCAGGCGAAACCCCGGGTCCCGACGAACCACGTGGGGTTCCGCCAGCGGGCCCCCTCGGTCACCCCGGGCAGAGCCATCGCCAGTCGCCGCACGTCCTCGTAGGTCGCCATCAGCTCAGGCTAGGGGTGGTTCGCGCCACGGCGTCCTGGACGACGTCGGCCAGGTCGCCGCGGCGGGCGAAGGCCGCGCGCTGCAGGTCGGCCCCTGTGCCGCGGGCCAGCACCCGGTCCAGCGACGCCTCGACGGCGTCGAGGTCGCCGTGGCGGCGCAGAGCCGGTGCGATCGTGGCGACCAGCCGTTCGAGCACTGCCGGCGCCGGCGCCGGCTTCCCGGACGTCGGGTCGACCAGGTCGCCGGACAGCCCCGAGTACGATGCGCGCCAGGCCGCCCCGCGCAGCAGTTCGATGCGGGTGATCGGCAGCGGGGTGACGAGCAGGGGGGCCGACTCCACCAGGCCCCGGCACAGTGCGGCGACGAGCCCGGCGTCCTCGGGGGTCGGGCAGACGTCCGCGACCCGGATCTCGAGGGTGGGGTACCGGGCCGAGAGCCGGGCGTCGAAGTAGACCATCCCGCGGTCGAGCAACACCCCGGAGCCGATCATCGCCGCGATCACCGCGTCGTACTCGTCCGGCCCGGAGAACGGGGTCGTCGGACCGGCGCTCGGCCACCGGTTCCAGACCTGGCGCCGGTAGCTCGCGAACCCCGTGTCCTCGCCCTGCCAGTACGGCGAGTTGGCCGACAGCGCGAGGATCGGGGCGAGCCACGGCTGGATCGCGTTCACCGCTGCCACGCCCTCGTCGCGCGACGAGATCGAGACGTGCACGTGGCAGCCGCAACTCAGCTGCTGGTGGGCGGTGAGGCCGTACTCGCGCATCATCCTCACGTAGCGCGGGTTCGGGGTGGTGGTCGGCTGTACGGGCACCGGGCTGGTGCCCAGGGCCGCCACGTGGGCCTGGTACTCGGCGGCGGCCCGTGCGAGGGCGGTCCGCTGGCCGGCCAGGTCGGCGATCAGAGTGGCGAGGTCGGTCGTCGGTTCGCTGCCGGTCTCGGCCTGCTCCTGCTGCAGCTCGTGCTCGAGTCGCTCCTCGTCCGCGACGATGTCCGGCGCCCGCGGCACCGGGCGGCCCGCGGCGTCGACGACGAGGAACTCCTCCTCCACCCCGACGGTCCGCCGGTCGTCCAAGGTCACGAACTTGAGCGTAGGGCCGGCCCGGCGGTTCCGCTCTCGGTGAAGGGCGGGCACAAGTGATCGTCACCGGCGGTTCCACCGGACATGGACGAAGAGCCGCTCGACGCGTACTCGCGCATCGTCGTGCACGTGGCGCAGACGGTGCTGCCCAGCGTCGCCAGCCTCGCCGTCCGCACCCGTCGCGGCCAGGGCGCCGGGTCGGCGGGCGTGATCACCTCCGACGGCTACCTGCTCACCTCCGCGCACGTCGTCGAGGGCGCCGAGCGGGCCGAGGCCACCTTCACGGACGGAACCGAGGTGACGGCGGACGTCGTCGGCCGCGACCCGCTCTCGGACCTCGCGGTCCTGCACGCCCGGGCCGCCGTCCCGCCCGCGCTCGAGCTCGGGGACGCGAAGGAGCTCCTGGTCGGCCAGCTGGTGGTCGCCCTCGGCAACCCGCTCGGCCTGGCCGGCAGCGTGACGGCGGGCATCGTCAGCGCGCTCGGCCGGTCGCTGCCGACGGGCGCGGGCCGGGTGATCGACGAGGTGATCCAGACCGACGCGGCGCTGAACCCCGGCAACAGCGGTGGCGTGCTGGCCGACAGCGCGGGCCGGATGGTCGGCGTGAACACCGCGGTGGCCGGGGTCGGGCTGGGCCTGGCCGTGCCGATCAACGAGACCACGCGCGGCATCATCCAGACCCTGATGTCGACCGGCCGGGTACGCCGCGCCTGGCTCGGCATCGCCGGCGCCCAGATCCCGCTGCCCCCCGCGGCGGCGGCCAAGGTCGGTTCGCGCACCGGGCTCCAGGTCGCCCAGGTGATCGCCGGGAGCCCGGCCGAGGAGGCCGGACTGCACCGCGGCGACGTGGTGATCAGCGTGGACGGCGAGCCCGTGGTGACGACGACCGCCGTCCAGAAACTCATGGTGGAGGGCGCGATCGGGCGTCGGCTCGAGGTGACGGTGCTGCGCAACGGAGCCCTCGTCGACGTGGTCACGGTGCCGCGGGAACTCAAGTAAAACCTGGGCTAAGTCCTTACTCGCAGCGAATTTTCCTTCACATCACGCTTGTCCGGTCTGCTAGTTTTCACGCTCAGCTATCCGGGAGCCAGCGTGAGCCTGACCAGCAAGAAATCTCGCGGGACGATCCGGGGGCGGGTCGCTCGGATCCTGGCGCTTCCCGCGCTCGTCGTCCTTCTGCTGCTGGGGTTCATCGCCGCCGGTCAGGTCGGCGACTTCCGCAGCTCGCAGCGCACCGCCCGGTCGGTCGACGTCGCGCTCGCCCTCCAGGACCT
Source organism: Spongisporangium articulatum (assembly GCF_044465595.1). NCBI lineage: Bacteria > Bacillati > Actinomycetota > Actinomycetes > Kineosporiales > Kineosporiaceae > Spongisporangium > Spongisporangium articulatum. Next base: position 296,345 of record NZ_JBITLV010000001.1, on the reverse strand, counting down.
GACCCATCAGCTGCAGACCGAGCGGGGCATCACCGCCGCCGTCCTCGGCGGCAACGCCGCCTTCAGGGACGAGCTGGCCCCCGCCCGCAGCAAGGTCGACGAGCAGTTGAGCGTCGTCCGGCGGACCGCGGGCACCGACGCCGACCCCGCCGTGTCGGGCCGGGTCGGCACCGCGCTCGCCGCGCTCGACCGGCTGGCCACCGTGCGCCGCTCCGTGGACGCCGGGAAGGCCGGCCGGCAGGCCACCTTCAGCTACTTCACGGCGCGCATCGCCGCGCTGACCCAGGTGGACGTTGGGCTCGGTGACGCGAGTGACGCGCAGCTGCGGGGCGGGGTCGCCACGCTGCAGGCGCTGCAGGACCTGACCGAGGCGATGGCCCAGGAGCGGGCCTTCCTCAACGGCGTCTTCTCCGCGGGCGGCTTCGGCGCCGGCGAGTACGTGCAGTTCGCCGACATGCGCGCCCAGAAGCAGGCCGCGCTGGCCCGGTTCGAGCAGCTCGCGCCGGCCGACGACCGGGAGTCGTTGGACTTCGTCCTGAGCACGGGTGCGGCGCGGGTGATGGACGCCTTCGAGGACGTCGCGGTCGCCGCCGCCGACGGCCGGCACATCACGGTCAACCCGCAGTCGTGGTGGTCGGGCCTGACGACGGTGCTCGACGACCTGGGTCAGCTGCAGGAACACGTCGGCTCGACGATCCAGCAGCGTGCCGCCACGGTGCAGCAGCTGGCCGCGCTCCGCCTGGGCGGCCTGGTCGGGCTCGTGCTGCTGTGCTTCGTCCTCTCGGCCTACCTGGCCTCGATCGCGTCCCGCTCGATCACCCGCCCGTTGGCCGAGCTGGCCACCGAGGCCGACCGGGTCGCGGTCGAGCGGCTGCCCGCCGCCGTCCGCCAGATCCAGGCCGGCGACGCGCCGTCGGGTCCACCGCCGCCGGTGCCGGTCTCGGCGAATGCGGCCGGTGAGATCAGCCAGGTGGCGACCGCGCTCGACCGGTTGCAGAACGCGGCCTACGGGCTGGCCGTCGAGCAGGCCGTGCAGCGCCGCGACACGATCGAGTCGCTGGCCAACCTGGGCCGCCGCAACCAGAACCTGATCCGCCGCCAGCTGGGCTTCATCACCGGCCTGGAGCGCGAGGAGGTCGACCCGCAGGCGCTGGCCAACCTGTTCGAGCTCGACCACCTGGCCACCCGCATGCGGCGCAACGCGGCCAGCCTGCTGGTGCTGGTCGGGGCGTCCAGCCCGCGGCAGTGGTCGGCGGCGCTCCCGGTCGCCGACGTGATGCGCGCGGCCCTGTCGGAGGTCGAGGACTACCGCCGGGTGAACCTGCGCCGGGTCGACGACGCCCTGGTGCACGGTTCGGTGATCGGCTCGATCGCGCACCTGATGGCCGAGCTGATCGAGAACGGGCTGTCGTTCTCGCCGCCCGACACCGACATCGAGCTCCAGGGTCGGCGCCTTCCGGACGGGTACCTGATCGCCGTCACCGACCAGGGCATGGGCATGTCGGCGCCCGAGCTGCGGGAGGCCAACGCCCGGCTGCAGGGTCAGGACGACTTCGTCGCCGCCCCGACCCGCTACCTGGGCCACCACGTGGTCGGCAAGCTCGCCGCCGAGACCGGGGTCCGGGTCGAGCTGATCCCCTCGCCGGTGACCGGCGTGACCGCCCGCATCCTGCTGCCCGAGTCGCTGCTGGTCCCCCTCAAGCCGGTCGAGAGCGGGCCGCCCGCCCAACGTTCCGCCGCGATCGAGGCGACCGTGGAGGAGCCGGTCGTCGTCGAGGAGGAGCTCGAGGCGGTCGCCGAGGAGGCCGAGGAGCACGTCGTCACGGTCGAGGCGCTGGAGCCGCTGACTCCGGTGCTGCCCCTGGCGGTCGTCCAAGGCCCGGACGACGCCCGCCCCGCCCGACCGCCCGTCACCGCGGCCCCGGTCATCCCGGCCGCGGCCGCCCGCTCGGGCCGTTCGCCGGTCTCGGCGCCGATCGACCTGCCCGTCGACGTCCCCGTCGAGGAGGTGCGGCCGCCCACGCCGTTCCGGGTGTCCGTGTCGCGGGATCCCGGGGTCAGCAGCCCGATGGAGGTCTCTGTGCAGCTCGACCAGCCCGGTGATGCCCCGACGGGTCCGGGCCTGACCAAGAACGGTCTGCGCAAGCGGGTGCCCAAGGAACCGGCCGAGGCACGTTCCGCCTCCGCTTCGGCCTCCGCCTCGGCGCCGTCGGGTCCCGGGCAGCGGGTGACCCGGGTGATCGACCTCGACGAGGTGACCGAGTACGGGGTCGACGAGGTCACCGGTGAGCGCGTGGACGGCGGTCGCCCGTCGCCCGTGGTGACCGCGGGTTTCGCGGCCCTGCGGGACGGTCTGGCCCGAGGTGAAGCAGCGGAGGAAGAGAGCAGATGAGCATGCACCCCGACGGCAACGAGTTCGGTTGGCTGCTGGGCAACTTCGTCCGCAAGACCGACGGCGTGCGGGAGGCCGTGGCGGTCTCCTCGGACGGCCTGCTGATCGCCGGGTCCGACGGCCTGACCCGCACGGACGCCGACCACCTGGCCGCCATCGTCTCCAGCCTGGCCAGCCTCGGGCGCAGCGCCTCGCGACGCTACGACTTCCACGGGTTGAAGCTGATCATGATCGAGATGAACCAGGGGTTCCTGCTGGTGTCGGCCATCGCGGGTGGCAGCTGCCTCGGCGTGGTCGCCGAGGGCGGTAGCGACCTGGGCCTGATCGGCTACGAGATGTCCATGCTGAAGGACCGTTTCGGTCCGCTCCTGACCCCGGCCCTGATCACCGAGTCCCGGCAGCGGCTGGCCCGATGACCGACGACCCGCAGGCGCCGCCGTTCCGTCCTCCGGACAGGCGGATGATCCCGAACTGGAACGCGGAGGGAAGCGGCGGGCCCGGCCCGACCGCGTCGCCGCCGCGCGCCGGTCGAAGACCGGTCGGCGCCGCCGGACGGCCCGGATTCGACGGTCGCGCGGATGCCGACGGCCCCGCCGTCCGCCCGTTCGTCATCACCGGCGGTCGAACCCGCGCCGACGAACGACTCCGCGTCGAGACCCTGCTCCAGGCGGCGGGCGGACCACCCGCCGCGACCCTCCGCTTCGAGCCCCGCCGGATCGTCGAGATCTGTTCCGCCGCCGCCACCTCCGTCGCCGAGGTGGCCGCAGCTCTCGGCGTACCGCTCGGCGTGGCCCGAGTGCTCGTCACCGACCTGGTGGCGGGCGGCAGCATCAGCGTGGTCCGGTCCGACCAGCAACTCTCCACCCAGATGATCGAGAGGATCCGCGACCGTGTTCGATCGCTCTAGCGCCGCCGGCACCGCAACGGCGCCCGTCGCGATCTCCGTGAAGATCGTGATCAGCGGTGGTTTCGGCGTCGGCAAGACCACTTTCGTCGGGGCGGTCTCCGAGGTCGAGCCCCTGCTGACCGAGGCCGACATGACCCAGGTCTCCGTCGGCGTGGACGACGCCGCCTCGGTGCCCGGCAAGCACACCACCACGGTGGCCCTCGACTTCGGCCGGATCACCCTCGACGAGACCCTGCGCCTGTACCTGTTCGGCACCCCGGGCCAGGACCGCTACGCCTTCCTGTGGGACGACCTGGTCACCGGTGCGCTCGGGGCGATCGTGCTCGTGGACACCCAGCGGGTCGAGGACTGCTTCCCCGCGATCGACTACTTCGAGGAGCACGAGATCCCGTTCCTGGTCGCCGTCAACCAGTTCGAGAACGCCCGGCTGTTCGACCTCCTCGAGGTCCGGGAGGCGCTCGGGGTTTCGGCTGACACTCCCCTGCTGAACTGCGACGCCCGCGACCGGGAGTCGGTGAAGACCGCCCTCGTGGCGCTGATCGAGCAGGTGCTCGCGCGGCGGCTCGCCGCGGAGGAAGCGGGAGTGTTCTCGTGAACCGGCTCGTCGGACTCGCCGCCCCGCTGCTGGCCCTGTGTCTCGGCGCCGCCGCCTGCAGCGGCTCGAACGCCGTCGACGTCGTCCCCGCCCCCGGCGTGAAGGCGACCTCCTGCGGGGACGTGCGCATCGCCGTCCAGCCCTGGGTCGGGTACGACGCGAACGTCGCGGTCGTGAACTACCTGCTGCGCCGCCAGCTCGACTGCAAGGTCACCCTGGTGCCGAACGACGAGACCAAGTCGTGGTCGGCGCTGGCGGCCGGCAAGGTCGACGTCATCCTCGAGAACTGGGGCCACGACGACCTGAAGAAGAAGTACATCGACACGGACAAGGTCGCCGTCGAGGCCGGTCTCACGGGCAACCGGGGCGTCATCGGCTGGTACGTGCCGAAGTGGATGGTCTCGAAGTACCCCGGCATCACCGACTGGAAGAACCTCAACCAGTACAGCGACCTGTTCGTCACGCCCGAGTCGGGGGGCAAGGGGCAGTTGCTGCTCGGTGACCCGTCGTTCGTCACGAACGACAAGGCGTTGGTGAAGAACCTCGACCTCGACTATCAGGTGGTCTACGCGGGTGACGAGGACAAGCTGATCGCCGCGTTCCGGGCGGCCGCCGCCGACCGTACCCCGCTGATCGGCTACTTCTACTCGCCGCAGTGGCTGCTGTCCGAGGTCGACCTCGTCAACGTGCAGCTGCCCGCGTACACCCCCGGTTGCGACGCGGACCCGAAGACCGTCACGTGCGGGTACCAGCCCTTCGACCTCGACAAGATCATGAACCGGACGTTCGCCTACTCCGGCAGCCCGGCCGTCGACCTGGTGACCAACTTCCAGTGGACGGACGCCGACCAGAACCAGGTGGCCCGCAGCATCACCGAGGGCGGTCTGTCGCCCGACCAGGCGGCCAAGAAGTGGCTCGACGCGCACCCGTCGGTCTGGAAGAAGTGGCTGCCGTCCCCGGCCTGAACTACAGCCCCAGGCGACCGATCTCGGCAAGCATGTGCCCGCCGTCCCCGCGGCACCACCAGGCTACCGGCCCGATCCACGGCTGCCCGTAGAGCGTCTCGCCGTGGTGCTCGCCGGGGGCGGGGCGCACGTGGACGCCGTGCGCGTGGGTCGGGCAGAGCGGCCAGACCTGCCGGTACACCGCGGCCAGGAGGTCCTGGACCGCTCCGGCCACGGCGACCAGAGCCCCGTCCGCGTCCTGCGCGTACAGCGGTTCGTCGCCGCCCCACCACTTCTCGCCGTCGTCGGCGATCCGGGCGACGAACGGGTATCCCGAGCGCCACTCGTCCTCGACGACGTGCACGTGCAGCTGGGGAGCGTCCGGCAGGTCACGCTCCAGGTCGCCCTGGACGAAGACCATGGCCACGTGCAGAAGGCCCAGCATCCGCCCCTCTGCCTCGTCGCTCATGCGGGCGACGGTAACGGCTCGTAAACCCGCGGGTCACCGGGGGTTCAGCGTCGGTAAGGCCACATCCGCAGCCGCAGCAGGCCGAGCCGGCAGCGCAGCGCCACCACCGGGTCGGTCAGGTCCTGGCCGGTGAGCTCCGTGAAGCGGCGCAACCGGTACTCGAAGGTGTGCCGGTGGACACCCAGCTCGCGGGCCGCCTGTGCGTTCGAGCCGAGGGTCAGCGCCGCCGAGACGGTCTGCAGCAGCTCCTCGCCGCGCGGCGTCCCGGGCAGGTCGCCGAAGCTCGCACGCACCGCCCCCGCCGCGGCCCCGTCGTCGAGTACGAGGACCGGGGCCAGCAGGGCGACCTCGTCGACCGTGACCGTCCCCGAGCCCAGGTGCTCCGCGAGAGTGGCCGCCGCACAGACTGTTTCGACGTACTGACCGGGCCGGTCCGGATCACCCAGCCCGTGCAGACCGTGCGGCCCCTCGAGCCCGGGTGGATCCACCCCGAACAACGCCACCGTGCACCCGTGGCGCTCGGCCGTCACGGCGCCCGACATCCGGTCCAGTCGCTCCGCGGCCTGCGCGTCGCGTGTGGCCACGACGGCGCGCACCGGGAGCGACAGACCCAGCTGGGACGCGAGGTTCGTGACCTCGGGGCCGGGCGGGGCGTCGTCCGTCAGCAGTTCGAAGAGCCGGGCCCGGCGCTCGCGGCGGGCGTCCGAGCCCTCCAGCCCGGTCGCCGACGCGATCGTGAGGAGTCGCAGGAACTCCAGCGAGCGGCTCGTGATGTGCGCGCGGTCCTCGACCGTGGCGTGGTCGCCGAGCTCGTCGATCACGTGGTCCATCACCCGGCGCATCACGTCGTCGCTGATCCGCAGCGTGTACGACAGCGGCGCCCCCTGGGCCTGCCGGCGCCGGGCCGTGCGCGCGACGGCCTCGTACAGGTCGTCGAAGGGCTGGCCGGTGAGGACGCAGTGCAGGCCGGTGGTCACGAACCGGCGTTGGGAGCCGCGGATGTCGTCGAGCATCTGCGCAGGTAGCACGGACAGTTCGGGGCGGCTCAGGATGGTGCTGGCGAAGACCTCCGCGCACAGCGGTTCCAGCTGGTCCAGCAGCCGGCGGACGGCGCCGGCGATCGCCTCCGTGGGGGGTTGGGTTCGGACAACTGGTCCAAGGTCGCCCGTCATACCTGGTGCATATCGCATGAAGCGCCGCCGAGGCCAGTCGCGAAAGCATCGTTATCCGTCCGGCTCGGGGGGAGCCGGCCCCCTTCGGCCCCCTCCGGACGCCGGCCGCCCGAACCGCCTGAGCCCAGGTCGACCGGGCTCGGGGGCCGACGGGGCACCGTCAGGGGGGTCCCGCCGGTCGGGGGGCCCGGCACGTGGGCTGGTCACCTGCGTGCCGGGTCATCTCCGGGGGCGCATCATGGGGGCATGTCGTTCGCGGTCGGACCGGACGGCGGGCCGGGTTACTCCGGCCCCGAGGGGTACACCTACGCGGCGGTGCTGCTGGACGCCGGGTCGGCTTCCCGTGCCTCGGTGCTGCCGGTCCTGGCGTCCCTGCGCTTCAGCGGCTGGGTGGCGCCGGACGGTGAGGACTGGCTGGTCGTCGTCCCCGCCTCCGTCCCGGGAGCGTGCGCCGCGCGCCGCGCGGGGGTGGTCGAGGTCGCAGCCGCGCTCGCGGCCCGGCTCGGCGGGGCCGTGGTGGCCGTGCGGGTGGTGAGCGACCGGCAGCTGCTGCTGGTCGGCTGGCGGGACGGCGAGGAGCTGGGTCGTTACCTCAGCGACCCGTCGTACGGGCTGGGGCCCGACGACGACACGCTGCCCGAGCCCTACGGGGTGTCCCTGGCTCCTGAACTGGCCACCGCGTGTGGTCGACCGGATGCGGCCGATGCCCTGACGGCCGAACTCTCCCACGACATCGACCCGGAGCACTTCATCGAGTCCGAGCGGCTGGGAAGGATTCTCGGTCTCCTGGGCTGGCCCGAATGGCTGGTGTCCGTGTCGTCGTTGCCGCGCCGCGTGCCGCTGGGGCCGGCGTCGTTCCTGCGACTCGGCTACGGCCGTCCGGGCTGGGTGGGGTTCGGGCTGGGGCTCGTCGCCGGGGTCGTGCGTCGCCGCCGCCCGCCGCCGCCCGCGGTCACCGATGCGCCGCGGGCGACTCAGATGATCGACCCCTGGCTGATGTGATCCGGGCCAGGGTCGCGATCAGCGGGAGGGCCAGGGCGCACCCGAAAGCGACCATGGTGGCGCCGAGCGGCCACAGGCCGTCGTCCTCCACATCCGTCGCCGCGTCGATGGACCAGGCCACCGTCAACGTGATCGTCGCCGCGCTGACACTGGACGGAATGCGGTTGTAACGGCCTCCGAGCCAGGCGATCACGCCGACTGTCAGGGCCATCGCCGCGACCTGCCAGGCCGCGTAGGGGCCGTGCAGGTAGCCGTCGGGACCGGTCTCCTTCTCCTGGTCCCAACCGAGCAGCGCCAGGTACGCCGCCAGGGTGGTGGCGGCGCTGATGGTGAATGCGACAGCTGACCGGAGCATCTCCCGAGTATGGCGAAAACCGTCTGTGGACAACGAGGTCTGCGGGTTGTCCACAGATCTCCACGGCCCCTTGTGCTGGGCTGGCTAAGCCGGAAGAATCGAACAAAGATTCGATCGACGGGTGGGAAACGGGGTGTGTCGTGGCTGTTTTGGAGTTGCCGCGTGCGTACCCGTCGACCGCCGACGAGGTTCGCGAGTTCACCGACTGGCTTGTCGGGGCGGAACCACCCACCGACGATGCGGGCCGGTTGGAGCTGATCCAGACGCTGGAGATCCTGAAGTCGGCGGCGGCCGCGGTGCAGGTGCGCGCGACGGCCGAGTACGCGGCGTCGGTGGCGAATCCGCGCAAGGCCGCGAAGGAGATCGCGAGGGCCCGGCATGAGTCACCGCATCAGGCGGCGCGACTGGTGGGCGTGGCCAGGTGTCTGGCTGAGGAGATGCCCCACACCCTGGCTGCCCTGACCAAGGGTGAGACCAGCGAGTTCCGGTCGAGCGTGATGGTCCGCGAAACCGCCCTCCTCACCCGTGAGAACCGGGCGCTCGTCGATTCCGAGCTGGGGCCTCGCCTCGCAGGGCTGGGGAATGCGGCCGTGGCGCGGGAGGCGAAGAAGATCGGGTTCCGGCTCGAGCCCGGGCTGGCCTACAAGCGAGCTCAGGCCGCGCAGGTCGAGCGGCGGGTCACGATCCGGCCGGCGCCGGACTGCATGACGGTCCTGACCGCGGTCCTGCCCGTCGCCGAGGGGGTCGCGGTCTACGCAGCGTTGACCAGGGCAGCCGACACGGCCGCGATCGATCCGGAGGACGGGCGCGGCAAGGGGCAGGTCATGGCCGACACCCTGCGCGAGCGAGTCCTCGGTTCGAGCGAACCCGTGCCGGTCGAGGTCCAACTCGTCATCACCGACACCGCGATGACCGGTCACAGTCAGGAACCCGCGCACGTTAACGGTTTCGGGCCCATTCCGGCCCCCTTGGCCCGACAGCTCGCCGACCCGCCCGACGAACACGCCACGCGGTGGATCAGGCGGCTGTGGGCAGCACCCGAGACCGGGCAGCTGATTCAGATGGAGTCCAGGAATCGGATCTTCCCGGCTGGGCTACGGAAGTTCGTGATCGCCCGAGACCAGTACTGCGTCACGCCCTGGTGCGGGGCACCCATCCGCCAGATCGACCACGTCGTCGCGGCCGCAGCGGGCGGAAGGACGTGCGCCGACAACGCCCAAGGCCTCTGCCAGGCCTGCAACCTCGCCAAGGAAACCTGAATCAGTCAGTGTCAGTCATGCAGATGACCGTCATCTCGGCCTTGGCCATGTCAGTCAGGACCAATGTGTTGTCCCAAGCTATGTCGAAGAACCACGGTGTCCAGGCTAGATACGTCGTGTCGAGTCGGAAGTCCTCATACCGTTCTTCGGTCAGGGCGACCACCGCTTCGTGAGCCAGGGCCTTGGCGGCGGCGGCCGTTCCGGGGTAGTTGTCGTACGCGCCACCCAAGGTGAGCGCGCGCGCCAGTAGGCCGTCCAGGAGCAGCGAACCGCCAGCCTGCTCCTCGAGGCCGCCCGGCATCCGATCGAGCACGGCAGGGATCTTCAGCTCGGCCAGGTCATCACGAACCGTCGGGTGGTCGAGAAGTACGCGCTGCATCTCGTATTCGTCGAGCCGGTTGCGTGACATGAACCAGGCGGTCGTGTCCGAGTAGCTGGTCGCCCGCCATCGGCCCACCAGGCACCCGCCGTTGGAGTAGACCGCGCGCACCTCGTCCACGTACAGGTCAAAGGCAGGATGGTCGATCGGGGACGGTTCCCAGGTGATCGACGGCCAGGAATCGATCAGCTCACGAAGGCTCGGCCTCGGTTGGTCCCAGTCGATCTCGTTCCAAGGTCGCATCGGTTCAGCTCGGCTGCCAGAGCTCGACCCGGTTGCCCGCCGGGTCGGTGACCCAGGCGAACCGACCGACGCCGTCCATGTCCTGCGGCTCCTCCACGGGCGCTCCGGTCGCGCGTAGCTGGGCGAGCATCGCGTCCAGGTCGCGGACCCGGAAGTTGAGCATCGCCTGCTGTCCGGTCGGGAAGTACTCACTGGCCTGCTCGAAGGTGGCGAACACCGTCGGCCCGGCCTCCTGCTTCCAGAGGCCGTGCTCGGACACCTCCACGCCCAGGACGTCTCGGTACCAGGCGTACAACGCCCCCGGGTCGGCCGCGCGCAGGAAGTATCCGCCGATCCCCAGAACTCGTTCCATGTCCCGATCCTGCCAGCCAGACTGGGCGGCGTGCGCTTCTGAGTCGCCTGCTCATGCCCGTGGTGATCGGGGCTGATCGGGGGGACGGCGGGATCGATGTGGTCGCGACCTGCTGGGTGATGTCGTCCGGCCAGCCCACGCAACGGGTGGCCGACGCCGCCCGCGGCGAGAGCAGCAGGAAACAGACCAGAGCCGTCACGGCGAGCAGGTGTCGCCCAGGTCCGGCGTCGAGTACAGGCACAGCACTGGGACCCCGCAGGTCGGTGACCGCAAGGACGCTGATCAGACCGTCTGAGGGGACGAGTAGATGTTGATGAGGTTGCCGTCGGGGTCGCGGAACAGCATCGACCGGTTGCCCCACGGCTGGGTGACCGGTTCCTGGACCCAGTCGGTGATCCGGTCACCCAGGCGGCTTCGTTCGGCGTCCACGTCGTCGACCTCGAATTCGAGGATCACGGACCGGTTCGCGGCGGCCTCGGCGGCGTCGTTGTTGAAGCGCTTCATCCCCGCGCTGGTGACCAGGGCGACGACGCCGCTCTCGGTGCGCAGTTCTGCGTAGTCGTCCGGTCCGAAGGGGGTCGCGGGTTCGGTGTTCGTGATCGCGGAGTAGAAGGCGACCAGAGCGGGCAGGTCGTCGGTGACGAGGCGGACGGAGGCGAGTTTCATGACCTGCTCCTGACGGCGTCTGACAAGCCGGACCGCCCGACCCAAAACAGTACGGTACAGTACCGTACTGTTTCCCTCGATCAGAGAACCTGGAGATCACGCCGTGGGCCGATCCGAAGAGCCCGTCGACGCACGGGTCCGCCGGTCCAGGAGGGCGGTGCTCGCCCAGACCTACGAGTTGCTCTCCGCCGGTGGCATCGGCGGCGTCAGCATCGACGAGGTGGCACGGCGCTCCGGCGTGTCCAAGACGACGATCTACCGCCACTGGCCGTCGCGAGCCGCGCTGCTCCTCGAGGCCTGCTCCACCATCGGTTCACCGCCCCCGGTTCCGGACACGGGGACCTTCGGCGGGGACCTGGCGGCCGTGGCGGACGGGTTGGCCGAGGGCCTTCGAAGTGCGCGCTGGGCGACGGTTCTGCCGTCGATCGTGGACGCCGCTGAGCGGGACCCGGACCTGGCGGGGCTCCACGCGGAGCTGCACGCCGGGTTGATGGCCCCGTTCGTCGTGATCAGCGACCGCGCGCGGGCCCGGGGCGAGCTGGCGGCGGGCCGCGGGTCGGCCGACGTCGCCGCCGCTGTCGCCGGGCCACTGTTCTACCGACGCTGGTTCTCTCGCGAGTCGCTCGACGCGGCGTTCGTCAGTCACGTCGTCGAGGACGCTCTCCGGACGGTGGCCAGGCGCGGGGTCGAACCGCGGACCTAACGATTTTCAGTCGTTCGCTCTACCAACTGAGCTACCTGGCCTGGCATGCCGGAAACTCCGGCAGATCCAGCGACCCTGACGGGACTTGAACCCGCGACCTCCGCCTTGACAGGGCGGCGCGCTAACCAACTGCGCTACAGGGCCTTGACGTGCACGTACCCCCAACGGGATTCGAACCCGTGCTACCGCCTTGAAAGGGCAGCGTCCTAGGCCACTAGACGATGGGGGCCTGTGGACACACGGCGGACTTGCACCCGTCGAGGACCGGCCCAGCATAGGGGGTAGCCCGGGTGTTCTCCAAAGTGGATACCCGTCGTCCGAATCGTCCCCCTCTGACCTGGGAGTCCGCACCGATGCAGCAGCGCTCGATCGGCACCGCCACCGTCTCCGCGATCGGCCTCGGCGGCATGCCGCTGAGCATCCAGGGCCGGCCCGACCGTGATCGGGCCCTGGCCACGATCCACGCCGCGCTGGACGCCGGAGTCACCCTCATCGACACCGCCGACGCCTACAGCCTCGACGACCGCGACTTCGGCCACAACGAGAGCCTGATCGCCGAGGCGCTGGTCGGCTACGGCGGCGACACCAGCCAGGTGCTGGTGGCCACGAAGGGCGGCCACACCCGGACGCCGGGCGGCGGCTGGGACGTCGACGGCTCGCCCGGCTACCTCCACCAGGCCTGCGACGCGAGCCTCAAGCGCCTGGGCGTCGAGGCGATCGGCCTCTACCAGCACCACCGGCCCGACCCGAAGGTCCCGTACGAGGAGACGATCGGTGCGCTGAAGGATCTCCACGACGCGGGCAAGATCCGGATGGCGGGGCTGTCCAACGCGAATCCGGCGCAGATCCGGCTGGCCCACGAGATCCTGGGCGACGCACTGGTCAGCGTGCAGAACGAGTACTCGCCGCGGTTCCTGTCGTCCCGCCCCGAGCTCGACCTGTGCACCGAGCTCGGCCTGGCCTTCCTGCCGTGGAGCCCGCTGGGCGGGATCAGCAGCGCCGCCGAGCTGGGCGGCCGGCACGCGGCCTTCCAGGAGGTGGCCGAGGCCCGTGGCGTCAGCCCGCAACAGGTCTGTCTGGCTTGGATGCTGGCGACCAGCCCGGTCGTCGTGCCGATCCCGGGCTCGTCGCGACCGGAGACGATCCGCGACTCCGCCGCGGCCCCGGAGCTCCAGCTGGACGACGCCGAGCTGGCTCGGTTGGGCTGATCCGGGAGGGCGTGGGCTAGGTCGCCGGGGTCTCGACGCGCCTCAGTGCGACGACGCTGAGCGCGACGATCAGCAGCCCGCCGATGAGCAGGGCCAGGGCCGCCCCGAGGGCGCCGTCGGTCAGGTCGAGCACGAGCTGGGGGACGGCGATGGCCAGGGTCAGGCCGCCGACCGCCAGCGCGGCCAGCCCACGGGTCGCGAGATAGCTTGCGCCCCCGGCGATCCCGAGTGCGAACAGCAACAGGTAGCCGAGTGCCGACGCGCCCCCACCGCCGGACGTGGTGACGAGTTCGGCACCTACGAAGGCGATCAGGCCCCCGGCGATCCAGCCGGCCGACTCCTCCGTCAGGACGACCCGGCCGACGCTGGCGGCGAGCCAGGCGGCGCCCACGAAGGCGAGCGTCAGCCCGACCGGGATGCCGGTCGAGGGGCGTGAGAGGTCCACCAGCACAGCGGCTGTCGTGGCGGTGGCGGTGGCCAGACCGAGGTTCAGCAGCACGCCGCGGCGCCAGGTGTAGCCGGCGAACGCCACGGCCAGGGCCGGCACGGGGATGAGGTGCTCGGCGACCCGGCCGGTGGCGTACACGGCGGTCGCGCCGCTGTAGAGCCCGGCCGCCAGGAGCAGCAGGACGGCCACGAGCCGGTTGCGTGGCCCGGACGACTCGGCCGCCGTCCGACCGTGCGCGGTGGCCAGCGCGGCCCCGGTCACCAGCACGGCGGCGGCCAGCAGGATGCCGAACTGCGCCGGCCTGGCCAGCGACCCCCAGGCGGCCGCCGCCAGGGCCGCCGCCCCCGCGATGACGAACACCGCCCCCGTGTACCCGGCGATCTCGGCCAGCAGCGAGGTGTTGGGGGTGTCGTCGTCCGGGGCGGGCGGGCGGGGCGCGACGCTCGGCGGCAGGGCCGCGAACTCGGTCCGGACGGCGTCCGCCTGCTCGGGGGTGACCACCGCCCGGGAGACCAGCCTGCTCAGCGCGGCATCGAGCCGGTCCACGTCGTCGGGGGCGTCCGTCATGGGCCCACGGTAGGGGGTGAGCGATCCTCTCGTCCGTTCTCCGGAGGTCTGCTCGGGACGGTTCACCGACCCCGCGCGACCGACTACGCTCCATGAGCAACAAGACACTGTCCGTATCTGGACGGTGTCCCGGGCGAGCATCCAGGCGGAGGTGTGGCGGCGAGTGGCACTCATCGAGGGCCCGGCACTCGACGGCCGGGCCGAACCCGACCTGGAGCGCATCCGCCGCGACCTCGCCGCAGCCGGTCCCGGCGCCGCCGACGTCCTGCGCGCCCTGGTGCACGGGGCCTCCACCCTGCTCGACGCGCCCGCCCGGCTGGCCATGCTGCGCAGCGGCCGCCTCGAGTGGGTCCTGGCCCAGGACGACGACGGCCTGGTCGCCGGCACCCCGGTCGCGACGAACGGCAGCCCGTGCGGTGACTCGTGGCGCGACGGTGAGGCCCGGCTGCTCGGCGAGGACGGACGCCCCGCCCCCTGCCTGGGCACCCCGCCCGCGGCGCTGGTCGTCCCGGTCGTGCTCTCGACCCCGGGCGGCGGGGGACGCCGGGCCGCCGGCCGTCCCGAGGTCTGTGCGCTGCTGGCGCTCGTCGGGCCGCGCGCAGGCTGGTTCAGCCTGGCCGACCTGACCACCTGCGTGGAGCTTGCCGAGGTGGCCGCCGGCCGCCTGGCCAGACTGATCAACGGGCCGAAACCCGTCCGGCCGCAGCCGGTTACGACTGTGCCGGCGCAGGTCCGCCGCCCTGAGGCGACGCCCGCGGAGGGCACGCCGGTGCAGCATGAGTCCGAGCTGCCTGCCTCCGCCGGCTCCGCGCGCGGCTGGTTCGACAGCGACCCGGCCGAGGCGCCCCCGACTCCGCCGCGCGGGGCCGCGCCGTCGGCGCCCCCGACCCGGCCGGTGCCCAAGCTGTTGCCGACCCGTGCGACCCCCGCCCGTGCGACCCCGCCGCGGCCCGCGCCGTCCCGGACGCCCAGCGAGCAGCGCCCCGTGGACCATCCGCCGATCGACCTGCGCACGGTCCCGACCGCCGAACCCGACGCGGTGGACCCGACCGCGACGCGGGTGCTCGACCTGCCCCCGGCCTTCGTGGGCCGTCCGGTGGCCGCGCCGACCCGGACGCTGGTGCGCGAGGCGCCGCCCGCGGTGATGCCGGCCCTGCCCGCCGCCGACAGCATGGGGCTCTGGCAGTGGGACGCGACGACCGGTGAGTGCCGCTGGTCGACCCCGGTGGCCCGGCTCCTGGGCCTCCCGCTGACCGCCGACCTGACCCTCGACCTCGTCCGCCAGGTCGTCGACGAGGCCGACCAGCCGCGCTTCGACATCGCGGTGCGCGCGATCGCCAGCGGCCGCGGTGTGGCCGGTGCACTGCGGCTGAACGGCCGCGACGGCAGCACCCGTCAGGCCTACGCCTGGAGCGAGGTGCGCCGGGCGGACGACGGCACGCTGCTGGGCGCGTGGGGCGGGGTCGTCGACGTGACGGCCTTCGAGCGGGACGCCGTCACCCAGCGCACCGCGGTCGCGGGACTGCGCGCCGCCCAGGAGCTCGCCGGGGTGGCCACCTGGGAGTGGCGCCCGGACACCGGCGAACTGCTCTGGTCGGACGAGATGTACCGCCTGATAGGGGTTTCCGCGCAGGACGTGGAGCCGAGCCTGGAGTTCTGGCACTCCTTCGTGCACCCCGAGGACCTCACCCGGGCCCGGCGTCTGGACACCGACGCCGACGGTGAGGGCGAGCGGGTGGAGACGTTCCGGTTGATCGGCCCCGGGGGCGCGATCCGGCACGTCCAGTCCTGGTCCGCGGCCGGCCCGGTGGAGGGGACCGGGCCGGCCGCGGGCCGGCGGGTGTACGGCGCGACCATCGACGTCACGCGCCAGGTGCAGGACCGGATCACGGTCGAGCGGCTGACCGCGACCGACCCGGTCACCGGTCTGGCCAACCGGGCGGCCTTCGAGAAGCGGCTGGCCGAGGCGACCACCCGGCCCGGCCCGCCGGTCACGTTGCTGCTGCTCGACCTGGACCGGTTCCGCACCGTCAACGACGGACTCGGTCACCAGGTCGGCGACCGCCTGCTGATCGAGGTCGCACGCCGGCTGGGGGCCGTCGTCCCCGACGGGTCGTACCTGGCCCGCCCGGGCGGCGACGAGTTCGCCGTCCTGCTGCCCCGCGGGGCCGGCGAGAGTGACGTGCTCCGTCTGGCCGAACGCCTGGTCGAGGCGTTGAAGGCCCCCTACCAGCTGCCCGAGACCGGCGAGACGCTGATGGTGGCCGCCAGCGTCGGGATCGCCCGCAGCGAGGGCCGTCCGCTGCCCGGGCACGAGCTGCTGCGCGAGGCGGACATCGCCCTGTACCGGGCCAAGGACGCCGGACGCGGTCGCTTCGTGGTCTTCGACGCCGCGCTGCGCGAGGCCACCGAGGTGCGCACCCGGGTGGAGCGGCGGCTGCGGGCCGCGCTCGCCGAGGGCCGGCTGATGGCCCGGTACCAGCCGGTGGTCGACTTCGTGCACGGCCGGATCGTCGGGGCCGAGGCCAAGGCGCGGGTCCGGGACCTCGAGACGTTCGACCGCGAGGACCCGATGCTGCCCCCGGAGATCTTCCGGGAGGTGGCCGAGCGCACCGGGCTGGTCGTCGAGATCGACGCCTGGCTGGTCGAGCAGGCGATCGGGCAGATCGTCAGCTGGGGCGAGCACACCGGCGAGGCGGGGGAGTCGCCCTGGCTGTCGCTGAACGTCTCGGCCCGCTCCCTCGAGCACCCCGGCGTCACCCGGCGGCTGGTGGACGTGGTGCAGCGGGGTGACATCGGCCGCGACCGGATCCGGCTCGAGATCGCCGAGCACGACGTGGTCGCCGCGGCCCCGGGTCTGGAGGCCGCCGTACGCCAGCTGACCGCGGCCGGGATCGCCGTCGGCATCACGGGTTTCGGCACCGGATACGCCGCCGTCGCCTACCTGCAGCAGATCCGGCCCGACTTCGTGAAGGTCGCCCCCGGGTTCACGGCGGCGGTCGGCGAGAACCCCCGCGCGGACGCCGTCGTGTCCGCCGTCGTGGAGCTCGCCCACGCCTACCGGATGAAGGTCGTCGCCGACGGTGTCGAGTCCGGCCGGCAGGCCCGCCGGTTGCGTGAACTGGGCTGCGACCTCGCGCAGGGGCACCATTTCGGGCGACCGGGCGATCCGGCGCGGATCGTGCGAAGCTGACAGACCGGACACGGTCGGCATAGGCTCGTTCGGACCGTCGGTCCGCAACGTCGGTGCTCCATCTGTGCCCGGGCCGGCCGAGGCGGGAGGCGCAGCATGAGCTGGCACGCCGCCGCCGTGCTCGGGTTCATGGCTCTGAGCGTCCTGTACCTGACCCTGGCCACCTTCGTCTGGCAGCACCGTGACGTCGTCGGCAGCCGCCCGCTGATCGCCATGCTCGTGGCCGTCAAGCTCTGGTCCCTCTTCTACGCCCTCGAACTCAGCTCCCGCACCGAGCAGGCCACGAGCCTGTGGGCCGGGTTGAAGTTCATCGGCATCGTCACGTTGCCGCCCGCGCTGTGGAGCTTCGTGCGGCAGTGGACCGGCCACCCGCCGTTGCGCCGGCGGACGCTGGCGCTGCTGTGCGTCGAGCCCGTGACGGTGCTGACCCTCCTGGCGCTGCCGCAGACCCACGATCTGATCCACGTCTACGAGGGGCAGACCCTGTTCGGGGCGCCCTACCCGTCCTCGGGCGGGCCGGTCTTCTGGTTCCACGCGGTCTACACCTACGTGGTCATGTTCTCGGCCGTGATCGCGCTGACCGTGGCCATGTTCCGGGTGGCCCGTCCCTACCGGCGGCAGGCGATGGTCCTGGTCGCCGCGTCGGTGCTGCCGATGGTCGCCAACTTCCTGTGGAACGCGGAGCTGGGCGACCGGCCCACGGTCGACCCCACCCCGGCGCTGTTCGCGATCACCGGGGTCGTGCTGGTCTGGGGCTTCTTCCGGCTCCAGCTCCTCGACGTCGTTCCGGTGGCGCGCGGAGTGGTGGTGGAGCAGATGGCCGACGCGGTCATGGTCCTCGACGCCTACGGCCGCATCGCCGATGCCAACCCGGCCTGCTCGAGACTGCTCGGCACTCCGCGCGCGGCCCTCGTCGGCCGCCGGGCGGTCGACTACCTGCCGGGCCTGGCCCCGGCGCTGGCCGATGCGGAGCGCGAACCCGACCTCCAGGTCGAGTTGTCGGTCGACGCGGCCCTGCTCGACGCCCGGCTGCCGCAGTTGCCCGAACCGGTGCCGACTCCGCGCAGGGCCCGGACGCGGCGTCAGGAACGAGGGACGACGACCACGACGCCGCCGACCGGGACCGCCGCGGTCGGCGCCGCGCCCGAGACCCGCGAACTCTCCGCGTCGCTGTCCACCGTCACCGACACCCTGGGGCGGGAGGTGGCCTGCACCGTGGTCCTGCGGGACGTGACCGAGCGGAAGCGGATCGAGCGCCGGCTGCGGGTCCTGCTCGCGGAGCAGACCCGGTTGTCAGGAGTGCTGCGGCAGAGCCTGATGCCGGCGTCCCTGCCCGAGGTCGCCGGGCTGCGGCTGGCGGCGCGCTACCGGCCCGCGCCCGGCGGTGAGGTCAGCGGCGACTTCTACGACGTGCACCCCACGGACGACGGGCGCTGGGCCTTCGTGCTCGGCGACGTCTCCGGGAAGGGGCCGCACGCGGCCGTGGTCACGTCGACCGCCCGGCACACGGTGCGCACCCTGAGCGCTCAGGGCTGGGGTCCGCGCGACGTGCTGGAGCAGCTCAACCGGGCCCTGGTCTCGGCCGAGGACCCGGAACGGTTCTGCACCGCCGTCTACGGTCAGGTCGACCCGCCGACCGTCACCGGGAACGTGCGGGTGCACCTGGCGCTGGGCGGTCACCCGCCGCCGCTGGTGCGCCGTCCCGACGGTTCGGTCACCAGCGTCGGCCGGCCCGGCACGGTGCTCGGGATGCAGACCCGGGTCCGGCTGGACGAGGTGACGCTCGACCTCGCGGTCGGCGACCTGCTGCTCGCCTACACCGACGGCGTGACCGAGACCCGCTCCGGGGATGCGCTTTTCGGGGAGGACCGGCTGGCCTGCGCGCTGGCCGAGGCCGCCGGGGACGGGACCGCCACGCTGGCCGACGCCGCCGTGGAGTCGGTGCTCGGGTCGCTGGCCCGGTTCGGTCCGGCGCGCGACGACGTGGCGCTCCTGGCGTTGGTGGTGTCAGGGTAGGAACGTGAGCAGAGCGAAGATCGCCCCGGTGTCGTGGCATCCCGCGCGAGCGACGGAACGGGCGCGACAGAAGGAGTCCCGGGTCCCGCTGCCGGAACTGCGGCTGGTGGACGTCGGGGGCGAGGGCCCGGAGGACGTGCTCGTCGGCGGCGACGGGTCGGTCTGGACGGGCACGGCCGACGGCGCGGTGCGCCGCATCTCGTTCGCGGACGACGGGTCGCCGAGGGTCGAGGTCGTCGCCAAGACCGGCGGCCGGCCGCTCGGCCTGGAATGGCTGCCCGACGGTCGCCTGCTGGTCTGCGACGCCGAGCGCGGGCTGCTGGCCGTCGACCCGCGCGACGGGGCGGTGGTGGTGCTCACCGCGGAGGTCGCGCAGAAGCCGTTGACCCTCTGCAACAACGCGGCGGTGGCCGGCGACGGCCGGGTCTGGTTCACCGACTCCTCCGACCACCACGGCCTGACCGACTGGCGGGCCGAGATCTTCGAGCACTCCGGGACGGGCCGGCTGCTGTGCCGGGAGGCCTCCGGCGACGGGGTGGCGCTCGTCGCCGCGCACCTCGAGTTCGCGAACGGGGTCGCGCTGGCCCCCGACGGCTCGGCCGTGTTCTTCGCCGAGACCGGGTCCTACCGGATCAGCAAGGTCTGGCTCACCGGGCCGAGCGCCGGTATCCAGGAGGTCGTCCTCGACAATCTGCCCGGCTTCCCGGACAACATCTCCACCGGCACCGACGGGCTCATCTGGATCGGCATGGCGGGCGCCCGCGAGCGGCTCGTGGACGCGCTCGCCCCGGCCCCGCCGTGGGTCCGGAAGCTGGCCTGGGCCACCCCGGAATTCCTTCAGCCGCAGGCCAAACCGATCGCCTGGGTGATGGCCTTCGACCCCGCCGACGGCCGCGTCGTGCACGACCTGCAGGCCAGTCGGCCCGGCTTCGGCATGTCGACCGGGGTGCGCGAGTGGAACGGCACGGTCTGGCTGGGCAGCCTGACCGGGACGACGATCGCCTCGTTCAGACTGCCTCGCTGACCATCTCGGGCAGGTCGGGCAGGTCGGGCACCGGTTCGTCGTCCGGCCCGCCGTCGAAAGCCTCGAGCAGCACGCAGAACTCGGTCCGCCCCGGTTCGCTGGTCACCGAGATCTCGCCGCCGTGCGCGGCGACCACCGCGGCCACGATCGACAGGCCCAGCCCGGTGCTGCCGGTGCTGCGGGCCCGTGAACTGTCCCCGCGGGCGAAGCGCTCGAAGACCTCGCCCTGCAACGACTCCGGGATGCCCGGACCGTCGTCCGTGACCCGCAGCCGGGCCCGCCCGTCGTCCGCGTGGTCGAGCCCGACCGTGACCCTGGTGGCGGCCGGGGTGTGCACCCGGGCGTTGGCCAGCAGGTTGACGAGCACCTGGTGCAGCCGGGCCTCGTCACCGACCACGAGCACCGGCGCGCCGGGCAGGGCGAGCCGCCAGACGTGGTCGGGCCCGGCGGCGTGCGCGTCGCCCACGGCGTCCACGACCAGGGCCGAGAGGTCGACCGGTTCCCGCTCGAGCGGGCGACCGTCGTCCAGCCGGGCCAGCAGGAGGAGGTCGTCGACCAGACCGGTCATCCGGATCGACTCCGACTCGACCCGGGCCAGCGCGTGCGCGACGTCGGGCGGGGTCTCGGCGCGCGAGCGACGGGTCAGCTCGGCGTAGCCGCGGATGGCGGCCAGCGGGGTGCGCAGTTCGTGACTGGCGTCGGCGACGAACCGGCGGACCCGGGCCTCGCTGGCCTGCCGGGCGCTGAGTGCGCCGGCCACGTGCTCGAGCATCCGGTTCAGGGCGGCGCCCACCTGGCCGACCTCGGTCCGCGCGTCGGTGTCGCGGTCGGGGACGCGGGCGTCCAGCGCGACCTCGCCCCGGTCGAGCGGCAGCTCCGCGACCTGGGCGGCGGTGGCCGCGACCCGGCGCAGGGGCCGCAGCGTGAGCCGAATGATCAGCACCGTCGCCGCGGCGGCGATCAGCAGCCCGAGGGCGCTGACCACGGTGATCACCAGGACCAGGCGGATGACGGCGTCGTGCACCGGCTTGAGGGGGAGGCCGGTCATCCGGATGCCGAAGCCCGGCACCCGCTCGGCGACGACCCGGTACCGCCCGAGGGAGCCGCCCAGGTCGACGGTGTACGGGCGCTTGTCGGCCGGGACGGTGCGCAGGAGGGCCCGTTGGGCCGCGGTGAGGGCCTGGGTCGAGTTGTCCACGAGCACCCCGGCCCGCTGCACCGTCCCCGCGGTGTCGATCACCACGCCCAGGGTGCCCTGCTGCTGCCCCATGAAGAGGAAGTCCGGTCCCGGGCCGGGCATCCGCAGATAGGCCGGCGGCGTGACCGGGTCGGCCGAGCGCTGGGACTGGGCCGTGTTCGCCCCAGAGCGCTTGACCGCCGACGTCAGCTGGGCGTCGAGCCGGTCCTCGAGGAACCGCTGCATGGCCAGGACGCTGACCAGCCCGATCACGGCGCAGACCGCCGTCAGCATCGCGATCGTGATGACCAGCAGACGGGTCCGCAGGGTCCGCCCGTGGAGGAAGGAACCAGACCTCACGCCTCGGCCGGCTTGAGTACGTAGCCCGCGCCCCGCACCGTGTGGATCATCGGGATCCGCCCGGCGTCGATCTTCTTGCGCAGGTACGAGACGTACAGCTCGACCACGTTCACCTGACCGCCGAAGTCGTAGTTCCACACCCGGTCCAGGATCTGGGCCTTGCTCAGCACCCGGCGGGGGTTGCGCATCAGGTAGCGGAGGAGCTCGAACTCGGTGGCGGTCAGCTTGACCGGGGTACCACCGCGCGAGACCTCGTGGCTGTCCTCGTCCAGGGAGAGGTCGCCGACCACCAGGGTGGCCTCGTTGCGGTTGGCGTGGGCGCTGCGCCGGACCAGGCCGCGCAGCCGGGCCACGACCTCCTCGAGGCTGAACGGCTTGGTGACGTAGTCGTCACCGCCGGCCGTGATGCCCGCGACCCGGTCCTGCACGCTGTCCCGGGCGGTGAGGAACAGGACCGGGAGGTCCGGGTTGTCCTCGCGCATGCTCTTCATCACCTGGAGGCCCTCGACGTCGGGGAGCATCACGTCGAGGACGACGACGTCGGGCCGCCACTTGCGGGCGGTCGAGACGGCGTCGGCACCGTTCGCGGCGGTGCGGACGTCCCAGCCCTCGTAACGCAGGGCCATCCCGATCAGGTCGGTCAGGGAGGGCTCGTCGTCCACGAGGAGGACACGGACGGATAGGCCGTTCTTGCGGCGGGAGCTGTCGTTCGTCACGGCACAGGACTGTGATCGTCGGTCCTGAGTGCTCCTTGCGCCGAACCTGTGTAGGTGCTGTGAATTCACGGCTTTCAGACAGGGTTCAGGGAGCGCCACAGCGAGTCCACAGTCCACCTCCAGGGTCGGCATAGGCCGCCTCAGCACGCTGTCCGGCGCACCGGGCATTCGGCCCGGGGCCGTTCACCCCTGGAGTCTGCTCGATGTCGTTGAAGCCTCGCCTGCCCGGACTGAGCCGGGGCGGGTGGCTGAACGTCGGCCTGGCCGTCGTCCTGGCCATGGTCGTCGTCGGTGCCTACACCGCGATCGGTGCCGCCGCCCCGACCACCACGACCGGCACCCGCACCGCCACCGTGACCCAGGGGTCCCTGACCGCCACCGTCTCGGGTTCCGGCAACCTGGCCAGCGGCCAGTCGGCCAGCCTCGCGTTCGGGGCCGCCGGGACCGTCCAGGACGTGAACGTCGAGGTGGGCGACAAGGTCTCCAAGGGGGACAAGCTCGCCAGCATCGACACCGCTTCCGCCGAGCGGTCGCTGGCCTCGGCCAAAGCGTCGCTGAAGGCGGCCCAGGCCTCCTACGACGAGGCGGTCGACAACTCCTCCGACGCGGGCACGGCCGACGCGATCAAGGCCGCGAAGCTGTCGCTCAGCTCGGCCCAGGCCGGAGTGAGCGCCGCCAAGAAGCAGCTGACGAACGACACGAAGACCCAGAACGCCAAGGTCTCCGAGGCCCAGGACGCGGTCGACGCCGGCACCGGCACCGAGTCCCAACTGCTGGCCGCCGAGGCCGAGCGGGACTCGACCATCGCCAAGGACAAGCAGGGCATCACGACGGCGCAGGCCCAGGTGGCCACGGCCCGGAGCAACCTGGCCAAGGCCCGGTCGGGCAGCAGCTCGGCCTCCAACGACTCGCAAGTGGCCAGCGCCCAGGTGCAGGTGTCAGACGCGGAGGCCTCGGTCTCCGACGCCGAGGACGCCCTGGAGGAGACGAAGATCATCGCCCCGTTCTCCGGCACGATCCTCTCGGTCAGCGGCGCCGTGGGTGACACGGTGAGCGCCGGTACGAGTTCGACGAGCAGCGGTGCGACGAGTTCCAGCTCGTCCTCGAGCTCCGGGACCGGGTCGGGGACCGGCACCGGTACGGGAACGGGCTCGACGTCGTCCAGCTCGTCCAGCTCCTCGTCGTCCGGCTCCGCGTTCATCACCATGGCCGACACGAAGAGCCTGCAGATGACCGCCGACATCGCCGAGGCCGACATCGGCTCGGTGAAGGTCGGGCAGGACGTGAACGTCACGCTGTCGGCCTCGGACGAGACGGCGGCCGGCACGGTCACCCTCGTCTCGCCGGAGGGGACGACGAGCAGCAACGTCGTGCAGTACTCGGTCACGGTCACGCTGACCGACCCGCCGGCCACCGCGCGGATCGGCTCCTCGGCGACCGCCAGCATCACCACCGGCTCCGTCGAGAACGCCCTGCTGCTGCAGACCAGCGCGATCACGACCAGTGGCACCCGGCACACGGTCACGGTGGTCAAGAACGGCGCGACGTCGACGCAGCAGGTCGAGACCGGCCTGGTCGGCAGCACGCAGACGCAGATCACCAGCGGGCTGGCCGCCGGGGACACGGTGCAGATCACCTCCACCTCCAGCACCGCAACCAGCGCCGGGGTGCCAGGCTTCGGCGGGGCGGGCGGCGGTCTCGCCGGCGGGATCGGCCGTTGACCGCCGAGTCGCCGACGCCGGGGCCGAGGACGACCCGCCCAGCCATCGACCTGCGCGCCGTCACCAAGCACTACGGCGAGGGCGACACCCAGGTCCGGGCGCTCGACGGGGTCGACGTGGTCGTCGAACGCGGCGACTACGTGGCCATCATGGGCCACTCGGGGTCGGGCAAGTCGACGATGATGAACATCATCGGCTGTCTCGACGTGCCGACCACCGGTCGCTACCTGCTGGACGGCGTCGACACCCGCAGGCTGTCCGAAGGCCAGCAGTCGCTGATCCGGAACCGCAAGCTGGGCTTCATCTTCCAGTCGTTCAACCTCATCCCGCGGACGACGGCTCTGGCCAACGTCGAACTGCCGCTGGCCTACGCCGGGGTCAAGAACCCCCACCGGCGGCAGCGGGCCGTGGCGGCCCTGGAACGGGTCGGCCTGGGCGAGCGGCTGGGGCACGTCCCCTCGCAGCTGTCCGGCGGTCAGCAGCAGCGGGTCGCGGTCGCCCGGGCGATCGTCACCGACCCCGTCCTGCTGCTGGCCGACGAGCCCACGGGCGCGCTCGACAGCCGCAGCACCGAAGACATGCTCAACCTGTTCGACGACCTGCACGCCTCGGGTCGCACCCTGGTGATCATCACCCACGAGGACGACGTGGCGGCGCGAGCCGCCCGGGTGATCCGGCTGCGCGACGGTCTGGTGCTCAGCGACGACCGGACCCGGGCGCTTCTGGAGACCCAGGCCGAGGCCGGGGCCGGTCGGGCCCGGCACGCGCAGTCGGGGATCGGACCGGCGCAGGCGGGTGCCCAGTGAGAAACCTCGGCCGCACCGCGGGTTTCGCGTTCCGTGGGGTCACGGCCAACAAGCTGCGCTCGGCCCTGACCACGCTCGGCATCCTGATCGGCGTGGCCGCGGTGATCATCCTGATCGCGGTCGGCACCGGTTCGTCGGCCGCGGTGCAGGACCAGATCAGCAGCCTCGGCTCGAACACGCTGACCGTCCGGGCCAGCCAGGGCGGGACCGGCGGCCGGGCGGGCGGTTTCGGCGGTGGAGGGTTCGCGTTCCCGGGCGGCGGGGGCGGCTCGTCCACCTCCACCGACTCCGGCACCCAGACGCGGGTCGCCGAACTGACGGTCGACGACGCGGCTGCGCTCATCGACAAGATCGAGGCGCCGCACGTGGCCGCGGTCGCCCCGACGGTCAGCGCGCAGTCGGTGACCGCGACCTACGAAGGGGCCACGCACAGCGTCTCGACCTTCACCGGCACCACACCCAGCTACCTGGCCATCAACAACGACACCATGGCCACCGGCTCGGCGTTCACGGACGCCGACTACACCGAGCACCGGCGCGTGGTCCTGCTGGGCAGCAGTGTGGCCGAGGACCTGGTCGGCGGCAACGGGCGCTCGGCCGTGGGCAAGACGATCCAGCTCAACGGGATCGACTTCACGGTGCTGGGGTTGCTGACCGACAAGGGCAGCACCGGACCGACGGACGGCGACGACCGGGTGATCGCCCCGCTGACCTCGGTGCAGGACACGCTCACGGGCTACGGCTCCATCGACAGCATCTCGGTGAAGGCCTCTTCGGCCGACGGGGTTGAGGCGGCCACCAGCGAGGTCGAGGGCATCCTCGACGCCCGGCACAAGGTCACCTCGTCCGACCGGGACTACTCGGTGAGCAGCGCGACGTCGTTCCTCGAGGCGGCCACCAGCAGCAACCAGACGTTCACCGTGCTGCTCGCCTCGGTAGCCGCGATCTCGCTGCTGGTCGGCGGGATCGGCGTCATGAACATCATGCTCGTGACGGTCACCGAGCGGACCCGGGAGATCGGCATCCGTAAGGCCATCGGGGCCCGTCGCTCCGACATCGTCGGCCAGTTCGTGATCGAGGCCGTGCTGCTGTCGCTCTTCGGCGGCGTGATGGGCGTGATCGTGGGGCTGGTCGGCAGCCGCTTCGAGATCGTCGGAGTCCAACCGGTCGTCGCGCCCTACTCGGTGTTCCTGGCCTTCGGGGTCTCGGTCGCCGTGGGTCTCTTCTTCGGTCTCTACCCGGCCAGTCGGGCCGCCGCGCTGCGGCCGATCGACGCCCTTCGTTACGAGTGAGGCTCTGGTGCAACACGAATCGAGGAACGACGTGACTCAGCAGTACGAGGTGCACGAGGTCGACCACGGCCGGCCGGTCCAGCCGACCTACCACGAGGTGGAGCCGATCGACCCGCTCGACGAGGAGTTGCTCGCCGAGGAGGCCAAGCGGCGCCCGGGCAAACTCACCCTGGCCCTGGCCGCCGGCATCGTGCTGGTCGGCGCCTTCGCGGGCGGGGTGCTGGTGCAGAAGCACTACGGCGACTCCGGCAGCTCGGCGCTCCCGGGCGGGGCCAACTTCGCGAACCGCGCCGGCGTCGAGGGCTTCCCATCGGGTGGATTCCCCGGTGGGGGAGAGGGTTTCCCGGGCGGGGCGGCCGTCACGGGGACGGGCGGTGGGACCGGGGCCGGGACATCGACGGGCGGTTCGAGTACATCGAGCACCCCCGCCGTGGTCGGCACGCTGACGAAGGTCTCCGGGAAGTCGCTGACCGTGAAGAACTTCGGGGGCAAGTACGTGAAGGTGGCGATGACCGACGACACGACGGTCACGATGCCCGCGAGCCTGTCGAAACTCGTCCAGGGAACGACCGTTTCGGTGGTCGGCACGACGGGGGACGACGGAACGGTGAAGGCGACCGCCGTCACCGCGACGAAGTGAAGACGCTGAGGAGCGCAACCACGATGAACCAGACCCTGACCCGCAGCAAGGCCCGCCTGTCGCTGGGCGTCGCCGCGCCCGTCGTCCTCATGCTGTCGTTGGCCGCCTGCGGCGGCGGGTCGTCCGGCGGTGCGTCGACCGCCGTCCCGAGCGCCTCGGCGACCGGAGCCCCCGGTGCCGGAGGGGGTTTCGGCGGCCAGGACTTCCAGAAGATCCAGGCGTGCCTGAGCGCGGCCGGCATCACCCTGCCGACCCAGAGCGGGATGCCCAGCTTCAGCGGCGGTACCCGGCCCAGCGGGATGCCGAGCTTCAGCCCGGGCGGTACCCCGCCGAGCGGCGCGCCCAACGGGGGCGGGCGCGGGAACAGCGAGTTCCAGAAGATCCTGAGCAGCGACGCGGCGCAGGCGGCGCTCAAGGCCTGCGGCATCACGATGCCGACGGGTCGCCCGTCGGGGGCGCCGTCGGCATCGTGACCCGTCAGGCCCGGGTGTCGACCAGCAGGCCGTTCTCGAGGATCGAGGCCAGCTGGTCGGTGGTGGCCCCGCTCGTGCTGAGCAGGTCGGTCAGGCTGGTCCCGCTCTGCAACTGGCTGAGCAGGCTGTCCGAGTCGGTGCCCAGCAGGCTGCTCAAGCTGTCGAGCATGTCCTGCTGAGAACTGGTCAGGGAGTCGCCGAAGACGCCGGAGATGCCGGTGTCCGGTTGACCGAACCCCCGCCCGCCGCCGGGCGGGGGTGGCGGACCCTGCTGGGTCATGATCGAGGAGACGATCGAGTCGACGTCACCGGAGGCCTGGACCTCCTGCGGAAGTGACGACTTGATGGCCGAGGCGAGGTCGTCCTGGGAGACGCCCTGCGCGTTGGCGATGTCGCTCAGGCTCTGGCCCGAGGACATCTCCTGCATCAGGTCGTCCTGGGAGAGGCCGAGGGCTTCGGCGGCGGCGCCGAGCGGCCCGCCGTCCTGGCCGCCCGGGGGGCGGCCACTGCCCTGCAGCGAGTGCAGGGCCTGGAGTCCGGCCGAGCCGGAGGTGCTGCTGATAGCGGTCATGATCGTTGGATCGG
Organism: Spongisporangium articulatum; assembly: GCF_044465595.1. Taxonomy (NCBI): domain Bacteria; kingdom Bacillati; phylum Actinomycetota; class Actinomycetes; order Kineosporiales; family Kineosporiaceae; genus Spongisporangium; species Spongisporangium articulatum. Next base: position 268,681 of record NZ_JBITLV010000001.1, on the reverse strand, counting down.
GTGGTCCGGGCCGGACTTGCGGGCTCCGACCGGCACTCACAGAGGCCCCATAGGGCGGGAGCCCGAGGCTGGGGGGTGCCTGTGCCCGAATTCGTTTGCGGGCGCAGGGAGGATAGATTTGCATCGGCCGCGCGAGCCTGCGCGGCAACGCCTACGAGGAGTTCATCCGTGGCTCTGGACCGCCCCGTCACCCCCGACCCCTACCCGCTGCTCCCGGCCGCCGGCACCTTCTCGGTGACCAGTTCGGACATTACGGACGGCGAGCGCATCGCCGAGGCCTTCGTGGCCGCCGGCGGGAACACGTCGCCGCAGCTGGCGTGGTCCGGTTTCCCCGCGGAGACCAAGGGTTTCGTGGTGACGTGTTTCGACCCGGACGCGCCGACCCCCTCGGGCTTCTGGCACTGGGTCGTGGTCGGCCTGGGCGCCGGGACGACGTCCCTCGCCCAGGGCGCGGGCGTGGAGGGCGGCGGCGAGCTGCCCGAGGGGGCCTTCATGGTCCGCAACGACGCCGGCTCGAAGGCGTACATGGGCTCGGCCCCGCCGCCCGGCGACCGGGTGCACCGGTACTTCTTCGTGGTCCACGCCATCGATGTGGAGCAGCTGGACGTGGACGAGAACGCGACCCCCGCCGTGGTGTCGTTCAACCTCGCCTTCCACACCCTGGCCCGGGCGCAGATCGTGCCCACCTACCAGCTGTGATCGCCCGTCCGCAGGTCGGCCCGACCCGGGTCCTGCTGCTGGAGAACATCCACCCGGACGCCGTCGCCGCGCTCGAGGCCGTCGGCTGCGAGGTGACCTCGATCGAGACCGCCCTGGACGAGGACGAGCTGATCGAGCAGGCCGCCGGGGTGGCGCTGCTGGGCATCCGGTCGAAGACCGAGGTGACCGACCGCGTGCTCGAGGCGCTGCCCGAGCTGCAGGGCATCGGTGCCTTCTGCATCGGCACGAACCAGATCGACCTGATCTCGGCGGCCTCGCGGGGCGTCGCCGTGTTCAACGCGCCGTTCTCCAACACGCGCAGCGTCGTCGAGCTGGCCCTGGCCGAGATCATCGCTCTGACGCGGCGTCTCACGGAGAAGGACCGCGGCATGCACGCGGGCGTCTGGGACAAGACGGCCGCCGGGCTGCACGAGGTCCGGGGCCGGACGCTCGGCATCGTCGGCTACGGCAACATCGGCACGCAGCTGTCGGTGCTGGCCGAGAACCTGGGCATGAGCGTGCTCTTCTACGACACGGCCGACAAGCTGCCGCTGGGCAACGCCCGCGCGACCGGCTCGCTCGACGAGCTGCTGGAGGAGGCCGACGTCGTCACGCTGCACGTCGACGGCCGGCCCGGCAACAGCGGCTTCTTCGGCGAGGAGGAGTTCGCGCGGATGAAGCCGGGCGCGATCTTCCTCAACCTGTCGCGGGGTTTCGTCGTCGACCAGGAGGCGCTGCGGGCCCACCTGGACAGCGGGCACCTGTCCGGCGCGGCCATCGACGTATTCCCGGAGGAGCCGAAAGGCCGCGGTGACCAGTTCGTCTCGCCGCTGCGGGGGATGCCGAACGTCATCCTCACCCCGCACATCGGGGGGTCGACGGAGGAGGCGCAGCAGGACATCGGCCGGTTCGTGGCCGGCAAGCTGCGCGACTACCTGACCCACGGCGGCACGGCCCTGTCGGTGAACCTGCCGCACCTCGGCCTGCAGGACCGGGCCGGGGCCACCCGGCTGGTGCTGATCCACCGGAACACCCCCGGCGTGCTGGCTGCCATCAACGCCGTGTTCGCGGCCGAGAAGGTCAACATCGACGGCCAGTACCTGAGTACCAAGGGCGACGTCGGGTACGTGATCACCGACGTGGCCACGGGTCTCACGCCGCAGGCGGAGAAGGCGCTGCTCGACCTGCCGGACACGATCCGGCTGCGGGTGCTGCCCGGCTAGCCCCGACGTGGGCCCAGCAACTTGTGCAGCCCGTCCACGAGGAGGTCGCGCAGTTCCTCGCGCGACACCTCGTGGTGGGTGGCCCAGCGGACGACGAGCTCCTGGGCGTAGGCCAGCCAGCCGCGCACCTGCAGTCCGGCGAGGGCCGACTCGGGCAGCTCCAGCGCGGCCATGATCGCCGCGACCAGCTTGTCCCGGACCTCGTCCGTGCCCTCCTGGAGCACCGGGTCGGCGGCCGCGCCGAGGACGAAGGCCAGGTAGTTCTCCCGGCGGCGCTCGACGAAGTCGATCAGCCCGTCGACCGTGGCGGCCAGCTGCTGCTCACGGGGGAGCGCCGGGTCCGGGCTGCAGGCGGCCACGAACCGGTCGCCCGCGGCCCGCACGACGGCCCGGAAGTAGTCGGTCTTGGTCGGGAAGTAGTGGAACAGCAGGCTGCGGGAGATACCCACCTCGGCCGCCACGTCGTCCACCGAGAGCTCGTGCACGGGCGTGGTGGTGAGCAGCCGCAGCCCGACGCCGATCAGCTGGCGGCGACGGTCCTCGGCCGTCAGGCGGCGCCGGGTGTCGGTGCTCATGGCAGCACCCTAGCCGCCCCTGTTGAGCAATGCTCGACAGCGCGGTACGTTCACCCCATGGACTTCGCACCGACTGCGCGAGGACGCGAGTACGGCGAGCGGCTGGCCACGTTCATGGCCGAGCGGATCGAGCCGATCGAGCGTGAGTACCACCGTGAGCTGCGCTCGCTGGCCGACCCGTGGGTGGTCCTGCCGGTGATCGAGAAGTTGAAGGCCGAGGCCCGTTCCGAGGGTCTCTGGAACCTGTTCCTGCCCGAGGGCGGGCAGGAGTACGGCGACGTCCCGGGGCTGTCGAACAGCGAGTACGCGCCACTGGCCGAGCAGATGGGCCGCTCGTTCATCGCCCCCGAGATCTTCAACTGCAACGCCCCCGACACCGGCAACGCCGAGGTGCTGGTCAAGTACGGCAGCCCGCAGCAGCAGGAGCAGTGGCTGAAACCGTTGCTGCGCGGGGAGATCCGCTCGGCGTTCTGCATGACCGAACCCGACGTGGCCTCCTCCGACGCCACCAACATGGAGGCCACCGCCACGGTCGAGGGCGACGAGATCGTCGTCAACGGGCGCAAGTGGTGGACCACCGGGATCGGTCACCCAAACTGCCGTTTCATCATCTTCATGGGTCTGACCGACCCGACCGCGCACCGCTATGCGCAGCACTCGATGGTCCTCGTGCCCAAGGACCACCCCGGCGTGAAGGTCGAGCGGCTGCTGCCGGTCTTCGGCTTCCACGACGAGCCGTACGGGCACGGCGAGGTCTCCTTCACCGACGTCCGGCTGCCGCTCTCGGCCGTGATCGCCGGTCCCGGGCGGGGGTTCGAGATCGGCCAGGGCCGGCTCGGGCCGGGCCGCATCCACCACTGCATGCGGCTGATCGGCCTGGCCGAGACGGCCTACGACCTGGCCGCCCGGCGCTCGGTGCAGCGCACGGCCTTCGGTAAGCCCCTGGCCAACCTGGGCGGCAACCGCGAACGGCTCGCCAAAGCGCGGATCGCGATCAATCAGGCCAGACTGTTGGTCCTGCACGCGGCCTGGCTGCTCGACACCGAGGGCCTGCAGGGTGCACTGAGCGCCGTCTCGCAGATCAAGGCGGCCGTCCCGGCGATGGCGCAGGAGGTGGTCGACATGGCGATGCAGCTGCACGGTGGCGCCGGCATGAGCGACGACTTCCCGCTCGCCGCGGCCTTCGCCAACGCCCGTTCGCTGCGCCTGGCGGACGGCCCCGACGAGGTGCACCTCGGCGTGGTCGCCCGGCTGGAGCTGCGCAAGTACCTGGAGGAAAACCGATGACCGAGGAAATTCCCGCACAGACCACCGGGCGACGGGTGCTCGTCACCGGAGGGGCCTCCGGCCTGGGCAAGGCCATGGTCACGCGGTTCGCCTCCGAGGGTTGGCGGGTGCTGGCCACCGACATCGACGACGCCGCGATGAGCGCGCTGGAGCAGGAACTCGGCCGGTCCGGCTCGGTCACCGTGCGCCGCCTCGACGTGCGTGACGACAGCGACTGGCTGCGGGCCCGGCAGTGGTGCGAGGACACCTGGGGCGGTCTCGACCTGCTGGTCAACAACGCCGGGGTCGCTGCCGGTGGCCGGATGGAGACGACGTCCCTGGACGACTGGGACTGGATCCTCGAGCTGAACCTGAAGAGCGTCGTGCGCGGCTGCCGCACGTTCATCCCGCTCTTCAAGGCCCAGGGGTCCGGGTACATCGTGAACACCGCGTCGCTGGCGGGCATCGCCCAGCTGCCGGCCATGGCCTCGTACAACACCACCAAGGCCGCCGTGATCGCGCTGTCGCAGACCCTGCGCTACGAGCTGAAGCCCTACGGCATCGGGGTTTCCGTGCTCTGCCCGGCCTTCGTGAAGACGAACCTGGGGGCGAGCATGCGCAGTGCCGACCCGGCCGCCATCGCCACGGCCAACAAGCTGATCGACAACTCGAAGGTGACCCCGGCGCAGATCGCCGACAAGGTGTTCGCCGCAGTGCAGGCCGAGCGGTTCCTCATCCTCACCGAGCGCGACGGTCGCGTCCTCAGTCTCGTGAAGCGTGTCTCGCCGTCGCTGGTCGAGAAGGTCGTCGTGCGGCAGTGGAGCAAGACCCGGCGGAAGTTCGACACCCCGGTCAAGGAGAAGGTGTGAGCGCACGGCCCACCCGTCGCAACATCCTGATCACCGGGGCCAGCTCGGGCCTCGGTGAGCAGATGGCTCGCGAGTTCGCACGCCGGGGGCGCAATCTCGCCCTCTGTGCGCGCCGCACGGACCGGCTGGAGAAGCTGCGGGCCGAGCTGCTGGAGCGCAACCCGCGGATCACGGTCTCGCTGAAGGCGCTGGACGTGACCGACACCGACGCCGTGTTCGAGGTCTTCCGGTCCTTCGCCGTGGAGTTCGAGGAGCACGGCGGTCTGGACCGGGTGATCGTGAACGCCGGCCTCGGCAAGGGCCAGCCACTCGGCTCCGGCCGCTTCGACGCCAACCTGCAGACCGCGCAGACCAACTTCATCGGGGCCCTCGCCCAGTTCGAGGCCGCGCTGGAGACCTTCCGGGCCCGCGGTTCCGGCCACCTGGTGGCCATCTCGTCGATGAGCGCGATGCGGGGCATGCCGCGCAACCTCACCACGTACGCGGCCACGAAGGCCGGGGTCGCCACCCTGGCCGAGGGGGCGCGCGCCGACCTGCTCGGTACCGACATCGTGGTGAGCACCATCTACCCGGGCTACATCCGCTCGGAGATGAACGAGAAGGTCAAGAACACGCCGCTGATCGTCAGCACCGAGAAGGGCGTCGCGGCGATGGTCGCGGCGATCGAGAAGGAGAAGGCGAGTGCCAAGGTGCCGGCCTGGCCGTGGGTGCCGATGGGCCTGCTGATGCGGGTCCTGCCGCTGCCCGTGGTCGCCCGGATGGCCTGAGACCACCCGCGATGAGCGAGGTTCCGACCAACGCGAAGGCGGTCCGCGAGGACGACGCGTTCGACGTCGAGGCGGTCCACACCTGGTTGACCCGGCAGGTGCCGGACCTGGCGGACTTCGCCGTGCCGCCGACCGTCCGGCAGTTCGTGGGTGGCGCCTCGAACCTGACGTACCTGCTGAGCTACCCCGGCCGGGACCTGATCCTGCGCCGTCCGCCGGCCGGCACCAAGGCCGGGTCGGCGCACGACATGGCCCGTGAGTTCCGGGTCCAGCAACAGGTGGCCGGCCAGTTCCCGCTCGTGCCCCACGTGGTCGCGTTGTGCCAGGACGAGTCGGTGCTGGGCGCCGACTTCTACGTGATGGACCGCATCGCCGGGACCATTTTGCGGGCGAACCTGACCGGTTCCCAACACCTCTCGCCGGACCAGGCGCGGGCCCTGTGCGAGGCGATGATCGACGTCCTGGTTCGGTTGCACTCCGTGGACGTCGAGGCCGCCGGGCTCGCCGCGCTCGGCAAGGGACCGGGCTACGTGAAGCGCCAGGTCACGGGCTGGAGCGAGCGCTACCGCGCGGCCCGCACCTGGAACGTGCCCCGGGGCGAGAAGGTCATGCGCTGGCTGGCCGAGCGGATGCCCGAGGACGTCGGGTACTGCCTGATCCACAACGACTTCCGGCTCGACAACCTGGTCCTGGACGACGCCGACCTGACCCGGCCCGTCGGCGTCCTGGACTGGGAGATGGCCACTCTGGGCGACCCGCTGATGGATCTCGGCGGCTCCCTCGCCTACTGGGTGGAGGCCGGTGACGGCGCCCTCATGCGGCGCATCCGCCGCCAGCCGTCGAACCTGCCCGGCATGCTCACCCGGCGCCAGATGCTCGAGGCCTACGCGAGCCGGACCGGCCTCCAGGCATCGGATTTCACGTTCTACGAAGTGTTCGGGCTGTTCCGGCTCGCGGTGATCATCCAACAGATCTACTACCGCTACCACCACAAGCAGTCGACCAACCCGGCCTTCCGGAACTATTGGTTGATGTGCGGCTACCTGATCCGCCGGTGCCACAAGATCATGCGTGAGGCGGGCTGATGCCGGCGCTGTTGCTGGTCCGGCACGGGCAGGCGTCGTTCGGGTCGGCCAACTACGACGTCCTGAGCGAGAACGGGCACCGCCAGGCCGCTCTCGTGGGCGCGGCGTTGCGCGACCGGGTGAACCCGGAGGTGGTCGTGGCCGGCAGCCTGCAACGGCAGCAGAAGACCGCCGCCGAGTTGGTGTCGGCGGCCGGTTTCGAGGTGCGTTCCGTCCGGCACGGCGGGTGGGACGAGTACGACCACGCCGAGCTCCTGCGCGGGGCGGCGGGCCGGTTCGGGGCCCTGAAGACCGGCGTGGCGGCCGCGATGGGCAACAGCGCGGGCGTTCAGGCCGCCCTCGACGCCGCCCTGCGGGCCTGGTCCACCTCCGACGAGCGGTGGTCGAAGGGTCTGTCCTTCAAGGAGTTCCAGCAGGGCGCCCTTGACGCCCTCGACGAGGCGCTGGCCGGCGACCCGGCGCTCGTAGTGACCTCGGGCGGGGTGATCGCCGCCATCGCCGCGCACCTGCTCGGCGCCGGCCCCGAGACCTTTGTGGCCCTGAACCGGGTCAGCGTGAACACGGGCATCACGACGGTCGTGCGCGGGCGGTCCGGCACCAGCCTGTTGACCTTCAACGAGCACGCGCACCTGGCCGGGCACCCCGACCTGCTCACCTACCGCTGAGCGGTTCTCACAACTCGAAGAGGAAGCGCAGGATCCGCGCGGTCGAGCGGAGGTCGTCGGCTGTCACGCGCCCTCGGCGACCGACGAGCCTTGCCGTGGAAATGGTCCGTACGTGTTCCACCTGGACGTAGCTGGTCTCGTCCAGTCCGGACACTCCAGGGTGCAGTGGCACCCGCGTCGGATAGCTCTTACGGGTTCGGGTGATCGGACAGACACTCACGAGCTCGTGCGAATTGAACCGGTCGGCGCTGACGACAAGGGCCGGTCTGACGAAGGCGGCCTCATGGCCGACGGGATAGCCCAAGTCGACGTCCCAGACCTCGCCTCGCAGCGGTGACTCAGTCATTCAGGTCGGAGGCCGTCGCTTCCCAGCCCGGCTCGATCGTCGGCGGTCCGTCCTCGGCGACGGCAGCGTCGTAGGCGTCCCAGAACATCGCCCGATCGAGTTCGTCGAGAGCGGAGAGAATCACCTTCTCGGCACTCTGGTTCCGCTGAGCGCCGATGGCCTTGATCCGGTCACGGGTCTCGGTGCTGACCTTGATCGTCGTGTCCACACGACGAGTATACGAGAAAGTATTCCATTCGGTATACCTCTATTGGAGGCGCGAGTCATCGGGGGTGACCTTGATCGTCGAGCGGGCGATTGCCAGAGCCTGAGCCTTGGTGATCCTCCCGGTGAGCTGCCCCACGACGCCGTCGGCAACCTTCCAGACCAGGGTCGTCCGGCCATCGTCCGAGCTGAGCCAACCAGGTCGGCCATCGATCTCGACGCCCCTTCCCGCGGGCCCCATGGGTCGATCGCCATATTGCTCGAAGGTCAACTGCAGGCGTGACTCCTCGCCGGTGCCACCGAACTCCATGAACGTCCACGGAAAGCTCGTCGACCAGGCCGGACCGCCGAGCCTCGGTGCCGGTGTCATCCCGCCAGGGCGTTGGCCGCCGTCGATCCGCTCCGCGCTGAGTCGTACGGCCCCGGCCGAGGTCACGAGCTCGGTCGCGCTCATGTTTCTGCCCTCGGCCATCCATCGCGTGCCATCGGGTCTTACCCAGAACAGCCGACCGAACCGGGACGACTCGTCATAGTGAAGGGTGCCCGGCGAGCCCTCTACCTCGACGTGCGAGACACCTGTACCCCCGGCGAACTCCGGACTGTCGGCCCGTCCGTAGTAGTCGGGTCGGTCAGGACCCTGGATGCTCAACGTCTTGTCGACGACCTTCTTCCGGGTCGTGTACCAGACAGCTTCGAGCCCTACGCCGCAGTTCGGCCGGTCCCGGCGGAACAGGATCGCCCCCGTGCGTGGCCCGGTCAGCGACTCGTCGGGCACGTACAGGACATCCGGGATCTGGGCCGGAGACGGGTTGTCACCGGTTCCGGCGGTGCAGTCGGGTTCGGCGCCGCGGGCTGGGTCCACGACCTGTACGCCCGTGTCCCCTCCACTCAGCATTGGGACGGCAACTCCGGTCGCGATGCAGACAGCCAGTACGCCGAACCCGGTCGAGGCCGTGCGCCGACGCCGGCGGAGAAGCCTGGCCCGTGCCGAGATCTCGGGCAGCGGGCGCGGCCCGCGCAGGGTGGAGTATTCAGCCAGCTCGTGCAGCAGGGCCTCGTCGATCATGACGACTCCTCCATGGTCAGCAGTTCGGCCAGCCGGGCACGTGCCTTGTGCAGGGTCGCGGCCACGGTGCCGCGGGTGATGCCCATGGCGGCGGCGATCTCGGCCTCGGACAGATCGGCGACGTAGCGCAGGGCGATCGCCGTGCGGGCACGCGGCGCGAGTTGCGTCACGGCCCGCCACAACTCGGACGACGGCTCGGTGGGAGCGGGCACGGTGCCCAGGCGCTGTCGGGCCAGCCAGCGTGCCTCGGTCCGCGACCTGCGCCACCGCGAGCGCACCTCGTTCAGGGCCACCCGGTACACCCAGGCGTCGGGCCGGTCGGCCTTCCGGACCGACCGCCAGTGCACCAGGGCCCGCGCGAACGCCTCGGCGGTCGCCTCCTCGGCCAGGTCGGCATCACCGATCGCCAGGGACACCGCCCGGTGCACCCGGCCGTAGCTCGAGGCGTACCAGTCCTCGAAGACCCGGCCCCCGTCGTCCACCATGCCCTTCAGACGCGCAGCACGGCGCGCTGCTTTACTCCAGCGTCAGGACGATCTTGCCGGTCGCCCGGCGCTCGTCGATGTCGCGCAGCGCCGACGTCAGGTCGGACAACGGGTAGGTGGCACCCACCGGCGGCACGAGCGCCCCGGAGGCGATGTGCGGCAGCAGGAAGTCCCACTGCTCCCGGGCCAGCGACAACCGCGGCAGCGTGAACGCGCCCCAGCCGACCCCGACCACTGAGGTGTTGTTCAGCAGCAGCCGGTTCACCTTGACGGTCGGGATCTCCCCACCGGTGAACCCGATCACCAGCAGCTGCCCCTCCGGCCCCAGGGCGCGCAGGGAGTCGGTGAACCGGTCGCCGCCCACCGGGTCGACGACGACGTCCACGCCGGCGCCGCCGGTCAAGTCCTTCACGGCGGCCAGGAAGTTGTCGGCCAGCACCACGTGCCGGGCGCCCGCCTTCTGCGCGACGTCGCCCTTCTCCAGGGTCGACACCACGGCGATGACCTGCGCGCCGAGCGCCGTGGCCAGCTGGATCGCCGCCGTCCCGATGCCGCCCGCGGCCCCGTGCACCAGCACGGTCTGCCCCGCGGCGAGCCGGGCCCGCCGGACCAGGGCGAACTGCACGGTCAGGTAGTTCAGCGGCAGGGCCGCGCCCTCGGCGAACGACACCTGGTCGGGCAGCGGGAAGACCAGCTCCGGCACGCACGCGACCCGCTCGGCGAACCCGCCGAACATCGGGAACGCCGCGACCCGCTGCCCCGGTGAGAACTGCGACCCGGCCGGGGCGGAGACGACGACCCCCGCCACCTCGGCCCCAGGCACGAACGGCAGCGGCGGCTTGTACTGGTACTCGCCGCGGGTGAGCAGGACGTCGGGGAAGGCCACCCCGGCCGCTCGCACCTCGATCAGCACCTGCGCCGGCTCCGGGACGACGTCGTCCACCTCGCCGATCTCGATGGCCTCGGGTCCGTCCAGGGTGGTGATCCGGGCTGCGCGCATGACGGGCATCCTGCCACGTACGGCATCCTCGGTTACCCTGCGGCACATGTCCGGCCGAGCACCGTCCCAGCGTGGGGAGCCGGGTCGATGACTGCTACGGCATGGGGCGACCCGGCGGTCGCGCAGGCGCTGCGTGAGGTCGTGCACGCGGACGACGGGCCGCCCCGGTTGGGTGCCGAAGGGCTGCGCGAGGCGCTCGCGGAGCAGCTCGGCGACGCGGCACCGGAGCACGAGGACGCCGTGTCCGCGCTGGTCGCGGCCGCCGAGGCGGGCATCCCCCAGGGGGTGCTGGACGACGTCCCGGCCATCGATCTCGGCGACCGCCTCGACGAGGCGGGCCTGGAACCGCGGGCCGCCGGCTGGGCGCTGGCCACCTGGGGGCACGTCCTGCAGACGGCCCCGGCCCGGATCACGCCGCAGCTGGAGGCCCGTCCCGACCCGGTGGTCCAGGCCGAGGAGACCACGCCGTTGCCACGGGTCGAGGCCGAGATCCTGACGGCGGCCGAGGCCCGGTCGAACCGCCCCGACTCCGGGCTCGAGGCCGAGCCGGAAGCCCGACCCGAGGCCCGGCCCGACGCCCGGCCCGACCCGGACCCGACCGGGCCGCGCGGCATCCGGGCGTTCACCCCGCAGCGCCGGCTGGCCGTCCCGGTCGGCGTGCTGGTCGCGGTGGCCGCCCTGCTCGCGATCGGCCTGGCCGGCGTGCTCGCGATGACGGTGGGGGGCGGGAACGACGTCGTCACCACCCACTCGCCCGGTGCCCGCCCCGGGGCCTCCCCCAGCGCCTCGACCGTCGTGGCGCCGGCCAGCCTGGCCACGCCGCTGGCCCATGCGGGCGGCCGTGAGCAGTTCCCGCTGCAGACCCAGGCGGCCATGCTCGACGCCGCCCGACGCGGGGACGTCGTCGAGGCGGACCTGCGTTGGACGCTCGACAACGTTCCGATCCTCTACGACGCGGCGTCGGTCTCGGGCCGGATGGTCTGCGCTCAGCAGTACGCCGTCGCCCTCACCAGCTGGCGGACCCTGAAGTCCTGCCAGACCCCGAAGGGCGAGTCGAAGGACGGAAAGCGCTACGGCATACCCGCCTTCGACGACACCGTGAAGAAGCTGGCCGCGATACCGGGCGTCGAGCTGTACATCGAGCTCAAGGTCGACCAGACCCCCGCGCAGTTGTCGACGTTCCTCGGCGTGCTGCGCCGCACCGGGATGACCGGGCGCACCGTCGTGACCTCGTTCCAGCCCGACCGGTTGGCCGCCGTCCGCCGGGCCGCGAAGTCGAGCGGGGTCGACGGCCTGCGTTACCTGCAGTTCGTGCGTGACGCCGAGCTGACCGCGAAAGCCGCTGTGAAGGAGCACCTGTGGGGTGTCGGCGTCCGGCACAACCGGCTCACGGAGACGTACCTGGGCGACCTGCACAGCGCCGGTCTCAAGGTCGTGGTGTGGACGCTGAACAAGCCGGAACTGTGGGCCCAGGCGCGCGAGGCCGGCGTCGACGGCGTGCTGACCGACACTCCGGCCGCCTACCGCGCCTGGTACGCCCGGGCGGCCGGCGCTACTCCGTGATCCGCACGCCGGTGTCGTAGACCAGGGTCAGGTTGCCGCCGACACCGACCCGCAGCGCGTACGCGCCGGGGTCGAGCGCCGCTCCGGACAGGGGCGTGAACGTCAGAGTCAGACAACCGGAACCGGGCAACGACACCGGGTACTCGCCCGCGGTGTCGGCCCTCGCGACCAGCTTCGGCGAGGCGCCCGTGGTCCACAGTTCGGCGAGCACGTCGGTGTGCAGACCCGCCCCGGTGGCCACGTCGAGACCCCGCTTGCCGAACGAGTCGTACTCCAGCCCGAGCGACAGCCGGCCGTCCTGCTGGCGGCCGTTGGAGCAGCCCGGGGTGACGGCGCTGCCGGACTCGATGCCCGGCTCGACGTACCGGGCCCCGGTCACCTCGGCGCCCTTCGGGGTGGCCGCCGCGTAGGGACTGAGGTAGTCGGTGCCCGCCACCGCGGCATCGATCAGCGGTTGCGCCCAAGCGATCGGCCGCACCACGGCGGCCCCGGAGGCGGTGCTCAGCATCCCGACCAGCTGCCCGCCGGCCGAGGCCGGGCCGTCCGTCGTCGTGGCGGCCCCCTCTACGGCGAGGACACCCGTCCCGGAGCCGAGTCGCGGGTCGTTCAGGGCCCGGCCGAGCGTGACCTGGCTCGTGGAGCGGTGGCCCTCATCGTCGGCGCCCACCACCGTGACCCCCTCGCCGGCCGACGGGGCCGCCCCCAGGGTGGCGCTCGAGCCGCCCACCCCCTCCGCCTTGAGCACGGCCACGTTGAGGTAGCCGTCGGCGGCCACCACCTGCGCGGCGACCTGGCCGCCGCCCGGCAGCGTGACCGTCACGGACTTCGGCGCCGGTGGTAGGTCCTTCTCGAAAACGCCTGCCGTGACGCCCATCCCGATTGCGCGCGGAGCGGCGACCCACGCGCTGGTCAGGATCAGGCCCTTCCCGGCGTCCACCACGACCCCGCCGCCCGAACGGGGGTCGCCGGCCCCGCTCGCGGTGACGGTGACCGCGGCCTGGACGGGGTTCCCGCCGGTGCCACCGCCCAGCGTGAGGGCCGCGGCCACGGCGGCCAGCACGACCGCCAGCCCGGCGGCCGTCGAGCCCAGCAGGCCCGGGTTGCGCCAGCCCGGCCGCGCATCCTCGGCCTCCGGGGCCGGGGGCCGCAGCGGCTGGACGACGGGCGGCTGCAGCGACGGCACGAACGGGGGCCGAGGCTGCGGGTTGGGCATCGTCGGCGGGTCGGGCGGTGCCGTGGGCGGCACCAGCGGGGCGGAGGCCGTCGGCGGCGCGAAGCGGCCGGACGGGGCCGCTGCCGGCGGGTGGCCCGTCACGGTGGTGAAGGCCGCCGGGGGGTCCGCCGGGCGGGCCGGAGGACCGGCAAGAGGTTCAGGCCCGCCGGGGGTTTCGGGGCGGGCCGGGGGTTCGATGCGAGCCGGGGTTTCGGGGCGGACGACGGGGACGGGCGTCGTCTCGGGGGCCGCGACCGCGGGGCGCGCGATCGGACCTGTGGGTGGGCTGGTCCTCGCTCCCTCGTCGTCGGGGCCGGCCGGCTCGGCGGTATCGGCCGGCCCGGCGGTATCGGCCGGCTCGGGCGCATCGGCTTCGGGCTCGTCGGGCGCTTCGGCTCGAACCTCGACGGTCGCTTCGGCCTCGACGGCCGCTTCGGTGTCGTCGGGCGTTTCGGGGTCGGTCTCATCGGCGGATTCGATCTCGCCGGGCTCGCCCCCCTGCGGCTCCGTGACCGGCCCGTCGACCGGCCCGTCGTCTTCGCCGTCGCCGTCGGCGGCAACCTCGACGTCGTCGGTGAGCAGGGCTTCGGGGGCCGCTTCCTCGGGACGCTCGTCGTCGGTGAGCACGAGTTCGGGCTCGTCGGGTGCGTCCGGCCCGGAGCGCGCACGGCCGGTGAGCAGGGGAATGGGCCGCGTCTCCGCGTTCGCGGGCACGGGCCGGTCGCTCATCGCCACCCCTTCTGACAGCGAGCAGGCGCCGTCCACCCCCGTGGGCCGACGCCGGTGTGATGGTGGAGCGTAGTCGGTCCCGCGTCCTAGCCGTCGCTCCTGTCACCGATTCCGTGTCCCGAGAATCGGGCGCGAACGTCGCCCGGACGCAGCAGCGAGCCGATGATCGGGTGGCGGAGGGCGCGGTACGGCACCAGACTCGCTGCTTTCGCGCACCACGCATCGACGCGTCACGGTGTCACCCACCCGAGGTCCTTCCGGGAGGAATCCGTGCCCGACCTCTCGCCCGGCGACAGCGTCGCCGGCACCCTGTTCGTCACCTGCGGCTCCGGGCTGGCCGGGGCCGCCCTCGCCTGGTTGGTCGCCGTCGCCACCGCTCAGCTGGGACGCCGTCACCGGCTGGAGTTCCTCACCCTGGTCGACCGGTTCTGCCGCCGGGCCTGGATCTGCACCGTGTTCCTGCTGGCCGTTCTGATCGCCGCCCAGTCCGTACCGGTCGCGGGCGGCTGGTCGCGCCTGGCCGGCACGGCGGTGGTCGCCAGTACTGCCTGGCTGCTGGTTCGCGGGCTGCACGCCGGGGAAGCAGTGATCTTCGCGCGGCTGCGCGTCGACATGGAGGACAACCGCCGCCGGCGCCGGGCCCGTACCCAGGTCACGCTGCTGCGGCGCATCCTGGCCGCGACCGTCGTCCTCGTGGCGGTCTGTGCCGTGCTGATGTCGTTCCCCGGTCTGCGTACGTTCGGCACGAGCCTGCTGGCCTCGGCCGGACTGGCGGGCGTGGTGGCCGGGCTGGCCGCCCAGACGACGCTCGGCAACGTGTTCGCGGGACTGCAGCTGGCGTTCACGGACGCGGTGCGCATCGACGACGTGGTGGTCGTCGAGGGGGAGTGGGGGCGGGTCGAGGAGATCACGCTCACCTACGTCGTGCTGCACCTCTGGGACGAGCGGCGGCTGGTCCTGCCGACCGGCTACTTCACCACCACCCCGTTCCAGAACTGGACCCGCACCCAGTCCCGGATCCTCGGCGCCGTCGTCCTGCACCTCGATTACGCGACCCCGCTGACGGAGCTGCGGGAGTTCACCCGCTCCGTGATCGAGGCGTCGCCGCTGTGGGACGGCAAGGACTGGGTGCTGCAGGTCGTCGACACCACCGAGAGCACCATGGTGGTAAGGGTTCTCGCGTCCGCCTACGACGGGCCGAGCGCATGGGACCTGCGCTGCGACCTCCGGGAGGCACTGCTGGGCTGGTTGCAGGAGCATCACCCGCACGCCCTGCCCGTGCACCGGTTGCGTACGCAACCCGCGCAGCTCGTGCCGGGCGCGCAGCGCCGGCTGGACGACGTGAGCCGGGCTGGGGCGCGTTCCTGATCCCTCGCTCGGAGGCCCGCCACCGGTGGCCGTCACCCCGCTCCGCGGCGCGCGCCCCGTGGTCGCGCGCGGCGGGGATCGGGGTGCGACGGGAGGCGGACCTCCGAACGTCCCCTCGACGGAAACGATGCTCAGGGGCGCCGACAAAGCGCTTAACGCTCGCTGAACGCCCTGGTGAGGCGCACTTCTCGGCCCTTGCGGCACCTGTTGGTGATGAGCGGCGGTTACCGTCGGGAGCGTGGGTGGAGGGCCGGACGGGGTGCCGCGGGTGCGGGTCTCGCTCCTCGGGCCCACCGTGGTGACGCTCGGCGATGAACCCATCTCGCTCGGTGGTCCTCGTCAGCGCGCGGTGCTCACCCTGCTCGCCCTCCAGGTGGGGCATCCGGTCCAGCCCGGCCAGCTGATCGACACCCTGTGGAGGGCCGCCCCGCCGGCCACGGCGGCCAACACCGTGCAGGTGTACGTCTCCCGGTTGAAACGCGCCCTGACCCCGGGGGAGGCGCCCTCGCCGCTGCGGTCGGCCGAGGGTGCTTACCGGCTCGACCTCCCCGAGGACGCCGTCGACGTGCTGTGCTTCGAGGCGCTGGCGGCCCGCGGCCACGCCCAGTTGGCCTCGGGCGAGGTGCGGGCCGCCGCCGAGACGCTGCGCGCCGGTCTCGCGCTGTGGCGCGGCGAGCCGCTTCCCGACCTCGTCGGCCTCGCCGACGCGCGGATCGCCGGCCTGCTGTCGCTGCGTCAGGCGGCCCGGGCCGACCGGGTCGACGCCGAGCTGGCCCTGGGGCGGTTCACCACGCTCGTCCCCGAACTCGAGCAGCTGGTCGGCGAGTTCCCGTTCGACGAGCGGTTCGTCGTCCAGTTGATGTCGGCGCTGTACGGCGCGGGCCGGCAGGCCGACGCCCTCACGGCGTTCGTGGCCGCCCAGGCTCGGCTCCGCGATGAACTGGGCGTCGACCCCGGCCCGGCTCTGCGGGCGCACTACGAGCGAGTGCTGCGGCAGGAGCTCCCGCCGCCGGCCGGGACCCAGGTCGCGCTCGCCGTCCGGCCCGGTGGTGCGGCGCCGCCCGCCGATCGTTTCGTCGGTCGTGGTGCGGAGCTCGCGCACGTCGTGGCGCTGCTGCGCCGGGACGACGTGCGCCTGGTCAGCGTCCTGGGCGCCGGGGGAGCTGGGAAGACCCGGCTGATCAGGGAACTCGTCGACCGGATCACGCGGGACGGGTCGGCGACGACGGTCGCGGGGCCGGTTCCGCTCGTCACCCTGACCCGGGTCGAGGACGTGGTGCCCGAGGTGTGCCGGGTGATGGGCACCGAACCCGACTGGGTCGGTGAACCGGCGCTGGACGCCGCTGCTCGGGCGCTCGCAGGGTGTGACCTGCTGGTGCTGGACAACCTCGAGCAGATCGACCGGGTCGCCGTCGCGGTATCGCACCTGCTGGAACGGGTTCCGACATTGACGGTGCTGGTCACCAGCCGGCAGGCGATGGGGCTGCGGGGCGAGCGAATCGTGCACCTCGGGCCGCTGCCCGTCCCGTCGGAGGGCACGAGCGATCCCTCGGTCGCCCTGGAGAGCGATGCGGTACGCCTCTTCCGGGACCGCGCTCAACTCGTGCTGCCCGAATTCGACGTGCGGCCCGAGAACGCAACCGCCGTCAGTGAACTCTGCCGCCGGCTCGACGGGCTGCCCCTGGCCTTGGAACTGGCCGCGGCCCGGGTGCGGATGCTGCCGCCTGCCGACATCCTGGCCCGACTCGACCAGGTCCTGGCGCTGCTGGACACCGGCTCCCCGGGTATGGCCGAGCGGCACGGCAGCATGCGGGCCACCATCGAGTGGAGCGTGCGGATGCTCGACCCGATGGAGCTGCGGGTCTTCGAGGAGCTGTCCGTGTTCGCGGGCGGGTGGACCCTCGCGGCGGCCGAGACCATCTGTGCCAGAGAAGCTTCAGACCCGCCGGGGGCGGATGCCTCGGTGCTCGACGCGCTGCACCGGCTCCTCGAACGCAGCCTGCTGGTGGCCGACGGCTCGGGCCGGATGACGATGCTGGAGACCGTCCGGCAGTACGCCGCGACGCTGCTGGCCGTCACGCCCGAGCGCCTGCGCCGGACCCGCGAGCGGCACGCCCGGTTCTACACGGAGCTGGCGGAGGAGTTGGGCCCGACGGTCTTCGGTCTGCGGTTCAGGGACCCGACGCCCAACCGGTTGTTGACCGCCGACGCTGCGAACCTCGCTGCGGCGCTGGCCTTCTCCCGCGAGCAGGGACACCAGGAA
The DNA here is from genome assembly GCF_044465595.1 of Spongisporangium articulatum. NCBI lineage: Bacteria > Bacillati > Actinomycetota > Actinomycetes > Kineosporiales > Kineosporiaceae > Spongisporangium > Spongisporangium articulatum. Next base: position 251,295 of record NZ_JBITLV010000001.1, on the reverse strand, counting down.
CTCCTCGGCCGGCTGGTGGCCGCCCTGGTGGACCACTGGTACACGACGGGCCGCGTCGGGGAGGCGGACCAGTGGGTGCAGGCGGCCCAGGAAGCGCAGCTCCCGGCGGCCACCCAGGGACGGCTCCTGATCGCGTTGGGTAACCTGCGCATCGCGGCCGGTGACGCGCGGGCCGCCTACGAGCTGTACGCCGGCGCGGGACAGGTCGTCGAGGGCGCGGATGACGACTACCTCCGTTTCCGGGCCCTCCGGTGCCGTGCCCAGGCGGCCCGGTTCTCCGGTGACCGAGAGGCCGGGCTCGCCCTGATGTTCGCGGCGCACGACGAGCTGCACGGGCTGGATCGCCCCGACGTCGAGCGTGCGAACCGGAATGAGTGCGGGGAGCTGCTCGACCTGGTCGGGCGCACCGACGAGGCCCTGCAGTTCTGGCGCGCCGTGCTGCCCGAGGCGGTCGCGGCCGGTGATGTCGAGAGCCACATGTACGCGCTGATCAACTGTGCGCGGGTCGCGCTCGAGCGGGGTGACGTCGACCAGGCCGCGGTTCAACTCGACGAGGCACTGGACGTCGCCCGGACGGTGGAGGGGGATCCGATCCTGATCGACGCGCTGGCCACCGTCGCGGCCGGCGACCTGGTGGCCGGCAGGCCGGCGGCGGCCGTGGGGCACCTCAGCGAGGCCATCCGGCTGGCGGTCGGTTGCGGGCTCCTCCTGGTCCTTCCGGAGTGTCTCGACCTGCTGGCCGCCACCCGCCTGGCGTTGGGTGACCCGGTCACCGCGGCGCGTCTGCGCGGCGCCGTCGCCACGTGGCGCGCCGACCGGAGCATCGCCGTGGAGCACCGGCTCCTGGAGCGTCTGGTCGCCGACGTCGAGGCCCGCCTCGCCGCCGCGGGTGCCGCGGGTGCCGCGCAGCAGCGGCTCGTGATCGAGCGAGCTCGGGGCGCGCGCACGCCGTTCGGGTCCGTACGCGGGCTGCGGGCCCTCGACCCCGCGCTCGCCGAAGCGCTTGACGGGGCGACGAGACCGTAGCCACGGCCTGCCTGTGAGGCTCGTCCATACGCGGAGGGACGAGCGGCGACTACCGTTGGCGGGTGGGCACGACACGGGAAACGGGCCCCTCATGGGGGTTTCGCTACTTGGGCCCCAGTCCGGCCGCCATCTACGCCACGTTGGCCTGTCGCTCACGTACGGGCAACTGATCACATTGCCCGGCAACGTGGGCCTGCTCGGTGCCGCGCACCTGGCCCGGGGGGGACGCCCTGACCTCCGCCCGGCTCCTCGGGGCCTCCGCGGCCTGGCGGGTCGAGCGGGGCATCGCCCTGGAGTACCGACTGACCGGGCGACTCATCTCGGATGCCGAGCGCGCGTTACCCGCCGGTGGACTGTCACCGGACCGGCTGGCTGCGGAACGTGCTCGGGGGGCCCGGACGCAGTTCGGGTCGATCCGCGGGATCTCGGCGCTCGACCCGGGAATCGCGGTGGGCTGACCCGCGACCGGAACGCGGGCCGCCGTCCGCGCGTTGGGCCTCGGTGACCGGGAGGCGACCATGGGCCTGTTGAGGTGGATGCGCGGAGGGCGGACCGAATCCGCCCTCGGCGGCGGCGCGTTCGGCGAGGCGTTCGAGGTCTTCCAGCCGACCCGCAAGCACACCGTCGAGCAGCAGGACCACCAGAAGGTGAAGGTGGCCCCCTCCGAGGACGGTGCCCCGCCGTTGCGCATCGACCTCGAATCGGGCCGGGCGGTGGTCAGACGGCCGCGGCCCGAACCGCCCTCAGGCGAAGAAGCCTCGTAGCGGTTCGACGACCAACTGCGGCTTCCCCCGGAGGTCGTCGTTGTACGTCACCTCGTGCGCGACGTCGGGCAGGGTGACGCGCTCCGCGTGCGGGAGGGTGCGCTCCAGGTCGTCGAGCGCGGCCCGCATGTAGGCGGGGCTGCGCTGGGCCCCCAGGAGCAGCGTCGGCTGAGGGAGCCCGGCGAGTTCGGCTGTGCGGCCGCTGGTCTCGGCGACGATGCGGAAGTCGTGGTGCAGCGTCGGGGCGAGTTCGGCCATCGGGACGTAGGGTCCGGGACCCTGCTTCGCGAGAGTACGCCGCTCCTGGCGCAGGCCGAGCTTCACCATCGGCACCAGCAGGCCCGTCGGCGCCTTGTTGAGGAACGACGGCCCGAGCTCGGCGCCCTGCATGCCGATGACCAGGGCCCGGGGCCGGTCCTCGGCGGCCAGGGCGGCGTCCAGCTTCTCCAGAAGGGCCGTCGGGTGGGCGCTTTCCCCGAACAGCGGCGGTTCGAAGATCGCCAGCCGCTCCACCTCCGGGGCCACGAGCGCGGTACGCAGCGCGACGATGGCTCCGATGCTGATGCCGAACACCCGGCGGGCGCCCGTCGCGGCCAGAACCGCGCGCAGGTCGGCGACGTCGTCCTCGACCGACCACTCGGCTCCGGCGGCCGGGCTCAGTCCCCGGCCGCGCCGGTCGAGGAGGTGGACGGTGAACCGGGACGCCAGCCCCTCGGCCAGCTGGGAGTGGTTGGCCCCGGTGGACATCGCGCCGTGCACGATGACGAGGCCCGGCCCCGAGCCGAGCGTGCGGTAGCCGAGGCGGACACCGTCCGGCGCCTGTGCGTACGTGGTCATGACGTGCCTCCCCAGTCGGCGGCCCAGCCGCCCTCGATCTGCCCCAGAAAGCGCTCCACGAAACCGATCTCGGCGTTCAGCAGAGTCTCCCGGTAGTCTTCCTCGACGAGGAACAACGGGTGCACGCCCGCGGCCAGCGCCGCCTCGCGGACCCCGCGGGCGTCGTCCCGCTGCCCCTCCAGCGCGGAGCGCCGCGCCCGTAGCAGCGGGACCACCTCGTCGGGGGTGAGGGCCCCGACCAGGGAGAGCGCGGCGACGAAGTGCGGGTACTCGTGCTCGGGTCGGCCCAGCAGGTCGCGCAGCCAGTCGCGCAGCTCATCGCCACCCGCGGGCGTCAGTGCGTAGAGCGTGCGTTCGGGCCGCGCGCCCGCACGGTTCGTCTCGACCGGCTCGATCAGCCCGGCCTTCTGCAACTGCCCGAAGACCATGTAGAGCGAGCCGTGGGTGAACTTGATCGACCGGGCGTCGCCGTTGTCCCGCAACGTCTTCGACAGCTCGTAGGGGTGCATCGGCCGCCGGGTCAGGTACGCCAGCACGGCGAGCCCCAGCAGATTGTTCACGGGCCGCTTGGCCACGCCGCACCTCCTCGAATAGTTAGGAACAACTATCCGAGGTCAATTAGTTGATGTCAACTATTCGGCGGGAGCCGGCTCTCGCTCGTCGCCCAGCGGGAGGCAGACGGTGAACGTGGTCTTCTCCGGCGTCGAGGCCACCCGGATGTCGCCCCGGTGCCGCTGGGTGACGATCCGGTAGGAGATGTCCAGGCCGAGCCCGGTGCCCTCGCCGACCGGTTTCGTGGTGAAGAACGGCTCGAAGATCTTCTTCTGGATATCCGGTGGGATCTGCGGGCCGGTGTTGCCGATCTCGACGCAGGCGTACTCACCGTCGGGGTAGGTGCGCAGCGACAGCGTGCCGTCGCCGTGCATGGCCTGGACGGCGTTGTCGATGATGTTCGTCCAGACCTGGTTCAGCTCCGCCGCGAAGATCGGCACCCGGGGCAGCGAGCGGTCGAAGTCCTTCTCCAGCGTGAGGCCCGACAGCTTCGTGCCCAGCATGGTCAGCGTGCTCTTCAGCCCGATGTGCAGGTCGGCGAGCTGGTTCTCGGCCCGGTCGAGCTGCGAGTACTGCTTGGCCGCCTCGACCAGCTGCGAGATGCGGGTCGTCGAGTCCTCGATCTCGCCCATCAGCTGCTCGCTCTCCAGCGAGTAGGCGATCCAGCGCAGGCCCGACTCCAGGTGCCTCTCCGGCACCTTCGACGCCACGTCGTCCAGCCACTCGGCGCCCAGGCTGCCGGCCGCGTAGACCGACGCCATCTGCCAGCCGTTGGTGATGCCGCGGTCGTCGAACCAGTCCGTGATCTCGTCCTCGAGGTCCGAGGCCTGCAGCGGCGTGAGATCCGGCGCCTTGGCGGCCTTCTCGATGGCCTCCTCCTGAAGGCCGGACAGGCACATCAACACCTCGGGGTCGAGCTTGCCCGACGCCAGCCCGGCCAGCTTGTGGCGCATCCCCGCCCACCGCTCGCGCAGCGTCGCGGTGGCGCGGACGGCCGCGGCGGCCGGGTTGTTCAGCTCGTGCGTGAGACCCGCCGTCAACCGGCCGAGCGCGGTCAGCCGCTGCCGCTGCCCGACCAGGGACTCGGAGTTGCGCAGCCCGAGGTAGAGGCCCTCCAGCAGGTGGATGGCCATCGGGAACCACTCGCGCAGCTTGTCGCCGATCTCCGGCGCGTCGAACACCAGGAAGTCGCACTCGGTGACCGCCGTCATCGAGCCGACGTAGGTCTCCTCGGTGGACGACGTCAGCCAGGCCCGCGTCGCCCCCGAGTACGACCCCCGGTAGTCGCTGCGGTTGAGCTCGACGTCGGTGCCGTCGACGTCCCGGTGCATGCTCAGCGTGCCCGCGAGCAGCACGAAGAAGCACGTGGCCGGCTCGCCCTCGCGGTACACCGGCGAGCCCGCGGCGTGCGTCTCCACCGTCCCGTGCTCGGCCAGCCAGTCCAGCTGCTCGGGGTTCAGTGCCTCGAACAGGAACAGCGTGCGCAGCTCGTCGGGGGTGAGCTTCCGTTCCGTCTGGTTCTCGATAACCGTCATCGCGTCATCACTTCGTCCGTCGACTCGACCAACTTCACGTCAAGGCCAGGTATTGGTGCACCAGGGTCACGGCCATCGCGCCCTCACCCACCGCCGAGGCCACCCGCTTCACCGACGTGGCCCGCACGTCGCCGGCCACGAACACCCCGGGGATGCTCGACTCCAGCGGCCACGGGTCGCGTTCGGGCTCCCACCCCTTGGGCCGCGCCCCGGCGTCCAGCAGGTCGGTGCCCGTCTTCACGAAACCGGAACCGTCCCGGGTCAATTCCTCGGGCAGCCAGTCGGTGCGCGGGGCGGCGCCGATGAAGATGAACAGGTGGGCGCAGGTGACCGTCTCCGTCTCGCCGGTCGGGTTGTGCCGCAGCACGATCCGGTCCAGGTGGTCGGAGCCGGCGCACTCGGCCACCTCGGTGCACGTGCGCACCTCGATGTTGTCGATGGCCTCGATCTGCTGGATCAGGTAGTGGCTCATGGTCCGTTCGAGGTTCGGACCGCGCACGGCGATCGTCACCTTCGCGGCGTAGCGCGAGAAGAACACCGCGGCCTGGCCGGCCGAGTTGGCCCCGCCGACGATCACCACGTGCTCGCCCTCGCAGGCGCTGGCCTCGGTGGCCGCCGAGCCGTAGTAGACGCCCCGGCCGACGAAGTCGTCGGCGCCCGCGGCGTCGAGGTGCCGGTACGAGACCCCGGTCGAGAGCAGGACCGCGTGCGCGGAGATGCACGTGCCGTCGTCCAGGTGCACCTTGCGTTGCGGGCCGGTCGCCTCCAGCCCGACCACCTTGCGGGCGGTCAGGAGCTCGGCGCCGAACCGGCTGGCCTGCCGCCGGGCCCGGTCGGTCAGCTGGCTGCCGCTGACCCCCTCCGGGAACCCGAGATAGTTCTCGATCCGCGAGCTCTGGCCGGCCTGACCACCCGTGGCCAGCCGTTCGACCAGCACCGTGCGCAGGCCCTCCGACGCCCCGTACACCGCCGCGCCCAGCCCCGCGGGGCCCCCGCCGACGATCACGAGGTCGTAGAAGTCGCCCGTCGGTTCGGTCGAGAGGCCCACCTGGGCGGCGACATCCGCGATGGTCGGCTGCACCAGGGGCTCACCGGACTCGGTCAGCACGACCGGCACGGCGTCCTCGTCGAGCCCCGCGGCCTTCAGCAGCGCCTGACCCTCGGCGTCCTCGGAGGTGTACCACCGGTAGGGCACCCCGCTGCGGGCCAGGAAGTCGCGGATCTCGTACGACTGCGGTGACCAGCGGTGCCCGATGATCCGGGTCTCGGTGATCTCCCGCTCGCCGGTGGCCTTCCACATCTCGATCAGGCTGTCGAGCACCGGGTAGAGCTTCTCCTCCGGCGGTTCCCACGGCTTGAGCAGGTAGTGGTCGACGTCGACGAGGTTGATCGCCTCGATCGCCGCGTCCGTGTCGGCGTAGGCGGTGAGCAGGGCGCGGCGGGCCTGCGGGAACAGGTCCATCGCCTGCTCCAGGAACTCGATGCCGGTCATCCCGGGCATCCGGTAGTCGGCCAGCAGCACGGCGACCCGGTCGCCCCGCAGCCGGACCTCGCGCAGTGCCTCCAGTGCGGCGTCGGCCGAGTCGGCACGCACCACCCGGTAGTCGTCGCCGTAGCGGCGCCGCAGGTCACGCGCCACGGCGCGGGACACCGACGGGTCGTCGTCCACGGTCAGCAGGATGGGCTTGCCCAAGCGGAGCCTCCGAGATAGCGGCAGCGTCTCTGATCGACAAGTCGAGTATGGTCCCCGACATTCCACCCCCACCACCGGGAGGCCCGGCAGTGTTCGACGCCCTGGTCGACGCAGGCCTGCGTACCACCGGGCTGGTGTTCCCGGGCGCGGCCCGCGAGGTCACCGACCCGGGGCTCGCCCCGGGGGAGGAGCTGGTCCGGACGGCGACCGCCGCCTCGGGTGAGGAGGTCGCCCTGGTCACGCGGCCCGGTCCGGGCCACCGGGCCACCGTGTTCCTGTACGGCAACGCCATGGTGATGGCCGACACCGGCCCGGTCCGACGGGTGCTCGGCGACGACAGGGCGACGGTGGTGTGCGTCGACTACGTCGGGTACGGGTTGTCGCCCGGGACGCCGGGGGAGGGCGGCTGCTACCGGGCCGCGCACGCCGCCTTCGACCACGCCGAGTCGCTGGTGGGCGCGGGGAACGTCGACGTCGTGGGCTGGTCGTTGGGCAGCGCGGTGGCCCTGGAGCTGGCCACCCGCCGGTCCCCGGGCCGGCTCGTGCTGCTGTCGCCGATGAGCGGGGTGTCCGGGTACGTGCTGTCCCCGCTCCGCCTGCAGGGCACGCCCCTGCGCCGGCTCGGGCCGTTCGCCGGGGTGGGCCGCGCGGCCCGGGTGCGCTGCGACGTCCTGCTGGTCAGCGGCACGGACGACCGGCTCACCCCCACCTGGATGGCCCGGGACCTGGCCGCGCAGTTCGAGCGGCGCCCCGGCCTGCGCACGGAGCTCATGCTGGTCGACGGGGCCCAGCACAACGACCTGTTCTCGTACCCCCAGGTCTGGCGCCGGACGCTGTCCTTCCTCTCCTCGTGATCACGAACTCGTCCATGATCACGATTGAGGGGCGGGTGTGACGGACCTCCTTCGCAATCACGGACGCCAACCAGGACAATCACCCGGGTGACCGCCGCACCGCTGGAGCAGCACCCCGACGACGGGAGCGTGCTCGAGGGGTACCGGACCCGCCGCTACGCCCACCCCGAGCTGCGCGGGGCCGACGAACTCCTCGACCCCGACGGCGACGTACGCAGCGGCTGGCGCGACCTGGCGGCCGCGGTCGACCTGCTCGGCACCTCCGGGCTGCAGGCCCGCATCGGTCAGGTCCGGCGGCTGCTGCAGGACGACGGGGTCACCTACGCGCCGGGCGACGAGACCGTGTTCGGCGGGTGGCGGCTCGACCCGTTGCCCACGATCGTGTCGGGCCCCGAGTGGGACGAGCTGGCGGCCGGCCTGGCCCAGCGCGGCGCCCTGCTCGACGCGGTCCTCGCCGACGTCTACGGCGAGCGGCGGCTGATCCGCGAGGGCCTGCTGCCGCCCGAGGTCGTCTACGGGCACAGCGGGTTCCTGCGCCAGTGCGACGGCATCCTGCTGCCGGGCGACCACCAGCTGATCCTCGCCGCCACCGACCTCGTGCGCCGCCCCGAGGGCTGGTACGCCCTGGGCGACCGGGCCCAGGCGCCGTCCGGGTCCGGCTACGCGATGCAGAACCGGCGGATCGTCTCGCGGGTGATGCCGGCGTTGTACCGGGACACCCAACTCCGCCGGCTGCGCTCGTTCTTCCACACCCTGCGCTCGGCGTTGCAGGCCGTCGCGCCCCGGCCGGGCGAGATGCCGCGGGTGGTCATCCTGACCCCGGGGGCGCCGAGCGAGACGTCGTTCGAGCACGCCTTCCTGTCCAGCCTCCTCGGCTTCCCGCTGGTCGAGGGTCGGGACCTCCAGGTCCGCGACGAGCAGGTCTGGTTCCGCTCGCTCGGCCGTCCCGAGCGCGTCGACGTCGTCCTGAGAAGGGTCGACGGCTGGTTCTGCGACCCGCTGGAGCTGCGCGGCGACTCGCGGCTCGGCGTCCCGGGGCTGCTGCAGGCCGCTCGGGCGGGCAACGTGAGCATCGTGAACCCGCCCGGCGCGGGCGTTCTCGAGAACGGCGGCCTCGTCCCGTTCCTGCCCCGGCTGGCCGAGGTCCTGCTCGACGAACCGCTGAAACTGCCCAGCGTGCCCACCTGGTGGTGCGGCCACGACGCGTCCCGCCGGCACGTGCTGGCCAACCTGGGCGAGCTCGTCGTCCGGCCGATCGCGCGCGGAGTGGGCCGCGCGAACCGGTTCGGCTGGGAGCTGTCGAGCCGGCAGCTGGCCGCGTTGCGGGCGCGGATCGAGGCCGAACCGCACAACTGGTCCGCCCAGGAGCGGCTGGAGATGAGCAGCACCCCGGTGGCCACCGCCGCCGGGCTCGAACCGCGCCGTCTGGTGCTGCGGGCCTTCGCCGTGGCCGGGCCCGACGGGTACACGCTGATGAACGGGGGGCTCGGCCGCGTGGGCGCCGAGGTGGCCAGCTACGACATCTCCAACCAGAGCGGGGCGTCGGCCAAGGACGTCTGGGTGCTGGCCGACTCCGACGTCGACCTGGCCGACCTGGCGGTCGTGCCCGCACCCCTGGTGCAGCAGCCCGGAGCCCCCGAGCTCGAGGTGCTGGACGACGTCCCGGTGGCCGCCGCCGCGACCGCGGCGGTTCCGGCCCGCGTCGCCGAGGACCTGTTCTGGCTCGGCCGGTACGCCGAGCGGGCGGAGGACGCGGCCCGGTTGCTGCGGGTCGCCTCCGACCTGGCCGCCGACCACGCGCACGCCCCGGGCAGCGTCGGGCACGGATCGATGACCCGGATGCTGCGGGCGCTGACCGGCGTCACCACCACCTTCCCCGGGTTCCTCGGCGAGGGTGCGGCCGAGCGCCTCGAGGAACCGGGCCCCGAGCTGCTGCGCCTGGCCGTCGACACCTTCCTGCCCGGGTCGCTCGCGCACGGGGTGCGGCACACGATCGAGGCCGCGTACGGCGTCCGGGAGCTGCTGTCCACGGACACGTTCCTGGTGCTGTCGGGCATGGAGCGGGCGCTGCACGAACTGGCCCAGCGCGAGGAACCCGAGCTGTACCTGCAGCCGGCCACCTCCCGCGTGTTGGAGGGGCTGCTGGCCCTGTCGGGGCTGGCCGCGGAGAGCATGGTCCGCGACGGAGGCTGGTTCGTGATGGACGCCGGGCGCCGGATCGAGCGCTCGCTGCAGCTGGTGCAGCTGCTGCGGCACGCGCTGGACCCGCAGCTGGGGGGCGCCGAACCGCTGGACGGCGAGGAACTGGTGCTGGAGTCGGTGCTGATCGCCGCCGAGTCGGTGATCACGATGCGCCGCCGGGTGCCGGGCCGGCCGCGGGCCCAGGCCGTGCTCGACCTGCTGCTGGTCGACCCCGACAACCCGCGTGGCCTGGCCCACCAGCTCGACGCCCTGGATGCCGACCTGGCCGGGCTCGAGGCCGGGCTGGCCGGCTCCCGCGACCTGCCCGAGCTGGACGCCGCGCGGGCGCTGGTGGCCGGGGGCGTCGTCGTCGGGGAGGCGGCCGACGACCGGACGGCGCTGCTGGCCCGGCTCGAGGAGCTGTCCGGCGTCCTGTCCGACCTCGGCTACGCGGTCGCGCGCACCTACTTCGCCCGCGTGCTGCCGCCGCGACCGCTGGCCGTGGACGGCCGGGAGACGCGATGAGCGAGACCACCGCGCGGACCTACCGTGTGCGGCACGTGACGACGTACGAGTACGAGGACGACGTCACCTCCTCCTACGGCTGGGCCTACCTGACCCCGCGCGACGCCCCGGGCCAGCAGGCGCTGTCCGCCGAGGTGACGGTGGCCCCCGCCGGGCTGGTGGCGAACGGGCAGCCGGATTTCTTCGGCAACCACGCCTCGTACTTCGAGGTGCACACGCCGCACCGGAAGCTCGTGGTGACCGCCGAGAGCCGCGTGGTCGTCGACCGGCCACGGTTCGAGCTGGCCACGCTGGACGACGTGCGCTGGGACGAGGTCGGGCCGTACGAGCCGTTCGCGGACGTTCCGGACGCCCCGATGCTGGCCGCGCACTACCGGCTGGAGTCGCCCCGCTTGGCCATCGAGCCCGTGGCCACCCTCGCCCGCTCGTGGTTCACCCCCGGCCGGCCCCTCGGGGAGGCGCTGCACGCGCTGGTGCACGGCATCTACGCGGGGTTCCGGTACCGCTCCGGGGTGACCACCGTGACGTCGTCACTGTCGGAGGTGCTGGCCCGCCGGGAGGGCGTCTGCCAGGACTTCGCGCACATCGCGGTCGCCGCCATCCGCTGGGCCGGCCTGCCCGCGCGCTACGTCAGCGGGTACGTCGAGACCACGCCGCCGCCCGGCCAGCCGAAGCTGCAGGGCGCCGACGCCTCGCACGCCTGGGTCTCGGTGCTGGTGCCGGGCATCGGCTGGGTCGACCTGGACCCGACCAACGACGGGGTCGTCGACTCGGCCTACGTGGTGACCGCGTGGGGCCGGGAGTACACGGACGTGCCGCCGCTGAAGGGCGTGATCTTCACGGAGTCGGCCAACAGCACGCTCAGCGTCGCGGTGGACGTCGAACGCCTCTAGATCGCGCTCGGAATCCGACACGTTCGTGTGGGATTCGGGGCGCGATTCAGGCGGTGGCCTCGACGCGGGCCGGCGGCAGGCCGAGGACGCCGCGCAGGGTCTTGGACTCGTAGCCGCGGCGGAAGGCGTCGTTCTCCAGCAGAGCCGGGATGACCGCGCGGGTCAGAACCTCGAGCTCGTCGAGGCCGTCGGCCCGGACGCGGAAACCGTCGAGCCCCGTGCGCTGCCAGCCCTGCAGGCGGGAGGCCAGGCCGGCGGCGGGCCCGGACAGCAGCGGGAGGCCGTCGTCGGCGGTGCCCAGGTGCAGGTCGGTGCCGAGGCCCAGGCGCAGGTCGGCGAACACCAGAAGCTTCTCCGTGGGCCGCGGCGACCCGGCCCGCAGCTCGCGCAGGGCCGACACCGCGGGGGGCGTCTGCTCCGGCGTGGCGACGACGGTGAAGGCGATGTCCGCCTCGGCGACCGCCTCGGCGGGGTCGTCCCCGACGACGCAGGCCCGCACCTCGGTGCCCGGACCACCCGCCCCCGGGGCGGGTTCGAGCTCGAGTCGGCGGACGTCGTCCGCGCGGGTGATCAGCAGGCCCACCTTGGCCCTGAGCCCGAGGTCCGTCGCGCTCGCGGGAAGCGTGACGAAGTCGAGGCGGGCCCGCTCAGCCGCCTCCACCAGCGCCGGCAGGTCCGCCTCGGGACAGCCGTCGAGGGCGACGGCCAGTCTCAGGGGCGTCACGCAGGGCATGGCGGGCGTCCTTCGTCGGTCAGGGACCCGCAGGGAGTCCGCGCTTGCCGCGCTCACCTCGAGCACGGCCCGGTCCTCACCCGGAGCACCCCACCGCGGAGGAGGGTTGCCGACCAGCGAGCCGGGGCTTGGCGCTGGTTCTCATGACCGCCGTCGATGATACGGGCGTCTCACGGACCGGACAAGACCGGCGATTAGTCGACTGGATCACTCCACATTGACGGGCGGATGACGCCGTGGTTACGGTCTGCGGCATCGGGCGGTCTACGGTCCTGACCACGGCATGAGAGTTGCCGCAGCGGTCGTGTCCCTGGTCGCGCCCGGCTTCCGACTTATCGATCAAGGAGATCCGATGGCCCTGCCCCACGACGACGACCCGAAGCTCGCCGAGTACGCGCACCCCGAGCGGCTCGTCACCACCGACTGGCTCGCCAAGAACCTCGGCACCCCCGGCCTCGTGGTCGTCGAGTCCGACGAGGACGTGCTGCTGTACGACAGCGGCCACATCCCCGGCGCGGTGAAGGTCGACTGGCACACGGAGCTCAACGACCAGACCACCCGCGACTACCTGGACGGTGAGCAGTTCGCGAAACTTCTCTCCGAGAAGGGCATCTCGCGCGACTCGACGGTTGTCATCTACGGCGACCGGAACAACTGGTGGGCCGCCTACGCCCTCTGGGTGTTCTCGCTGTTCGGCCACCCGGACGTGCGCCTGCTGGACGGCGGCCGCGCGGCCTGGATCGCCGAGGACCGCGAGTTGTCGACCGAGGTGCCGTCGCTGCCGGCGGCCGACTACCCGGTCGTCGAGCGCGACGACTCGACCATCCGCGCCTTCAAGTCCGAGGTGCTGGAGCACCTCGGCAAGCCGCTGGTCGACGTCCGCTCCCCCTCCGAGTACTCGGGCGAGACGACCCACATGGCCGACTACCCGCAGGAGGGTGTGCTGCGCGGCGGTCACATTCCGGGTGCGGCGTCGGTCCCGTGGGCGCGGGCCGCGGCCGAGGACGGCCGGTTCAAGGGCCGCGCCGACCTGGAGGCCATCTACCTGCAGGAGCAGGGCCTGAAGGCCGACGACGACGTGATCGCCTACTGCCGCATCGGTGAGCGCTCCAGCCACACGTGGTTCGTGCTCACCCACCTGCTGGGCTTCTCGAACGTCCGCAACTACGACGGCTCGTGGACCGAGTGGGGCAACAGCGTGCGAGTGCCGATCGTGAAGGGCAGCGAGCGAGGCTGACGTCACGTTCACCCGTCTGGCTCAGTGAGGCGGCCCGGCTAGGGTCGGTGCGATGAGGATTCGTGCCGCCCTTGCCCGGGCCGCTTTCCGTTTGTCGCGGTTCACCAAGGTGGGGACGGTGCCCCGCAACGGCATCTTCATCGGGGCCCCGCACACCTCGAACTGGGACTTCGTGCTGGCCCTGATGCTGCTCTGGCACGACCGGGTGCCGCCGCACATCCTGGTCAAGAAGGAGTTCTTCCGCTGGCCGTTCGGCTACGTGATGCGCGGGCTCGGCTGCGTGCCGGTGGACCGGTCGCACCCGGGTGGGATGGTCGGGCAGCTCGCGGAGATGGCCGGTGGGCGCGAGGATTTCACGGTGGTCGTGGCGGCCGAGGGCACGCGCAGCAAGGGTGAGTACTGGAAGTCCGGGTTCTACCGGCTGGCGCTGGAGACCGGGCTGCCGGTGACGCTCGGCTTCGTCGACGGGCCGTCGCGGACGACGGGCACGGGGCCGAGCGTGACCATGACCGGCGACGTGAAGGCCGACATGGACGTGCTGCGGGAGTTCTACGCCGACAAGCGGGGCCTGAAACCCCGGCACCGCACCGAACCGCGTCTGCGCGACGAGCTGGATGGATAGGCTGCGGCAATGGACGGTGACGTCACTGCTGCCCTGGTCACCGGAGGGCTCGGGCTGGTGGTCGCGGTGGGCAGCGGCATCCGCTCCGAACTGAACAGTCGGCGTCAGGTACGAGTCGATGCGGACCTCGAGAAGTTGCGCAGCGAGCTGGAACTGGCTCGGAATGAACTCGTCAGACAGCAGGCGGACGTCGAGCTGTTCGACCAGTACAGGCGTCCCCTGCTCGCCGCGGCCGTCGAACTGACCCGCCGCCTCGGCAACATCCGCCATCGCAACTTCGACATCTACCTGCGCACCAGTGGTCGTCGCGGTGAACTTGCCGTGCTCACCACGCTCTACCGACTGGCCAGCTACCTGGGCTGGCGCGAGGTCATCACCCGCGAGCGGGCCTATCTGCGACACCCTGACGACGCCAAGGCATCGACGCTGGTGAGACAGCTCGAGGATGTCGCGACCCAGTTGTCGAGCGATGGCCCCGGCTTCGGGACCGAGCTCATGCTCTGGAAGGACGAACAGCGGGCCGTGGGTGGGTTAATGATCTTTGGCGAAAATCCCTCTCGCATCATCGGTTTCGAGCAATTTGTCGAGGACTACGATCAGGTGTTCGCGCCGTGGCTGGGGGACTTCGCCGGTGTTCTGCTTCGACCGGATGTCGCTGAGCACCCCAGGCTGCTGGCTCTGGGGGAGAGCCTGGACCGTCTGATCGAGGAGCTGGACGCCAGCCACTACTTCAGTGGTCGCTACTAACGGCGAGGCCCATACTCCCCTTAACCCCGGATAAGAGCTCCATCAACGGCTCTTACTGGTGGATAACGGGAGCATGAGCAGTCAGACGCCGTCGAGGCGACCGACGGACGTGACCGTGACGACGGCGGCGCCGGCCTCGTCGGACGCCGCCAGGTCGACGGTCGCGCTGATCCCCCAGTCGTGGTCGCCGGCCGGGTCGTCGAAGATCTGCCGGACCGTCCAGGCGCTCGAACCCCGTTCGAGCAGGAACAGTTTCGGGCCGCGGGCGTCGGGGCCGGTGGGCAGCTCGTCGTGCTCGTCCCAGTAGCCGTCCATCGCGTCCGCCCAGGCGTCGGCACCCCAACCGGCCTCCACGTCGAGCGCGCCGAGCTCGTCGTACCTCTCCCGGGCGGCCAGCTCGACCCGGCGGAACAGGGCGTTGCGGACGAGAACGGTGAACGCGCGGAGGTTCTGCGTGACCGGGGGCGGCCCGGTGAGGTGCGTCGGTGACGCCGCGATCGCCTCGGGGCCGGGGGAGCGCAGCGACTCCCACTCGTCGATCAGGCTGGAGTCGGTCTGGCGCACGAGTTCCCCGAGCCACTCCGTCAGGTCGTTCAGTTCGTCGGTGCGGGCCGACTCGGGCACGGTCTGTCGCAGTGCCTTGACGACGTCCGAGAGGTAGCGCAGCAGAAGGCCTTCCGAGCGGGCCAGGCCGTAGAACGACACGTACTCGGCGAACGTCATGGCCCGCTCGTACATGTCCCGGACGACCGACTTCGGCGTCGGCTCGAAGTCGGCCACCCAGGGGTGCCCCTGGCGGTAGATCTCGAAGGTGCCCTCGATCAGGTCCCGCAGCGGTTGCGGGTGGGTCACCTCCTCGAGCAGTTCCATCCGCTCCTCGTACTCGATGCCCTCGGCCTTCATCTCCGCAACGGCCTCGCCCCGGGCCTTGAACTGCTGCGAACTGAGCACGGGCCGCGGGTTCTCGATGGTCGCCTCGACGACCGAGACCACATCCAGCGCATAGGTTTCCGACTCCGGATCGAGCACCTCGAAGGCGGCCAGCGCGAACGGCGACAGCGGCTGGTTGAGGGCGAAGTTCTCCTGGAGGTCGACGGTCAGGCGCACGGTGCGGCCGGTCTCGTCCGGCTCGGGGAGCACCTCGATCACCCCGGCCGTCAGCAGCGCGTCCCAGATCTCCTCGGCCCGGGCCAGGTGCCGTTCCTTGGCGGCCGGCTCCTCGTGCGAGGTCTCGATCAGGTTCTTCAACGTCTCGAAGGTGTCACCCGGGCGGGCCAGCAGGTTCAGCACCATCGAGTGGGTGACGGCGAAGGACGAGCTCAACGGCTCGGGCGGCGACGTCGAGAGCCGTTCGAAGGTCTGGCGGGTCCACGAGACCGAACCCTCCGGCGGCTTCTTCCGGACGATGCGTTTCTTCTTCTTCTCGTCGTCCCCGGCCCGGGCCAGCAGGCGCTCGTTCTCGACCTCGTGGTCGGGGGCCTGGACGACGACGGTGCCGGCGGTGTCGTAGCCGGCCCGGCCCGCGCGGCCGGCGACCTGCAGGAACTCACGTACCTTCAGGTGCCGCTGCCGGGTGCCGTCGAACTTCGTCAGCCCGCTGAGCACCACCGTGCGGATCGGCACGTTGATGCCCACGCCGAGCGTGTCGGTGCCGCAGATGACCGTGAGCAGCCCGGCCTGGGCGAGCGTCTCGACGAGGCGCCGGTAGCGGGGGAGCATGCCGGCGTGGTGCACGCCGACCCCGTGGCGCAACAGCTTCGAGAGCACCTTGCCGAACCCGGCGTTGAACCGGAAGTCGCCGATCGCCTCGGCGATCCGGTCGCGCTGCCCGCGGCTGGCGACGTTGACGCTCGTCAGGGCCTGGGCCCGTTCCATCGCCGCGGCCTGGGTGAAGTGCACGACGTAGATCGGCGCGCGGTTGGTCTCCAACAACTCGGTCAGGGTGTCGTGCATCGGCGTCGTCGCGTACGAGAAGTACAGCGGCACCGGACGATCCGTGGACGAGATGAGCGTCGTCGTCCGGCCCGTGCGTTTCGTGAGGTCGTCGACGAACCGGCTCACGTCGCCGAGGGTCGCCGACATCAGCAGGAACTGCGCCTGCGGCAGCTCCAGCAGCGGCACCTGCCAGGCCCAGCCACGGTCGGGTTCGGCGTAGAAGTGGAACTCGTCCATCACGACCTGGCCGATGTCGGCCGTCGGCCCCTGCCGCAGGGCCTGGTTGGCCAGCACCTCGGCCGTGCAGCAGATGATCGGCGCGTCCGGGTTCACCGCGGCGTCACCGGTCAGCATGCCGACCCGCTCGGCGCCGAAGCTCTCGACCAGGGCGAAGAACTTCTCCGAGACCAGCGCCTTGATGGGTGCGGTGTAGAAGGTCCGCCGCCCGTCGGCCAGCGCGGCGAAGTGCGCCCCCGCCGCGACGAGGCTCTTCCCCGACCCGGTGGGCGTGGCCAGGATGACGTTCGAGCCGGTGACCAGCTCGATCAGCGCCTCCTCCTGGGCCGGGTAGGGCTCCAGGCCCTGCTCACGCACCCACCCGACGAAGCTCTCGTAGACCTCGTCGGGGTCCGGGGTGGCCCCGGGTGCGGGCAGGCGGTCGTGGAGGGACATGGTGCATCCCATGCTGCCCTACGGCGAGGACGCCGGGTGAATTCGGTGCCGGTACAGGTCGCGTTCACCTGGCGGCCATCTGTGCGCGGGGACGGACCGGAACCATCGCCGCAATGACCGTCCGCTCCGCGCTGCTCGTCGCCGCCTTCGATTCCCAGCTGAAGTGGGCGGCCGGCGTTCGGGGGGCCTTGGAGCAGCAGGGCTTCAGCTGCCGCACGGTCATCCCCTCCGACGTGCCGTCGGGCTTCTCCGAGCAGCAGCTGCTCGACTACGGCGGCGCCTCCGGGGTCGAGTCCCTGACCTGGGATCAGCTTCTCGCCCAGGCCAAGCGGGTGGACGTCGTCGTCCTGTCGGTGCAGGGCTCTTTCGTGTCCCGGTTCTGCCACGAGTTGCACGAGTGGAGCCTGCGTACCGGCGAGCGCGGCCCGATCACCGTCTCCGGTTGGGTCGGGGTCGTGCTGCGGGAGGTCACCGCCGGTTACCTGGACCGGTGCGCCACCGACGTCATCGCGGTGAACTCGCGCTCGGACGAGCGGACGTTCTCAGCCGTGGCCGCCCGGCTCGGCATCCCCACGGACAACCTGGTGCTGTCCGGGCTGCCGCTGCTGGCGGGCAGCGCCCACCACGTGCCGGACGACGGCCCGATCGGCACCGTGCTGTACGCGGACCAGCCCACCATGCCCTCGGCCCGCCGCGACCGGCTGTACATCTACCAGCGGCTGGTCGACTACGCGCGGGCCCACCCGGACCGTACCGTCGTGCTGAAGCCCCGCACCCGCCCGGGCGAGGAGACCATCCACCGGATGAGGTTCCACCCGGAGGTTCTGCTCGAGGGGGTGGAGCTGCCGGCCAACTTCTCGATCGACTACACGCCCATCGTGGAGCGGCTGGCGACCCTCGACCTGATGCTGACCGTCTCCTCGACGGCGGCGCTGGAGGCCGTCGGGGCCGGCGTGCGCACGGCCTTCGTCTCCGACCTCGGCGTCCGGGAGCCGCTGGGCAACCACATCTTCCTCGGCTCAGGGCTGCTGCGGACGTTCGACCAGATCTCCGCCGATGATCTCGGCAAGCCGGAACCGGACTGGGTGGACGACTACTTCGTCGCCGTGGACGACGTGAGCCCGGTGCTGCGGCTGGCCGCCCGCGTGATCGAGCTGCTGGAGTCGGGCGACGAGCGGCCGGGGGAGAAGGTCCGCCGGTCGACCTTCTTCGCGTCGCAGTACGAGTTGTTCGACTGGCGGCGGGAGCAGGAACGGATCGAGGCGGCGATGCCACGGCCGCGCTTCACCGGGCTTCGACGTCGGGGCCGCCTGCTCGGGCAGGCCCTCCTTCCCTCGCGCCGGCTCCTGGACCGCCTCGGTCGCAACGTCTCCCAGGAGGGCCGGTGAGCGGGACGTCGACCCGCGCGCGGGCGCGTTCGCTCGCTCGCGCCGTGCTCCGGCCGGTCCTGCCGTTCCTGCCCGCCCGGGCCCGGGCCGCGGTCAGGAGGCAGGCCGCCCGTACCGCCCCGCCCCGGCGCCTCGCCTTCGACGACCACCGATGGGCCGTCGAGCTGGCGGATGACCCGCTCTTCACGGACCCGGAGGGTGGTCGGGCGGCGCGTCTGGAGGCCGAGTCGGCGTCGCCGGGGGAGTACCTCCGCCACATCAAGCTGGCGCGGATCACTCTCGAGTTGCGAGCGCCCGAGGTGGAGTCCATCCGTGAGCACGGCATCGTCCGGCTCCAGGTCGAGAAGCTCTACCGGAGTGAGATGCCGCCGCCCGGGGTCGCTTTCGTGACGGTGACCAATGACAAGTACGCCCCCGGGGTCGAGGCCCTGGTCCTCAGTCTGCAGCGTCAGTATCCCGGGATGACCAACGACGTGGTCGTCTTCCACGACGAGAGCCTCTCCGAGCTGAGCCGGGGGCGGCTGCGGCGCATCCACCCGCAGGTCCGGTTCGAGGCGCGGTCCACACGGCGGTACGACGTGGGCCAGATCGGTGACTCCCTGAACCACCGGCGGGTCGGCCTGCTCGGCTACCTCTCCATCGAGTGCCTGGCGCTCGACGAGTACGAACGGGTGATCCTGCTCGACGCCGACACCGTCGTGCTGGGCGACCTGTCCCGGCTGTGGCGAGGCGACGCGATCTGCGCCGTGCCCGACCACGGTCTCCTGCCGTTCGGCATGGTGGCCGGAGTCACCGGCCGTCCGGTGATCAACAGCGGGATGCTCTCGTTCCCACGCCATGAGCTGGGCGCGGCCGCGCTGTCCGCGGCGCTGGAGCTGCTGCCGCGGATGCACGAGCCGGTAGACCTCATGCTCGACAACTTCGCGGATCAGAAGTTCTGGAACCTCTACCTCGCCCACCGTGAGGTCGACTTCGTCCCGGTCAACTACAACGCCAACCGGGCGCTGGTCGACAAGCACTTCCCCGACGTCCTGCCGGACGTCGCGCTCCTGCACATGACCGGTCCGAAGCCCTGGTACGTGTTCTCCGACCAGAACCTGGTCCGCTCGGACGAGCGCGAACGCCTCGCCAAGGTCCAGCCCGCCGGCCGGGCGTCGTTCGCACTGTGGAACCAGCTCTACCTGGGTGGGATCACCCGATCGCGGATCAACAGCTTCCACGCCGAGTGCGGGCCGGACCTGGCCGATCTCGCGGGGACGGCGGCCGGCCGACCGGCCGTGCTGATCGGCAACGGGCCTTCCCTCCAGGTCACAGACCTGACCCCTTTCGAGGGCTTCGAGAAGTTCGCCTTCAACTGGTTCGTGCACCACGACCGCTTCGACGAGATCCGGCCCGATCACCTGGTTCTCGCCTCGCACATGTTCTACGGCGGCTGGCACACCACCCGCCCGGCGTTCCCCGCCGAGTTCCTGACCGTCCTCACCGCCCACGAGCACCGGCCGCGGCTGTGGACGAGCTACTACTTCAAGGACCTCGTCGAGGCCACACCCGAACTGTCCGGGTACGACGTCTCCTACTTCCTGTTCGAGAAGCCGTTCAAGGTCCCGGTCGGACGCCGGGGCGAGGTCGGGCTGGACCTCCTGGCGCCGCTCACCGACGCGAACACGGGTGTGCTGACGGCCGGGGTGCCGATCGCGCTGCACCTCGGCTCGCGGGACCTCGTCCTCGTCGGCTGCGACTCGGACTACTCCAGTGCCAGCGGGTCGTACTTCTACGCCGCCGAGTCGCACACCTCGCGGACGACGGACGAGGGGCAGCTCGTGCGAACCTGGGCCGCGGGTGGCCCCGGTCAGCACGGGTACGCCCGCTACGCGGAGGAACTGAGCACGCGCGGCGTCACCCTGCGCGACGCGACGGTGGGCGGGAAGCTCACCGTCCTGCCGCGGATCGAACTCGCCGACGTCGCGTCCCTGGTGCCCGAGAACGCGTGAGCACCGCGACCCTCGCCCGCCGTTCCGCCGGTCCCGAACCAGGTCCGGGTCCTGGGACGGTCCAGGCCCCGGCAGGCCCCGGCTTCCTGCCCGGCGTCCAGGCGCTGCGGGCCGTCGCCGCGCTGCTCGTTGTCACGTTCCACCTCTGGCCCGGCGTCGTGCGCGGCGGATTCGCCGGCGTGGACGTGTTCTTCGTGATCTCCGGGTTCCTGATCACCGGGCACCTCGCCCGCGAGTTGGAGCGCACCGGGCGGGTGGGCCTGGTCGCCTTCTACGCCCGGCGGATGAAGCGGCTGTTGCCCGCCGCGCTGACCGTGCTGGCCACCTGCGTGGTGGGCACGATCCTGATCGAGCCGATCAGCCTCTGGAACCGGGCGCTGCAGGAGGTGCTGGCCTCGGCACTGTACGTCGAGAACTGGTCACTGGCGGCCGGTTCCGTCGACTACTTCGCCGCCGACGACCCGCCGACCGCCGCGCAGCACTACTGGTCGCTGTCGGTGGAGGAGCAGTTCTACATCGCCTGGCCGCTGCTGCTCCTGCTCGCGACCGGGCTCCTCGCCCGCCGGCTGCCGCGCCGAGGAGCCCCCGTCGCCGTGGCGGCGGTGATCGGGCTCGTCTCGTTCACCCACTCGGTGAGCGCCACCGGACCGGCGCAGTACTTCGACACCTTCACGCGGGCCTGGGAGTTCGCGGCCGGTGGGCTGCTCGCACTGAGTCTCGGAGCGGGCCGCCTGCCGCGGCGGGTGGCCGTCACGGTGCTGTGGGCGGGCTTGGCCGCCGTCCTCGGGGGCGGCCTGTGGTTGACGGAGTCGATGCGATTTCCCGGCTACCTCGCGCTGATCCCGGTCGGGGGCGCGGCCGCGGTGATCGCGGCCGGGACACCTGGCGGCCCGCTCTCGCCGTCCGCCGTCCTGCGCAGCCGTCTTGTGCAGTTCCTGGGGAACATCTCCTACGCGCTCTACCTGTGGCACTGGCCGCTGGTCGTCCTCTTCGGCCGGGAGGCGGGAACGACCGCGCCCAACGGGGTTCCGCGATGGGTGCTGCTCATGGGTTCGGTGGTCCTGGCCACGGCGTCGACGTACCTGATCGAGGCGCCGGTGCGGCGGCTGACGGTCCGGACCCGCCGCGGCCACCTGTTCACCCTCACCGCCGGGTTCACCGGGATGGCGGTGCTGGCCGCCGCCTGCCTGGCGGGTCAAGGGCACGCCGCCCGGGTCGAGGCAAGAGCGAGCGCGCAGGCCGCGGCGCTGCAGGAGAACCTGCCCGGCTGCTACGGCGCCCCCGCGCTCGACCCGTCCCGGCCGCAGTGCGCGGGCGCCGGCGACGACACGAACCCGGTGCCCTCCCCGGTCGCCGCCTTCGAGGACAAACCGAAGGCGTGCCTGCAGGACATCGGCCGGGCGGCACTGCGGGTCTGTGCTTTCGGGGCGTCGGCGAGTGCGGCGACGAGGACCGTTGCCGTGGTGGGTGACTCGCACTCGATGGCCTGGCTCGGAGCGCTGGAACCGGCCGCACATAGGCGCTCCTGGCGGCTCGTGGTGATCCAGAAGGGGTCGTGCCCGCTGATCGAGGCCGTCCGTCGAATGCCCGCCGGCCAGGCTGCGAGCTGCAGAGCGTGGAACGTGGCGCTCCACGGGTGGTTCCGGGTCAATCCGCAGGTGCACGAGGTGTTCGTCTCGGCCAGTTCCATGAACCAGTTCGTGCCCGCGCCCGGCAGGACCTGGCAACAGACGGCGGTGTCCGGTTACCTGGCCGCGTGGCGTTCCCTACCCGACTCCGTCCAGCGGATCGTCGTCCTGCGGGACGTGCCCCGGCCGCGCCCGGACGTCGTCACCTGCGCGGAACGAGCGGTGCGGAATCGCCAGAACGTGAACACCTGTGGCCGGCCGGAGGCGCAGGCGGTGCTGGGCGACCCGGAGGTGACGGCGGCTGCCGAGGCCGCCACCAGGACGAAGGAGAGCGTGGTCGGTCGTGATGTCGCGGTGATCAACCTGAATCGGCTGTTCTGCACCAACGGCTACTGCAGCCCGGCCGTAGGCGGAGTCTTCGTCTACCGGGACGGCCATCACATGACGAACACGTTCGCCGGCACGCTCGCGCCCTACCTGCTGGCCGCCTACGACAGGCTCGGTGACCTTCGATGACTTCCTCTGCGCCGCTGCGGGTTCTCGCCGTCGCCGAGTCGGACTCCTACCTGAAGTGGGCGGCCTCGCTCCTGGAACAGCTGGCCGGGAATCTCCCGCCCGGAGGCGTCTACGAGGTGGCGATTCCCCAGTCACCCATCCGTCCCTCGCTGAGTCAGATCGAATCGGCGCTGAGCGGGACGACGTTCGCCGGCTCCCGGCCGCCCGTGCTCAGCCCCGCGGCGCTGCGCCGCCGGGTCGACCGGGAGCGTCCGGACGCCGTGCTTCTCGCCTGCGCCGGGCCCACGGCGCTGGCCCTGCAGACCGAACTCGCCCGGGCCCGGCACCGGCCCGTGATCCTGGCCGGGATCCCGGGCATCGCCGTGCCGGCTCGCCGCAAGGCGTGGAACTTCCGCAGCGCCATCGACCTGATGGTCGTGCACAGCCACCGGGAGGTGCGGGACTACGACGCCAAACGCCGGCAGGTCGGGGCGCAGGCGCGGGTCGGCTTGGCCCGGCTCCCCTTTCTGCCCGGCCCGGACGGCACGGCGAGGGCGGCCGAGTCCGCCGGTGGCGCCGTGGTCTTCGCGACGCAGGGAAAGGTGCCCCTGCTGCGCGAGGACCGGCTGGCCGTCCTCCGCTCGCTGGCCCGGCTGGCGGTGGCGCGTCCGGACCTTCAGGTGATCGTGAAGACCCGAGGCGTCGCCGGTGAGTTCCACACGCACTACGAGGCCTATCACTACGGGGAACTGTGGCGGGAACTGGTCGGGGCCGGTGAGTTCGGCGGCGATGAACTCTCGTTCGCCGCCGGTTCCATGGCTGTTCACCTCCGATCCGCCGCAGCGCTCGTCACCGTCAGTTCGACGGCGGCGTTGGAGGCTGTGGCCATGGGTGTCCCTCTGCTGCTGGTGGACGAGTTCGGGATCAGCGAAGAAATGATCAACGAGGTATTCGTCGGCAGCGGATGCCTGGCCAGCCTCAAGAGCCTCGAGGCGGGCGAGTTCACCCTTCCCGACCCAGCCTGGCTGGTGGACAACTACTTTCACCCCGACGGCGACTCCACGTGGGTTGCCGACCTGCTTGAACTCGTGGAGCAGGCCAGGGCCGGCGCGCTGCCGCCGCTCGCCGGCCGGCTACCCGCGCGCCGCCATCGACGCGGTGTCCGACGGCAGCTCGACCGGCTCAGGCTCACGCCCCTCGGCAGCAGCCTGGCCCGAGCTCGGCGCCGGGCCCGCGAGGCACGCCAGCGCTGACCGTCCGCTGAGCGGGCTCCGCGCAAAGACGCCCACTTGTTTCCCTTCGTTCACATCGTTCTCGCGCCCCGGCCGTCTGCGCTCGGTTTCGTCTGTCGAGACGGGGATGGATCCCCGTCCGCGAAGCAGAAGGAGAACCACGTGAGCGCCTCCGTCCAGATCGGCGAGAAGAGCGTCGGCACCGGTGACCCGGTGTACGTCATCGCTGAGATCGGCATCAACCACAACGGGGACGTCGAGCTCGCGAAGAAGCTCATCGAGATCGCGGCCGACGCCGGCGCCGACGCCGTCAAGTTCCAGAAGCGCACGCCCGAGATCGCCGTCCCGAAGGACCAGCGCAACGTCATGCGGGACACCCCCTGGGGCCGCATGACCTACCTCGACTACAAGTACAAGGTCGAGTTCGAGGACGAGCAGTACGCCGAGATCGACCTGCACTGCGCCAAGCACGGCGTCCAGTGGTTCGCGTCCCCGTGGGACGTGCCGTCGGTCGAGTTCCTCGAGAAGTTCGACGTCGTCACGCACAAGGTCGCGTCGGCCAGCGTCACCGACGTCGAGCTGCTGCGGGCCCTGCGCGAGACCGGGAAGCCGGTCATCCTCTCCACGGGTATGTCGACCCTGGAGGAGATCGACGCGGCCGTCGAGATCCTCGGCACCGACAAGCTGGTCGTCCTGCACGCCACGTCGACGTACCCGCTGCCCCCGGAGGAGGCGAACCTGCGCACGATCGAGACGCTGAGCGAGCGGTACGGCGTGCCGGTCGGCTACTCGGGTCACGAGCGCGGTCTCCAGATCAGCCTGGCCGCAGTGGCTCTCGGGGCCGTCGCGGTCGAGCGCCACGTGACGCTCGACCGCACGATGTGGGGTTCGGACCACGCCGCGTCGCTGGAGCCCGAGGGCTTCCGTCACCTGGTGCGCGACATCCGCATCCTGCAGACCGCGATGGGCGACGGCGTGAAGCGCGTCTTCGAGGGTGAGCTCGCGCCGCGGGCCCGCCTGCGCCGGGTCGGCTGAGAGTCGGTTGAGAATGGTTGAGGCCTGGGTCGAGTCGCCGTTCCAGCTCCTCGGTGCCCTCGAGGCGCACGCCGAGGGGCTGCTGGGCGAGTCCCTCGACGTCGTGCCGCGGGCCGGGCTGGAGCCGTTGGCGGTCACGGTCGCCGAACTGACCCGGCTCGGCCTGCCCGCCGGGAGCACCGTGCGGCCCGCGGTCGCGGCGCCCGCCCGGGGGGCGCGCACGCTCGCCGTCGGCGACGTCTTCTCGGGCCGCGTGCAGCAGCTGCTGGCCGGTCGCCCGCCGCACCGGGTGGTGCTGCTGGACGACGGTCGTGCCACACTGCGCATGCTGCAGGCCCTTTCGCGCCGGGACGTCCCGCTGGTCCGGCCCCACGCCCCGGCCTCGGCCCTGCGTTCGGCCCTGGCCCGGGTGACCCTGGCCCGGTTGAAGCACCTGGCCCGGGCCGGCCGGCTCGACGTGGTGACCGCGTTGGACGTGCCACCGGAGCTGGTGGACGCCGCCCGCCGGGTCGGGGTGCAGGTGCACCGGCACTCGTTCGGCTGGCTGCGCTCGCAGCCCTCCGACGTCCCGGCCGCCGGTCCGGGGCCCGTGGTGCTGGGCAGCTCAATGGTCGCCAACGGCCTGATCCACGCCGAGCCGTACCTGGAGTGGGTGCGCTCGATCGCCGCGAACTCCCCGACCGGCCCCGTCACCTACCGGGCGCACCGCCGTGAGGACGAGCGGACGCTGCGGCCGCTGCGGGCCGCCGGCGTCGACGTCCGGTCCGGTGCGGTGCCGGTCGAGGTCAGCCTCCGGGGGATGGCCCTCGGCCAGCAGGTCGTCACCCTGCCGACCACCGCGGCCAGCACGTTGCGGATGCTCGCCCCGCAGGCCCGGGTCAGCGAGTACGCGGTGCCCGAGACCTGGTGGCAGGCGGGCGTTTCCGACGTCACGAGGCAGCGCCTGGTGCCCGAGGTCTCGTCGGGTCCCGCCGCTCCCTGGCGGCGTCTAGGGCGTCTGAGTGCGGTGGCCTCGTGACCGCCCAGGCGTTCAGCTCGGGTCGCGTGCTCGCGGTGGTCCCGGCCCGCGGTGGGTCGGTCGGCGTGCCCCTGAAGAACCTCGAACCGGTCGGCGGCCGGTCGCTGGTCGCCCGGGCCGTCGAGGCCTGCCTGGCCACGGCCCGGATCGACGACGTCGTGGTCAGCTCCGACCATCCCCGTATCCTCGAGGCCGGGCGTCGCGCCGGGGCCCGCCCGCTGGAGCGGCCCGCGGAACTGTCCGGCTCGCAGGCCACCTCGGAGTCGGCGGTGCTGCACGCCATCGACCAGCTCCCACCCGCGCTGGCCCCCGAGATCGTCGTCCTGGTGCAGTGCACCAGCCCGTTCATCGACTCCGCGGCCCTCGACGAGGCGATCGCGACCGTGGCCTCGGGCCGCGCCGACACCGCCTTCTCGGCGATCGACAACCACGCCTTCCTGTGGCGCCCCGACGGGACGCAGAGCGTCGTCGGCGTCAACCACGACTCGTCGGCCGCTCGGCAGCGGCGGCAGGACCGCGACCCCGAGTTCCGCGAGACGGGCGCCTTCTACGTGATGCGGGTGGCCAACCTGCGCGCGCACGGCCGCCGGTTCGTCGGCCGCCTGCACGCGCAGCTGGTGCCCGAGCTGCACGCCCTGGAGATCGACACCCCCGCCGACCTGGCCGTCGCGCGGGCGCTGGCCTCGGTGATCGACCGGCCCGCGGCGCTCGACGTCGACGCCGTGGTCACCGACTTCGACGGCGTGCACACCGACGACAGCGCCTACGTCGACCAGACCGGCACCGAGACCGTGCGGGTCTCCCGGTCCGACGGGATGGGCGTCAAGCTGGCCCGGGAGGCCGGTCTGCGGCTGCTGATCCTCTCCACCGAGGAGAACCCGGTCGTGGCGGCGCGGGCGACCAAGCTGAAAGTGCCGGTGCTGCAGGGCATCGCCGACAAGGCGCAGGCGCTCAAGGAGTGGCTGGCCGCCGAGAACCTCGACCCCGCGCGGGTCGCCTACGTGGGCAACGACGTGAACGACCTCGGCTGCCTGGACCTGGTCGGCTGGCCGGTCGCGGTCGCCGACGCCCACCCGAAGGTGCTGGGTGTCGCGCGGCTCGTCCTGTCGCGCCGTGGTGGGGACGGCGCGGTCCGCGAGCTGTGCGACCTGGCCGTGACGGGCGCCGGGCGCCGCGAGGCCTGATCAAGATCACCGCGACAGTGCGCCGACTGCGACTGGAACCGATGATTGCCGCACCCTGGCGGTGATCATGAAAAACCGCGAGGCTGGGCGCGTGGTGACGAAGCCGTTCCCCCTCCCGCGCGGCGTCGACGCCGTGACCGTCGTCCCCGCCCCGCAGCCCGGGCCGCAGAACTGGGCGGGGGCACCCGCCGTCCACCCGGACGACGACGGCTCGCTCGTCATCGCCTACCGCGAGCGGGAGCGCGCGCCCGACGGGACCGTCACGGACCGGAACGTGATCGCCCGGTCCGCGGACGGCGTCCACCTGGAACCCGTGGCGACGCTGACGCCCGGCGCGCTCGGCGTGGCGATGGTCGAGCGCCCCGCGCTGACCCGCACCGACGACGGGCGGTGGCGGATGCACGTCTCGCTGGCCACGCCGCACAGCAAGCACTGGTGGGTCGGGCTGCTCGAGGCGGCCACCCCCGAGGAGCTGCCGGGCGCCGACCTGCGAGCGGCGTTCCCCGGTCACGAGACCGCCGGGTTCAAGGACCCGGTGGTGCTGCGCGCGGGTGGTCGCTGGCACGCCTGGCTGTGCCGGCACCCGCTCGACCTGCCGGGCCACGAGGACCGGATGTCCACGACGTACGCCACCAGCGCCGACGGCCTGGACTGGACGGACCACGGCACCGTGCTGAGGGGCCGCGAGGGGTTCTGGGACGCGCGCGGGGCGCGGGTCACGGCGGTGCTGGACGACGGGCGCGCGGCCTACGACGGCCGGCCGACCGCCGAGGCGAACTGGTTCGAGCAGCTCGGGGTGGCTCACCCGGACGGAGCAGGGCCCGGGCTGCTCCCACAGGGTGATGCCCCGGGCTTCGACGCGCGCTACCTGAGCGTGCTCAGTCGCCCCGGCGGCGGGTATCGAGTCTGGTACGAGGCTCGGCTGCCCGAGGGACATCACGAACTGCGCACCGAGCTGCTGACGACGTAGGGTCATCGCATGGCCACTGTCGGCGCTGAGCTGTTCGGGCACACGGAGGCCGGTCAGGCCGTCCACCGCTGGAGGCTGGACGACGGAGAGCTGGCGATCGGCGTCCTGGACCTGGGGGCGATCGTGCACACCCTCGAGGTGCCCGACCGCAACGGCGTGCGCGCGGACGTGGTCGTCGGCTTCGACAGCCCGGCCGGCTACCTCACCGAGCCGCCGATGTACGCGGGCGCCGTGGTGGGCCGGTACGCCAACCGGATCGCCGACGGCGTCTTCGCCGTCGACGGTCGCACCTACGAGATCCCGCCCAACGAGGGCCCCAACGTGCTGCACGGGGGGCGCGACGGGTTCCACCGGCGGATGTGGAACGTCGAGGGGTTCGGCGAGGCCGGCCTGCGCTGCGTCCTGATCAGCCCGGACGGCGACCAGGGCTTCCCGGGCGAGCTCACCGTCGAGGTCACGTACGAACTGCTGCCCGGACGGCGGGTGCGCATCGACTACCGCGCGACGTCCGACCGGCCGACGGTCCTGAACCTCACCCAGCACACCTACTTCGCGCTCGACGGCACCGGTGAGCACGGCCCGGACTCGAACGAGGAGCACCTGCTGCAGGTGCCGGCCCGCGCGTACACACCGACCGGGCCGGGACAGATCCCCACGGGAACCATCGAGTCCGTCGAGGGCACACCGCTCGACCTGCGCCAGGCCCGCCGCATCGGTGACGTGGTGAAGGCGCTCGAGGCGGTCGGGCGACCGGGCGGGGTCGACCACAACTTCGTGCTCGGGCCCACCCTGCCCGCGACCGGCACCCTGCGCCCCGCCGGCACGCTGTCGGCGCCGGGCAGCGGGCGCCGGCTCGACGTGTTCACGAACCAGCCTGCGGTGCAGGTGTTCACGGCCAGCGCCCAGGAAGGGCCGTGGATCGGGAAGGGGGCCGTGCCGATCGGCCCGGCGTCCGGGGTGTGCCTGGAGACGCAGCACTACCCGGACGCCCCCAACCAGGAGCACTTCCCGAGCACCCGGCTCGACCCGGGCCAGGTGTTCGACAGCGTGACCGAGTGGCGGTTCTCAGCCGTCTGACCGGTGCGCACCCGCCGACGGGACGGCGGTGAGGAACTCCGGCCGCTCGAAACCCTGCTTGGCGTAGGCGGTCTGGACCGCCCGGCGGACCGTGGGAACCGCGTCGGTGTCGACCAGGGCGACGGCGCTGCCGCCGAACCCGCCGCCGGTCATCCGCGCCCCGACCGCCCCGGCCGCCATGCTCGCCTCCACCGCGGTGTCGAGTTCGGGCGTGGAGATTCCGAAGTCGTCGCGCAGCGACGCGTGCCCGGCCAGCAGCACCGGGCCGATCCGGCGCGGGTCGCCGCCGTCCTCCAGCAGGTCGACGACCTCCAGCACCCGGGCGTTCTCGGTCACCACGTGCCGGACCTTCGGTGCCACGTCGGGCGCGAGCCCGGCCAGCCGCTGCGCCAGCCCGTCGGTGCCGACGTCCCGCAGCACAGGCACGCCGAGCGCGGCGGCGCCGGCCTCGACGGCCCTGCGGATGCCCGCGTACCCGCCGCCGTCGTTGAGCTCGTGCCGGGTGCGGCTGTCGATCACCAGCAGGGTCAGCCCGGCGTCGGCCAGGGCGCACGGCACCTGCCGGTAGGTCATGTCGCGGGTGTCGAGGAACAGCAGGTGGTCGCGCTCGCCGAGCAGGGAGATCGCCTGGTCCATCGCGCCGGTCGGGGCGCCGACGAACTCGTTCTCCGAGAGTCGCGCCACCGCAGCCAGTTCCAGCCGCGTCAGGTCGAGGCCGAACAGGTCGTTCGCGGCGAGGGCGACCGCGCAGCCCACCGCGGCCGACGAGGACAGGCCGGCGCCGAGGGGTACGTCCGAGTCCAGCAGCAGGTCGAGGCCGGTCGGCTCGTGCCCGCCCGAGCGCAGCGCCCACAGCACGCCGACGACGTACCCGGCCCACCCCTCGACGTCCCCGGGGCCGGTGTTCAGCGGGAACTCCAGCCACTCGTCCCCGGCCTGGCGCGACGCCACCCGCACCACGGCGTCCGCCCGGCGCGCGACCGCGACCCGGCAGGCCTGCGGCAGGGCCATGGGCAGCACGAAACCGTCGCTGTAGTCGGTGTGTTCACCGATCACGTTGACCCGTCCGGGGGCCAGCCAGATGCCCTCCGGGCTGCGCCCCACCCCCTCGGCGAAGAGGGCGGCCAGGGCGGCCGGATCCTGCCGGTTCATGGTCGGGCCAGGTCGCGCAGGCGCTGGGCCACCTGCTCGGGCGTCACGTCGCTGATGAACGCACCCATCGCCGACTCGGACCCGGCCAGGAACTTCAGTTTGGTCGCGGTGCGCCGGATCGAGAACAGTTCGAGGTGCAGCCCGAGCAGGTCGCGGCCCTCCCGCACGGGCGCCTGGTGCCAGGCGGCGATGTACGGCAGGGGCGCGTTGTACATCCGGTCGAGGCGCCCGAGCACGTCGAGGTAGAGCGCGGGGAACGCCTCGCGTTGCGCCTGCGACAGCTCCGGCAACCCCGGAACCCGCTGCCGCGGGTGCAGGTGCACCTCGACGGGCCAGCGCGCCGCGTACGGCACGAACGCCACCCAGTGCTCGTTCCGGGCGACGATGCGCACGTTGTCGGCCAGTTCGCGCGCCACGACGGAATCGGCCAGCACCGAACCGTTCTCGTCGTGGTGCCGGCGCGCGACCTCGAGCATCCGCGCGGTCCGCGGGGTGAGGTACGGGTAGGCGTAGATCTGCCCGTGCGGGTGCCCGAGGGTCACGCCGATCTCCGCGCCGCGGTTCTCGAAGAGGAAGACCTGTTGCACCTCGGGCGCTCCTCCCAGCGCGACGGTACGGTCGATCCAGGCCGACATCACCAGGTCGACCTGATCGGGGGAGAGGTCGGCGAACCGGCCGTCGTGCCGGCTGGAGAAGCAGACCACCTCGCAGCGCCCGTGGTGCCACAGCGACGGGAACTGGTTCTCGAACACCGCGACCTGGTAGCTGTCGGTGGGCACCTCGGTGTGCCGGCCGTCGGTCGAGGGGCACAGCGGGCACTCGTCGACGGGCGGGTGGTAGGTGCGCCCCTGCCGGTGCGAGGCGATCACCACGGGCTCGTCGAGCACCGGGTCGATCCGGATGTCGACGGCCGGGTGCAACGCGCTCAGCGGCCGCGGGTCGTCGACGACGCGTTCGGGGGCGCCGGGCCGGTCGAAGAACACGATCTCGCGGCCGTCCGCGAGATGCTGCAGCGTGCGCCGGACCCGTGGATCCTCAGGAGGGTGGGTCATCGCGGATCCGCCATGGGGTGCCGCTCCATCCCGCGCCGGTGCAGGAACCCGCCGATGGACCCGGTCAGCGTGGCCACCACGGTGATCGCCCACAGTTCGGCCACCACGTCGAGCACCCGGCCGAACGCCGTGACGGGGGCCGCGAGGTTCGACGAGACCGTCAACATCTGGCACGTGGTCCACCACAGGGCGTCCCAGAAGCCGTAGATCTGCGAGCCTTTCGCGCCCGCCTCCGAGACCCACACGCCCAGCGTCAGCAGCCCGTCGAGGACGAGCGTGGCCACCGCCAGCGACGTCAACCGCTCCCGCAGCATCTGGTGGGTCGGAGTCTTGGCCCGCAGGACTGCCTTGAGCTCCGACCAGTGCCACTTCATCCGCTTCATGCCTGAATTCATGCCTGGACCACCGGCCGGCTTCAGTCGCCGTCGAGCCCGAGGTCGAAGGCCGTCTCCAGCTCCGTCCCGGAGTACTGCCGGAAGGCCAGGTAGGTGCGGGTGCCGCGCACGCCCGGCACCTTGCTCAGGTGGTTGGTGATCACCTCGGCGAGCTCGTCGTGGGCCCCCACCTGGACGACGGCGATCAGGTCGACGTCCCCGGTCACCGAGTGCACCTCCCGCACGCCCGCGACGGTGGCCGCCTCGGCCGCGGTCTCGGGGATCCGGTCGGGGGCGACCTCCAGCAGGACGAACGCGGTGACCATGCTCTGTCTCCTCACTCCGGCTCGACGGTGCGAGCGTACGCGCACCGTCGCCGGCCGGTCGTGCGACCTGAACGTCACACGCGCCTAACCTCCCGCATACACGCGCGCCGCAGCATCGGCTCATGGCCGCCGTCGTCCGAGACCTCCCCCCGAGCGGCTGAGGCGTGGACGAGTTCCGCCTCCTCGGCCAGGTCGAGCTGCGGCGCGACGGGGTCCGGGTCGAGCTGGGCGGTCCCAAGCAGCGGGCCCTGCTGGCCGCCCTGCTGCTGCGCGCCGGTCGCGTCGTCCCGCTGGACCGGCTGGTCGACGACCTGTGGCCCGACCACCCGCCCGCCCGGGCCGCGGCCACCGTCCAGGTCTTCGTGTCCAACCTGCGCCGGGCCCTGGAGCCGGACCGTCCCCGTGGCGCGGCGGCGTCCGTGCTGGTCACCGCCGCCCCGGGCTACCGGCTGGTCGTGGACCCGGCCCGGGTGGACGCCGTCCGGTTCGCCGGGCTGGCAGCCGACGGGCGGGCCGCCCGGGACGACGACCCCGAACGCGCCGTCGAGCTGCTCGGTGCGGCTGCCGACCTGTGGCACGGGCCGGCCCTGGCCGACCTCTCCGAACCCTTCGCCCGGTCCGAGGCGACCCGGCTGGAGGAGCTGAGACTGGGCGCGGAGGAGGACCGCGCCGACGCCGAGCTGGCCCTGGGTCGGCACGCCACGGTCGTGGCCGAACTCGAGCAGCGGGTCGGCCGGCACCCGATGCGGGAACGCTCCCGGGCCCAGCTGATGCGCGCGCTGTACCGGTGTGACCGGCAGGCCGACGCGCTGCGGGTCTACCGGGAGGGCAGCCGGCTGCTGCGGGAGGAGCTCGGCGTGGAGCCGGGCGCCCCGCTGCGCGAGCTGGAGCTGGCCGTGCTGCGGCAGGACCCCGAACTGGACTGGGAGCCGCCGGCGCCCGTCGTCCTGCCCGCCGCCCCGGCCGCGCAGCCGGCGCCGGAGCCGGCCGCGTCGGCGGAGGAGTCGGGCCGGGTCCTCGTGGTCGACGACAGCGGGGTGAACCGGCGCCTGCTCGCTGCGGCGGTCACCGGCCTCGGACACGAGGTGCAGGTCGCCGACAACGGTCGCCGCGCGGTGGACCTGCTGCGCGCCGGCGACTTCGACGTCGTCCTGCTCGACCTGATGATGCCCGTGCTGGACGGGTTCGCCACGCTGGCCGAGCTGAAGGCCGACCCCGAGCTCGACCACCTTCCGGTGATCATGGTCTCGGCCGTGCCCGAACTGTCCAGCGTCGTGCGGTGCATCGAGCTGGGGGCCACCGACTACCTGCCCAAACCGTTCAGCGCCGACGTCCTGCGGGCCCGGCTGCGGGCGTCGCTGGCGGCCAAGCGGTTGCGGGACGCCGAGCGGGACCAGCTGCGGCACCTGGAGATCGTGGTCGCGGAGCGAGAAGCGGCGCTGCAGGCCGAGATCGCGGCCCTGCGGGCCGAGGTCGACCACGCCCGCGGGGGAGCGCGCGGGGGCGGTCCCGCGTGAGCGGGGGCGGGACGACGTCCCCGCCCCGGGGTGCCCGGCTGTCCCTGCGGCGACTGGTCACCGGGGGCGTGGTGAGCGCGGTCGTACTCCTGGCGGCCCTGCTGCTGGTCAGCCTCGCCGCCGAACGCAGCGTGCAGACCGCCGGCGACGCGGAGGCCCGGCGCACCGGGTCCCTGCGCCTGGCCTACGAGCTGCGCCAGACCTCGGACGACCTGACCCGGATGGCCCGCAGCTACGTGGCCACGGGGGACCCCCGCTACCGCGACTGGTTCCACGAGATCCTGGCCATCCGGGCCGGCACCGCGCCACGGCCCGCCGACTACGACGGCATCTACTGGGACGTCGTCACCGACACCGGGCGGCGCCCGACGCCCTTCGAGCGGCCGGTCGCCTTCGAGACCCTGGCCGCCCGGGCCGGTTTCAGCGACCACGAGCTGGCGCTGCTGGCCACGGCCCAGGCCCGTTCCGACGCGCTGGCCGGGATCGAGGAGCGCGCCTTCGGGCTCGTCGGCCGGGACCCGGCCCGCGCCAACGCACTGCTCTACGACGCCACCTACCTGCACGCCAAGGCCCAGATCATGGCGCCGATCGGGCAGGTCCTCGGCTCCGTCGACAGCCGGACGGCGGCCGAGACCGCGCGGGCCGGTGAGCGGGCCCGGGCCTGGTCGGTGGCCGCCGTCTTGGTGGCGCTGCTGCTGCTCGCCGGGCTGGCGGTGTTCATCGTGGTCACCCGGCGCGCGGTCCTCGAGCGGGTGAAGGCCGACACCGAGACGCTGCGCGCCGCCGCCGAGGTGGCCGAGAGCGCCAACCGGGCCAAGAGCGCCTTCCTGGCCACGATGAGCCACGAGATCCGCACCCCGATGAACGCCGTGATCGGCATGTCCGGGTTGCTGCTCGACACCGACCTGGCCCCCGGGCAGCGGCAGTTCGCCGAGATCGTGCGGGACAGCGCCCAGTCGTTGCTGCTGCTGATCAACGACATCCTCGACTTCTCCAAGATCGAGGCGGGCGCGCTCGACATGGAGCGGAAGGCCTTCCACGTCGAGGAGTGCGTCGAGGGGGCGCTGGACCTCGTCTCGGCGCAGGCCGCGGCCAAGGGTCTGGAGCTGCTCGCCCAGGTCGACCCGGGTTGCCCGGCCGGGCTGGTCGGCGACGTGACCCGGGTCCGGCAGATCCTGCTGAACCTGCTGGGCAACGCGGTGAAGTTCACCGACCGTGGCGAGGTCTCGGTCCGGGTCGGGGCGCGGCCGCGCCCGGACGGCCGCCACGACTGGCGGTTCACGGTGCGCGACACGGGAATCGGCATCCCGCCCGACCGGCTCGATTCGGTCTTCGAGTCGTTCACCCAGGCCGACCCCTCGATCGCGCGCCGCTACGGCGGGACCGGGCTCGGCCTGGCCATCTGTCGCCGGCTGAGCACGCTGATGGGTGGCGACGTGACGGCCGCCGCCGCCCCCGGCGGGGGCACGGTGATGACGGTGACGTTCCCCGCGCCGGCCGCGTCGCCGTCCCGGCGTGATCCGCTGCCCGACGGGGGCACGACGCTGACCGGTCGCCGGCTGCTCCTCGTCGGGGCGCGTCCGGCGGCCCGGACCGCGGCGCGGCGCCGAGCCGAGTCGTGGGGGATGGAGGTCGTCGGCACCGACTCCGTCGCCGTCGCGCAGGGCTGGCTCACGGCCGGCCGTCCCTTCGACGTCGCCCTGGTGGATGCGGAACTCGTGACGGATCCGGCCGGGTTCGGCGCCGTCCCCGTGGTCGCCACCACACCCGTCGGGTCGCCCGTCGCCGGGCCGCCCGGCGCCGGCCCGCCGGGGGCCGGCACGGTCCGGGCGGTGACCCGGCCGGTGAAGGCCGCGCCGCTGTACCGGGCGCTGGCCGCCGCCCTCGCCGGGGGCGCCGTCGACGTCCGGCACCAGGCTCCGCTGCGGGTCCTCGTGGCCGACGACCACCCGGTCAACCAGCGGCTGGTGATGGTGCTGCTGGCCCGGCTCGGGCACCACGCCGACGTCGTCAGCGACGGCCTCGAGGCGGTCACCGCCGTCCGCCGGCGGCGCTACGACGTGGTGCTGATGGACGTCCGGATGCCGGAACTCGACGGGCCGGGCGCCGCGCGGCTGATCCGCGCCGAGCACGGTGACGCAGCGCCGTACGTCATCGCGCTCACGGCCGACCCCCAGCGGGCCACCCGGGACGTGTGCCGGGCGGCGGGGATGTCCGACTTCCTGACCAAACCGCTGGTGGCGCAGGATCTCTCGGTGGCTCTGGCCGCCGTCCAGCCGTCCGGACCGGGGCCGGACCCGACGGTGCTGAACCCGGCCGCGCTCGAGCAGCTGCACGAGCTGCTGGGCGACGACCCGGCCCAGCTGTCCGGCCTGGTGGCCGACTTCCTGGCCGAGGCCCCCGACCTGGTCCAGGCGCTGCGGGCCGCGGTGGCCCGGGGCGACGGGGACGAGGCGCTGCGCACCGCCCACACGCTCAAAGGCCTGGGCGACACGTTCGGGGCGACCGCGATGGCCCGGCTCTGCGAGCAGGCCGAGACCGGCGGCGGGACGGTCGAGCTGGTCGACCGCGTGGCGCTCGAGCACGAGCGGGTGGCCGCCGCGCTGCGCCGGCTGCTCTGAGAGCCCACGGTGCTCCGCGCCGCATTTGGCCGGCACTTGGCGGTCGTTTAGCGGGGCCGTCTTCCCTGGAGGGCAGATGGGGCCACCGCCGTCCCCGACCACCCAGCAGGCCAGCACGCGAACCCGGGAGGGCCCCGCGATGACCATCGAGAAGGACCACGAGACGCTGCTCGATCCCCGGGTCGAGTCGCCCGGCACGCACTCCGCCGCCAACGAGACCCTCGAGGACTACACGCTGCGGTTCGCCCCGCGGCACTACCGCCGGTGGGGCACCGGCATGGTGGCGATCTCCGCCCTGGGCGGCATCGCCTACCTGGCGGACTTCGCCATCGGCGCCAACATCGGCATCGCCTACGGCACGACCAACGCCCTGTGGGGCATCGCCGTGTTCGCCGTCGTCATCTTCGCGACCGGCTTCCCGCTGGCCCTCTACGCGGCCCGCTACAACCTCGACCTCGACCTGATCACCCGGGGCAGCGGCTTCGGCTACTACGGCTCGGTGGTCACCAACGTGATCTTCGCGAGCTTCACGTTCATCTTCTTCGCGCTCGAGGGCTCGATCATGGCCCAGGGGTTGAAACTCGGCCTGAACGTGCCCCTCTGGCTCGGCTACGCGACCTCCACCATCATCATCTTCCCGCTGGTGATGTACGGCATGTCGTTGCTGTCGAAGCTGCAGCTGTGGACGACGCCGCTGTGGCTGGTGCTGATGGTCGCGCCGTTCGTCTACCTGCTGGTCAGCCACCCCGACTCGGTGTCGGACTTCTTCGCCTACCGCGGCGAGGACGGCAACGGCGCGTTCAGCCTCGGCTCGGTGTTCCTGGCCGCCGGCGTCTGTCTGAGCCTGATCGCGCAGATCGCGGAGCAGATCGACTACCTGCGGTTCATGCCGCCCAAGACCCCGGAGAACTCCCGCCGCTGGTGGAGCGCCGTCGTCCTGGCCGGCCCGGGCTGGGTCATCTTCGGGGCGATCAAGCAGGTCGTCGGGCTGTTTTTGGCCGTCTACATCATCGGCAACGTGGCCGACGGCGCCGGCGTCGCGAACCAGCCGGTGCACCAGTTCCTGGAGATCTACGAGGACATCGTCCCGCACTGGGCGGCGCTGCTGCTGGCCGTCGGGCTCGTCGTGATCAGCCAGATCAAGATCAACGTCACCAACGCCTACTCCGGCTCGCTGGCCTGGACCAACTCCTTCACCCGGGTCACCAAGACCTACCCGGGCCGGTTGGTCTTCCTCGGGTTCAACCTGGCGGTCGCGCTCGTGCTGATGGAGGCGAACATGTTCGACTTCCTCAACACGATCCTCGGCTTCTACGCCAACTGCGGGATGTCGTGGGTGGTCGTGGTGGCCTCGGACATCGTGATCAACAAGTACCTGCTGAAGATCTCACCGAAGCAGCCGGAGTTCCGCCGGGGCATGCTCTACGCGGTCAACCCGGTCGGGTTCGGTTCGATGGTGGTCTCCGCCGGGGTGTCGATCGTGGCCTTCTTCGGCGGCCTCGGGGAGACGCTCAAGCCGTACTCGCCGCTGGTCGCGATCGTCCTGGCGCTGGTGCTGCCGCCGGTCCTGGCCCTGGCCACCGGCGGTCGCTACTACCTGCGCCGCACCGACGACGGGATCGATGAGCCGATGTTCGACGAGTACGGCAACCCCTCCGGTGTGGTGCTGGAGTGCCACGTCTGCGGTGAGGGGATCGAGCGGCCGGACGTCGCGAAGTGCGAGACGCACGACGCCGTCGTCTGCTCGCTGTGCCTCAGCCAGGACAAGACCGGGGAGCACCTCCTGCCCGCCCAGGTCTGAGTGCGAGTACCGGGTGGATCCGCGCCTGCCCCGGCGGGCGCGGATCCACCCGATCCTGCGTAGGGTCCGACCGTGAGCGCGCATCCCGTGGCCCTGGTCCCGAGCGAGGACGACGCGGCCGCCGCCCCGCCGGGCCTGGCCGTCGCGGTCTACGACGCCGACCACGCACCGCCCGAGCACCTGGACGCCGTCGAGCTGTACGTCGTCCCCTACAACCGGGCCGACGCGGTCGACCTGCTGGCCGACCTGCCCGCCCTGCGCGCCGTCGTCCTGCTCACCGCCGGCTACGAGCACGTGCTGCCCCACCTGCCGCCCGGTGTCGCCCTGCACAACGGCGCGGGCCTGCACGACGCGAGCACGGCCGAGCTGGCGATGACCCTGATCCTGGCCGCGCAGCGCGACCTCGACGAGTGGATCCTCGGGCGCGCCGCCGCTCACTGGGACCGGCACCTCACCCGCAGCCTGGCCGGTTCGCGGGTGCTGCTGGTCGGGTACGGCGGGATCGGCCGGGCGCTCGAGGCGCGCCTGGCGCCGTTCGAGGTGGACGTCGTCCGCGTCGCCTCCCGCGCCTGGTCCGACGCGCGGGGCGCGATACACGGCATCGACGAGCTGCCCGACCTGCTGCCGGGCGCCGACGTGGTGGTGCTCGCGGTGCCGGACACGGCGCGCACCCGGGGCCTGATCGGGGCGACCGAGCTCGCGCTGCTGGCCGACGGCGCGCTGCTGGTCAACGTGGGCCGCGGGACGGCCGTCGACACCGAGGCCCTGCTGGCCGAGAAGGGCCGGGTCCGCGCCGCGTTGGACGTCGTCGACCCCGAGCCGTTCCCACCCGGGCACCCGCTGTGGACGGCGCCCGGCATGATCCTCACCCCGCACATCGGCGGTGGCTCGGCCACCTTCGAACCGCGGGCCCGCGCCTACGTCGCCGAACAGCTGCGCCGCTTCGCGGCCGGTGAACCGCTGCTCAACCCCGTCGAGGAGGACCGATGACCGAGATCCGTTGGGGTGTGTTGGGAACCGGGAACATCGGGACCCGTTTCGTGGCCGACCTGGCCCAGCTGGAGGACGCCACGGTCCACGCCATCGCGTCGCGGGACGCGACTCGTGCCGAGGAGATCGCGCAGCAGTACGGCGTCACCCGGGCCTACGGCGACTACCGGGCCCTGTGTGAGGACCCCGAGGTGGACGCCGTGTACGTCGCCTCGCCGCACCCGTTCCACCTCGAGCACGCGCTGCTGGCGATCGAGGCCGGCAAGGCCGTACTGGTCGAGAAGCCCTTCACCATGACCGGTTCGCAGGCGCGCACGCTGGTCGACGCGGCCCGGGCGGCCGACGTGTTCTGCATGGAGGCGATGTGGACCCGGTTCCTGCCGACCATGGTCGAGCTGCGCCGCCTGCTCGGTGAGGGCGTGCTCGGGGAGGTGCGCGCCCTGTACGCGGACCACGGGCAGTGGTTCGCCTCGGACCCCGAACACCGGCTCTTCGCGCCGGATCTCGGCGGCGGCGCGCTGCTCGACCTGGGCGTCTACCCCGTCTCGTTCGCCTCGATGGTGCTCGGCCCGCCGGCCCAGGTGCAGGCCGCGGCGACCCCGGCGTTCACGGGCGTCGACCTGACCACCTCGGCGCTGCTCACCTACGCGACCGGGGCGCACGCCGTCCTGACCTGCACGTCCGGGGCCCGGACGCCGGTCACCGCGTGGGTCGCGGGCGACGAGGGCCGCGTCGAGATCGACCGGACCTGGTACGCGGGAGGCGGTTTCACCGTGATCCCGCGCGACGGTGAGCCGTGGCGCTACGACGGGCCGCCGGTCACCGGCCCCGGCGCGGGCGGCCGCGAGGCGAAGGGCCTGCGGTTCCAGGCCGCCGAGGTGGGGCGCTGCGTGGCCGCGGGCCTGCGGGAGAGCCCGGTGCTGCCGCTGGCCGAGACCATCGCGGTGATGGACACCCTCGACGCGATCAGCGCCACCGCTGCCCCTAAGCCCTGAGCTGCTCCTCGATCCACGCGATCGACGGGCCCAGCTGGTCCCCGTAGACCTTCCCGTCGGCGTGCCCGCCGCCCTCGACGAGGTGCAGGGTCACGTCTACCCCGGCGGCCGCCAGCGCGGCCTGGAACTGCAGCGACTGGCCCTTCGGCACCACGCAGTCGGCGGCGCCGTGCACCAGGAGGAACGGCGGCAGCCCGGCCTGCGCGTACGACGCGGGGGCGGCCGCGCGGACCAACTCCACGACCGAGCGGATGGGGGCGCCCATCAGCATCGACTCGGGGGAGCCCTCGGGGTCGTGCAACTGCGGCGTCCCGGGGCAGCCGCCCGGGTCCTTCCACTGCTCGTCCATGGTCAGGAAGTCGCTGGGCGCGTACCAGGCCACGACGGCCTGGACGGCGACGCTCGTGGCGCGGTTCGGGTCGGTCCCGTCGTCCAGCACCGTCCCGTCCGACAGCGTGCGCGCGTCGGCCGTGACGGCGAGCAGGGAACCCAACCACCCACCCGCCGAGAAGCCCCACACGCCGAAGCGGTCGCCGTCCAGGCCGTACTCGTGCGCGTTGGCGCGCAGCCAGCGGACGGCGGCCCGCGCGTCCCGTAACGAGGCCGGGAACTTCGCCTCCCCGCTGAGCCGGTAGTCGATCGCCGCGACCGCGAAACCGTCCGCGACCAGGCGCTGCACGTTCTGCGTCTCGTCGCGCTTGTCGCCGCCGGCGTACGCGCCGCCGTGGATGTCGATGACCAGCGGGACCGCCTTCCCCGTGCGCTCCGGCAGGTACAGGTCGAGCCGCTGCTGCGCCGAGTCGCGGGCGTACGGCAGGTCGAGCAGGTTCTCGGCGGGGGCGCTGACGCCGGGGGGCGAGTCGTCGGAGAGGGTCACGTACGCAAAGAT
This sequence comes from Spongisporangium articulatum, assembly GCF_044465595.1. Lineage (NCBI taxonomy): Bacteria > Bacillati > Actinomycetota > Actinomycetes > Kineosporiales > Kineosporiaceae > Spongisporangium > Spongisporangium articulatum. The sequence continues at coordinate 210,754 of NZ_JBITLV010000001.1, read as the reverse complement.
GCCGATCGAGGCGACGATCAGCCCCCCGAGGCAGATCACCACCACCGTGCCGACCGCGCTTGCGAGCCAACGGCCGAGCCGGGACAGCATCGTGGTGGCCCCTTCGCCAGCGAGGTTCGGACAGGAGAGCACATGCCGGTGGGAAACCCGTTCGACGGAGACAGCCCGTTCGCAAGGACCAGCGACCTCCCGTACGGATTGCCCCCGTTCGACCGGATCGGGTCGGGAGACTACCGGCCCGCGTTCGCGGCCGGTATCGCGCAGCACCGCGCCGAGATCGCCGCGATCGGCGGTGAACCGGTCACCTTCGAGAACACGATGGAACCCCTCGAGCGGGCCGGGACGCTGCTGGCCCGGGTCGAGGGGGTCTTCGAGAACCTGATCTCCACCGACAGCAGCGACGAGCTGCGGGCCGTCGAGGCGGAGGTGCTGCCGCAGCTCACCGCCCACTTCGACGCCGTCCTCACCGACCAGGCGCTGTTCGCGCGGGTCGCGGCCCTGCACGCGGCGCCCGAGGCCTCCTGGACGACGGAACAGGTGCGCCTGGTGCGCCGCTGGTACCTCGACATGCAGCGGGCCGGGGCCGGGCTGGATGCGGCCGGTCGGGCCCGGCTGGCCGAGATCAACGCCGAGCTGAGCGTCCTGGGCAGCGACTTCCGGAACAAGCTGCAGGCCGACACCAACGCCCTGGCCGTGCACGTCACCGACGTCGGCGAGCTGGACGGCCTCCCCGAGGACGCGATCGCCGCCGCCCGGTCGTCCGCCGTCGACCGCGGCCTCGACGGCTACGTGCTCACCCTGAGCCTGTTCACCGCCCAGCCCGCCACCGCCTCGCTGACGAACCGCGACCTGCGCCGGCGCGTCTTCGAGGCGTCCGTGTCGCGCGGCGGGCGCGGCAACGAGCACGACACCCGGGCCACCCTGACCCGGACGGTCGCGCTGCGCGCCGAACGGGCCCGGCTGCTCGGGTACCGGCACCACGCCGACTACGTGGTCGCCGACCAGACCGCACCGTCGGTCGAGGACGTGATGACCACCCTGCAGGCCATGGTCACCCCCGCGATGGACAACGCCCGCGCCGAACGTGACGCCCTCACCGACCTGCTGCACGCCGACGGGCACGACGGGCCGCTGCAGCCCTGGGACTGGCCCTACTACGCGAGAATCCTCGCCGAGCAGCGGTTCTCGATCGACACCGCCGGGCTGCGCCCCTGGTTCGAGCTGAACCGGGTGCTGCACGACGGCGTGTTCGCGGCCGCCACCGGGTTGTACGGGCTGACCTTCGAGCGGCGCCCCGACCTGCGCGGCTACCACCCGGACGTCGACGTGTACGAGGTGTTCGACGAGACCGGCGCGGGCATCGCCCTGTTCCTGGTCGACTGGTACGCGCGGCCCAGCAAGCGCGGTGGGGCGTGGATGAACACGTTCGTCGACCAGTCGCACCTGCTCGGCACGCGGCCCGTGGCCACGCTGAACCTGAACATCCCACGCCCGCCCACGGGCAGCCCCACGCTGCTCACCCTCGACGAGCTGAACACCACGTTCCACGAGTTCGGGCACGTGCTGCACGGGGTGCTGTCCGACGTGACCTACCGGCGCCTGTCGGGCACCAGCGTCCCGCGCGACGTCGTCGAGTTCCCCTCGCAGGTCAACGAGATGTGGTCGCTGTGGCCGGCGCTCGCGAACTCCTACGCCCGCCACCACGAGACCGGTGAGCCGCTGCCGGAGGGGGTGCTCGACGCGCTGGTGGCCGCCGAACAGGCCGGGCAGGCGTTCGCCACCACGGAGATCCTCGGGGCGATGCTGCTCGACCAGGCCTGGCACCAGCGCACGGTGGACGACGACCCGATCGGCCCCGACGACGTGGCCGCGTTCGAGGCCGAGTCGCTGGCCGCCTACGGGGTCTGCCTGCCCGAGCTGCCGCCCCGCTACGGCAGCACCTACTTCGCCCACATCTTCGCCGGCGGCTACAGCGCGGGCTACTACTCCTACATCTGGAGCGAGGTGCTGGACGCCGACACCGTCGACTGGTTCGTCGAGAACGGCGGCCTGAGGCGGGAACTCGGCGCGAAGTTCGCGGCCGAGCTGCTCAGTCGCGGTGGTGCGGTGGACCCGATGGAGGCGTTCGCCGCCGTCCGGGGCCGCCCGCCGCGGATCGAGCCGCTGCTGGAACGTCGCGGGCTCACCAGCCCCTGATCACGGGCTGCCAGGCGGACGGTGGCTCCGCTGGCCGGTCGTGAGGTTCCTCGTCACCCTGGAGTGACATCCGTTCCCCGAGCCGTTCGCCCGAGCAGGAGGCCGCCGATGTCATCGACCGAGCAGGGGACGACGCAGGAACCCGGGGGCGGGACCGAGCTGAATCGGGTGATCGGGCCCAAGCTGCTGCTGCTCTTCGTCGTCGGCGACATCCTCGGTACCGGTATCTACGCGCTCACCGGCCGGATCGCCGGCGAGGTGGGCGGCGCGGCCTGGGCGCCCTTCCTGGCCGCGTTCTCGGTCGCGATGGTGACCGCGCTCAGCTACCTGGAGCTCGTCACCAAGTACCCGCGGGCGGCGGGCGCCGCGCTGTACACGCACCGGGCGTTCGGCGTGCACTTCCTGACCTTCGTCGTCGCGTTCGCCGTGATGTCCTCGGGCATCACCTCGGCGTCCACCGCCGCCCGGGCGTTCGCCGCGAACCTCGCCGAGGCGTTCGACCTCGACCTCGCCGACGGGATCGGCATCACCCTGGTCGCGCTCGCCTTCATCGCGCTGGTCGCCGCGGTCAACTTCCGGGGGGTCGGGGAGAGTGTGAAGGCGAACGTCGTGCTCACTTGCGTCGAGCTCAGTGGCCTGTTGATCGTCATCATGATCGGGGCCTGGGCGCTGGGCGGGGGCAACGGCGACTGGTCGCGGGCCCTGAGTTTCGACCTGGCCGGCGACGAGTCGGTGCTCGGCGCGGTCCTGGCCGCCACGGCTATCGCGCTGTTCGCCATGATCGGCTTCGAGGACGCCGTGAACATGGCCGAGGAGACCCGCGAGCCGACGCGGACCTTCCCGCGCATCCTGATCGCCGGCATCGCCCTGACCGGGGTGATCTACCTGGTCGTAGCCGTCACCTCGGTCGCCCTCGTCCCGCTCGACGAGCTCGGGGAGGGCGACACCCCGCTGCTGAAGGTGGTCGAGGCCGGCGCCCCGGACTTCCCGCTCGGTCTGTTCGCTGTCATCGCCATGTTCGCGGTGGCCAACACGGCCCTGATCAACATGCTGATGGCCAGCCGCCTGCTCTACGGCATGGCCCGCGAGCGGGTGCTGCCCGCCGTCCTCGGTCGCGTCCACCCCGGCCGCCGCACACCCTGGGTGGCGATCGGTGTGACGACCCTCCTCGCTCTCGGCCTGGTCACCTTCGTCGGCGAGCTGAGCGAGCTCGGCGGGACGACGTCACTCCTGTTGCTGCTCGTGTTCACCGTGGTCAACGTGGCCGTGCTCGTGCTGCGCCGCGACCCGGTGGAGCACGACCACTTCCGCACTCCGACCCCGGTCGCCGTGCTGGGCGCTCTCAGCTGCGCGTTCCTGGCCTCGCCGCTGACCCCGCGGGCGACGGAGCAGTACGTCATCGCCGGCGTCCTGCTCCTGATCGGGGTCGTGCTGTGGGGCGTCACCTACGCCACGTCACCCCAGCTGCGCCGCGGTGAGGTCGACTACGACGAGCTGACGGGGGCCTGACTCGGCCTTGTTCGCCGAGTGGAACGTTCTGCCCCGTAAGAGGTGCTTCAGCGCCCGTAACGGGGCAGAACGTTCCACTCGCGGCCGGACTGCGATGCTGGGCGTATGTCCGCGCCCCTGACCGTCGGTTTCGACCTGGACATGACCCTGGTCGACTCCGCCGCAGGGATCGTCGCGACCTTCCAGGCCGCGTTCGCCGAGATCCCCGGTGCGCCCGCGCTCACCCGGGACGACGTCTGGCCCTACATCGGCATCCCGCTGCGCGCGACCGTCGAGGCGCTCGCCCCGCAGCTCGACGCCGACGAGGCCGTGGCCCACTACCGCACGGTGTACCCGACCCTGGGCGCCCGGATGGTCCAGCTGCTGCCCGGTGCCCTCGACGCGATCGCGGCGGTCCGGTCCGCCGGTGGTCGCGTACTGGTGATCTCGGCCAAGACGCAGGCGGGGGTCGAGGAGGTCCTGACGACGGTCGGTCTCCACGCCGGTCCGCACGCGCCCGACCTGGTGGTCGGCGACCTGTTCGCGGGCGCCAAGGGCGTGCGGCTGAAACTGGAGGACGCCACGGTGTACGTCGGCGACCACCCTGGGGACGTCGAGGCCGCGCGCGTGGCGAGCGCCCTGGCGGTCGCCGTCGCCACCGGCCCCACGTCCTCGCAGGCCCTCCACGAGGCCGGGGCGGACGTCGTCCTGCCCGACCTGACCGCCTTCCCGAGCTGGCTTGCGAGCACTTTCCCTGCATAACGGGCAGGCGACGCGCGGTGGGGGAGCGATACGCTGGGTACTGCTGAGGTACGCCGTGTGGTTCAGCAGCAGTGTGTGAAGCCCAGACAGGGGAACGGACGTGCCTACAGGCAAGGTCAAGTGGTTCGACGCCGAGCGCGGGTTCGGGTTCGCCTCGAACGACGACGGTGGTGAGGTGTTCGTGCACGCCTCGGCGCTGCCGGCGGGCACCGAGACGCTCAAGCCCGGTGCGAAGATCGAGTTCGGCGTGGCCGAGGGTCGTCGCGGCCTGCAGGCCCTCTCCGTGCGCGTCCTCGACCCCCTGCCCTCCGTCGCCAAGGCCACGCGGCGCCCGCCGGAGGAGATGACCGTCGTCATCGAGGACGTGATCAAGCTGCTGGACGGCGTGAGCAACAGCCTCCGGCGCGGTCGCTACCCCGATCGGTCGCAGGCCTCGAAGGTCGCCACGGTGCTGCGCGCCGTGGCCGACAACCTGGAAGCCTGAGCGGCGACCCGGCACGCCGCCGCTCGTGGTTCGGACTCGCCCGGAGATGGGGGAGAATCGGTGACGTGTCTTCCAGCAGCGACGCCCCGGAAACGGTTCAGGAGGCTCCTGAGCAGGTCGAACCTGTCCAGGTGCCCGAACAGCAGACCCCGGTCGGCGACGCCCCGCCCGTAGCGGCGGTCGCCTCGCCCGAGGCGGTCGTCGAGCCTGACGTCGAGGCCGCCGTCGAGCCCGCCGTCGAGCCCGAGGAGCCTGCGGCTGCGCCGGTGCTGGACGACGTGAGCGCCGCGGCCGTGGATCTGGCCCGGGAGGCGGCGGTCGAGACCGCCGGCGCCGAGGCCGTCGGGGAGCACACGGGCGTCTCGGTCGAGGCCGGCGGCCTGGCCGTGCACACCTTCGCGGCCCTGATGCCCGGGTACCGCGGCTGGGGCTGGGCCGTATCGCTGGCCCGGCCCGCGGGGCAGGAGTACCCCACGGTCTGCGAGGTCGTGCTGCTGCCGCAGGCCGAGGCCGTGCTGGCCCCCGAGTGGGTGCCGTGGTCCGACCGGCTGGCCCCCGGCGACCTGGGCCCCGGCGACGAGCTGCCCTACAAGCCCGACGACCCGTACCTGGTGCCCGGCTACGAGGTCACCGACGACGCCGAGCTGACGGACGACGAGCAGCAGCTGTTCTGGGAGCTCGGCCTCGGCCGGGAGCGGGTACTGGGCCCCGAGGGTGTGCGGGCGGCCGCCGAACGCTGGCACGCCTCGGCCGGCGGGCCGACCTCGGACGTGGCCATCCAGGCCAGCGCGCCCTGCGTGAGCTGCGGGTATTTCGTGTCCCTGAGCGGCCTGTTGCGGCAGGACTTCGGGGTCTGCGCGAACGAGTGGTCGCCGTCGGACGGCCGGGTCGTCACTGCCGACCACGGGTGTGGCGCCCACAGCGAGACCGACCTGCAGCTTCCCGTCCCCGAGCCGCTGCCCCCCGTGATCCTGGACGAGAGCCTGATCGACGAGGTGACTGCGGCCGACCTGGAACCGCTGGACGAGCCCGTCGCCGAGATCGCCGAGGCGGAGGCCGTGCTGGCCGTCGAGCCCGTCGCCGAGATCGAAGCCGACATCGCCGAGGCGGAGGTCGCCGAGGCGGAGGTCGTCGAGGCGGAGGTCGCGCAGGCCGTCGTCCCGGAGGCGACCCAGCCTCCGGTCCAGCCGGGGCCCGACATCCCGGAACCCGTCGTCCCGGTGCCGGACGAGCCGACGCCGGTCGAGCCCGGCCCGGACGTCCCCGGCCTGCCGGAGCCCGACGAGCCGCCGGCTCCGCCCGTGCTGCCCACCCCGGAGCCCGGCATCGCCGAGGCTGATCAGTCGCCGGAGTCGTGACCGAGGACCCGTTCGACACGGGTGACCTGCGGGAGCGGGTCCTCGCGGCCTGGGCCGCGTCGCCGGCCCGGTTCCGGGAGGACGCGAACGCCGAGGAGGACCTGGTCACCGGTGGCTACCGGGACCGGGTCCTGGTGGAACTGGCCCAGAACGCCGCCGACGCCGCCGCCCGCGCCGGTGAGCCCGGCCGGCTGCTGCTGAGGCTGACCCGCGACGACACCGGGCCGGTCCTCGTGGCCGCCAACTCGGGCACACCGCTCGACGCGGCCGGCGTCTCGGCGCTGGCCACGCTGCGCGCGTCCGCGAAGCGCGACGCGGAGCCGACCGTCGGCCGGTTCGGCGTGGGTTTCGCCGCCGTGCTGGCGGTCAGCGACGAGCCCGCGGTGGTGGGACGGGCCGGGGGAGTGCGGTTCTCGGCGGCCGACACGCGGGCGCTGGTGGAGGCGACCGGGGATGCCGGGCTCGCCGACGAGGTGCGCCGGCGCGAGGGACACGTCCCGGTGCTGCGGCTGCCGTTCCCGGCCTCGGCCGCGGTCCCGGCGGGCTACGACACGGTGGTCGTGCTGCCGTTGCGCGACGGGGTGGCGGCCGATCTGGTCGCCCGGCAGCTCGCGGAGCTGGACGACGCCCTGCTGCTCGCGCTGCCGGCGCTGGGTTCCGTGCGGGTCGAGGTCGACGGTGAGCCGCCGCGTGACCTGTCGGACGTCGAGTCACGCTGGCGGGTCCTGCGTCGCGAGGGGGTGCTGGCGCCGGAACTGCTGGTCGACCGGCCCGTCGAGGAGCGGGCCCGGACGGGCTGGCAGGTCGCCTGGGCGGTACCGAGAGAGCCGGGCGCCGAGCCGTTCCCGAGCGTCCCACCGGTGCTGCACGCACCGACGCCGTGCGAGGAGCCGCTGCCGTGGCCCGCGCTGCTGGTGGCGACCGTCCCGCTGGAGCCGTCGCGGCGGCACGTCGCGCCCGGTCCGCTGACCGACGCCGTGCTGGGGGAGGCCGCGGCGGCGTACGCCGAGCTGCTCGCCGAGTTGGCCGAGAACGGCTATCCCGCCTGGCGTTACGTGCCGACCGGGTTGCCCGCCGGTGCGGTCGACGGCACCCTGCGGGCCGCCCTCGACCGCGTCCTGCCCGGGACGAAGCTGCTCACCGCCGTCGAGGACGGCGCCCCGCTGGCCCCGCGGGACGCGGTCACGATCGCCGGGGCGGCCGGAGCGGACGAGACGCTGACCCGGGTGCTGGCGCCGCGGCTGGCCGGGCTGGTGCCGGCGTCGCGGCCCGCGCGCGTCGTGCTCCGGCAGGTCGGGGTCCGCGAACTGGAGCTGTCCGACGTGGTCGACGCGCTGCCCGCCGATCCGGACCCGGGTCGCTGGCGTGAGCTGTACGCGGCGCTCGACCCGCTGGCCGTGGACCCGCTGGTGCGGGAGGCGCTCGGGTCACTGCCGGTCCCGCTGGCGGGGGGCGAGATCGCCCGGGGGGCAAGAGGTTTGGTGCTGGCCGCCGGTACGGATGAGGTGTCGGCGGCGCTGGCCCGGCTCGGCGCGCGGGTCGTGCACCCGGAGGCGGCCCACCCCCTGTTGGAGCGGTTGGGTGCGGTGCCGGCCGGCCCGCGGGCGTTGCTGGAGCTGGACGTCGTCCGCACGGCGGTCGAGGCGTCGGCCGACGACGAGGACGAGCCGTTCGACCCGCTCGAGCCGCGCCTGCCGCTGGCCGACGCGGTCCTGACCCTGGTGCAGGGAGCCGTCTCGGCCGGGGAGCTGACCCCGGGGGAGCTGCCGTGGCTGGCGGACCTGGCCCTGACCGACTCCGAGGGCGAACCCGCCCCGGCCGGGGCCCTGGCCCGGCCGGGCAGCCGTGCGGCGCGTTGGTTCGACCCGGACGAGATCGGCCTGGTCGCAGCCGAGGTCGAGGGTCGTTGGGGTGCAGACGTTCTGGCGGCGGTCGGCGTGCTCGACGGGCCGGCCCTGGTCCGGGCGGCCGACGTCCCGGTCGAACCGGACGCGCCCGTCGAGGCGGGCTCGCCCGCGGACCTGCTCGAGGGCTGGGACGACTGGTGCGAGTACGTGCTCGACCGGGTGCGGGCGGCCGGCACGCAGGGTGGTCACCCGGACGTCGGCCCGGTCAGCGTGCCCGAGCTGCTGGCCGTGCGCGACCTCGACGCGGTGGCCCCGGACGCGTTGCCCGAGGTGGTCGCCGCGGTGGCCGCCGAGCCCGCGACGCGTGCGGCGCTGGTCGGCCGGTGCCGCGCGGTGGCCGCAGGGGTGGCGGTCGACGTCCTGCCCTATACGGCCTGGTGGCTGCGGGACCGGTTCTCCTCCCCCGACGGTGGTGGGGTCGTGGCTGCCGAGGGGGCCACCGACGGGCTGGCCGAGCTGCTGCCGCCCGCCCCCGCCTGGCTGGCCGCGCTGGACCGCCCCGCCCAGTCGGCGCTGGGCGTGGTGACCGGTCTGTCCGACGTCGATGCGGGCGTCGCCTCAACCGTTTTCGACCGGCTGGCCGACCCCGCCCGGTACGTACCCCTGCCTCTGTTGCTCCGCCTCCTGCGCCGGTTCGCCGAGCTGGCCGACGCCGGTCTGCGCTGGCCCGCGCCACCGCCCCGGGTGCGCGGCCTCGACCCGCGACCCGACATCGCCGGTACCCAGGTCGTCGACGCCGACGAGGCCGTCGTGCTCGAGTCGCCGATGTACCTGCAACGTCCCGACGTCGGCTGCGGCCTGCCCGCGCCGGCCGACTCGGCCGGCGCGCTGGCCGAACTGTTCGACCTGCCGTTGGTCGGTGAGCTGGTGCCCGGAGTGGTCTCCTCCTCCGGGGTGAAGCAGCCGGTCCCGCCCGGCGTCACCCACCTCCTGCCCGGGGGCCCCGCCACGTGGTGCGAGCACGACGCACTGGTGGTCGACGGGCACGAGGTCGACTGGTGGGTCAGCGATTCCGTGGTGCACGCCGCCACCCTGGGCGGTCTGGCCCGCGGCCTGTGCTGGGTGTCCGGGGCTTGGGCGTTGCGCGGCGTCGTCGAGGAGGCGCTGGTCGACCCGGCCACCGCCAACGCGGCCCTGCTCGACGAGGCGTTCGGCTGAGTCAGGCGCGGTCGTCGCGGGTCATGTTGTGGACCATGGCGAAGCCGACCACTCCGAGGACCACCCCGGCCAGGCACGTCCAGACCCACCAGCCGTGGCCGTCGTGCCTCAGGTTCTCGCGGTCGAGGAACGTGACCACCAGCAGGACCAGCCAGATCAGCGTGCCCACGGCGACCGGCGGGCGCTGGGCGGAGTAGGGCAGCGACCCGTCGACGGGGGCGGTCTTCACCCCGGGCAGCGGGGCCTCGCCACGGGGGTCGCTCGGGGTGGAGGTCACGACGTCAGACTACCCAGCGGTGAGCCGAGGTCAGGTTCATGTCTCGCCCGGCGTCGGATTCCGGTCACCGGGAGCGGGGCCGACCGACGCTCAGTGAGACATGATCTTGATCTGAGAGCTCAGCCGATGATCGCGGCGACCCGGTCGGTCTCGGCCCTCAGCGCCGCCTTGTCCGCCTTGTTGAACGGGGCGAACGGTCGGACCCCGAGCGGGCCGAGGGTCCAGGTGCCGACCACGGCGCCGTCGCGCAGCACGGTCGGGGCGATCCAGCCGCCGGCCAGGCTCACGTCGGCGCGGTGGTCGACGGGGACGACGTGCGGATCGGAGGTACCCGGGCCGAGTACGGTCGGGTCGAAACCGGGCAGCAGCCGGACCGTGCCGTGCGGCCGAGCGGCCTGCAACGCGTCGACGTCGTGGGCCCGGGCGAGCAGCCGCTGGCCCTCCACGTCGACCTCGACCAGGGTGCCGGCGTCCTGCAACCGCGAGAACCAGCCCCGCAGAGCCTTCTTCGGCGTCACGCCGCGGATCAGCCACTGGTCGAACGACTCCGGCGACGCGGGCCCGTAGGCACCCAGGTAGGCGTCGATGACGACGGGCGCGGCGTCGCCGGGCGCCGGCAGCCCGGTCCAGGCGGGGGACCAGGTGCGGGGCGCCGTGAAGGTGACGCGCCCGCCGTCCGACGGGCCGTTGCACAGGATGCCCTGCCAGGCGAGCGGTTTGAGGATCGTGCCCCAGCCCGAGGCGAGGTGTTCGACCAGGTCGGCGTCACCGGTCGACTCCTGCACGTGGGCCACCAGCTCGTCGCGGGTCAGCGCGGCGCCGCCGGCCAGCGCGTCCGTCACCGCCGCGGCCAGCGTGTCGACCTGGTCGACCCGGACGAACGTCTTCTGCCACGACCCCTTGTGCCAGCTGCGGGCGTGCGCCAGCAGGCTGAGGTAGGCGGGGGCGACGACGGTGGGCAGCAGGTGCAGGGTGCCGCGCATCACCCACGTCCGGATCAGGCTGCGGTCAGCGAGGCCGGCCGCTGCGGCCTGCAGGTCGGGCGTGGCCTGCCGGACGGCGACCTGCAGCGCCGCGGACGTCGGCACCTGGGCCTGGAGCCCGGCCAGGCGACGGGCGACCGCGGTGGCGTCGGCGCCGTCCAGCCGGGTGAGGAACTGCCGCTCGGTGCGCCAGGCCAGGACCTGCTCCCACGTCAGCGCCATGGGCCCACCCTCCCACGGCGCGTAACCGCTGCCCCCCGGGCCGCGGGAAATAGTTAGACAGGCTAATTAGTTCGGGTTACCGTGAACGAGTTGACGGCGGCCGACCTGAGGGTCGCGTTGCTGCGGCTGGCCAGGCGGGTCAGGGCCGAGAAGGCCGACTCCGAGCTGACGGACACCCAGTTCAGCCTGCTGGCGGCGCTCGACCGGCGGGGGCGGGCGACGCTGAAGGCGCTGGCCGAGTTCGAGCGCGTGCAGCCGCCGTCGATGACCAAGACGGTCGCCCATCTGGTCGACCGCGGGCTGGTGACGCGCAGCCGGGACCCGGACGACGGGCGGCAGGCGTTCGTCGAGCTGACCGCGGCCGGGCACGCGGCCGTCGACGAGACCCGGCGTCGCCGTGACGCCTGGCTGGGCATGCGACTGGCCGCCCTCGACGACCGCGAACGCGCGGTGCTCGCCGACGCGACCGAGATCATGAGGAGGATCGCCACCGAGTGAGCCCCACCTTCAAGGCTCTGAACCACCCGAACTACCGGCTCTGGCTCGCCGGCTCCGTGGTGTCGAACGTCGGCACCTGGATGCAGCGAGTCGCCCAGGACTGGTTGGTCCTGACCGTCCTGACCGACAACTCCGGCGTGGCCGTCGGCATCACCACCGGCCTGCAGTTCGCGCCGATGCTGCTCTTCGCGCCGTTCGCCGGATCGGTCGTCGACCGGTTCTCGCGGCGCCGCATCCTGATCGGCACCCAGGTCGGGATGGGCCTGCTGGCCGCCCTGCTCGGGGTGCTGGTGGTCACCGACATGGCTCAGCTGTGGATGGTCTACGCGCTCGCGTTCGGCCTCGGGACGGTCGCCGCCCTCGACGGCCCGGCCCGCCAGACCTTCGTGTCCGAGCTCGTCCCCCGCGAGGACCTGCCCAACGCCGTCGGCCTGAACAGCGCGTCGTTCAACGGCGGCCGGCTGATCGGCCCGGCCGTCGCGGGCCTGCTGATCCACTGGCTGGGCGGCACCGGCCCGGTCTTCCTGATCAACGCCGTCAGCTTCGCGGCCGTCGTGATCCAGCTGTCGCGGATGGACCTCGACCGGCTCCTGCTGTCGCCCAACGCCTCTCGTAAACGTGGCTCGGTGCGCGACGGGCTCGCCTACGTGCGGCACCGCTCCGACATCCTGCTGCTGCTCGGCATCGTCGGGATGATCGGCACGTTCACGATGAACTTCCAGGTGACGACCGCGCTGATGGCCCGCCTCGTGTTCGACAAGGGGTCCGGCCAGTACGGGCTGCTCGGCTCGGTGATGGCGATCGGCTCGCTGTCCGGGGCCCTGCTGGCGGCCCGGCGGTCCAAGCCCAGCATCCACCTCGTCGCCGGAGCCGCTGTCGCGCTGGGCGTCTCGGCCCTCGTCGCGTCGGTGATGCCGACCTACTGGAGCTTCGCCGTCCTGCTGGTGCCGGTCGGACTGTCGGCGCTGACCGTGATGACCGCGGCCAACGCCACCGTCCAGCTGTCGGTCGCGCCCGAGCTGCGCGGGCGCGTGATGGCGCTCTACATGGCGATCTTCATGGGCGGGACGCCGATCGGCGCCCCGATCATCGGGTGGATCGGCGAGACCTTCGGGGCCCGGTGGACGATCGGTTTCGGTGGCCTGACCTCGTTGCTCACCGCCGCCGTGGCGCTCACGCTGCTGCGCAGCGGGCGGGTGCCCGACCCGCAGCAGGTGGTGGACGACGTCGACCCGGCCGCCGCCGCCGTCCCCTCGGGCGAGGTGCCCGTCGACCTCGAACCGGCCCTGACCACGGACGCTCAGGTGAGCCCGAGGGTGTCCAGCAGCCCGAGGTGACGCAGCGCGGCGTAGCCGACGAAGGCGAACACGTCGAGCAGGGTGTGGGCCAGGAACAACGGCATCACCCGTTGACGGCGCCGGAACCACTCGGCGAAGACGACGCCCATCACCGCGTTGCCGACGAACGGCCCGATGCCCTGGTACAGGTGGTAGCTGCCGCGCAGGAGCGCGCTCGCCGCGACCTGCGCGGCCGGCGGCCAGTTCAGCTGCTTCAGCCGGGTGACCAGGTAGCCGACCGCCACGACCTCCTCGAGGAAGGCGTTCTTGACCGCCTGGAGGATCAGCACGGGGACCGTCCACCAGTAGTCGTTCAGGTTCGCCGGGACGATCGTCGTGGTCAGGTCGAGCGCCCGCCCCACGTAGTAGAGACCGAGGCCGGGGATGCCGATCAGCGCCGTCAGCCCCAGCGCGGCCAGGACGTCGTACCCGGGCTGCCGGCCGTCGAGGCCGAGCGCCGCGCGGACGTTGGGGACCTGCGCGGCCAGCAGCCAGATGGCCAGCAGGGCCGGGACGATCGTGAACACGATCCCGGTCAGCTGGTAGGTCAGGTCGAGGTAGGGGCGGACGCTCTGCGAGCTGTTCAGTGTTGACATCTGCTGGGCCAGCGGCTTCCCGGCGGTCAGCTTCGCGCTCAGGCTGATGATCGAGTAGACCGCCGACTGGCCCAGGCTCAGCCCGAGGACCAGCCAGATCTCCTGCTTCAGGCGCCGGGGCTCGATCACGCTCGTGTCCATCGCCCGGCACTCTAGGCGCCCCACCTGGGAGCGAAGCATCAGCCGATGTCGACGACCTCGAGACCGAAGCGGCGGTAGGGGACCGGATCGTGGCTGAGGACGGTCAGGCCCTCCGGCCACTGCGCGCTGGGGCGCGCAGCTGTCAGGGCATGCGCCCGCTCCCAGGGCACTCCGGCGGCGACGGCCGCGGCGGCACCGAGTGCGTCGGCGAGACCGAGATCCATGATCCTGATGGCGACGAGACCGCCGATGTGGTCGCCCAGAGCGGGTCGGGACGACGTCGCGGCGAACACACACATGGCCGGCGCGTACACGACGTGGCCGACGTCCAGATGCGCCCGCGCGACCACTCCGGACAGAAGCTGATGCCCGGCGCCCAGCGCGAGAAGGGCTGTGTCGTCCAGGATTACGGGTCGGGCTGGTGGCTGCGTCCAGGCGGTCACGGACCAGGCTGCCGTTCGATCGCCAATCGTCGGGCCCGATCTTCGGCCATCTGGTCGAGCATCGCCCACATCTCGTCTCCTGCCCGCGCGTCCTCCTCGTTGAAGCCGGGGTACAGGTGCGCGCGCACGTAGGCGACCGCCTTCTCGTAGCGGGCCTGGTTCTCCGCCTCCGTCGGCGTGACTCCCGCCAGTTCGGCGACCAGATCACGGATGGTGGTGCCGCGCTCAGCAGCGAGGATCGCCAGCCGGTCGCGTACGGCCTTGTCCACCTTGATCGTCGTATCCGCCACGTCAGGAGTATACCGCTGGTATACCGGCTCGGCGCTCATCGGTCAGCGCCGGTCGAGGCGGCATTGGCGGTAGTCGCGGTCGCCGCACCGGCCGCCGCACCGGCGAGGACGGCGTCGGACAGGGCGGTGTCCACGGGCGGGACGACGGGCTCGGGCTGGGGCTTCGGGACCGTGAGCCCCGGACCGGTCTTCTTCGGGCCGAGGACCTCAACACCCGGTGGCCGGTCGATCAGCTCGTACACCGCGTCCGACCTGGCCTGGAGGAGCGCCTTCTCGGCGGGCGGAGTCGAGGGCAGGCGGATCCTCTCGTACCAGGGGTGCGTCGCCAGGTTGGCCAGGTGACCCGCCCTGGTGTGGAACTGCACCTCGAACTTCGCTCCGGTGCCCGCGTCGACCCAGGTCGAATTGACTCCCTTGTAGCCGGACCCCAGCCATGTCGAGGGGGCCTTCTCGAGGTGATAGCCGCTCTCGCTCAACAACTTCGCCACCTGGCCGGCCTCGGCCACGTAGCTACCCTCGGGCAGGATGAACGTGTAGCGCAGGATGTCGTTGACCCCCCGCAACGCATCGACCGAGCCACCCCAGGTGGCGACCTTACGCCGCAGCGACTCGGCCTCCTTCACCCGGTTCTCCAGGCCCACGAGGTGGGCGTCGACCTGCTTCTCGATCTGTTGGAGCCGGGCCGTGACCTGCGGTTCGATCGCCTGCATCCGCGCGTAGAGGACGTCCACCCGGGCGTTCTCCAGCGGGTCGAGGTTCAGCTCGCCGTCGCCGCGCCACGCCTTCCCGGGCTGGGCCAGCACGCGCCGATCGGCCGCGTCCGCCGCCTCGTCGACGAGCTGCTTGCGGGCGCTGCCGGCCTCCGCCTTGAGCGTGGCCAGCGCGACGTCCTGCGCCTTCTGCCGGAGCGCGGCCTCGGCGCCCGCCTGGGCCTCGAGCCGGACGATCGTCCGGGTGCGGGTGGCCGCGCTGGCCGCTCCGGACGCCCCACCGCTGAAGGCCGCGGCGATCAGGTCAGGCAGTAGGTGACCGACGGCTCGGGCCGGGTCGCTCTGCCACGACTTCCGGTCGGTCACGGCGTCGAACAGCTCGCCGGGGTTCGTCTCGGCCAACTGTCCCGCGAGGTTCGGGCCGGTCAGCCCGGGGACCGGAGAGAGGAGCAGCGCCGTGAGCCCGAGCCCGACGAGCG
This sequence comes from Spongisporangium articulatum, assembly GCF_044465595.1. NCBI lineage: Bacteria > Bacillati > Actinomycetota > Actinomycetes > Kineosporiales > Kineosporiaceae > Spongisporangium > Spongisporangium articulatum. The sequence goes on along the minus strand of NZ_JBITLV010000001.1, from coordinate 195,425 downwards.
ACTCGGTCGCCCCGAGCGCGATCGAGGCCCGCCACAGCTCCACCCGGTGCATCGCGGCCTGCAGGCCGGCTCGGTGCGGGGGTGCCCCGCCGGCCAGCGTGCGCAGGGTCGCCGCGCAGCGGGTCGCCGACTCCGCCGCGATGCCCTGCGCCCGGGTGAGGGCCACCTGCGCCGCCGCCGGGTCGGCGCCTGCCTCGAGGTCCGGCAGTGCGGCCGACGCCCAGACCAAACCCGTGGCGTGCCGGCGGGCCGCCGTGCCGGCCAGGGCCGTCGCCCCCGCCACCCGTTCGAGGTCGTCGCGCAGGCTGACCAGTTGGCCGAAGGCCGCCCTCGCCGCGGGGCCCTGCCACTCGCCGGCGACCTTCGGCACGGCCTCGGCGGCCCGGGCGGTGCCGGTGGACAGCGTGTGCAGGTGGGCCGCGATGCTCTCGGTCGCGTTCGCCGCCCGCTGCAGCTGCACCCGTAGCTGCGCGACCTGCGCACCGACCGCCGCCGCATCGTGCGCCGCGACGCCCCCCGTGGTCATCGGGTTCAGCCCGTCGCGCCCACGGACCGACCGACGAGGCTGTCGGTCACCGCGGACTCGACACCCTCGTAGGCCTGCACGACCAGCTCGAAGGCCGAGGCGACCCACTCGAGCTGGTGCGTGGCGTCGTCCAGCGCCTCGCCCCAGGCCGCGACGAAGGCGGCCCCAGCGCCCGCTACCGCCCCGCCCTCGGGCCCGGCCCCCGCCGCCGTGAACGAGTCGCACAGCAACTGCGGCGAGCGCGCCACGGCGCGCGCCTCCGCCTGGGCCGCGCGCAGCGCGGCGACCAGACCCAGCACCGACTCGGTGTCCACCCGTAGGAAGCTCATGCGTTCCACGGTAGGGGCTCCCACGGAGCCTTCCCGAAGTTATCCACAGGCCTCCGGAGCCCGGGAAGGTCAGGGACGGCCGACGTCCCAGAGGTGGTGCTCGACGTCGTGCAGCATGTACCGGGTCAGGGTGTCGACCGTGAACTGCGAGCCGTTCGACCGCCGCCCGGTCCGCGACCACTGCGCACCGGTGACCCCGGACAGCCGGTGCGCGAGCACCTGCGCGGCCTCGAGCAGCTCGCGGGCCACGTCCACCGGGTCCTGGATCGGGTAGCGGTCCTTGATCGCCGTCTCGTCCTGGTCCCAGTTGGGGAACGTGGGGTCGTGCTCGGTCAGCATCATCTCGGTGCGCGCACCGAAGACGCGGAACACGTCCCGCACGTGGCAGCCGTACTCGAGTGCCGACCAGGTCTCGGGCATCGGGCGTCTGCGCACGTCAGGGCGGATCAGCACCAGCTGCCAGTCCGCGGCGTAGCGGCGCACATCCGACGCCATCCAGTCGCGCCGCAGCTTCATAGCGTCGAAACCGCATTCGGCGCAAGGGCGTTCGAGGACCCAGGTCCAGTCCTTGGTGTCGGGCTCGATGCTCATCCGTGGCCTCGCCGTCCCCGCATGCGTTCAGTCGAGGAGGTAGCTTCGCACAGCTGCGGGCACGCCGCTTGAGGGAGGGAACGGTCGGCGGTGACGCATCGCCGCGTTCTCCTCGTCCGTCAACCCCGTGACGGCGCCGAGCACCTCGTTGAGCTGCGACGACGGGACGGTGCGCAACCACTGCAGCATCACGCCTTCGAGGGCGTCGGGTTCGAGTTCGCCGAACAACCGCACGCGCGACATGCCGCCGTCGGGGAACACCTCCATCCGCACGTGCGTCACGGCCTCCGACCGGATGACGAACCGGTGCAGCGTGTCGGGCCGCAGCCGCGTACGCGGCATCAGCTCGTGCCACGCCGACGCGTCCTCCAGCGCGTTGACCCGGCCGTCGACGCCGACCAGCCGCACCTCGCCCGGCGCGTTGCCCGTGAAGTGCGTCGTATCGATCTCCGCGCGCCGGATGCGGCCCGCGCCGCTGAGCTGGAACAGCACCCAGTCGTGCCCGCCGTCCCGCCGCCGGGCCGTCTCCCAGCCCTCCCCGATGGTGCGGGTCTCACCCGGGCGGATCAGGTTCCCCGCCGAGCCGTAGAACATGTTCGACGCGCCCACGACCCGCCCGCCGTGCCACAGCGCGGCCAGGTCGACGGTGCCGGTCAGCAGCCGCGGGTCGGGGACGACGTCGCCCAGCACCCGCAACCGGGCCACGCCGCCGTCGGGGTAGATCGACAGCCGCACGTGCGACCAGCGGTTCTGGTTGACGACGTCGAACGAGTTCTCGCTGTCGCCCTTCAGCGCCGACTTCTCCACCAGCGTCGTCCAGGCGCCCTCCGGCGCCTCCTGCGCGATCGGGTGGCCCTCGCCGGCCAGCCCTTCGAGCGACGCGTAGGGCGGGTAGTTGCCGCGGAAGTGCGCGGTGTCGACGACCACCGAGCGCAGCACCCCGGGCGCCCCCAGCCGGACGATGGCGAAGTCGCGCTCCCCGCCGTCTCTGCGGCGCCGGGTCTCCCAGCCGTCGTAGATCTTGCCGTCCGGGCCGTAGGTGTCCGGCTGCCAGGCCGACGGCTCGGGGCGGATCAGGTGCCGCCGGTCGGCGAACAGCTCGTCGTTGGCGTAGACGACGCGGCCCCCGATCGCGCTGGAGGCCAGGTCGATCGGTTCGGACAGGGGCGAGCTCATGCGTCTCCTCGGCTCAGCAGGCGGCCGCGCGGCACGGCACCCTCGGTCAGGTCGAGCGGTTCCCCACGCAGCCAGGTGCGGCGGACCACCCCGGCCAGGGGCAGCCCCTCGTAGGGCGTGACGGCGTGCCGGTGGTACAGCTTGCTCGCGTCGACCACCGACGCCTCGTCGGGGGCGAACAGGCAGAAGTCGGCGTCGTAGCCGAGCGCGATCCGGCCCTTGCGAGCCAGGCCGGCCAGCCGCGCCGTCCGGGCGGCCATCCACTCGGTGACGTCGACCAGCGAGAACCCGCGCACCTTGGCCTGCGTCCAGATCGCCGGCAGGCCCAGCTGAAGCGAGCTGATCCCGCCCCAGGCCACCCCGAAATCGCCGATGTCGAACCGCTTCAGGTCGGGCGTGGACGGCGAGTGGTCGGACACGATGCAGTCGATGATCCCGTCCTTCAGCCCCTGCCAGAGCAGGTCCCGGTTGCCCGACTCGCGGATCGGCGGGCAGCACTTGAACTGCGTCGCGCCGTCGGGGATCAGCTCCGACGAGAAGCTCAGGTAGTGCGGGCACGTCTCGACGGTGATCAGCACGCCGTCCCGGCGCGCGCTCGCGAGCATGGGCAGCGCGTCCGAGCTCGACAGGTGCAGCACGTGCACGCGGGCCCGGGTGTACCGGGCGGCCTCGATCACCTCGGCGATCGCCATGTTCTCGGCCCCGCGCGGCCGGGAGGCCAGGAACTTCCGGTACCGCTCGCCCTCGGCGGACGGCGCCCGGTCGATCGCGTCGGAGTTCTCGGCGTGCACGATCATCAGCGCGCCGAAGTCGTGCATGTGCTGCAGGGCCTCCTCCATCTGCTTGGTGTTCAGATGGGGGAACTCGTCGACGCCCGAGTGCAGCAGGAAGCACTTGAACCCGAACACGCCCGCGTCGTGCAACGGCCGCAGCTGATCGAGGTTGTCCGGTACGGCGCCACCCCAGAAACCCGTGTCCACGAACACGTTTCCCTCGGCGGCCTGCCGCTTGACCGCCAGCGCCTCGACCGTCGTGGTCGGTGGGATGCTGTTCAGGGGCATGTCGATGACCGTCGTGACGCCACCGGCGGCCGCCGCCCGGGTCGCCGAGTGGAAGCCCTCCCACTCGGTGCGGCCCGGCTCGTTGATGTGCACGTGCGTGTCGACCAGGCCGGGCAGCAGCACCTCGTCGTCGCGCAGCTGCACGACCTGCTCCGCCTCGAGCCCGGCCTCGAGCGGTTCGATCGCGACGATCTTCCCGTCCTGCACGCCGATGCTGCGCGCGACCTCACCGACGACGGTGATCACCCGCGGGGCCTTGAAGACCAGGTCGAGCATGGGCCTCTCCTTCTGTTCCTACACGACGCGGCGGGCCAGGCCGAGCAGCGCCGCCCGGTCCAGTCCCGTCGCCTCGGAGACCTCTTCGGCATCGCAGGCCCCGCAGTCGAGCCCCCGCAGCACCGCGGAACTGAGCGCCTGCGCGGTCGCCGGCTCGTCCAGGACGCCGGCGCTCGCCTTGGTCGTGTACGCCCTCAGCCGGGCGGCGCTCGTCCGCAGCTGCTCGCGGTAGAAGGCGTAGGTGGCCGCGTACCGGGTGACCAGGTGGCCCGGGTGCAGGTCCCAGCCCTGGTACAGCCCGCGCCGCAGCCCGCGGTCGACCAGGCGTGCGTGTAGCGCCCAGGCCGCGGCCACGTCGTCCGGCGAACCGGTCGGGACGACGTTCGTCGAGCCGTCGCTGACCCGCACCCCGGTCTGCGCGGCGGCCAGCTGCATGACCGCCTTGGCGTGGTCGGCCAGCGGGTGCTCGAGGCTCTGCTCACCCGCGACCACCCCGGCGGCCGCGCTGAAGTCATACGTCCCGTAGTGCAACCCCTCGCACCGGCCCCGGGCCGCGTGCACGAGCTTGGCCACCTCGGCCGTGCCGTCGGGGGCGACGATCGCCTGCGGCACCTCGATCTGGAACTCGAGCCGGACGGCGCCCGCCCGCAGCCCGTGCACCTGCTCCAGCTTCTCGGCCAGGCGCGCGCCGGCCTCCGCCTCCGCGACGTGGCCCACCTTGGGCAGCGTGACGACGAACCGGTCCGGCAGGCCGCCGGCCTCCTGGGCCGCGCCGATCACCAGGTCGAGGGTGCGCAGCCCCCGGTCTCGGGTCGCCCGCTGCAGTCCCTTGACCCGGACCCCGGTCAGCAGCGGCGGGGCCGTGAACGGCCCGTCGGGGGTCTCCGGGACGGCGGGTGCGGCCATCTCGGCCAGCGCGCGGCCCGCCGCGGTCGCCGCGGCGTCCTCCTCGTCGTCCGGGCGGAGGCCGTACCCGTCCTCGAAGTCGACCCGCAGGTCCTCGACCGGCTGGAAGGTCAGCTTGTGCCGGACCCGGGGGACCACCTCGACCAGCTCGGACGGGCTCAGCGCGAGCGCGTCGGCCAGCGACGTCTCGTGCTCGTCGAGCAGCGCCGAGGCCAGCTCGCCGTACTTCGCCGGGGTGCCCGCGCGGAACAGGTCGGCCGGGACGTACAGCGTGTGGACCGGTTGCCGGGTCGGCGCCTCACCCGTGAACCGGGCCGCCCGGGCGTCGGCGGGCGCGAGGACGTCGGCCAGTTCGGCGAGGAAGGCGTCGTCCAGGGGCACGCCTGCGATTGTCGCCCACCGTGGTCACGGCCCGGTAAACGCCCTCGTATATCCGTGGGGGCTGTCAGTCGATCAGGTCGTAGGCGGGCAGGGTGAGGAAGTCGGCGAACTCCTCGTCCAGGGCGACCTTGGCGAACAGGGCCCGGGCCTCCTCCAGGTGCGGGGTGGTGCCGGTCAGCGCTGCCGCCTCCTGGGCCAGGACCTTCTCCACCAGCTCCTGGGTGACGACCGCGCCCGAGTCGAGCACCGTGCCGTAGCGCAGCCACTGCCACAGCTGGGACCGGCTGATCTCGGCGGTGGCGGCGTCCTCCATCAGGTTGTGGATGGCCACCGCGCCCAGCCCGTCGAGCCACGCGCCCAGGTACTGCAGAGCCACCGACACGTTGACCCGCAGCCCGGCCTCGGTCACCTCGCCCGGGGTGGCGGCGAAGTTCAGCAGGTCGTCACGCTCGACCCAGACGTCGTCGCGCAGCCGGTCCAGCTGGTTGGGCCTCTCGCCGAGCTGCGCGTCGAAGACCGCCAGCGCCACGGGCACCAGGTCGGGGTGCGCGACCCAGGAACCGTCGAACCCGTCGCCGGCCTCGCGCTCCTTGTCGGCCCGCACCTGGGCGAAGGCCCGCTCGTTCACCTCCGCGTCGCGGCGGCTGGGGATGAACGCCGCCATGCCGCCCATCGCGAACGCACCCCGCCGGTGACAGGTCGAGACCAGCAGTTCCGTGTACGCGCGCATGAACGGCGCCGTCATCGACACCGAGGCGCGGTCGGGCAGCACGAACCGCGGGCCGGCGTCGCGCAGCGTCTTGATGGCCGAGAACAGGTAGTCCCAGCGGCCCGCGTTCAGCCCGCTGATGTGCCGGCGCAGTTCGTAGAGGATCTCCTCCATCTGGAACACGGCGGGCAGCGTCTCGATCAGCACGGTGGCCCGGACCGTCCCGACCGGGATGCCGAGCTTTTCCTGCGCGTACGTGAAAACCTCGTCCCAGAGCCGGGCTTCGAGATAGCTCTCCATCTTCGGCAGGTAGTAGTAAGGGCCCGCCTCGCGCTCGACGAGCTGGTGCGCGTTGTGGAAGAAGTGCAGCCCGAAGTCGACCAGCGCCCCCACGGCGGGGGCGCCGTCCACCTGCACGTGCCGTTCGTCGAGGTGCCAGCCGCGCGGCCGGACGACGGTCGTCGTCGCCGATTCCGGGTTCAGGGCGTAGTGCTTGCCGTCGGCCTGGGTGAACTCCAGCGACCGGCGCGCGACGTGCCACAGCGTGACCTGCCCGCCGACGACGTTGCGCCAGTGCGGGGTGTTCGCGTCCTCCAGGTCGGCCAGCCACACCTTCGCACCGGCGTTCAGCGCGTTGACGGCCATCTTGGCGTCGGTCGGGCCGGTGATCTCGACGCGCCGGTCGCGCAGTGCGGCGGGCGCCTCCGCGCATCGCCACGACGGGTCCTGGCGCACGCCCTCGGTCTCGGTCAGGAAGTTGGGACCGCCCGCCGCGGAGTACTCCTCGCGCCGGACCGTCCGCAGCGCGAGCAGCTCGTCGCGCCGGGGGCGGAACGTCCGCACGAGGTCGGCCACGAAGGCCAGGGCCCCGTCCGTGAGGACGAGTTCCTCGCCCTCGACGGCCGGCCCGGCCACGTGGACCCCGTCCACCGCAGTACCGCTGCTCACGGATTCACACCAATCTCGAGGCCCGACCCGGACCTCACAGATTGTTCCCTACCCAGGTTTCGGCTGCAGGCTCGGGCCGAGCCCGTTGTCGATCCGAGACCCGTCCGCACGGGTGATCAGCCTGGGCTGCACCGCTGCTCGAGACGCCGCGACGCGCTCGCCACGGCCTGCAGGCCGGGCACGTCACCGGCCAGCCGGGCCGTGTAGCGGGCCAGTCGGGCCAGTTCCTGCCGGGTCCGGAACGACGCCGGGCCGGTGCGGGTGAGCTCGGCCTGCACGGCGGTGACCCGGAACGCGAGGCCCGGGTGGTCGCCCAGACCGGCCGCGTCGACGGCGACGAGCAGGTTCTCGAGCGCCTTGCGCAGGGTCGGGTTCAGTGCGGTGGACGAGTGGTCCACGAAGTAACTCGAGTCAACGGCCATCGGGACCTCGCCATCGGGGTTCGCGGTGTCGACGGGCGCCCGTGCTGCTGCAGACAGTCACGAGGATAGGCCCGTTCCAGGTGCCGAGAAAGGTCTCGCGACGAGCCGTTCACACCCCGGTCACCGCCGCGCACCGAGTCGTCGTCCACCTCTGGCCCAGGCGCCACCCGCGTGTCACCGGGGCTGGAGAACCTGGGCCCATGCGACGCGACGACGTCCAGAACCTCGCCCCGGGCCGGCGGCTGCGGGTCGCGGTGGTCACCGAGTCCTTCCTCCCCACCCGCAACGGCGTCACCACCAGCGTGTGCCGGGTGCTCGAACACCTGCGGGCCCGCGGCCACGACGCCGTCGTGGTCTGTCCGGGCCCGGCGCCCGAGAGTTACGCCGGGGCACCGGTGGTCACGGTTCCGGCGGTGCGGTTCCGGCAGTTCCCGGTGGGCCTGCCCACGCCCGCGCTGCGCCGCACCCTGCGCTCGTTCGCGCCCGACGTCGTCCACCTCGCCTCCCCGTTCGTCCTCGGCGCCCGCGGGGCGCGCGCCGCCGCCCGGCTGGAACTGCCTGCGGTGGCGGTGTTCCAGACCGACGTGGCCGGTTTCGCGAAGACCTACCACCTGGGTGCCCTGTCGGGGCTGGCCTGGCGCTGGGTCCGGCGCATCCACGCGACAGCCGACCTCACGTTGGCCCCCTCCACCGCGACGCTGTCGGCGCTGGAGTCGCACGCCGTGCCGCGGCTGCGGCACTGGGCCCGCGGGGTGGACGGCGACCGCTTCCGGCCCGGGCGGCGCGTGGCGCCCGGGGTGGTGGCCGCGCGAAAGGCGATGGCGCCCCACGGAGAGACGATCGTCGGGTACATCGGCCGGGTGGCGCCGGAGAAGCGCGTCGAGCGGCTGGCGGCCCTGGCCGACGTCCCCGGTGTCAAGCTCGTGGTCGGTGGGGACGGCCCGGCCCGCGCGACGGTCGAACGGGCGCTGCGCCGGCAGGACGCCACGTTCCTCGGCTGGCTCGACGGCGACCGGCTGGCCGACGCCTACGCGCTGCTCGACGTGTTCGTGCACACCGGAACCGAGGAGACCTTCGGCCAGACCCTCCAGGAGGCACAGGCTTCCGGGCTGCCGGTGGTGGCCCCGGGCTGCGGTGGCCCGCTCGATCTCGTCCGCCCCGGCGTCAACGGACTGCTCTACGAACCCGAGGACGACGCGGGGCTCGCCGCAGCCGTCGCGACGATCGCCGGTGACCCGCTGCTGCGGGCCCGGATGTCCCTGGCCGCCCGCTCCGGCGTCGAGCACCGCAGCTGGGAAGCGTTGGGGGACGAGCTGATCGGGCACTACCGCACGGCCATCGGCGAACGGCCCGCGGTGCCGCTGGTCGAGGGTGCCTGACTACACGAACCCGGGCACGCCGTCCCACGCGCGCCCGGCGGGCGGGGCGTCGTCCTTCGAGACCACGGCCTCGATCAGGCCGTAGGGCCGGTCACCCGCCTGGAACACGATGTACGGGTTGTCCAGCCCGTAGGGCTCCATGTTCCACACGTAGTGGTGCTTGTTCGGCATCGACAACCGGATCTCCGCCACCTCGGAGAACTGCTCCAGTACCGCACTTCCCATCGCGTACAGGGTCTGCTGCAGTGCCTTGCTGTACGTGGTCGAGAACGTCTCGATCAGCGTCTTGCGGATCGGCGCGTAGATCTCGGAGTACGCCGCCTCGTCGCTGTAGCGCCAGCGCGCGGTGACCGACGTGGCCAGGATCCGTTCGGTCTCCTCGGGCAATGTCGTGTACTGGTCCTTGGGGAAGCCGACGAACTCGGAGCCGTCGGTCTTCAGCACCACCAGGTCGGAAAGCCCCGACACGACCCAGAAGTCGTCGCCGTCCAGCTGCACGATCGTCGTCCGCCGCTCCCCGCTGCCCCGGACGAACGAGGTCGGCTGCTCCACGCCGCCGACCGTGATCCGGTCCCAGCTGTAGGCGTCGATCGCGATCCGGGCGCCGGTGATCTCCGGCACCGAGTTCACGAAGTGCCGGCCCAGCAGCAGGGCGAAGTCCTCGGGGGTGCCCACGCCGTACTGCCGGGCGAAGGCGTACACCGTGTTCTTCTGGGTGTCCGTGGGGAGCACGGCCGAGTTGTCGCCGACCAGGTGGGCCGCCGCGAGGTCGCCGCGCAGCTGGGTGGTGACGTTCAGGTCGGTGATGACGTGGGTGGGCGTCGACTTGTCGACGTGCACCATCCGCACCTCGGCCTTCCCGTACTGGTTGGCGCCCAGGACGATTCCCATGCGGTCAGCTCCCTCGGTAGGTGGAATAGGCGAACGGCGACAGCAGCAGCGGCACGTGGTGGTGCCCTTCGCCGGCGGTGAACGTGATCACGACCTCCGGGTAGAAGCACTCCCGCCCGGCGGCGGCGAACCAGTCGCCGGTGGCGAAGCTCAGGCGGTGCGGGCCCGGCGCCGGCGGCGTGTCGAACCGGTACCGGCCGTCGTCGTCGGTCACCCCCTGCTCACCGCCGTCCAGCTGCACGCTCATCCCGCGGGCGGGGGTGCCGGTCACGGCGTCCAGGACGTGGGTCGACAGGCTCGTCATCGGGCCTCCTCGATGGGGTGGTCCAGCTCTTTCAGCAGGGCCTCCAGGCGCAGCTGGGCGATCTGGGCCAGCTGGTCGCGGACGACGACCGCCTCGGACTCGTCGTCGTGGGTCAGGCGCTGGTGGAGCGCCTCGAGGATGTCGTGCCCCGACCGGCCCGCCGCCCGGATCAGGAACACCCGGCCGAACCGCTCCTCGTAGGCCACGTTCCCGGCGAGCAACGCCTCGGTCAGCTCGGCGTCGGCGGCGTCCACCCCGCCCTGCTCGCGGCGGCTGTGCTCGGCGTCCGCGCTCGCGCCGGTGGGCCGTTCGCCGATCCGCGGGTGCTTGGACAACGCCGACTCCAGACCGGCGTCGTCGAGGGCCAGGCCGAAGCGGTAGGCCGTGGCCAGCAGGCTCTCCCGGTCGGGGTAGGGCCGCCCGCCCAGGACGGCGGACGCCCAGTCGGTGGAGTGCAGGCAGGTCTGCAGGGCGGCCAGGGCCTCGCCCTCGGGGAGTGCGTTGAAGGCAGCGACCGATGCGGCAGTCACCGCCACCTCCCGTCCCTCTCACCCGTCCGTCGGTGCCCCGGTTCCAGGGCCCCCTTACGGTGCCCAGCGCGTGTGACGCGCGGGGTGCGGGCCGGTCACGCCCACGTTACCGGCGGCCGTGGTGGAGACTGGGGAGATGACCCCCCCGAGCACGACCGTCGATCTGACCCGTGTCGGTGTGAGCGGGATCTCCCGCGGGCTCGACGGTGTCCTGTACACCCCGGCCGGCGAGGGGCCCTGGCCCGGGGTGGTGCTGCTGTTCGAGGTGTTCGGCGCGGACGACGTGATGCACCGGCACGCCCAGCGGATGGCGGCGGCCGGCTACCTGACCCTGATGCCCGACCTGTACGCGCAGGGCGGGCCCCGGCGCTGCATGCTCGGCACGCTGCGCTCGATGTTCTCCGGCTCGGGCCGGGCCTACGCCGACATCGAGGCGGCCCGGCGGTGGCTGGTGGCCTCGCCGCGGTGCACGGGCGCGGTGGGGTCCATCGGGTTCTGCATGGGCGGCGGGTTCGCGCTGGCCACCGCGAACGCCGGGTTCGACGCGGCCGCGGTGAACTACGGTCCCCTGCAGCGCAAGGGCCTCGACGCCGAACTGGCCGGCGCCTGCCCGGTGGTGGCCAGCTACGGCGCGGCGGACCCGTCGCTGAAGGGGGCCGCCGCCAAGATCGAGGCCGTGCTCACCCGGCTGGACGTGCCGCACGACGTGAAGGAGTACCCGGGCGCCGGGCACTCCTTCCTCAACGACGCCGACAACGCGCCCCGGCTGTTGCGCCCGTACGTGCGCATCATGGGCATCGGCCCGCGGCCGGAACAGGCCGCCGACGCCTGGCGGCGGATCGAGGCGTTCTTCGGGGAGCACCTGCACTGATGCCTGAGCCGCTCGCCCCCGCACTGGATGCGCTGCGCACGCTGATGACCTCACCGGGCCTGGTCCGGGCCGTCGCCACCGGGCGCCGCCGCACGGGCGTCCCGGCGTGGTCGCGCGCCGAGCTGAGGGTCGTGTCCTCGGGCCGGGGGGACGTCGTGCAGGAGGTGCTCACCGCGCCGGGTTCGGCGCCGGTGACCCGGCCGGTGGGGCCGGACGACGTGAGCCGGGTCGTCGACGCCCTGCTCGCCGAGCCGTTCGGGTCGTGGCACGTGCAGGCGGCCGACCGGGTGGTGCAGTTGCGGGTGACCAAGCGCGGTGAGGCCCAGGTGCACACGGAACTGGCTGTCGCCGAAGCCCTCACGCACGACCGGGCGGCGCAGCACCTGTTGCCGCCGGACGCGCCCCTGTTCACCGCGCTGGGCGCCGACGCGGCGAAACGCCGCCAGGTGGACGCCTTCCTGCGCCAGGTCGACCCGGTGGTGCGCCGGTTGGCCGTCGACGGGCGCCCGCTGCGTGTCCTCGACCTCGGGTGCGGCAACGCCTATCTCACGATGGCCGCGCACTCGTACCTGACCGCGGCCGGGCACGCCGTGCGCACCGTCGGCGTCGACCAGCGGGAGTCGATGGCCACGCGGAACTCCGCCCTGGCCGCCGAGCTCGGGCTGGACGGGATGTCCTTCGTGGCGGGGGAGATCGCCGCGAACGCCGACTCGCCCGAGCTGGCCGCCCCCGACCTCGTCCTCGCGCTGCACGCCTGCGACACCGCCACGGACGACGCGCTGGCCCTCGCCGTGCGGCAGGGCGCGCGGGCCATCCTGGCGGCGCCCTGCTGCCACCACGACGTGCAACGCCAGCTCGACGAGCACCGCGCCGACGCGCCGCACCCGTACGCCGCCCTGACCCGTCAGCCGATCCTGAAGGAACGGTTCGCCGACGTGCTCACCGACGCCGTGCGCGCCGACCTGTTGCGGTTGCTCGGCTACCGGGTCGACGTCGTGGAGTTCGTCGACTCGAAGCACACGCCGCGCAACGCGATGATCCGGGCCGCGTACACGGGGGCGGTGCCGACCCCGCGCCGGGTGTCCGAGTACGTCGACCTGGTCTCGGCCTGGCACCTGGAACCCGCTCTGGCGCAGCGACTCTCCGACGAGGTTGCGAAGGTGCTCGGGTGAGGGGGCTGGCCGCGGTTCTGGTGGGCGCCTTCCTGTGCCTCGGGGCGGCCCCCACGCCGGGCGGCAGCCCCACGGACGAGTCGCCGACCGACCGCGTGGTCAAGGACAGCCGGATCACCGAATCCTCCGGCCTGGCGCGCAGTCTCCTGCACCCCGGGGTGCTGTGGACGCACAACGACTCCGGGAATCCACCCCGGCTCTACGCGATCGGCACGGACGGGCGCACGGCGGGCGTCGTCACCGTGGACACCCCGTACGACACCGACTGGGAGGCGATGGCCACGCTGCGCGGCCCCGACGGCCGGCCCCTGATCGCGGTCGCGGACACCGGCAACAACGGGGGCGGCCGCGAGTGGGCCGAGATCCTGCTGGTCGCCGAGCCGAAGACGCTGTCGGCCGACGAGACCGTGAAACCGGTGCGCACGTTGCGGTTCCACTACCCGGGTGGTTCCGTGCCGGACGTCGAGGCGCTGCTCGCGCAGCCCGGCACGTCGCACCTGTTCCTGGTCAGCAAGACGTTGCTCACCGCCCGGATGTACATGGTCCCCGATGCGCAGTGGCCGGCGCGGTCGAGCGGGAAGACCGAATTCACCCTGCAGGACGTGCAGCGGGTCGACGCCACGGTGGTGACCGACGGCGTGTTCCTGCCCGACGGTGAGTTCCTGTTGCGCGGGTACGGCTCACTCTCCCGGTTCCCCGCCCCCGAGTCGGGCGGAAAGACGTTGCGCGCGAACGCCGTCCGGACATTGCCGTTCCAACAGCAGGGTGAGTCGCTCACCCTGACCGCTGACGGGAAGCAGGCGCTGATCGGCTCCGAGGGGTCGCGCCAGGCCGTGCTGCGGGTCCCGCTGCCGGTCGCGGGCTACGACCCCTCCGAGCAGTTCGGGGCCATCCCGTCCGCGTCGCCGTCGGTCACGGCGACCCCGGAGCTCACTGCCTTCGACGGCTCCCTCGGCAAGCTGGCCCTGGCCGCCGGTGTCGTGTTCGTCGTCCTGGCCGGCCTGGCCCTCGCGCTCACCCGCCGCCTCTAGACCCGTGGACTTGCCTGTCAGGCAAGTCCGGCCTACTTTCCTGTCAGGAAAGAACGATGCCGAGCGACGCCTGAGGAGGCCCGTCATGACGCACGAGAAGACGCACGCCACCGAACCGCAGCTCACGCCGGCCGCGGCGCTCGACGAGGTGGCCCGCCGCCGGGGGCAGGCGACGGCCGCCGCCAACCAGGACTGGTCGGCGCGTTCCCTGGCCCTGCTCTGCCTGGCCCTGCTGCTCATGGGCGTGGGCCTCGACGTGGAGAACCCGGGTGTGGTCACCATCGGCATCGCCCTGTCGGCGCTGCTCGCCGGCCACCGGGTGCGGGTCCGCGAGCGCGTCCGGACCGGCCCCGGGTGGACCTTCACCGCCGTGCTGCTCGCCCTGTCGCTCGCCGCCCTCGTTCTCAGCCAGATCCCTTGGCGCCTGGCCGATCTGCCCTTCCCGTACACCGCCGGCATGACCGCGGCCGGTCTGGTCGTCCTGGCCGCGGCGCCCCTCGCGAGGCGACGGATCGAGCGCCGCGCGGGCACGAAGGTGCCGTGGTGACGGAGAACCCGACCGTCGGCGCCCGCCGTCCCACCATTGATGCGTTCCTGCACCAACCTGCGCGGCTGAGTCTGATGGCGCTGCTGGCCCCGGCGGAGTGGGTGGACTTCGGATTCCTGCGTGACTCGCTGGAGACCACCGACTCGGCACTGTCGAAGCAGGTCGCCGCCCTGGAGGACGTGGGGTACGTCGAACTGCGCAAGGAGTCGCGACCGCGACGTCGGACCGTCATCCGGATGAGCGACGCCGGCCGGGCCGCCTTCGCCGCCTACATCGACACGCTCGAGCGGATCGTTGCCGAGGTGCGGGGTGGGCCCCCGGTCTGACGCCGACCGGCCGGGTGCCTCACCCGCTGCGGCGCATCCAGGAGTTCGGGTTCAGCCAGGACGGCGCCTGCTGGGCGACGATCTTGGGGACTGCGCTCAGCCCGGTCACCGGGGCGAACCGCGCCGCGGCCTCGCGCAGCGCCGCGTACTCGTCGTCCGCGAGTTCGATATCGGCTGCGGCGGCGTTCTTCTCGACCTGCTCGACGCTCGAGGCGCCCGGGATCGCGACCACCTCCGGTCGGTGGATGACGTAGGCGAGGGCCGCCTGGGACGGGGTCACGTCATGGGCGTCGGCGACCTCCCTCAACGTGCCGAGCAGTTCCTCGGCGCGACCCAGGTTCTCGGGCAGGAACAGGGGGTTGAGCGCCCGGACGGCTCCCGAGGGCGGCTTCTCGGCCGAGTAACGACCCGACAGGAAGCCTTGGGCCAGAGGGCTGTACGCGATCACCAGCCGGCCCGCCTCGGCCGCGTACGGCAGCAGGTCGTCCTCGGGGGAACGGTGCGCGAGGCTGTACTGCACCTGGTTCGACAGCACGGGCCGCCCCAGCGCCCCCTCGGCCGCGCGCCACCGTTGCAGCGAGTAGTTGCTGACCCCGACGTTCTCCACCAGGCCCGAGTCCTGCAGCTGCTGCATGCCCGTCATCGTCGGGCCGTCGGGCACCACCGGGTTGGGCTGGTGCACCTGGTACAGGTCGAGGCGGGGCACACCGAGGCGGGACGCGCTGGCCCGGGCCCGCTGCAGCACGACCGGGGCCAGCGGCAGCACGGGGAAGAGCTTGGTGGCGACGAAGGCGACGTCGAGCGCCCCGGCCGAGTGCAGGGCGGCCCCCAGCAGCCGTTCACTGGTGCCGAACGCGTAGGCCTCCGCCGTGTCGAACAGCGTGATGCCGCAGTCGAGCGCCCGCCGCACGATGGCCTCGGCCTGGCCGGCGTAGTCGTCGCCGTACCCCCATTCGCGGGAGCCGAACTGCCACGTGCCGAGGCCGATCTTGGAGACGCGTCTGGTGGTGGGGACGGAGGCGTAGCGCATGCCCCCAGTCAACGCCCGATCCGGCCCGATCGCCCGCTCAGGCCACCGCGATCGTCGATGCGTGGTGGGCCGGGCGCACCCAGACCGTGTCGCCGACCTCGAGGTCGAGGTGGTCGGCCTGCCCCCGGGTGAGCTGCAGCCAGGTCGCCTCGTCGGGGCCCGGGGTCGCGTCACCCACGGCGAGTTCGGCCTTGACCTCGAACCCGACCCGCAGCAGCCGCGCGACCCGGGCCTCGATCGTGCCGCCCGTCGCCTCGGTGAACACCTCGATGTCGTGCGGGCGCACCAGTTGCCCGCCGAGGTGGGTGACCGGGCCGATGAACCGCATCACGAAGTCGTTGGCCGGGTTGTCGTACAGCTCGGTCGGGGTGCCGACCTGCTCGATCCGGCCGTGGTTGATGACCACCAGCTCGTCGGAGACCTCGAGGGCCTCCTCCTGGTCGTGGGTGACGAAGACCGTTGTCACGTGCACCTCGTCGTGCAGTCGCCGGAGCCAGTCGCGCAGCTCCTTGCGGACCTGGGTGTCGAGTGCGCCGAACGGTTCGTCCAGCAGCAGCACCTGCGGCTGGACGGCCAGCGCCCGGGCCAGCGCCATCCGCTGCCGCTGCCCGCCGGACAGCTGCGAGGGCAGCCGGTCGGCGAACTGCTCCAGGTGCACGAGCTCCAGCAGTTCCATCACGCGGGAGCGGATCTCGGCCTTCGGCCGGCGCCGGATCTCCAGCCCGAACGCCACGTTCCGGAACACCGACAGGTGCTTGAACGCCGCGTAGTGCTGGAAGACGAAGCCGACGCTGCGCTTCTGCGGCGGGGCCCAGGTGGCGTCGTGGTCGTCGATCAGCACCGTGCCGGAGTCGGGGTACTCCAGCCCGGCGATGATCCGCAGCAGCGTCGACTTGCCGCCGCCGCTGGGGCCGAGCAGCGCGGTCAGCCGCCCGCTCGGCACGTTCAGGTCGACGCCGTCGAGGGCGACGAAGTCACCGAAGTTCTTGCGCACGTCCGTTGCGACGATGCCCATGAGCCGATCTCCTACTTGTCCTTGGGTCGCAGCGCGGCGATGATCGCGATGAACACGATGGCCGTGATCATCAGCGTGAACGCCGCCGCGAACGCGGCCTGCTCGGGCTTGGGCCCGAACTCCTGGTACTGGTCGTTGATGTAGAGGGTGACGGTCTGCGACTCCTGGGCGATGCTGGAGCTGACCACCCGGACGGCGCCGAACTCGCCCAGCGAGCGGGCCAGGCTGAGCACCACGCCGTAGGCCAGGGCCCACTTGATGGTCGGCAACGTGATCCGCAGGAACCGCTGGACGGCGTTGGCCCCCAACGACTGGGCCGCCTGGTCCTGGTCGAGCCCGGCCTCCTCGAGCACCGGGATGATCTCCCGCACCACGAGCGGCAGCGCCACCACGACCGTGGCGATCACCATGCCCGGCGTGCTGAAGATGATCTGGATACCCACCGACTCCAGGTCCGTCCCGAACCAGCCGGTGGTGCCGTAGACCAGGATCAGCGCCAGGCCGACGACGACCGGCGAGATCGAGACCGGCAGGTCGATGACCGTGTTCAGCAGGCCCCGGCCGGGGAACCGGTACCGGACCAGCAGGTACGAGACCGCGAGCCCGAAGACGGTGTTCAGCAGGACGGCGAGCCCGGCCACCAGCAGCGTCAGCTTGACGGCCGCGACGAAGTCGGGGGAGGAGACGGCCTCCAGCACGGGGTCGAGCCCGTTGCCGAACGTCTCCTTGGTCACGGTGAAGACGGGCAGCGCGACCAGCGCGGCCACGTAGACGACGGCGACGAGCCGTAACGTCCAGCGGATCAACGGGTTTCCACGCCGGCGGCGGATGCGCCGCGGCGACGCCCTGGGCCGGTCCGGTTGTGCGGCGGGCCTTTCGAGGGTGTCAGCCACGGCGACCCGCCCAGCGTCGGAGGAGGTCCATCAGGAGCAGGACGACGATCGCCACCACGAGCAGGATGCTCGCCACCGCCGCGGCGCCGGCCTGGTCGCCGGACTCGAGCAGGGCGAGCATCCGGGCGCTGGCGACCTCGGTCTCGCCCTGGATGTTCGCCGAGATCAGGATGATCGACCCGTACTCCCCGAGCGCCCGGGCGAAGGCCAGGGCCGACCCGGCCAGCACGGCGGGCAGGATCGTCGGCAGCACGATGCGGCGGAACGTGGTGAACCCGGAGGCGCCCAGCGAGGCGGCCGCCTCCTCGACGTCCACATCCATCTCGATCAGCACCGGCTGCACCGAGCGGACGACGAACGGCAGCGTCACGAACAGCATGGCCAGGACGACGCCGCCCTTGGTGCCCACCAGGTTGACACCGAACGGGCCGCCCGGACCGTACAGCGAGACCAGGATCAGGCCCGCGACGATCGTCGGCAGCGCGAACGGGATGTCGATGACGACCTCGACCAGCCGGCGGCCGGGGAAGCTGTCCCGGACCAGGATCCAGGCGATGAGCGTGCCCATCACCGCGTTGATCACGGTGACGAGCAGCGCCGAGCCGACGGTCAGCGTGATGGCCGAGCGGGCCAGCGGGTCGGTGACCGCGGCCCAGAACGCGCCCCAGCCGTCGGACACCGAGTCGAAGAGCACGGCGGCGATCGGCAGCAGGACGATCAACGAGAGCCACAGGACGCACACGCCGAGGTTCAGGGTGGCGGCCGGCGTCAGGGCTCCGGACGTGGCGGAACGCGGACGCCGCGCCGGACCAGCGGGGGTGGTCGGCGCGGCGTCGGCGGGAGGGGCGACGGTCATGCCGCCCGGATCTTCGTGATGATCCCGTCGGCCTTGTCGAAGTACTTCTTGTTGGCCACCGACCAGCCGCCCAGGTCGTCGATGGTGATCAGGTTCTTCACCGTCGGGAAGGGGTCGGCGGGGTCGTTGGCGCCCTCGACGGTGCCGGGGGTGACGCCGTCGACGACCGGCCGGAAGCCGTGGCCGGCCAGGATCTTCTGGCCGTCAGCGCTCTCCACGTAATCGAGGAAGGCCTTGGCCTTCGCCGGGGCCGTGGTGGTGACGGCGGCCGGGTTCTGGATCAGGAACGAGGTGTCCGGGACGATGTAGTCGAGCTCGGTGCCGGCCGCGCGGGCGGCGATGGCCTCGTTCTCGTAGGAGATCAGCACGTCACCGGTGCCCTTGGCGAAGGTGTCGGTGGCGACGCGGCCGCTCTCCGCCCACGTCACGACGTTCTTGGCGAAGGCGGTCGTGTAGGCGGCGCCGGCGGCCGGGTCCTTCTCGCCCTGCGCGGCCTGGGTATAGGCGGCCAGCAGGTTCCACTTCGCGGCGCCCGAGGTGCCGGGATCGGCGGTGACGATCTTGACGCCTGGCTTCACGATGTCGGCCCAGCCCTTGATGCCCTTGGGGTTGCCCTTGCGGAAGGCGATGACCACGACCGAGCTGGAGGCGATGCCCTTGGTCGGGCCGCTGTTCCAGCCCGCGGCGACCTTGCCCGCGTCGACGACGGCGGTCAGGTCGGGCTCCAGGGAGAAGGCCACGACGTCGGCCTTCTGGCCGGCGATGACGGCGCGACTCTGCGCGCCGGAAGCGCCGTAGGAGGAGGCGAACGTGGTGCCGCTGCCCTCGGTGGTCTTGGCGAACTGCTCGCCCAGGTCGTCGTAGGCGGACTTGATGACGCTGAAGCCGACGACGTTCAGCTTCGAGTCCTCACCGGCCGATCCGGCCGAGGAGCCGCCGCCGCAGGCGCTCAGGCCCAGGGCGGCGGCCAGCATCACTGCCAGCGCGGTGCCGAAGCGACCTGCTCGTGCGCGGTTGGGGTTCATCGGTCGTGCTCCCGTCATCGGGGCTGGTCAGCGGCGCGGATACCACTTGTCAGCGATTTGGTCTTGTTGATCGAGCTGGTGAACTTTATAGCAATGATGACTCGCCGCCAACCCCCGCCGGTCGTAGCGTGGGATCCGTGAAGATCGGTGTCCACATCTCCCAGCAGACCTTCCCCGGCGGCCCGGCCACCCTGTCCGACGACCTGGCGGCCATCGCCCGCCGGGCCGAGGACGCGGGGCTCGACCGGATCAGCGTCATGGACCACGTCTGGCAGATCGGCGTCTTCGGCCCGCCCGAGCTGGAGATGCTCGAGGCGTACACCACTCTCGGCTACCTGGCCGCCCACACGCAGCGGCTGAAGCTGCTCACGATGGTCACCGGCGTCACCTACCGCGAGCCCGGCCTGCTCGCGAAGATCGTCACGACCCTCGACGTGCTCTCCCACGGCCGCGCCATGCTCGGCATCGGGGCGGCCTGGAACGGCGAGGAGTCCGAGGGTCTGGGCCTGTTCTTCCCGCCCACCGCCGAGCGGTTCGAACGGCTCGCGGAGACCTTGCAGATCGTCCGCCAGATGTGGAGCGACTCCGAAGAGCCCTTCCACGGCAAGCACTACCACCTCGGCCGCACCCTCAACTCGCCCCAGCCGCTGGCCCGGCCGCACCCGCCGATCCTGATCGGTGGCGGGGGCGAGAAGAAGACCCTGCGCCTGGTCGCGCAGTACGCCGACGCCACCAACCTGTTCCCGGGCCCCGAGCTGCCGCACAAGCTCGACGTGCTGCGCCGGCACTGCGCGGACGTCGGGCGCGACTACGGCGAGATCGAGAAGACGGTCACGATGCGCTTCGACGTCGGGCGCGACGGCGGGAACGTCCCCGCGATGCTCGAACAGCTCCGCGCGCTGGCCGATCTCGGCATCCAGGAGGCGCACGGCACGCTCGCGGACGTGAGCGAGCCGTGGGCACTGGAGGTCCTCGGCGAGAAGGTGGTCAGCGTGGTCGCCGACTGGTGACCGGGCCGGTCAGCAGCAAGAGCCCCAGCCCCAGTACCAGCAGCACCGGGACGACGAGGAACGCCGCATGCGTGCTTGTCGCGTCCGACAGCGCGCCGATCGCGAACGGACCGCCCCCTGCGGCCACTCCGATGCCCAGGGACAGCAGCCCCGAGGCCCGGTCGCGCTGGTCGCCGGCCGCCGCCATCCCCAGCGAGGCGCCCAACGGGTAGTGCGCGGCCATCCCCAGGCCGGTGATCAGCAGCCCGAGCAGGGCAACGGTGGCCACGGTCGTCGTCCAGGTCACGGCCCAGCCCGCCAGGCAGACCAGGATCGCCACGACGAGAAGCGGTTTCGCCGGGCGGCGCAGCGCCATGCGGCCGAGCAGCACCCGACCCAGCATCATCCCGCCGATCACCGCGCTGACCCCGGCGGCGGCCGCCCCGGAGGAGAGGTCGGTGCGGGTGCGCAGCAGTTCGGCGCTCCACGCGGTCATGCAGAACTCCACGCCGATCAGGCCCATCATCATGCCGAGCACTGGCCAGAAGCCGACCGGCATGGGGCGGCGGGCGCCCGGCGCCCCCGTGGAGTCGTCGTCCAGGGCGAGCACGCCGGCCGGCTGCCGGGCCACCATCCACAGGGTGGCCAGCGCCAGGGGTACGGTGACGAGAATCGCCGGGCGCCAGGACAATCCGAGCGCCACGCCGGCCCCGACGGCCAGCGGGGCGACCAGGCCGCAGGCCGCGGCCACGGCGTTGCCCTCGGCCAGGGCGGCCGCGCTGTGCCCTTCGCCGCGCGGTGCGTGGTGCTCGTTCAACAGCGGGTTGACGGCGTTCACCAGCAGCGACCCGCCGGTGCCGATGAACAGGATCGCGGGCAGGGTGACGGCGGTCCAGGCGCCACCCGCGACGAACATGACGCTGCCGGTCAGCACCATCGTGGCGGCCAGGCGCAGCACCCCCCGCCGCCGGACCCGCCGCACCAGCGGGACGAACCCGAACCCGGCGATCAGCGCCCCGGCCGCGAGCAGCACGCTGTGCAGGCTCGTGACGGTCGCGCTGATCCCCTGGTCGCGGCCCAGTTGCGCCAGCAGGGAGCCGAAACCGTAGAGGAACCAGCCCCACAGGGCGAGCACCAGGTAACCGGTGAGGGTGACCCCGTCCCGGCTCAGCCGGACGGGGGAGTCAGAGCTCACGGGGCGAGATGCTCCACCACGTACTCGATGCACCGGGTCAGGGCCGACACGTCCTCGGGGTCGACGGCCGGGAACATGCCGATCCGCAGCTGGTTACGGCCGAGCTTGCGGTACGGCTCGGTGTCGAGGACGCCGTTGGCCCGCAGCACCGCCGCCACCTGTGCGGCGTCCACCGACGGGTCGAAGTCGACCGTCCCGACGACCTGGCTGCGCAACGCCGGATCGGTCACGAAAGGCGCCGTGTACGAAGTCTTCTCGGCCCACTCGTAGAGCCGGGACGACGAGTCGGCCGTACGCGCCGACGTCCAGGCCAGGCCGCCCTGGGCGTTCATCCACTCCACCTGGTCGGCCAGCATCGCGAGGGTGGCCACGGCCGGGGTGTTGTAGGTCTGGTCCTTGCGCGAGTTCTCGACGGCGATCGACAGGTCGAAGAACTCGGGGATCCACCGACCCGCGGCGGAGATCGCCGAGACCCGTTCCAGGGCGGCGGGAGACATCAGCGCCAGCCACAGCCCGCCGTCCGAGGCGAAGCCCTTCTGGGGAGCGAAGTAGTAGACGTCGGTCTCGGAGACGTCGACGGGGAGCCCGCCCGCGCCCGACGTGCCGTCCACCAGGACGAGCGCACCGCCATCCGCGCCCGCGACCCGGCGCACGGGAACCATGACCCCCGTGGACGTCTCGTTGTGCGCCCAGGCGTAGGCGTCGACGCCCTCCTCGGCGACCGCGGCCGGCGCCGAACCCGGTTCCGCCCGGACCACGCTCGGGGCGCCGAGGAACGGGGCCCGCTCGGTGATCGAGGCGAACTTGGACGAGAACTC
Source organism: Spongisporangium articulatum (assembly GCF_044465595.1). NCBI lineage: Bacteria > Bacillati > Actinomycetota > Actinomycetes > Kineosporiales > Kineosporiaceae > Spongisporangium > Spongisporangium articulatum. The sequence goes on along the minus strand of NZ_JBITLV010000001.1, from coordinate 173,228 downwards.
GCCGAAGACCAGGTGCTGCGCCCGGTGCGAGACCAGGTGGAAGGCGGCGGCGTCCCAGAACGCCGTCGAACCGCCGTTGCCGAGCACGACCTCGTAGCCGTCGGGCAGCGAGAACAGGTCGGCCAGGCCGCGCCGGACCCGCCCGACGAGAGAGCGGACGGGCGCCTGCCGGTGCGACGTGCCCAGCACCGACGTGCCCAGCCGGAGCAGGTTCTCGACCTGCTCCCGGCGCACCTTGCTCGGCCCCGAGCCGAACCGGCCGTCGACCGGCAGCAGGTCGGCCGGGATGGTGATCGTGCTGTTCGGGCCCGTGCCAGTGGTCACGCACGCCAGTGTGTCATCCCGGCACCCGGCCTCCGCACCAGGGATTGCTACCTCTTTGCTACCCGAGGTAGCATCATGGTGTGAAACTCAGTGTGAGCCTGCCGGCGGACACGGTCGGCTTCCTCGACGAGTACGCCCGCCGACACGGCGTCGACTCCCGGTCGGCCGTGGTGCAGCGGGCGGTCGACCTGCTGCGCGCCGAACAGCTCGCCGAGGCCTACGAGAGTTCGTGGGCCGAGTGGCAGGCCGAGGGTGACGACGCCGCGTGGGACGCCGTCGTGGCGGACGGCCTCGAGACCGCCCGGTGAAGCGCGGCGAGATCCGCCTGGTCGATCTCGACCCGGCCCGCGGGTCCGAGGCCGCGAAGGTCCGGCCCGCCGTCGTCGTGAGCAACGACGTGGCCAACGAGACCGCGACCCGGCTGAAGCGCGGGGTGGTCACGGTCGTCCCGGTGACGACCAACGTGCAGCGGGTCTACCCGTTCCAGGTCCTGGTCACGTCCATCGCGTCCGGCCTGCCGCACGATTCCAAGGCCCAGGCCGAGCAGGTGCGCTCCGTGGCCGTCGAGCGTGTCGGCCGGGTGGTCGGCACGCTCCCGCCCGCCTCGCTCACCCAGCTCGACAACGCCCTGCGCCTGCACCTCCAGCTCTAGCTTTAGCAGGGGTCGCCGTCCGCGCCTGTCGTCGCCGACGGGCTGGTGGACGGGCTGGTGGACGGGCTGGTGGACGGCGGGGGCGCGGCGGACGCCGCGAGGAGCGCCCGGACGGTGTTCCGGATCTGCTCGACGTCGGGCCGCCAGAGGTCGTTGTCCAACTCTTTGTTGTCGAACACCACCGAATTCAGCGGAGCCGACCTCATCCGCCCGGTCAGCCTCGCCCAGTCGGCGAGCTCGTCGCGGCCGATGCTGGTCCGCAGGTTCGACCCGAGCGCCTTCGCGATCTGCGGCCAGTGCATCGCGGCGGACGCCGAGTCGACCTGCTCCACCAGGGCCGCGGTCAGGCAGCGCTGCCGGCGCATCCGGTCGTAGTCGTCGGTCGTGCGGCGCGACCGGGCGAACCACATGGCGTCGAAGCCGTTGAGCCGCCGCCGCCCGGGCTCGATGTACCCCTGGGTGGCCTCGCGGTAGTAGGTGCCCTGGGCCGGTGTCGCGTCGGCGTGGCCCCCGCGGGGCAACCGCTCGTGGACGTCCACGGTGACCCCGCCGACGGCGTCCACGAGGTCGACCAGGCCCTGGATGGTCACGACCACCGTGTCGTCGACGCTCAGCCCACTGATCCCCTCCACCGCGTCCGTGGTCGCCGCCAGTCCGGGCTCGGACACCCCGGAGTAGGCCTCGCTCGACTCGGCCCAGGTCCAGACCGCGTTCAGCATGCAGGTGTCGGTCGTGATGCTCTTCCCGCAGGTGAACCCGTCCGGGAACGCCTCGGCCCCCGGCGAGCCGGCCGCGAACGGCGCGTGCCCCAGGTTGCGCGGGAACGAGAACAGCGACGTGGCGCCGGTTCTCGTGTCGATACTGGCCAAAATGATCGTGTCCGGGCGCGTCCCGACCCGCTGCGGGCCCTCGTCGCTGCCGATGATCAGTACGTTCTCGCGGGCCTTCGCGAACAGCCCGGACGGCGTCGCGGGCCCCGGGGCGGGCGCCCCGGACAACGCTCCGGTCACGACGTTCACGGCCACCACGAGCACGGCGGCGAGCACCGCCGTCCCGCCGACCATGCCCGCCCGGCGCCGGGTCGTCCGGCGACGGGCCCGGTGCAGCGCGGCGTCGGCGAGGCCCGCGGGCGGTTCGGGGTACGGGCCCGCGGCCAGCGCGCGCACCCGACTCTGCAGATCGCTCATCGGTTGACCTCCGTCAGCAGCGTGGGCGGGAGGACGTCGCGCAGCCGGGCCAGCGAGCGCGAGCCGATCGAGCGCACCGACCCGATGCCGATGCCGAGGCGCTCCGACGTCTGCCGCTCGTCCAGGTCCTCCAGGTACCGGCAGACCAGCACCGACCGCTGTCGCGGCGTCAGCGCCAGCAACGCCCGCTGCAGCAGCAACCGGTCGTCGACGGCCCGGGCCGGGTCCGGCGTGGCGAACCCGTCGAGGTCGAGCGGCAGCGGCACCTCGTGGAACCGCCGGCGCCGCCACCGGCTGATCTGCAGCCGGTGCAGCACCGTGCGGGTGTACGCCTCGGGGTTGTCGAGCGCACCCCATCGGGGCACGACCCGGGACAGGGCCTCCTGCAGCAGGTCCTCCGCCGTACCCGCCGCACCGGTCAGGTCACCGGTGAGCAGGCGGGCCGTGTGCAGCAGCGACCCCGAGCGCTCGGCCACGAACGCTCGGAAGGACGCTTCGTCGTCCGGGTGCATTCCCCCACCTCCACCCGGACAGACGCCCGCCCGCCGCGCGGCTATGCCGCGCGGCCGGAGCTCAGTTCAGCCCGGCGCGCGAGGCGTCCCAGCCCTCGACGGCCTCGACCGGCCGCGGGCCCTCGCCGATGTAGCGCGACGACGGACGGATCAGCCGGCCGGTGGCCTTCTGCTCGAGGATGTGCGCCGACCACCCGGCCGTGCGCGCGCACGAGAACATCGGCGTGAACATGTTCGCGGGCACCTGGGCGAAGTCGAGGACGACGGCCGCCCAGAACTCGACGTTGGTGGCCAGCACCCGGTCGGGGCGGCGGGCGTGCAGCTCGTCCAGGGCGGCGGTCTCCAGCGCCTTGGCCACCTCGAAGCGCGGGGCGCCGAGCCGCTCGGCCGTGTCCCGCAGCACCTTGGCCCGCGGGTCCTCCGCGCGGTACACGCGGTGGCCGAAACCCATCAGCCGGTCGCCGGCGTCCAGGACCGACTTCACGTAGGCCAGCGCGTCGCCACCCTGCTCGACGGCCTCCAGCATGTGCAGCACGCGCGAGGGTGCGCCGCCGTGCAGCGGGCCGCTCATCGCGCCGACCGCCCCGGACAGCGACGCCGCGACGTCGGCCCCGGTCGAGGCGATCACCCGGGCGGTGAAGGTCGAGGCGTTCATGCCGTGCTCGGCGGCCGACACCCAGTAGGCGTCGACGGCGGCCACGTGCGCCGGGTCGGGCTCGCCCCGCCAGCGGATCATGAACCGCTCGGCGATGGTCGAGCCCTTGTCGACCTCGCGCTGCGGCACCATCGGCGCGTTCTGCCCACGGGCGGACTGCGCGACGAACGACAGGGCCATCACCGAGGCGCGGGCCAGGTCCTCACGGGCCTGCTCGACGTCGATGTCCAGCAGCGGGCGGAAGCCCCACAGCGGGGCCAGCTGCGCGAGCGCGCTCTGCACGTCGACCCGGACGTCACCGGTGTGCACCGGCAGCGGGAACGGCTCGGCGGGCGGCAGGCCCGGGTTGAAGGCGTTGTCGACCAGCAGGCCCCAGACGTGGCCGTACGAGACGCGGCCGACCAGGTCGTTGATGTCCACACCCCGATATCGCAGCGCGCCGCCCGCGCGGTCGGGCTCGGCGATGGTGGACTCGAAGGCGATCACGCCTTCGAGGCCGGGTACGAAGTCGGACATCTGGGTCTCCCTCGAGTCCGGGGATCGGCTTGTTCCGGTCCCCGGTCATCCTGGCTGCCGCACGGGCTGGTGGCCCGCTGGCACGCAGTGCCTGTGAAATGTGTCGAGTGCAGATTGCCATGCCTGCCCGTGGTTGCAGCGAGACACTTGCCACATGCTTGATCCGACGCTGAGCCAGCAGCGCGAGTCCTACGACTCCTCGGCCTTCCTGGAGGCCGACCTGAGGCCTGATCCACTGGCTCAGTTCCGCGACTGGTACGCCGCCGCGCGGGCCGCGGGCGTGCGGGAGCCGAACGCGATGACGCTCGCCACGGTCGGCCTCGACGGGGGGCCCACCGCCCGCACCGTGCTGCTGAAGGACGCCGAGCCGGAAGGCTTTTCGTTCTTCACGAACCTCATGTCGCGCAAGGGGCAGGAGCTGGGCGTGACCCGGGCGGCGGCGCTCGTGCTGCCCTGGCTGGCGCTGAACCGGCAGGTGAGCGTGCGCGGCCGGGTCGAGCTCCTGCCCCGCCCGGTGGTCGCCGAGTACTTCCGGTCCCGGCCCTACGGCTCGCGGATCGGGGCCTGGGTCAGCCACCAGTCGCAGCCCACGACGCACGGCGAACTCGAAGCCCGCTACGCCGAGCTGTCCGCCCGCTGGCCCGACACCGGCCGCCCCGACGACGTGCCCGTGCCCGACCACTGGGGTGGCTACCTGGTCCGCCCGACGGAGGTCGAGTTCTGGCAGGGCCGCCCGTCGCGGCTGCACGACCGGCTGGTCTACGTGCTGCGCAGCGGTTCGGGGAGCGGGTCCGACAGCGGGTCGGGGAGCGGGTCCGACAGCGGGTCCGCCGCTGGGTCCGCCGGTGAGCCGCCGTCGCTGGCCGACGCCTCCGCCTGGTCGGTGGTGCGCAGATCGCCCTGAGGCTCCTCGGGGGCCTCGGCAGTCTCGGCAGTCTCGGCAGTCTCGGCGACCTCGGGGGCGTCCGGGGCGTCCGGACCGGCCGGAGGCTCCGGACGGACGGCGTCCGCCGCCTCCCCGGGCCCCTCACCCTCGCCGGTGCTCGCCGCGTCCGGCTGCAGCTGGTCCTCGTCGTCCTCGCCGAACAGGTCGACGCCCTCGTGCGCGGCGCAGAACCGAACCCAGGCGTCCTCCGCCTCGTCGGGCCGCCCGGCGTCGTCCAGCACCTGCGCCAACCGCTGCCCGAGCCCGTGCGCCTGCGTCGCGTCGGCGGCCGCCTCGGCCTCCAGTGCCGCCCCGCGCAGGTCGACGAGCGCGCCGTCCAGGTCGCCCAGCTCGGCGCGCAGCTGACCCCGTAGCCCGAGCAGGTCGCGGGCCGCGCGGTCGTCGCCCAGCGTCCGGTACCCCTCGTCCAGGCCCTCGACCTGCTTCAGCGCCTCCGGATAGCGGCCGACCAGGGCCAGCAGGCGGGCCCGCTGCTCGGCCAGGGCCACCCGGTGCCAGGCCAACCGGTGCCCACCGCTCAGCGTCAGCCCGACGGGTCGCGCCGGGGCCATGTGGGCGCCCGAAGCGATGGGCAGCTGCCCGGTCGACGCATCGCGCAGGGCCTGCAGCACCTCGTCGGCCTCGATCAGCGCCTCCAGCGCGGCCTCGGGGCCCATCGCCTCCTGGATCGCGGCGATCCGCTCGCGCCGGCAGGTGGCCGCGCCGTCCCAGTCGCCGGCCTCCTCGGCCAGCTCGATCGCCCGCTGCAGGTCGGCCACGACCTGGCTGGGCGGGCCGCCGACCCGGGCGGCGAGCTGCCAGGCCTCGGACTGCGCGACGAGGTTGCCGTTGCGCCGGTGCCAGGCGGCGCTGCGCGCGGCGGCGGCCCGGGCCCCGGCCACGTCGCCCAGCACGGCGAGGGTCTCGGCCACCACGAACGCCGCGGCGCCCGTCAGGTGGATCAGCTCACCCAGCTCGGGGTCGCCGTCGTCGTACTCGAGCGGGGCCAGCTGCTCCAGCCGTTCCACGCCCGCGGTCAGGTCGGCCAGCGCGGCCTCGGCCAGCTCGGCGGCCTCGATCGCCCGGCCGCAGTCCAGCAGCGCGCGGGCCAGGTCGAACCGGGCCTGCGCGGCCAGCGGGCCGGGGGAGTGCCGGTCGAGCAGCGGCACCGCCTGGGCCAGCCGGTCGGCGGCGCCCTCGGGGTCGCCCATCCCGTGCTGCACCGTGGCGGCGGCGGCCAGCAGGTTGCCGAGGACCGGGGCGGCGTCGGCGGCCAGCGCGTCGCGCACCGCCCGGTTCCAGGCGTCCAGCGAGGCGTGCGGGTCGACGTCGATCAGCTTGGCCGCGAGGTCGGCGTGGGCCATCGCGCGCTCCACGGGGCGGACCCCGTCGGGCAGGGCGTCGATCGCGGCCCGCAGCGAGGCCACGGCCTGCTCCGGCGGTTCGTCGACGGCGCGCAGCCGCAGCATCCGGCACAGGGCGCGCATCTGCTGCGAGTCGAGCTCGGTCGGGTACACCGACGTGAGGGCGGCGATCGACTGGTCGACGGGGTCGTGCTCGCGCAGGTCGGCGCCCAGCTCGCCCAGGTCGAGGGCCGGTTCCGACAGGCCGGCCCGGGCCACGGCCTCGCGGGCCAGCGCCAGCCGGCAGTAGGCGAGACCGACCTGCCCGGGGGTGCCCTCGGCGCTGACCTGGGCGGCCGTCTTGCCGACCCGGGTCATCGCCTCGGCGGCGTCGATCCGCCCGGCCCGCGCGGTCGCCATCACGCAGCTCTGCTCGTGCAGCAGCGCCTCGGCCGACAGGCCCGCCCGGCGCAACCGGTCGGCCGCCGCGGCCGCGGCGATCCGCAGCTCCTCCGCCTCGTGCGCGCCGACCAGCGGGTTGTCCGCCGCGCGCTCCAGGTCGGCCAGCGCCAGCCAGGCGTCGAGCCGGGCCGCCGACCGACTGCCCTCGAAGTCGTCCTCGGGCAGGTCGAGGTAGATGTCCCGGGCCGAGCGCCAGGCCGACAGCACGGCCGCCCGGCGTTCGGCGGAGTCGGCCGTGGCCGCATCACGGAAGGCCTGGGCCAGCCCGGCCAGGTCACCGGCGTCGGCCAGGGCCTGCGGGCCCTCGTCCTGGGCGACCCGGCGACCGCGCCGCCCGGTCGCTCGCACGGGCGCGGTCAGCGGCTCGCGGCGCGGCAACCGCATCGACTGCGGGGCCCGGGCGACGAAGTCGAGCGGCAGGTCCGGCAGGTCGTCCGGGGCGTCGAGCATCGAGGCGACCAGCCTGCCGATCGCGTCCGTTCCGTTGCGGGCGTCGAACCGGGCGGCCAGGTCGCGGGCCCGCCCGGCCAACCGGCTGCCCAGCCGTTCGGCGCTCACGTCACCCCAGCGACCGGTGGTGATCTGCAGGTCGCCGCCGCCGGCCTCGGTGACGCCGCGCAGCAACCGGCCGCCGGCCGCCGTCGTGACCATCACCTGGTAGGCGGGCGCCGACCCCGAGGCGAGCCACGGCATCCAGTACTGCAGCAGGTCGAGCCCGCGGTCGAGCCGGCCCGAGCGGGCGCAGACCATGAGGTGCTCGGCGCGCCCCGGGATCGCCGACACCGGGCCGTGCACCTGGTCGGGATGCAGCGCGTCGCCGGGGTCACCGACCTCGTCGTCCTCGTGCATGCGCAGCAGCCGAACCCCGCGCATGTGCTCGAACGCCGCGCGCTCGGTCTCGCCCACCACCAGCAGCGACTCCATGGCCGCGGCGATGGTCTGGTACGGCTGGCCGCGGCACTCCGGCGGCTCGTCGAGCAGGGGCATGGCCAGCGCGGCCGCGGCCTGGTGGCGCCCGGTCGCCGTCAGGTGCCGGATGTGGTCGGCCTGCTCGCAGGACGCGCAGTCGGACAGGTCGCTGCGCGAGGCCTCGACCCAGGCCTCGTAGGCCTCCTCGGCCTCCGCGTACCCGTGCCGGTGCACGGCCAGGTCGTACCGGACCTTCAGCACCGGCGTGAGCGACTCGCCCGCGGCCCGGTAGCGCGCGGTCATGTCGGCGAGCGCGGCCTCGATCTGGGCCAGCGGGACGTCGGGGTGCGGCAGCAGCGCCGACGTCGCCCACGTGAAGCTGAACAGGATGCTCTGCCGCTCCCACGGCCCGAGCCAGCTCTGCTGCTCCTCGTAGCGGGCCAGCAGCCAGGCCAGGACCGGCCCGATCTCGCGGTGCCGGCCGCCGTGCAGCAGCGCGGGCGCCAGCGACAGGCGGGCGGCGGTGGCCCGTTCGGCGTCGCCGTCGATGTCCGCCTGCTCGACCAATTGCTCGAGCCGCTCCGTCCGGGCACGCCCGGGCGGCAGGGCGTCAGCTGCCTGAAGCGCCTGCCAGATGTCGTCGGGACTGCCGGCCATCGCCACGATGATGCCCCGTTGGGCGGTTTAGTGGTCAATTCGACGGCGAAAGTCACCCCGACCCGACCGGCCGAAAACCCCGTTGCGAACGGCTCCGGCCCGGCCTAGCGTCCTGGGTACACGGGAAAGGAGGTGGTCCGGAAAGTGATTTCACATCGGACGCGTGAGGTGGCTGCCCGCTAGGGCGGTAACTCATCTCTCAGCGAAAACCAGCAGTCACCGCAGCCCGCAGGGGCCGTGCTCGTCCGGCACGGCGGCCGACTCTCCCCGCCCGAGTGCGAGGGGCGAAGGCGACCCTGCGGGCTGTCTGCTCGCCGGGGCCGGTGAGTCGCCGGCAGCCTCAGCGCACCTCGTCGTAGCGGCTCAACGCTTCCACCCGTTCGGCCCCGTGGTCGACCACCGGTTCCGGGTATCCGTGGGCGTAGCCCTCGGGGTGCTTCCACGGTTCGTGGGCCGCGCCGCCCGGCAGGTGCGCGAGTTCCGGCACGTACCTGCGCACGTACGCGCCGTCCGGGTCGAACTTCTTCCCCTGCGTGACCGGGTTGAACACGCGGAAGTAGGGCGCCGCGTCGGTGCCGCAGCCGGCCACCCACTGCCAGCCGTGCTGGTTGCTGGCCAGGTCGCCGTCGCGCAGGTGCTGCATGAACCAGCGGGCGCCGTGCTGCCACTCCACGTGCAGGTCCTTGACCAGGAAGCTGGCCACCAGCATCCGGACCCGGTTGTGCATCCAGGCGTCGGCCAGCAGCTGGCGCATCCCGGCGTCGACCAGCGGGAACCCGGTGCGACCCTGCGTCCACGCCTCGAACGCCGCGCCCGGCTCGTCGTAGCGCATCCGCGCGTACTGCGGGCGCAGGTACTCGCGGGCCGTCTCGGGCCGGTGCCACAGGACGTCGGCGTAGAACTCGCGCCAGCACAGTTCGGCCCGGAAGGCCTCGGCGCCCGCCGCGAGGGTGGGACGCCGGGAGCTCACCTCCCGGAGGTCGTGCAGCAGGGTGCGCGGGTGGATCTCGCCGAACTTCAGGGCCGCCGACAGCTGCGAGGTACCGAACAGGTCGGGGCGGTCGCGGCGGTCCGCGTAGTCCGCCAGGCCGTCCTCGAGGAACTCCCGCCACCGGCGCCGCGCGGCCGCCTCACCGGGCTCCACGCCCCCGAGGGACTGGTCGGGAACTGATATGCCAGTTCCGTCGCCGGCCGCGTCCGCCCAGTGCGGCCGGGGCCGCCCGGCCGGTTCGGGCCAGCCGTGCTCCAGCCAGGCCCGGCTGAACGGGGTGAACACCTGGTACGGCGTCCCGCCGCCGGTGAGCAGCGATCCCGGGCCCACGGCGTAGGGGGAGCCGACGGCGCGCAGCCGGCGGCCGCCGTCCTCGAGCGCCCGGGCGACCCGCGCGTCGCGCGCCCGGCCGTACGGCCCGGCGTCCGCGGTGACGAACACCTGCTCGGCGCCCGCCTCCCGGGCGACCTCGGGGACGACGTCCTCGGGTTTCCCGGTCCGGACCACCAGGTGGCCCCCCGAAGACTGGAGGGTCGCGTCGAGCGCGGCGAGTGAGCGGGCCAGCCACGCGCGGCGCGGCTCGCCCGCGGGCTCGAGCAGGGCGGGGTCGAGGACGAACAGCGGGACGACGTGGGCCCCGTCGGCGGCGGCCCGCACCAGGGCCGGATGGTCCTGCACGCGCAGGTCGCGGCGGAACCACAGGACCGTGCGGGATCCGGGGCCGGAAGCAGAGGGGGGCATCGAGCGTTCAGCCTACGGCGGAGAACACAGCGTCATGGGTGCGCGACAGCCTCCGCGTGAAGGAGAATGCGCACGTGAGCGACCTCATCGACACCACCGAGATGTACCTCCGGACGATCTTCGAGCTCGAGGAGGAGGGCGTCGTCCCCCTGCGCGCCCGCATCGCCGAGCGTCTCGGCCACTCCGGGCCGACGGTGTCGCAGACGGTCGCCCGGATGGAACGGGACGGACTGTTGCACGTCTCCGGCGACCGGCACCTCGAGCTGACCGACCTGGGCCGGGCCAAGGCCACCCGCGTCATGCGCAAGCACCGGCTCGCCGAGCGACTGCTGGTCGACGTCATCGGGCTGGAGTGGGAGCTGGTCCACGAAGAGGCCTGCCGGTGGGAGCACGTGATGAGCGACCACGTCGAGGAGAAGCTGCTCGCCATGCTCGGCGACACGCTCGAGAGCCCCTACGGCAACCCGATCCCGGGGCTGGAGGAGCTGGGCGGCGCGGCGAGCTCGCCCGACGCGTTCCGCGAGGGCGTGCTGAGCCTGCCGGACGCGCTGGTCGCCGACGGGGCCTCGCTGCTGGTCCGGCGGCTCGGTGAGCGGCTGCAGATCGACAACGACGTGATGCATCGCTTCGCCGAGGCCGGGCTGAAGCCGGGCAGCGTCGTGGTCGCCTCCCGCACGTCGTCGGGGTACTCGCTGGACGTCGCGCCCGAAGCCGGCGTGGCGGGCTCGGCGGGCTCGGCGGGCTCGGCGGGCTCCGTGCAGCTGCTGCCGGACGTCGCCCGGCACGTGTTCGTCCAGGCCGTCTGACGGTCGTCTGAGCGCCCGTCTGACGGTCGTCTGAGCGGCCTCCGCGCCGCCTCCGCGGCCTCAGCCGGGCCGGGCTCTCTGTCCGGCTTTCAACCAGTTACCGTCTGTCCGGTTTCGCCATGTCTGAGCGAGTGAGTCCTAGGCAGAACGTAGGATCTTGGTAACTCAACGTAAAGAAATCGGATGTCACCGTGACACAGACGTGACATCCCCCCGGGGCATGGGATACGTTCTCGATCGCTTCTCTCCCTCCGAGAAGCCCCCGGGTCGGACGCCGAGCTCTGCCACTGGCTCCGGGGCCAGCTACAACACCGCATGGCAGAGGCGGGGGAACCACTTTCGGGCCGTGCTCCCTGCGGTCCTTGGGGTGAAGCCGGGAACCTTCCGGCCGGGTGATCTCCCACCCGAACCCGACAGCTCACCTCGAAGGCGTACGGAGAAGGCTGAAAGTGACTACTCGAGCAACGTCGCGTCACCGCGCGACAGTTCGACCTAGTACGCCCCTTACGTCGTTATCCAACGCCGTCACCGACCACGTGGGAACACTCGGTCGTGGCGGTGTCGTGCTGGCCATGTCCAGCGGGCTCGTGGCCACGATGGGCCTTCCCGCGAACGCGGCCACCTCCGGTGCCGAGGCCGCTGCGCCCGCCACCGCCCCGATCGCCGTCCAGCCCGGCATGGCCCTGCAGAGCGGCCTGCTGTCGGCGGTCGGCGCCACCGACTCCTCGGCCACCGAGCTGACCGCCCCCGCGGCCGCCGCGGTCACCTTCGAGACCGGCGCCTTCAAGGCCGTTCCGAAGAGCCAGGGTCCGTCGTTCGACCTCGGCAGCTTCGGCAGCTCGAAGGGCGCCTCGATCGTGGCCATCGCCTCGCGCTACCTGGGCGTCAAGTACGTCTACGGCGGCACCACGCCGAACGGCTGGGACTGCTCGGGCCTGACCGGCTACGTGTACCGCCTCGCCGGCATCAACCTCCCGCGCACGGCGAACGAGCAGTTGATCGCCAGCACGCGCATCTCCCGCGACCAGGCCGTCCCCGGCGACCTGGTCTTCTTCTTGAGCGGGGGCCGCGCGTACCACGTGGGCATCTACGCGGGCGACAACATGATGATCGACGCCGGCAGCACCGGCCACGTCACCTCCAAGCGCGAGATCTACAGCAGCTCGGTCGTCTTCGGCCGGTTCTGAGCGAGACCGAAACTCCGCAGTACGGCTTCAACTCCGCGACACAGCTTCGACGATCGGCACCGACCCCCTCCGCAGGGGCCGGTGCCGATCGCTTTTTGCCGACAGAGTTTTCCCGGCCGTCACCACTAGCACGACTCGCCTCGGTAGAAAAGAAGTGATTCGTGGGGTCGATGCGCTTACTCTGCGAAGAGTCCATCGGGTGTTGTGCGAGCTGAGGAGGTCGTGATGCCTGACGCGCTGCGCAGTGTCATTGCCGCCCTGGCGAGTACGAGTGTCCGGTTACCGGTGGTACCACTACTACCGGTGGTCCAGCCGCGCGCGAGCCAGGGCGTCGTTCCGTTGGGAACGGCGCCTTTCGTCGTCCCGAGGCCGATCACACGGCCTCACCGTGGAACGGCGGCCACCGCAATCGCCTGCGGCACGTTGTCGGCAGGGGAGGCGTGATGCGCACTCTGGTTCTCAATGCGGGGTACGAGCCACTCGCGGTCGTCTCGTTCCGGCGGGCCCTGGTGCTCGTGCTGGCGGGCAAGGCGACGGTCATCGCCGACGGGCCGGTCCCGGTCGTCAGCGGGAGCGTCATCCTGCCCCGGCCCTCGGTCATCGTGCTCGGCCGCTACGTGCGCGTCCCGCACGGCCGGTCGGTGCCGGTGAGCCGGCGCGGGGTCCTGCGCCGCGACGACCACCGGTGCGCGTACTGCGGCCTGCACGCCACGACCATCGACCACGTCCTGCCCCGCAGCCGCGGGGGCCGGGACACGTGGGAGAACCTCGTCGCCTGCTGCGTGCGGTGCAACAACGTGAAGGGCAACCGCACCCCGGAGGAGAAGGGCTGGACTCTGCGGGTGCGGCCCGGCGTCCCCCGGGGCCCGCAGTGGGTGGTGCGCGGCGCCGACGTGCGCGACCCGCAGTGGGAGGAGTACCTGGCGGCGGCGGCCTAGACCGGGTCTGCTCCTGGCCCGGCCCTCGAACCCGCCCAAACTGGTGCACCGGCGCTCTTGGCGCCGGTGCGTGAGAGATATTGCCATGCCGACTGCACAAGCGCAAAGCCCCATTACGCTGTGTGACGTCGAGCGGTCAAAGGTGCTGGTCACGGCCACTTCGGCGTTACCCTACGCGCCGGTCAAAGGTGTTCTTCTACAGGGCAACTGACGGTTCGGCACGCAGCGTCTGGCGTCCGGTCCACGTCGCCCCCGCGGGCAACGTGACCGGCGTCAGGCGCGCGGCCTCGACGCACACGAAACCGGCCTCGGCGCCGGCCGGGACGTCGGCCAGGCCATGCCCCGGACCGGGGTTCCAGACGACCCGGTCGGTGAACGCCTCGGCGGTGAGCGTGAGCCGGCCGAGCGTGCCGTCGACCAGGTCCACCGGGTCGGTCGCCCCCAGCAGGGACACGTCGCGCGGCTGCAGCGCCGGCACCGACTCCCCGGGGGCACCGAGCCACACCGGGTCGCCGTCGTCCGCCGGCTCCGGGCGCGCGTTGTCCTGCGCGTGCAGCCCGCCCAGCCCGGCCAGTTCGGCGTGCGGGTCGCGGACCACGAGGTAGCCGTGCAGCGCGGCGGTGAACTCGAACGGCTGCGCGCCGTCGTTGCGCACCTCGAGGTCGATGGTCAGCTCCTGTGCGGCGACGGTCGCGGTCAGGCGCAGTTCGAAGGCGTACGGCCAGAGCGCGCGCGTCTGCTCGTCGTCCCGCAACGTCGCCGCCCACGTCCCCGCGGGACAGCCGTCGACCCGCTGCCAGGCGCGGTCGCGCGCGAACCCGTGCTTGGGCAACGGGCCGCGCCCCGCGAACTGCGGGAAGATCACCGGGACGCCGCCGCGGATCGCGCGCCCCGGCCCGCACTCCGCCGTCGGCGACAACCACAGCCGCTGCGCGCCGCCGACCGGCACCCAGCCCAGGACGTGGCCGCCGTGCGTGCACGCGGTCAGCGCGGCCCCGTCGGGGGCGGTCACCGTGACCGGCGTGCAGGACATGCGGTCTCCTCCTGGGCGGGCCGGCCGGACGGTCAGCCGTGCGGCGGGTGGGCGCTGGGCGGCGGGCCGATCCGCAACGTGGTCGCGGGTGCGTGGTCGACCTGCAGGGTGGTGTGCCCGATCGCGTAGTCCCGGGTCAGCATCGACTCCAGGTCCAGCCGCAGAGCATGGCAGTCGGCACCGGGCTCGACCAGCACATGCGCGCTCAAGGCGGGCTGTCCCGACGTGATCTCCCAGACGTGCAGGTCATGCACCTCGTGCACCAGCCGAACCGCGGCCAGCGACGCGCCGATGGCCTGCGGCGAGAGCCCCGCCGGCGCGGCCTCGAGGAAGATCCGCCCCGACTCGCGCACCAGCCGCAGCCCCGAGCGGGTCATCAGCGCGACGACGACGAGCGACGCGACGGGGTCGAGCCGGTTCCAGCCCGTGGTCAGGACGAGGGCCCCCGCGACCGCCGTCGCGATGAACGCGTAGAGGTCGGTCAGCACGTGCTGGAAGGCGCCCTCGACGTTCAGGCTGGTGCGGTCGGCCTGGGCCAGCACCCAGGTGGCGGCCACGTTCACCGCCACCCCGACGACCGCCGTCCCGAGCACCAGGCCGCCCTCGACCTCGGGCGGGTCGATCAACCGGCGCACCGACTCGTAGGCCAGCCAGACGGACAGCAGCAGGAGCGTCAACCCGTTGGCCTGCGCGGCCAGGATCTCCACGCGGCGCCAGCCGTACGTCATCCGTCCCGTCGCGGGCCGTCGGGCCAGCCGGGCCGCGGCCAGCGCCAGGACGATCGCCGCGGCGTCGGTGAGCATGTGTGCGGCGTCGGAGATCAGGGCCAGGGAGCGGGCCGCGATCCCGACCAGCACCTCGCCGGCCATGAAGGTGACCAGCAGGCCGAGGGCCACGCGCAGCAGCCGGCCGTCCGCGTCCGCCGAGATGGTGTGGGCGTGCCCGTGGCCCGACCCCTGCGGGTGGGGGTGGGCGTGGTCGGTCACGCCACCAGGGTACGTTCTGGCCCGTGAGGACTGCCTTACTGGCGCACGGTATCGGCGGCCGTCAGGACCTTCCGCTCCCGTTCGGCTGGGCGGTGGCCGGCGCCGCCGCCGCGGTGGTCGTCTCGTTCCTGGCGCTGGGGCTGCTGTGGCGCGAACCGCGGATCGAGGGGCGGGACGCCGGGCGCCCCCTGCCCGGCCTGACCCGCCTGGTCTCCTCCCGCGGGGCCCGGCTCGCGGTCACCGTGCTGGCGGGGTTGCTGCTGGTCTACCTGCTGCTCGCGCTGACCGGCGTCGACTCCGGCAACAACCCGATGCCGTGGCTGGTCTACGTCTACTTCTGGGTCGGCCTGGTGCCCGTCTCGGTGCTGCTCGGCAACGTGTGGCGGCGGCTCAACCCGCTGCGGCTGATCCACCGTGGCCTGCTGGGGTTGGCCCGGCTCGACCCACGCGAGGGCGCCTACCCGCTGCCCGCGCGGATCGGCTACTGGCCCGCGGCTGTCGGCCTGTTCTGCTTCACCTGGCTGGAGCTGATCTACCCGGACAACTCCGAGCTGCCCGTGTTCCGGTGGGTGATCGGCGTGTACGCGGTCGTGCACCTGTTCGCGGCGATGCTCTACGGGTCGGTGTGGTTCGACCGGGCGGACGCGTTCGAGGCCTGGTCGGGCCTGTTCGGCCGGTTCGCGGTGCTCGGACGGCGGTCCGCCGGCCGGGGCGCGGAGGTGGTGCTGCGCTCGCCGCTGGCGGGGCTCGACGCGTTGCGCCCCGCCCCGGGGCTGGTCGCGGTCGTCATGGTGATGCTCGGCTCCACGGCCTACGACGGGTTGTCCGGGTCGCCGCACTGGGCGGGCTGGGTGCAGCAGTCGACGCTGCCGGTGTACCTGCTGCCCACGGTGGGGCTGCTCGGGACGATCCTGCTGCTGTCGGGGCTGTACGTGGCCTGCACCGAGCTCGCCGGGCTGGTCGCCGGGGTGCGCCGGGGGCCGGGCGGCGAGTCGATGCCGGTGGCCTTCGCGCACTCCGTCGTGCCGGTGGCGCTGGGCTACGTCGTGGCCCACTACTACTCGCTGCTCGTCATCGAGGGGCAGCGCGGCCTGCCCCACCTCCTGCACCCGCGCGGCGACGTCCCGGTCGGCTCCGTCTCGGTGTGGTCGGCGCCGGCCGACCCCAACGTGGTGGTCGTCGTCCAGGTGCTCGCGGTGGTGCTCGGGCACGTGCTCGGCGTGGTGCTGGCCCACGACCGGGCGATCCGGTTGTTCCCGCGCCGGGCCGCGGTGCTGGGGCAGGTGCCCCTCCTGGTGCTCATGGTGGGACTCACCTGCACCGGCCTGGTATTGCTTTTCGCCACCTGACCGCAGATTGCTACGGTCAGTGCATGCACGATGTCCGCGCCCTGCTCGACCCCGCGAACGACGCGGTGCGCAAGCTCGCGCGCCGCGGCTACACGCTCGACGTCGAGGCGATCGAGGCGCTCCAGGCCCGGCGCAACGCCGCCATCCGCACCGGTGACGAACTGCGCGCGGAGTCCAAGCGCGTGGCCGGTGAGGTGGGTCGCTCGGCCAAGGCGGGTGGCGACCCGGCGGCGCTGGAGGAGTTGAAGGAGCGCGCGCGGCTGCTGAAGGAGCAGGTCCGCGAGGCCGAACTCGAGCACGACGCCGCCGCGCAGGAGCTGCGCGACCTGATGCTCGCCGTCCCCAACCTGCCGCTCGACGACCTGCCGGACGGCGGGGAGGACGACGCGGTCGAGCTGCGCCGGTGGGGCACCCCGCAGGACTTCGACTTCGAACCGCTCGACCACGTCGACCTCGGCGAGCGCACCGGGATCTTCGACTTCGCCCGCGCCACCAAGCTTTCCGGCCCGCGGTTCGTGGTCAGCAAGGGGCTGGGCGCCCGGCTCGAACGGGCCCTGGCCGGCTTCCTGCTCGACCTGCACACGGGCGAGAACGGCTACACCGAGTTCTCCGTGCCGTACCTCGTGCAGCCGACCGCGCTGGTCGGCACCGGGCAGCTGCCCAAGTTCGAGGAGGACCTGTTCAAGACGGGGACGGGGACGCGTGATCTGTACCTGATCCCGACCGCCGAGGTGCCGCTGACGAACCTGCACGCCGACGAGGTGCTCGAACCGGCGCAGCTGCCGCTGGCCTACACCGCGTGGACGCCGTGCTTCCGCTCGGAGGCGGGTTCCTACGGTCGCGACACCCGCGGGCTGATCCGCGTGCACCAGTTCGCCAAGGTCGAACTGGTCCGGTTCTGCCCGGCGGAGGAGTCGGCGGCGCAGCTGGAGGAGCTCGTCGGGCATGCCGAGAAGGCGCTCCAGGAGCTGGGTCTCGCGTACCGCGTGGTCGTGCTGGCCGCCGGGGACACCGGGTTCAGCGCCCAGAAGACCTACGACATCGAGGTGTGGCTGCCGGGTCAGGGCAAGTACCGGGAGATCTCGTCCTGCTCCGACTTCGGCACGTTCCAGGCCCGGCGGGCGAACATCCGGACGAAGGATGCGGGGGGCAAGCGGACGTTCGTGGCCACGTTGAACGGTTCGGGGCTGCCGATCGGCCGCACCCTCGCCGCGGTGCTCGAGCAGGGGCAGCGGGCCGACGGCTCGATCGTGCTACCCGAGAAGCTCGTTCCCTATGCGGGTTTCGCGGCCATCACCCCCGACGGCAAGCCCGCCTGAGGGCACGCAGAAGGGCCCGCCACCGTTGCCGGTGACGGGCCCCTCCCGCTACAGGGCGTCAGGCGGCGAGCGCCTGGTCCTTGCGCTTGGCGTCGAGACGGGAGGCCTTCGGCCAGCGCACGTTGTACGCCCAGCCGGCCTTCTCGAACAGCCAGATGGTGCGGGCCGAGATGTCGATCTGGCCCTTGTCGACACCGTGCCGGGCCGAGGTCGGGTCGGCGTGGTGCAGGTTGTGCCACGACTCGCCGAAGCTCAGGATGGCCAGCCACCACACGTTCGAGGCCTTGTCGGTGGTGGTGAACGGCCGCTCGCCGAACACGTGGCAGACCGAGTTCACGGACCAGGTCACGTGGTGCACCAGCGCGATGCGGACCAGACCGGCCCAGATGTACCCGGCCACCGCACCCTGCCACGACCAGGTCAGCAGGCCGCCGAGGGCGGTCGGCAGGAGCAGGCTGAACAGCAGCACGTAGACGAACTTCTTCTGGAAGAACCGGATGTCCGGGTCGGCGATCAGGTCGGGGGCGAACCGTCGCGAGTTCGTGTTCTCACGGGTGAACAGCCAGCCGGTGTGGGCCCAGATCAGGCCCTTGGTCAGGCCGCCCAGGCTGTGGCCGAAACGCCACGGCGAGTGCGGGTCGTTCTCCTCGTCGGAGAACTGGTGGTGCCGCCGGTGGTCGGCGACCCAGCGGATCGGCCCACCCTCGATGGCCATCGTGCCGGCCAGCGTCAGCATGATCTTCAGCGGGCGCTTGGCCTTGAACGCGCCGTGGGTCAGGTAGCGGTGGAAGCCGATCGTGATCCCGAGGCCGGTGAAGACGTAGAAGACGACGAACAGCGCAGCCTGCGTCCAGTTCATCGCCCACGGGGTGTTGGCGGTCAGGTAGATGCCGGCGGCCAGCGCCACCCAGGGGGCGAGGACGAACACCCAGAGGAAGAAGATCTCGATGTTGCCCTTGCGGCCGTAGGTCAGAGGGGCGATCTCGCGCTTCGGCTTCGGCCGGCGCGGCGCCTCGTCGCCGAGCTCGGCGGCGGTGTTGGTGGTTGCGGTCATGGACCAGGTCCTTCCGTGGTCGGCGTCAGGGAGTTCGGCCGGGAGGTGAAGTTGGTCATACGTTGCTCAACCTACGGTCTCGTAGGTTACGGTTCCGAAACCATAACTTACGTCCCCGTAGGTTGCGCAAGTGCAGACGCCTCAACTTTCTGCAAAATCCAAGATCATGCAGGTCAGACAGGGGTCATGCGCCCGCTCGGCTCAGCGGGGCCTGGCCCGCTTCGGACTCCACCCGGGCCGGCCCGGTCGTGAGCCGCCGCCCCGACCCTGCGTCGTCCGCCGGCCCGCGTGACGCATGCCTCGCGGGCGGCGGGTTGGATTTCGCCTCCGTCCGCACGGACGACAGAATCGGTCACCGTGCCCCGTGCCCGCCTCACCGCCGTCCTGCTGCTGGCAGGGCTCGGCGCCGTGACCGCAGGCATCGGCGCGGCGGCCACGCAGCCGGACGACGGGAGCGCGGCGGCCGCGGCCACCCCCTCGTCCACGCCGGTCGCCTCGAGCGTCCCGGCCCAGCCCCTCGACGTCGCGGCCGAGAACGCGCGCCCCGGGTTCGCGGGCTGGCGCGTCCCGGCGGCCCGCACCTCGGCCGCGGGCCTGAGGTTGACCGTCGCCGCGACGTCCGTCGCGCCGGGTGAGGGTTTCGCCGTCACCGCCGCGAGCGAGCAGCCGGTGACCCTGAGCGCGCTGCGGATCGGCTGGTACGGCGGCGCGGGCGCCCGGGAGGTCTGGCGGGGGACGTCCCCGCCGAGCGGCCGGATCGACACCACCGGCTGGCCCGCCGGCACCTACCTGATCCGCGCCGACTCCGGCCCGGCCACCCGGTACGGGACCCTCGCCGTGCGCAGCGCCGACGCCCGCGGCCGGGTCCTGGTGATGAGTTCCCCGGCCACCTGGCGCACCCCCGGCGGCTTCCTGCGCGGTGAGCTCGGCGTCGTCCAGGTCGCCGAGCGGTACGGCGCGCCGCTGGCGTACGCGACGGAGGCGGACGTCGCCGCGCACCCCGCGCTCCTCAAGGGGGCCGCCGCCGTGGTCACCGGCAGCAGCCGGGACTGGCCCGCGGGTCTGGCGGCCGCCGTGCGGGCCGCCGCCCGCACGGGCACGAACCTCGCCTTCTTCGGTGCGGGCACCGGCGACGGGGCGACCACCCGCCTGACCGGACAGTCCCCCGCCTGCCGGCCGACGTCGTCCGTGCGGGCCGACTGGGTGGTGCGTGACGCCGGGTGGTGGGGCTACCAGGGGCTCACCGTCTATCCCGGCCTCCTGGTGCCGGGGTTGGTCGCCGGCGGCAGCGACCGAGCTGCGATCGCGGCGGGCAGTGCTCGACAGCGGACCACGGTCGCCGGCACCTGGGTCGGCTGCGGCGCCCAGGCCTCGACCCAGGCCGCGACGTACAGCGTGCTCGGCTCGGGCGCGGTGGTGTTCAGCGCCGGGACCGGCGCCTGGGCGTGCACGGTGAACCGGACGTGTTCGGGCGGCGTGCCGGCTCAGGCGCAGCGCTTCGCCGTCCGAGTGACGAAGAACGTGCTCTCCGCAGTGGCCACGCCGAAAGCCGGGCGAAAGTTGGCCGAAGCGGGGCAATAGCGGAAGGGTGGGCGACGTGATCACCGTCGAACATGTCACCAAGCGCTACGGCGGCCAGGTCGCCGTCGACGACGTGAGCTTCACCTGTGAGCCGGGCACCGTGACCGGCTTCCTCGGCCCGAACGGGGCCGGAAAGTCCACGACCATGCGGGTGCTGTGCGGGCTGACCGCGCCGACGTCCGGGCGGGCCACCGTGAACGGGGTGCCCTTCGCGAAGCTGCCGAACCCCGGGCTGGAGGTCGGCGTCCTGCTCGACGCCTCGGCCCAGCACCCCGGCCGCACGGGCCGCGAGGTCCTCGGCCTGGCCGCGGGCACCCTCGGGGTGAGCAAGTCCAAGGTCACCGCGATGCTCGAGCGGGTCGGCCTGGCCGGGGCCGAGAAGAAGCGGGTCGGCAACTACTCGCTCGGCATGCGGCAGCGGCTCGGCATCGGGCAGGCCCTGCTCGGCGACCCGAGCGTGCTCGTGCTCGACGAACCCGCCAACGGCCTCGACCCCGAGGGCATCGCCTGGATGCGCACCCTGCTGGCCGGCTTCGCGGCCGAGGGCGGCACGGTGCTGCTCTCGTCGCACCTGCTGCACGAGGTGCAGGCCGTCGCCGACCACCTGGTGATGATCGGCAACGGGCGGATCGCCGCCGACGGCGCCAAGCACGACCTGCTCAAGGGCAGTGGCTCGATCGTCAAGGGCGAGGATCCGGTCGCGCTCGGCGAGGGTTTGCGCGCGGCGGGGCTGGTCGTCACGCCCACCACCGACCACTTCCGGGTCGACGCCGAACCCCTCGTCGTCGGGCGGGCCGCGGCGGCCGCCGGGCTGGTGCTCACGGAGCTGAGGCCGGGGGACGCCGGCCTCGAGGACCTGTTCTTCAAGATCACGAGTGCCCCGGCGGTGACCCGATGAGCGCCACGACCGCGTCCGTGAGGTCTCGCACCGCGCGGGACCGTTCGACGATGTACCGGCCCGGTCTGCTCACGCTGACCCGCCTCGAGATGCGCAAGATGGTCGACACCCGGTCGGGGTTCTGGCTGCTCCTGGTCATCGCCCTGATCACCGTGGGTGGGGTCGCGCTCGCCGTGATCCTCGGCCCGGACGCCAACTTCGCCTACGAGGGCATCTTCCAGTTCACCGTCATACCCGCCTCCGTGTTTCTCCCGCTGCTCGGCATCCTGATGGTCACCACCGAGTGGTCGCAGCGCACGGTGATGTCGACCTTCACCCTGGTGCCGCAGCGGGGCCGGGTCGCGGCCGCGAAGGTCCTGGCCGGG
Organism: Spongisporangium articulatum; assembly: GCF_044465595.1. Classification (NCBI taxonomy): domain Bacteria; kingdom Bacillati; phylum Actinomycetota; class Actinomycetes; order Kineosporiales; family Kineosporiaceae; genus Spongisporangium; species Spongisporangium articulatum. The sequence goes on along the minus strand of NZ_JBITLV010000001.1, from coordinate 151,838 downwards.
GTGGGTTACACCATTCTGTCGGTGCTCCTGGGCCTGGCCCTGGCGGCGGTCGGCTACGGCGTCGCCGTGCTCCTCGACCGGGCCCACCCGGTGGACTGGAGCCTGTCGCCTGAGGTGCTCCTGGCCAGCGCGGCCTACGAGCTGATCTTCATCCTGGTCGGGATCGCCTTCGGGATGCTGTTCCAGAACTCGCCCCTGGCGATCGTCGCCTACCTCGTCCTGTACTTCGTCCTGCCCATCATCTTCGGGGTCCTGAAGCAGAACTTCGACACGGTGGGGTCGGCGCTGGCCTGGATCGACCTGAACGGGAACGCCAGCCAGCTGCTGAACTCCGACCAGTCGGCCCCCTACGGCCACGTCGTCGCGAGCGTGGCGTTCTGGGTCGTCCTGCCGGGGGTGCTCGGGCTCGTGCGTACGCTGAAGCGCGAAGTGAAGTAGAACTGGTCGTGATCATGGAAACTTCTACTTACGGCGCCGGGGCGCCTCCAGTAGAACTTTCCATGATCACGACCACCGGCGACTCTCAGTCGACGATGGCCGGAGCCTTCGGCTCGACCACTGCGTCTTCTTCGAGTTCGCTGGGCATTTCAGGCTCGATGACCGGCAGCTTCAGGGTCATCAGCCCGAAGCACATGACGGCCACGAACAGGTAGCCGAGCGCCACCTGGCCGTTCGCACCCCATTCGATCTTCTCGCCGTGGATCAGCCCGATCCACGACAGTGCCGAGCCGACGGCCGCGAAGATGCCGGCCTGGAAGAAGTCGCGGTTGAGGACGAACGCCACGATGGCGCCGAGCACCAGACCGGCCAGGATCGCGCCCTCCCCGAAGGTCTTCAGGCCCTCGTAGACGACGCCGGCCTGGGCGATCTTGTCGTAGCCGACCTCGGTCGCACTGGTCCCGGCGGCCGACAGCACGTTGTCCATCAACCCCTGGGCCCAGTTGGCGACGTTCGGCAGCAGGGCGGCCACGATCGCCGCGTAGTGCAGCTTCGGCGACACCTGGAACGCCTGCGCGCCGATGCTCAGGCCGATGAACAGCAGGATCGGCACGATGGCCGGGGTCGGCAGCAGGGCCGCGATCAGGCCGAAGACGCCGGAGAAGCACAGGACGGCGATCACGACGCCGGTGGCCATCGAGTAGCCGGTGCGACCGCCGGCCTTCTTCCAGCCGGGCTGGCCGATGTAGACGGCGGGCGGGAACGGCGAACCGAGGGCCGAGCCGATGATCGCCCCGAATCCGTCGGCCAGCAGCACCGCGCGCAGGTTGTACTCGTCACCGGCCGCGGCGGCCGACTCGACGTTGGTCATCGCCTCGGTGAAGTTGTAGACGCCCAGCGGGATCGCGGTGGCCAGCAGCGGCGAGATGTCCTTCAGGCCGTTGATCAGCAGGTCCAGCTTCAGGTGCGGGAACGCGAACGCGATGTCGCCGGCGGCCGCCGAGACGTCGGCCGGGTGCATGTAGCCGCCGATCCAGCCGATCGCCGTGCCGAGCAGCAGCGCGGCCAGGCCCATCGGGATGTTGTACGGCAGCTTCACGCCGGCCATGAACCCGACCATGATCAGCAGGAAGACCGGCAGCGCGATCCACGCCGCCTCGAACATCTGGCCCGCCGGACGCATCGAGATGAACGCGATGGAGACACCGGCCAGGGCACCGAGCAGGGCGGCCCGGGGCGTGTACTTGCGGATGTACGGGCCGACGAAGGCGCCGATCAGGATGATCACGCCGATGATGAACGCCCAGGCCAGACCGGCCTGCCAGGCCTGCACGGGGTCCTTCGTCTTCAGGTAGATCGGCAGCATGATGACGAAGACGACGATGAACATGTGCGGCACGCTCGGGCCGTACGGCATGGCCGTGACGTCGTCCCGGCCGGTCTTCGCGGCCAACCGCCGCCCGAGGTAGGTGTAGTAGACGTTGCCGATCACCAGGGCGATGCCGAGCGCCGGCAGGACGATGCCGAACACGTCGGCGGCCGGGATGTTCACGACCCCGATCAGCAGGCCGACCAGCACGAGCACGTTGACCAGGACGTTGAAGCCGAGGCCGAAGAAGGCGTTGGTGTCGCCGGCGACCCAGAAGGGCAGTCTGGCGCCGGGCTGCGTCGGCTCGACCGGCGCCTCAGGCGTTGCAGTGGACATGGGGACTCCTCAGTTTTGGCAAAGCAGTGGTAAGGAAAGGACTTTCGATGGACGCTGGAGCCGGCTCAGGCGGGCGTCGCCGCGGCCGCCTCGGTGAGCAGCGGGGTGATGGCGGTGGAGGGGGCGGTCCAGCCGAAGATGCCGCCCTGGGCGGACACCATCTCCAGCCCGACCTCCTGGAACTTCGGGAAGTAGGAGCCGACGCAGTCGGACAGCACGAGGCACTCGTAGCCGCGGTCGTTGGCCTCGCGCACGGTGGTGTGCACGCAGACCTCGGTGGTGACGCCCGCGACCAGCAGCTTGGTGATGCCCCGGCCGACGAGCAGGTCGCCGAACTCGGTGGCGTAGAAGGCGCCCTTGCCGGGCTTGTCGACGACCGGCTCACCCTCGATCGGGTAGAGCTCTTCGATGATGTCGTGGCCCTTCTCGCCGCGGATCAGGATGCGGCCGTTGGGCCCGGGGTCCCCGATCCGCATGGACGGCGCCCCGCGGTTCAGCTTGGCGGGCGGGCAGTCCGACAGGTCGGGCAGATGGCCCTCGCGGGTGTGGATGACGGTCATGCCCACGGAGCGGGCCACGGCGAGGAAGTCGGCCAGGACGGGGATGACGCCGCGCAGTTCCTCGACGTCGTTGCCCAACGTCTCGCCGAACCCACCGGGTTCGACGAAGTCGCGCTGCATGTCGATGATGACCAGGGCGGTCTGGTCGATCGAGAACTCGAAGGGATACGGCTTCGCGGGGACGGTGATGGTCTCGGACATCGGCTCTCCCGTAGGTGATTTCGCGGAGCGGGATTCAGTTGGCGGGCATCAGGCGTGCGGCGATGGACGCAAGGGTGAGGTCGGAGTAGGGCGGGCCGACGAGCATCAACGAGCAGGGCCGCCCGTCGCTGGTCGTGCCCGCGGGGATGGCGATCGCGGCGAGGTCGAGCAGGTTGCCGAAGTGCGTGTAGTGGCCCAGCGTCGCGTTCTTCGCGAACGGTTCGGCGGCGATCTCATCCATCGTGACCGTGGTGCCGATGGTCGGGATCAGCAGCGCGTCCACGTCGTCCCACACCGGTCGCACCGCGTGCCGCAGGCTGCGGAGCTTGTGCTGGGTGCGGAAACCGTCGGCGGCCGAGTACTGCGCGCCGCCCTCGATGATCTCCCGGACGACGGGGTGCACCTCGTCGGCGTGGGCCGCGAAGAACTCGCCCATGTCGGCCAGCCGCTCGGCCACCCAGGCGCCCGCGTAGAGCAGTGCGCCGGCCTCCAGGAAGGGCTCCAGGTCGACGGGAACCGTTGTCGCCGAGAGGGTCTCGACGGCGCTGCCGCGGGCGGCCAGGTGCGCGGCGCGCATCGCGTCGTCCCCGAAGAACTCCAGCGCGGACTCGGCCGGGAGGCCGATGCGCGGCGCCCGCCACCCGGCGTCCAGCTGGGACGGCGCGAGCTGGGCCGGCGTGCGGCCCCAGGGGTTGCGCGGGTCGGGGCCGACGATCGTGCGCAGCACGGTCAGGCCGTCCTCGACGGACGTGGACATCACGGTGATGCCGTCGATGCTGCGGCAGGCGGGCAGCAGCCCGCGCGTGCTGACCAGGCCGAGGGTCGGCTTGATGCCGACGATCCCGTTCAGCGCGGCCGGGACCCGGCCGGACCCGGCGGTGTCGGTGGCCAGCGCGACGGGCACGACACCGGTCGCCACCGCGAGCGCCGAGCCCGAGCTGGACCCGCCGGACACGATGCCCTGCCCGTAGACACTCTCGGAGAAGCCGTACGGGGAGCGGACTCCCACCAGGCCGGTGGCGAACTGGTCCAGGTTGGTCTTGCCCATCACGATCGCCCCGGCCTCGACGATCTGCTCGACCGCGTGGGCCGACTCCTCGGGCTCGTAGGCGAACGCGGGGCAGGCGTTGGTGGTGGGAAAGCCCTGGACGTCGATGTTGTCCTTGACCGCCATCGGCACGCCGTACAACGGCAGCGACTGCGGGCCGCCGGCCCTGGTGGCCAGCTTGTCGAGGTTCTCCAGGCTGCGCTCGACCTGCTCCGGCGTCGCCACGGTGATGAATGCGTGGTTACGAGAGGTGGCCTCGATCGCGGCGAGCGAGCGCTCGGCCTCGGCGGCAGGGGTTGTCTTTGCCTGCGCGTAGGCCGACCGTAGTCGGGACAGTGCTGTCCCGGGCTCTGGGGACGTCATGTTGTCGATTGTCGACCGAATGTGTGTCGACCGGTCTGCCGCAAAGTTTCCAGCCGGTTTCCCGGCCGGCGACCCCGGCGGCGCGTGACGCTCCCTCGTCCTAGCGGAGGTAGGCGTGCGTGCCGTGCGCCGACAGCGCCGCCAGAACCGTCTCCAGGTCGTTGGTCGCGACGGCGTCGAGCAGGACCGCGTGGCGGCGCACCCCGTCGAGCGGGGCGGCCCGCTCCTTCTCGCGGCGCAGGTTCAGCGCCATGTGCATCTGCAGCTTCAGCAGGATCGGTTCGTAGGCCTCGATCAGCTGGCGGTGCCCGGCGGTGGCCACCAGTGCGATGTGGAACCGGCGGTGGGCATCGGCCAGCTCCAGCTGGTCGCCCTTCACGGCGGCCCGCCGCATCGCGGCCAGCTCCTCGCGCATCGGGCCCAGGTCGGCGTCGGTCAGGGGGAGGGCCCGCTGCATGGCGAACCGCTCCAGCACGTCCCGGATCTCGAACAGCTCGTCCGCGTCCTGGTCCGACAGCGTGGCGACGCGGGCGCCGCGCCGGGGCAGGTGCTCGACCAGGCCCTGCTGGGCCAGCAGCCGCATCGCCTCGCGCAGCGGGGCCCGGCTGATCCCGAACCGGCGCGTGACCTGCTCCTCGACGAGCCGTTCGCCCGGTTCCAGGTCCCCACCGAGGATCTCCCCGCGCAGCCGCGAGACCACGAGTTCCACCAGGCTGGCCGGGGACAGGTCGATGACCGGCTGCTGCTGGCTCATCCGACCTCCTCGGGTTCGACGGTGGGCACGGGACCCTCAGGAAGTTAACAGGACTACCGCAGCCTGCCCGCATCTGGCGACCGCACGCTGCTAACCATGACAGACAACGACCGCAGCGCGGCACCGGTGCCGCCCCAGCCGCCCGTCGCTCCCGCCGGCGCGCAGCCGACTCCGTGGGCCGTCCCCGCCGGTTCGCCGGCGCCGACCGCCTCAGGAGGTGCGGCGACCGCCGTCCAGGACCCCCCGTCGTCCACCGTGTCCCGGCCGGACGCGCCGCCCGAGGCGCAGGCCGGGCCCGGCTATCCGCCGTCCGGCCCGACCGCGCCCCAACTCGGGCCCGCGACCGCCGGTTTCGAGGTGGCGGGCGGCTCGGCCGCGCCGCCCCCGTCGGTGAAACCCTCTCTGATGGAACGGTTCCGGGGCCCGGCGGTGATCGCGGTGGCCGGCGGTGTCGTGGTCGCCGGGGCCGTGTTCGGCGCCGGCTTCGCGGTCGGCCGCGGGACGGCGGACAGCGGGCAGCCGGGCACCGGCCAGTTCCAGCCGGGCCAGGGCTTCCCGGGGCGGGGCGGCGACGGCTCCGGCGGTGGGCCGGGCTTCGGTGGTCCGGGCGGCTTCGGCAGCCCCGGTCAGTCCACCTGATTCGCCGAGTGTCGGCTCGGTGCACCGGATTCCCGCCCAGGACGCCGAGTGCGGTGCCCAGGCATCACACTCGGCGGGCGGGGCTGTCGGCGCCCTCAGCGGTGCGCGGGTCGGCTCACGTCGACAGGGCTGATCTGCGTGGTCGGGTCCGCCCGGTGCTGCGAGGGCTCGGCCCCGTAGGCGGCGGCGCCCAGCATCGCGGTGGCCAGCAGGCCGGTGGTCACGGCTGCCCCCAGGCTGGGTAGGTGCGGCAGCCGGGGCAGCGGCAGGTGGCGCCGGCGCTTCCAGAGCTGCCAGCCGACGGGGGGTGGGCCCCACGCGGGGTCCGGGCGCCAGTCCAGGGCCAGTTCGGCGTCCGCCGGGACCGGCCAGTTCGGCGGGGGGTTCAGGCGCCAGTGCGTGGTCATGGCCCTCCTCATCCTGAAAACCCCGTGGTGACTTGCTGACAGATAGTGACGTTACGTCGGTGGCCAGCGGTCCGTGGAGACTCTGCGCACAGAATGGGCAATTCGCCCGAACCGCGCTGACCTGCGATCGAGCCGTCATCTCCACCGTGCGGCCGATACCGGCTACCCGCGGGTCACCACGGTGGGCGCATCTCGGCGTGCGAGCCCGGCCAGCTCGGCGAAGGTGGGGAGTGCAGGAACATTCGTCACCGGAAGGAGACCGGCCATGAGCACGGGCGACAAGATCGACAACGCCACCGAGGACGCCAAGGGCAAGCTGAAGGAGGCGGTCGGCAAGGGCACGGACGACCACGAGCTCGAGGCCCAGGGCAAGGGTGACCAGGTCAAGGCCGACGTCAAGAAGGCCGGCGAGAACATCAAGGACGCCTTCAAGCACTGAGCCGGGAAGGTTCGGAACCGATGACCACTCGCGAAGCGACCACTCGCTGGACCGGCGACCTCAACTCCGGAAGTGGGACCGTCAGCCTCGACTCCTCGGGTCTCGGGGAGTTCCAGGTGTCGTTCCCCCGCCGGACGGGTGACCCGGAGGGGCAGACCAGTCCCGAGGAGCTGCTCGCCGCGGCGCTGTCCTCGTGCATGGCGATGAACCTCTCGGGGACGTTGCAGCGCGAGGGCCTGACGGCCGAGTCCATCGACGTGAGCGCCGAGGCGACGTTCAGCGTCGGCGCCGACGGGGCCTCGATCAGCGGGATCGAGCTGATCGTGCGGGCCGCGCTGCCCGGCGTCGACGCCGACCGCTTCGCCGAGCTGGCCCAGACGGCGAAGGACACGTGCCCCGTGGGCAAGGCGCTCGCGGGCACGAAGATCACCCTGGACGCCGCCCTCGCCTGAGACGCGGTCGTCACCACCCTGTGAGCCGGCCCGCGCCCGAGCAGTACCCCCTTCTGCTACTCGGGCGTAGGGTCGGCTCATGCCTGCCACCCGGAGCCGCGTGAAATGGCTGGTCCGCCACGGGATCATCCGGGGGGTGTTGCACTACGCCGCCTGGCGTGGCGAGGTGATAGCGCGGCTGTCGGCCGACGAGCGGGCCCGTAAGAACCCGTACCGGATCTACGCCTGGTGCCGTGAGCAGGGCCCGGTCTGGCAGGGCCGGCTGGCCAAGGTCGCTCCCCACCACGCCTCGGTCTCGGCCATCCTGCGCAGCGACGCCTTCAAGGTGGGGCTGGACGTCGAGGCGGTGCCGCGGCTGATGCGCGGGGCGCTGATGCGCAGCGACGGCCGGATCATCGGCCCGATCGACCCGCCGTCCCTGTTGGCGCTCAACCCACCCGACCACACCCGCTACCGCAAACTGGTGGCCAAGGTGTTCACCCCGCGGGCCATCGCCGCGCTCGAGCCGCGCGTCCAGGCGGTCGCCGACGAACTGCTGGACGACCTCGAGACCCGGGCCGCGGCCGGGGAGACCGTCGACATCGCGGTCGAGTACGCGGGCCTGCTGCCGGTCACCGTGATCGCGGAGATCCTGGGTGTCCCGGCGTCGGCGCGCGACGACTTCCTGCGCTGGGGCCATGCCGCCGCCCCGAGCCTGGACATCGGGCTCAGCTATCGCGACTGGGTGGCCTGCGAGCAGGGCATCTACGACTTCAACGAGTGGATGTACGCGCACATCGAACGCCTGCGCCGCGACCCGGGTGAGGACCTGCTCTCCCAGCTGATCGCCGTCGAGGACGACCAGGGCCGCCTGACCGACCTGGAGCTGGTGGCCACCGCCGGGCTCCTGATGGCCGCCGGTTTCGAGACGACGGTGAACCTGCTCGGCAGCGGTACGAAGGTGCTGCTCGAAAACCCGGACCAGCTGGCCGTCCTGCGCGAGGACCCCACGCTGTGGGCCAACGCGGTCGACGAGTTGCTGCGCTACGAGTCGCCGGTGCAGCAGACCGCCCGGCTGGCCGCCGTCGACACCGAGATCGCCGGTGTGAAGATCGCGAAGGGCACGTTCGTGAACGTGATGATCGCGGCCGCGAACCGCGACGGAGGCGTGTTCGAGGACCCGGAGCGGTTCGACGTGGCCCGGCCCAACGCCCGCGACCACCTGGCCTTCTCGGCGGGCGTCCACTACTGCATCGGTGCCTCGCTGGCCCGCACCGAGGGGCGCATCGGTCTGCAGACGCTGTTCGACCGCTTCCCCGACCTGGAGCTGGCGGGTGAACCGGTGCTGCGCCCGACCCGCACCCTGCGTGGCTACGACCACCTGCCGGTCGTCCTGACTCCGCGAAAGCTCGCGGCCTAGAAGGCTTTCGGGCGTGGCCCGGAACGGCCTTCTCCATCGCGATCGTCGTCTGGCTCATCGTCCGGCGACTCGGGCAGCTGAGGAAGCGTCAGTCGGGGTAGGCGCCGTGCACGCGGCCCCAGAGCCGGGCCAGGCCCAGCAACGCGTCGATCGTCGGGGTCGGCACGTTCATCCGGCGGCCGAGCTGGGCGACGGCGGTGACCAGCGGGTCGAGCTCGATCGAACGACCGGCCGCGGCGTCCTGCAGCATCGACGTCCGCATGGCGCCCAGTTGCCGGGTGACCGCGAACCTCTCGTCGACGGTCTGGTCGACGGGGCACCCGATCGCGTCCCCGATCGCCATCGCCTCGGTCATCGCCGAACGGACGAACTGCGCGACGAGCTCGTCGTCGAGAATCCGGTCGGAGGTGGCGCCCGTGATGACCGACAGCGGGTTCATGGTCAGGTTGCCCCACAACTTGAACCAGGCCGCGTCGTGGATGCGGGGCACCACCTCGGTGTCGAAACCGGCCGTGCCGAGCAGACTCCCGAGTGACGCCGCCCGGTCGCCGCCCGGTACGGCGTCGCCGACCACCAGTCGGTTGCCCGCGTTCAGCACCGCCACCCCGGGGTCGGGGGTCGAGGCGGAGAAATGGACGACGCCGCCGACCGTTCGCTCCGGCGGCAGCACCTGGGCGATCGCACCCGTCGGGTCGACCGCCGGCAGCGAGATGCCCTGTGCCGCATCGCCGATCCCGGCGAAGAACCACCACGGGATTCCGTTCAGCGCGGCCAGCACGGTGGTGTCCGGGCCGACGAGCGGGCCGAGCGTCGGGGCCAGCCCATCCAGGGACTGTCCCTTGACGGCGATCACGACGACGTCGTGCTCGCCGAGCTGATCCGGGTCCGACGACGCCCGCACGGGCGCGACCAGCTCGCCGTCGGCCGAGCGCAGCCGCCAGCCGTGCTCGCGCAGGGCGGTGAGGGTGGCCCCGCGCGCCAGCGCCGACGTCGGAAGGCCGGCGGCGGCGAGGCGCGCGCCGATCGTGCCGCCGACCGCTCCCGCCCCGACCACGCAGACCGATGTCACGGCGCGATGGTACGTCGCCCCTCCAAGATCACCGCCAGGTCGTCAATCCTCGGGGTCGGACCCGGAGGAATGCGCGCCTGGCGGTGATCTTGAGCGGGTCAGGCGTCGTCGGTGGACGCCTGGACGCCACCGTGCGCGGCAGGGATGGATCCCAGGCGCCCGGCCTGGAAGTCGTCGAACGCCTGCTGGACCTCGGCCTTCGTGTTCATCACGAACGGCCCGTACATCGCCACCGGCTCCCGGATCGGCCGGCCGCCGAGGATGAAGACCTCCAGCGACTCCGAGCGCGAGTCCTGCCGCTTCGACGCCGACAGCGTGATCGAGTCACCCGGCCCGAAGACCGCCAGCTGGCCCGACTCGAACGGGCGGGCCGACGTCCCGGCCTGGAAGGCGTTGCCCCCCGGGGCGCCCACCGTCCCGGACCCGCCGAGCGCGTAGGCGAGGGCGTTGAAATCAGGCCGCCAGGGCAGGGTCAGGCTCGCGCCCGGGGCGAGCGTCGCGTGGACCAGCGTGATCGGCGTGTACGTGTCCCCGGGCCCGTGGTGACCGGCGACCTCGCCGGCGATGACGCGCACGAGCGCGCCGCCGTCCGGGCTCGACAGCAGGGCCACCCGACCCGAGGTGATGTCCTGGTAGCGCGGGGCGGCGAACTTCTGCGCCTTGGGCAGGTTCACCCACAGCTGGACGCCGTGGAAGAGGCCGCCGCTGACCACCAGGTGTTCGGGCGGGGTCTCGATGTGCAGGATGCCGGCGCCGGCGGTCATCCACTGGGTGTCGCCGTTGGTGATGAGGCCGCCGCCACCGTTGCTGTCCTGGTGCCGCATCTCGCCGTCGATCATGTAGGTGACGGTCTCGAAGCCGCGGTGCGGGTGCCACGGCGTGCCCTTCGGCTCGCCCGGCGGGTAGTCGACCTCGCCCATCTGGTCCATGTGGATGAAGGGGTCGAGGGCGCGCAGGTCGACCCCTGCGAAGGCCCGGCGGACGGGGAAGCCCTCGCCCTCGAAACCGCGCGGCGCGGTGGTCACGGAGACGACCTCGCGGGCGGCCCCGGACAGCGGCGGGGCGACCTTCGGCAGGGTCAGGATGTTCTCGACGGTCACGGCAGGCATCGGCCCGCTCCTTTCGTTGCGTCGGCAACTACCTTCTCAGGAATATCGTTGCTCTGTCAACTATTCCTGCTAGCGTGGATGGCATGACCGAGTGGCTCAGTACCGACGAGCAGGCCGCCTGGCGGGCCTGGCTGGACGGCACCCGCACGCTGTTGACCGCCCTCGAGCGGCAGCTGGCCACCGAGTCCGACCTGACGCTCACCGACTACGAACTGCTGGTCCGACTGTCCGAGGCCCCCGAGAACCGGTTGCGGATGCGTGAGCTGGCCGACGCCACGCTCGCCACCCGCTCCGGGGTGACCCGGGCCGTGACCCGCGCCGAGCGGGCCGGCTGGGTGCGCCGGGTCGAGTGCGAGGACGACCGCCGGGGGATGAACGCCGAACTGACGGACGCCGGGCGCGCGGCTCTGGCGGCCGCCGCTCCGGGGCACGTGGCCGCCGTCCGGGCGGGGTTGATCGACGCCCTCACGCCCGAGCAGCTCGACCAGCTGCGGGTGATCGGCCGGGCGATGCAGTCGGCCGGCGCCAGCCGCGCCGAGACCGGCCGTCCGGGAAGAGTTGGGAGATCGCCGGTCAAGTAGGGCCCTTCAGGCGCCGACCGTTCCAGCATGAATCCGAGTGACACGCTGATCGAGATGTTCCTGGGCCTGACCGAGGCCGTCGCCGCCTACGGCGACCACCTCGACACCGTCGAGGGGGAGCGTCTGGCCGAGGCGGCGCGCGAACTCGTCGACCGGTTCTGGGACGAGGCCGGGGACTACCCCTCGGGGGCGCGCGAGCACCGCGACGAGTTCTTCGGGATGCTGATGACGACGCAGCCCGCTCCGGCCCGCCACTGACCGGACGGGCCCGGAAGCCTGCTGTTGCGCCTGTCGCAACCCCTGGTTCAGCACGCAACAGTTGCTGGTTGCCGAACTGTCCTCAAACAGTAACCGCCAACGGTGTCTGAGAGCCTTAGCATCCGTCTCGCTCCCCAACTCATGGGGTCGAGAGAAGGGCTCGGGACGTGAAGACAAGCTTGCGCGGGATCGGTGGCGTGCTGGTCATCGGGGCGATGCTCGTGACGGCCGCGTGCGCGCCGCCGTCCGACGGGGGTGGCGACAGCGGCACCGACACGTCGGCCACGGCCACGTCGGTCGCCGACTTCGGGGGCCTCGACGGTCTGGTGGCCGCCGCCAAGAAGGAAGGCCAGCTGAACGTCATCGCGCTGCCGCCGGACTGGGCCAACTACGGCAACATCATCAAGGCGTTCACGGCCAAGTACGGGATCAAGATCAACTCGGCCACTCCCGACGGCTCGAGCCAGGACGAGATCAACGCCGTCAAGCAGCAGGGCAAGACCAACCGCGCCCCCGACGTGCTCGACATGGGCGGCGCCGTGACGGTCGCCAACCAGAGCCTCTACGCGCCGTACAAGGTGCAGACGTGGGCCGACATCCCGGACAGCCAGAAGGAGGCCACCGGCCTCTGGGTGAACGACTACGGCGGCTACATGTCCATCGGCTACGACAGCGCCAAGCTGCCGGCGGTCACCTCCATCACCGACCTCGAGAAGCCCGCCTTCAAGGGCAAGGTCGCGCTGAACGGTGACCCGACGCAGGCCAACGCGGCGCTCAACGGGGTCGAGATGGCCTCGCTGGCCACGGGTGGCTCGCTCGACGACATCAGCAAGGGCGTCGAGTGGTTCAAGAAGCTCAACGGCCTGAAGAACTTCAGCAAGACGCAGGCCACCTCGGCCACGGTCAAGAGCGGGTCGACGCCCGTCGTCTTCGACTGGGACTACCTGCAGGTCGGGCACCAGGCCGACGTGAAGGCGTGGAAGGTCTTCATCCCCGAGAACGCGGTCCTGGGCGGGTACTACAACCAGGCCATCAACAAGAACGCGCCGCACCCGGCCGCCGCCCGGCTCTGGGAGGAGTTCCTCTTCTCGGACGAGGGACAGAACCTGTGGCTCGCCGGGGGCGCGCACCCGGTCCGCCAGGAGGCCATGACCACGGCCGGAACCATCGACAAGGACGCCGTGGCCAAGCTCCCGAAGGTCGAGGGCACCCCGGTCTTCCAGACCCAGGCCCAGGTGACCAAGGCCAGTGAGTACCTGGCCGCCAACTGGGCGAAGGCGATCGGCTGACCCCGGTCGGCCTCGTCGTCACCTGAGCACCGCATGAGTGACACCCCTGCGACGGTCGACGGCCGGTCCGGACGGACCGGCCGTCGGCTGCCGACCCACTGGCTCGGCGTCCTGCCCTTCCTGGTCTACGTCGGCGTCTTCCTGCTGCTGCCCACCGGCATCGTGGTCGTCGGTGCGTTCGTCACCCCGCAGGGGGTGCCGACCCTGGCCAACGTGCGCGCCCTGGGCGAGGCGAACGTCCTCGAGGCGTTCCGCAACAGCATCGTGCTCTCCGCGGTCAGCGCCCTGCTGGGCGGCGCGCTCGGGGCGGTGCTCGCCTATGTCGTGGTGCTCGGCCGCCCGGACGGCGCGGTCCGCCGGGTGGTCACCTCCGCCTCCGGCGTGCTGGCCCAGTTCGGCGGCGTCACGCTGGCCTTCGCGTTCCTGTCCAGCGTCGGCGGCACCGGCATCGTGACCGTCCTGCTGCAGCACCTGGGGCTGTTCCAGGACAGCAGCGGCGCCTGGCTGCAGGAGCTGACCGGCCTGATCGTCGTCTACACCTACTTCCAGATCCCACTCATGGTGCTGGTCTTCCTGCCGGCGCTGGACGGGATCAAGCCACAGTGGCGGGAGGCGTCCGAGAGCCTGGGCGGCACCAGTTGGCAGTACTGGCGCCACATCGGCATCCCGCTGCTGAACGCGCCCTTCTGGGGTGGCGTCCTGCTGCTGTTCGCCAACGCCTTCGCGGCCTACGCCACGGCGGCCGCGCTGATCAGCCAGGGCGGCATCATCATCCCGCTGCAGATCCGCACCGCGTTGACCAGTGAGACCGTGGCCGGGCAGGAGAACGTCGGCAAGGCGCTCGCCCTCGGCATGATCGTCGTGGTGGCGATCGCGATGAGTGCCTACACCCTGCTGCAACGGAGGGCGTCCCGATGGCTGCGGTGAGCACCGAACTGACCGAGCCGGGTGGGCCGTCCGGCTCCGGCGGCCTGGGGCTGCGGGCCCGCACGGCCCGCCGCCGACAGGTGGGGCGCTGGCTGCTGCTCCTGCTGTTCGCCGTCTACTTCGTCGTCCCGCTGATCGGGCTGGTCGAGTTCAGCACCCGCAAGACCTCGGATTTCAGCGGTGGGCACACGCTCGACTACTGGAAGGCGATCGGCGACGCGCCCGGCCTGCTCGACGCGATCCGGGCGTCGGCGGAACTGGCCGTGGTCACGTCGGTCGTCTCGTTGCTGCTGCTGGTCCCCACGATGGTCTGGGTCCGGCTGAGGCTGCCGAAGCTCGGCCGGCTGATCGAGTGGCTGTGCCTGCTGCCGCTGACCATCCCGGCCATCGTCCTCGTGGTGGGCTGGGCGCCGATCTACCTGTGGGTCAACTACTTCACCCCCGAGCAGTACCAGACCTCGCCGCTGGCGCTGGCTTTCGCCTACGTGATCCTGGTGCTGCCGTACATGTACCGGGCGCTGGACGCCGGGCTGCAGGGCATCGACGTGCAGACGCTGACCGAGGCCGCCCGCAGCCTCGGGGCCGGCTGGTTCACGGTGATGTTCCGGGTGGTGGTGCCCAACATCGCCTCGGCGGTGCTGAACGCCTCGCTGCTGGGTGTCTCGCTGGTGCTCGGCGAGTACACGGTCGCGTCGCTGCTGAACTACGTGAACGTCCAGGTGGCCATGTTCCAGGTGGCCCAGTCGCAGGCCGGCGTCTCGGAGGCGGTCGCCTCCGCGTCGCTGGCCGTGGTGTTCTTCCTGCTGTTCGCCCTGTCGTTCGTCGGACGTCGCCGCCGCGGCGGGGTCGAGGAGGACTGAGTCCCATGACGGAAACCACCGCTGCCACCGAGGCCGCCGCCCGCGCCGGGGTCGAGGTGCGCCTCGAGAACCTGACCCGTCGCTACGGCGCCGTGACGGCGCTCGACGGCCTCGACCTCACGCTGCACAAGGGCGAGTTCGTCGCCCTGCTGGGCCCTTCCGGCTGCGGCAAGACCACCGCGCTGCGGCTGCTGGCCGGCCTGGAGGACGCCGACGGCGGGCGCGTGGTCGTCGACGGCAAGGACGTCACCCGGCTGCCCACCAACAAGCGTGACATGGGCATGGTCTTCCAGGCCTACTCGCTGTTCCCGAACATGACCGCCCGGCAGAACGTGGCCTTCGGCCTGCGGCTGCGCGGCGTGGACGCCGCGAAGCGGGACGCCAAGGCGGCCGAGATGCTCGATCTGGTCGGTCTCTCCAAGCAGGTCGACCGGTTCGCCCACCAGATGTCCGGCGGGCAGCAGCAGCGCGTGGCGCTGGCCCGGGCCCTGGCCATCCAGCCCACCGTCCTCCTCCTGGACGAACCGCTGTCGGCCCTGGACGCGAAGGTCCGGGCCGCGCTGCGCGACGAGATCCGGCGCGTGCAGCTGGAGGTCGGCATCACCACGCTGTTCGTCACGCACGACCAGGAGGAGGCGCTGGCCATCGCCGACCGGGTCGGGGTGATGAACGCCGGCCGGCTGGAGCAGCTGGCCCCGCCCGCCGACGTCTACCACCGGCCCGCCACGCCCTTCGTCGCCGAGTTCGTGGGTCTCAGCAACAAGCTCCCGGCCGTCGTGTCCGGCGCCCAGGCCGACGTGCTCGGCGTGCGGCTGCCGCTGGTCGACCCCACGACCGCCGACGGCGAGGCCGTGGCGCTGGTCCGGCCCGAGGCGGTCACGATCACGACGACCCCGGAGGGCGCGGCGACGACCCCGCTCGACGGGCAGGTCGTGGCCACCGCCTTCCTCGGCGCGATCAGCCGGATCACCGTCGACCTCGGGGACGCCGGGCCGGTTCTCGTGCAGCTCCCCACGTCCGAAGCGGCGGCGTACCCGATCGGCAGCGCGGCCCGGATCGGCCTGCGGCCGGATCCGGTCCTCGTCACCCGGTGAGCGGTCACCACCCCGTCCTGACGACCCACCGCCGGCTCGGGCCGGGGCCGGTGCTGCGGCGCGGCTCCGTGCGCCCGTACCGGCGGATGGGCCTGCTGGACGGCGAACCGCACGTCGTGCGGCACGAACTGCTCGGCGGGACGGCGGGTCTCGCCTCGGCGCGGGGCGGTGCGAAGCCGCTGTTCGCCTTCGCTCACGTGACCGACCTCCAGCTGCCCGACGTCCAGTCGCCCGCGCGGTTCGAGTTCTTCAACCGCGAGCTGTCCGACCCGCGATTCGCGAAACTCGTTCCGGTGCAACGGCCTCAGGAGAGCCTGACGGCACGGGCCATGCAGGCGATGGTCGCCACCCTGAACCGCGTGCACGCCGCCGGGGCCCCGGTGACCGGGCTGCCGCTCGATCTGGTCGTGACCACGGGCGACGCCATCGACAACGCGCAGTGGAACGAGCTCCAGAACTGGTTCGCACTACTGGACGGCGGCCGGGTGCGGCCCGGCTCGGGCGGCCCCGCCTACGAGGGGGTGCAGTCGCCGTCCTGGCCCGACGGGGTGTTCTGGTGCCCCGACGGCCCGTCGGTCGTCCACCCGGCCGACCTCTGGTGCGACGACTGCGGTTTCGGTCACCGCCCCGGCCTGCTCGAGGCCGCCCTGGCCGACTTCGAGGCGGCGCCGCTCGACGTGCCCTGGTTGGCCTGCTACGGCAACCACGAGGCGCTGGTGCAGGGCGTCGGTGTGGTGACGCCGGAACTGGCGCGGGCCATGACCGGGGCTCGCAAGCCCACCTCACTGCGCGCCGAGTACGCCGACCCGGATGTCGCGCTCGAGGTCTTCACGGCGCAGGCGCACCTGTTCTTCGGCGGCGACGACGTCACGGTCACTGCCGACGCCGACCGCCGGCCGGTCGGTCGGGCCGAGTTCGTGGCCGCGCACTTCGCCGGGGGCGCACCGCTCGGTCACGGGTTCACCGAGGTCAACCGGCGCGACGGAACCGCCTACTACGCCTACGATCACGGGCCGGTCCGGTTCATCGGGCTGGACACCACCGCGAACGCGGGCGCCTCCGACGGCTGTCTGGACGCCGACCAGCTGCGCTGGCTGACGGACCGGTTGATCGAGGTGCATGCCACCTACGAGGCGGCGGACGGGTCGGTGCAGCGCACCACGCACGAGGACCGCCTGGTGGTGCTGTTCTCGCACCACGGGATGGCGACGCTGACCAACACCCGCGACGGCTGGGTCGACGAGCACGGCGACCCGGTGTTCGGCGGCCCCGAACTCGAGCGGCTGCTGCACCGGTTCGGCAACGTGGTGCTGTGGCTCAACGGCCACACGCACGTGAACGGCATCCGCGCGCACCCGCGCCCCGGGGCCCCCGGCCGCGGGTTCTGGGAGGTCACCACGTGCGCGATCATGGACTGGCCCTGTCAGGCCCGGCTGGTCGAGTTCCTCGACGCGGGCGACGGGCTGCTGCACATCGCGTGCACGATGCTCGACCACGAGGGCGAGGTCGTGCCCGCCGACGGGCCGGCCTACACGCCCGCCGACCTGGCCGGGCTGCACCGGGAGCTGGCCGGCAATGTCTTCTGGCACGGGTTCGACTCCGGGGCAGCCGGTTTGACCACCGACCGGAACGTCGTGCTCCCCGTCCTCGCGCCCTTCTGACGCACGCGGCAGAATGTCCCCATGGCCGCGCCGACGCTCCAGCGATACACCGCCTTCAGCGCCGACCCGCTCGGCGGCAACCCGGCCGGGGTGGTGCTCGACGCGGCGGGCCTCAGCGACGACCAGATGCAGCGCGTGGCCACCGCCGTGGGCTACTCCGAGAGCGCGTTCGTCACCACGGAGGTGCCCGAGGGGCCCGACCTGGCGGCCCCGGGCGGCTACACGGTGCGCTACTTCTCGCCGGTGGCCGAGGTGCCCTTCTGCGGGCACGCCACCGTGGCCACCGCCGCCGCGCTGGCCCGGCGGATCGGTCCGGGCCGCTTCACCTTTCACACCCTCTCCGGGGACGTCCGGGTCGAGACCCAGGCCGAGGGGGAGCTGGTGCTGGTGACCCTCACCAGCGTCGAGCCCTACGTCGAGGAGGCGGCGCCCGCCGTCCTGGCCGAGACCCTGGCCGCCCTGCGCTGGTCAGGCTCCGAACTGCATCCGGCCTACCCGCCCCGCATCGCCTACGCCGGGGCCCGGCACCTGGTGCTCGTCACGCGCACCCGGGAGCGGCTCACCGCGCTGGCCTACGACTTCGACCGGCTGGCCCGCATCATGCGCGGGGCGGACCTGACCACCGTCACTCTGGCCTGGCCGTCGGACCCGACCACGTTCCGGGTCCGCAACCCGTTCCCGGTCGGCGGGGTCGTCGAGGACCCGGCGACGGGCGCGGCGGCCGCCGCCTTCGGCGCCTACCTGCGGGCGCTGGGCAAGGTCGGCGACGAGGCCCGACTGCTGCTGCGCCAGGGCGACGAGCTGGGCCGGCCGTCGCGGCTGGCGGTGGAGCTGACCCCCGGCGACTCCCGCGTCCGGGTGACCGGCGCGGCTGTCCCGATCTGACCCGTTCGACAGCGGCGGGACAATCGTCGACGAGTGAATCTCGCGTGCTATTTCCAACCGAAGGTCACTCGTAAACGGTTGTTCGGGGCTTCGGGGCTTCGGCTCTAGCGGGCGCCCAGTGACTGCCGGACACTCGGCGGGGGCACCGTGACCGGACAGTTGTAGCAGGGCTCCTCGGCCTCCTCCGCGACGGGCGCATCCGGGGCCGGGTCGGAGATGGCGAACCAGGCGATCACCGCGGAGACGGCCACCAGCCCGGCCGCCCAGGCCATCGCCACGTGGAAGCCGTGGGCGAGTTCGCCCGGCTGCCGGTACATCTCACCGCTCAGCCCGGTGAGCACCGGAATGGCCGCGACGGCCAGCAGCCCCGCCGTCCGGGCCACCGCGTTGTTCACTCCCGAGGCCACCCCCGCGTGCCGGTCCTCGACCGCGGCCAGCACCGTCGCGGTCAGGGGCGCCACGGTCAGCGAGAGACCGAGCCCGAGGATGACGATGACGGGCAGCACGTCCGTCCAGTAGCCGGAGCCGGGCCCGATCCGCAGCATCAGCAGCAGTGCGCAGGTGACGATGAGCGGTCCGAACGTCATCGGCCGGCGCGGCCCGATCCGGCCGGCCAGGGCCCCGGCCCGGGCCGACAGCAGCAGCATGATCGCGGTGATCGGCAGCAGGGCCGCGCCCGCGGCCAGCGGGCTGAACCCGACCGCCACCTGCAGGGTCAGGGCGAGCATGAAGAACACCGCGCCGAGCGCGGCGTACAGCGCCAGCGTGACCAGGTTGGCCGCGGTGAACTGCCGGTTGGTGAAGATGTCCAGCGGCACCAGCGGGTGTGAGCTGCGCCGTTCGACCTCGACGAACGCGGCCAGCGCCAGCACCCCGACGACCAGGGCGGGCAGCACGCCGCCGAGCCCCCGCGCCGGCGCCTCGATCAGCGCGTAGGTCACCCCCGCGAGACCGACGGCGGCGGCGAGCGACCCCCCGACGTCCAGCTTCCGGGCCGCCTGCGGGTCGCGTGTCTCGGGTACGTGCCGCACCGCGATCGCCACGACCACGGCGCACAGCGGCAGGTTGACCAGGAACACCAGGCGCCAGTCGAGCTTCAGCAGCAGCCCACCGACCAGGGGGCCGATCGCCCCGGCGATGCCGCCCAGCCCCGACCAGGCGCCGATCGCCCGGGCCCGGTCGTCGGGGTGGAACGACGCGGAGATCATGGCCAGCGAACCGGGGGTCAGCAGGGCCCCGCCGACTCCCTGCAGCGCCCGTCCGGCCGTCAGCAGGGTCAGGTTCGGTGCCACCCCGCACAGCAGCGACGCGACCCCGAACCAGGTCACGCCCACGACGAAGACGCGGCGCCGGCCGAACCGGTCGCCCAGCGACCCGCCGAGCAGGATGAGCGCGGCGAGCGTGAGCGCGTACCCGTTCACCACCCAGGTCAGCCCGGCCAGGTCGGCGCCGAGCTCGACGCCCACGGTGGGCAGGGCCACGTTCACCACGGTCGCGTCGAGGCTGACCACGCCGCTGCCGAGCACCGCGGCGAGGAGCACCCAACGGCCGGCGGGGGTGGAGAGTCGTACCGGGTCGTCAGTCACCGCGCGATCCTCACACGGATCGTCAGGTGGTGCGCTGGCCGGGTAGGGCCCGTTCGCGGGAGTCCGCGTCCGCGTTCCTGTCCCGTTCGGCGTCGGCGCCGTCGTCGAGCCGCTGCGGGGCCGGACGCGGCGGGGTCTGCGCGCCGATGTCGACGACCAGCGGCGTCATGTCCTCGCCGCTGTAGGGACGGCCGAGCAGGAAACCCTGGGCCATGGTGCAGCCCATCGAGCGCAGCACCTCGATCTGCTCCGGACGTTCCACGCCCTCCGCGACCGTGACCACCCCGAGCCGGGACAGCAGGCTGAACATGGCCTCGAGGAACGCCCGCCGCTGCGGGTCGCGGTCGATGTCCTGCACGAAGAGCCGGTCGATCTTCACGGTGTCCAGTTGCACGGTGAGCAGCTGGGCGAGCGTGTTGTAGCCGGTACCGAAGTCGTCGAGGGCCAGCGACACGTTCAGGCCGCGCAGGGTGGCCAGCACGTCGTGGATCGACTTCCGGTCGCCGAGCAGACCGGCCTCGGTCACCTCGAGCGTGAGCTGTCGCCCGTCGACGCCGTGCCGGTGCAACGTCGCGCCGACCCGGGCGGGCAGGGTCGGGTCGGCCAGCTCGGCCGGGCTGATGTTCACCGCCACCGTGAGGTTGCGGTGCCCGAGAAGGCCGTTCCAGACGGCCATCTGGGAGCAGGCCTGGTCCAGCACGAGCGCGGTGAGCTGGCCGGCCCGGCCGATCCGTTCGGCGGTCGGCACGAACACGTCGGGGGCGACGTCCATCCCCTCGTACTGCCACCGGGCCAGGGCCTCGAGACCGTGCAGGCGGCCCGAGGCCAGGTCCATCACGGGCTGGTAGGCGACGCTGATCTCGCCCGCGTCGATGGCCCGGGTGAGGGCGTGCTGCAGGGTCAGGTCGTCGACGGCCTCCAGCCCCATGCCGGGGCTGTACTGCTGGAAGTTGTTCTTGCCCGCGCGTTTCACCATGAACATCGCGATGTCGGCGCGCTGCAGCAGGGTGCCCGCCTCGGCGGCGCCGGGGCGTTCGCCGTCGTGGGCCTCCTCGAGCCGGGCCACGCCGACGCTGGCGGAGACCCGCATCCGCTGGCCGGCGACGTGGAACGGTGTGCGGAGGGCGTCGACCAGCTGCGCGGCGGAGATCTCGGGCTCGTGGAAACCCGTGAACAGGACGGCGAACTCGTCACCGCCCAGTCGGGCCAGGGTGTCGCCCGGCTGCAGGGCGCCCTGCAGCCGCCGGGCCACGCTGACCAGCAGTTCGTCGCCGTGCGCGTGGCCGAGGGTGTCGTTCACCCACTTGAAGCCGTCAAGATCGATGAAGGCGACGCTGGGCGCCTCGTCGGCCGCATGCCGGGCGAGGGCCTCGGTGACCCGTTCGACGAACAGCGGCCGGTTGGCCAGCCCGGTCAGGTCGTCGTGGAAGGCCAGGTGCCGCAACTGTTCCTCGCGTTCGGCGACCGCCTCGTTCAGCTTCATGTTGTCGACCAGCGCGAGGTACTGGCGGAACAGCACGAGGGAGATCTGCGCGGTCGCCAGGAGCACGGAGGCGGTGTTCACCTCGGCGTCGCTGAAGTACTGGTACAGCACGCCCGCCCCGGCGAGGGCGGCCAGGGCGTAGGGCAGGAGGTCCGTGGTGAGGCGACGCGCGGGGGTGTCGGGCGCCTCGGACGTCTCCGGTTCGGCCGTGATCCCGGCCAGTCCCAGCGTGCAGAACGCGACGCACCACCCGACGTCCACCAGGCTGCCGGTGCCGTAGTCGGACGTGGCGGTGAGGTAGGCGAACGCGCTGTCCGCCAGGGTCATCGAGATCATCGCGCCCGTGACCATGCCGAGCTGCAGGCGCCGGGTCGTGCTCGAGCCCAGGGCGAGCACCGTCGCGGAGATCAGCAGGATGTCGCCGATCGGGTAGGCGATGGAGATGCCGAAGGCCAGCGGCGAGTCGGCCCCCGCGTGGATGACGGCGCCCAGCGTCGTGGACGAGGACAGCAGGGTGACGGCGACGGCCACCATGGCGGCGTCCAGCATCTGCCGGCGACGCAGGTGGAGCGGGGCGGGGGAGGGCAGCAGCCATACGCCGACCACGGCCAGGGGGAGGAAGAGCAGGTAACCCACGTCGGCCATCGACGGGAACGGTGACGCCCGGTTCAGCACCACCTCGTAGAGGGACCAAACCGCCTGTCCGCAGGCCCACGACGCGGCCGCGGCGGCCAGGAAGGCCAGTGCCACCCGGTGTCGGCCGCGCGAGAACCAGGCCCCCCAGGCGCAGCCGAGGGCTCCCCAGGCCGCGGCGCCGGTCTCGCCGAGGTCGTCGACGATCACCGAGCCCCGCGGGTAGACGTCTTTCAGCGCCAGCATGGCCAGCACCGTCGCGACCAGGACGGCGCTCGCGCCGGCGGCGGTCCACCAGACCGGTCCGGCGAGGCGGGCCTTGCCTGGCATGCGGTTCACCTCGGGCTTCACGGACGACGGGGCAGCCCTGGCTGCTGCAGGGCGGGGAGGTGCTGTGCCCTCTATCGGGTGAACCCGCGTCCGGGATGAGGAACGCCCCGCTCGTTGTGACTCAAGTCACAGCGAGCGGGGCGTTCCGTGAACTCAGTGCCGCGGTCGCTTCAGGGTGAAGGACGCGCTCACCTCGTCGTCGCCGCGGCCCGGGGCGTTGAGGAGCACCCGGCCCCGGACCGAGTCACCCTTGCCCAGCCGGTCGCCGGTCAGGGTGGTGCAGTCGCCCGAGGCGAGCTTCTCGTCGTCCGCCGTCCGGAACTTCTTGCCGGTGGCGAACTGGAGCAGGGCCTGCGCGCTGCGCGTGCCGCTGTTGCAGACCTTGACCTGCGGCTTGCCGCCACCGGTCAGGCCGGTCCGGGGCACGTCCAGGTCGTACTTCTGCGGCGGGCAGGTCAGGGTCTTGCTGACCAGCGTGATCCCGGTCGTGGCCGAGGAGACCGTGACCCTCCAGGGGCCGTCACCGGTCAGGCGCAGCCTGCCCTTGCCGTTCGGCTCGACGTCCTTCTTGCCGACCGTGGCGGCGACCTCGCCGGTGTACGTGCCGCCGAGCAACGTCGTCGAGTCGGCCGTGCAGGTCGGGGCGCCCAGGGTCACGGTGCCGGCCGCGAACGGTTCCCCGTCGTAGCTGCTGACCGTGTCGCCGTCGCCGTTCACGCAGGTGGCGGTCACGGCGTAGTCGGTCGGGTCGACATCGGCCGGCAGCGTCAGCGAGGCCGAGGCCCAGTCGGCGCCGGTGGCGCTGGTCTCGTCGAGGACGTCGCCGGTGGTCAGGTCGACGAGCGTGAGCTCGGCGCCCGTGGCTCCGCTCACGCAGGCCTCGGCCGGGGTGACGGTGAGGGTCGTGCCCGGGACGACGCTCGCCGGGTCCAGGTTCAGCTGCGGGGCCTTGCCGCTCACCGTCAGCGCCTGGTCGGCGTACGTCTGCGTGGTCATCGAGCTGCCCGAGTCGTCGCCGGGCTCCTCCTCGTCGTCCCCGGTGTCGTCCCCGGTGTCGTCCCCGGTGTCGTCACCGAAGTCGTTGCCGTTGTCGTTCACCGAGGAGTTCTCGAACTCGTCGCCCGAGTCGTCACCCGAGTCGTCGCCCGAGTCGTCGGACACCGAGCAGGTGACCTGCACGACGCCCGGGCCGGGGGCGACCGCGTCACCCGCCCAGCCGCCGTCCTCGTCGACCCCGGCCACCGGCAGGCTCACGGAGGCGGCGTCCCACGCGCCGTCCTCGTCCGTGGTCAGCGAGGCGAGCAGGTAGAACGTGTCCGTCTTGTCGGTGAAGCCGATCTCCACGTCCTGCACTCCGATGTCGCTCGGGCATCCCGTCGACGAGGAGACGGTGAAGGGGACGCCGGGACGCGCGCTCGAGGCGCCGAGCGTCACCGTCGGGTCGGCCGCGGCCTGGCTCAGGCCGGCCTGGGCGATCGGGGCGGTCGCAGCGCAGACGCCGGCGAGGCCGGTGAACACGATGCGGCGGATGCGGGCAGCACGAAGGGTCACGAACTCTCTCCTCGGTCGCGGAACACCCAGAGTGAGAGATCCACTACCCAGTGCACTAGCAGGGTCGCCCGCCCGGCGCAGCCCGTCGCTCGTCCGGCCCAACGACTGGTCGCGTGGCAGGGTGCTCGTATGGCGGTCACGGTGCGCACCCCCGGCCTGTACGTCGTCGAGCACGAGGTGGAGGTCCCGCTCGACCACGCCGACCCGGGCGGGGCCACGATCACGGTGTTCGCCCGCGAGGTGTCCGACCCCGACCGCCGCGACCGTCCCTACCTGCTCTTCCTCCAGGGCGGGCCGGGGTTCGAGGCGGCCCGGCCCACGGGTGACCCGCTCGGCCCGGGCTGGCTCGGCCGGGCCCTGCAGGATTACCGGGTGCTCCTGCTCGACCAGCGCGGCACCGGACGCTCCACGCCGGTCGGCCCCGAGCTCGCGTCGTCCGGGCTGACCCCCCAGCAGCAGGCCGACTACCTGTCCCACTTCCGCGCCGACTCGATCGTGCGGGACGCCGAACTGGTCCGGGAGGCGCTCGGGGTCACGCGGTGGAGCGTCCTGGGCCAGTCGTTCGGCGGGTTCTGCACGCTGCACTATCTGTCCACGGCGCCGGACAGCCTGCGCGAGGCGTTCTTCACGGGGGGCGTCCCGCCCGTGGGGATGCCCGTCGACGACATCTACTCGGCCACGTTCGCCAAGCAGCGCGAGCGCAACGAGCGCTACTACGCCCGCTATCCGGGCGACCGGGACCGGGTGCGCCGGATCCACGCCGCCCTGGACGCCGAACCGCTGCTGCTGCCGACCGGTGACCGGCTCACCTCACGCCGGTTCCGCTCCGCCGGCCACGGGTTCGGGATGAGCGACGGGCCCGACCAGCTGCACTACCTGCTCGAACTCCCCATCACCTCACCGGCTTTCCGGCACGACGTGCAGGCCGGGATGGGCTTCGCGCGCAACCCGCTCTACGCGCTCGTGCACGAGGCCTCCTACGCCGACGGCGGCGTGACCGGATGGGCGAGCGAGCGGGTGATGCCGTCCGACTACGCCGACGACGTCACCCTGTTCTTCGGCGAACACCTCTTCCCGTGGGCCTTCACCGACTACGGCGCGCTGGCCCCGCTGCGCGAGACGGCCGACCTGCTGGCCGGGCGGGAATGGCCCCGCCTGTACGACGAGGACGTCCTGCGCTCCAACGAGATCCCATGCGCCGCAGCGGTGTACGCGGACGACCCGTACGTCCTGGCGGAGCACTCGATGGCGACGGCCGGCCTGGTCCGGGGCCTGCGGCCCTGGCTGACCAACGAGTACCTGCACAACGCGATCCGGGCCGACGGGGCCCGGGTGCTCGACCGCCTGATCGACCTGGCCCGCGGTCGCGCCTGACGCCGAGCCTGAGCCCCGGCGTCCTAGGGCTCCGTCTCCAGGCGCTTCTGCGCGATCTCGAGAGCCAGCCGGCCCGTGGCCACGTGCCCGGTCACCGCCGCCAGGAACGGCTCGGCGGCCAGCGCGTAGACCGTGCTCGGGGTCGTGGCGGTCACGGTCGCCGTCCGGGGGACGGCGTGCAGCAGGCCGATCTCGCCGACCCCGTCGCCGCGCCGGCAGTGCCGCAGCACCACGCCGTGCTTGGACACCTCGAGCTCGCCGTCCGCGATCGCGTAGTAGGCGTCGCCCACGTCGCCCTCCCGCAGCAGGATCGTGCCGGCGCTCAACCGCTCCTCCCGCACGGTCTGGGCCAGCCCTTCCACCGTCGGCAGCGGCAGTTCGGCGAACAGGGGCAAGGAGCGCAGCAGGGCGATCTCGACGACGGGCACCCGCGCCTCGGAGTCCAGCCGGAACAGGGCGCGTCCTCCGGCCAGGCCGGCCAGCGGCAGCAGCAGGGCGAGACCGACGAAGGTGCCCGTCGTCCCGAACGCCGTCTGCAACCCCGACACGAGCGCGGTGCCGACGGCCAGCCCGGCCATGAACAGGCCCTCCAGCAGGCCGAACACGCGCGCGGTCTCGTGCACCGGCACGGTGCGCTGCAGCAGCGTCCGCGCCGTCACGTTCAGCACGGCCAGCCCGCCGCCGATCAGCCCGAAGTAGGCGACGGTCGGCACCAGGCCGGTGTGCGCGCCCAGGCTCGCGACGGCCGCGGTGACGACCAGGGCCGCGAGCACGATCGGCCGCCCGAGCCGGCGGCCGACCAGGAGGGCCGTGACCACCCCGGCCAGCATCGACCCGACGCCGAACGCGGTGTTCAGGTAGCCCGCCCACTCCTCGCCC
The DNA here is from genome assembly GCF_044465595.1 of Spongisporangium articulatum. Taxonomy (NCBI): domain Bacteria; kingdom Bacillati; phylum Actinomycetota; class Actinomycetes; order Kineosporiales; family Kineosporiaceae; genus Spongisporangium; species Spongisporangium articulatum. The sequence continues at coordinate 125,864 of NZ_JBITLV010000001.1, read as the reverse complement.
CGGCCGAGCACGTCCACGGCGACCACCACGTAGAGCAGGTCGACGGCCCCGATGATGACGCCGACCGCGGTGATCAGGCTGACCAGCAGGCGTACCGCGGCATTGCCGGTCACGAGCCTCGCCGAGGCGAGCAGGTCGGCCAGCTGCCCGGCGTCCGACTCCCCGCCGGTGACGACGGGCCGCAGGGTGCCGACCAGCAGTGGACCCAGGGCGAGCAGGGCCGCGCAGGCGACGAACACGCCGGCCGGACCGGTCAGTCCGATCAGCACCCCGCACAGCACTCCGGCCAGCACCTGGGCCCCCGACTCCAGCCACCCCAGCGCGACGTTGGCGGCGGTCAGCTGCTGGGGGGTGCGGGCCAGCGCGGGCAGCAGCGCGGCCTGGGCCGGCCGGGTGGTGGTGACGGCGGTCGACGCCACCGCCGCCGCCGCGTACGCCACCCAGGGCAGGTCGGCGGCCATGGCCGCCGCGGTCGCCCCGGTGCCGAGGGCCTGGACGACGTAGCCGCCGCCCAGCAGCAGCACCGGTGAGCGGCGGTCGGCGATGCCCGCGGCCAGCGGGGCGAACAGGGCCGCCGGGATCAGCTGGGCCAGCACCACGGCGCCGGCCACACCCACCCCGCCGCGCTGGTAGGCGTAGACGATCATCGCGATCCACACGGCGTACTCGGTGAGGATGAAGATCGTGTACGCGAGGGCCACGCGGGTCAGCGGGCGGTTGCCCAACAACGACCGGAAGACCATGACCGACCGCGGGGCATCCATGATCGCCAGCGTACGAACGCGCGACGCCGCGGCCTACCGTGCTGCCCCTCGTTCCGGGGTGGGGGTTAGCCCCTGCCCCGCTGATACATCCGGATTCAGCGCGTCGGTTCGACCGGTTCGACGGGTTCGACGGCTTCCGGGGCCGGGACCGGCCGGAAGGCGAGCCGGTCGACCCGCCGGTGGAAGTGTTCCCCGGCCTTGCCGCCGACCACCGCACCGACCCACGTCACGACGAGGACGGCGGCCAGGGCGGTGACGCCGCCGACGGTCGCCTGCCCCTCGTCGACCGGGATGCGCGGCAGGTCGAGCTGGTTGAACAGGTTGTACTGCGCGCCGAACACCGCGCCCAGCACCGCGAGGACGACGACCACCGCCAGCCCGATCAGCCACACTCCGGTGCCCTGCCGGGCGCCGTCGAAACGGGCCATCCGGCCGGCCACGTAGCCACCGGCGTAGTACGAGACGAAGAGGGCGACGAGGAGGGCCAACGCACCCGCGACGCTGATCGGGTCGAGGCTGCCGTCGGCGGCCAGTGACGCCCGCCGCTGGATCGTCGCGCTGCTGACCCCCTGGGTCAGGCCGATCGCAACGCCCGCGACGGACAGCACCGCGACCAGCAGAACGGCGAGCCCGTTGGCCGACAGCCAGCCGAAGAAGGCGCAGCCCCAGCGCAGGCCGCCGAACGACTCCCGTTGCACCGCAACGGCTTCCCGCACGCTGGCGGGCGGCGAGGGTTCGACCGGGACGGTCGGGTCGACGTCAGTCATGATCAGAAAACTAGCCCCGGAACCGATCACCGCAAATCGAGCAGCTACTTCTTCTGCCGCCAGACCCGCTCGAACGGCAGTCGCCAGGCGTGCGGCGCGATCAGCTGGTGGATCGCGTTCGGCCCCCACGTACCGGGTGCGTACGGCTTCACCGGCGGTGGGTCCTCCAGCAGCGGCGCCGAGCGCTCCCACAGGGACTCGATGCCCTCGGCCGTCGTGAACAGCGTGTGGTCGCCCCGCATCGCGTCGAGGATCAGCCGCTCATAGGCCTCGAGAACGTCTCCGGCGCGCTCGGTCTCGTGCGTCGAGAACTGCATCGACAGCTTGTCGAGCTTCATCCCCGGCCCTGGCCGCTTGCCGTAGAACGACAGCGAGACCTTCGAGTCCTCGGCGAGGTCGAAGGTCAGATGGTCCGGACCGCTCGCCCCGACGCCGGAGTTGGCGGGGAACATCGTGCGCGGCGCCTCCTTGAAGGCGATCGAGATGATGCGCATGCCCTCGGCCATCTTCTTGCCAGTCCGCAGGTAGAACGGGACGCCGGCCCAGCGCCAGTTGTCCAGGCCGACCCGCATCGCGATGAACGTCTCGGTGTCGGAGTCGCGGGCCACGCCCTCCTCGTCGAGGTAGCCCGTGTACTGGCCGCGCACGACGTCGCGCGGGTCGATCGGCAGCATCGAACGGAAGACCTTGTTCTTCTCCTCGCTGATGGCCCGCGGTTCCAGGGCGGTCGGCGGTTCCATCGCGACGAACGCGAGCACCTGGAGCAGGTGGGTGACCACCATGTCCTTGTAGGCCCCCGTCGCCTCGTAGAACGACGCCCGCTTGTCCAGCCCGAGGGTCTCGGGGATGTCGATCTGGATGTGGTCGATGAAGTTACGGTTCCAGATCGGCTCGAAGAGGCCGTTCGCGAACCGGAACGCCAGGATGTTCTGCGCGGCCTCCTTCCCCAGGAAGTGGTCGATGCGGAAGATCTGGCTCTCGTGGAACGTCTCGTGGACCTGGTCGTTCAGCACGATCGCGCTGGCCAGGTCGGTGCCGAACGGCTTCTCCATGACCACGCGCGACTTCTCGACCAGCTTCGCGTCGCGCAGCATCGTGATGACGGCGAGCGCGGCCTTGGGCGGGACGCTCAGGTAGTGCAGCCGGCGCACCTCGGGCCCGAGCTGCTCCTCGGCGTCGGCGACCGCGGCCGCCAGGGCCTCGGGGCCGGCGCTGCTCGGTACGTACACGATCTTCTCGGCGAACGCCTCGAGCTGCTCGGTCGACAGCGCGTGCTGGCCGAACTCGGTCACGGCCTGTTTGGCGAACGCGCGGAACGCGTCGCTGTCCATGTCCTCCAGAGACGTGGCGACCACCCGGATCGACGGCGCCAGCGCCGATGACGCCAGGTGCGCCATACCCGGCAGCAGCTTGCGCCGCGAGAGGTCGCCGGTCGCCCCGAACAGGGTGATGACGTGTGGGGAGATCACGTCGGGGGCGCCACGGCCGGCGCGCGCCCCGGCCGCCGGGTACGAGATCGTCTGTGCAGGCAGGTCCGTCACGGTCTCGATCATCCCACCTCTCGCGCCCGTCGGGACAGGCGCGAATCTCGTGTTCATCCACCGGTTACACCGGGGCTCGGCGCCGTGCGTCCGACATGGTCCGCGCGTCAGATCGGCTTCCGGGGCGTCGATCTGTAGCTCAGCCCTGAGCCTGCTGTCCGAGGATTGCCGCCTCGACCCGGTTCCGCACGCCGAGCCGGGCCAACAGGGTGCTCACGTAGCCCTTCACGGTGCCCTCGCTCAGGTGCAGGCGCTGCGCGAGTTCGGCGTTGGTCAACCCCTCGGCCAGGAGGGTCAGGATCTCCTGCTCGCGCGGGGTCAGCCCTGCGCGAGCGCGGCGCGCGGCGGCACCGCGTGACCGGGCGGTCCGGACCTCGCTCAGCAGGTCGGCCGCGATCGCGGGGTCGAGGCAGGCGCCGCCCGCAGCGACCGAGCGCACGGCGGCGATCAGCTCGTCCGGTCCGCCGGTCTTCAGCAGGAACCCGCTCACCCCGGCCGCCACGGCGACGTCGACGTACGCCCGTTCGCCGAAGGTGGTGAGCATGACGACGGCCGGTGGCTGCGGCCGGCGCAGCAGTTCCGCCGCCGCCCACAACCCGTCCCGACGAGGCATCCGCACGTCCATCAGCACCACGTCGGGCCGCGTCGCGATCGCCACCCGGACCGCCTCGTCGCCGTCGCCCGCCTCGTCCTCGGCGCGCAGGTCGGGGGCGGAGGCGAGGATCTCCCTCAGGGCCGTGCGGACCTGCGGTTCGTCGTCCACCACCAGGACCCGGATCATCGTGCGTTCACCGTGAGATCTTGTACCGCAACGACTTTCCCCTCGTCGAAACAGACGCGGACGGTGGCCAGACCGAGCGGGAAGTTGCCCTCCGTGTAGGACCGGCACGACCAGGCCGCCGGGACGGCGGGGGCTGCGTACAGCCGCACGGGCGCCTGCCGTCGGGGCAGCAGGGCGCCGGCCTGCGCCTCGGGCTGACCCACCGAGAGCAGCCGGCGAGGCCCGGGTTCCAGCGTCGCGCCGTACGTCGCCCAGGTGTAGAACGCCAGGACGACGACGGTGGCCGCGGTCGCGGCCGGCCAGGCCCGCCGGGCGAGCTGGACGGTCGGGGACGGCGGGTGCCGCGGCTCGGTCGTGGCCCGCACCCGGGGAGCGGTCGGCAGCTCGGCCCGCACCGTGAAGACGCCCGCCTCCTGCGTCGCCTCGAACGAGCCGCCGAGGAGTTCGACCCGTCGGCGCAGGCTCGCCAGGCCGCTGCCCGGCCGTCGCGGGGCGGCGGCCGCCGGGTTGCTCAGCTCGGCCCGTACCCGGTCGTCCGCTGCGACGGTCACGCTCACCGGGGCTCCCGGCGCGTGCCGGGCCGCGTTGGTCAGTGCCTCGCGCACCAGGCCGGCGACGGTCAGCTGGACCGGCAGTGTGGCACCGGTCAGATCCGCGATCCGCGCCTCCACCTCCATCCCCGCGGCGCGTGCCGCGGCCACGACCTCCTGGACCCCGGCGCCGGCGACGTCCAGGCGCGCGTCGGATGCGCCCAGGACGTCGGTGACCTCACGCAACGAGAGGGTCGCCCGGTGGGCGGCCGCCCTGATCTGCGCGGCGCCCCCGTTCCCGCCCACCTCCAGCGCCCCGGCCTGCACCGCGATCAGCGCCAGGTCGTGGCCGATCAGGTCGTGCAGGTCCTCGGCGAGCCGCGCGCGCTCGAAAGAGGCTGCCCGATCAGCGATCTCGTCTACGTAGCGGCGGCGTAGCACCGTCCAGCCGATCGTGAGCGCGGCCCCCGCCGCGAGCACGACGACAGCCAGCGCGACGAACGTCAGTTCCGCGAGCACGACGGCGCCTCCTCACACGTCCCGGTGCGCGAACCACCACCGACCCGCCGCGTACGTCGCGGCGGCCCAGCCCAGCAGCACCACCCCGCACAGTGTCGGGTCGGGGCCCGACCAGGCTACGAACTGCGCGCCCGCCCCACCGGGGGTCCACCGCGACGCACCGTCCGGCAGCAGCACCGGCGCGATCAGCAGCCCGGCCGCCGCGCCCAGCGTGCCCGCCGTGCTGCGCAACAGCGCCGCCAGCCCGAGCGTGAGGAGAGCGGCTGCCGCGAAGAGGACCGTCGTCCGGAGCGCGTCGAGTACCCAGGCGGCCGGCCGCAGCTCGGCCCCGGAGACATGCCCGGCGAGCAGGACGACGGCGGCCGCGCGGCAGGTCAGGGCGGCGAGCAGCCCCGCCGGCACGACGGTCGCCACGACGACCGCCGCCTTCGCGTTCAGGACCCGGACGCGGCGCGGCTGGGCCCACAGCGTGCTGCGGATGCTGCCGCTGGCGAACTCGGCCGTCACCGGGAGCAGGGCGAACGTGGCAACCAGGGTCAGAGCCGTCTGGACCGCGGGGGTGAGCGCGTCGGCGAGCGGCAGCTGTGCGTTCGCCGGCACGGTGCCGCGCCCGACGTCCACCACGAAGTCCGAGGCCAGCGAGGCCGTGGTGACGAGCGCGACCGCGCCCGCGCCGAGCAGCGCCGCGGCCGGCGCCGGCACCGACCAGAGCTTGCCCCACTCGGCGCCGAGCGCGCTCACGCCACGGTCCGGAACTCTTCGTGGCCCGTCACCAGGCGCACGTAACCGTCTTCGAGAGTGCCGTTCTGGAGGAAGGCGGCGAGCGGGGCGTCGGCCAGCAGCCGGCCGCGGCCGAGGACGACGACGTGGTCCGCGATGCGCTCGAGCTCCGCCAGCAGGTGGCTGCACACGAGGACGGTCCGCCCCTCGGCGGCCAGCGCGCGCAGCAGGCCGCGGATCCACCGGACCCCTTCGGTGTCGAGGCCGTTCACCGGTTCGTCCAGCACCAGCACCTCGGGGTCGCCGAGCAGGCCGCCCGCGATGCCCAGGCGTTGGGTCATGCCGAGGGAGAAGGTGCCCACCCGTCGTCGGGCGACCCCGGCCAGGCCGGTGCGGGCCAGCACCTCGGTCACCCGTTCGGGTTCCACGCCGAGGTGCCGGGCCAGGCCGAGGAGGTGGCTGCGGGCCGTCCGGCCGGGGTGGGCGGAGCGGACGTCGAGGTGGGCGCCGAGAGTCTGCGCCGGGTGCGGAAGGTCGGCGTACCGGACGCCGTCCACGGTGACCGCGCCACCGGTGGGTGTGTCGAGGCCGACGATGAGGCGCAGGGTCGTGGTCTTGCCGGCGCCGTTGGGGCCGATCAGGCCGGTCACGGCGCCGGGGCGGATCGTCAGCGTCAGGTCGTCGAGGGCCACGACGTCACCGTGGCGCTTGGTCAGGTGCTCCATCCGGATCATGCGCTCAGGCTGCCGGAGGCCGGCGTCCTGGCGGTACTGCCGAAAGTCAGGACTGACGGTCGCGCTTCATCCGTCGCTCGTGTTCGTGCCGCGGGACGCCGAGCTCGTCGCGCAGCTCGCGTTCCAGGCGCTTGAAGGTGGCGTAGTAGCCGTCGTCGTACTCCTCGATCACCTGGTAGGTCCACCGGCCCTCGAGCACGTCCAGGCCGACCAGTTCGCGCTGCAGCCGGTCGGCCGCCTCGGCGTGGCCGGCTTTCCGCAGTCCGTCCATCACCGCGTCGAGCGACCCGTCGGCCGAGCCGGTCAGCTGGTGGAACTCGTACAGGTGCCCCCGGGCCCGTTCGGTCTTCTCGAGCGCCTCCGAGAGGGCACCGAGCGCCTCGACCAGCGCGTCGTCGTCCGCCATGCGCCCATGGTCGAGCGACCCGGGGCGGGGTGCACTTCGGGTGGTGCGACCGCCCTCAGGCGAGCTGGTCGGGGACGCCCTCGACCTGGTAGCCGACGATGGTCGGGGGCGCCGCGACGAGGGGCCCGATCTTCGCCAACAACCCGGCGACGCCCGGGCCGGCGAGGTGAGTCTGCAGGGCGGCCTGGTCGCGCCAGATCTCGAAGCTGGAGAAGGCGTCCGGGTTTTCCAGGTCACCGGTGAAGTGGTAGCTCAGGCAGCCGTCCTCGGACCGTGAGGCCTCCGCCGCGCCCGCGAGGAGCTGCGCCAGCTCGGCCCGGGACTCGGGGCGGGCGGTGGCGGATGCGACGACGACGTACATGGTGACCTCCTGGCTGTCGGGTGTGCGCACCGTAGGCCGGGGCGCTTCGAGGTGCACGCCGGGCGGACGGGCCCAGGATGGCCGGATGAAGGCATTGACCCGTCACGTGGACGTCTCGGCGCAGCAGGTCTTCGACGTGCTGTCCGACGGCTGGCTCTACCCGATGTGGGTGGTAGGCGCGTCGCGCATGCGGGAGGTGGACGACGGGTGGCCGGCGGTCGGGACCCGGCTGCACCACTCGGTGGGCGCGTGGCCGTTGCTGCTCGACGACACCACCGAGGTGCTGGAGTCGCACCGGCCGCGGTTGCTGAAACTGAAGGCGCGAGCCTGGCCGTTCGGCGAGGCGCACGTGATCCTGGAGATCCAGGACGACGGGCGCGGCGGTTCGGTGATCACGATGCAGGAGGACGCCGTGAGTGGGCCGGGAACGCTTGTACCCCAACCGCTTCGGCAGCTCGGGATCGTGCCGCGCAACGAGGAGGCGCTGGACCGGCTCGCATACCTGCTCGAGGGTCGCCGGTGACGTTCAGCTGATGCCGGCTCGCTCGTCCAGGGCCTGGAGCAGGTCGTAGGCGGCTCGCTCGACGGCCTTGTGCCGCCACTCGGCCGCCCGGTACACGCAGGCGATCAGCCCGGAGCGGTGGACGCGGCGGAAGTCCCCGTACCCGAATGCGTACCGGGCCTTGGTGCCGTCGTTCGCGCCCACCGTGAGGCCCAGGTGCCACCCGGAGTACTCGTCCCAGTCGTGCTTCTCGAGAAAGGCGTTCTGGGCGGCGGCGTTCGGCTGGACCTGCCCCCAGTCGCTGTCGAGCACGTACTGCCGTCGGGCGATCAGGTGCCGGGCGTGCTCGACACCTCTCGGGTTGACCTCGTACGACGCCATGCCAGAAGTGTCGCCGCCGAGACCGATCGGTCGAGTCGAGTGACACCCACCCGAAGATCGGCGTCATCGCCGGATTCGGCCCAGCGAGACTCACTGAAACGCGGCAGCGTCGCCGATCTCAGATGCTCAGGCGGCGCCGGCGATCCCGTGGTGCAGCTGGTTGTGGATGCCGAGCAGGTGCTTGGCCTCGGCCGGTTCGAAGGGCCCACCGACCAGGTCGCAGGTGTCGCAACGCATCATCGCGGCGGCGTCGGCCGCGGACTGGGCCGCGTCGGCGCGGTACGGGAGTGAGATCAGCTTGCCGATCTTCGCGGGAATCGTCATGGCACTCTCCTCCGCCTCGACCGGGGTGACCCGGTGGTTCGCTCGTTCTGAGAGGACGGTAAATCCCGTTTGCGTACCGTGCCTGCCGAATTGTTCAGAAGTTGTTCATGCCACATCGGAGGGGTCATCTGGACTGGCGCCCGAGGGACGCGCGCCTAGCGTCGAAGGGCGTCGAGAAGGCGGCCGGCCCCAGCCCCTCGTGCCTGGAAGGCGCTGCTCATGAGCACTCTGCGAGACCGTCTCCTCCACCCCAAAGCCCGGCGCGAGGAAGCCCGGGGCGAGGAAGCCCGGCGCGAGGAAGCCCGGCGCGAGGAAGCCCGGCGCGATGAGGCTCGCCGCGACGAGCGGGTCGAGCCCGACTCCGCCCCCGAGGTGCCCACCCGGTTGCCGGCCCGGGCCTGGTTCGGGGCGGTGCGCCGCGCGGTCAAGGAGTTCAGCATCGACGGCCTCACCGACTGGGCCGCGGCCCTCACGTACTACGGCGTGCTGTCCATCTTCCCGGCGCTGCTGGTCCTCCTGTCGCTCATCGGCCTGCTCGGCCAGGACGCGAGCCAGACCCTCATCTCGAACGTGAACGGGCTCGCGCCGAGCAGCCTGCGGCCCGTACTCGTCACCGGGATCCAGAACCTGCAGGACAGCAGCCAGTCGGCCGGCCTCCTGGCGATCGTCGGGCTGCTGGCCGCGCTGTGGTCGGCGTCGGGCTACATCTCCGCGTTCATGCGCGCCTCCAACGCCATCTACGACGTCCCCGAGGGTCGCCCGATCTGGAAGACGTTGCCGATCCGCGTCGGCCTGACCGCGCTGATCATGGTGCTGCTGGCGGCGTGTGCCCTGGCCGTCGTCGTGACCGGCTCCCTGGCCCAGCGCATCGGCGACCTCCTCGGGCTGGGCGACGCGGCCGTCACGGCCTGGAACATCGCCAAGTGGCCGGTGCTCCTGCTGGTCGTCTCCTTCATGTTCGCCCTGCTGTACTGGGCCTCGCCCAACGCCCGGCAGGGGTTCCGGTGGGTCAGCCCGGGCGGCGTGGTCGGCGTCCTGCTGTGGGTGGTCGCCTCGATCGGGTTCGCCGTCTACGTGGCCAATTTCGCGTCGTACAACAAGACCTACGGGTCGCTGGCCGCGGTCATCGTCTTCCTGGTCTGGCTCTGGATCTCGAACATCGCCCTGCTGCTGGGGGCGGAGCTGAACGCGGAACTCGAACGCGGCCGGGCGATCCTGCGCGGGCACCCCGCCGACCAGGAGCCGTACATCGAGCTGCGCGATGACAGCCACGTCAAGGAGAGCGACGGTCTGTGACCACGGTGGCCGCGAAGTTGCGTGGTTCACAGGTCGTGATTTCTTGTCGAGCATGGCGCTCACCCCGTTCGGCGACCCCCTGACCGTTCTCGGCGCCACGTCGGTCCTCCTCGAAGATCCGCACACTGCGGAGGGTTTCGCCCGCGGGACGATGGGCGACCGTGAGCGCGTGCACTCGGCGGCGCGGTCGGAGGCGTTGGGTTTCGACGGGCCGCGTGACGAACGGCGGGCCACCTGGGCCTACCTGGCCGCCCTGGGCCGCCGCGACCTGGTGCTCGCCCGGCTGGTCGAGGGGCACGTCGACGCGGTGGGAATCCTCGCCGAGGCGGGGCGGAAACCGTTCCCCGGCGCGGTCTACGGCGTCTGGGCGTCCGGTTCCGGGGGGACGGGCCTGACCGCCGAACCGGTGGCCGGCGGTTTCCACGTGTCGGGCACCCTGCGCTACGCGACCGGCGCCCGCTGGGTCGATCGGGTCCTCGTGACCGCACGGACGCCGTCCGCTCAGGTCCTGCTCCTCGACCTCGCCGTGGGCGAGGGTTGGGAGCCGCTCGACGGCACGTGGCGCGCCGTCGGCATGGACCTCAGCGACAGCCTCGACGTCGAGGTCGACGTAGCGGCGTCCCTTGCCGATGGGGTCGGCAGCCCGGGGTTCTATCTCGACCGGCCCGGTTTCCCGCTCGGCGGGATAGGTGTCGCCGCCGTCTGGCTGGGCGGGGCGGCCGGCGTGCTCGACGCCGTCACCGCCGGCCTGCGCCGCTTCGAGCCGGACCCGCACCAGCTCGCGCACCTCGGAGCGCTGACGGTCGCCGTCGCCCAGGCCGACGCCGTGCTGGCCCGCGCCGCGGACGAGCCGGGAGATCCGGCGACGGCGGCGCTCCTGTGCCGGGCCGCCGTCGACGCCGCAGTGACCGAAGTCCTCACCCGCGCACCGAGACTGACCGGGCCGACCCCGCTGTGTCGCGACGGTGACTTCGCGCACCGCCTGGCCGACCTGCAGGTGTACGTGCGTCAGCAGCACGCCGAACGCGATCTGGCGGCGCTGGGGCGGGCGGCGCTCGATGGTTGAACTCTCGAACCTCGCTGCGCATTTCGACGCGAAGTACGACGTCGAGCCCGACCCCTGGCGGTACCGGGACTCCTGGTACGAGCGCCGCAAGTACGCGATCACGGTCAGCTGCCTGCCAAGACCCGCCTACCGGGCGGTGTGGGAACCCGGCTGCTCCATCGGGGAACTCACCGTGCTGCTGGCGGCGCGGGCCGAACGCGTCGACGCCTGCGACATCAGCCGGGCGGCGGTGTTCGCGGCGCGGCAGCGCACGGCCGACCTGCCCAACGTCCGGGTCGAGCAAGCGGCACTGCCCACGTGCCCGCCGGGCGCCTCCTATGACCTCGTGGTGCTGTCCGAGGTCCTCTACTACCTCGACGAGTCCGACCGGGACGCGACGCTGCAGCGCGCCGAGGCGGCGGTCGAGCCCGGTGGTGACCTGGTCGTCGTCCATTGGCGGCATCACCCCGAGGATGCCTGGGCCGCAGGGGAGACCGTGAACGACCAGGTGCGGCACCGGCCGGGCTGGGCACCCGTCGTCCGGCACGAGGAGGCGGACTTCGTGCTCGACGTCCTGACCCGCAGATGATCGAGGCGCTGGCCGTCGTCGTCCCGGCCCGGGACGAGGAGGAGCTGATCGTGCCGTGCCTGCATTCGGTGCTCGCGGCCCTTGACCGGGTGTCCCTGCCCTCGCTCGTCGTCGTGGTCGCCAACCGGTGCACGGACGCCACCGCGCTGCTGGCCCTCGGAGTGCTCGAACGCCGGGGAATCGTCGTGCAGGACGACGCCGAGCGGGTGGGGGCCGTGCGCCACCGGGGGGTGGCCGAGGCGCTGCGCCGGCTGCCGGTCGACGGCGCCGTGCTGCTGCTGTCCACGGACGCCGACACCACCGTGCCGGCCGACTGGGCGCTGCGCCTTCTCGGGCACGCCCACGACGGCGTGGCCGCCGTGGCCGGGTTGACCGAGCTCGACGATCGGCCGGGTCTGTCGCCGCAGGCACTCCACGTCTATGACGACCTGGTGGCGGCCGGGATCCACGGCGTGAGCCACGGGCACGCCTACGCCGCCAACCTCGCTGTCCGCTCCGACGCCTACCTCGCCGTCGGTGGCTGGCCGGTCGTGCGGGTGGGCGAGGAGCACGCGCTGTTGGGGCTGCTGGAGGACGGGGGATGGCCGGTGCGCCGCGTCGTGGACGTCGTGGTGCGCACCAGTGCCCGATGCCGAGCCCGGGCCCAGGGTGGGTTGGGAGACCTGCTGAACGACCTGCCTAGCGTGGAACCGGAGGTCGTCTGATGCCCAGGCTGCGCCGTACCTCGCCGAGCCAGCCCGGGTGGACGCGCCGCCGGGCCGGGCGCGGGTTCATCTATCTCGACGGCGACGGCCGGCGGATCAAGGACGCCGAGATCCTCGACCGGCTGGGTGATCTCGTCATCCCACCGGCCTGGCAGGACGTCTGGTTGTGCCCGTTCCCGAACGGGCACCTGCAGGCGGTCGGCACGGACGCGGCGGGTCGACGGCAGTACCTCTACCACCCGGCCTGGAGCGAGCAGCGGGCGACGAAGAAGCATGAGCGGGTGCTGGGATTCGCGCGCCGGCTGCCCGCCGCCCGCCGGACGGTGCGCGACCACCTGGCGCGGCCCGGCATGCCGCGGGAACGCGCGCTGGCGGTGGGCTTCCGGCTCCTGGACCGGGGCCTGTTCCGGATCGGCGGCGAGCAGTACGCGGAGGAGCACGGCAGCTACGGGCTCGCGACCCTGCGCAAGGAGCACGTGCAGCTGGACCGCGACACCCTCGCCTTCGACTTCCCCGCCAAATCGGGCAACCGGCGCACGATGGTGCTCACGGACGCCGAGATCCTCGACGCGGTAGGCACTCTGCGCCGTCGCCGCAGCGGCGGCGAGGAACTGCTGGCCTACCGCGACGGCGGGCGCTGGCGCGACGTCGGCAGCGACGACCTCAACACCTACCTCAAGGATGTCGTGGGTCCGGACGCCTCCGCCAAGGACTTCCGCACCTGGCACGGCACCGTCCTGGCCGCCGTGGCCCTCGCCGGTCGGGACCGGCCGCGCTCGGAGTCGGCGGGCAGGCGCGAGGTCGCCCGGGCGGTGAAACAGGTCTCCCAGTACCTGGGGAACACGCCCGCCGTCTGCCGGGCCTCGTACATCGACCCGAAGGTGCTCGATCGCTACCGCGAGGGACGCACGATCGACGCGCGCCGCCGTCCCGAGGACTTCGGCACCGAGGCCGATCTCGTGGAACTGCCCGCCCCCTCGCCGGCCACCGAGCGGGCCGTGCTGGGGCTGCTCGGTGATTGATCGAGTTGTCCCCTGGCCGGGACGCGTTTAGCTGGAGAGGCAAGGAAGACCGTCGATCAGCACCGAGGAGATGTTCTCTCGTGGCACAGGTACAGGAGTCCGTGGACGTCCAGGTACCGGTACGCACCGCTTACGACCAGTGGACCCAGTTCGAGACCTTCCCGAGGTTCATGAACGGGGTCGAGTCGATCCGTCAGATCGACGCCACGCACACGCACTGGGTGACCAGTGTGGCGGGCGTGCACCGTGAGTTCGACGCCGAGATCACCCAGCAGCGGCCCGACGAGGTCGTGGCCTGGGAGAGCACGGGTGGCGACACCCGGCACGCCGGCGTCGTGACCTTCGAACCGATCGATGCGGACACCACGCGGGTGACCGTCTCGATCGACTGGGAACCCTCCGGGGTGGCCGAGAAGGTCGGTGCGGCGGTCAACATCGACGACCGTCAGGTCAGGTCCGACGCGAAGCGGTTCAAGGAGTTCATCGAGCAGCGCGGGTGACCTGTCCGTACCGCAACGAGTGGGGCCGCTCCCGATCCGGGGGTGGCCCCACTCGCGCGCCGGCGGGGCGCCGAAATGCGCCTTTGTTGCGCAGGGGTTACACCAGAGGTCGTGGACAACGCACTCAGGCTGGATGCCCAGTTCATCGACTACGCGCTGCTCGCCGTCTATTTCGTGGTCGTGCTGGGCATCGGCCTGCTCGCCCGCCGCCAGGTCAGCAGCAGCATCGACTTCTTCCTGTCCGGCCGGTCGCTGCCCGCGTGGGTCACGGGCCTGGCTTTCATCTCGGCCAACCTCGGGGCCGTCGAGATCATCGGGATGTCCGCCAACGGCGCGCAGTACGGGCTGCCGACGATGCACTACTTCTGGGTCGGGGCCGTGCCCGCGATGCTGTTCCTGGGCGTCGTGATGATGCCCTTCTACTACGGCTCGAAGGTTCGCAGCGTGCCGGAGTTCATGCTGCGCCGGTTCGGTACCCCCGCCCATCTGGTGAACGCCCTCAGCTTCGCGCTCGCCCAGATCCTGATCGCGGGCATCAACCTGTTCCTGCTCGGCAGCATCGTCGAGGCCCTGCTGGGCTGGCCGCTGTGGGTCTCGCTCATCGTGGCCGCCGCCATCGTCCTCGCGTACACCACCCTCGGTGGCCTGTCGGCGGCCATCTACAACGAGGTGCTGCAGTTCTTCGTGATCGTCGCGGCGCTGCTGCCGCTGACCATCGCCGGGCTGTACAAGGTCGGCGGCTGGGAGGGGCTGAAGGAGAAGGTCACCGCCGGACCGGGTGGCGCGGAACAGCTCTCGACCTGGCCGGGCAGCGACCTGTCAGGTTTCACGAACTCGTTCCTGTCGGTGGTCGGGATCGTCTTCGGTCTCGGCTTCGTGCTGTCCTTCGGGTACTGGACGACGAACTTCGTCGAGGTCCAGCGGGCCCTGGCCAGCAAGGACATGTCGGCCGCGCGCCGCACGCCGATCATCGGTGCCTTCCCGAAGATGTTCATCCCGTTCATCGTCGTCATCCCCGGCATGGTCGCCGCCGTGACGGTCAGCGAGATGGTGCAGACCAAGGCCGGCAAGGCGCCCGCCGACATCACGTACAACGACGCGATCCTGCTGCTGATGCGCGATCTGCTGCCGAACGGCCTGCTGGGGGTGGCGATCACCGGTCTGCTGGCGGCGTTCATGGCCGGGATGGCCGCCAACATCAGCGCTTTCAACACGGTGTTCAGCTACGACCTCTGGCAGACCTATGTGGTGAAGGACCGCGACGACGACTACTACCTCAGGGTCGGGCGGGTCATCACGGTCGTCGCCACCGTGGGAGCGATCGGTACCGCCGTCCTCGCGTCGGGCTACTCGAACCTGATGGACTACCTGCAGCAGCTGTTCTCGTTCTTCAACGCACCGCTGTTCGCGACGTTCATCCTCGGGATGTTCTGGAAGCGGATGACGCCGACCGCCGGCTGGGTCGGCCTGGTCACCGGAACCGCCTCCGCCGTCGCGATCTTCGTGCTCTCGGAGAACGACGTGATCAGCCTCGAGGGGCAGGGCGCGAGCTTCCTGGCCGCGGGCGTCGCGTTCGTCGCCGACATCGTGGTCAGCGTGCTCGTCACGCTGGTGACGCGACCCAAACCGGACTCCGAGCTGCGCGGCCTGGTCTACTCGCTGACCCCCAAGGAGGACCGCACCGAGCATCGCGAAGGTGCCGACGCGGTCTGGTGGCGCTCGACCCCGGTGCTGGCCGGGATCGCCGCCGTCCTGGTCGTCGCCCTGAACGTCGTCTTCGCATAGGAGGAAAGCCGTGGCCGAGAAGAAGACCGCCGGGGCGTTCGACATCCGCACCCTGATCGGAGGGCTGCTCGGGCTCTACGGCGTGGTGCTGACCGTGATGGGTCTGTGGTTCACGCCGGCGGCCGAGAAGGAGAAGGTCGACGGCTCGAACCTCAACCTCGAGGTCGGCATCGGGCTGATCGTCGTGGCGGGCGTGTTCATCACCTGGGCCCTGCTGCGCCCGATCAGGGTGCCAGCTGAGCCGTCGCCTCCGCAGTGATGGAGACCAGCACCTTCACCTGCGCGCCGGACGACGACGCGTCGAACGCCGCGGCGGCCTCCTCCATCGGGTAGACCGCCGTGACGAAGTCCTCCGGCCGCACCGCCCCGGCCTGCAGCAGCCGGACCGCGTCGCGGTAGTCCTCGGGCAGGTACGTGGCGCTGCCCTGGACCCGGATCTGGTGGTCCTGGATGATCGGCAACGGCACCGTGACCTCGCGCGCCGGTACCCCGACGATCACCACGGTCCCGCCCTTGTCGGCAATCGAGATCGCCTGCCGGACGGTGGGTTCCACGGCCACGCAGTCGAACACCACGTCTGCGCTCTCGCCGAGCTCGCGGCGAACCTGCTCGGCCGCGTCCGCGGCGGTCGCGTCCACCACGGCGTCGGCGCCCAGCCGCAGGGCCAGGCCCCGCTTGGCCGGGAGGGGATCGGTGACCACGATCCGATGTGCCCCAAGGGCTTTCAGCACGCGCAGGACCAGGAGCCCGATGGTCCCGGCGCCGAGCACGGCCACCGCCTTCC
Source organism: Spongisporangium articulatum (assembly GCF_044465595.1). Classification (NCBI taxonomy): domain Bacteria; kingdom Bacillati; phylum Actinomycetota; class Actinomycetes; order Kineosporiales; family Kineosporiaceae; genus Spongisporangium; species Spongisporangium articulatum. The sequence goes on along the minus strand of NZ_JBITLV010000001.1, from coordinate 109,809 downwards.
CGGCGACGTCGCCGGCCACGCGCACCGCGTGCACCGGCGTCGACAGCGGTTCGATCAGCGCGGCCGCGGCCAGGGACAGGTCGCCCGGCACGACGTGCAGCCGGTTCGCCGCGATCGTCCAGCGCTCGCCCATCCCGCCCTGCGGCCAGCCGCAGCCGAAGAACTGCAGGTTCTCACACAGGTTCTCGCGCCCGGTGACGCACATCTTGCAGTGCCAGCAGGGCAGGTCGGGCTCGACTGTGACCCGGTCGCCGACCCGCACCGAGGTCACACCGGCCCCCAACGCCTCGACCACGCCGACCGCCTCGTGACCCGGGTGGTAGGGCAGCGCGACGAACGGGTGGCGCCCGTGCGCCGCGTGCGTGTCCGACCCGCAGACCCCGGCGACGAGACCCCTCACCAGCACCTCGTGCTCGGCGGGCACCGGCACCTCGGCCTCCTCCAGCCCGATACCGTCCGCCGTCACCAGCACCCTGCGCATGGTCATCCTCGACCTCCTGATCGGCCGGCCGGCGCGCTCAGCGCCCGCCCTTCCTCGACCTCGCCCACGGTGCAGGCGATCTCGTTCCGCTCGGCGAGCGGGCCGTGGGGCAGCAGGGTGCCGTCCTGCTGGACGGCGACCGCCCCGAACCGCAGGGCACTCGCCAGCCGCTCGTGCGGGTTCTGTTCCACGGCCAGGTAGCCGGCCAGGAAGGCGTCACCCGCCCCCACGGTGTTCACCACCCGTTCCACCGGTGCCGCCCCGTGCAAGCAGACCGCCTCGTCCACCAGGACCGCCCCGTCGCCGCCCAGGCTCACGAGAACGGTCTGCACGCCGCGGGTCACGAGCACCCGGGCGGCGCGGACGACGTCGCCCAGGGTGCGTAGCCGGGCGCCGGTCAGCTCGGCCAACTCGTCGGCGTTCGGCTTCACCAGGTGCGGGAGCCCGTCCGGACCGCCGGACAGCGCCACCTCCAGCGCCCGGCCCGAGGCGTCGACCGCGACCCGCCGTCCGGCCGACCGGGCGGCCGCCAGGGCGGCGGCGAACGTCGTGTGGTCGAAACCGCCCGGCAGCGAGCCGCACCAGGCCACCCAGTCGCCCTCGGTGCCGGGCCTGAGTGAGGAGTCCACGAGCAGCTCGACCTCCCGGCGGCTGAGCGTCGGCCCCGGCTCGTTCACCTTCGTGGTGCGCCCGTCGGCCTCGACCAGGGTGACGTTGCTGCGGACCGACCCGGCGATCCCGACCGTGAGCGAGTCGAGCCCGGCCTCGTCCAGCATCGCCAGCAGCTCCACCCCGCTCGGCCCTCCGGCGGGCAGCACGGCGGTCACCGGTACGCCCGCCGTCGCCAGGGCGAGCGCCACGTTCACGCCCTTGCCGGACGGTTCGACGCTCTCAGCCGACGTCCGGTTCACCCCGCCCAGCCGCAGCTTCGTCACGTGCAGCGTGCGGTCGAGGCTCGGGTTGGGGGTGACGGTGGTGATCACGGCCGGGCCACCTCCACGGCCACCCCGGCGGCCTCGAGCGCCTTCAGGTCGGCGGTGGACACACCGGAATCGGTGATCAGCAGGTCGATGTCGGCCAGGGTCGCGTGCCGGGCCCGGGCGGTGCGGCCGAACTTGGTGTGGTCGGCCAGCACGATCCGGGTCTGCGCGGCGGCCAGCATCGCCGCCTTCACCGCCGCCTCGGCCGGGTCCGGCGTGGTCAGGCCGCGGCTGAAGGAGATGGCGTTGGTGCCGAGGAAGGCCGTCTCGACGTTGACCTCGGCCAGCGCGTCCAGGGCCTGCTGCCCGACCGCGGCCAGGGTCTGGCGGCGCACCGTGCCGCCCACGTTGTGCACCTCGGCGCCGGGCAACCCACCGAGCGTCAGGGCGATCGGCAGCGCGTTGGTGACCACGGTCAGCTCGCGGTCACCGGGCACCGAAGCGGCCAGCAGCGCGGCGAACTCGGCCGTGGTCGAACCGGCGTCGATCAGCAGCGACCCACCCGCGGGCAGGTGGGCCAGGGCCGCTCGGGCGATCGCCTCCTTCTCCCGGGTGATGCCGCGCTGCTGCACGGTCGGCTCGACGGTCAGCTCGTGCACCGGGATGGCGCCACCGTGCACGCGCCGCAGCAGCCCGCGGTCCTCCAGCTCACCGAGGTCCTTACGGATCGACTCGCCACTGACCCCGAGTTCCTCGGCCAGTTGCGAGGCCTCGACCCGCCCGGTCGCGGCCAGCCGGCGCAGCATGAACTGGCGCCGCTGCTCGGCGAACATGGGCCGCACCACCCGGTCGTCGCCCTTCTCGGTCATCAGGCTCCCAGCACCTCGTCGTGGCCCAGCACCTCGTCGTCGGCCAGCTCACCCGCGGCCCGGGCGGCCAGGGTGGCCGCGCCGAGCGTCCCGGCCTCGGCCACCGGCGACACCTCCAGGGCCCCGAAACCGGCTCGTTTGGCGGCCATCACGGCGGCGCTGTGCCGCCAGCCGCCGGTCACGATCAGCCGGGCGTGCGGGCCGGCGACGGCGCTGATCGCGGCGTGCAGGATCACCGCCTCGTCGGTCGCCTGCTCCGCCGCTGCGCGCCACCTGGCCCCCCGAGAACCCTCACCGGACAACGACTCCGCGTCCAGGCCGGGCAGCCCGTCCCGATCGACCCCGAGCGCGTCCAGCGCCTGCTGCAGGTGCAGCCCGCCCTCGGTCCCGCCCAGCAGCGACCACCGGCCGGGCTGGATGCTGACGTCCGTGGTGATCCCGCCGCGGGCCAGGGTCAGCACCTGGTCGCCGGTCAGCCCGGGGGCGACGGTGCGGACCAGGGCCTCGGCCGTACCGGACGAGTCGAGTTCGTCGCCGACGCCGGTCGCGCCGGCCCCGAGCGCGGCCGCCTGGTGGTCGTGACCGGCCGTGGTCACGACCGCGCCGTGCAGCCGGGGATGCCCGGACGTGGCCGAGCCCAGCGGGGTTCCGGAGTCCACCAGGTCGGGCATCAGGTCCTCCGTCGCCCCGCTCCACTCCAGCGCGTCGCCCCACCAGCCGTCGCCGGCCAGGTCGTACCAGCCGGTGCGGCAGGCCAGGGCCCGGTCGCACACCGGGGCGGCACCGAGGCCGCGGGCCACCCACTCGGCCACGTTGAACCGGCGGGCGGCCCGCTCCGCCGTGCGCACGTGTCTCAGCAGCCAGCGGTGCTTGGTGATCGAGAACTGGCCGCGCAGCGGCTTTCCCGCCCGGGCGCCGAACGACTCCTCGCCCAGGTCGGCGCCGAGCTCGGCGACCTCGACGGCATCCCGGGTGTCGTGCCAGGCGATGGACGGCGCGCACACCGCGCCGGACGCGTCCACCAGCACCCCGGTCTCACCCATGCTCGTGACGCCCACCCCGGCCACGGTGACGGCCGGCGGGAGTCCGGCCACCGCCGACGCCAGCGCCGACAGGGCCGAGTCGAGCAGGACCGCCGGGTCGAGTTCCACCCCGAGGGGCGTCGTCCGCCAGACCGTCGGGGCCCGCCCCGAGCCCAGCTCCGCCCCGGTGGCGGAGTACGCGACCGCCTTGCTGGAGGTCGTGCCGACGTCGAGGCCGACCCACGCCTGCTCCAGCATCCGGCCACCTCGCCAAGCCTTGTACCTTCGTGGATATTATTGGATTTGCTTGTGCATTCCACAAGGGCGGGAGGCGACGTGGCCGAGGTCGGAGCGGGCGAACTGGTGGTGGCGGCCGGGCGCGACGGCCACGGCGTCGCGGCGTTCAACGTCATCACGCTCGAGCACGGCGAGGCCGTCGTCACCGCGGCCGAACAGGCCGACCGGCCGGTGATCCTGCAGGTCAGCGAGAACGCGGTGAAGTACCACGACGGGTGGCTGACCCCGCTGACCCAGGCCCTGCGGGCGCTGGCGACCGCCGCCGACGTCCCGGTGGCCCTGCACCTCGACCACGTCGAGGACGCCGGCCTCCTCGAGCGGGCCCCGGCCGCCGGCTACCGGTCGGTGATGGTCGACGCGGGGAGCCTGCCCTACGACGAGAACGTCGCCGAGACCGCGCGCCGCGCCGAATACCTGCACGCCCACGGTGTCTTCGTCGAGGCCGAGCTCGGCTACGTCGGCGGCAAGGCGACCCAGGTGACCAGCGCCCACGCGCCCGGCGTCCGTACCGACCCGGCCCAGGCCGCCGAGTACGTGCGGGCCACCGGTGTCGACGCCCTCGCGGTCGCCGTCGGTTCCTCGCACGCCATGACCGAACGCACGGCCGACCTCGACCACGCGCTGATCAGCGGCATCCGCGACGCCGTCGACGTCCCGCTCGTCCTGCACGGCTCGTCGGGCGTCCCGGACGAGAGCCTGCGCGCCGCGATCCGGGCCGGCATCGTCAAGGTCAACATCGGGACGGCGCTCAACGTCGCGTTCACCGCGGCGGTCCGGAGCAGCCTGGCCGGGTACGACGGCGTCGACCCGCGCACCTACCTGCGGGCCGCCCGCACCGAGATGACAGGCACGGCGCGGGCTCTCATCGATCTCGTGACCGCTCCCTGAGCGCGCTCAACCGCTTCCGCAGGCGGTTGGCGGTCTTGTTCTGCCCGTTGTGCTTGAACCGTACGTCCACCGACTCGAACTCCTTGGTGCGCGCGGCGTTCGCGTAGCTGGTGTAGGCCCGGCGGTCGGCGTCGGTGAGGTCGACGTCGTCCGTGAAGGGGGTCAGCAGGGTGCGCGGGTACAGGCGCTGCACGTGCACGACGTTCGCCTCGGCGCACAGCAGCATCGAGACGGCGGCCAGGTAGATCCAGGCGATCAGGCCGAGCACGATCGCGAACACCCCGTTGGTGGCGTCGGCCCGGCGCACCACCCCGCCCACGTACGCGGCCCCGGTGGACTGCAGCAGCTGCCACACCAGCGCCGCGGCGAACGCGCCGGGCAGCACGTCGGAGCGGCTCAGCGGGTGCGCCGTCGCGAACCGGAACAGGAACACGAAGAAGGCGGTGGTGATCGAGGTGGCGAGTACCGTCGTGGCGACGCGGCTCGTGGTGCCCCAGCTGTTCAGGGCCGGGAATGCGCTCAGCCCGCCGGTGACCACCACGGTCAGCCCGCCGACCAGCAGGATCACCACGCTGCGTCCGCGGGTCACGAACGGGTTTCCCCGCCGGTTGCGCGGCACCGCCCAGATCGTGTTCATCGCGTTCTGCACGGCCTGCGCCACCCCGAGCGCACCGTAGATCGACCCGAGACCGCCGATCACGACCGCCGTCGTGCTGCCGCGCAGCCCCTGCGGGTCGCCGAGCTGCTCGCCGATCACCGGGAACTGCCGTAGCGCGGAGTCGAGGATGCGCTCCTGCAGCTGCGCGTCGCCCTGCAGCAGGAAACCGAGCACCGACGCGAACAGCAGCAGCAACGGGAAGATCGAGATGAAGCCGTAGTAGGTGATCAGCGCGGCCAGGAAACCGCCCAGGTCGTCGAAGAACTTGTAGATCACGGCGAGGGGGTAGCCCAGCCACCGGTGCCGCTGCTGGAAGGCATCGAGCCGCTCCGTTCCTCGCATGATCACCAGTGTGACGGGTGATCACCCGGCAGGCATTGCCAGCCGTCACCCCGTGTGGTTCGTTGGTGCATCCGGGGGAGAGGGGTGAGCTCAGATGTGGGACGACGCGCACCGGCGCCGCGGGCCGCTCACCGAATACGACGCGGGGCCCGACCCCGAGTTCGCGCGGTTGTTCGCGCAGACGCCGCACTACCTCTCGATCGGCGCCGCCTTCGGCGACGCCCCGTTCCGCTGGCACTTCGGCCCGATCTTCTACCGCGGCCGGACGGCGCCGGGCTCGGCCAAGGTGCTCGTCATCGGCCAGGAGGGGGCCCAGGACGAGTCGCTGGCGCACCGGTCGTTCACGGGCACGACCGGCGGGGTGCTGCAGGACTTCCTGCACACCATCGGGATCACGCACTCCTACCTGTTCCTGAACACCTTCGTGTACCCGATCAACGGGCAGTACGACGGCGACTTCCCCACGCTGGCGCAGGATCCGCGCTCCCCGATCGCCGCGCACCGGGGCCGGATCCTCGACCACGCGGCGGCCACGCTCGACCTGCGACTCGTGATCGCCGTCGGCCGGGCCGCGAAGGAGACGTGTGTGTCGTGGCTGCAGGCGCACGGCGGGCACGGGGCCCCGAACCGGCTCTCCGCCGCCGACGCGAGCGTCATCCGCCCCGGTCTGCGGATGGTCGGCGTGACCCACCCCGGCAGCATCGGCACGGCCACCACCGAGGCGGAGAAGCAGGCCGCGATCGCGGCGGTCACCGCCGACTTCACCGCCGCGCTGGGTTCGGTGCGTGACTGGGCAGCCCGGGACGCGGGCTGGTTGCCCGTGGACGACGGTGCGCGGCGGGCCTCGAAGTACACCTTCGGTGTCGCGCCGGTCCCGCACCGGGACTTCCCCTTCGGGTTGTCGTGGCGCCTCGGGGTCGGGACGTCGTCCGGGGTGCGCCGTGACCTGCAGCGCAGCATCGAGCTGCCGGCCAAGGGCGCCGGAGAGGCGAGCGGTGTGAGGTACACGATCGGACCGGGCTCCCGCACCGGGTACTCCGCCGACCGCGGCGACGTGGTCGTGGAGCCACCGCGCCGCTCGCCGCTCGAGTTCGACCCGGGCCCAGGCGATTTCGCCGCCCTGCTCTCGGGTTCGGAGCCGGGCCTGGACTGGCCCGACTTCTCGACCATGGGCCTGTTCGCCGACCCGTCGTTCGGGTTCGGCCCGAGCTACCGCGGGCGGCTCACCGAGCCCTCGGTCCTGGTGCTGGCCGACCAGGCCTCGCAGGACGACCTGTTCCTGGCCCGGGCGCTGACCGGGGAGGCCGGGCAGAGGCTCCAGACCTGGCTCGCCGCTGCAGGTCTCACGCGCAGCTACGCGATCCTCCGGACGCTGCCGGTGGATTCGCTGGGGGCCGACTCCGCGGCCGTCCAGGCCGCCGTCTCCCATCCCGCCGTCGTGGCCGTCCACCGCGAGACCGTGCGTCGCGCGAAACCTCGTGCCGTGGTCGCGCTCGGCCGCTTCGCCGGTTCCATCGTGGACGACGTCACCCCGCTCGGCGTCCCCGTCGTCCGGATGTCCGCCTGGGCCGACACCCCGACGGTCCGCGCCGGCTGGCAGACGGCGCTGACCGCACTGCGCGACGTGCGCTACCCGAGAGACGTTGCGGCGAGCTTCGTCTGGAACGGGCGTCGCGGCCAGATCCCCCGTGACGACCTGCCCTACGGCACGCTGCGCTGGCAGGGCACGAGCGGCGACCGGGCGGCCCGGGGCAGCCGGCCGGGCTTCTACAAGATCACGATGCCCGCCTGGGCGGTCGCGGCGCCGCCCCCACCGATGACCGCCGCCGAGGCCCGGGCCGTGGCCGAACTCAGGCAGGGGTGAGGAATACGTGCTCGTGATCCGCTGCGACGTGGTGACCTTCGACGACACCCATCGCGTGGTCGAGGGTGGCGCCATCCTGGTCGGGGACGACGGCCGGGTGGTCGACGTACTGGCCGCGGGGGCGCCCGTCCCGGCCGCGTTCGCCGACGCCCGGGTGGTGACCTACGACGGCTACGCCTATCCCGGCCTGGTCGACCTGCACAACCACATCCCGTACAACACGATCGGGCTCTGGACGCTGGCGCGGCAGAAGACGCCGTGGGTCGACCACAACGCGTGGACGAGACCCCGCGAGTACAGCGAGCAGATCACCGCTCCCCAGGTGTTCCTCGGCTGGGCGGCCGGCCCCGAACTGCTCACCTACGTCGAGACGAAGGCGTTGATCGCGGGGACGACGACGCTGCAGGGCAACGGGAAGGCCCGCCCGCCGTTGGGGTTGCTGTGCCGCAACCTCGACACCGAGACCTTCGGCAGCGCCGACCGTTTCCGGGTGGCGACCATTCCGCCGTTCCGGCCCGCGGACCTCGACTCGGTGCGCCGTCAGATGACCGACGACGGCATCGGCTACATCCTGCACCTGGCCGAGGGATTGCGCGGCGAGGCCATGAGCGCCGAGTGGGACATGGCGTTCGACAACGGCGTCGTGCAGGACACGTTCGTCGGTATTCACGGTCTCGGGCTGGCCCGCGCCGAGCTCAAGGCCCTGCAGAAGGTCGGCGCCACACTGGTCTGGTCGCCGTTCTCGAACATGTGGCTGTACGGGGCGACGGCCGACATCGTCACCGCCCGGGCCCTCGGCCTGCGGATCTGCCTCGGCTCCGACTGGGCGCCGTCCGGCACGCGCAACGTCCTCGGTGAGCTGAAGGTCGCCTCGCTGTGGAACTCCGCGCCGCAGAAGTGGTTCGACCCGGCGCGGAAGGCGCCGAAGCCGCCGGCGGGGGGTGTGTTCACCGACCGCGACCTGTGTGACCTGGTGACCCGCAACCCGGGAGACGCGATCGCCCAGGTGTACGGCGGGCCGGAGATCGGGCGCCTGCAGCAGGGGTACCTCGCCGACCTCGTGCTGATCGCCAGGCGTGACGACGACCCCTACAAGAACCTGGTCGCCGCCACCGAGCCCGACGTCGAGCTGGTCCTCGTCGACGGCGAACCCCGCTGCGGTACAGCCTCTCTGATGAAGGCCGCGGGCGCGAAGAACGCCCACGTGGTGACCTACCGCAGTCGCGGCACCAAACACTCCCGGTCCGTCGTCCTGCGCAACCCGGCCCGGCCCGCGGCCACGTTCACCTGGTCCCACGTGACCGGCCGCCTCGAGGAGGTACGGGACGACCCGGCCGCCGCCGACCAGCAGCTCGCCGCCGCGCTCGCCGCGGCCGACGCGGGGCGGGCCGACCGGGTGTTCGTGGTCGAGGGCGACATGCCGTTCGGAACCTCCGACCGGGCACAGGAACTCGCCGCGGGTGGGGCGGCCGTCAAGCCGAAGCCGGTGCCCATCCCGCCGATCGATCCGCTCGTCCACGACGCGGCCTGGTTCGACGCCGTCGACGCGAACAGCTACCACCGCGGGCTGCTCTCACCCCTGCGAGCCTTCTACCCGTGACCGCCCACCTGCCCGCTCCGTTGCGGTTGCGGCCCGACCAGCGTCGTGACCTGGTGCTGGCCACACAGAAGCTGCTCACCGACGCCTACTGCCACCTGCCGCAGAAGCGCGCCCGTTACGGCGCCGACCCGGTCGTGCGCCTGCAGCGGATGCTCGACTCCGGAGACCACACCCGCCGCGGGCCGGCGGCGGAGCGGCTGTTCGTGGACGAGTACCTGACCGTGCTGCACGGCCTGCGTGACCTGCACACCGGGCTCACGTTCACCGACCCCCGCCGTCGGGAACGGGTGGCCGCACTGCCGGTCTACATCGAGCGGTACGGCGCCGGAACCCGTGCCTCGTACGTGATCACGAAGACCAGCGGCGCGTTCCGTGACGAGCGGCGGGTCGCGCGCGGGATGCGCGTGACGCACTGGAACGGCGTCCCGATCGAGGTCGCCGTCACCCGGCTGGCCGGGCGCACCCGCGGTGCCAACCCGGCCGCCGCGCTGGCCCGCGCCCTGGAGCACCTGACCATCCGCCCGCTCGACGAGTACCTCGAGCCCGACGAGGACTGGGTGACCCTCACGCTCGACGAGGCGGGCGACGTCCGGATGGAGTGGCAGTACCTGGGGGCGGCCGCCCTGCGGCCGTCCCGCGACCAGGAGCGGGCCGTCGCGTCCACCGCGCTCGGTCTCGACCACGACGGCCTGGCCAACCAGACCGCGAAACAGGTCATGTTCTCGACCAACACGCAGCCGGCCGGCTCGTTCCTCAAGGCGCAGACCCGCACCGTGCTGCGCCGCAGGGTCGGTTACCTGCGGATCTACTCGTTCCTGCCGCCGAACCTCGCGACCGCCCTCGACGAGGTGGTCGCCGCGCTGCGCGGTTTCGCGGACGACGGGTGCACGGGCCTCGTGGTCGACGTCCGGAACAATCCGGGCGGCAGCATCGCCCTGGCCGAGAACGTGCTGGGGCTGCTGGTTCCCGACGTCCGCCGGGTCCGGTTCAGCCTGGCCGCGACGCCCCTGACCCGGGCCCTGGCCGACGCCTCCGCCGACCTCGAAGGGTGGCGCGTCTCGCTGGCCTCGGCCGCCACGACCGGCGACGGGTTCTCCGCCGCGTTGCCGATAACCGCTGCGGTGGAGGCGGTCCCGGTCACCGACCTGCCGGCCGTGCTGATCACGGACGCCACCACGTACAGCGCCGGTGACATCTTCGCCGCCGGCTGGGCCGACAACGGGGTCGGGCCGATCGTCGGGGCCGCGGACACCACGGGGGCGGGCGGCGCCAACGTGTGGACCGTGACGCAGCTGCTCGCCCGGCTGCCCGAGGGGACCACCGACTTCCCCCTGCCGCCCGGGCTCGACCTGCGCTTCGCCGTCCGCCGGGCTCTGCGGGCCGGGCCGTCCGAGGGCCTGCCGATCGAGGACCTCGGGATCGCACCTCAGGTCGTGCACGTGATGCAGCGCGACGACGTCCTGGGCGCCAACGAGCCCCTGGTCCGTGCGGCGGTGAGGTTGCTGCCCCGGGCGTAGGGTCGACGGCATGGAGTATCGCCAGCTGGGACGTTCCGGCCTGCGGGTCTCGACCATGACCCTGGGCACCATGGGCTTCGGCGGCACGGGCTGGGCCACGCCCGTCGGGCAGATCGACGTCGAGGGGGCGCGCGAGCAGATCGCGATCGCCCGCGACGCCGGCGTGAACCTCATCGACACCGCCGACGTGTACTCGGCCGGGCTGTCGGAGGAGATCATCGGCCAGGCGCTCGGGTCCTCGCGCGACGAGGTGCTGATCGCCACCAAGGTCCGCATGCCGATGGGCGACGGGCCCAACGATGCCGGGTTGTCGCGGCACCACATCGTGCGGGGCGCCGAGGCGTCGCTGCGGCGGCTGAACACCGACTACATCGACCTGTACCAGGTGCACGAGTGGGACGGTCAGACGCCGCTCGAGGAGACCCTCGCGGCGCTGGACGACCTCGTGCGGTCGGGGAAGGTCCGGTACATCGGCTGCTCGAATTACGCGGCCTGGCAGCTGATGAAGGCGCTCGGGGTCTCGGAACGCCGGCAGCTGGAGCGGTTCGTCTCGAACCAGATCTACTACTCGCTGCACTCGCGGCACCCCGAGTCGGAGATCGTCCCGGCGTCGCTGGACTCGGGCGTCGGCCTGCTCATCTGGAGCCCGATCGCGGGGGGTCTGCTGTCGGGCAAGTACCGGCGCGGCGTCGAGGCCCCGGCCGGGTCGCGGCACCTGACCGAGTGGTCGGAGCCGCCCGTGCACGACGAGGACAAGCTCTACGACACGATCGAGGCCGCCGTGGAGATCGGTGCAGCGCACGGGGTCTCGGCCGCGCAGGTGTCGCTGGCCTGGCTGCTGCAGAAGCCCGCGGTGACGTCGCTGATCATCGGCGCGCGGACGACCGAGCAGTTGCGGGACAACCTCGCCGCGGCGTCGTTGGAGCTGGCCCCGGACGAGATCGCGCGGCTCGACGAGGTGAGCGGTGAGCCGCTGCGCTACCCGTTCTGGCACCAGCGCAACACGAGCTCCGACCGGCTCGGCCCCGCCGACCTGAGTCTCATCGGCCCGTTCCTGGGTAAGGAGTGACGTATGGGTGTTCTGGTGCGTTCGGTCCTGCTCGGTGCCGCCTCCGGGTCGCGCAGTTCACTGGGGGTCACGGCCACGACGTTGAGCGACGGCGCCACCCCGGGCTTCGGCCGCCGCGCGCGCCGCTCGCTGGTGCTGCTGGCCACGGCCGGGGAACTCGTCGGTGACAAGGTCTCGAGCGTGTCGCGGACCGAACCCGTCGGGCTCGGGCCCCGGTTGGGCAGCGCGGCGGCCGGTGGCTTCACGTTGGCTCGTCGCCGGCGGGGCGGCGTGGTCGCCCCGTTGCTGGCCGGGGCCGTGGCGGCCGGGGCCGCCGCCGGTGGCGCCTACGCCGGGGTGGCCTGGCGCCGGTGGGCCGCTCAGCGCGTGCCGGACTGGCAGGCGGCCGTCGCGGAGGACGCCGCCGCCATCACCCTCGCGGCCGTCGCCGTGCGCGGCTGATCAGCCCGCGCTTTTCGCGAGGTTGCAGGCCTGGCAGAGGCCTTGGGCGTTGTCGGCGCACGTCTTTCCGCCGGCTGCGGCCGGGGTGATGTGGTCGATCTGGCGGATGGGCGCGTTGCACCAGGGCGTGGTGCAGTACTGGTCCCTGGCCACGACGAATCGGCGCAGTCCGGCAGGGAAGAACCTGCCTCGCGATTCCATCGCCACCAGTTGCCCGGTCTCGGGTTCGGCCCACAACCTTCGGATCCATCGTTGCGCGTCTCGATCGGGTGGGTCGGCCAGCTGCCGGGCCAGCGGTGCCGGTATCGGCCCGAACCCGTTCACGTGCCCCGGCTCGTCACCCCCGCCCAGCGTCCGAGCCGGTATCACCAGCTGCACCTCGACCGGCACCGGTTCACTCGAACCCAGGACCCGCTCGCGCAGGGTGTCGGCCATGACCTGCCCCTTGCTACGCCCATCGCCGGGGTCGACCGCCGCCGCATCCGCCGCCCGGGTCAACGCGGCGTAGACCGCGACCCCTTCGGCGACCGGCAGGACCGCGGTCAGGATCGTCATGCAGTCCGGCGCCGGCCGCAGCGTGACCCGCCGCTGCACCTGCGCGGCCTTCGCCCGCTTGTAGGCCAGGCCCGGTTCCAGCGCGAACCCCAGCTTCCGCGCCTGACGCGCCACCCCGGCGTCCCCGACCCCCGACAACCGCAGCCGGGCATCCACCAGCGCCCGGTTCTCCCGCGACAGCAACGCCGTCTCGCGCACGGCGATCGTGGCCCGCCACTCGTTCGTCTCACCCGCCCGCAACGCCGCCAGGGTGCAGGGCATCTCCTCGACCAACACCCTCGCGACCCCGACCAGGGTGCGGGTCTTCTGCGGCGACTCGTGCCGCGCCGCGGCCACGTCGGCCACGACCCGCCGGGACTCCTTACCCACCGCATACGCGACAGTGGCCTCGGCCTGCACCGCCGCCGCCGCCTTCAGGACCTCCAAGGTCTCGATCAGCTCCAGCCGACCGGCATCATCCGCGGGCAGCGCAGCGCCGACGAGCCAGTCCGTGAACTCACGGACCTCGGCAGCCGTCGACGGCAAGGCGTGTGGGAACTCAAGAACAGCCACCACGCACCCCGTTTCCCCGCCGAGCCCCTCGAACCTCTGTTCGATTCTTGCCCATCACCCGGCCCGGCGCAATACCTCAAACAGATCTGTGGATAATTCGAAAGGCGTTGCTTTCGAAGCGTTTCCGCGACTAGGAGCGCCGCGACTTGGTGGACATCAACGATGCGGTCGACCGGTCCGACAAGACCGAGGCCAGGCTCGCGAACGACCCGACGGACAGCACCGAGAACGCGGACCCGATCGAGGCGACCGAGGCGAACGACCCCACGGAGAAGATCGACAGCGTCGACCCGGTCGAGCAGATCGACAGGAACGAGTTCTTCGACCGGTACGACCACCGCGACCCGTCGTCACCATCCGGATCCGTCATGACGCCAGGCTAGACCTCACGCGGGCGAGGCGAATCCGATGACCTTCTTGGCGCCGTGGTCGGACGTGTACTTGCGCGAGTCGGTCCAACCCTGGAACTGCACGGCGTCGCTCCAGTTGCCGTGCACCACCTTGACCTTCCAGCCGTCCACGGCGATCACCACCCCGACGTGACCGTTGATGCCGTTGGTCCGGTGCTTCTGCACCATGACGTCGCCGACCGCGGGCTTGTACTTGCCGCCGATGGGCTTGAACCTGACCCGCCACTCGTCCCGGAAGTCGTTGGTGTACGAGGAGTTGTACATCTTCGCGCCCGGCACGCCGGCCTTCATCCAGACCCACCAGGCGAAGTCGCTGCACCAGGCCTGGCAGATGTTCGGCTCGTAGAAGGCGTTCACGTACTTCGAGCAGTTCTCGCCGCTCTCGTGGTTGCCGCCGTGGTACTGCGCGAGCGCGACCTTCTTGATCTTCTTGCGCAGCGCCGAGCTCTTCGAATAGGGCTTCGGGTCGGTGCGTTTCGCGGTGTGCACCGTGTCGTTCAGGCGCTTGATCACGTTGGGCCCGCAGGTGGAGCCGAGGGTCCAGACCCACACCTCGATCTCGTCGAGCTGCCCGAGCCCGGGGGCCCACAACCGGCCACCCGAGCGGCTGCCGGAACCGCTCGTCACGATCTTGTGGTCGTCGGCGAACATGTACCGCTTCACGGCCTTCTTCGAGCCGTTGTAGTCGATCCCGACGATCTTGAGGGCGGCCTTCCGGCCGCCGCTCTTCTTCTCGATCTTCCAGTTCACCCGGGCCTCGGTGGCCGAGTGCCAGGAGACGGCGACGCTGGCCCGCGCCGTGCGGTCGCACGAGTAGTGGACCATCTTCTCGATGCTGTAGGGGCTTTCGGCTGCTGCACCGAGGTTCTGGGTGGCGGACGCCGACAGCGGCACCGTTCCGCCGACGATCAGGACCAGACCGCTGACCCACGCGAAACCCCGGCGCACCGTGCCTCCACCCATAACGTTCTGTATAACTGCAGTAACGCGGAGTGCACACCATAGATGAGAGGGCAACCTTGCGCATCACGATGGCGACCGTCCTCGTGACGATCTGCCTGACCGCGTGCACCGCCCCCGCCGACCATGCCCCGCCGGCCGCCACCCCCACGGTCCCGACCACACGAGGGGCCACCGCGACCACCCCCGAACCGACCCCCGAACCGACACTGACGCCGGTCCGGGCCTGGCGCCCCGTCCGCGGCGAGGTGCACGTGAAGGTCAAGCGGGCCGCCGTCCGGGCCGTCGAGGCCGCCGGTACGTGGGACGCGGACGGTGGGACGCCGTCCGCCCGGTTCCAGCGCCGGTTCGCCGCCCCGGGGGCGTCGGCGTCGACCGTCGACGTCACCTATCCGCAGATGGGTGGCCTGACCGCGACGGAGGCCAGCGTGATGGTCGTCGGGGTGCAGGCGCTGCTCGACGAAAGAGGCCACCGCAGAACGAAGGACTTCACGGTCGACGTCCGGCTGGACGTGCACCCGGACGGCTCGGCCACGGTCACCGGCATCGAGAAGCCGGTCGACGTGCCGGACGGCGGCGCCCTGAGCGCCGCCGCGCGGAAGCTGCTCCGCAACGAGAACGTGACGCTGCCCGGGGCGGCCGCGGACGACGTCCGGTCGGGGAGCCTGGACGACGGGCTGCTGCGGGTCCTGGACGGGCTCGGGCAGGAGCACGAGCTGAGCGTGCTCGACCTGCACACGGGCCACCCGCACAACGTGTTCGCCACCGACCGGGTCTCGAACCACACCCAGGGCCGCGCGGTGGACATCTGGGCGATCGACGGGACCCCCGTCGTCCAGGCTCCCCGGGCCCTCCTGTCCGAGGTGATGCGCACAGCGGGTGAACTCGGCGCCACCGAAGTGGGTGGTCCGTTCGACTACAACGGCGCTGGTCCGGGCTATTTCACGGATGCCGTGCACCTCGATCACATCCACGTGGGGATCACGGCGGGTAGGCAAGGCCTGGGCTAACCCGATCGTTTTGCGGCACGATGTGAGCAGGAACCCAGCGCCCGCTGCCCTCAGAGCCGAGGAAGACCACCATGAGCACACCCACCGTGACCGGGACGTCGTCCCTCGACGCCGCGCTGATCGCGCTCTCCACGAGCGAGGCCACGTGGGCCGCCACCGATCTGCGGGCCCGCCGCGCCCTGCTGGAGCAGGTGCACGAGCTGATCGGCCGCCACGCCCAGGAGTGGGTCGACGCGGCCGTCGGCGTCAAGGGGCTGTCGCACTCCTCGCCCCTGGTCGGTGAGGAGTGGCTGTCGGGCCCGTACGCGATGCTCACCGGCCTGACCGCCCTGGCCGACTCGCTGAAGGCGATCGAGAAGGGGAAGAGCCCGGTCGACGGGTTCAAGCTGGGCACCGCCCCCGGGGGGCGGGTCACCGTGCGGGTCACGCCGCACGGCCTCTACGACCGGCTGCTGCTGTCCGGCTTCACGGCCGACGTGTGGATGAAGCCGGGCGTCGACGCGCAGACGGTGCGCCGCCAGGCGGGGCTGTCCGAGCTCGACCCCACCAACACGCACGGTGTCGCCGTGGTGCTCGGGGCCGGCAACATCACGTCGATCGCCCCGCTCGACGTGATCTACGAGCTCTACGCCCACAACCGGGTCGTCGCCCTGAAGCTGAACCCGATCACCGACGGCCTGTACCCGGTCCTCGCCAAGGTGCTCGCCCCGCTGATCGAGCTCGGCGTGCTGAAGCTGCTCACCGGGGGTGCGGACGTCGGTGGCTACCTGGTCCAGCACGACCTCGTGAACCACGTCCACATGACCGGCAGCGCCATCACCCACGACGCGATCGTGTGGGGCCGCGGCGAGGAGGCGGCCCGGCGCAAGGCCGCCAAGACGCCGCTGCTCGACAAGATCATCACCAGCGAGCTCGGTGGGGTCTCGCCCGTCGTCGTGGTGCCGGGTCGCTGGTCGCGGGCCGACCTGAAGTTCCAGGCCCAGCACATCGCCACGATGCGCCTGCACAACGGCGGGTACAACTGCATCGCCGCGCAGGTCGTCGTCCTGTCGAGCGACTGGCCGCAGAAGGCACGGTTCCTGAAGGAGCTGCGCAAGGCCTTCGCCGCCGCCCCGCAGCGCACCCCCTACTACCCGGGCAGCGACCGTCGCGTCGCCGAGGCCTGCGACGCCTACCCGGGGGCCACGCCCCAGGGCGGTCGCGTGCTGATCGCGGACCCCGGCCCCAAGGGTCGTGACTACCTGCTGAACACGGAGTTCTTCGCTCCGGTGCTCGGCATCGTCGAGCTCCCGGGGGACGCGCCGCAGTTCCTCCAGGCCGCCGTGCGCAGCGCCAACGAGGAGTTCCACGGCACGCTCGGGGTGAACGTCGTGGCGCACCCCAAGACCATCAAGCAGCTGGGCGTGGCCTTCGAGAACGCGATCGCCGACCTGCGCTACGGCTGCGTGGCCGTCAACGCCTGGACCGGCCTGGGCTTCCTGACCGCGCGCGGCAGCTGGGGGGCCTTCCCCGGGCACACCACGGACGACGTGCAGTCCGGCATCGGCGTCGTCCACAACGCGCTGCTGCTCGACGGCCCCGAGCGCACCGTCATCCGCGGCCCGTTCCGGCCGATCCAGCGGTCGCTCACGCACGGAGAGGCGTCGATCTCGCCGAAGCCGCCGTGGTTCGTGAACAACCGGACGGCGGCGCACACGGGGCGGGCGCTGGTCACCTTCGCGGCGAAGCCGAGCCCCCTGCGCATCCCGCGCGTGGTGCTCAACGCCCTGCGCGGCTGAGGGCGACGTAGCCTGGCCGCATGACTGCTGCCGAGCGCGCCGCGCGCCTGCTGGAACTGCACCGGGCCCCCGGGCTGCTGACCGTCGTGAACGTGTGGGACGTGATCAGCGCCCGGGTGGTCGCCGACGTCGAGGGGACGACGGCGCTCGCCACCGCGAGCCACTCGATCGCCGCCTCGCGCGGCTACGAGGACGGCGAGAACATCCCGGTCGACGAGATGATCGCCGAGGTGGCGCGCATCGTCGCCGCGGTGTCGCTGCCCGTCTCGGCCGACCTCGAGGGCGGCTACGGCGACGCGCCGGAGACCATCCGCAAGGCGATCGGGGTCGGCGTCGTCGGCGCCAACATCGAGGACCAGATGAAGCCGCTCGCGGAGGCGGCCGCCCAGGTCGAGGCGATCATGAAAGCCGCTGTGGCGGAGGGCGTCCCCGACTTCGTGCTGAATGCGCGGACCGACGTGTTCCTGCGGGCGGGCGACCGGGACCCGATCGAGGTGCTCGAGGACGCGACGGCGCGGGGCAAGGCGTTCCTGGACGCCGGGGCGCCCGTGGTGTTCGTGCCCGGTCTGCTCACCGAGGCGCAGATCGGTCACCTCGCCGACGCGTTCGGCCCGCAGCGCCTGACCACCATCGGGGTGCCCGGCTCGGTGGCGCTGAGCCGGCAGGAGGACCTCGGCGTCGCGCGCGTCTCGTACGGTCCGTTCGCGCAGCGGGTGGCCCTGACGGCGCTGGCCAAGCTCGTCGAGGACGTGCAGGCCGGGGGTGGCCTGCCCGGCGACGTCCGGAACCTGAACTAGCCTCCACTACGTGGCAGACGAAGAACTCGAAGAGACGCAGTGGACGACGCCCGCCCGGGCCGCCTACGTGGTGGCGGTCGAGGCGGCGGTCCAGGCCCTGCGGGCGCACGCCGAACGGGTCCACGAGCGCGAGGGCAAGGCCGACGAACTCGGCGCGTACTTCGAGTCCACCGAGGAGCTGCGGGCCGCCCTCGACGGGCTGTCCGAGGCCGAGTTCGACCTGACCGGGTCGTTCCCGTTCGTGCTGACCGGGTACGACGAGGACGACGAGGGAGAGTTCGAGGACTTCGACGGTGACGACCTCGGCACGGAGCTCGACGGCGAGGAACCGGTCGAGTCGTTCCTGACCGTGGAGTACCGGGCCCAGTTCGCCGTCGTCGACCGCGAGGGCCTGCTGCGGGCGGGCCGCGAGGCCTACCGGGAGGCGTGGCCCGACGCGGGCGACGAGGACGCCGAGACCGAGGTCCCGGCGGTGACGAACGCCGTCGGTGAACTCCTGCACGTGCACGGGCTGGCGGCGCTGGACGCCGACGTCGACTACCTGGAACCGCGCTGGCACGAGGTGTCGGTCAGCGAGTCCGACGAGGAGATCGACCCGGACGAGGAGTAGCTACTGCACGGTCCGCACGATGCTGCGGACCTGCTCGCCGATCTGGTCGAACGGCATCATCCCGGCCCCGGCCATGATCATCGTGCCGGCGAAGGCCAGCAGCACCGTCATCGCCTGTTCCTCGCTCAGCTCGTCGCCGACCACCACCGCGAACCGCTGCATGAAGTCCTCGACCATGGTCTGGCGCACCCGCGTCGAGTCGGGGTCGTTGCCGAGGATGGTTGCCTGCAACGCCCCACGCAGCTCCGGTTCGGCGCCGATGGCGTCCGCGAAGGACTGCAGAAGGGCGGCCAGCCGCTCACCGACCTGGCCGGTGGTCCCCTCCGGCGGGTCGGGCAGCGTCTTGACGTGGCGCAGCAGGATCGAGGCGACCAGGTGCTCCTTGGAGGAGAACACCTTGTAGGCGGTGGCGGGCGAGACCCCGGCCCGGCGGGCGACGAGGCGCACGGTGAGGCCCTGGTAGCCCGACTCCCGCAGTTCCGTGGCCGCGGCGTCGATCAGCCGTTCGGGCAGGTCGCCGTCCGGCATCGGCCTGCGCAGGATCGGTTCCGCCACGCTGCCGAGGGTACGGGAGCGGCCGGGTCAGGCCGCTGCGGTCGCTCGTGTCGAAAACTACCAATGGGTATAGACAGCTGTTTATACGACTGTCTATGGTCTCGGCTCATGTCGTCGATGACCCGCCGCACGTTCGTGTCCGGACTCGCCGCGGCCGGAGCCGCCGCCGCGACCACCCTGGGCGCCCGCCCGGCCGCCGCGGCCGTGAAGACCGTCCCCGTGACCCGCTCGGAGGAGCGGCTGGTGGTGATCGGCTCCGGGTTCGGCGGCGGCGTGAGCGCGTTGCGGTTCGCGCAGGCCGGCGTCCCGGTGCTCGTCCTGGAGCGCGGCCTGCGTTGGCCGACCGGTCCGAACGCGAACACGTTCCCCGACATCCGCTCGCCCGACAAGCGGGTGTTCTGGCTCGGCTCGTCGCCGTCCATCTTCGGGATCCAGGGGTGGCCGTTCCGGAAGTACACCGGGCTGATCGAACGGGTCGCCGGGAAGAACATGGACATCCTGTGCGCGGCCGGGGTCGGCGGTGGCTCGCTGCTCTACCAGGGCATGACGCTGCAACCGTCGGCGAACGTGTTCGAGGCGACCATGCCCGCCGGGCTGGACTACACCCGGATGGCGGCCGTCCACTACCCGCGCGTGGCCTCGATGCTGCAGGTCGAGACGGCCCCCGACGAGCTCATCGCGTCGAAGACGTACAAGGCCGCGCGCATCTTCAAGCGCAACGCGGAGGCGGCCGGGTACCCCGTCGAGAAGATCCCGATGCCGATCGACTGGACCTACGCGCTGCGCGAGCTCAAGGGGGAGATGAAGCCCTCGTACACCAACGGCGCCGGCGCGCTGGGCGTCAACAACGGCGGCAAGCACACGGTAGACGTCACCTATCTCGCGCAGGCCGAGGCGACCGGGCGGGTGCGGGTCGAGGTGCTGCACCAGGTGACGGCGGTGTCCCTGGCCAAGGACGGTCGATGGGTCGTCGAGGCCGACCGGATCGCCACGGACGGAACGGTTCTGGAGAAGAAGGTCATCACCACGAAGGGGTTGGTGATGGCGGCCGGGCAGGCCGGGACCACGCGGCTGCTGATGCGCTCGGCCGCCCACGGGTGGATCCCGGACCTGCCCGACGGGCTCGGCACGAACTGGGGGTCCAACGGCGACCGGATCTACACCTGGACGTCGTTGGCCTCCGACTTCGGCTCGCCGCAGGGCGGTCCCGTCATCTACGGGACCAAGGACTGGGCCGACCCGACTCACGCCAACACGATCATCCAGGCGTCGCTGGGCCCGATCCCCGACGTGCGCACCACCATGATGGTCGGCTACGGCGTCAGCGCCGGGCGGGGCCGGTTCGTGTACGACGCGGCCAAGGACGACGCGGTGCTGCACTGGCCGAAGGGCGCCGACGAGCCGCTGCACAAGGTGATCGCGGCCCGGGCCAACCGGATCAAGGGCCCGTTCGCCGCGCTCGGCGACACCACCTTCGCCTACCCGTCGACCTGGCACCCGCTGGGCGGCGCCTCGATGGGCGTCGTGTGCGACCTCGAGGGTCGGGTGCAGGGGCACCGCGGGCTGTACGTGCTCGACGGTGCCTTGATGCCCGGGACGACGGCCGCCTGCAACCCGTCGATGACCATCGCCGCCGTCGCCGAGCGGGCCACCGACGAACTCGTGAAGACCGACGTCGGGTCTGTCTTCTGACCCGCCCCGCTCACTAGGGTCTGGGCCATGTTCAGCGCAGAGCAGTACGCGGCCACGGACGGCCTGGGTCTGGCGCAGGCGGTCGCCGAGGGTGAGGTCACGGCGACGGAGCTGCTGGGCTGGGCCCGCGCCCGGTTGGCCGCGGTGAACCCGCAGCTCAACGTGGTCGTCACGACCCTCGACGAGTACGCCGACAAACGCGCGACCGAGCCGCTGTCGGGCCCGTTCGCCGGGGTCCCGTTCCTGCTGAAGGACCTGATGCAGGACCTGGCGGGTTACCCGACGTCGGGCGGCTGCCGCGCGCTCTCACGGACCCCGGCCACGCGGAACGAGACCGTCGTGCAGCGCTGGCTGGACGCCGGCGTGGTGGTGTTCGGGAAGACGAACACCCCCGAGTTCGGCAGCAAGGGCGTGACCGAACCCGAGCTGTTCGGGCCGGCGCGCAACCCGTGGGACCCGTCGCGGACCCCGGGCGGCTCGTCGGGCGGCGCGGCCGCCGCGGTGGCGAGCGGCGTCGTCCCGGTGGCCGCGGCCAGCGACGGGGGCGGGTCGATCCGCATCCCGGCCGCCTGCTGCGGCGTGTTCGGCCTGAAGCCCGGTCGCGGGGTGGTGCCGGCCGGGCCGAAGGACTCGGAGCACATGTTCGGCATCGCGACCGACGGCGTGATCTCCCGGTCGGTGCGGGATTCCGCGGCGATGCTCGACGTCCTGGCCGGGCCCGATCCGGCGCCGCCGTACGTCGTCGCCCCGCCGGCGCAGCCGTACCTCGCCGAGGTGGGGCGCGAGCCGGGGCGGCTGCGGGTCGGCGTCCAGACCGCCTCGGCCCTGAATCCCGACCTGCACCCGGAGGCGGCGGCCGCCGCGCGGGACGCGGCCGAGGTGCTCAGCGGCCTCGGGCACGAGGTCGAGGAGGCGTCGGTCGACTACGACGACGCCGAGCTGGCCCGCGACTTCCTGCTGCCCTGGTTCGTGCAGGTGGCCGTGCAGCAGCGCGAGGCGTTGCGCGACTACCGGGGTCGTGGCGGCACCGAGCTCGACACCCGGGTGATGGCGGCCATCGGACGGGCCACGAGCGCCCCCTCGCTCACCGAGACGTTGAACCGGTGGCACGGGTACGTGGCCGCGCTGAGCGCGTTCCACGACCGGTACGACCTGCTGCTCACCCCGGCGCTGTCGCAGCCGCCCGTGAAGATCGGCGCGCTCGCGACGTCGCCGCTGGAGCGCTTCGGAGCCCGGCTGGCGCTGGGCCTGCGGCTCGGCTGGATCCTGCCGCACATCGGGATCGTGCAGACGGTGATCGACAAGAACCTCGGCTGGGTGCCCTACACGCAGCTGGCCAACCTGACGGGCCGGCCGGCGATGAGCGTCCCGCTGCACTGGACCGGCGACGGGCTGCCCTTGGGGGTGCAGCTCGTCGCCGGTCCGGGTCGGGAGGGGATGTTGTTACGACTGGCGGCCCAGCTGGAGGGCGCGCGGCCGTGGGCCGACCGCCGACCAGGGGTCTGACTCCCGGGCCCGGGCGGCCAGCAGGAGCGCCGTCCCGAGAGTGAGCCCCCAGACCAGGTACCACGGGTCGAAGAGGTAGGCGTGCCAGCGGTACACGGGCGCGTCCAGCGCGTCGGGCACGCCGATCAGGACCAGGACCGCGCCGTAGGCGGCCATCCCGGTGGCGGCCGCCCACGCCGTCCAGGTCCAGCCGGAGTGTTCGCGCCGGCCGGTGGCGGCGAGGCCGGCCACGACGGCGACGAGCATGCCCGCGGCCAGGAGGGCGGACACGGCGGCGAAACCGCCTGTGCCGCCGATGATGTGGGTTCCGTAGTCGGACACCCAGCGGTGACCGCCGAGCGCCCAGTAGAGGTTGAGGGTGGCGTAGGGGAGCCCGATCACGGCGGCCAGGACGGCGGTCGCACGGGCGGCGCGGAGGTTCTTCATCGGACCTGCTCCAGTTCGCGCTCGCTCTGCGGCGTGCGCTGGGTGGGCATCGGCCGTTCGGACGGCTCCTCGGCCAGTTCGATGGCGAGGGCCTCGGAGGGCCGGACGACGGGTTCGGGGGCGGTCGCACGACGGCTGCTGCGGTCGTGGACGAGCAGGGCGAGGCCTGCGACCAACGCGATGATGATCATCCCGGTGCCGATCTGGGTCAGCGAGCTCAGGATGACGATGACGGAGGCCATGTAGAGGGCCCCCAGGAAGGAAAGGATTGAGGCCATGGCAGAGACGATACGAATCTGTATTCGATACGTCAATGTATTCGATACGAATGTGTATGTGATCTGACCGACACGGGGGCCGGGGTGGGCGTGGAGGGTCAGTACCGCCGGCGCGGCTGGGGCATGAGGGCCAGGTAGCGCTCGATCTCCCGGACGCCGCGGGCGGCCTCGCGCGCGACCGGGTCGCGGCGTGCGGGCCGCGGGATCCAGCCCGTCAGCTGACGCCGGTGCTCGAAGGCGTAGCCGCACGTCCAGCAGAACGACGCGCAGACCAGGCCGGTGAGGACGAACGCCGAGAGGCTCACTAGAACTTGTTTCAGTGCGTGAGCGAGAGTCATGGCCGGCGCCTCCTCTTTGAGAACCTGCCCGCTGCGTCTGCTCAGGGTCACTCGAGTGGGCGTACGTGCGCAACGGGTGCTCGCGACAGTCCGCACCGAGCGCGACAGGAGCGGCATGCCGGGGTCCCTGCCCCATTGGGCCCCTGACCTGGGGTTGAGCCACTTCTGACCGGATTCGGCGACGTCGACACCGCGTCGTGCACTGTCTGATTCATGCCGAATGTCGAGATCGGTAGGTCCCGTTTACGTCGGTCATGTCCGGCGTTTCATGACGGTTGCCCGCCGATTGGCCAGTCCTCAACACGATCATCCCGGCTCCGCACGTTCCTCAGGAAACACCAAGGTCCCCCTCAGCCCCGGCGATGCGACGCGCGCCCTCAGAAGGAGCAGGTATGTCTCAGCCTCGATTCCTGCTCCTGCACGGAATCTGGGACCGTGGTGCCCCGCGCCCGGTCTGGCCGAACGCCGACGACGCGGTCCGCCGCGACGGCGTCAACGGCGAGTGCTGGTACAGCTGGCGGCTTCTCGGCACCAACAACCGCGAGCTCGGTCGCGGGTCGCTGGTCTACGTCTCCCCGCAGGCCTGCCTCGAGGCGATCCAGGTCGCTCGCCGTGACGTCGCCGACCTGCGGCCGAGCGTCGTCATCGGCCAGGACCGCCAGTGGTGGTGGCGGGCCGACCTCGGCGGCTCCACCTTCGCGGTGGCGGCGCGTGGGTACCAGCGTCAGCGCGAATGTCGATACAGCCTGGGCATGTTCGCCGCGACGTTGGCCACCGCGGACGGCCTCGACGGCCTGGAGGCCGAGTGCCCCGACGGGCGCTGTACCACGCCGGGGCCGGGGCGAAGATCCGCGCGCGGCCTGCGCATGATGCCGGTCGGCGCCCGGGGGGTCGCCTGATGACGATCGACATCGGGGACACCGTGGTCGTGACTCCCCCCGAATCCGGCGAGGCCGGCGACTCCGGGCCCGGCTGGCGCCCGTACGGCCGGCTCTCGGTGGCCGACCAGATCTTCGCCTGGGTGGCCCGCCTCAGCGGGGCCGTGGTGCTCGGGATCATGGGCCTGGTCGGGGTCTTCCTGGCCGGTCGGGCCTGGCTGGCCTTGTCCGATGCCGGATTCCGCTTCTTCACGGTTCAGGCGTGGGAGCCCGACTCCGGCAACTTCGGGGTGGCCGGCATCCTCGTCGGCACGATCCTGATCGGCCTGCTCGCGATCTGCATGGCTCTGCCCCTGGCGCTGGCCACCGCGCTCTACATCTCGGAGTACGCGCCGGCCCGCCTCAAGCGGACCTTCATCAGCGCCGTCGACCTGATGGCCGCGGTGCCCAGCGTCGTCTTCGGGCTCTGGGGTGTGTTCTTCCTGCAGGAGCACGCCGTCAGCGCGCTGGACTGGTTCACCACCTACTTCCGCTGGATCCCTCTGTTCGACGTGCCCGCGCGGGAGGACCCGCACGACCCGCTGCGGACGTTGACCGACCTCAAGTCGTCGACGTTCATGGCGGCCATGGTCGTCGGCATGATGGTCACGCCGATCGCCTGCTCCATCATGCGAGAGGCCTTCGCCCAGGCTCCGGTCGGTGAACGCGAGGGGGCTCTGGCCTTGGGCGCCACGCGCTGGGGCATGATCCGCTCGGTCGTCCTGCCCTACGGTCGTGGGGCCATCATCGGCGGCACCATGCTCGGTCTCGGCCGGGCGCTCGGCGAGACCATCACCGTGGCGATGATCATCTCGCCCGTCTTCGTGATCCAGCCCCACGTCCTCTACAAGGGCGGGATCTCGGTCTCGTCCCTGATCGCCCTGCAGTACGGGACGGCCAGCCCCTTCGCGATATCCGCGCTGTTCGCAGCGGGTTTCGTCCTCTTCCTGATGACCATGGCGGTCAACTTCCTGGCGGCCACGTTCGTGAGCCGCAGTCGATCCGGCGCAGCGAGCGAGGCCTGAGGTCATGAGCACCACCGAAACGCCGCTGCAGGTGGCGCCTCTCAGCATGGAAGAGCGTCCGAAGCGGGTCCTCGCGCGGTATCGGGAGTCCGATGTCCTCGCCCTCGTGGGGGCGTTCTTCTCGGCCGCCGGCCTCACGTGGCTGCTGTTCACCCAGATCGCGCCCTTCAACGGCAAGGTCGGCGCCCTGGCGGTCGGTTGGGTCCTGTTCGTCGTCATCTACGGCCTGCTGGTCTCGCTCGACGAGGACGGCCAGGCCGTCCGCGACCGGGTTGCGTCGGTCGTCGTGCACAGCCTCGCTCTGCTGCTGCTGACCGTGCTGGTCTTCGTGATCGCCTACGTGATCAGTCGCGGAGCGACCGCCATGGTGCACTGGAACTTCTTCGTCAAGGACCTGAGCACCACCGGTCCGCTGGACCCCCTGTCGCTGGGCGGCATCGGCCACGCCATCGTGGGCACGCTGATCATGATCTCGCTGTCGCTGGCGATCACGGTGCCGCTCGGTCTCACCTGCGCGGTGTTCCTGGCCGAGTTCCCCGGCCCGTTCGCCCGGACGGTGCGCACGGTGGTCGAGGCGATGACCGCCCTGCCCTCCATCGTCGCGGGCCTGTTCGTCTACACCGTCTTCATCCTGATGCTGCATGTCGAGAAGTCGGGCTTCGCGGCGGCTCTCGCGCTCAGCGTGATGATGTTCTCGATCATCATCCGAGCCGCCGACGTGGTGTTGCGCCTGGTGCCGGGGTCGCTTACCGAGGCCTCACTGGCCCTGGGGGCCGACCGCTGGCGAACGGTCTGGCACGTCACGCTGCCGACCGCGCGCTCGGGCCTGGCCACCGCGGTCATCCTCGGCACCGCCCGCGGCATCGGGGAGACCTCGCCGGTGCTGCTGACCGCCGGCTACGCGACGTCCTACAACTTCAACCCCTTCTCGGGGCCGATGACGTCGCTGCCGCTGGCCGCCTACACGTTGCGCAGCTTTCCCCAACCCGGCCTGATCGCCCGCGGATTCGGGTCCGCGGCCACGCTGATGGTCATCGTCCTGGTGCTGTTCATCGTCGCCCGCTGGCTGGGTGGACGCGGCCCGGGCGTCCTCAGCCCGCGCCAGTCCGCTCGGCGCGCGGAGCAGTCGCTCGACGACGCCTACCGGATCGCCTCCCGTTCCCACGCTGCCCCTGGAGCCCCCCGATGAACCGCCGCGCCCGCCTCCGTCGCGCGCTCGTCCTGCCTCTCCTGGCCGCCGTCGCGGCCCTGGTGTTCGTGACGCCCGCCGAGGCGGCCACCACCTACGTGCCGATCAGCGGAGCGGGTTCCACCTGGTCCTCGAACGCCATCGACGCCTGGCGCGCGAACGTCGCGCAGTTCGGCATGAAGGTGAACTTCCAGGCCAGCGGTTCCTCGGACGGTCGTAATCAGTTCGGCAACGGCACAGTCGATTTCGGTGTCTCCGAGATTCCCTACGGCCGCTCCGACAACGGCGTCGTGGACAGCCCGCCGGCGCGCAAGTTCGCGTACATGCCGATCGTCGCCGGTGGCACCTCGTTCATGTACAACCTCGTGGCGGGCGGGAAGCGGGTCGAGAACCTCCGGCTCTCGGGGGAGACGGTGACGAAGATGTTCACCGGGGTCATCAAGAAGTGGGACGATCCGGCGATCAAGGCCGACAACCCTGGCCTGTCGTTGCCCGCGCTGCAGGTCGTCCCGGTCGTGCGTTCCGACGGCTCGGGGACCACGGCCCAGTTCAGCCTCTGGATGAGCAAGCGGTACCCGTCGCTGTGGAACGCCTACTGCAAGAAGGCGGGTCGCAAGTCCAACCCGTGCGGTGAGACGTCCAACTATCCCGTGGTGCCCGGGTCCGGGTTCACCGCGCAGAACGGTTCGCTGGGCGTCTCGGGGTACGTGGCGCAGAAGAGCAGCGTCGGTTCCATCACGTATGTCGAGTACTCCTACCCGCTGAACCAGAACTTCCCGGTTGCCAAGCTGCTCAACGATTCCGGCTACTACACGTTGCCGACGGCCAGCAACGTGGCCGTAGGCCTGCTGAAGGCGACGATCAACTCCGACCTGACGCAGAACCTCGACGGCGTCTACGGCAACGGCGACCGCCGGACCTACCCGCTGTCCAGCTACAGCTACATGATCATTCCGACCAAGGCCGAGGGGTCGTTCACCGAGGCCAAGGGCAAGACGCTGGGCGCCTTCGCCTACTACTTCCTGTGCGAAGGCCAGCAACAGGCGCCGAAACTCGGCTACTCGCCGCTGCCGATCAACCTGGTCAAGGCCGGGCTGACCCAGGTGGACAAGATCCCCGGCCGGACCGACCAGAACATCGACATCAAGAAGTGCAACAACCCGACGTTCTCCTCCGACGGCACGAACACGCTGGCCAGGACCGCCCCCTATCCGCCGGCCTGCGACAAGAAGGGTTCGACCCAGTGCGGCGCGGACGGGAAGACCGCCACGTCGGGCGGCGGCTCCGGCAACGGCTCCGGCAACGGCTCCGGCAACGGCTCGGGTGGGACCACGCCGAACGCCACCACCGGCGCGGGTACCGGCGCGGGGACGGGCGCGGCCATCGACCCGGACACCGGACTGCCCATCGACGGTTCCCTCACGTCCGGCAGCACCGACGTGAACGCCCTCGCCGTGCAGAGCCCGACCGGCTACGCGGACTCACCGGTGCGCTTTGCGCTGATCGGGCTGGCCGCCTTCGCCCTGGTCGGGGTCGCCTTCGGGCCGCCGCTGCTGACCCGGGCGCTGGGCGGAAGGCGTTCCTCATGAAGGACTTCCGGACCCGTTCGGGTGCCGTCGTGCGGCGACCGCAGGTGGCGCTGGCCGTCGTGGTCGCTCTGCTGGGCATCTTCGTGATCGCCTCGACCCCGGGTGGTCAGGCCCCTACCGTGTCGTGGCTGCGCACGTCGATGGCCGGCGCGCTCGGCGTTGAGAACTCGACCGTGGCGGTCACCGCGACGGCCGCGCCGTCGAACAGCTCGACCACGGTGGCGGGGACCGGTCCGGTGGCCGGGATCAAGGTCACGGTCAGCCAGACCGCCAACCTGGTGAACCAGAATGTAGACGTCACCTGGTCGGGGGCCGCGCCCACGGTCGGCCTCCCGAACTACGCCGCCAACTACATGCAGCTCATGCAGTGCTGGGGTGACGTGGCCCCGGACCCGACCACCTGCCAGTTCGGCGGCAAGGTGGCCACCGACACCCGTGGTGGGTTCAACGCGGCCTCGCGACGCCTGGACCAAGACCTCTACGTCGACCCCGATCAGAAGGGGCTCGACGGCGGGCCGCTGCAGGTCCGGACGTGGGAGCCGTTCCAGCCCGTCCAGGGCGACCTCGTGACGGGGGCCGAGGTGGCGGAGAACTCCTACTTCGACCGGTACACGACCAACGAGATCCCCTTCGCGCTCACCCGGGGCGACGGCAAGGGATACGCGAGCTTCGAGGTGCAGACGTTCCGCGAGGCATCCGGGCTCGGCTGCGGCGACAGGATCACCGACGGGGCGCTGCAGGGTAAGACCCGCAACTGCTGGCTGGTCGTCGTCCCCCGCGGCGACACCGAGGTCGACGGCACCCCGCTCGACACCGTGCTGAACCAGAGTTCGCACCGGCTGAACAGCTCCCCCTTCAGCGCCACCAACTGGGCCCGGCGCATCGTCGTCCCGCTGAAGTTCGCCGCGACGTCGTCCGTCTGCCCGATCGAGGCCAAGCAGCGCCCCGTGGCCGGGGCCGAGACGTCCGCCGAGGCGGTGCTGCGCTGGCAGCCGGCTCTGTGCGCCGACAACGGGCCCGTGTTCAGCTACGCGACCATCGCCGAGAGCGTCGTCGAGCGCGGCTTGGCCAGCGAGTCTCCGGACATGGCCCTGCTCAACGGGCCGACCACGAGCCCACCACCGTCCGACCGGCGCTACGTCTACGCACCGCTGACCGTCTCGGGGATCTCGATCTCGTTCCTGATCGAGCGGCGTAGTGCCGTCGATGCCCCGGCGGCCGTCAAAGACCTTGACGGCGGCCGGATCAGCGACATCAAGCTGACGCCTCGGTTGGCCGCGAAGCTGCTCACCCAGTCGTACGTCCAGGATGTGTCCGCGACGGCGAGGTACCTCGGGAAGAACCCCGACAACATCACCAAGGACCCCGAGTTCCTCAAGCTGAACCCGGTCTTCGCGGACCTGAGCTTCCGGGACACCATCGAGACCCTGGTGCCGATCGGCCTCTCCAGGTCCAACGCCCTGATCTGGAACTGGATCACGAGCGACCAGAAGGCGGTGGACTTCGTCGCCGGCCTCCCCGACGAGTACGGAATGCGGGTCAACCCCTTCTACCAGGGCCTCGACGTCCCTCGGGAGGACTTCGCGAAGCTCGACCCGCTGTGCGAGAAGGTTGTCGCCGGCGCACCGGCGCTGTGCACGCTCGATCGGCACCCCTACGCGCAGGACTTCCACGACACCGGCCGGTCGGTCGGCCGCGGGGACGCCCTGTCGCGGGTCAGCTGGGACGTATTCGCCGTCCCGCCGGCGTGGAAGAAGCTGCCACCTCAGCTCGACGGCCTGCGTGCCCTGTTCGGGGTGACCGATACGGCCACCGCTGCCCGCTACGGCATCATCCCGGCCAAGCTGCAGAACGGGGCGGGCCGGTTCGTCGGTCCCGATGCGAAGGGCCTGTCGGAAGGCCTGGCCGCGATGGGCTCTTCGAGCGTGTCCGGCGTCCTGGCGCCGAACCCGGGGTCCACCCGCAAGGGGGCCTACCCGCTGACCGAGGTCACGTACGGTGTCACCGCCCCGAACATCCTCGACCAGGCGGCGGCGAACGACTACGCGACCTTCATCAAGTACGCCGTGGGCTCGGGGCAGAAGGAGGGGGCCGGGGTCGGCGAACTCCCGCCCGGCTACCTGCCTCTGACCGCGAAGCTGAAGGCCCAGGCGCTGGCCGCGGCGGCCGAGATCAAGGCCCGCAAGGGGCCGAAGAAGACCGCCACGACGGACGACTCGAACACGTCTGGGAGCGGGAAAACCAGCGGGACGGGCGGATCGTCGTCTCCCGCGAGCACGCCGTCGGCGAGCGCCAGCCCGACCCCGCCCGCGACGCCGGTCGCGACCGCGTCAGCGGTGCCCACCTCCTACACCCCCGGGGTGGCTGCGGTCTTCGGGCGCTACGGCCTGTTGATCGCCCTCACGCTCGGCAGCTGCGCCCTGATCGCGGGGCTCGTGCTGCCGAGGCTGGCGCGACGCCCTCGCCAACAGGGCGCCGCGCCAGCCAGCTCCACGGAAGAACAACTGCACACCGGCTCCAGGCAAGAGCAAGACAGCGGCGTTCCGGTGGGGAGCCAAAACTCACCGTAACACCGCGTCGCAGCACCGGTCCCGGCATCAGCCGGGGCCGCACCATCCGGAAGGGAACTCCGCTGTGACCAGAAAGAAGACGCTCGCCCTCGTGGCGGCGGCGACCGGCCTGCTGGCCGTGCTCGCGACCCAGAACTCCGCGCTGGCCGACACCAACGAGGGCAGCGACTCGACGCTCGTGATGGTCGGTTCCGACACGTCGCAGGACGTGATGGAGGGCCTGTCCCAGGTCGTCGTGAACGGCGCGGGCAACCCGCTGCTGTCGAACTACAAGGCGACCCCGGTGGGCCGCACCGTCACCACCCGCACCGCGAACGCCGCCAACTGCACCTTCACGGTGGCTCGCAGCTCCGGCGAGGGCGTCAACGCGCTCGCCGCCTCGATCGCCGGGACGGCGTTCAACGGAGGCGGCGCCACCACCCCCGTGACCTCGCCCAACATGACCGGCTGCGTCGACGTCGCCCGCTCCTCCTCCGCCACGATCTCGCCGTCCCCGAACCCGGGCGCCGGCAACCTGACGCTGATCCCGTTCGCCACCGACTCGGTGAGCTTCGCGACCACCAACGTCAGCGGCATCCAGCACCGCCTCACCCTGGCCGCGCTGAAGGCCTACTACACCTCCAACGGCACCCCCGGCTCCGCCGGTTCCGCGGGCTGCCGCGGCGCGAAGCCGCTGCTGCCGGCCTCGGGTTCGGGCACCCGCAACTTCTTCCGGACCATGCTGGGCATCACCAGCGACACCATCGGCGCGACCGGTGGCTGGGGCACCTGCGTGCGCGACACCAACGCCGCCGGCACCCCGATCCAGGAGCACGACGGCCGGTTCCTGACCGACAGCCAGCAGCTGGTGCCGTTCTCCGTCTCGCAGTACATCGCGCAGCAGAGCTCCCAGATCTCCGACATCCGGGGCCGGGCCACGCTGGGCTCCATCGACTGGACCGACACCGCTCTCGCGGCCAAGGCCACCTCCCCGGTGCTGCTCCAGACCAGCTTCGGTCAGGGCACCCGTCAGCTCTACAACGTGGTCCAGACCAGCCGTCTGGGCGACGCGAAGGTCTCCGAGGCCTTCGTCGGGGGCGGCTCCGACGTCTGCCAGGCGACGGCGACGATCCAGGCCTACGGCCTGGCCACGTACGCCCAGTGCGGTTCGACCACCCTCACCAACTGACGGTGAGCCGGGACATTCCGCTCGTCTGTGCACGCAACCCACTCACTCACCGAGTCATTCACTCGACCCCAGAAGGGTTTCGAACGATCATGAAGATCGATCTGAAGCGCACGGCCGCCGTAGCCGCCGTGGCACTGGTCGGCTCGCTGGCCGTCGGCATGGGGACCGCTCAGGCGGCCACCACTGTCGGCTCCGTCATCGGCCCGGCCGTGCAGGGTTCCACCGGGACCCCGTTCTCGGTCCGGACCACCGCGGCCTGCCCGGCGGGTTCCACCAACCGCTACGGCGTCATCGACGCTGCCGGCTGGAACGCCGTTCCCGCCATCGGGGCCGACGTCCCGACGTCGGGCATGACCTCGTCCATCAACATGGCCGACAACCTGACCGGCCTCGCCCAGGCGAACGGCGTCACGCTGGCCGACGGCAACTACACCCTCACGATCATCTGTGAGGACGGCAACGCGGACGCGACGGGCCAGTTCGTCGGCTCGTTCGTGGTGTCCGGTTCGGGTGCCAACTACCTGTTCAACAAGCTGGCCACCTCGATCGGCAACGTGAGCGTCACCCCGCCGAGCCCGCAGAACGTGGGCACGCCGGTCAACGTGTCGGTGGCCTTCTCCGGCAACCCGGCCGGCTCGGTCCAGTTCAAGGACAACGGCAACGACCTCGGCAGCGCCGTGGCGGTCGCCGCGAACGCCACGGCGGCGTCGCTGACGGGCGTCACGCTGACCGGTCCGTCGCACTCGCTCACGGCCGTCTTCACCCCGACGGACGCGGCCGGGTACACCACGGCCACGTCGGCCACGCCGACGTCGTACACGATCATCACCCCCGCGGTGAACACCTCGATCGCGTTCGGCGCCACCACCCCGGCGAGCCCGACCTACGGTCAGACCATCGTCCTGAAGGCCGTCGTCTCGCCGGCCGCGGCCGGCACGGTGACCTTCAAGGAGGGGTCGACGACCGTGGGTTCAGGCGTCGTCAACACCACCACGGGTGAGGCCACGGCCTCGATCGTGGGCGCCACGCAGGCCACGCACACCTACAGTGCGTCCTTCGTGCCGTCCGACCCGTCGGCCTACAACCCGTCGAGCACCACCGCCGACGAGGTCGTCGTCGTCGGTGCTCCGACCGTGCCCACGGCCACCGAGAACATCACGGTCGCGGTCGCGGCGGGCACGCTCACCATCACCGCGGGCGGCCAGACGGTCGACCTCGGCACGCTGGCCCTCAACTCCAGCAACACCCTGCTGGCGTCCGGCACCACGGACCTCAACACGGTGACCGTCACCGACACCCGCGCCGGCAGCCTCGGCTGGAACGTCAACGGCATCGTCGGTGAGTTCTCCAATGCGGCCGGCGACAAGATCAACAGCGCCAACCTCGGGTGGACGCCACGGGTCCTGACCACCAACACCGGTCAGACCGTCACCCCCGCCGCCGCCACGGCTCCGGCCGCCGGCGTCGCCGTCGGTGCCACCAGCACCGCCGGCCTGCAGACGGCCAAGTCCCTCGCCTCGTCGCCCGCGGGCGCGAGCGTCGGCACGGCTACGGTCACGGCGGGTCTGCTCATGCAGGCTCCCACCACGACCAAGCCGGGTCAGTACAACTCGGTCCTCACCCTGACCGCTGTCTGATCAGAGTGACTGCAGGTGACCGCATCTGAGGTCACCGGGGCGGGGAGGTCAGAGCCGGCCTCCCCGCCCCACCCCCTCTCTTTCCGCACGGACGCACCCGAACGGACACGGACATGTCGCAGCACGCCCCCCGCCCTCGCCGGGCCGCCCTCAGGTCGGTGGTCATCGCGCTGGTCGCTGCCACGGCCCTCGCCGCGCCCGCGGCCGCCCTCGCTGCGGCTCCCGCCTCGGCCGCCTCGGACGACGGTCGCCGCAGCTTCGGCGTGCAGCCCGCCGGTCCCCAGAAACCGGACACCCGGCCCAATTTCACCTACCGGGACGTCAAACCGGGTGCGCGCTTCTACGACCACGTGTCGTTCGTGAACATCAGCGACCGGCCCGTGACGCTCTCGGTCTACGCCGCCGACGCCTTCAACACCGCCACCGGTGCGTTCGACCTGAAGAAGCCCGACCAGAAGTCCGACGACGTGGGCGCGTGGGTCAGCCTGATCCGCAACAAGGTGACCGTCCCCGCCCGGTCCTCGTGGGTCACACCCATCACGGTGACGATCCCGAAGAACGCCGAGCCGGGCGACCACGCCGGCGGCATCGTCGCGTCCCTGAAGACTCAGACCAAGGACGCGCGGGGCAACTCGGTGACCGTCGACTCCCGGGTCGCCACCCGCTTCTACATCCGCGTCGCCGGAGACCTGCGCCCCCATCTGACGCTCGAGAAGCCTCACGGGTCCTACCTGCAGAAGTTCTTCGGGTTCGGCGTCGGCGGCGGCCGGGTCACCTACACCGTGCGCAACGACGGGAACGTCCGGCTGATCGGCGACCAATCGGTGCGGGTGAGCACGCTGCTGGGCACGTCGCGCCAGGCGAGGAACCTGCCGGCCGTACCGGAAATCCTCCCCGGGGGCTCGTACTCGTACACCGCCACCGCCAAGACCGTGCTGCCGACCTTCCTGGTCAACTCCCACGTCACGATCGACCCGCGCTCGGTCACCGGCAACGTCGACCCGGCCACCGCACAGGTCAACGCCGGTTCGTGGTTCGGGGCGGTCTACTGGCCCTTGGTCGCGATCCTGATCGGGCTGGCCGTCTGGGTCGCCCTCCGGCTGCGCCGGCGCGCCCGGCGCAACCCGACCCCCGGCGCCCCGGGCGCCCCCGGGCCCGCCGGCCCAGGGGGTGACCTGTCGCCGTCCTCCTCGTCGCGTGTCCCCGCGGCCCTGTTCGTGGCCGGAATCCTCACGCTCGGAGGGCTGTTCGGCGCCGCACCGGCCCAGGCGGTGGACCACGGCGCTCTGACGTTCATCCCCGGCAAGGGGCTCGACATCTCCCCGATGTACGCGGTGGCGGACGCGGCCTGCCCGAAGCAGGCCACGAGCGTCATCGGGACGATCCGTGGGAAGGGCTTCACGAAGGAGGGCGAGGTGGTCATCCAGAACAGCTCCGCAACCATCTCGCACAACGGCGCCTTCGGGGTCCCGCTGGGTGACACCTTGAACGCCTTCGCCTCGACCGCCGGCATCAAGCTCGACGGGCCCTACACGCTCTCGTTGCAGTGCGTCGACGAGGCGATGGACGTGTTCAAGGAGTTCACCGGCGTCGTCACGTTCGGGGACGCGACCCACTTCACCGCGCCCACTCCGAAGGTCCCCCCGAACGAGGGCGTCCCGATGGGCTTCCTGGCCCAGACGTTCCCCGAGTTCAAGCAGGGCCCGGGCCCCTCAGCGGGCAGTTCCGTGGCGCCGCAGGGAGCCGGCCGGTCCGCCGTCCCCCAGGCCCGGCCCGTGGTCGCCTCGACGAGCACCCCGATCCTGCCGTTCTTCCTGGTGATCATCTTCGCCGCCCTGCTGGGTGGCCTCGCCCTGGCCTACGCCCGCCGGTGGCAGGTCACGCCGTCGACGGGTGGGCCGGTGCCCAAGGTCCAGTGGGCGGACGAGGAGACCACCCCGACTCCGAGATCGACCTCGCAGGCGCCCCCCGCGCGGGCCGAGAAGGTCGACGCCGCAAGCACTACCGATGAGACGTCCGAAGCCACGGTCGCTTCCGCGACCACCTCGAGGGGAGAAAGCGCATGAGCACCAGGGATTCTTACCGCGCCGGGCGCGCCCGGCGCCGAACCGGCCTGATGGTGGTCGCGGTCCTGACCGCCGCCCTGCTGTCGGCCGTCGTGGCCCGCGGACAGGCGCAGGCCGCGGTGAGTCTGGGGTCGTTGAAGATCAGCCCGGAGACGGGTCAGGCCATCAGCCCGATCACGTTGACGACGGTGTCGTCGGGGGCCTCGAAGGGGTGCCCGGTCGGTTCGGGTGTGGTCGACGGGACGATCACGGGGCCGGGCGGTTGGGCTGCCGGTGTGCCGGCGATCTCCGCCACGGCCGTGGGGGTGTCGAACACGAAGGACTTCACGGTCAACCTGTCGGACACGTTCTCGAACATCGCGGCGGCCAACAGCCTGACCGTCCTGGTGGGCAAGTACACGATCTCGGTGCGGTGCACCGACGACGCGTCGGACGACCACGGGACGTTCTCCGCGCCGGTCTGGTTCACGTCAACGACGAACTACCAGACCACCGACCCGGACGCCCCGGCGCCGATCGCCACGACGACCACGGTGGCCGTCGCCCCGGCGGGCAGCGCGCAGGCCGGTGCCGAGGTCACGCTGACCGCGACCGTCGCCCCCGCGGCGGCCGCCGGCACCGTCCAGTTCAAGGACGGCACCGCGAATCTGGGTGCCGCGGTCGCCGTCTCCGCCGGGAAGGCGACGCTCAAGACGACTGCGCTGGGCCAGGGTTCACACTCCTTGACCGGCGTCTTCACGCCGTTGTCGGCCACCTACACCGGTTCGGCGTCGACCGCTGTCAGTCTCTCTGTCACGGCGGCCCCGGCGACCACCACGAACACCACGTTGACGGCCTCGCCGACCGGTTCGGCCGAGGCAGGGGCCAAGGTCACGCTGACCGCGACGATCGCCCCGGCCGCTGCCGCCGGCACGGTTCAGTTCGTCGACGGCTCGACGAACATCGGCTCCCCCGTGGCGGTCTCGAGCGGGGTGGCCAGCGTCAGCACGACCACGCTCGCCGCCGGCGCGCACACCCTGAAGGCCACGTTCACGTCGGCCGACGCCACCAAGTACACGGCCTCGACCTCGGCCGACCTGGCCTACTCCGTCACGACCGCCCCGCAGCCGCCGACGGTCACCAGTACGACGATCGCCGCCGACCCGGCGTCGCCGGTCCAGGCCGGGAAGCCGGTCACGTTCACCGCTTCGGTCACCCCGGCGGCGGCCGGAGGTTCGGTGCAGTTCACCGACACCGTCGGGGGCACTACGACGAACCTCGGCTCCCCGGCGGCCGTCTCGGCCGGGACGGCGTCTCTCACCACGACCGCGCTGGCGGCGGGTGGGCACTCGGTGAAAGCCGTCTTCACCTCGTCGAGCCCGACCGCGTACGCGGCGTCCACGTCCCCCGCGCTGGCCTACACCGTGACCGCGGCACCGAACCCGCCGACCAGCACCAGCACCGGACTGGCGGTCACGCCGGCGGGTGGCTCGAGCGTGGGTGACCCGGTCGCGCTGACCGCGTCCCTCACCCCGGCCACCGCGACCGGCACGGTCCAGTTCCTCGACGGCAGCGACACTCTCGGCTCGGCGGTGGTGGTCACCGCCGGCCAGGCCGTGCTGAACAGCACGTCGCTCGCCGCCGGGGCCCACCCGCTGAAGGCGGTCTTCACGCCGACCGACGCGGCCTACGCCACCTCGACGTCCAGCACCGTCACCTACACGGTCAGCCCCAAGGCCGGCCCGGTGGTGACCACGCTGACGCTCAGTGCCTCGCCCGCCACGTCGGCGCCCGCGGGCTCCTCGGTGGCCTTCACCGCGACGGTCGCCCCGGCCGCCGCCGGCACGGTGACCTTCACCCGCACGCCGTCCGGGGGCACGTCCTCGCCGATCGGCTCGCCGGTCGCGGTGACCGGCGGCCAGGCGACGGTGAGCATCTCCACGCTGACCGCCGGCGCCTACTCGATCGGTGCGAGCTTCGCCCCGGCCGACGCGACGGCCTACCAGGCCTCGACCGCCGCGCCGCTGGCGTACACGGTCACCGCGCCGAGCACCGACCCGGTCAGGACCACGACCACGCTCACGGGTGCGCCCGCGGGGCCGATCGCGGTCGGGACGAAGGTCGCGCTGACCGCCACCGTCGCCCCCGCGGCGACCGGTTCAGTGCAGTTCCTCGACGCCCTGTCCGGCACCACGGCTCCGCTCGGAACCGCGACCGTGACCGGTGGGAAAGCCACTCTGGAGGCGACTTTCGCCGCCGCCGGGGCGCACTCCCTGACCGCGGTGTTCAGCCCGGCCGACCCCAAGGCGTACCTCGGGTCGACCTCGGCGGCGCTGGCCTACCAGGTGAACCCGGCCACCACCCCCCAGGCCAAGCCGACGGCGGTCAAGCTCTCCGTCGTGCGGGTGCCGATCCTGGGCAACGTGGCCATCCTGGTTGCCGAGGTCCAGCCGTACCAGGCCGCCGGCGCCGTCCAGTTCACCGACACCCGTGACGGCCGGACCGTCCCGGTGGGTGGGCCGGTGAAGGTCTACAAGGGGTACGCCCTCTTCTGGACGGCGGTCAGCCCGGGTAAGCACCTGGGCGGCGCGGTCTTCGCTCCGGCCGACCCCAAGGCCTACCAGCCCTCGGTCTCCAACGGCGTCGCGGTCGACGGTGGTCGCGGATGACCTGGCGCATCCCGCGACCGACCTGGTCGCGCCCCGTGCCGCCCACCCGCTGGGTGCCGGTGGTCGTCGTGCTCGCCCTCGTGGGCGCGGCGATCACCGGGCTGGTGGCCGCGCCGGTGCGGGCGGCCACCA
This sequence comes from Spongisporangium articulatum, assembly GCF_044465595.1. Classification (NCBI taxonomy): domain Bacteria; kingdom Bacillati; phylum Actinomycetota; class Actinomycetes; order Kineosporiales; family Kineosporiaceae; genus Spongisporangium; species Spongisporangium articulatum. Next base: position 71,433 of record NZ_JBITLV010000001.1, on the reverse strand, counting down.
GTCTGGGGTCGTTGACGATCAGCCCGGAGACGGGTCAGGCCATCAGCCCGATCACGTTGACGACGGTGTCGTCGGGGGCCTCGAAGGGGTGCCCGGTCGGTTCGGGTGTGGTCGACGGGACGATCACGGGGCCGGGCGGTTGGGCTGCCGGTGTGCCGGCGATCTCCGCCACGGCCGTGGGGGTGTCGAACACGAAGGACTTCACCGTCGATCTGTCGGACACGTTCTCGAACATCGCGGCGGCCAACGGTCTGACCGTGCTGGTGGGCAAGTACACGATCGCGGTGCGGTGCACGGACGAGGCGTCGGACGACCACGGGACGTTCTCGGGGTCGTTGCGGTTCACCTCGGCGTCGGTGTACCAGACCACCGCCCCCTCGGCGCAGCCCACCACCGGCCCGACGCCGACCACCGGGGCGGCCACGGCCACGGCCACGAGTCTGGGGGTCAGCCCGTCAGCCTCGGCCGCCATCGGCGCGGCGGTGACCCTGACGGCGACGGTCACCCCGGCGACCGCGGCGGGCACGGTGACCTTCCGCGACTCCGCGACCAACTCGGCCATCGGCCAGGCCGCGGTGGCCGGTGGCCAGGCCTCGATCACCACGGTGGGCCTGGGGGTGGGCAGCCATTCGTTGACCGCGAGCTTCGCCCCCACGTCGACTGCGGCCTTCAGCGCGTCCACCTCCGGCGCCGTCGCCTACACGGTGACGGCGGCCACGGGTGGGCCGGCGGCGCTCGGCGGCCTGGTCCTCCAACCGGCCACCGGGACCGCGATCGATCCGCTGCGGGCCCGCACCGTCAGCGCCGCGGGGCGAACCGACCTGGGTTGCCCGACGGGCACGACCTCCTACACGGGCACCGTCGTGGGTCCGGGTGGCTGGTCCGTCGGCGTCCTGTTCGTCCAGTCGTCGGCGAACAACCTGTCGACCACGAAGGACTTCGTCGTCGAGGTCTCCGACACCTTCTCGAACCTCGCGGCGTCCAACGGGCTGACCGTCCTCGCCGGGCGGTACGACATCGCGCTGGACTGCATCGACGACACGACGTCGGACAGCCTGGGACGGTTCACCGGCAGCATCTGGTTCACCGACGCCACCAACTTCCAGAGCACCGACCCGGCCACGTCTCAGATCCAGACCGCGACGGTGGTCAGCACGAATCCGGCCGATCGCGTCGATCTCGGTGCCGCCGTGACCCTCTCGGCCACCGTCACCCCGCCCGTCGCGGGGAAGCTCCAGTTCCAGAACGAGCAGAACGGCACCTTCGCCACCATCGGCTCGGCGGTCACCACCAGCAACGGCAGGGCCACCCTGAAGACCGGCACGCTGCCGTTCGGTCTCTACTACCTCTCGGCCGTCTTCACACCGAGCAGCCCGGAGCGTTACACGACCTCCACGTCCCCGGAGGTGGTCTTCGTCGTCGCCAAACCGATTCCGCCGCTGCCCAAGTCGAGTTCGGCCACGATCAAGGGGACGGTCGAGGTGGGATCGAAGCTGACCTGCTCGGCGAGCTTCTCGGGGGCCGAGACGCGGTCGTACGCCTGGTACGTCGGGGCCACCCAGGTCTCGACGAAGAGCAGCTACCGGCCTGCCAAGGCCGACGCGAAGAAGAAGCTGCGCTGCCAGGCCCTGGCCACGAACAAGGGCGGGACGACGTACCGGTACAGCGTGTGGAAGGCGGTGGCCAGGTGACGGTCGTCGTCGAGCGGTCCGCGACGACCGTCGCCCGGCCCCGGACAGCGGCCCGCGTGGCCGTGACCACGCGGCTCGGCTACGGCGACGTGGCCGGCACCGCCCTGGTGATCCTCGGCATCCTGATGTTCACCTTCGTCGCCACGCTCTCCGGGCTCGGAACGGTCAAGCACGTCCGCGACCAGCAGGTGGCCTACGACGCCTTCCGCAGCGCGCTGGCCAACGCGACGGCCCCCGTCGGGCAGCTCGGGTCCGACGGGAAGCCGCTCAAGCTGGGCACCCCGGTCGCGACGCTGACCATTCCCCAGATCGGGGTCAACGAGATCGTCTTCGAGGGAACGACGTCGGGGGTTCTGCAGTCCGGGCCCGGGCACCGCCGCGACACCGCGCTCCCCGGACAGGCGGGGATCGCGCTGATCTACGCCCGGCACGGGGCGTTCGGCGCCCCCTTCGCCCACCTCGACCAGCTGCGCCGCGGCGCCGTCCTCCAGGTGACCACCGGGCAGGGCAGGCACTCGTACCGGGTCATCGCGGTCCGGCGGGCCGGCGACCCCATGCCCGCGGCCCCGGCCGCCGGGACCGGGCGGCTGCGGCTCGTCACGGCGACCGGGCCGATGTTCGTTCCCGAGGGCCTCCTCTACGTCGACGCGCAGCTGGTCTCCAAGGTGCAGGAGAACCCGCTCCGGCCGATCACCACGTCGAGCCTCCCTGAGGCCGAGAAGCCCCTGCAATCGGACGATTCCGCGTGGGTTCCGATCCTGCTGCTGGCCCAGGGCCTGCTGCTGGCCGCCCTGCTGCTGACCTGGTTGCGGACCCGGTGGGGGGCCGCCCAGGTCTGGCTGGTCGGGCTGCCCGCCGTGCTCGCCCTGGCCGTCGGGCTCTCCCAGCAGGTTGCCCGCCTCCTGCCGAACCTGATGTGACGTGTACTCCACGGAAGGACCCGAGATGACCGAGCCCGACGAGACCCCGCAACCCAGCTTCGACGAGCTGAAGCGCGAGCTCTGGGCGCTGCACGCGCAGATGACCGGCGGTCAACCGGATGTCCCGGCTGCGCCCGCAGCCGTCCCGGACGCCTTCGTGACCGCCGCGATCGCCGGGCCCGGGGACACCGAGGTGCTGCCGCCCGTCGCCCCCGCCCGCCCCGAGCCGCTCGTGGCCGGCGCCCGGGGCGCGCGGATGCCGTCGCCCGACCTGGTCGGACTGGACGCGCGGCACATCTCGGCCTGGTTCGGCGAACACAAGGTGCTCCAGGACGTCTCCCTGCACATGCGGGCCGGTGAGGTGACAGCCCTGATCGGGCCCTCGGGGTGCGGCAAGTCGACCTTCCTGCGGATCCTCAACCGGATGCACGAGCTGATCCCCAGCGCCTCGCTGGCCGGCGAGGTGCTGCTGGCCGGGGAGGACCTCTACGCCCGCGACCGGCGGTTGACCGAGGCCCGGCGCCAGGTCGGGATGGTCTTCCAGAAGCCCAACCCGTTCCCGACGATGTCGATCTACGACAACGTCCTGGCCGGACTGAAGCTGACCGGCCTGAAGGCGAGCCGAGACACCAAGGACGATCTGGTCGAGGAGTGCCTGAGCAAGGCGGGTCTGTGGAAGGAGGTCCGCGACCGGCTGCGCTCACCCGGTGGCGCCCTGTCCGGCGGACAGCAGCAGCGGTTGTGCATCGCCCGGTCGCTGGCCATCAAGCCCAAGGTGCTGCTGATGGACGAGCCGTGTTCGGCGCTCGACCCGACGTCCACCCGGCGGATCGAGCAGACCATCCGGGAACTCGTCGACGAGGTGACGATCGTGATCGTCACCCACAACATGCAGCAGGCGGCCCGCGTCTCCGACCGGTGCGCCTTCTTCCTCGCCGAGGCCGGTACCCCGGGCGGGATCGTCGAGCACGGCCTCACCGACGCCATGTTCAGTCGCCCCCAGGACCAGCGGACCTCCGACTACGTGAACGGGCGGTTCGGGTGAACGGGACGCGAGGTCGTACCGACGATTTGGTCCTGGTCGAGACACCTATGTCCACAAATGGCACCATGGATCGGGTGAGGCGAGGGGGAGCCACCGCGACGCGGCTGTGGCGTGACATCACGAAATTCCCGGTCCGGGCCTGGACCGGGAACGTTCCCTTGCCCGCGTCCATGCATCCCGGCGTCATCCGCCGAGTCGGGCGCTGGACCATCCACCGCCAGCGCTACCTGCTGCTCACCCTCTTCCCGCTCGCCGTCCTCTCGCTGTCGGCGTCGCAGCACCTGCTGCCCGTGGTCGCCGCACCGGCCGCACCGGCGTCGACCGTCGAGAACGAGAGTTTCTACTACGACGGGCTGTGGTCCGGCGGGTCCAACCTGCCGCCCTCGGGCACGGTGCCCACGGCCCAGAACCCGGCCGACACCCCCTACGGCGTCGGGTCGGCGTCCACGCTGACCGCCTCGGGCATCCCGCAGGCCGCCTACCGGGCCTACGTCAACGCCGCGAACGAGCTGGCGAAGTCCGACCCGACGTGCGGCATCAACTGGTCGGTGCTCGGCGGCATCGGCCGGGTGGAGAGCAACCACGGCCGGTTCGGCGGCTCCACGATCGGCATCGACGGCGTCGTGCGCCCGCCGATCCTCGGCATCCGGCTCGACGGGTCGCGTTCCGCGCGGATCACCGACTCGGACGACGGGAAGTACGACGGGGACACGCAGTTCGACCGGGCGGTCGGGCCGATGCAGTTCATCCCCGGCACCTGGAAGGCCTACGGGGGCGGCAAGAACCCGCAGGACATGAACGCGGCCGCGCTCGCCGCCGGGAAGTACCTGTGCGCCGGCGGCTCGAACATGCTCACGCAGAAGGGGCGTTGGGCCGCGGTCTACCGGTACAACCACTCCGACAGCTACGTGTCCCTGGTCCTGTCGATCGCCGACTCTTACGCCTCGGGCCACGTCGTCACGTTCCCGACCCGGCCGAACGACACGAAGACCGACGACAAGGGCGAGGAGGCCACGCCGGGCGGCAAGCCGCCGGCCGCCGACCCCGACCCGACGCCGACCACCAAACCGACGACGAAACCGACGAGCACCCCGACCGCCTCGCCGACCGGCATCCCGTCGGCGACGTCCTCGCCCAGCGCCCCGACGTCACCGACGACGAAGCCGACGACGGCGCCGCCGAGCACGTCGGCCCCCGCCACCCCGCAGCCGTCGTCCACCCCGTCGACGACGTGTGCGAGCGCCTCGGCCACCCCGTCGGCGACCGTCGCCCCGCAGCCGTCGCCCACCGCGAGCTGCCCGGCGGTCGAGTAGCCTTTCGCAGGTGGGAACGGACACCGAGACGCAGGGGTACGACGCCCTGATCGACCTCCTCGCGGAGGACCGGTCGCACTTCGACCACCGGTTCATCAAGGAGCTCGCCGAGCTGGAACGGCTGGTCACGGCCATCCGGGCCCGCGAGGACAGCCGGATCGTGCTCACCAGCGGCTCGTTCGACGTGATCCACGAGGGGCACTCGATGTACCTGGAGGCGGCCCGGGAGATGGGCGACTTCCTGGTGGTCGGCGTCGACAGCGACGCCAAGGTGCGCGAGCGCAAGGGCAAGACCCGCCCGGCCGTGCCCGAGCTGGAGCGGCTGCGCATGGTCACCCACCAGCGCGGGGTCGGCCTGGTCGCGCTCAAGCACCCCGAGGACGCGCGGTGGGCGCTGATCAAGGCGGTCCGCCCCGACGTCCTGGTGGCCACCGAGGAGACGTACTCGCAGGCCGAGATCGACGAGCTCGAGGCCAACTGGTGCGGCCGGGTCGAGGTGCTGCAGCGGATGGCCACGGTCAGCACGAGCGCCCGGCTGCGCAACGCGTACTTCGAGATCGCCAACCTGGTCACCGAGCGGCTGCCCAGCTTCATCAGCGGCATCGTGTCGGAAGTCGCCGGGGAGCGATGAGTCAACTCCTGCTCTTCCTGCCGGTGCTGCACGCCGGCTACCGGCGCCTCCTCGCGCAGCGCCCCGACGCCGAGATCCTGCTCGTCGGGCCGGATTTCGCGTCCGAGTACCCGGTGGTGCGCAAGGAGATCCGGGCGCTGGACGCCGCCGAGACCCTCGAGTGGCTGCTGAAGCTCGGGCTCGTCCCCCGGGGGCGGGTGCTGGCCCCGGCCGACCTGCCGTCGGCCGTGGAACCCGGGGGTGAGCTGATCGTCCCGGACGAGGACCTGATGCGCTCGCTCGTGGCCGACTTCGGGTTGGACGCGCGGGCGCGAGTGGTCTGGCAGCGCACCTTCCTGCGCTGGGACCGGGAGTGGAGCCGCGCCGGGGTCCCGGCCGAGTGGGACGGCGCCGTGTCGGAGGCCGAATACGCACGCCACATGCAGGGTCTCGCCTTCGAGGCCGCCGGCCGCAGCTCCGACTGGTGGCGGCAGGTCGGGGCCGTCGCCGCCCGCGGCGAGACGGTGCTGGCCGTCGAGCACAACCGGCACCTGCCCACCGAGTACTCGCCCTACGTCGACGGCGACCCCCGCAACGACTTCCGGCGCGGCGTCGAGCTCGACCGCAGCACAGCGGTGCACGCCGAGCAGGCCCTGATCGCCCGGGCCGCGCGCGAGGGGTTCAGCCTGGCCGGTGCCGACCTGCACGTGACGACGTTCCCGTGCCCGGCCTGCTCACGGCTGATCGCCGAGGTCGGTTTCGCGCGCTGCTACTTCGCGGGCGGCTACTCGGTGTTGGCGGGGGCCGAGGTGATGCGCGGCGCCGGGGTCGAGCTGATCGCCGTCGACCTCAGTTCGAACGACGAGAGCTGAGTTTCAGCCGCACCGGCTCGTGCCCCGGGTCGTCGACGTCGCCGACCAGCAGGTGCACGTGCACGTGTGCGATGGTCCCGCCGGTGCACGCCGGGTCGCCGCAACGGGCACCCAACCCGTAGTAGGTCAGGTCGAACTCCTCACGCAGGGACCGCACCAGCGGCCAGAACTGCGCCAGGACGGCGTCGGGCAGGTCGACGAGGTCGGTCACGTGCCGCCGGGGGACGACGAGCAGGTGCAGCTTCGTCCCCGCGTACGGGAAGTCGTTGCGCCGCACCGTCCATTCGTCGGTGCTCGCCACGAGACCGGCGGCCGGCTCGGCGTCGAGCTGCTCGGGGCAGAAGAGGCACACGCCGGCCGCTTCGAGGGCGCGCATGCGCTCGGCCTGTTCCGCGTGCCGGGCGTTGCCGACGAAGTACAGGCTCACCGCCGCACCCAGCGTTCGAACGAGAACTCCAGGCCCGAGGCGTCGCTATGCCTCTCCGCCGAGACTCTTTCGAACGGGTCGAGCCAGCCGGGGGGCAGGGCGGCATCCCCGGCCACCTCGGCGTGCACGCGGGTCAGGTCGACCACGTCCACCACCGGCAGCAACGCGGTGTAGAGCTGCGCGCCGCCGATCACGAACCAGTCGTCCAGCCCGCGCGCCGCGGTGGCCTTGGCGGCCCGCTCGAGCGCCGCCTCGACCGTGGCGACCGGCTCGACGTCCGGGTGCGGTTCGAGCGCGCGCGAGGTGACGACCACCGCATGCCGCCCGGGCAGCGGTTTCCCGAGCCGGGCCACGATCGATTCGTGGGTCAGCCGGCCCATCACGACCACGTGCCCGCGGGTCAGCGCCGCGAACCGCTTCAGGTCGGCGCTCAGGTGCCAGGGCAGGTCGCCGTCGAGGCCGATCACGTCGTTCTCGGCTGCGGCGACCAGCAGGCGCACGCTCACCGGGCCGCCATCAGGTCGCCACCGGGATGCGTGGGATGCCCTTGTGCGGGTGGTAGTCGGACAGCTCGAAGTGCTCGGCCCGGAACCCGTGGATGTCGGTGACGGCGCGCCCGGCCTCCGTCAGCTGCACCGTCGGGTAGGGCAGCGGCTCACGCTCCAGCATCGTGCCGACGGCGTCGAGCTGGTCGACGTAGATGTGGGCGTCGGAGATCGTGTGGTAGTACCCGGCGGCGGGAAAACCGGTGAGGTGCTCCAACATCAGCGTGAGCGCCGCGTACTGGACGATGTTCGACGGCACCCCCACCGGCACGTCCCCCGAGCGCTGGAACATGTGCAGGTGCAACCGGCCGTCCAGCACGCGCACGTGCACCCAGCCGTGGCAGGGGGCGATCGTCGTCCGGGGCGTCTTGCCCTCGCCCCGGACGTTCCACTGCGGGATCCACGGGGAGACGAAATGCGTGCGGTCGCGGGGCAGTTCGCGCAGCTGCTCGACCAGGTGGGCGAACTGGTCGAAGCCCGGGCCCTCGCTGGTCGGGAAGTCGTGGAACGCGCCGCCGTACGACCCGGGCCCGATGCCGCCCGGCTCGATGCCCTTCTTCAGCGTCTTCTCCGGCGTGGCCCAGGGCCCCCACCAGTCGCAGCCGAACTCCTCGAACTCCTTCAACGTGGTGGCGCCGTTGATGAAGGCGCACAGCTCGCCGATGGCCTTCGACCAGAACGAGCCGATGCTGCGCTCGGTGATCACCGGGAAACCCTGCTCGAGCGGGAACGCCATCGTCTGCTGCATCAGCGTGAGCGCCTCGACACCCTGCCGGGTCGGTACCCGGATGCCGGAGGTGCGGATGTTCTCCAGCACCTGCCGGTACGCGGTCGAGGCCGTGCGCCGCTCGAACGGTAAGTACTCCACGTCACGGATTCTAGGTGAGCCAGCACGGGGTATCCGGGGTGAGCCAGCAGGCATGTATCTGACCGACGCCGTCGGCATCCTGATCTTCGTGGACCTGAGCATGACGCCCGAAGAGATGCGCCGTACCGGCTACGCCGTGGTCGACCGCATGGTCGCGTGGATGGCCGAGCCGGGGCCCGTCATCCGCCGTGCGACGCCGCAGGCCATGGCCGACCTGCTGCCCGGCGACGAGCCCAAGGCACCGCTCGGCCTCGACGCCGTCCTCGGCACGCTCGTCGACGACGTGTACCCGCACGCCAGCCGGGTCGCGCACCCCGGCTACTTCGCCTACATCCCCGGCTCCACCACGTGGCCCGCGGCGCTGGTCGACTTCATGTCGAGTGTCGCGAACGTCTACGCCGGGTCGTGGGCGGAGTCGGCGGGGCCCAGCCGGCTGGAGCTCGTCGTCCTCGACTGGTTCCGGGCCTGGCTCGGCCTGCCCGAGGGGGCCGAGGGGGTGCTCACGTCGGGCGGTTCGGCGGCCAACCTGATGGCCTTCGCGGTGGCCCGCGAGCAGCTGCTGGGGGCGATGCACGCCGATGCGATGATCTACTGCTCCGACCAGGCCCACTCCTCGGTCGGCCGGGCCGCGCGGGTGCTCGGCTTCCGCTCCGACCAGGTGCACGTCATCCCCTCGGACGACGGGTTCCGGCTGCGCGTCGACGCGCTGGCCGCCGCCGTGGCCGCCGACCGGGTCGCCGGCCGCGTGCCGCTGCTGGTCTCGGCGTCCGGCGGGGCCACCAACACTGGCGCCGTCGACCCGCTCGACGACATCGCCGACCTGTGCGCCGAGCACGACCTCTGGCTGCACGTCGACGCCGCCTACGGCGGGTTCGCCACCGTCACGGCCCGCGGGGCCCGGGCCCTGGCCGGGATCGGCCGGGCCGACTCGGTGACCCTCGACCCGCACAAGTGGTTCTTCCAGCCGATGGAATGCGGCGCCCTCCTGGTCCGCGAGTCCGGCGCCCTCGAACGCGCCTTCACCGTGCTGCCCGACTACCTGGCCGACTCCGCCACGCACGGCGGCGAGGTCAACTTCAGCGACCGCGGCCTCCAGCTGACCCGCCGGGCCCGTTCGGTCTCGCTGTGGGCATCGGTCGCCACGTTCGGCACCGACGCCTTCCGCGCCGCGATCGACTCCGGACTCGACCTCGCTGCGCTCGCCTCGACGCTGGTGGACGACGACCCTCACCTCGAGCTGCTCAGCGCGGCCCGGCTCGGCATCGTCTGCTTCCGCCGCACCCTGCCCGGGCTGGGCGAGCCGGAACTCGCGGCCGCGAACGCCTGGTTGGCCGCGGCGCTGGAGGCGACGGGCCGGGCGATGGTCTCCTCGACGCGGCTGCACGGCCGGTACGCCCTGCGGCTGTGCGTCCTGAACCACCGCTCGCGGGAGGAGGACGTGCGGTTCGTGCTCGACTTCCTGGCCCGCACGCCGGTCCCACCCGAGGTGCTCGCGGCCGCCGTCCCCGACGCCGCCGTGCCGGCGGGGCCGTTGCTCGACCTGCTCGACGAGGCCGGACGGCGGGAGCTGGCCCGCTGCTCGACCCGCCTGGTCGCGCCGGCCGGGGCGACCGTCGTGTCCCGGTGGGCCGGTGACCGGGACTTCTACGCGATCGTCTCGGGCGCGGTGCGGGTGCTGATCGACGGGGTGGTGGTGCGCCGGCTCGGGCCGGGGGAGTTCTTCGGCGAGATCGCGGCCACCGACTGGGGCAGCGGGTACGGCTACGTGCGCACCGCCGACGTGGTGGCCGAGGAACCGACCCAGCTGATCGTCGTCCCGGCCGAGGACCTGCTGCGCCTGATGGACGTCGCCCCCGCCCTGCGCGAGCGGATCCTCGCCGCCCGGGCGTCCCGGCTGGGCACGCTCTGACGGTCCTACGGCAGGATGCTCGGGTGAGGACCCTTGCGCTGGCGCTGACCGCCGTCCTGCTGGCCGGCTGCAGCGGTGGGTCGAGCGGCGCCGCCGCGCCCACCGGCACCCCGTCCGTCGCGCCGTCCGCTGACCAGTCGTCCGCGTCGTCGCCCACCGTCCCGGCCCCGCGGCTGACCGCCGCGCAGGCCGAGCGGGCCCTGATCGGGGCGGACGCCCTGCCCGCGGGCTGGGCGGTCAGCGCCGACACGCTGGACGACGCCACGCACGACCGTTACGACCCGAAGACCTGCGCCGTGCTCGCCCTGGGCGCGGGCGCCTTGCCCCTGGCCCGGGTCGGTTTCACGCAGAGCGGGGACCGGAGCGGTTCGCTGGTGCAGACCACGTACCGGCCCGCGGGCCGCACGCCCGCCGAGGCGCTGGCGGCGATGCGTTCGGCGGTCAGCGACTGTGCGAGCTACCAGGTGACGCGCGGGGACGTCGTCACGAAGGTGAAGACGTCGACGACCACGTTCCCGGCCGTCGGCGACGGCACGTACGCCGTCCTGCTGCAGTACAGCGGCGCGATGATGGCGGTCAGCGACCTCGTCGTCCAGGTCGCCGTCGGGCCGCAGTTGCTGCGCTTCGACTCGATCAGCCTCGGGAACTCGCTCACCCAGGCCGATCTCGAGAAGGCCGTCCGCGCCGCCGTCGACCGGGTGCGGGCCGCATGACTTCGCGCATCGGGCTGGGGCTGGCCGCGGCGGGGCGTCCCGCGTACATCACCACCGGGCGGGCGGCCGCCTTCGCCGGCGGCCGCTCGGTGGACGACCTGCGGTCGCGGTGCGAGGAGCTGCTGGACGCCGCCTACGCGGCCGGTGTGCGGTACGTGGACGTCGCCCGCTCGTACGGGCGGGCCGAGGAGTTCCTGGCCGGCTGGCTCGAGCAGCACCCCGACGCCCGCGTCGTCGTCGGCTCGAAGTGGGGCTACCGCTACGTCGGCGACTGGGCCCTCGACGCCCCGGTGCACGAGGTGAAAGACCATACGGTGAAAGCCTTCCGTGAGCAGTCGACGCAGTCGCGTTCGCTGCTGGGCGACCGGCTGGCGATCTACCACATCCACTCGCTCACCCCCGATTCACCGGCCCTGACCGACCAGAAGCTGCACCGGGCGCTCGCGAAGCTGCGGGACTCCGGTGTGCGGGTGGGGTTCTCGACGTCCGGCCCGGCCCAGGCGGACGTCGTGCGCGCGGCTCTGGCGGTGCGCGCCGGTGGCGAGCCGCTCTTCTCGTCGGTCGAGTCGACCTGGAACCTGCTCGAACCGTCGGCCGCCGAGGCGCTCACCGAGGCCGCGGTCGTCGGCGCGACCGTGATCGTCAAGGAGGTCGTGGCCAACGGGCGGCTCGCCCCCGGCAGCGGGGACGCGTCGCCGGTCGTGGCCGAGGCGAGCCGGGTGGCCGAGTCGCTCGGCGCGAGCCTGGACGCCGTCGCCTACGCGGCCGCCCTCGAACAGCCGTGGGCCTGGCAGGTGCTCTCCGGCGCCGTCACCCCCGACCAACTCGCGTTCAATCTGCAGGGCGAGAAGCTCACCCTGCCAACCGGTTTCGTCGAGTCCCTGGCCGCTCTGGCGCAGCCGCCCGAGGTCTACTGGTCCGAGCGCTCCGCTCGCCCCTGGTCCTGACCGAGCCGAACCGTCCAGCCCCGCAACTCGTCCCGTTGCTCGGGTGCGACGGGTGTGACTCGCACCGGGAATCCGAGCAGCGCCTCGAGTTCGGCCGCGAACAGGCGCCGTTCCATCATGGTCGCGACACTCACGTCGACGAACAGTTCCCTCCCGTTGCGGTTGACGTGAAGGTCGCGCAGTCCGTACCGCCCGGCGAGCGTGACGATCGCCTCCCGTTGTCGGCGGATCGCGTCGCCGAACTCCGAGGTCACCAGCCGGAACTCGCTCGGCAGCGGCCGGATGTCCAGGACCAGCTCGTGCCCCGTCGCCTCGAGCAGCTTGCTGAGCATCGGCAGCGTCGGCTGGCGGGTGCCGGTCTCGTAGGCGCTGATCGCGCTCGGCGCGATGCCGGCCTTCTCGGCCACCTCCGACTGGTACTGGAGAGTCCGGCGGCGGGCTGCCGCCAGTAGTCGGGCGGCGCGGGTGTCGGGCGGGCCTTCGATCTCTCGCCCCTGGCTGTCCCTCCGGACGGCATCTTTGCGACGCACATCAACGATCGTAGGTGCGGCGGGAGTGCATCTTCCTGAGTTGTCCACAGCCCCGGCCGCGACTCACGGCGCACATCAACGATTGTTGGTGTGCCCCGCGGCGCGGTCAGTTGCTGGAGGAGTGCGTGGCTGCGTCGGCTTCCGACAGCGAACCCTGGGCCGGGACGCGCGCGGACGGCGTCTGCGCGGTGGCGAGCGCGGCGGTGAGCCCTTCGCCCTCCACGTCGACGTCGGGCAGGAGGCGGTCGAGCCAGCTCGGGAACCACCAGGCGCTGCGGCCCAGGAGCGACATGATCGCGGGGACGAGCGTCATCCGGACGACGAAGGCGTCGAACACGATGCCCACCGACAGGGCGAAGCCGATGGACTTCACGATCGGGTCGTCCGTGATGACGAAGCCCGCGAACACGCTGGTCATGATGACGGCGGCGGCGGTGACGACCCGTGCGCCGTGTCGGAATCCGCTGACCACGGCCGACTGGGCGTCGGCCCCGTGCACGAACTCCTCGCGCATCCGGGTCACGAGGAACACCTCGTAGTCCATCGCCAGGCCGAACAGGATGCCGATCACCAGGATGGGCAGGAAGCTCAGGATCGGCCCCGACGAGTCGAGCCCGACCAGGCCTGCGCCCCAACTCTTCTGGAACACCGCGACCAGCGCGCCGAACGTGGCGGCCAGGCTGAGCAGGAAGCCGAGCGTCGCCTTCAGCGGCACGACGAGACTGCGGAACACCAGCATCAGCAGCAGGAACGCGAGCCCCACCACGACGATCAGGTACGGGGCCAGGGCGGCGCCGAGCTTCTCGGAGATGTCGATGCCGATGGCCGTTGTCCCGGTGACGTAGGCCCGGGCCCCGCGCTCCGCCCGCCACTTCTGCGCGTCGGCGCGGATGGTGTGCACCAACGTCTCGGTGGCATCGGTCGAGGGGCCGGTGGTCGGGATGACGGTGATCAGGGCGAGGTCACCGGCGGCGTTCGGGGTGGCCGGCGCGACGGCGGCCACCCCGGGCACCTTCGCCAGGTCGGCCTGGATGTCCGTGGTCGCGGCGTCCCGCGCGAAACCGCTGTCCTCGCCGGTGATCCCGGCCAGATCGACGGCCACGATCAGCGGGCCGTTGAAGCCGGGTCCGAACCCGGCGGCCAGCGCGTCGTACGCCCGGCGCTGGGTGGTGCTGGGCGACGCGGTCTCGTCGGTCGGCATACCGAGGCGCAGGTCGAGGGTCGGCAGCGCGATCGCCCCGAGGGCGAGCACCAGCACGATGAAGACCGGCACCCGGCCCCGGACCACGAGCCGGGCCCAGCGAGCACCCATCGGCTCACCGTGGACGAGATTGCCGTCCCCGCCGCCGGGAGCCTCGGGGTCCAGCGCCGCGCGGCCCCTGCGACCCAGCACCCGACGTCCCAGGAACCCGAGCAGGGCCGGGACCAGCGTGAGGGCGATGACCACGGCCATCGCCACGGTGCCCGCGGCCGCCAGCCCCATGGACGACAGGAACGGGATACCGGCCACCAGGAGCGCGGCGAGGGCGATGACGACGGTCGCCCCGGCGAAGACGACCGCCGACCCGGCGGTGCCGATGGCCCGCCCGGCTGCCTCCTCGCCGTCGCGACCCACGAGCAGTTCGTGCCGGTACCGGGACACGATGAAGAGCGCGTAGTCGATGCCCACCGCCAGGCCGAGCATGGTGGCGAGAACGCTGGTGGTGTCGGAGATGTCGGTGAAACCGGTGGCGACCGCTACGCCGAGCGTGCCGAACCCGACGCCGATCAGCGCCGTCAGCAGCGGCAGCCCGGCGGCCAGCAACGACCCGAAGGTGATGACGAGGACGATCGCCCCGATCACGATGCCGATGCCTTCCGTGGCTCCGGCCGGCCCGTCACTGCTGACGACGTCACCGCCGAACTCGACGGTGATCCCCGGCCCGACCGCGGAACGGGCCGCGGTCTGCAGGGTTTCGTTGGTCGCCGAGGTCAGTTGGGTGGCCGGGACGGAGTAGCTCACGGTGGCGTAGGCGGTGGTGCCGTCCTGCGAGACGGCCTGTGATCGATAGGGATCACTCACGGCTGCGACGTCGTCGACCGCCTTCAGCTGGGTGATCGCCTTCTCGACGGCCGCCTTCGAGGCGTCGGAGGTCAGCGTGCCGTTGCCTCCGGCCACGAACACGACCCGCACCGAAGCGCCGTCGGCGTTCGCGCCCGGGTTGCGCTCGGTGATCAGGTCGAGCGCCTTCTGCGACTCGGTGCCGGGGATCGAGAACGTCGACGACGTCGGGCCCGACAGGGTGGCCGCCGCGATCCCGGTGGCGACGAGCAGCAGCAGCCACACGCCGGCGACGAGGCCGCGACGGCGGTAGGAGAAACGGCCGACGCGGTACAGGAAGGTGGCCATGAGGAGAGTGCCTCCGGGCGGTGAGCCGGTTCTTCATAGCTAGCCGATCGGCTAGCCATGCAGAAGTTAGCCGATCGGCTAGCATCTGGCAACGGCGTCGTGGTCGACGTCACGATGTGCGTCGGCGCCCAGGCGGCGGAGATTGAGTCGGAGGCGGTTTCGATGGCGAAGCCCGTGGGGCGGCGTGGGGAGACCCGGGAGCGGGTGCTCGCCACGGCGCTCGAGCTGTTCGCCGAGCAGGGGGTCAGCGGCACCTCGCTGCAGATGATCGCCGACCGGCTCGGGGTGACGAAAGCGGCCGTATACCACCAGTTCCGGACGAAGGACGACATCGTCCTCGAAGTGGTCCGTCCGGTGATGGAACGGCTCCTCGTCCTGCTCGAGGAGGCCGGCGCCCGGCCGGCTTCGCAGGAGCGCCGACGGTTCGTCGTCCACGGGCTGATCGACCTGGTGCTGGCGCACCGGCGGCTGCTCGGCGTCCTGTTCGGGGACCCGTACGTCGACGCACTGCTGAAGTCGCATGTCGAGACCAGCGGCCACACCGACCGACTGACCGTGCTCGTGGTCGGTGAGACACCGAGCCCGACCGACCTGGTGTCGGTCGCAGTCTTCGGCGGTGGGCTCGTGTCGGTGGGCGGCGATCCGAACCTGGCCGGCCTGGACGACGGCACTTTGCGCCGTGAGCTGCGCGGTGCGGCCGAACGCCTGCTGTTCACCGAGGAGGTCGCACGTGTCCCCTGAACCCCATCGACCCGGCGTGGAGTCCGTCTGGGACTATCCCCGCCCCCCGTCGCTCGACCCCTCCGGTGAGCACGTCGTCGTCGAGTTCGGCGGGCTGGTGGTGGCCGACACCCGGGCCCCGGTCCGCGTGCTGGAGACCAGTCACCCGCCCACGTACTACCTGCCGATGGACGACGTCGACCTGACCGCGTTCGCCGACGCCGCAGGCACGTCCTGGTGCGAGTTCAAGGGCCGGGCGCGGTACTTCGACCTCGTCGTCGGCGACGGCGTCTCGCCGTCGGCCGCCTGGTACTACCCGTCACCCACCCCCCGGTACGAGCGGCTGCACCGGCACGTGGCGATCTACCCGGGCCGGGTCGACCGCTGCACGGTGGACGGCGAGACGGTGCAGGCGCAGGAGGGCGACTTCTACGGCGGCTGGATCACGTCGCGGGTGGTCGGCCCGTTCAAGGGCGCGCCGGGCACCCTGGGGTGGTGACAGCCGGGACCGGACCGGTGCTCCGGCGGGACGTGCGGCTGTCCTTCCGCCCGCCACTGATGCCGGACAACCTGTACGGGCATCTGGTCGCCACCGCCGTCCCGGGCGTCGAGGAGTGGCGGGCCGGCGCCTACCGGCGCACGGTCCGCCTGCCGGGCGGTCCGGCGATCCTCGATCTCCGGCTCCCCGAAGGCTCTTCCGTACCGGCCACCCTGTGGTTGAGCCATCGGGACGACGAACCGTCGGCGGTGCTCGCCGCCCGCCGCATCCTCGACCTGGACGTCGACCCGCTCGTCGTGGCCGAGCTGCTCGCGGCGGACGGCGTGCTCGCGCCCCTCGTGCAGGCTGCGCCTGGACGACGCGTGCCGGGTTCGCCCGACGCGGCCGAGCTCGCCGTGCGAGCCGTTCTCGGACAGCAGATCTCGACGGCGGCCGCACGGACGCACGCGGCCCGGCTCGTGGCTGCGACGGGGGAGCCGGTCGTAGACCCGGACGGAGGGCTGACGCACCTGTTCCCGCCCTCGGCGGCACTCGCCGGCGCTGACCCCGATCTGTTGGCGATGCCGGCGTCGCGGCGCGCGACGGTGCTGCGGGTGGCGGCGGCCTTCGCGGCCGGTGCGGTGGACCTGTCGTCGTCGGCCGCCGCGGAGCGGGATCTCGTCGCGCTGCCCGGCGTCGGGCCGTGGACCGCGCACACCGTCACCATGCGCGCTCTCGGGGACGGCGACGCCTTCCTGCCCACGGACCTCGGCGTCGTGGTGGCCGCCAAGCGGCTGGGCCTGCCGTCCACACCCGGTGCGCTGAAGCGCTATTCGCAGGCGTGGAGCCCCTACCGCGCGTACGCGGTGCAGTACCTGTGGGCCACCGGCGAGCACGCGGTCAACCGGCTTCCGCCGTGAGGCCGGGCGATCGCGGGTGCCAGACTTCCGGGATGAGCACGCCCGACACGCTGCCGAACGCCGGGGCCCGGCGTTGGGCCGAGGCGCCCGACGTCCCGGTCCTGCACGACGGGCGCTGGTTCACCGGGGCCGAACTGGAGGAGCGCAGCCGGGTCGTGGCCGGCCGGTTCGCGGCGGCCGGGCTGGCGCCCGGCGACCGGCTCCTGCTGTCGGGTCCGACCGGGATCGGTTTCGTGACGGCCCATCTCGCGGCGCTGCGGTTCGGGTTGGTCGTCGTCCCGGTGAATCCCGCCTACGGGGCTCGCGAAGTGGCGCACGTCGTGGCCGACTGCCGCCCGGCGGCGGGCGTGATGGCCTCGCCCGAGGCGGCCGGCTGGGTCCGGGACGCCGGGGGGCCGCGAGTCGTCGTCACGGGGCTCGACGTCGACCTGCCCGACGGCCCGGCCCCGGCTCTCGACGTCGCCGGGGCCGACGATCTCGCGCTGATCGTCTACACCAGCGGGACGACGGGCGCTCCCAAGGGGGCGTCCCTCACCCACGCGAATCTCCTCGCCGGGGCGCGGGCCCTGACGACGGCCTGGCACTGGACGGCGCAGGACCGGCTGGTGCTGGCCCTGCCCCTCTTCCACGTGCACGGGTTGTGCGTCGGGCTGCACGGCACCCTCCTGTCGGGCGGTTCCGCCGTCCTGCAGCCGCGTTTCGAGGCGTCGGGGGTGCTCGACGCGGTCGCCGCGCACGCCGGATCGCTGTTCTTCGGGGTGCCGACCATGTACGCCAGGCTGGCCGAATCACCCCGCTTGCGTGAGCTTTCCGCGCTACGCCTGGCCGTCTCGGGCAGCGCCGCCCTGTCGCCCGCTCTGTTCGACGCGGTCGAGAAGGCCTCCGGGCAGCGGATCCTCGAGCGGTACGGGATGAGCGAGACGCTGATCACCGTGTCCAACCCCTACGAGGGTGAGCGCAAGCCGGGCACCGTCGGGCTACCGCTGCCGGGGGTCGACCTGCGGCTCGACGAGGACACCGACGAGATCCTGCTGCGCGCCCCGAGCGTGATGCGCGGCTACTGGCAGCGCCCCGAGGCCACGGCCGAGTCGTTCTCCGACGGCTGGTTCCGTACCGGTGACGTCGGCGCGCTCGACGCCGACGGATACGTGAGCATCGTCGGCCGCCGCAAGGAGCTGATCATCAGCGGCGGGTACAACGTGTACCCGCGCGAGGTCGAGGAGGTGCTGCGTGCTCACCCCGGCGTGCGGGACGCGGCCGTGATCGGCGTCCCCGACGCCACCTGGGGTGAGGCGGTGACCGCGTTCGTCGAGGCGTCGGGGGTCGCCGAAGCCGAGCTCCTGGCCCATGCGCGAGCGCAGCTCGCGCCCTACAAGCGGCCGAAGACCGTCGTCCTGGTGACGGCCCTGCCCCGCAACGCTCTCGGCAAGGTGGTCAAGGCGCAGCTGAGGGCTGATTAGCACTCGCTTCGCTCGCTGGGCGGGCTGATTAGCACTCGCTTCGCTCGCTGGGCGGGCTGATTAGCACTCGCTTCGCTCGCTGGGCGGGCTGATTAGCACTCGCTTCGCTCGCCGGTGAGGCTGATTTCCGGCGAACCCCTACCGGTCGGGGGCTCGCCTTCGCTACTGTCCGGTAGCCGGTTGGACACCTGTCTACACGTGGGTGTTCGGGTGGCTACCCAGAGTTGACGAATGAGCCGATGGAGGCCCACGCGATGCCCGGAATGACACGGCTGTTGCTCGCCGGAGTGGTCGCGACGTCGGGGGCGCTCGTCGCCGTCCCGCAGGCGCAGGCCGTCGACGTGCCGGTGGTCTCGCACGGCGTCGTCATCCCGACCTTCTACAACCCGCCCGCCGCCCTTCCGGCCGCCAACGGGGCGATCGTGCGCAGCGAGCCCATGAAGCTGGTCGCGCAGCTGCCCGCCTGGGCCGGCGGCCTGCCGGGGCACGCGACCCGGCTCATGTACAAGACGACCGACAACAACGGGAAGCCGGTCGCCGCGACGGCCGCCTACGTCGAGCCCACCGCGAAGTGGAAGGGCCCGGGCACCCGGCCGATCGTGGCCGTCGCTCCCGGCACCATGGGCCAGGGCGACCAGTGTGCCCCGTCCCTCGCTCTCGAGCGGGGTGTCGTGGTGAAGGTCAACAGCCTGAAGGACTTCACGCTCTCCGCCGGCTACGAGGACGTCGCGGTCTACCGGTTGATCACCTCCGGGGTGGCCGTCGTCCTGGTCGACTACATCGGGCTCGGCACGACCGACCGCGTCCACACCTACGTCGACCGCCTCGACGAGGGCCACGCGGTGCTCGACGCGGTGCGTGCGGCCAAGAGCCTGCCGACGACGTCGGTGACGTCGACCTCGGCCGTCGGTCTCTACGGCTACAGCCAGGGCGGCGGCGCCGTCGCCTCGGCCGCCGAGCTGCAGCCCTCGTACGCGCCCGACGTCAACCTGAAGGGCACCTTCGCCGGTGCGCCGCCGGCCAACCTGACCGACGTCACCAAGGCCATCGACGGCAGCGAACTGGCCGCCGCCCTCGGCTGGTCGATCAACGGCTTCGTGCAGTCGGACCCGTCGCTGCAGCCGCTGCTCGACAAGTACCTCAACGCCGCCGGGGTGGCCGCGCTGAAGAACACGTCCACCATGTGTGTCGGCGACAGCCTCAAGTACGCCAACGCGCACAGCAAGAACTGGACGAAGACCGGCCAGTCGATCAGCGAGATCATCGCGGCGGAGCCGGCGATCCAGGCGGAGATCAACAAGCAGCGCATCGGCCTGCTGAAGCCGACCAGCCCGGTGCAGGTCATGACCGGCTACTACGACAACCTGGTCCCGCACGGTCAGGCCCGGCAGCTGGCGGTCGACTGGTGCGCCAAGGGCGCCAACGTGACCTACCGCAACATCACCGAGCCGAAGGTCGGCAGCCCGACCGTGAACCACGTGCTGCCGCTGCTCACCGAGCAGACCGCGTCGCTCAACTGGCTGACCGCGCGACTGAAGGGCAAGGCGGTCGCGTCCAACTGCTGGACGATGCCGCTGCAGCCGTAGGGCTCCCTCGGGCCGGTCATCGCCACGCCACCCTGACGGTGTGACGGTGACCGGCTCACCCTTGCTCATGAATTGATCATGCAGAAACGCATGAGCAATGTCTGACTCTTTCCGGTGGTGATCACCGCTGTCAGACTCGTGAGGTGAAGATCGATATCACCAACGTAGTGACTCTCGGGGTCTCGCTTACTGCTCTTGCGTTGTCCACCCTCTTGGCGGCGCGTCAAGCCGGGGCGCAGGAACGTGCGAACATGGCTGTGATTAGTGATCTGAATCTTCATGGCCAGCAGCGAGAATGGCATGAAGCTTTCTACTTCGTGACTATGGAACTCGAGGCGACCCATTCACCTGAACGCGGTGTGAGGGCTCTGCCGGCGCCTGCGCAGGACGCGGTCTATCGAGTCCTCTACTACTTCCACGGCATCGCGCTCATGGTCAAACTCGGAGTGCTGAAAGACCCGCGGATTCTCGACATCTATCACCACAGGGTTCTGTTCGCTTGGAAGCGACTCGAGCCTTTCGTGAAGGCCGAACGGTTACAGAATCCGGCGGCAGGCAAGAACTGGATGAAGAGCCTGGAGGAGTTCTACGGGATCCTCGTTGAGCGAGAGCCGTACGTGAGGCGGCGACTATTCGCGCGATGGCGTCGCTCCGGTTTCCATGTGCCGATCGGGGCCTCGGCCGACGTCAGCCGTGACCAGTCGGTTGACCCGGACCCTCGCGAGGACGAATAGGTCCTGGCCCGGCGCTAGCGCGCACCGAACTTGGCCTGCGCCTCCATGGTGACGGGCGTGAACAGGTTGACCACGTTGCCGTCAGGGTCCTTGACCAGGAGCGAGCGATTGCCCCACGGCAGCGTTGTCGGCTCCATCACGAGGCCGCCCGCGAGCTCGGCCACGGCATCACGCACGGCGTCGACATCGGGGATGAGCAGCTCGATCATCATCGCGTGGTTGGCCGCGGGTTCCACCGAGGCGGCTGCGAACCGGTCGGTCAATTGCCGGCTGCTGATCGCGATGGCCGCACCATCTGTGACGAGTTCGGCGAACTGGTCGTTGGCCCACTCCGGTCTAAGCCCGGTGAGCTTTTCGTAGAACCCCACCAGGCGCGGCACATCGTCGGTGGCAATGCGGATCGAGACGAGATTCATGGCGGCGACGCTACGAGCAATACCGGGCAGATTCGGCCCGGTATTCTCGGCATAGTTGACGCATGGCCCGCCCGACGTCCCGCGTGCTCACGCTGCTGGAGCTCTTGCAGTCCGGCGGCACCCGCACGGTCGCCGAGCTGGCCGATCGGTTGGGCGTCGACGAGCGCACCGTGCGCCGCTACGTGCAGCACCTGCTCGAGCTCGACGTGCCGGTCGAGGCGGTGCGGGGCCGCTACGGCGGGTACCGGCTGGCCCGCGGGTTTCGGACGGCCCCCTTGATGCTCAGCGACGAGGAGGCCTTGGAGGTCGTGCTGGGGCTGGCGGCCGCCCGGCGGGCGGGTTCGTCGACGGCCTCGGCGACCGCCAACGAGACCGCCTTCGCCAAGGTCCGGCGGTTGCTGCCGGAACGGCTGGTCCGACGCCTGGACGCCGTGCTGGAGACCGCCGAGTACACGGACGGTCCTCACGAGAACGCCACCCCCGACGCCGCCGTCCTGCTCACCGTCGCCGAGGCCGTCCGCGAGCACCGGCCGGTCTCGTTGCGGTACGGCGAGGCGCCGCAGCGGCGGTCGCTGCACCCGTACGGGCTGGTCTCACACGCCGGCCGCTGGTACGTGACGGGCCTGGATGTCGGACGCGGCGAGTCCCGGACCTTCCGGCTCGACCGGATCACCTGGGCCCGGTCCGAGGCCGGAACCTTCCGCCCCCCGGCCGGTTTCGACGCGGCGCAGCACGTGCTCGACGGGATGGCGAGCGCGCCCTACCGACACCCGGTGGTGCTGATCGTCGAGGCGACCGAGCCCGAGATCCGGCGCCGGCTCCCGGCGAGCGTCGCCCGCCTGGAACCGTTGACCGGCGACGGCCGCCGGTTCCGCGTCGAGATCCGCGCCGAGCGCCTCGACTGGCTGCCTGCTCTCCTGGCGCAGCTCGACCGGCCCTTCGTCATCGAAACCCCTGCCGAGCTGCGCACTCTGGTGGCGGAGCTGGCTGCCCGGCTGGCTCAGTGGGCCGATGCCGGCTCGGCCACCCGGACGTGACCGGCCGCGACGACCAGTACCGCGTCGGCACCCTCGAGTGCGGCGAGCCGGTGGGTGGCGACGACGACCGTCCGGTCACCGAACAGTGCACCGCTCAGGGCCTTTCCGACCAGGTCGTCGGCCGTCTCGGGGTCGAGGTGCTCGGCGGGCTCGTCGAGCAGGACGACGGGCGCCGGGCTGAGCACGGCCCGCGCCAGCAGGAGCCGACGGCGCTCGCCGCCGGACAGGGGGCTGCCGCCCTCGGTACTCGCGCGCAGCACGGTGTCGAGCCCCGCCGGCAGGCCGGCCAGCCAGCCACCGAGGCCGCAGCGGCGCAGGGCGTCGTGGAGTTCGACGTCCGTCGCGGTGGGGTGCGCCAGGCGCAGGTTCTCGCGTACCGACGTGGTGAAGACGTGGGCGTCGTCCGCGATGTGGACGACGTTCGCGCGCAGGTCGCCACCCTCGACACTCCCGGCGACCGGCGGCACGAGCCCCGCGAGGGTCATGAGGAGAGTGGTCTTGCCCGACCCGCTCGGGCCGACGAGCGCCGTCCGTGTGCCCCGGCGGAGGGTCAGGTCGACGCCGCGCAGCACCGGTGCGCGGTCGGGCCAGCCGCAGTCGAGCGCCTGCGCCACCAGGTCGCCGGGGGAGTGTCGTTCCGTCGGGCCCGGGCCGACGTCCTGACGAGTCTGCGACGAACTCGGTCGTTCCAGCAGGGGAGCCACGCGTTCGGCGGCCACGTGTCCCCGCACCAGCGCCACGGCCGAGGCCGGCAGCCCCGCCGTGATCTCCACCGCGGCCAGCGGCAACAATGTGACCACGGCCAGCATCACGGGAGCGAGACGCCCGGCGTCCACCGCCTGGACGCCGAGGACCAGGCTGCCGAGCACCGTGAGACCGGTGGCGGCCGTGACCAGTCCGGCGGCCAGGGCGGCCGGACGGGCGGCCCGGTCGAGTTCGGTGGCCGCCCGCTCGTCGAGGGCCCGCAGCCGCGCACGGTGGTCGTCGGCGACTCCCGCGACGCTGAGTTCAGTGAGCCCGTCGAGCAGCGCCTGGGTTCCGGTGGTCACCGCCGCCCGGGTGCCGGCGGTGGCCCGCTCGGCCTCCCGCGCGGCGCGAGCCGCCAGCCAGGGGGCCAGCCCGCCGGCGACCGCCAACCCGGCGACCAGCACGACCGCTGCCGCCGGCAGGATCAGCCCCAGGGCCACCACGGCCGCCACGCCGCTGACCGCCGCCACCGCGAACGGGAGCAGCGCGCGCGTGACGACGTCGGCGACCGTGTCGACGTCCGCCCCGAGCCGGGCCAGCAGGTCGCCGCGGCGCAAGCCCGCGACCTTCCGGGAGTCTGCGGAAGCCAGTGACCGGTAGAGGGTCTCGCGCAGGTCGACCACGCCGCGCAGGGCGACGTCGTGGGTGGCGAGCCGTTCGCCGTAGCGCAGCAGGCCGCGGCCGATGCCGAGGGCCCGCACGGCCACGATGGCGACCATCAGGTAGAGGATCGGGGGCTGCTGAGCGGCTCGCGAGATCAGCCAGCCCGAGACCGCGAGCAGCGCGACAGCCGCCGCGACGGCCGCCGTCCCGGTGACCACGGCAACGGTCAGCCGCCGTGCGGACGGCCGCATGGCCAGCACCACCCGCACCAACGGATCGTTCCTCATGCCGCCACCACCCCTGTGCTCATGCTGTCGGAATGCACACTTTCGAGGGCGTTGGAGGGGTCGTGAGTGTGCATTTCGGCAGCATGAGCACGGATCTCGATGACGTCGTCAGCGAGCGCGACCAGCGACGGCCGGTGCGCGACGACGACGACGGTGCGGCCCTCGCTCCGCAGCGCGGCCAGGCCGGCGTGCATCGCAGCCTCGGCCTCGGCGTCGAGATGCGCCGTCGGTTCGTCGAGGAGGACGAGCGACGCATCGCGCAGCAGCGCCCGGGTGACCGCCAGCCGCTGGCGCTGCCCAGCGGACAGCCCGACCCCGCCGGTGCCGACGGTCGTCTGCCAGCCGTGGGGCAGCCCGGCGACCACGGTGGCCAGGCCGGTGCGCACCGCCGCCGCGGTGAGGACGCTCGGGTCGAACTCGTCACAGCCCAGCAGCACGTTGTCCAGCACCGTGCCCGGCACGAGCGACGGCTGCTGCGGCACCCAGGCGACCTGGGCCCAGACGCTGTGCGGGTCGACATCCGAAAGCGCCACGGGTGCAGCCGAAGCCGGCTCCAGTACGATCCGTCCGGACGACACCGGGCGCAGCCCGAGCAGCGCCGCGAGCAGCGTCGACTTGCCCGAGCCGCTCGCGCCGACCAGGGCCGTGACCCGGCCGGGGGCGATCACGCCCGAGGCACCGTCGGGGGCGCAGGTGCCGCCCGGCTGCTCCACCCGGACGTCGGCCAGCCGTACGGTCGTTCCGCGCAGGTCGGGCGCGGCTTGGCGGCCGCGAATCGGCGCCGGGGCCTCGAGGACGGCGAAAGCCTGGGCGCATGCGGCCAATCCGTCGGCGCTGGCGTGGTAATGCACCCCGAGCATGCGCAGCGGGAGGAAGGCCTCGGGGGCGAGGATCAGCACCAGCAGCCCGGTCCGCAGGTCGAGGGAGCCGTTCACCAGGCGGAGGCCGACGCCCACGGCGACCAGGGCGACCGACAGCGTCGTCATCGTCTCCAGCACCAGCGACGACAGGAACGCCGACGCCAGGGTCCGCATGGTTGCCTGACGGTGCGCGTCCCCGATCGCGCGAACCTGCCGGCCCTGAAACGACTCCCGACCGTGGGCCCGCAGCGTCGGCAGCCCGGCGATCAGGTCGAGCACCTGCGCACCGAGCTGCTGCAGGGTGCCCAGCCGGCGTTGCGAGGCGGCCTGCGTGCTCAACCCGACGACCGCCATCATCAGCGGCACCAGGGGCAGGGTGAGCAGCACCGTGATGCCCGCGATGGTGTCGTTCCACCAGATCACGGCCAGCACGACCGGCGTGACCGTCGAGACCAGTAGCAGCTGCGGCAGGTACTTCGTCAGGTACCCGTCGAGCCCGTCGAGGCCCCGGGTGAGTAGGGTCGTCACCTCGGCGGTGCCGTCCGACGTCGTCGAGAACGGCCGGTCGGCCACGACCTTGGCCAGGACGGCGGCCCGCAGCTGTCCGGTGACGGCGGTGACCGCCCGGTGTCCGAACCGCTCCTGCACCCAGGTCAGGAGGGTCCGGACACCGACCAGGGCCCCGAAACCGACCAGCCACGGGACGGTCCGGGTGATCGTGCCCCGCCCCTGCGACCCGGCCGCCTCGGCCACGACGTGAGCCACGACCGCCGCCTGGCCGACCACCGCCGCTGCGGTCAGGGT
The DNA here is from genome assembly GCF_044465595.1 of Spongisporangium articulatum. NCBI lineage: Bacteria > Bacillati > Actinomycetota > Actinomycetes > Kineosporiales > Kineosporiaceae > Spongisporangium > Spongisporangium articulatum. Next base: position 46,002 of record NZ_JBITLV010000001.1, on the reverse strand, counting down.
GCCGACGGCCGCCGTCAGGACGACGTAGGGCCGTGCGGCGCGCGCGTGCCGGAGCAGCCGGGGGTCGAGGGGCCTCACCGCTCGGCCGGCGCCTGGATGAGCCTCGGCAGGCCCGCGGTCGGCGGGATGTCCTCGGTGCCGATCCGGCGGCGGAACACCCAGTAGGTCCAGCTCTGGTAGAGCAGCACGAACGGGGTGAGAAGCACGGCCACCCAGGTCATCACGACGAGCGTGTAGTGCGTCGACGACGCGTTGGTCGTGTTCAGCGAGAAGGCCGGGTCGGTGGTCGAGGGCAGCACGTCGGGGAACAGGCTGCCGAAGATCAGCACCACGGCGGCGGCCAGGGCCAGCGATGTCAGCGCGAACCCGAGGCCCTCCCGGCGCTGGAAGGCGGCCACGGCGGCGCCGATCAGCGCACCGGCGGCCACGAGCACCGCGAGCCACGTCCACCCGGCGCCGTAGGCCAGCTGGGTCCACAGGGCCCAGGCCGCGGCGACGCCCACCGCCGGAACGGCCAGCTTGAACGCCACCGACACGGCCTCGGCCTGGATCGGCCCCCGCGTCTTCAGGCCCAGGAAGAGTGCGCCGTGCAGGGCGAACAGCAACAGCGTCGTCAGCCCGCCGAGCAGGGCGTACGGGTTGAGCAGCGTGAGCAGGGTGCCCGTGAACTGGTGGTCGGCGTCGAGGGGCACGCCGCGCACGATGTTGGCGAAGGCCACGCCCCACAGCAGCGCGGGCAGGAACGAGCCGACGATGATCGCGAGATCCCAGCGCTGCCGCCAGGTCTCGCTGTCGATCTTCCCGCGGTACTCGAAGGCGACGCCCCGCAGGATCAGCGCCACCAGGATGAGCAGGAGGGCGAGGTAGAAGCCCGAGAACAGGCTGGCGTACCACTCGGGGAAGGCTGCGAAGGTTGCCCCACCGGCCACCAGCAGCCACACCTCGTTGCCGTCCCACACCGGCCCGATCGTGTTGATCACGACGCGGCGCTCGGTCTCGTTGCGGGCCAGGAAGGGCATCAGCATCCCGACGCCGAAGTCGAAGCCCTCGAGTACGAGGTAGCCGACCCAGAGCAGCCCGATCAGGCCGAACCAGAACGTGGTCAGTTCCATTGCGGTGGCACCTCTCTCAGTACGCGAAGGTCAGGGGGACGACGTCGGCCTCGTCGGGCTCGGCGGTCGCCGTCACGTCAGGCGCGCCCTCCACGACGTAGCGGCGGATCAGCCCGAACCAGACGACGGCCAGGACTCCGTACAGCAGGGTGAAGACGATCAGGGACGTGCCCACCGACCAGGGGCCCAGCAGCGAGACGCCCTCCGCGGTCTTCATCCGGATGTTCGGGTCGCCCGTCGGGTTCGGCGCGACCACCCACGGCTGACGGCCCATCTCGGTGAAGATCCAGCCGGTCAGGTTGGCCAGGAAGGGAGCCGGGACGAGCACCAGGCCGAGCAGGCCGAGACGGCGGCTCGACGGCGTCCGGCCCCCGCGGGTGAACCAGAGCCCGGCCAGGGCGAGGAGACCGGCCAGGGCCCCGAACCCGATCATGAGCCGGAAGTTCCAGTAGGTGGCCGCGATCAGCGGCCGGTAGTCGCCCGGCCCGTACTTCAGCTGGTACTGGGCCTGCAGCTCGTCGACGCCTGTCACCGTGGCGTTGAAGTCGCCCGTGGCCAGGAAAGAGGTGAGCCCGGGAACGGTCAGGGACTTCACGTCGCAGTTGTTCTCGACGTCACCGATGGCGAAGATGCTGAAGCCGGCCGACTTCTCGGTGTGGCACAGGGCTTCGGCCGCGGCCATCTTCATCGGCTGCTGCTTGAACATCAGCTTCGCCTGCTGGTCCCCGGTGATGGCCACGCCGACGCCGGCGACGATCAGGACGACGAGGGCGAAGCGGGTCACGGTCCGGAACATGCTCGCGTCCGTGCCGTTTCCGGCGCGGTGGGCCCGGACCATCCACCAGGTCCCGACTCCGGCGACGAAGGTGGCCGCCGTCAGGAGCGAGGCGGTGAGGGTGTGCGGGATCGCCGCCAGGGCCGTCGGGTTGGTCAGCACCTCCCAGATGGAGGTGAGCTCGGCCCGGCCCTTGTCCGGGTTCCAACGCACTCCGACGGGGTGCTGCATGAACGAGTTGGCGGCGATGATGAAGTAGGCCGAGAGATTGACGCCGATCGCGGCCATCCAGATGCAGGCCAGGTGCACCTTCTGCGGCAGCCGGTCCCAGCCGAAGATCCACAGACCCAGGAACGTCGACTCGATGAAGAAGGCGGCCAGCCCCTCCATGGCCAGCGGGGCGCCGAACACGTCGCCGACGAACCGGGAGTACTCGGACCAGTTCATGCCGAACTGGAACTCCTGCACGATCCCGGTCACGACGCCGATCGCGAAGTTGATCAGGAACAGCTTCCCGAAGAACTTGGTCAGGCGCAGCCAGCGCTCATGGCCCGTCCGCACCCAGATCGTCTGCATGATCGCGACCAGCGGGGCCAGGCCGATGGTCAGCGGGACGAAGATGAAGTGGTAGACGGTGGTGATGCCGAACTGCCAGCGGGCCAGATCGAGCGCGTCCACGGGTTGCTCCCAGGGGTTACCGACGATGTGTTCAGTGAGACGGTTCAACCCTGCTGGCCGTGACCCGCGCCGGTCCCGGGCCGAAAGTCCCGAACCGGGCCGCCGAAGGGTCCTGCCTGCGGCCTCGCGGCTGGGGTACAACGGAGTGGTGATCCGTGTCTTCCTGCTCGACGACCACGAGGTCGTCCGTCGTGGCCTCGTCGCCCTGCTCGAATCGGGCGGTGAGATCGAGGTGGTCGGCGAGTCCGGCTCGGCTCTCGAAGCCGCCCGGCGCATCCCGGCGCTGCGGCCGGACGTCGCGGTGCTCGACGCCCGCCTGCCCGACGGCTCCGGCATCGACGTCTGCCGCGAGGTCCGCTCGGCCGACCCCTCCATCAACGCGCTGATCCTCACGTCCTACTCGGACGACGAGGCCCTGTTCGCGTCGATCATGGCCGGCGCCGCCGGCTACGTCCTGAAGCAGATCCGGGGCACCGACCTGGTCGACGCCGTGAAACGGGTCGCCGCCGGGCAGAGCCTGCTCGACCCGGCCGTCACCGCGCAGGTGCTGGAGCGCATCCGCACGGGCGCCCCCGCCGAACCCGACGAACTGGCCGACCTGACGGCGCAGGAGCGCAAGATCCTGGAGCTGATCGCGCAGGGGCTGACGAACCGGCAGATCGGCGAGCAGATGTTCCTGGCGGAGAAGACGGTCAAGAACTACGTCTCGTCGCTGCTGGCCAAGCTCGGGCTCGAAAGGCGCACCCAGGCGGCGGTGCTGGCGAGCAAGCTGATCGGTAGGGCGCCCGACGGCCGCCTGTGAGTGTGGTGGTGATGTGGGGGCGCTGAGGGTGGGACGGCGCGCGGCCGGCCGTGACGCTGGACGACATGGAAACCACTCAGCAGAACGTCCCCGACATCAACGAGATGTACGTCGTGCACCGCGTCTTCCGGCGCGAGTTCGCGGCCCTTCCGACCCTGATCCGCCGGGTCGGCGAAGGTGACACCCGGCGCGCGGCGGTCGTCGCCGAGCACCTGCGGCTGATCGTCAACGGATTGCACCTGCACCACACGGGTGAGGACGAGGTGCTCTGGCCGCTGCTGCTGCAGCGCGCTGCCCCCTCGCGTGAACTCGTCGAGACCATGCAGGCCCAGCACGCACGCGTCGACGAGCACTCGTCCGCTGTCGAACCTCTTCGGCAGGCCTGGTGCCGGAGCGCCTCGACCGTCCGTGGCGAGCAGTTGGCCCGGGCCGTGGAGCATTTCACGGAGGCGTTGTTCGAACATCTCGAGCTGGAGGAGCGCGAGATCCTACCGCTGGTGCTGCGGCACATCACGGTCGCGGAGTGGCAGAGCCTCGCGGACCACGGCCGCGGCGAGATGCCGGCCCGTCAGCTGCCTCTGATGTTCGGCGCGCTGCTGGAGGAGACGGACGACGACGAGCGGGCCCGGATGTTCGCCAACCTCCCGCTGCCGGTGCGGTGGGCGATGAAGGGCTTCGGTGAGCGGCAGTACCGGCGGTACATCAGCCGCGTGCGCGCTGCATGAGCTCGGCCGCGCGGGCGGCGATCTGGCTGTTCGACGCGAGGCGCCCCGCGTCCCAGTGTCGGCGGAAGGTTTGTTCGTCCAGGCGGTCCCGGACCCGGGCGAGCCCACCGGCCGACAGGTCACGGGACGCCGGGAACGTCTCGTCCACGGCGTGGTCGGCGGACAGTGAGGCCGAGGCGCCGAACAGCTCCGCCGCGGTCTCCAACTCGTCGAGCTGGGCGGCCACCGCGGCCAGCCCCGGTATCGAGTAGCCGAGCGTCCAGTTGAGCCGGCCTCTCACCGACAGTTCCGTGGACTCGCTGAGCAGGACCGCCGTCGTCCGGTGGTCGCCCTCGACGGCGGTCAGCGTGGCCCGCACGTTGAGCGCGGTCGCCAGCGTGAAGGCGTTGCCGATGGCGCGGGCCCGGCGCTCGGCCTCGACGAGCCGCTCACGTGCGCCGTCGAGGTCGCCGGTGACCAGACCCACCTGACCCTGGGCGATCAGGGCGTGCGCGGTCGCCCACCGATCGCCGGCCCGGTCCGCATCGACCAGGGCCCGCTCGAGAAGCGGGCCGGCGGCGGCGGGCTCGCCGTCGAAGACCGCAGCCGAACCGGCCAGGATGCCCGCCTCCGCTCCCGTCGCCGGGTCGTCGAGCGCGCGGGCGAGGGTCACGGCCTCGTCGGCCAGCGCCCGCATCCCGGCGATGTCACCGGTCACCCACAGCAGGCCGGAGCGGGCCACCGCTGCTTGGGCGCGCGCCTGGGGCGGCACATCCTCGTCGAGGCCGGCCGTCCAGGCCAGTCCCTCAAGGGCGTGCCCACGGATCGCCAGGTACAACCACGAACCCCACAGGACGTCGGCCGCCTCCCCGAACCGCCCGACGCTCAGGTGGTGCCGATAGGCCGCGAGCAGGTTCGCCTGGTCCGCCTCCAGCCCGTCCAGCGCCGTCGTCACCTCGGCCCCGCGCAGGTCACGGCGACCGTCGAGGGCGACGGTGCGGAAGTGCTCGGCCAGCTTCGAGCGCACACCGGGCGGTGCGGGCGCCCGGGCTGTGGCGTACTGACGCACGGGTTCCAGCAGGCGGAACCGCGGCTCGCCGGCGATCGTCGCGGCCCGGGTGACGAGCGACTGGTCGAGCAATCCCCCCAGAGCCGGCAACGGGTCGCGGCCGGCCACCGCCTCGACCGCGGTCAGGGAGAAGCTGCCCGCGAACTGCGCCAGCTGCGAGAACAGGTCCTGCTCCTCGGGTTCGAGCAGGTCATGACTCCAGTCGAGCGTGGCCGTGATGGTGCGTTGCCGGTCGGGCAGGTCCCGCAGACCGCCGCCCGGCGCGTGCCGCTCCAGGCGCGCCAGCAGGGCGGACGGCGGCAGCAGGCGGCTGCTCGCGGCCGCCAGTTCCAGCGCCAGGGGCAGGCCACCCAGGCGGGTGGCGATCCGGCTGAGGACCGCGGCGTTGCCGGCGTCGACGTCGAGGGGGGCGCCGGCAGCCGCGGACCGGTCGAGGAACAGGCCGACCGCCGCAGAGGCCGTCACCGCCTCCACGGACTCGGCCTCGGGCAGGGCCAGCGTCTCCAGTCGCATCTCGTGCTCCGCCCGGATGCGCAGGGGCGCCCGGCTGGTGGCCAGCACCACGAGGTCCGGACAGGCGGCCACGAGGCGGTCGATCACCGGCGCCGCGTCCAGCAGCTGCTCCAGGTTGTCCAGCACGAGCAGCATCCGGCGCCCGGTCAGGTACGGAGCCAGCGCCGAGACGGTGGGTGCCGCGCGGTTCTCGGGCACCCCCAGGGCGGACGCGAGCCGGGGCAGGACGTCGTCCGGCTCGCGGACGGTTGCCAGTTCGACCGTGACGATGCCACCCGGAAAAGGGTTTTCGGGAGCGCCGGCCAGCCGCAGGGTCACCTCCGTCGTCAGTCGGGTCTTGCCCACCCCGCCCGGCCCGGTCACGGTGACCACCCGGCCGCTCGCGCCGCCGGTGACCAGGGACGTGAGGTGAGCCGCTTCCGCGTCTCGCCCCAGGAACGGCGTCCGACCGCCGGCGGTGACCGTCGGTGCCGGCGAGGCGGCCGCGGAGGGGCGGCGTCCCCCGGTCCTCGGCGGCACGGCGGCGACGAGCGCGCCACGCTCGGCCGCATCGGCGCCCAGGGCATCCGCCAGCGCGCGGACCGTGTGCGGGTAGGGGCGCAGCCTCTCGCCGCGCTCCAGGGCGCCGACGGCCTTGACCGTCAGGCCGGCCCGTTCGGCCAATTCCTCCTGGGTCAGGGCGCGGGCCTCGCGCAGGCGGCGCAGCACAGCGGCGAAGGGCTCGGGCACGTCGACGACGGTAACCGAGGCTGTGGGCCAGGTGTGGGGGTGGCGTGGGTGGGCTGCGTCGCCGCGGCGCCCGAGGCTGAACGACATGACCACTTACGCGCATGTCCAGTCCTCGTCCGTCATCCGCAGCCCGTTCGGCGTCCAGATCTCGTGGGTGCTCACCGCCGCGTTCACGCTGTCGGTCGTGCACACCGTCTACAGCTACCTCGTCGGCATCGAGGACCCGCGGTTCACCGTCACCACCCCGGTGGCCTACGTGTTCTACGCCGTCGGGTTCGCGTCGGCCTGGCTGGCACGGCGCCCCGAGGGCTGGGCCCGATGGACGCTGCTCGGGTACCTCGCCGTGTTGCTCGTCGTGTCGGTGTTCTTCTACCCGACCACGTTCCGCGTCGACCAGCAGACCACCTTCGGCTGGTTCGAGAACGACGTCTACACCGGACTGCTCATGATCGCGACGTACCTCGCTGTGCTGGGTCTCGCGGGCCCACGTCGCGTGGAGCGGTAGGCGTCGGGAGGAGTGGGCGGCGCTCGCTCAGCACTTCTCGTCGAACTTCACGACGGTCAGGCTGACCGGGACGCCGCCGAACTTCCCACCCGGCTTCGGTTTCTGCGTGCAGACCTGCCAGTTCGACAGCACGAGGATCGGCCGGTGCCGGTTCTTTCCGTCGGTCACGCTCAGGCTCACGTTGTCCCCGAGGGACTCTTGAGCGATGTTGAGGCTCGTGCCGATCAGGTCGGGCATGGTGTCGCCCGCCTTCTCGACCTCGCCCGCGCCCCCGTCGGACTTCGGGCACTTCTCGTCGAGTTTCACCGTGCCGAAGTCGATCTCGGTGTCGGTGGGTCGCTGGCCGGCGGCGGGGGACTGGAAGCACACCTGCCAGTCCCGGTCCCAGAGCTGGCTGCGGCCGCGCCCCAGCGCATCGTGCGAGGTGAGCCGGTCGAAACCGGCGGCCTGGGCGTCGTCCTGGGCGACCTGCAGTCCCTTGCCGACGAGGTCGGGCAACTGCGCCTTCTCGCCGTCGGAGCTACCGGACGACGTGCCGCCGGCTGCCGAGGCGGGCGCCGGTGCCGTCTCGGCGGGGGCCGTGCCGTCGGCGCCCAGCCCGCCCTGGGTGCTCCCGCACCCGGCGAGCACGAGCACCGCCACGACCACCGGCCAAGCCCTCATCGCGTGCCTCCTCGCCCCACCCTCGAGTATGAGGGGTGTCCGAGCCGGCACAAGGGGCCCGACTCACATCTTGAGCCGCGCCCGGACCACCGGCGCCAGGATCCGTCCGTACTCGGGCGTCACGTGTGAGGCGTCCTGGTACATCAGGATGTTGCCGTAGATCACGGGGCATTCCGTCTCGGTGCAGAACCACGACGCCGGGTCCACGACCTCCGCCCCGTCCTGCCGGGCGGCCTCGCGCAACAGCGTCCGCCGCTCGCCGGTCGTCGCCCTGTCGCGCGTGGTCACGCACGCGGGAACGTCTTTCAGGTTCTCGGCCAGGCAGTCGGGGACGTTGTCGTGCTGCCACGGGGTGTCCTCGATGAAAACGGTGCGGCGGCTGTCGGAGATCAGGCGGGCCAGGGTCTTGTGCCAGCCGGCGATCCAGGCGTCGTTCTGCTTGTCGGGGGCGATCTCGGTGCCGTCGGGGTTCAACGCGGTGCCGCCGTCGTAGTTCGAGGAGGTGACCACGAGCGCGGGACGGAGTTCGTCGATCCGGTCGAGCGCGCGCTGCCGCCACTCGACGCACTCGGTGTACCCGCGCTTGAAGAAGTCGAAGTAGATCTCCACGTCGGCGGCCGTGCAGGCGCCCTTGGTGAGGTTCACCAACCGCCAGCCACGCTGCAGTGCGATCCGTTCCAGGGCCGGGAACCACTGGGCCGCATGCGAATCCCCGAAGAGCACCACCGTCCTGCGGGCGTGGGCCGAGGCCCTCCCGTACCGCTCGCAGCTCCTGGACCACGAGATCGGCTTCGCCTCCAGGTGACACCCGTCGCGGTAGACCCGTGGCGCGTCGAAACGGGCCATCGTCACCTTGGGGGTGAGGTTCCTGGGGACCCGTTGCACGCCGACCGCCTTCTCCAGTGCGGCGGCGAGCCGGCGGTCGGGCTTCGACTCCGTGGTCAGGTCGGCGACCGGTGCGGCGGCGGCCGCACCGGACTCCCGGGACGGCAGGTCGAGGACGGTGCGTGCCGTGCCGATGGATGCGCCGACCAGAGCGAGGCCGAGGAGCACGGCCAGAACCGGTTTCGTGCGCAGCGTCGAGTGCCGGGCCGGCTGCTCGACGAGGGCGAAGGTGATGCGGGCCAGCAGCAGCGTGGCCCCGGCGACGCCGAGCCCCTCGCCGAGCGTGAGGTCGTGGCCCAGCAGGTACGGCGCGATGATCAGCGCCGGCCAGTGCCACAGGTACCACCCGTAGGAGTACTCGCCGACCATGGTCATCGGCTCCGCTTCGAGCAGCCGGCTGCGGGAGACCACGCCCCCGGCGATCACGAGACAGGCGCCCAGGACGGGGATCCCGGCGTGCCAGCCGGGGAATGCCGTCCCCTCGGTGAAGGTCACCACCGAGTAGCCGACGGCCCCGAGCCCGATCCAGCGCAGCGTCCGGCCGGCCACGGCGGGGATCGTCTCCAGCTGCGCCGCCACGGTCGCAAGGACGGCTCCGGCGGCGAGTTCCCAGCCGCGGGTGGTCGGGTCGAAGTAGGCGCGTCCGGCGTCCTGCTGGGTCAGCACGAGACCCCAGACGAACGAACCGGTACCGAGCGATGCCCTCCAAGGCGCCGGCCAGCACAGCGTCGTTCATCAGGTCGACGTCGTCGGGTCTGGTGATCCTCTGGTGGCGTGCGTGCCGGCCCGTGAACTTCACCGCTCCTCCAGACCCTTCCGCCCCGTGATTCCGGGGGCATCGGGCCAGGTCGCGCACGCCTTGAATGTGTTGGACACCTGATCGACAGGTGAGGATGGCTGTTCACTCGTCCGGCGTAGTGGATGTCGGTGCCCGGGATAGAACGGCTTCCGGGTAGCGTGCACCGCGAACCAGGATCGGAGCCGAAGCGTGCGCAGTGAACCAGTTCCGGCGCCGGCCGGCGACCGCCGATCACGGGCGACCGCCGAGCTGACCTGGCCCGGGAAGCGGGTGGGCCACCACGCCGGGCTGGTGCCGGTCCCGTCGCCGGCCCGGGCCAGCTGGGACGTGCGGGGGCGCCTGGTCTGCGGTGAGCGCGCCGACAGCCTGCTCCTACGCGCCGACGCGGGCGTCGCCCTGGCCGAACTGCTGGCCGCTCCCGGCGCCGTCGACGGCGGCGTGAAACTCTGTTATCTGGACCCGCCCTACAACACCGGTGAGCGGTTCGCGCACTACGACGACCGCTCCGACCGGGCCGCCTGGCTGAGCACCCTGCGCGACCACCTGCTGCTGGCCCGGGAGCTGCTGGCCGCCGACGGCAGCCTGTGGTTGCACCTCGACGACTCCGAGCAGCACCGGGCCCGCTGCGTCCTCGACGAGGTGTTCGGCGAGGAGGCGTTCGTCGCGACGATCATCTGGCAGAAGCGGACGAGCCGGGACAACCGCAAGGCGTTCAGCTCGATGCACGACTACATCCACGTGTACGCGCCGGCCGGGCCGAAGGTGTGGAAGTCGGTGCGCAACGGGCTGCCCGACGAGGGTGCCTTCAGCAACCCGGACGGCGACCCCCGCGGCCCGTGGCGCTCCGTGCCGATGAACGTCCAGGCCGGGCACGCCACCGCCGGGCAGTTCTACACGGTGACGACCCCCACCGGGGTCCGGCACGACCCGCCCCCGGGCCGGTGCTGGACGTACACGGCGCCGCGGTTGGCCGAACTGGTCGCCGACGGGCGGGTGTACTGGCCCCGTGGCGGTGACGGCAAACCGCGGTTGAAGCGCTACCAGTCGGAGGTCACCGGTCTGGCCCCGTTCACCATCTGGACGGCCGACGAGGTCGGCGACACCGGCAGCGCGAAACGGGCTCTGCTGAGCGAGTTCCCGGGTCTGCAGGCGTTTGACACCCCCAAGCCGCTCGGCCTGCTGGAGCGCATCGTCTCGGTGGCCACCGACCCCGGTGACCTGGTGCTCGACTACTACCTGGGGTCGGGGACGACGGCCGTCGCCGCCCAGCGCCTGGGGCGCCGCTGGATCGGGGTCGAGCAGAGCGCGCGCACTGTCGAGGAGTTCACGCTCCCGCGGCTGCACGCCGCGTGGGCCGATGCCCCGGGCGGCGGGTTCGCCTTCGGCGCCTTCTAGCGCGGCGCTAGTTCTGCCCGACGACGAGAATCTCTGCCGCGCGGTCGATCTCGGCGCCCAGGTCGACCCGGTTGAACCGGCTGTGCGACGACGCCTCGACGTCGACGAGGCTCACGTCGGTGAAGTAGTCACCGGCGATGGACACCAGGTCGTGGACGGATATCAGCCGGGTCTCGGGCCGGGCTTTCGTGCCGGCGCTCATCGGCGAGTACGACAGCACGAGCGGTACGCCGAGTCGTTTCGCCTCGGCCATCAGGTGCCGGAACGACGGGCGCGCCTGCGTGCGGATCGAGAACGGCGACTGGTGCCGCTCGGCCCGGTAGAGGCCCCGGCTCGGGCCGAAGGTGCCGGGCGCGAGCGAGACGCCCGGATCGTCGTCCAGCGCAATGGTTTCCAGCACGTGGTAGAACCGGCTGTAGTGGTCGCGGGTGTACGGCGGGTCCGCGTAGATCACGCCGACCTCCGGGCCGAGCGCCGACAGGGTCTCCTGGAAGTCGGAGCGCACGGCCGTGCACGGGTGCGCGGTCGGCGTCAGTTCGGCGTAGCGGGCCAGCCGGCGCGCGAACCCGTCGAGCACCGAGTACTGGCGGCGCCGGGCGACCGAGGTGACCCAGCTGCCCTTAAGCGACCCGTCGCGGCGGCGCGGTTGGACCGGCTGCGCGAAGTGGTTGCCGACCGTCGACACCGCGTCGCTGGCCGCGCCCATCACCGCCGCCACCGCCGTGTCGTCACGGCCGTCCCCCCGGATCGCGTGCCGGAGCGCGTCGAGCTCCAGAGCTTGGGCGTAGGAGAAGTAGACGCCGCCGTAGTACCAGGTCAGCGTGGTCCGCGCGGAGTCGGCGGACTCGAGGGCCCGACGTTTGGCCTGCTCCAGCTCCGGCGCCCCGGCTGCGGCTAGCTCGAATGAACCGCCCTCGATCAGCGCCGCCAGCCGGGTCGGGTCCGCGTCGCTGACGGCCCCCGCCTCTAAGGCGAGGAGGTCGGCGAAAGCCGGGCGGACGTCGTCCAGCCAGGTTCGCGCGATGCGCAGCAGCGCCTCGGTCTCGGCCGCGGAGAAGGCCGTTGGCCGAGTCAGGGCGCGCGCGAGGACTTGCGAGTACGTCTGGATGTCGGCGCTGACGACCGGCCGCGACTGCGCGAGCCGCCGGCTGACCACCGACGTGCCCGCGAACAGGTCGCACGCCGCGCGCCCCGGCCCCGCGACCCGGTCGACGGCCTGCTCGATGGCGTCGAGGTAGCGGGACTTGTTGCCGATGTAATGGATCGGGCGGAGGTCCCCGGAGCGCGCGGCCGGCGTCACCACGCTCTCGTCCATGGGCGTGAGTCTGACAGGTGCGTCGAACGCCTCCGGCTCGCCGTCCGCCGGCTCGGCGTCGTCGCGAGGCGCATCAACGATCGTTGATACGGCCTCCGATCAGGCGATGCCCGGCGCCTCTGCGGTGACTACCCTCAGGTCCGATACGTCACGTGGGGAGCGGTGACGGACAACGACGAGATCCAGCTGATCAGCGACTCTTGAACGGCTGCCGGGCCCAGGCGGATACTCGATTCGTGGCTGTTCAGAGCGTGCACACCCAGCTCACGCCGTCGGACGGCGGTGGCTGGCTGACGTGGTCGCTGCGGGTCGCGATCGGGCTCGATCTAGTCATCCTGGCCCTGCTGGTTGTCCTACCCCTGCGTTAGCCTGACCGCTCCCAGACTCGACGGGACGGGGGCGCTGGGTGGCTCGCGAAGGCGGCAGGGAAGCCGGTGATTCGGGCCCGGACGACGGGCGCGGGGTCGCGTCGTCGGGCTGGAGTCTGCTGCGGGGTGCAGCGGTGCTCGCCGCGTCGCTCATAGGCCTGGTCTCGGGCGTCGGCGGTCTCCTGGCCGGCGGGACGCTCGGCAAGCTCTCCCTGCGGATCATCGCCGTCGTCGCGCTCGGCTATGTGCTCGTCGGCCTGGTGAATCGGTACCTGCTGCAGGAGCGCCGCCGGCTGCGTGCTCAGGCCGCGGCCTTGCGGGACGAGTTCGCCGAGTACCGGGCCGCGAAGGACGCCGAGTGGGGTCGATACATCGGGGCCGTCGAGCGGCTCGTCGACCGGCAGTCGCTGCAGTACACCGAGTCGCTGGAGATCACCCTGGTCATCGGCGCCGACTCCGACGGGGACCGAGTGGTCGAGCGCCGCGTCATCACGCCCACGCCGTACCTGTCGTTCCGGTCGCTGCGTCCGGTCATCCCGCAGGACACCCTGGTGCCGTTGACGTTCGACGACCTGGACCTGCGGGTGGCGTTCGACGACCCCGACAACGTGCGCGCGACGCTCGTCCCGTTGGCCGAACGGGCCAGTGAGATCCGGATTCTGATCGTGTTCGACCCCGAGGTACGCGAACAGTTCGCGTGGACGTTGAGCTACCGGTCGCGGGGCCTGTTCGACACCCTGCGGGAGCAGGGCGTGGACCGGATTTTCTGGGACGCCCGCAGCCCTCTTGGGCTGCGCGACGCCGGCACGTTCGAGGATTTCCGGGTCAAGTTCGTGTTCCCGGACGGCGCGCACGGCGCCATCGAGGAGGACGGCGTTCGGGGGGTCACGACCCATCCGCGCGTCGGCGAGGTGCCCTTCGTGGTCGAGTGGCACGACCCGACCCCCGAGGGCGAACGCTACGTCTGGGACGTCACGCTCCAAACGTGAAGCGGGTGCCCTCCGTCAGGAGGGCACCCGCTCGACTCTCAGTTCAGTTGCCCCCGCCGCCACCGCGGGAGGACGTCTCACCTGTGCTCATGCGTCCAGCTCCGACTCTCGTAGGTGGTCGTCGCAGCGACCTCGACGCCACAAGTCTACGCCGGTTTGCTCGGCTGTACGCGGTCACGCAGGCGGGGCGAGGGAGGCGATGCCGGACCCTTCGAGCCCCGCCAGGTGCCACCCGTGTGGCGTCACCTCGACGTCCAGGGACAGGTCCTCCAGGCGCAATCCCCGGACCTCCAGGGGCAGGTACTGCTCCGGGACGTGCGGGTCGCAGTAGATCTGCCGCTCCTGGACGGCCGGGTCGAGCCGCAACAACGATCGTAGGAACGAGAACGGCGTGGCCGCGGCCCACGCCTGAGGAGAGCAGGCGGCGGGGTAGGGGACGGGCTCGGGGAACTCGTCGTGGCCGAAGCCGCAGAACAGCTCGGGCGGCCGCCATCCGAAGTACGACACGGCGTCCAGCAGGCCGGTGATGACCCGCTGCGCCTGGCCGGTGAACCCGTACCGCATCAAGCCGGCCGCGCAGAGGGCGTTGTCGTGCGGCCAGATCGACCCGTTGTGGTAGCTCATCGGGTTGTAGGCGCCGTTCGACGCGGCCAGCGTGCGGATACCCCAACCGGAGAACATGTCGTCCGACAACAGGTGCGCCGCGACGGCGGGGGCCTTCTCGCGGTCGACGATGCCGGACCACAGGCAGTGCCCGATGTTCGACGTCAGCGAATCGACGGGCCGCTTGTCGCCGTCGAGTCCGACCGCGAAGTAGCCCCGGTCGGGCAACCAGAAGGCCTCGTTGAAGCGCCGTTTCAACAGGTCGGCGCGCGACGTCCAGTGCTCGGCCAGCTCGGCATCGCCCGCGTCACGGGCAAGAGCGGCTCGGGCCCGGAACGCGGCGTACGTGTAGCCCTGCACCTCGGCCAGCGCGATCGGCGGCTCGGCGACGGCCCCTGAGGCGAAGGTGATCCCGTCGCCCGAGTCCTTCCAGCCCTGGTTCACGAGCCCGGCATCGGTGAGCCGTTGGTACTCGACGAACCCGTCGCCGTCCCGGTCGCCGAACTCGGTGATCCACGCCAGCGCCCGGTCGGCGGCCGGCAGCAGCGCCGCGACCTCGACGGGGTGCCGGCCCCAGCGATGCAGCTCGCCGAGCAGCATGACGAACAGCGACGACGAGTCGATCGACCCGTAGTAGACGCTGCGACCGCCCAGCGCGAAGTCGGTCGACGGCCCGAACCGGATCTCGTGCAGGATCTTTCCCGGCTCCTCCTCCGACTTCGCGTCGATGGTGCGCCCCTGATGGTCGGCCAGCGTCTGCAGCGTGCCCAGCGCCAACGACGAATCGACGGGCACGAGCATGTGTGACGTCAGCAGAGAGTCCCGACCGAACAGGGCCATGAACCACGGCGCCCCGGCGGCCACGACGGCCCGTTCGGGGGAGCGGGGGTCGAAGATCCTCAGCGTGCCGAGGTCTTCGAGCGAGCGCTTCAGGGTGGCCTTGAGCCCCGCGTGCGGGGTCTCGATGCGCGGGCTGGCGGCCCGCCAGGCGGCCAGCGACCGGGCCGGCGCCGCCTCGTCGACCGGAACCCCCTCCGGGTAGGCCAGAGTCATCCGCGAGCCGTCGATCACCGGCACGGCTTCGACGACGGAGTGCCACTCGGTGCGCGGGTCCAGGGACACCTGCCACGAGACGAACCCGCCGTCCCCGACCACCTGGAGCTCGGCGTCCCCGGACGCCCGCACGAGCAGGCCCTCCTCCCGGTGGCCGCGCCGCCGGTGCAGGTACAGCCCCTCGTGCGAGACGTCCGCGACGACGTCGTCCGGGTGCTGCGAGCGGCCCTCCTTCACTTCGAAGAGATCGGCGAAATCCGCCTGCACACGCAGCAGGACGTCCAGTTCGACGGGGTGTCCGTTGGTGTTGCGGATGGTCAGGTCCTCGCGCATCCCGTCGCCGACGTAGCGCCGGCGCACGACCAGCAGCGAGCTGTCGCCGAGCCCGGTCTGAGGGTGCACGCGGTTGAGGCAGGTGGCCGTGAAGGGGGCCGCGCTCTGCACGCCGAGCGACGTCGTCCGCTCGCCCTGCACGGTCAGCTCCCAGCGGGAGACGACCCGGGTGTCGCGCACGAACAGCCCCTGCGGGCGCCCGGGTACGACGTCGCCGTCTACCTCGCTGATGCAGAACGTCGACCCCTCGACCAGGGTGACCGCCGAGCCGGCGCCGGCGGCCCCGGCGGGTTCACCCTCGAACGTCCACTGCGACAAGCGACCTCACCTCCGAGCCCTCAGCGGGCGGCCTGGACGACGGTCCGCACCGAAAGCCCGATCGCTCGCTTCGGCCGGCTGTCCAGTATCCGCCGGTAGAGGTCCGCGTAGTCGCGCGCCATCCGCTCCATGCTGAACCGTTCGACGGCCGCGGCCCGGCAGTCGGCGCGTGAGATCGCCTCCAACCGGCCGACGGCCGCGATCATGGCACCGCCGTCGTGGCAGAGGAACCCCGTCACGCCGTGGTCGACGATCTCGGGTGCCGCGCCGAGCGGTGAGGCGAGGACCGGCGTCCCGGTGGCCAGCGCCTCGGCCATGACCAGGCCGAAGGGTTCCCGCCAGGCGATCGGGTTCACCAACGCCCGGGCCCGGTGCAGCAGGTCGAGGCGCACGTCGAGCGGCGCCTCCACGTGCAGCACGTCGTCCGGGCCGAGGAGCGGGCTGACGCAGTCCGAGAAGTACTGCCGCTCAGACGCTTCGCGCATCTTCGTGGCGATCACCAGCCGATGCCCGGTCTCGCGGGCGACCCGGACGGCGGTGTGCACGCCCTTGTCGGCGCACATCCGTCCCATGAACATCAGGTAGTCACCGCTGCCGGCGGTCGCGGCGGGTCCGGGTCGGTAGACGTCGAGATCGATCCCGTGGTGCACGATGTCGGTGATCGGTACGTCGACCGCCGAGCGCGCGTGCGACTTCGAGATCGCGACCACGTCTGCGGTGCGGGCGATCTCGGTGAAGATGCGGGTGTTCGTCGGGTTGAACGGGTTGTGGTTGGTCACGACCACCGGCGGCAGGTTCGGGCAGGCCCGCAGGGCGAGCATCGGCCCGAGAACCGTGTGGTCGTGGATGATGTCGACGTCCGCGAGCGCCTCGTAGGCCTCGAGGACGTGCGCCGCCTCGGCGGCGCTGTCGCCCATCGGTTCGGCGCCGTGCTCGTGCAGGTGCAGGCGAGGCACGGGGCAGGTGGAGTCACCCACGGTGAACAGCTGGACGTCGTGGCCGGCGGCGGCGAGCCCCCGGGCCAGGTGGTCGACCACCGCTTCGGTCCCGCCGTAAGCGGTGGGGGGCACCGGGATCCACGGCGGGGCGATCAGACCTACGCGCATTGCGTCTCCTGACTCGACAGTGAGCCTAAGCCGCTGAGGCTAGCGACGCCGTAACGTTACGCAGCTCGACCTGACCCAGCGTTGACGTTCGCCTAGGCGAACGGAAAGGAAAGGACGCATTCCGCGACGGCGGATGCTCCTTCGGCGGTGTTCCACCCCTCCTTGACCACGGAACCCGGAAGGATGGCTTTCGTCCGGAATCCGACCGAACGTTCCTGCAGGGAGACCGATATGGCGCGCACCGTCGTCTACGACCAGGGCAACCGCGGCGCCGACGGCTATGCGTCGAAGCTCGCCAAGTACGTGCCCGTCGAGGTGATCACCCTGGCGACGAGCTTCTTCGCGGTCTTCCAGGTCGGTAGGGGCTGGGTGTACTTCTGGCTGGCCGTGGCGACGGTGGCCAACGCCGTCTACCTGGTCGCGATCGGCGTGCAGCAGCCGCCCGAGACGCGCCCGGAGAACTACTTCTACGTGCTGGCGACCTTCGCCTTTCTCTTCTGGGCGGCCGCGACGATCGACGCCGTCGCCACCACGTTCGGCCTGAGCGGCGGCACCGGCGCCGGGCAGCGCGCGTTCGTCCTGGCCTTCGCCGCCTTGTTCATCCCGGCCGTCGACAGCCTCTTCTCGTCCGACCCGCTGAAGGAGTGGCTCGTGAAGGCCCGGCTGCGCCGCGCTTGAGCCCTCCTCGTCGTCGGGCAGGCTGATGGGTTGTGGAACGTCTGCTGATCATCGCCGGGGTCGCCATCGGTCTCTGGGCGCTGAGTTGCCTCGTCATGGTCCTGTTCGCGCACCGGCTACCGCCCGGCCTGCTGCGGGACCTGGCCGAGTTCCTGCCGGCCTGCGTGACGACGGCCCGCCGCCTGCGTCAGGACCCGGACGTCCCGCGCCGGGCCAAGGTGGCGCTGCTGATCGCCGTCCTGTGGGTGCTGTCGCCGATCGACCTGCTGCCCGAGTTCCTGCCGGTGATCGGCCCGCTGGACGACGTGGTGGCCGTCGTCCTACTGCTGCGCTACGCCGGGCGCAGCATCCCGCGCGAGAAGCTGCTCGCGGCGTGGCCGGCCGAGCCGCGCCTGCTGGAGCGGTTGCTGGGCCGCCCCCAGGAACGCGCCGACTGATCCGGTCTCAGCGGGCGCCGTGCAGTTCGCGGTGCAGGGCCTCCATCTTGGCGTCCAGCTCCTGCGCCGCGTCCGCGGCGTCCTTGAGCTCGGCGACGAGGTCGGCGGGCACGTTGCCGTCGTACTTGTAGTGGATCTTGTGCTCGAGGCTGGCCCAGAAGTCCATCGAGATCGTCCGGAACTGGACCTCGACGGGCACACTGATCGTGCCGGTCGACAGGAACACCGGCACCTCGACGATGGCGTGAAGGCTCTTGTAGCCGTTCGGTTTCGGCGTCGCGATGTAGTCGCGCACCTCCCGGACGGTGATGTCCGACTGCTTCGTCAGCAGGTTGAAGATCAGGTAGACGTCCTGGGTGAAGCTGCACGTGACCCGCAGACCCGCGATGTCGACGATGTGCTGCCGGATCGAGTCGATGTCGGGCGCGACGCCCTTGCGGATCACCTTGCGGGTGATGCTGTCGGCCGACTTGACCCGGCTGGTCACGTGCTCGATCGGGTTGTAGTCGTGCATGTGCCGGAACTCGTCGCTCAGGATCGAGATCTTGGTCTCGACCTCGCGCAGGCCGAACTCGTACTCGTACATGAACCGCTGCAGCTGCCCCTGCATCCGGTGCAGGTCCTCGGGTGACAGCTGTACCGGGTGCGCCGGGACGTCGGGGGCCGGGCCGGTCTCGTCGGTCGGGTTGCTCATAGGCCTCTGAATGTAGTTCCTCCGGCCGTTCGACCCGGTTCCGGAAGGTCGGCTCAGATCGCCAGTCGCGCGGCCCGGCCCTCCACGTCACCCAGCACCGTGTCCGCGGTGGCCGGACTCACCTCCCCGCGAGCCCGGGCCGAGAGCACCACCTCGCGCTCGGCGTCCGTGGCGACCCGCAACGCCGCGGCGTACCGCCGGCCGGCCGGGCCCGACGGATCGGGCGCGTGGCCCGGCGGCCGGTCGCCGGTCAGGGCCTGGTCCAGCTCGTGCTGGGCGCGCAGCCGCCCCTCGTACTGGGCCAGCGCCGCGCGCGTGCCGGGTTCGCCGTCGGCGCACGCCTCCTGGAGGGTGGCGACGGCGGCCTCGAGCGCGCGCATCTGCAGGTGCCGGACTTCGGACGCCTCGTCGGCCGGGTCGCCCACGCCGAGCCGGCGGACGAGGAACGACAGGGTCAGGCCTTGCCCGAGCAGGGTGACCAGCACCCCGGCCAGGGCGATCAGCACCACGTCGGTGCGCCAGGCCAGGTCCGATCCGTCGTCGGCCACCACCGGCAGGGCGAGTGCGGTGGCCACGGTGACCACCCCGCGCATCCCGGCCCACGAGGCGACCGCGGTCTCGCGCCAGCCGATCGGTACCGGTGCTTCGCGGCGGCGGGACATGGCGCGCGAGGCGAGCGCCCCGGGGAAGAGGTAGAGCGGTCGCAACAACACCAGTGCGCCGATCACGACCAGCGCCGACCCCACCGGGAGCGCGTCGACGTCCACCCCGCGCACGCTGGCCGTGAGCTCGTAGCCGAGCAGCACGAAGACCAGCCCGGTGATGAGGAAGTCGGCGTACTCCCAGACCGAGCGGCCCAGCAGCCAGCCGCGTGCGGTGATGGCCGGGTGGGCCTTGCTGCGCAGGAACAGGCCGAGCGTGAGCACGGCCAGGACACCCGAGCCGTGGAACTCCTCGACCCCCAGGTAGGCGACGAAGGGTGCGGCCAGGGTGACGGTCGTCTCCGGTTCGGCGTCGTGCAGGAGGCCGAGCGCGTAGGTGGTCAGCCAGCCGATCACGAGCCCGCCCACCACCCCGACCACGAGCGCGAGCAGCAGTTCCTCGACGGCGAACCCGGCGCTGAACTCGCCGGTCACCGCCACGGCCAGAGCGACCTTGTACATCACCAGTGCGGTGGCGTCGTTGAACATCCCCTCGCCCTCCAGCACGGTGACGAGCCGTTCCGGCAGTCGCAGCCGGCGGGCCACGGCCGTGGCCGCGACCGGGTCGGGCGGCGACAGGATCGCGCCGAGGACGACGGCCGCCGTCCAGCTCAGACCGCACGCACGGGCCGCGACCGCGGCCACCGCCCCGCTGGCGACCGTGAGACCGACGGCCAGCAGCGCGACCGGTGCGGCGGCGTCCCGGAACTGTCCGACCGTCGTGCGCTGGGTGGCCGCGAACAGCAACGGCGGCAGCACGGCGGGCAGGATCCAGTCCGCCTGCAGCTGCGGCAACGTGTCCGGCAGACCGGGCAGCAACGGCAGCAGCAGGCCGTAGATCAGCAGCAGCACGGGGTGCGGAACGTTGACCCGTTCGGCTACCGGGGTCAGCACCACGACCCCGGTCACGAGGGCCACCGGCAGCAGGAACTGGTCGAGGTCGTGCACGTTGGTCACCCTCCGGTCGGCTCCGCAGGCCGAATCCATGTAGTCGTGCACATGATGTCAGGCGACAGGTGGCCTCGGAGCGCAGGGAAGAGGATATGGCGGACGTGCTGCACGCGATCGGGGAGGCGCTGGCCACGAGTGGGACGATGGCTTGGCAGATCGGCTGGTCGCTGGTCCTGGGTTTCGCCCTCTCGGCGGTCGTGCAGGCCGTCGTTGCGCGGGACGCCGTCTCCCGGCTGCTCGGTGACGACCGGCCCACCACGCTCGCGAGAGCGGCCGGCCTGGGGGCTGCGTCCTCGTCCTGCTCCTACGCGGCCGTCGCCCTGGCCCGCTCACTCTTCCGCAAGGGAGCCAGCTTCACCGCGGCCGTGGTCTTCGAGGTGGCCAGCACCAACCTCGTGATCGAACTGGGCATCATCCTGGCTCTGCTGCTCGGCTGGCGGTTCACGCTGGCCGAGTTCGTCGGCGGCCCGATCATCATCGTGCTGCTGGCCGTGCTGTTCCGGCTCGTGGTCCGGCAGCGGCTGATCGAGCAGGCCCGTGAGCAGGCCGACCGAGGGCTGGCCGGGGCGATGGAAGGGCACGCGGCGATGGACATGTCGGTCGGGGGCGACGGCGGGCCGCTGCGCCGGCTGGTCTCGCGCGACGGGTTCACGGCGGTCAGTCACGTGTTCGTGATGGAGTGGGCGGCCGTGCTGCGCGACATCGTGCTCGGCCTCCTGCTGGCCGGAGCGGTCAGCGCATGGGTCCCGGACTCGTTCTGGCAGAAGCTGTTCCTCACCGACCACGACGTGCTCGCCACGCTGTGGGGGCCGGTCGTCGGGCCGTTCATCGCGGTCCTGAGTTTCGTCTGCTCGGTCGGCAACGTCCCCCTGGCCGGGGTGCTGTGGAACGGGGGGATCAGCTTCGGAGGCGTGATCTCTTTCCTGTTCGCCGATCTCATCATCCTGCCGATCCTGCTGATCTACCGGAAGTACTACGGCACCCGGATGACGCTGGTCCTTCTCGGCTGCTTCTACACGACGATGGTCGTCGCGGGCTATCTGGTCGAAACGCTGTTCTGGGTGACCGGTCTGCGGCCGCAGGAGCGCGACGCGCATGTCGCGGAGCATTCGCTCTCCTGGAACTACACCACCTGGCTGGACATCGTGTTCCTCGCCGTGGCCGCGGTTCTCGTGGTGCGGTTCGTCCGCACCGGGGGCGTGCCCATGCTGCGCATGATGGGGGGCGGTCCCGCGCACGACGACGACGCTGACCAGCCCGAACCTAGCGACGTCGACGAGTCAGCAGGCCGATGAGCAGCACCCCGGCCAGTAGCAGCCCCCAGCCGAACACGACGGCCTCGGCGGTGGTCAGCACGCTCACCACTCCCCGGAGACGTCGGCGACGTTGCGGGTGACGTCGGCCGCGGCGCCGCGCAGACGCACGACATCCGGCCCCCAGGAGGCGACGTCCGTGGCGGCCACGGCCAGCGCCGTGTCTCGCCGGCCGCCCCGCAGAAGTCTCAGCAGGACGGCGGGGCCGCGGGTCCGCCCGTCGACGAACCCGAAGCGGTGGGCCAGGTCGTGCCCGCCGACGACCAGCCAGCGCACCGGCAGCCGCCCGTCCTGCAGGTGCGGGTCGACCCGCAGGTCCCGCAGCGGGCCCAGGTCGCGACCGTCGGCGTCCAGCACCGGGCGGCCCAGCAGGTCACTCGCGTGCATCGCCACCCCCGGGAAGTCGGGAGACCAGGTGGACGCCGAGCCAGCGTTCCAGCGGCGCCACGCCCGGCAGGAGGTGCAGGGGACGTTCGAGCCGGATCAGCGGGTTCCAGCTCTCCACCAGCGTGATCGGCAGGGGCGGGGCGGGCGGCTGCGTTCCGGGGGCCAGCCGGACGGCGGTCGCGGCGCTCAGGCGGCCGAGGGCGCCTCCGAGCCGGGGGGCGAGGGCCGACAGACCGACCTGCAGGGCGCGGGGCGCGCCGTCCTCGGCGAGTTCGACGTCGTCCACACGGCCGATCGGCCGTTCCTCGGCGTCGACCACCTGCTGGTCGAGGATGTCGAGCCGTAAGCTCATCGTCGCACGGGGCCGGCCGGTGTCCGGGCTCATCCCGCACCTCCACGGGTAAGGATCAACAGGGGCAACGCCGCCAGCGAGACCAGGCAGGTCAGTGCCAGCGTGACGACGCCGACCCCGTTGGACAGCCGCCCGTTGCGGTATCGACCCATCACGGTCTCGTCGTTGCCCACCAGCAGCGGCGGCAGCAGCGACAGCGGCAGCAGCATGGCGCTGAAGACCACGGCCACGATCGTCACCCGGATGGGATCCAGGGTGGTCAACGCCAGCGCCGCCGACACCAGCAGAAGCGCCCCCGCCACCGTGGTGAAGCGAGCGGTCTGGGCGGGCGGGCGGACCTTCCCGTACGACCAGCCGAAGTATTGCGCAACGTCGTAGCCCGTCGCGAACAGGGTTTCCATGGTCGCGCCGAACGTCGCGGCGAAGATGCCGATGGCGGCCAGCGCCAGGCCCACCTTGC
This sequence comes from Spongisporangium articulatum, assembly GCF_044465595.1. Classification (NCBI taxonomy): domain Bacteria; kingdom Bacillati; phylum Actinomycetota; class Actinomycetes; order Kineosporiales; family Kineosporiaceae; genus Spongisporangium; species Spongisporangium articulatum. The sequence goes on along the minus strand of NZ_JBITLV010000001.1, from coordinate 23,315 downwards.
CCAGCGCGACCACCACGGGCAGGGCGGTCTGGCTGATGTGGCTCACCTCGATGCCCGCCGGGTAGTAGACGACGTAGGCAGCGGCCTGGATGGCGATGGCCAGCAGGCCGCCCAGCGGGAAACCGATCAGGACGTTGGTACGCATCTCGCCGAGGGACTTCGGTCCCCACCCGTGCTCGACGCCGCCCGAGGAGAAGAAGAACATCTCGTAGGGGGTCATCTGGGCCCCGATCAACGTGATCGCGAAGAAGGCGTACACGGGCCAGGTCTCGCCCGCGGTGGGGGCGACGGTCGTCGCCGAGTGCCACAGATCGCCCCAGTCCGGGTGGAGCTGCCAGACGGCCACCACGAACACCAGCATCGACAGGCCGAGGATGCCGTAGAGCCGTTCCAGCACCTCGAAGGGCAGAGCCCACAACGACACCGCGACCAGGGCCGTCGCCAGGGGGATCCAGAAGAGGTAACTGATGTCGGTGACGAGCTGGAAGGACAGTGCGATCCCGCTCAGCTCGGCCATCACCAGCAGACCGGTGACCAGGAACGAACCCACCAGGGCCACGAGACCGTACCGTGGTCCGAGGCGCGAGCGGGCCAGATCGAACGCCGGCCGCTTCGTGACCGCGACGATCCGCCCCGACATCTCGGCGTAACACATGATCCCGATGACGGCGAGCACGGTCACCCAGGCCAGCCGCAACCCGAAACGGGCGCCCACCAACGCATCTGCGACGAGGTCGCCGATGTCGATGAACCCGCCGATGGCCGACAGCGTGCCCAGGGTGAACGCGAAGACCTTCGACGGTTTCACGAGTTCAACGCTCCGAGCGCAGTGTCGGTCCGGGTGCGGAGCTCATCCAGGCCGGCAGCCTCCTGCACGACGTCGCCGGTGCGACCGGCGCGAGCCGCGATCCGCAGCTGAGCCAGCCGTTCCTCCACCTGGTCGCCCAGGGTGACGACCTGGGACCGCAGCTCGGTCTGACCGCCGACCGGCTCGTAGGCGGCGAAGCGGTTCAGCGTGCCCCCGGCGTCCGTCTCCAGCTCGGCCAGACCGGTGCGGGTCGTGCGCAGCGGACTGCGCCCGGCCTGCAGTTCGCGACCCCACAACTGAGCTGTGGCCAGTTGGCTGCTGAACGACGACAAGGTCTGGCGGGCCTCGTGCCGGTACCCCTGGGCGGTCAGCGGGGGAGCGGCCGTGTACCAGACGCAGCCGACCAGGATGGCCAGCAGTCCGAAGCCGGTCAGGGGCAGGCGAGCGCGGATCGTGCACCTCCTCCGGACGGGTTTCAAACCCTAATGGCGCCCCCGCGAAGGCGCTCGCGCACGGCGCACGGTCAGGTGACGATCTTCCAGTACGAGTCCTTGCGGCGGATCCGCCCGTCGTCGGTCAGGTCGAACAGGTCGCAGCCGCGCACCACCACCCGCTCGCCGTCGGGTGTCGTGCCGGTCAGCAACCACTTCGACACCGCGTGCGCGCCGCACACCCAGTGCTCGTCGTCGGTGTAGCTGACGTCGGGTAAACCGGAGAACCGTTGCGCCAGGCCGCGACGCACCTCGTCCTGGCCGGTGAAACGGGCGCCCCACGGGTCGGGCCCGCGGGGCGATTCGAAGACGCAGTCATCGGCGAAGAAGCTCATGATCCGGTCGAGGTCGTGAGCGTTGAAGGCATCCAGGAACGCGCGCAGCGTGTCGGTGGTCATGCCCCTGAAGCCTGCCCACCGCCGGGCGGGGCGCGGAAGAGGCGCGGGTGGGGTGGCGGCACTCGCCCCCCAACCGGACCGACAAGACGGGGGCCGGGCAACGGGGTGCCCCCGAGAGGGATCGAACCTCCGACACACGGTTTAGGAAACCGTTGCTCTATCCACTGAGCTACGAGGGCATGGCGGCCGATCGGGCACCAACCCGAGCCCAACCGCCGTCCAGCAGGCTACCGGAACGGTGGTTCACCCGTTCGGCCCCTCAAGACGCACCCGGCGGGCACCGATTGATCTGCCCAACTGGTTCACGGAAGAACTCGGGGCAGAACCTCAGCCGGGAGGTGGCTGATGAGCATCGGAGCAGTTTCCCCCACGACCCTCTTCACCGCGCAGGTCACGAACCCGTCCGCGTCGCTCGCCTCGGTGGTGGCGGTGCTGGCGGCCCGTCCGGACCTCGCCGGTACAGCCGGTAACCCGGCCGGTCCGCTCGCGCACCTGGTCGCGCAACGCCAGGCGCTCGCGAACGAGACCGACCTCACCGGCGCCGCTTCGAGCGGCCACGTCGACGCCTACATCTGAGGCGTCCCGCAGACCCCTGACCGGGGCGGTTGCATCAGGGCTTCCGCCCCGGTCGGGGCACCAAGGGCCCGGCGGACGACGCCGGCCGGGCCGGTCACGCGCGCTTGCGGTGCGTGCCGCTCGACCTACCGTCGAAGCATGGCCAAGGACATATCCCTCGAAGACCGACCGGTACCCACGACCGACGATTCCACCGACCCGGCGCTGACCGTCCCGCCGCCCGATCAGGACCTCGACCGGGCCCGCGTCCGCTCCCAGGCGGCCCGCGCCTCGCTGGAGGCCGGCGAGGCCGCGGTCGAGCACGCGCAGCTGGCGCTCGTCACGCACGAGGCGAGGGTGACCGCCCGCCGACGCAGCCTCAAGCAGGCCCGCAAGCAGATCGAGCACGACGAGGCGGCGCTGAAGAAGCTGAAGCGCGAGAAGCCCGAGCTGGACAAGAGACTCAAGAATGCCCGGCGGGCGGCGGAGAAGGCTCTGAAGAAGGCTCGCAAGCAAGAGGGCAAGTACGACGAGGCGATGCTGCGCCACGTCGTCGACCGGGAGAAGACGATCGACCGCACCCTGCACACCGTCTGACGTGATCCACACCCGGTAGGCTCGGGCCGTGTCGAACGTCGCCGGTCACGGGCCTTCGGGTCAGGGGGCGACGACCCGCGCCGCGATCGCCGAGGCGGCGTCCCACCTGTTCGCCGAGCACGGCTACGCCGGCACGAGCGTGCGGGCCATTGCGGCGGCCGTGGGCATCGACCCGGCGCTCGTCGTCCGCTATTTCGGTTCCAAGGAAAGGCTTTTCCTGGAGACCGTGCGGCTCCCGCTGCCGATCGCGAAGGCCTTCGACGGGCCGCTGGAGAGCCTGGGGGAACGCATCGTCGAGGCGATGCTGTCGGGAAATCTGCCCGAGCGGCTGGCGACGATGGGGGCCCTGATGCGCGCCTCGGACTCGGACGCGGTGCGTGAGAAGGTCCGGGAAATCGGCGAACTCACGTTCATCCACCCGCTGCGCGCCCAACTCGCGGGGCCCGACGCCGACCTGCGGGCCCGACTGATCGGGGCGCAGATGAACGGCCTGCTCATCGCGTTGGGGATGGACGACGACCGCCTGACCCACGTCGAGCGGGCCAGGCTGGTCGCCGTGTACGGGCGGGCGGTTCAGGCGCTCGTCGACGGCTGACGGGTCGGCACGAGCGCGGTGATCGCCACCCCGACGAACGCCGCGACGGCCCCCACGACGAAGCACAGCCGGAACGCGCTCTGTGTCGGGATCGCGTGGCCGCCGAGGTCGAACGTCGACGACGTCAGCAGTGAAACCATCGCCGCCGAAGCGATACTCGTTCCGACGGAACGCATCAGGCCGTTGATCCCGACGGCGGAGCCCGCCTCCGCCAGCGGTACTGAGCCGAGGATCAGCGTGGGCATGGCCGCGTAGGCGATGCCGATGCCGGACGACGAGACGACGCTGGCGATCAGCAGCTGCCACGGCGCCGACATCAGGAACACGGCGACGATGTAGCCGGCCCCGACGACCGCGGCGCCGATCATCAACGTGCCCCGGGCGCCGATCCGGTTGATCAGCGTCGAGGAGACCGGGGCGAAGACCAGCATCATGAGCCCGGCGGGCGCCATCCAGAGGCCGGTGGCCAGCAGGCTCTGCCCGAGCCCGTACCCCGTCGCGGTCGGCATCTCCAGCAGCTGGGGCACGACGATCGACTGCGCCATGAGCGCGAAACCGACTGCCACGGCGGCGATGTTGGTCAGCAGCACCGGACGGCGGGCGGTCACCCGCAGGTCGCAGAGCGGCTCGTCCTGGCGCAGCTCGTAGAACCCCCAGGCCAGCAGCACCAGCACGCCGACCACCAGGAAACCGAGCGTGCGCCCGGTGGCCCAGCCCCAGTCGTTGCCCTTCGAGACCCCGACGAGCACCGAGACCAGACCGACCGCGAGGCCGACCACGCCGACCGCGTCGATCCGCCCGCCCTGGGCGTCGTTGACGGCCGGCACGAACACGACCACGGCGAGGGTGACGACGAGAGCCAGGGCGGCCGACGTCCAGAACAGCACGTGCCAGTCGAAGTCCTGAGCGATCCACGCCGACAGCGGCAGGCCGATGGCCCCGCCGACGCCGAGCGTCGCGGAGACCGCCGCGATCGCCGTGGCGGTGAGTTTGGGCGGGGTGACCTCGCGGATCAGCGAGATGCCGACGGGGATGAAGCCCATCGCCATGCCCTGCACGGCCCGGCCGACCAGCATCGGCAGGAGCGAGCTGGACAGCGCCGCGACGAGCGAGCCGACCACCAGGAGTCCGGCGCTGACCACGAGAACCCGCTGCTTGCCGAACATGTCACCGAGGCGCCCGGCGACGGGCATGGTCACGGCGGCGGTGAGCAGCGTGGCGGTGATGACCCACGAGGCGTTGGCGGCCGACGTCCCGAGCAGCTGCGACAGCTCACCCTGGATCGGGATCACCATCGTCTGGGTCAGGGCCGCGCTCAGCCCGCCGAAGCAGAGCGTGACGACCGTGATGATCGCCGAGGCGGAAATGCGTTCGTCGACGTCGGACGCGTCGAGGACCGGCGCGGAAGTCATGGAGGACCCTTCAAGGAAGCGGAGGAACCCTCCAAGTCAACAGCGTTGACAGACGCGTTGTCAACGCCGTTGACCCGTGCGGAGCCTCCACTTGTGATCAAGGTCCGAAATGTTCAAGGTCGAGTCATGCTGCGCGCCGGAGACACCGCCCCCGACTTCACCCTTCCCGACCAGGACGGCAAGCCCGTCACGCTGTCCGAGCTGCTGGTCAACGGCCCGGTGGTCCTCTTCTTCTACCCGGCCGCGTTCACGCCCGGCTGCACCGCGGAGAGCTGCCACTTCCGCGACCTGGCCGGCGAATTCGCGCAGTACGGCGCCCAGCGTCTGGGCATCAGTGCCGACCGGGTGGACAAGCAGCGCGCGTTCGCCGACAAGCACTCGTTCGACTACCCGCTCCTGTCCGACCCCGACCGCACCGTGGCCGAGGCGTTCGGCGTCCGCCGCCGGTTCGGGCCCACCCCGGTGAAGCGGGCGACCTTCGTGATCGGCACCGACGGCACGATCGTCGAGGCGATCGCCAGCGAGCTGCGGATGGACAAGCACGCCGACGACGCCCTCGCGGCGCTCAAGCTCAACCTCTGAGAAGGACCGTCAGAGAACGGTGATCAGGTCCGACTCGCCCCGGGTGATGTTGTAGGTGAGGTTGTTGAGCCGGGACTTCGTGGCCGCCGTCAGCCAGAACACGTACGGCTGACCGCTCTGCAGCCCGGTCATCGTGGTCTGCACCTTCGTGCAGGTGCCGGGCGCCTTGAGGGTGATCACCTTCGCGACGCCCTTGCGCCCCTCGGCCAGTGGGTCACCGGTCTGCTGACCGCCGCCGCCCATGGGCACGCCGACGACGTCGTACGTGCTGGCGTCGGGATCGCCGATGTCCCACCAGCTGATCGTCGCCGTGCCCTTGCCGGGCGTGATGGTCAGGTTCTGCACCTGGTTACCCGGTCCGCGCGGCTGGAAGCAGGACGAGCGGGGCTTCAACTTCCACTCGGCGTTACCGGTGGGCACCCCGCCGCGCAGCCAGCTCTTCGGGTTCTCGGGGACGTCGATCGCAGGGCGCGAGGGCAGGGTCGGCTTGCTCGGCCCGTTCGACGACCCGGTCCCGACCTGCGGCACCCCGCGCCAGATCGACCACTCCTGGCTCTTGTCGTTGTTCATCCAGCCGTCGCCCCACCAGTCGTGCTCGGAGTCGAGGGGGTAGCTGTACGAGGCGACCGGTTGCAGGTTCAGGGCCTGGTCGGACGACGAGAACCGGTCGACGACGGAGCCGATCACCGGCGACAGGGCGCCGCTGACCAGCAGCCAACCCGTCAGGCCGGCCAGACCCGCGAGCACGGCCAGGCCGTACCGCGTCGCCGACGCGCGTGCCATCGCAGGTGCCTCCGGAGGGTGGGTCGAGAGCGAGCCTCGCTGACCCATCGGCGGGCCCGGCGCCGTCCCGCCGAGCCCCGAACCGCAGTCACCCGGACGGCGCAGCGCGCCGCTCGCGTAGTCGTCCCGTCACCCGATCGCCGGTTTCCGGGTTGGGCACGATCCGCGTAATGTGCCCGTTTGTCGCGTCGGACCGGGTGAGGGGCGGGAGATGGCAGGCACACGCCGCTGGCGGCGGACCGCTCTCCTCGCCTGCGCGCTGGTCCTGGGTCCCGCCCTCGCCGCGCTGACCGCCACGCCGGCGGAGGCCGCCTCGAGCTGGAAGACGGTCCGCACCGAGGAGTTCTCGGGCTCGTCCCTGCCGAAGGGCTGTGAGTCGTACTCGGGCAAGTACGCGGGTGGCGCGAGCACCTGGAAGCGGGACGACGTCGACGTCAAGGGCGGCCTGCTCAAGCTGAAGCTGGAGAAGCGGAAGTCGGGCAAGAACGCCTACACCTCGGGCGGGGTCGGCTGCTGGGGCTGGGCGCAGAAGTACGGCCGCTACGAGGTGCGCGCGAAGATCCCGGCCGGCAAGGGCATCGACTCGTACATCACGCTGGTCCCGGCGAAGCCGAAGAAGAGCGAGACCAACGCCTGGACCGGCATCGAGCTCCTGGCCCCCGGCACGGAGACCGCCTACATCACCAACGGTTACGGCAAGCAGGCCGAGACGGCCCACGTCGACGGCAGCTACTCCGACGAGTTCCACACCTACGTGGTCGAGTGGGCCCCCAAACACCTGCGCGTCCTGGTGGACAAGAAAGAGGTCTTCTACTCGCAGCAGGCCTACAAGGGCAGCCGCTGGTTCGGCCTGGTGATGAGCAACGGCGACCAGCTGACCGGCGTCCCCGATGCCACCACCAAGTTGCCCGCCACCTTCCAGATCGACCGCGTGAAGGTCTCCTCCTACACCGGCCACCCGCCGAAGGTGACGGCCGCTGACAAGGCCCTGTTGGCCTCGGCGGCCCCGTCGACCGAGGGCCCGGCCAAGGCGCCGGCCACCACGCCGGCCCCGACCGCGCTGACCGCGCAGACCGGCGACAGCCCGGCGCTGGCCGGCGGGATGTGGCCGTGGCTGCTCGGCGGCAGCGTGATCGCCGGGTCGGCGATGCTGCTGCTCAGCTACCCGGGGCGCCGCGACCGGGGGCGGCGGCCCGCCTCCCGGGCGCCGCAACGCCCGCCGGCCCCGCAGCGCACCCAGGTCCGCACGTCGGCGCCCCCTGCGCCGAGCCGGCCGGCGCCCGGTCGGGGTCGGCAGCCGTCACCGGGCGGGCCGCGCCCCGGGCCGCGCCCGCCGGCCGATCGGCGCCCCCCGGCGGAACGGCCCCGGCGGGATCAGCCGGCGCCGCCGACCCGGGCCATCCAGCAGCCGTCGAACCCGCTGTTCACCGACCGCTCCTAGCGCGTCCCGGCTGGGCGCGGTGTGACACCGCGCTCACCGGGTGGGCGCAGTGTCACACCGCGCCGACGACAGGCGCGCGGGCCAGCGCCAACGCGCCCTCGACCTCGGCCAGGACGCCGGTCGCCGAACCCCCGACGCCGGTCACCAGTACTCCGCCCGCGGCCAGGGGCATCGCGACGCTGTGGCCCGTCGTCGCCGGCCGGACCTCCAGCGCGGTGTCGACCAGCGTCACCACCGACCGTTCGGGCAGCAGCGCCGAGCGCAGCGTGTGCCGCAGCACCGGCGAGGAGTCGCGCAGCACCGCCGTCCGGCCCACCCAGTCGCCGCCGCCCTCACCGGCCCGGCCGAGCACCACCTGCTCGACCAGCCGCAGCTGCGCGTCCCCGGTGAGGGTCACCGACGTGACCGCCTCGTGCGCGGCCCCCGCGCACACGACGGTCGGTTCCATCGCCAGCTCGAGCAGGCCCCCGTCGTCCACCTGGGCCTCGATGAGCAGGCGCGAGTCCGGCTGTGCGGCGCCCGGGTAGACGACGGTCGCCGCCGCCGAGCGCACGTCGAGCGACGCCCCGGCGCCCACCCGCAGCGAGACGAGGACCTCGTCGCCGCCGAGCGGCCCGGCCGCCGTGCCGACCAGGTATATCTGTCCGCGGGCAGTCTGGCGCCCGGCGAAGTGGCCGCCCGAGCGCCCCTCGCTGCGGACCGACGTGATCGCCGTCGAGCCGCCCCGCAGCTCGGCGACCACCTCGATCCGCGACTTCACGAACGCCTCACGCGTGCGCGTGCGAGTGGTCGAGCTGGTGCAGCACCCAGTGCGCGACGTCGCCGGCCGAGGGGTCGTCGCGCAGGCTCTGCATGATCACCGGCTTCTCACCGCGGACCACCTTGGCGTCGCCGCTCATCACGTCGAGGTCGGCACCCACCAGCGGGGCGAGGTCGGTCTTGTTGATCACGAGCAGGTCGGCCGTCGTGACGCCCGGCCCGCCCTTGCGCGGCACCTTGTCGCCGCCGGCCACGTCCACCACGAAGATCTGCGCGTCGATCAGCCCCTTGGAGAACGAGGCGGTCAGGTTGTCACCGCCCGACTCGACCAGCACCAGGTCGAGCGGGGGCAGCCGCTCGATCAGGTCGTCGATGGCGTCGAGGTTCGCGGTGATGTCGTCGCGGATGGCGGTGTGCGGGCAGCAGCCGGTCTGCACGGCGACGATGCGCTCGTCGGGCAGGACGGCGTTGCGGCGCAGGAAGTCGGCGTCCTCGGTCGTGTAGATGTCGTTGGTGACGACGCCGAGCTGCAGCTGCGCGCCGAGCGTCCGGCACAGCGCGGCGACCGTGGCGGTCTTGCCGGAGCCGACCGGTCCGCCGATGCCGATGCGCAGCGGACCGTCCGGTCCGGAGAGCTTGCCGGGGGCCAGCGGCGCGTGCGGGTCGTCGGGCGTGATCTCGTGCGGCAGGGCCGCCGGGCGCGGGACGCCGAACCGGGCGCTGTCACCGGGGTGCAGTTCAGGACGCAAAGAGTCGCTCCTCACGGGATGCGTGGCGCTCGGCCAGGAGGTCGAGCAGGGGGTCTGAGTCGTCGGGCAGGCCGTGCGCGGCCTCGCGGGCGACCGTCTCGACGGCGTCGCCGAGGCGAACCGTCACGGCCGCCACCGACACCGGGTCGAGGGCCAGCAGCCGCTGGGCCGCGGTGCTCGGCGCGGACACGGCCAGGTAGGCGGCCACGAGGGCGGCGGCCTCGGGGGAGTCGCCCGCGGCGGCGGCCGCGCAGCCCAGCACGACGGGGTGGTGCGGGCGGGCGCCGAGGTCGGTCCAGTTCAGCGCGGCGCTGGGCGCGGCCCACGCGGCCCGGGCCGTGCGGAGCAACCCGCGGCCCTGGGCCCGGGAGGCGGCCCGCTGGGCGGGGGAGGGCGTGCGCGCGTCGGTCTCGGCGTCCAGCACGGTGAGGGCCCGGACGACGCCGGCCGGGTCGGCCGCCCGGCTCGCCAGCCGCGTCGCCTCGGCCGCCACTCCGGCGGTGACCAGGCCCTGGCTCAGCAGCCGCCGCTCGAGGAACGCCTCGAGCGTGCCGACGTCGTGCACCAGGCCGTCGGTGATGGCCTGCTCGATGCCGCCCGAGTGCACGTGCCCGCCGCTGGGCAGGCGCTGGTCGGCCAGCGCCAGGAGCGATGCGGAAGCGGTCGGGAGCACCCGGGAAGGGTAAGCGCCCCGTGTTACGGCTGTTGACTTCACGCGCCCGGTCCGGCATATATTGTCGAAGTGACTCTAATTCAAGGGTGGGTTCAGGCGTTCCTCGACGCCGCGAACTCGGTGGCCTTCACGGCCTTCGGGGTCGGGACGACGTGGGGCGAGGTGGCGGGGTTCGCGACCGGGCTGCTGTGCGTGTGGCTGGTCGCCCGCAACCACGTCCTGAACTGGCCGGTGGGGGTGGTCTCGTCGGGCTACTACCTGCTGGTGTTCTGGACGGCGGGCCTGTTCGCCGACTCGGTGCTGCAACTCGTCTACATCGCACTGGGTCTGCTCGGCTGGTGGTCGTGGCTGCACGGAGGGGAGCAGCGCACCGAACTGCCGATCACCCGGGTCACGGGGTACCAGTGGGGGGTGCTCGTCGCGGCGGGGACGGCGGGCACCCTCCTCATGGCCCTGGTCGTCCGGCACGCGACCACGTCGACCGTGTACTGGTTCGACGCGCTCACCACCGTCCTGTCGCTGCTGGCCACCTGGGGGCAGGTGCGCCGCAAGCTCGAGTCCTGGTGGCTGTGGATCGCCGCCGACCTGATCTACGTGCCGCTCTACCTGTCCCGCGACCTGGCGCTGACCGCCGGCCTGTACCTGCTCTTCCTGGGCCTGTGCGGCTACGGCCTCCTGGCGTGGTGGCGGCTGCTCGCCGAGCAGGAGAAAGCCCGCTCCACCAGGGAACTCGTGGTCGAGAGAGTGGCCTGAACGTGTCCGACCGGTGGCGCCACGGCCTCGTGATCGGCAAGTTCTACCCGCCGCACGCCGGTCACCACCACCTGGTCGACGTCGCCGCCGCGCGGTGCGAGCGGCTCACCGTGCTGGTGATGGCCGCCACCGGCGAATCGGTGCCGCTGGCCCGCCGCGTCGACTGGATGCGGGCGCGACACCCGCAGGTCAGCGTCGTCGGGGTGACCGACGACCTCGAGATGGACCTGCAGTCCGACCGGGTCTGGGCGGCGCACGTGGCCCTGATGCGGGCCGCCCTCGAACGGGACTGCGTGCTGCAGGGACGGCCGGCGGCCTCGGCTGTCGTCGACCTGGTGGCCAGCAGTGAGACCTACGGCGAGGAACTGGCGCTGCGGTTCGGGGCCGACCACCTCGCGGTCGACCTCGACCGGTCGACGCACCCGGTGTCCGGTACGGCGGTCCGGGCCGACCCGGTCGCGGCCTGGGCCCACCTCGCCCCGCCGGTGCGCACCGGCCTGGCCCGGCGGGTCGCCTTCGTGGGCGCCGAGTCCACCGGGACGACGACGGTCTCGCGTCGGGTGGCCGCCGCCCTGCGGCGGTGGGGCGGGGTGTGGTCTTCGACCGGCTGGGTTCCCGAGTACGGTCGTGCCTACACCGAGGGCAGGCTGGCGGTGGCCGCGGCGTTGGCCGTGGCCGTCGGGGAGGCCCCGCCCGCGATGGACCGCCTGACCTGGACCCCGGAGGACTTCGTGGCCGTCGCCGAACGCCAGGCTCGGCTCGAGGCGCTGGAATCCGCCTCGGGTGGGCCGGTTCTCGTGTGCGATACCGACGCCTTCGCGACCGACGTGTGGCACCGGCGCTACCTGGGCACCTACAACCGGGACGTCCGGGCGGTCGCCGACCGGCGCCCGGCCGACCTGTACCTGCTGACCGACGACGCCGGGGTGCCGTTCGTCCAGGACAGCCTGCGCGACGGGGAACACCTGCGGGCCTGGATGACTCGCGAGTTCGCCGAGCAGCTCGAGGCGTCCGGGCGGCCGTGGCACCTGTTGTCGGGGCCCGAGGACGAGCGCGTCGCCGCCGCCCTCGCGCACGTCGACGCCCTGGTCGCCGGCGACTGGGGCTTGTCCCCGCCGCCCGGGCCCGCGAGGGCCGGGTGACGACCGGCTACGACCCGCGGGCGTTCCCGCCGTTCGCGGTCACCGTCGACCTGGCCCTGTTCACGATCCGGAACGGGGTCTTCACGGTCCTGCTGGTGGAGCGGGGCGGGGAACCGTTCGCCGGGGCCTGGGCGCTGCCGGGGGGCTTCCTGCTCGAGTCCGAGGACGCGGCGACCGCCGCCCGCCGCGAACTCGCCGAGGAGACCGGGGTGGACGTCGCCGCGGCCGGGGTGCACCTGGAGCAGCTCGGCACCTACTCCGCTCCCGACCGCGACCCGCGGATGCGCGTGGTGTCGGTGGCCCACGTGGCGCTCGCCCCCGACCTGCCCGAACCGCAGGCCGGGACCGACGCGGCCCGGGCCCGGTGGTGGCCGGTCGGTGAGCTGGCCCCCGGGAGATCCGACCAGGGCCCGCAGCTGGCCTTCGACCACGCGCTGATCCTCGCCGACGCCGTCGACCGGGTCGCCGCGAAGCTCGAATACTCCACGCTGGCCACCCGTTTCGTGCCGCCGACGTTCACCCTCGGCGAGCTGCAGGCCGTCTACGAGGCGGTCTGGGCGGTGCCGCTCGACCGGGCCAACTTCCGCCGCAAGGTGCTGTCCGCCGACGACATGGTCCGCCCGGACGGCGGGGACCCGCGGCTGACGGCCGGTCGTGGCCGCCCGGCCGCCCTCTACCGGGCCGGCCGGGCCACCACGCTCAACCCGCCGCTGCTGCGGCCGGCTCCGTGACCGGCGCTCAGAACATGAAGTAGCGCTGGGCCATCGGCAGGGTCTCGGCGGGCTGCTCCTCCCACACCTCGCCGTCGATCCGCACCGTGAAGGTGTCGGGCTCGACCTCGATGTGCGGGGTCGCGGTGTTCTCGGGCATGTCGGCCTTTCCGCGGCTGCGCACGTTCTCGACGCCCACGAGGCGCCGGTTCACGTTCAGCCGCTCGGCCAGGCCGTCCTCGATCGCCTGCGGGGCGACGAAGTGCACGCTCGTGGCCGCGGCCACCGGGGGAGCGGCGCCGAACATCGGCCGCGGCAGGACCGGCTGCGGCGTGGGGATGCTCGCGTTCGCGTCGCCCATCTGCGCCCAGGCGATCATGCCGCCCTTGACCACGACGTGCGGACGGACGCCGAAGAACGCCGGGTCCCACAGCACCAGGTCGGCGAGCTTGCCCTTCTCGATGCTGCCGATCTCCCGCTCCATGCCGTGCGCGACGGCCGGGCAGATCGTGTACTTGGCGACGTAGCGGCGGGCCCGCAGGTTGTCGTTGTCGGTGTCACCCTCCAGCAGGCCGCGGCGCACCTTCATGGCGTGCGCCGTCTGCCAGGTGCGCAGCACGACCTCGCCGATGCGGCCCATCGCCTGCGCGTCGGAGCCGATCATCGAGATCGCGCCCAGGTCGTGCAGCAGGTCCTCCGCGGCGATCGTGCTCGGCCGGATGCGGGACTCGGCGAAGGCCAGGTCCTCGGGGATGCTCGGCGACAGGTGGTGGCAGACCATCAGCATGTCGAGGTGCTCGTCGAGCGTGTTCACGGTGTGCGGCCGGGTCGGGTTCGTCGAGCTGGGCAGGATGTTGGAAAGCCCTGCCACGGTGATGATGTCGGGCGCGTGCCCGCCGCCGGCCCCCTCCGTGTGGTAGCTGTGGATCGAGCGCCCGCGGATCGCGGCCAGCGTCGACTCGACGTACCCGGCCTCGTTCAGCGTGTCCGTGTGGATGCTGGCCTGCACCCCCGACTCGTCGCACACGGTGAGGCAGGCGTCGATGGCCGCGGGCGTCGTCCCCCAGTCCTCGTGCAGTTTGAAGCCGGAGGCGCCGGCCCGCAGCTGCTCCCACATCGCCTCGTGCGAGACGGTGTTGCCCTTGCCGAGCAGGGCGACGTTGACCGGCAGGCCGTCCATCGCCTCGAGCATGCGGGCCAGGTACCAGGCGCCCGGGGTGACCGTGGTCGCCAGAGTGCCGTGGGCCGGCCCGGTGCCGCCGCCGATCAGCGTGGTGATGCCGTTGCCCAGCGCCTCGGGCACGATCTGCGGGCAGATGAAGTGCACGTGGCAGTCGATCGCGCCCGCGGTCAGGATCTTCCCGTTCCCGGCCAGGATCTCGGTGTTGGGGCCGACCACGAGGTCGGGGTGGACGCCGTCCATCGTCTCGGGGTTGCCGGCCTTGCCGAGGGCGACGATCCGCCCGTCGCGCACCCCCACGTCGGCCTTGACCACGCCCCAGTGGTCGAGCACCAGCGCGCCGGTGATGATCAGGTCGGGCGTGCCCTCGCCGCGGGTCGCCCGGGCCTGGCCCATCGACTCACGCAGCACCTTGCCGCCGCCGAAGACGGCCTCCTCACCGGCCTTTCCGGGCCCCCCGCAGAGGTCTTCCGTGGGCGAGATGAGCAGGTCGGTGTCGGCCAGGCGCACCTTGTCGCCGACCGTCGGGCCGTACAGCTGGGCGTAGCGAGCCCTCGAAAGCTCCATCAGGAATCCAACTCTCCGGGCGCGGGGATCGACAGGCCGGGGACGACGCGCGCCCCCTTCAGCGGGACCAGCTCCACGTCGCGGTCGACGCCGGGCTCGAACCGGACGGCGGTGCCGGCGGCGATGTTCAGCCGCTTCCCGAACGCCGCCTCGCGGTCGAACTCCAGGGCCTTGTTCGAGCTGGAGAAGTGGAAGTGGCTGCCGACCTGGACGGGCCGGTCGCCGGTGTTCGTCACGTGCACGACCGTGACCTCGGAGCCCTCGTTGAGCGTGATGCCGCCCTCGACGGGGATGACCTCACCGGGATGCATGTCGGGCCTCCGTCAGGGGATCGGGTTGTGGACGGTGACGAGCTTCGTGCCGTCGGGGAACGTGGCCTCGACCTGGACCTCGACGAGCATCTCGGGCACCCCCGGCATCACGTCGTCCCGGCTGAGCACCTCGCGACCGGCCTGCATCAGGTCCGCGACCCGGCGCCCGTCGCGCGCGCCCTCCAGCAGGAAGCTGACGATCACGGCGGTGGCCTCGGGGTGGTTCAACTTCAGCCCGCGGTCCTTGCGCCGCCACGCCAGGTCGGCGGCGTAGCTGATCATCAGCCGTTCCTGCTCGTGCGGTGAGAGCTGCATGTCGGTCCTGTTCGTGGGCTGTCCGGGCGTGCGTCGATGCCTCGTCCATCGTGGCGGCCTGAGCACGGTAGGGCCCGCAGATGACAACCGTGTGTCGTCGCTCGGCGGGGTTCAGGTGGGCACCCGGTTCACCCGGGCGGGCCTCTGCCCGTCGGTGGTGAGCGCGATGTCCGGCCAGGCGATCACTGTGTGGCTCCGGTGGCTCATGGCGCCGCCGAATCCACACGATGATCAGGCGCCGTGGAGTCTGGCGTGCAGGGAGCGCATGCGGTCGGCGAACTCGGGGGCCGGGCCGTCGACCGGCACGTGCGGGGCGACGTCCTGCACGGGTAGTGGGCGCACGCGCCCGCCCTGTACACCCAACTCGGCCAGCCAACCGGTGAGCTGCTCGCTCGATGATGCGTAGACGATGCGGCCCAGCCCGACCCAGGCGTGGGCAGCCGAGCACATGGGGCAGTGCTCGCCCGACGTGTAGACGGTGGCGGCGGCCCGGACGTCGGGTTGGAGCCGGTTCGACCAGCGGGCCAGCGTGAACTCGGGGTGCTCGGTCTCGTCGGCCAGGGTGTTCACCCGGTTGCGGGCCTCGGCCAGCACCGCGCCGTCCGCGTCGACGAGGACGGACCCGAACGGTTCGTCCCCGGCCTCGAGCGCCTCCTCGGCCAGCTCGACGCAGCGCAGCAGGTGTCGTCGGTCCTCGTCACTGATCACCGTCCCATCTTCCTTCGTGATCATGCAGAAACGCACCCTGCAGGTCGCGGTGAGCGGTGAGCTCACCCCGATCGCACGGTGCGTTTCTGCATGATCACGAACGAGGGTCAGGCGACGGCCATCGCCTCGGCGAGCTCCTCCTCCGTCGGCACCAGCTGGCGGGAGGCCGCGGCGAGCAGCAGGTTGCCGGCGCCGAGCACGGCGGCCAGCAGCAGGCCGCGGTGGAACCCGTCGACCAGGGCCTCGACCTGGGTGGCACCCGCGGTGAGGGACGACGTCACCACCGACGTCGCCAGCGTCGAGATGACCGCCAGCCCGAGCGCGCCGCCGACCTGGTAGCCGGTGCTGACGATGCCCGCGGCCGCCCCGGCGTCCTCGTGCGAGATCTCCGACACGGCCCCGATCTGCGCCGGGACGCCGATGCCCATGATGCCGGCGCCGTAGAGCAGGAAGCCCGGCAGCAGCTCGGTCACGTAGGACCCCGTCGCCGAGGCCTGCGTCAGCAGCAGCAACCCGGCGACGCCGATGACGGCCGAGACGACCTGGGTGGGTCGGGTGCCGATCCGGGGGACGAGGGCCGACGCGACCATGGCCCCGGCGATCGCCGCGATCCCCATGGGCAGGAACTGCAGGCCCGTCTCCAGCGCGGAGAGGCCCTTCACCTGCTGCAGGAACAGTGCGGACAGGAAGAACATCGCGAGGAACGCCCCGCCGTTGAGGGCCAGTGCGGCGGTCGACGTGCTGAGCGTGCGTGACCGGAACAACCGCAGCGGCACCAGCGGCGACGTCGAGCGGGCCTCCGCGGCGATGAACAGGGCCAGCAGCGCGGCCCCGCCGACGAGCGACGACAGCACCTCCGCGGAACCCCAACCCTGCGACTCGGCCCGGATCACGCCGTAGATGATGGCCAGCACCGAACCGGTACCGAGTACGGCGCCGAGCACGTCGAACGAGCGCGGTCCGTCGGTCACGACCCGGCTGTCGCCGACGGTCGAAGGAGTCAGGGCCAGCAGGGCGACCCCGATCGGGACGTTCACGAAGAACACCCACTCCCAGCCGGCGGCGTCGACGAGCACACCCCCGGCCACGACCCCGAGGGTGCCGCCGAGGCCGGCCAGGCCGCCCCAGATACCCATGGCGATGTTCCGGTCCCGCCCGGCGGCGAACGTCACCGTCAGGATCGACAGCGCGGCCGCCGACATCAGCGCCCCGCCGAAGCCCTGCACGGCGCGCACCGCGATCAGGACCCCCTGGGAGGTTGCGAGCCCGCCGGCCAGCGACGCGGCGGTGAACAGCCCCAGCCCCGAGGCGAACACGCGGCGCCGTCCGAGCAGGTCGCCCAGCCGGCCGCCGAGCAGCAGGAAGCCGCCGAAGGCCAGCGTGTAGGCGCTGATCACCCACTGCAGGTTGTCGGCGCTGAACCCGAGCTCGACCTGCATGTCGGGCAGCGCGACGTTCACGATCGTGACGTCCAGAACCACCATGAACTGGGCGAGCGCCAGCACTGCCAGCGTGGCCCAAGGACTCCTGCGCATCGTCCTCAACTCTCTCTCGTACGTAGTAACTGGTCGACGTACCTGTACGTCGTACATCTACGTCGCACAGGCAACCATGTACGGTGTATAGTTGTCAACGTGGTGACTCGGACGGCGGCAAAAGCCCAGGCCAAGGAGCGGTTGAGCCGCGAGGCGGTGGCCTCGGCGGCGCTCGCCCTGGCCGATGCGGAGGGCATCGACGCCCTGACCATCCGGCGGCTGGCCACCGATCTCGGGGTCACGCCGATGGCGCTGTACTGGCACTTCAAGGACAAGGACGCGCTGCTCGACGGCATCGCCGAGGCGGTCCTGCTCGAGGTGCGGCTACCGGACGACGACCCGACCGGCCCGTGGGACGCTCGCCTGGGCGCCCTGCTCGACGCGCTGCTCACGCCGCTGGCCGCTCACCCCGCGGTGGCCGAGCTGCTGAAGAAGCGGGTGCTGCTCAGCGAACCCGGCCGCGAGATCACGGAACGCGCCCTGACCCTGTTGCGGGCCGGTGGGTTCGACGCCGAGCGCGCCTCCCAGCTCGCCGTCTACGCGCTGCTGTTCATGACCAGCATGGTCACCGGCATGCCCGGCCTGTCGTTCGGCACCGACGAGGAGGCCCGGGAGCAGGAGATGCGCACGAAATGGGCTGCCCTGCAGGCGCTCCCGCCGAAGAAGTACCCACACATCATCGAGTCGGCCGGGCCGTTGACCGACTGCGCCGCCACCGACGAGTGGCTGGGTTTCGGGATGCGCACGCTGATGGCCGGCATCCGCGGTCAGGCGCCCGCCTAACCTGTCGGTCGTGCCCGTACCCGAATTCATCGTCGAGCTGCGCTCACACGTCGGCCACGCCCAGCTCTGGCTGCCCGGGGTCACCGCCCTCGTGCAGGACGACGCCGGTCGCCTCCTGCTCGGGCAGCGCGCCGATTCGGGCCGGTGGGCGCTGCCCAGCGGCATCCCGGACCCGGGGGAGGGGATGGCCGCGGCGATCGCGCGCGAGGTGCGGGAGGAGACCGGGGTGAGCGTCGCGGTCGAGGCGCTGATCGCCGTCCACACGGTCCCCCCGATCACGTACCCCAACGGGGACGTGACCGCCTACGTCGACCACCTGTTCCGGTGCCGCTACCTCGACGGCGAGGCGCACGTGGCCGACGACGAGTCGCTCGACGTCGGCTGGTTCGCCCCCGACGAGCTGCCCGAACCCCTGGCCAAGCGCACCCCCGGCCTGCTGAGCTGGGCTGCCGAGCACGCCTCCACCGGACGGACGTACTTCGACCCGGTTTAACTGCGGGTCCGTCCGGCGTTCTGGTATTTGTCCGAACATTCGATCTTTCTCGACACGGATGAACGGCTCACTCCAGGATGGCAAGTCCCTCGCGCCCCGCGGCGCGTACCGCGTGGCTCGACGTCGGTCGTGGCCTCGCGATCACCCTCGTCGTGCTCCTGCACACCACCGAATGGCTCGCGACCGCCGGCCGGCCCTCGGCCGCGTGGACGACCTTCCACGTCTTCGCCACCGGTGTCCGGATGCCGTTGTTCTTCGCCATCTCCGGCCTCCTCGCGGCCCGGCGCGTCCAGGAGTCGTGGCGCGACCTGCTGACCGGGCGGGTCCTCCTGCTGACCTGGGTGTACCTCGTCTGGGAGGCGGTCGGTTCGGCGAGCGCCCTGGCCGCCGCGCAGATCACCGGCGACCACCTGTACCCGCTGCGGATGCTGGAGTCGTACCTGGCGGTCGTCGTCCGGCCCCGGTTCGAGCTCTGGTTCCTCTGGGTCCTGGTGATGGCGCTGCTTCTGGCCCGCGCGACGCGGCGGGTGCCGGTGCCCGTGCAACTCGGCGTCGCGGGTGTCGCGTCGGCCGTGTTCTTCTCCGACCTGGTCCCGCAGCTGAACCAGGGCTGGGACGGCCTGGTCCGGTTCTACGTCTTCTTCCTGATCGGCCTGCACCTGCGCGGCCGGCTGCTGGCCCTGGGCGAGACGATGCGCCCGGCGCGGGCCTTCGGTCTGGTCGCGGTGTGGGCCGGCCTGGCGGCCGGGGTGCAGTGGCAGGGCTGGGACGGCGCCCCCGGCGTCGGTCTGCTGGTGCGGCTCGCCGGTCTGGTCGCCGGGGTGGCGCTGGCCACGCAACTGACCGGCGTGCGGCCGTTGCGCTACCTCGGGTCGCGAACCCTGCCGGTCTACCTCGCGCACACGCCGGTGATCGTGCTGGTGGTGTGGGGCCTCACCGTGTGGGACACGTCGCGCGCCGACGGCTGGGCGTACACGCCCCCGGTGGCCGCGTTCGCCGTCCTGGTGTCCCTGGGCCTGCACAGGCTGACGCGGGTGAGCCCGGCCGGCTGGCTGTACCGCCCACCGGCCGGGCTCACCGCCCGGCTGCGTTCCCTACGCCGTCGGGTCCCCGCACCCGTCGACGGTGCTCAGACGGACAGGGCCGCCCGCACGGCGGCCTGAGCCTGCTCGCCGCCCGCGCCCTCGCTGGTCACCCGGCCGGACTCCAGCACGTAGTAGTGCTGGGCCGCCTTCAGCGCGAACCCGACGTGCTGCTCGACGAGCAGCACCGAGAGCCCGCCGCGCTCGACGAGCATCATGATCTTGTCCTCGATCTCGGAGACGATCGACGGCTGGATGCCCTCGGTCGGCTCGTCGAGCAGGAGCAGCTTCGGCTCGGTGATCAGGGCCCGGGCGATGGCCAGCTGCTGGCGCTGACCGCCGGACAGCAGGCCCGCCCGTCGGTCGCCGAGCTCCTTCAGGATCGGGAACATCTCGATCGCCTCGGCCATCGACTTCTTGCCGTTCTTGCGGCCGTCCGCGATCAGCTGGAGGTTCTCGGTGGTGGTCAGGTGCGGGAACGACTGCTGCCCCTGCGGGACGTAGGCCATGCCGCGCGCGACCCGCTGGTGCGGAGCCAGTTTCGTGATGTCCTCACCGGCCAGCAGGATCTTGCCCGACCGCGGTCTGAGGATGCCGGTGGCGGCGCGTAGCAGCGTGCTCTTGCCCGCGCCGTTGTGGCCCATGACGGCCGAGACGCCGTCGGTGGGCACGGAGACGGAGACCCCGTGCAGCACCATGGATCGGCCGTAACCGACTTCCACGTCGACGAACTCGAGCATCGAGCCGCCGGTGCTGACGACCTCGGGCTCGGTGGCGGTCGCGGTCATGCCTTCTCCTTCACCATGCCGGAGGCGATGGCCTCCTCGGTCGCGGCCTGCCCCAGGTAGACCTCCTGGACCTTCGGGTCGCCCTGGACCTCGGCGACCGTGCCCTCGCTGAGCTTGGTGCCCTGGTGCAGCACCGTGACGCTGCGGGCGAACTTCCGCATGAAGTCCATGTCGTGCTCGACCACGACGACCGTTCGGGTACCGGCGATCTCGTTGAGCAGCTCACCGGTGGCGTCGCGCTCGTCGTGGCTCATCCCGGCGACGGGTTCGTCGAGCAGCAGCAGCTTCGAGTCCTGGACCAGCAGCATCCCGATCTCCAGCCACTGCTTCTGGCCGTGCGACAGGATGCCAGCGGGGGTGTTCAGCTGCTTGGTCAGCTTGATCGTGTCCAGCGCCTCGGCGACCTCCTCGGGCACGCCCTTGCGCTTGCGCAGCATGGTCATCACCCCGCGCCCGGCACCCGCGGCGATGTCGAGGTTCTGCAGCACGCTGAGCTCCTCGAACACGGTCGCGGTCTGGAAGGTGCGCCCGATGCCCATCCGGGCGATCTGGTGCACCTTCTTGCCGTGGAGCTTCTGCTCGCCGAATTCGATGGTGCCGGTGGACTTCACGAGCCCGGTGACCGCGTCGACGATGGTCGTCTTGCCGGCGCCGTTCGGGCCGATCAGGAACCGGATGTCGTTGCGCGGCACCTCGAGGTCGACGCCGCCGACGGCGACGAAACCGTCGAACACCACCTTGAGGTCGCGGATCTTCAGGCCGGCGAAGATCTGGTCGGTCATGCCTGGCCTCCCTTCACGGTCTCGGGCTCGTCGGTCTCCGGTGCCGGATCGCCGGTCTCGTCGTCCTCGGCGGCGGTCTCGGCCTCGATGCCCGCCTCCAGCACCGCGGCCCCGTCGGGGCCGGGCGGGACCTCGAGGACGACGTCCTCCTTCGGCACCCCGGCCAGCCGCTGCCGGATGATCGGGCCGAGCGAGGCGACCCCGCCGGGCAGGAAGGCCACGACGACGATGAACAGCGCGCCGTAGAAGTAGTTCCACGAGTCGGGGTAGGCCTCGGACAGCGAGGTGCTGGCCCAGGCCACCGCGACGGCGCCGACGATCGGCCCGAGCAGCGAGCTCCGACCGCCGACCGCGACCCCGATCACGAAACCGATCGAGGGCACGATGCCGATGCTGGAGGGGTTGATCGCCCCGACCACCGACACGAACATCGCGCCGCCGATGCCGGCCATACCGGCCGCCACGACGTAGGCGAAGATCTTGATGTTGGCCGGGTCGTAACCGAGGAAGCGGACCCGCTCCTCGGCGTCGCGCACCGCCACCAGCACCTCGCCGTAGCGGCTCTGCATCAGCTGGCGCACGACCGCGACCAGCACGAGCACGATCGCGGCGGCGATGTAGTAGATCATCGTCCGGTTGACCGGGTCGTCGAGGCTGTAGCCGAAGAAGGCCTGGATGTCGGTGAGACCGTTGGTGCCGCCGGTCTTCTCCTGGCTGCCGACGATCAGCAGGGCCAGGGCCGCGGCCAGGGCCTGGCTCAGGATCGCGAAGTAGGCGCCCCGGACCCGGCGCCGGAAGATCATCGAGCCGAGCCCGAAGGCGACCAGCATCGGCAGGGCGACCACGGCGATCAGGGCCACGACCGGTGAGCGGAACGGCTCCCACCAGAACGGGACGGCGTCGAAACTGCCGTACAGCTGCATGAAGTCGGGCAGGCTGTCCGGCCCGCCCAGCGCCGCGGCGTCGGCCAGCTTGAAGTGCATGGCCATCGCGTAGCCGCCCAGGCCGAAGAACACGCCCTGGCCCAGGACGAGCATGCCGCCCCGGCCCCAGGCCAGCCCGATGCCGATGCCGACCATGCCGAAGCACAGGTACTTCGCGAGCAGGTCGAGGCGGAACTGCGGCAGGGCGGCCGGGGCGACGGCGAACAGCAGGACGGCGGCCAGCGCGAACCCGGCCAGCGCGCGGGCCTGCGGGCTGCGCACCGAGAAGCGTGACGGGGCGGCGGTTTCGGTGACGGTGCTCATGCGAGGCTCCTCGTCCGCACGGTGAACAGGCCCTGCGGCCGCCACTGCAGGAAGGCGACGATCAGGACGAAGACGATGACCTTCGCGCTGGTGGCCGCGGTCTCGAACTCGATGTAGGCCTGCAGGATGCCCAGGGCGAACGCCGTGATGACGGCGCCCTTCAGCTGGGCGATGCCGCCGACCACGACGACCAGGAAGGCGTCGATGATGTAGACGGTGCCCAGGTTCGGGCCGATCGGCCCGAGCAGGGTGAGGGCGACGCCCGCGACGCCGGCCAGGCCGGAACCGATGAAGAAGGTGAGCCGGTCGACCGTGGCGGTCGGGATGCCCGACACGGCGGCCAGGTTGCGGTTCTGCACCACGGCGCGGATCCGGCGGCCCAGCGGCGTGTACTTCAGCGCCGCGCTCAGGGCCAGCACGACCAGGACGGCGAGAACCAGGATGAAGAGCCGCTTCTCGGCGATCGAGGCGCCCCCGATGTCGATGCTGCCGGTCAGCCACTCGGGTGCGTCGACCTGCTTGTTGGGCGCGCCGAAGATGCTGCGGGCCGCCTGCTGGAGGATCAGCGAGACGCCCCAGGTGACGAGCAGCGTGTCGAGCGGGCGGGCGTAGAGCCGCTGGATCAGGGTCACCTCGAGGATGACTCCCATCAGGCCCGCGACCGCGAAGGCGACGGGGATGGCCACGAACAACGAGACGCCGACGCTGGAGATGACCTGCTGCAGGCAGTAGACGGTGTACGCGCCGGCCATGATGAATTCGCCGTGCGCCATGTTGATGACGCCCATCTGACCGAAGGTCAGGGACAGCCCGAGGGCGACGAGCAGCAGGACTGCTCCGATGCCGATCCCGGTGATGAGCTGGTTGACGAGCAGCATGCTGTGATCGCCTCCGGGGGAATGGTTTTGGGGTAAAGCACGCGGTGGCGGGGGGGGCGGCGGCCCCCCCCCCCCCCCCCCCGGGGGGGGGGGGGGGGGGGGGGGGGGGGGGGGGGGGGGGGCCCCGCCGCCCCCGCCGGGGCCGCCGGCTGGGCGGCGGGCGCCGGGGCCATCGGCGCCGGGGCGGCGGGCGCCGGG